>NZ_AP019781.1:0-1311129 GCF_019669965.1 Methanoculleus chikugoensis | reverse complement strand
CGCAGAAAAGAGCGCAAAGCGGGCGTCCACCTTGCCGCCGCCGTAAAACTGATGAAGATGGGGATGCCGCTTGCGGCGACCGTCTTCCTCCAGCCCTACCGCAAGCACGACGCCGCAGTCGGGTGCTGGTACGCCTACTGCTACTACGCCCTCTACAAAGAAGGGTCGGCCGAACCCGGCTACTCGGCCGCGGAACGATGGAACTACCTGAAGGCCGCGCGCCAGTACATGGAGGAACTCGGGCAGTTGCGGCCGGGGCTGCAACGGCTGGTCCGGGGCGAACTCGAACAGGACACGTGGCTTGCCGAGCCGTTCTGGGTGATGATCTTCCTTGCGACCGAATGGATCCCCGACAACCGCTGGTTCCTGGAGATCGGGATCGCGCGGAGCAAACAGGAGAAGAACGACGTCGCGCTGGTCAAGATGCTCCAGATCGGCCTCATCCGGTTCCCCGACGACATGCTCTTCTACCGCGAAGCCTACCACCTCAAGTTCGAGCAGGGCGACCTCGCCGACGCGATGGGTCTCATCCGCGACCTGATCCAGAGGTTCCCCGATGACTTCGAACCGATCTACTACGGCCTCCGGACCGCCCTCTACCTCCCGGGCGAGGAGTTCAACGTGTTCCGCAAAACCGCCGAACGACTGAAGATGCCGGGCCACGTCCTCTGCCTCATCGACTACGCGTATGCCTTCCTCCGGGGGAAGCGGGGGCAGGCGGCCCTCTGTCTCGACGAGTTTCACCGGAAATACCCTTCATTGAACTACTACTCCGATATGCTCCGGTTCGTCACCGCCGATATCCCTCCGACCGAGAAGGGCGTCAATGCAGCGGTTTTCACTTCGGTCGACCATTTCTGCAAGAAGATGCTCAAGATCGGCGACGCCTGAGAGTGCCGCGATGAGCAGCCTGATAGTCCCTCGCGCCGGATAGTAACGAGGACTCCATGGCATACCGTCATCTCTTCGGCCCGGTCCCCTCCCGGCGGCTGGGCGTCTCGCTTGGGGTAGACCTGGTGCCGCAGAAGACCTGCGCCTACAACTGCGTCTACTGCGAGTGCGGGCGGACGACCAGCCTCACCTGCGAACGGCGCGAGTACGTCCCGACCGGCCGGGTCATCGCGGAGCTTGACGACTTCCTCGCGAAGGGGCCGGATCTCGACTACGTCACGTTCGCCGGCTCCGGGGAACCGACGCTTCACGCCGGGATCGGGGAGATCATCGCCTGCATCAAAGACCGGCATCCCCGCTACCGGGTCGCGGTCCTGACAGGGAGCGCGCTCCTCGCGGACCCGGATGTCCGGGCCGCCCTCATGCGGGCCGACCTCGTGGTGCCGTCGCTCGACGCCGTCTCCGAAGAGGTCTTCTCAAGGATCAACCGCCCCACTCCCGGCATCACCGCCGAACAGGTGCTTGAGGGGCTGCTCGACTTCGCCTCCGAGTATCCCGGCGAGATCCGGCTCGAGGTCTTCATCGTCCCTGGCATCAACGACACGAAAGAGGAGATCCGGCTCCTCAAAGACGCCGTCGCGGCAATCAATCCCGACCGCGTCCAGGTGAACACCCTGGACCGGCCCGGCACCGATATCCGGGTGAGGCCGGCGTCCATTGGGGCGCTCGAACGGATCGCGGCGGTGCTCGGCGGTGAGGTGATCGGGGCGGCCTGCACCGACCGGGCGCTGCCGCCGGTGAGCGGGGATCTCGCAGAGTCGATCCTCGCGACCATCCGGCGCCGGCCCTGCACGGCCGCGGATCTCGCCGCACTCCTCGGCATCCGCCCGGCCGAGGTCGCGAAACACCTCAGGGTCCTCGAGTCCGGCGGGCTGATCGAGCCCGTGCGCGAGGAGAGAGGCGTATTCTACCGGCCGGTCTGAGAGAGCCCGGTATCGCTACCGGCATAAATATGCCGGAGCGACAAAAGATAGGTATGAGGATTCATGGCGGTTGGTAAGGATATACTCAAGACACTGCACGCGCTCGTCGACCGGGATATCACCCTCATGCACATCTGCGGCACCCACGAGGCGGCGATAGCCCGCGCCGGACTCCGGAGCGTCCTTCCCGAGGGGCTCAAGATCGTGATGGGGCCGGGCTGCCCGGTCTGCATCACGCCGCAGGGCGAGATCGATGCCGCGCTCGACCTGGTGGAGCGGGACTGCACCATCGCCACCTACGGCGACCTGCTGCGTGTCCCGGGGTCGAAGGGATCGCTCGAGTCGAGCGGCGGGGACATCCGGGTGGTGCAGGGCGTCCACAAGGCGGTGGAGATCGCCCGGAGGGAACCCGACCGGGAGGTCGTCTTCATATCGGTCGGGTTCGAGACCACCGCGCCGACGGTCGCCGCCACGATCCTCTCCCGCCCGCCGGAGAACTTCTCCATCCTCTCGTGCCACCGGCTCGTCCCGCCGGCGATGGCGTGGCTCCTCGCCCAGGGGGAGGCATCGCTCGACGGGTTCATCCTCCCGGGGCACGTCTGTGCGGTGATGGGCTACGAGGAGTACGAGCAGTTCCCCGCCCCGCAGGTCGTCGCGGGGTTCGAGCCGGAGGACATCCTCCTCGGTCTCCTGATGGCGGTGCAGCAGGTCCGCGAGGGGGCGCACCGGGTCGAGAACGCCTATCCGCGCGTGGTCACCCGGGAAGGGAACGTCAAGGCGAAACGCCTGATGTACGAGGTCTTCGAGCCGTATGACGTCGAGTGGCGCGGATTCCCGGTGATCCCGGCCTCCGGCCTCCGCCTGAAACCGGAGTTCGAGGGCTACGACGCGCAGAAGAAGTACGATATCGAGATCCGGCACGTGGACAAGCACTCCGCCTGTATCTGCGACAAGGTGCTGCGCGGCATCGCCCGGCCGTCCGACTGCAAACTCTTCGGGAAGGTCTGCACCCCGCGCACCCCCGTCGGCCCCTGCATGGTCAGCCACGAAGGAGCCTGCAAGATCTGGCATCTCTACGAATCGCGGAGGGCGTGAACCCGCCCCCTCCGCTGGCCTTTTATACCTTACACAACAACATAATATGGCAGTCTCGGTAGGGTAGTGGATATCCTGAAAGCCTCCGGAGCTTTCGACCCGGGTTCGAATCCCGGCCGGGGCGTTTCTTGTTTTCGGGTCTGGTTCCCATCGGTGTTACGGTCGGCAACGCAGCCGGTCATCTCCACGTCGTGAAGGGACGCGATGCTTTGAACTATCGACGATCCCGTTCGCCGGAACCCGCGCCTGCCGGAGAGAACGAGCGTGGATCAAGGGTCTTCTTCGTTCAGGTTCGAAAAGCGGAAAAACACCCTCCGGGCGGAACTGGAACCATCGCCGTGCCGTAGCAGGAACTGCCTGACGTTCGCCGACCTGAGCCATCCCCGGTCGAGCTCGGTGACGAAACCGTCAATCCGGCGCGACTCTTCGAGGATCTTCTCTGCAAACGGGTCGTCGATCATCTCCGCATACCCCACGATCACCTGCAGGGGATTCCTGATATGGTCCCCGAGGATGGCAAACTGCTCGATATTCTTCCCGAGCTGTGCGTAGGTCTCCCGTCTCATCTGCTCGGCGAGGACGCGCTCGGTGATGTCCATGACGATCAGCATGATGCAGAGCGGCTGCCCTGCACCGTTCTGCACGACGCTGCCCGATATCTGGATGTGAAACTGAGAGCCGTCATCTCGCAGCCCGATCGTCTCCTGCACGATCGCATGGTCGTCGAGGAGGTGGGCGGTGACCTTCTCCCCGACAGTGGGGTCCGCGAAGAACGCCCCCAGGTTCTTCCCCGCGATCGTGCCCGCCCCGTCGTAGCCGAACATCGCGACAAAACTCCGGTTGGCATACATGACCGCTCCGGTGGGATCGGCGATGAGGATGCCGTTCGTCGAGGATTCGAGAGCGCTCTCCTTGATCCTGAGCTCGCGCTCGGTGCGGATCCGCTCGGTGATGTCCCGTGCAATCGCGACGACGTACCGCTCGCCGCCGAAGGTGACCGACCGGACGGTGATCTCCATCGGGATCTCCGTTCCATCCCGCGCTACGAGCGGCGCGATGAAGGTCTGCCCGGATTCGGACGCCATATCGCTGCTCTCCCGGATGAATTCGGCAAACCGGGCCTTCTGCTGCGGCGAGATCAGATCGATGAACGGTTTCCTGAGCAGTTCCTTCTTCGAGTAGCCGAGATACGCACTCACGGATGCGCTGACGTCCGCAAGCATCCCGGTCTCCGCGCGGAGCAGGAATATCGCGTCGTAGGTCTGGTCGAGCAGCGCCCGGAACCGCTCGAGTTCGGCAAGCCGGCTCTGCAGCTCGGGATAGTAACTCTTGTGCAGGGAGGTCTCCCCGAGGCCGATGATCTTCTCCCGGAGCGCATCCCGGTCTTCAGGGGCTTCAGAAGGCATGCATATAAATCCGTTCGATCTCGTCGCAGGTGAGACTGCGCGGGTTGGTTACCATACAGGGATCGTTGTACGCCGCTTCGGCAAGGGCGGGAATCGCGTCCTCCCGGACGCCGACCTCGGCGAGGGTTTCGGTGACCCCGAGCGCCCTCCGAAACACCGCCACCTTCTCCGCCGGGGTCGACTCTCCTCTTCCGATGATCGCGCCAATCCGCTCGTAGCGGTCGGATGCCGCCTCGTAGTTGGCCGCCATCACGTGCTCGAGGAGCAGTGCGTTGCACCGCCCGTGCACAAGGTCGTAGGCTCCCCCGAGGGAGTGCGCCATCGCGTGCACGGCCCCGAGGCTTGCGTTCGAGAATGCAAGCCCGGCGTGAAGGCTGGCAAGGAGGGTCGAGAACCGCAGGTCCAGGTCGTCCGGCTCCTCCAGAACCGCAGGCAGTGCGCTCGTGATGAGTCGTATCGCCTCCAGGGCATGCACGTCGGTCATCGGGGAACTGGCGTTCGAGACGTAGGCCTCGACCGCATGGCTGAGGGTATCCATGCCGGCATCCGCGGTCAGTTCCCGCGGCATCGTCGTCAGGGGTCCGGGATCGAGCAGGGAGATGTCGGGGACGAGCGTTTTAGAGACGATGGCGATCTTCCGCTTTCGCTCTTCGTCCGTGATGATGGCGAACTGGGAGACGTCGGCGGAACTTCCGGCGGTCGTCGGGATGCAGATGAGCGGCGGCGCCGGGACCGGGACCCGGTCGACGCCCTCGAACGTGAGGATATCCCGCATGCTGGAACTCGCTATCCCGATACCCTTGGCGCAGTCCATCGGGCTCCCCCCGCCGACGGTGACGATGCCGTTGCACTCCTCAGCGAGGTATGCTTCCTTACCCGCCATAACCTGCCGGGAGCGGGGGTTTGGAGAGATAGCGTCAAAGACGGTGAACGAGACCCCCGCTTCGGTCAGGCTCTCCCCGACGGCACCCGCCCAGCCGGCGGCCCGGACGCCCGGATCGGTGACGAGGAGGACATGCCTCATCCCGAAGTTGCGGGCATACCGGCCGGCGAGGCGCAGTGCACCGTGCCCGCAGATAAATTCAGGAGTTACAAATTTTCTCAGGTCAAGCTGGCTTCTCTGGATCATGATTCAATACCGTCCCTGGATCATGATTCGACCCGGTAGTATGCTGGCGACTGAGGGGAGAACTCTTACTCAGTTGTAAGGAGCCGAATCCATATATATCTGGCGAGCCGCCGCAATCGATAGATATATGTTCTGTAATTACAATTACCAGAACTTACGCCGTTAATTCAATTCTGCACAAATAATGGACATACTGCGCGAAGATCCCTGCGTCTCCCCTGCCGGTCTGCAGCAGGCCGGGAGGGAGCCGGAACGGCTCCCGCATCGGTCCGAAAAAACAAGTGGATAGTGTCACTCGACAGCCGTAAGACTGATCCCGAAACACCCCATGCTATAGAGATCAATGTCGTAGTCCGCCGTATCTGAGGCGATCGCCGGGTATTGCTTGACGAGCCTGAAGAAGACAGCGTCGTCGGGCAGGGCCGGGTCCATCGGGGCGTCGACGTTCTTCTGGATGACGAGGCGTGCGGAGTCGAGGTTCGTGGCATAGTACTCCTTGAACGCGGTCCGCTTCTCCTCGGGGATGACGACCCAGTCGGCCGCCTCGGCAACCGTCAGGTCGTTCGGGACCCAGCCGTAGCCGGGGAGGTAGTACTCCGACCAGAAGTGGCCGCCGGGCGTCTCACTCATGATCATCTGGTAGCCGCCGAGGGCACGGGCGGGGATCCCGAGCGACCGGCAGAATGCGGCGAAGAGCATGCTCTGGGTGCCGCAGTCGCCGTGACCGGTCTCGAACATATGGGTCGACTCGGCGACCTTGGGCTCGCGGGCATCGAGCGAGGCGTGCGGAACGTGGCTGTAGGGGTAGGTCTTTATGATGTGGTAGTAGATCATCTGCGCCTGCAGGTGCGGGTTCGTCTCGTTCCCGACGATCTGGAGCGCCCTCTCCCGGACGGCATCCGTGATCTCGATGTTTCGCTCGGACTTCGTGTAGAGCAGGTACTCGGGATCGCTCGTGTTGTACTCCCCGACCAGCGCCGGGTCGATATCCTCGAAGATCTGCTCGTAGGAGGTGAACGCGATATCCGCCGTGATGACGAGGTCGCCGTTGACCGCCCCGGCCGGGACCTCATAGTAGACGTAGCCGATGGGACCGGTGGTGAACGGGCCGGCGACGATGAAGTCGGGGCACGAGAGGTTCGTGACGGTGACGTTCCTCTGCGCGTCCGTCTCGACCGGGAGCGGGAGCCAGATCCTTAAGGTACCCGTCGAGGGGAGCGCCTCGTGCGGGATCTCGAGCCGCTCGACCCCCGCGTAGCGGACCGGGTTCACGTATGGCCCGTGCTCCGGACGGTCCTCCGCCCAGGCATACCGACCGATGTAGTCGAAGTCCACACCACTCACGGTCTGCTTCTGCATCTCGTCGGGGTGCGCGTAGAGGTAGTTCCCGGCGACGTCGTAGAAGTAGAGCGTCTCGTTCTCCGAGACAAGTTTCTGGGCGCGAGTATCCAGCCATTCGGCTATCGCAGCATCGGTGATCCCGGGAACCCTCTCCCGCAGCGCCGCCTCTGCGGCGCTACGGTCGAACTGGTACTCAGTATACGTCCGGTTCGCCTGGAAGATGGCATTCCTCGCCGTCAGCGCCTTATTCGTATCGCCGGCGGCCGTGTAGAGGGCGTAGGCCTCGGCAAATCGTTCTTCGGCGACCCGGTAGTTGGCGGCTCCGTATTCGGCGAGCCCCCGGGCGTAGGCCTCGTCGGCCGGTGCAACAGTATTGTTCTTCTCGTCCGTTGTGGCGATGCATCCTGCTGCAGCGATGAGGAGCAGGACGGAGGCAACCAGGAGAGCGGTGATCGCATGATATCTCATAGTAGAGAGAAGATGCGGAACAATTAAAAATCTTTTTATTCCAGCGGGGCTTTCTCCGCAGGTTATCGAAGATTTGCCGCAGTTTTCAGCACGGTGTCCGGGAATTCCGGAAATCGCGGAGCCGTGCCTTATTTACCGGGAACCGGAACGCAGCCCTCTTCTCCGGTGTGCTTCATCTCATCGGATGTGCCCTTATTGGACAGAGAAACCACAGGATTTTTGTAAATCCCGTTTAACTCACAATTCTGCCGATAAAAGAGAGAAAGGTATATCCGTCAGAAGATAATTTATTAACTGAAAACGGAGGCTTTTATGCAGAGCGCTGTACGCAATCTTCTGGTCTTTTCTCTCATCGCCTGCTTCCTTCTTGTCCTTCCTGCGAGTGCTCAGCCGCCCGTAGGCGGGGACAACGGATGGTATGCGGTCAACTGTAACGTGAACGGAGCCGACGTCTACTTCGGAGACGAATACAAGGGCACGATCGAGAACGGCGTGTTCTATGTCCCGGTCTACACCACCGGTGCACCCTACAAGACGTTCCGTGTCGAAAAAGACGGATACGCGACCCACTACGGGGACGTAACCTCGGTTCCGAGTAAAGGAGAGGTCTTCGACCTCTACGCGACCCTCAACCCCGCTGCACCGCCCGCCCCGATCGGCGGCGACGTCGGGTGGTACGCCGTCCACGTCAACGTCGACGGGGCAACCGTCCAGTTCGACAACGAGGTCAAGGGCGTCACCAGCCAGGGCGTCCTCACCGTGCAGGTCTACACGACCGGAACACCGTATAAGACCTACACCGTGACGAAGGAAGGGTATCTCCCCTACACGGCGGCCGTCGACCAGTACCCCGCCAGGGGCGAGACCGTCGACCTCTACGTGAACCTGAGCTCCGCGCCCCCCACGCAGCAGGCGCCCCTCGCTCCAGCCCTTGCCGGCGTCGCCCTGCTGATTGCCGGGCTGGTGCTGGTTACCGGGAGAAAGAACTAACCCTCACTCTTTTTTCGTGACTCCTGCCCGTTGTCCCCACAGCGGAGCAATCTGCCGCCGTTATCCTGTCCGAACGGACAGCAAGTTCTTTCTCCTCCAGAGGAGGACGGGTGCTCATGAACAGACGGAGCCGGTCTTCGGTCTCACGGCAGGCAGTGCGGGTGGATTTATGAAACGCTACCGGTTCAAGAAGATCGATGCCTTTGCAGTCGCCGGGTCGTCGGGAAACCCCGCGGGATACGTCCGCCTCTCCCCCGGGGAGGAGATCACCGACCGCGATATGCAGCAGATCGCCCGCGAACTGAAGGGTTTTGTCTCGGAAACCGGCTTTCTCCGTGAAGGCACGCCGGGCGAGTGCGACCTCTCGATACGCTACTTCTCCTGCGAGCGGGAGGTCGAGTTCTGCGGCCACGCGACGATAGCCATCATGGACGACGTGGTGCGTAGCGACGACCGGTTCAGGAACCGGGAGAGCCTCCGCCTCCGGACGAACAGAGGTGTCGTCACGGTCCTGAACCGGACGGGCGAGGACGGCATGGTCTACATCCGGGCTCCCGAACCGGAGTTCTCCGACACACGCCCCGAGATCAGAGAGACCGCCGCCGCGCTCGCACTTGACGTCCGGGATATCGATCCCGCGATACCCATAGGCGTCGTGAACGCCGGCCTCGATACCCTGCTCGTCCCCCTCGCCTCGCTCGACGCCTGCATCCGGTGCTCTCCGGACTACGCGACGCTCCGTGCGTTCTCCCTCTCCCATGCCGTCGACGTGGTCGTCGTCTACACCCGCGAGACGGCCTTTCCAGGGCACGACCTGCACAGCCGGGTCTTCGCCCCGACGTTCGGGTACCTGGAAGACCCAGCGACCGGTTCGGGGAACGCCGCCCTCGGAAACTTCCTCATCCGGCAGAACCTCTGGAAGAACCGGACGCTCGTCATCGAGCAGGGGCCGGACCGGGAGAACCCGAACATCGTCCGCCTGCTCCGCCCCGAAGACGGTGGGCTCATGTTCGGTGGGGGAGGCCGGGTGCGGATCGACGGGGAATACGTCCTTTCTACAGGAGCTCCCCCCGGGCAACCGGAATGACCCTGCCGCCGACCTGCACCGCAATGGACTCCCCGCGCCGCGCCGCCCTGCAACGGATCAGGGACGGGCGGTGTATCTCGCAACCCTGCTCCACGCGGATATCAAGCGAATCGCCGGAGAAGTAGCCGTGCCGGAGGAGGTAGCCGGCAAGGCACCCGTTCGCGCTGCCGGTCGCCGGATCTTCCGGGACGCCGAAGTGGTCGGCGAAGACCCGTGCGTTGAACGTGTTCTCCGGCCGGTAGGGTTCCGGGCAGAAGATGAAGACGGCTTTTGCCGCCGTCGTGCGGATGAGGGCTTCGTAGGCGTCGCGATCGATCGTCGCCCGCCGTACGGATTCAAGGCTCCTCACCGGGACGATGATGAACGGGAGCCCCGTGGAGACCTCCTCGACCGGGAAGCGGGGATCGATCGCGGTTTCCGGGAGCGAAAGGACGCCCGCGAGCGTATCCGGGGAGAACTCTCCGGTGAAGACCGGCGGGTTCTGCCGCATCCAGGCGATCCCATCGGGGGCAAACGAGACCGGAATCTGCCCTGCCGCAAGGTTCAGCCGGACCTCGGGGACGGGTTCCTGCAGGACTTCCTCCCGGATCACGTAGGCCGTGCCGAGCGCCGGGTGCCCGGCGAAGGGAACCTCGTGCTCCGGCGTGAAGATGCGCACGTCATAGGCACGGTCTTCTCCCCCGCCCGACCGGACGAACGCGGTCTCGGAGAGGTGCATCTCCCGGGCAATCGCCTGCATGGCCGTATCGGAGAGCGCTCCGGCGTCCAGCACCACGGCGAGCGGGTTGCCGGCATACCTCCTCTCCGCGAAGACATCGACGATGTAGTAACGCATGGTCATGGCGCCTTTCTGCAGATCGTCCGTTCTGCCGGAGGATAACGGTTGCGACTCCGGATGCGGGAAAAACGGGGAGCCGCCGTCAGGCAGCCCCGGCCGGTTCATCCTGATCTGCATGCACCCGGTGCCGGTCGAGTACACACCCGACCAGCAGTGCAGCCATCGAGAGGGGGAGAGCAACGACGAGCGGGTCCACGTCCTGCCACGGGGCGGAGAGAACCGCCGGCACCCCGAAGAGGAGGTTCGAGAGCCCGAGCGCCGCCGACTCCTTGACGTGGACGAAGGCGGTCCACACGAACCAGGCGGCCGCTCCGGCGACCAGGCTCAACTTCGCCGCGAGGAGCGACGGCCGGCTGCTGTAGACAGCGTGAGCGTAGGCCGGCAGGAACGCCGACGCACAGAGGCCCATGAACATCGCCGTCGCCCGCGCAATGATGCTGCCGGGCATGATGAAGGCCAGGATGACGCTCGCGACGATCATGACGACGGTCGCCGCCTGAATCCTCTTCATCGACGCCCCCCGGGAACCGGTGTGCCGCATCATATCGAACCCGAGCGACGTGCCCATGGCATGGAGAAGGGAACTGAGCGTGGACATCGCAGCGGCGAGGAGCGTCAGCATGAAGATGACGACGAAGAGGTCCGGCATCGACGCGTTGATGAAGTTCGGTATGATCGTGTCGATGTTGCCGTCGGTAGCCGCCGCAAGAGCGATCACGCCTCCCGTCCGGTAGAAGTAGACGTTCGTGAGCGCGCCGACCGTGAAGGCGACTCCGGTCATCATCAGGATGAACGGCCCGCCGACGAGGACCGCACGGTTCAGCGACCGGCTGTCTTTGACGGTCATGAACCGGACGACGAGTTGGGGCTGCGCCAGCACCCCGATGCCCACCCCGAGAACGAGCGTCGTCACCAGCGTGAGCCAGATCGGCGACCCGAGCGCCGGCATGGAGGCCCACCCGGTCATCCCCCCGGCGGCGAGCGTCCCGGGGACGAGGTCCGACATCGCGGCAAGGGCGGTGTGCGCCTCGATGACCCCCCCGAGCTGGATGTAGGTGAGCACGAGGAGGATGGTCATCCCGACGAGCATGATCCCGCCCTGGAGCGCGTCGGTGTACATGACGGCGATGAGCCCGCCGAGCACCACGTAGAGGGCGACGACCGCGGCGAACGCGATGAGCGCGGTGGCGTACGGGATCTGCAGCGTGCTCGTGATGAACTGGGCGCCGCCGATCAGGATCGCCGCCGTGTAGAGCGGCATGGAGACGACGATGACGAGCCCTGCGGCATACCGCATGAACGGCGACTGATAGCACTTCCCCATCAGGTCGGGGAAGGTGACGGCCTTAAGTTTGCTCCCGATACTGCGGGTCCGTTTCCCGAAGACGACGAACGCGATGAAGATCCCGAGCCCGATGTTGAGGACGGTCAGCCAGATCATCCCCATGCCGAGCTGCGCCGCAACCCCGCCGAACCCGACGATGGCGGAGGTGCTGATGAACGTCGCGCCGTAGGAGAGGGCAAGAACGACAGGATTGACCTTTCTGCCGGCCACCATATAGTCGTCGTCTCCTTTCGTCTGGCGGTAGCCGAGATAGCCGAGGCCGATGGTGGCGGCGAGGTAAACCAGCGTCACCGCGATGAAGAGCCCGGTATCAACTGCCATCCCGTTCCTCCTCCGTTCCTTTATTCCAGTTCAACAGGCCGTACACTAAGCATGCGAGCGTGAAGCCGAGCGCAAGCAGATATCCAACCCAGATCGCGGGATCGGTAATGCCAAACATGACAAACCACCTGACGGTAGCGGAAAAACCGTTACATTACACGGGAACTCAGCAAAAGGGCCGGTTCCCTATCTAAAGAAGAATGCGTTCTGCGCAAACGTGCACCGCACGTTCGGACAGTTCTGCACATATGTGCAACAGGACTCTAAATCGTTGCCAATCATCGAGTACCTAAACAGCATCCAGATCCATTGTATTTAAATCATACGATATTGCTGCCGGAGAGGCGGAGGGAGATCGCACCACTGCCGAATTCCTCGCGCATGAGAGCCCTGATCGGGGTAACGACTGCAATGACACCGGCATACTCCGCTCGCGGCCATCCAGAACGGTGATATCCCCGGACGACGTACCGAATGTTGTTTCGGAGCGGGACGAACGCCGCAAGGCGGGGCGGGTCATGGACGGCACGGCGGAGATCATTTCAGCGGCACTGGGCCTCTCGCTCGAACTCCTGGTTCGGACGGTTCCGATCGTCGTCGCCGGCGTCCTGATCGCCGAAGTCCTGATTGCTCTCAAAATCACCGACAGGATAGCAAGCGTCGCCTACCCGGTCACGACGTTCTCCCACCTCCCCCGCGAGTGCGGGGCGAGTTTCCTCCTGGCGTTCGTCTCGCCGCAGGCGGCCGACGCGATGCTCGTCGACTACCACCGCAGGGGGATGATCGGGAGGAGCGAGCTCGTCGTCGCGGCGCTCATCAACTCCTTCCCGTCCGTCGTGATGCACTGGCGCTACCTCATCCCGGTCTACGTGCCGCTGCTCGGGGTCTTCGGCCTGATCTACTTCGGCATACTGATGGGGATCGGGTTCCTCAAGACCGGGATCGTCATGGCGGCCGGGAGGGTGCTGCTCTCCCCGCCTCCCGCGTCCGGGCCGCCGGAGAAGTCTTCCGGGCCGACCCCGTCCGTTCGCGAGGCTCTGCGGGCATCTCTTAAACCGACCGCGAAGACCCTCCGCCGCATCCTCGGGATCATGATCCCGACGATCGTCGTCGTGGCGTTCCTGGTCGAGGCGGGGGTCTTCGACGCCGTCGCCGCGTACCTGGAGAGCGCGAGCCGGCTCTTCCCCATACCGCCCGAAGGGCTCGCGATCGTCGCCGCGAAGTTCGGGTCGTACGTCGCCGCGGCAAGCCTTGCGTCCGGGCTGCTTGCGGCGGGGGATATGGCGGGCAGGGATATCGTCATCACGCTGCTCGTGGCGAACCTGCTCACCAGCGTCGTCACCTACCTGCGATGGCTCGGGTCGTTCTACGCCGCGATCTTCGGCCCGAGGCTGGGTGCCGAGATCATGATCCTCTCGGTCGCGCTCCAAGACGGCCTCCTGCTGATAACGATCTTCCTGCTGGCCTGGTTCTGGTAAGAGGGAGAGCACGTCTCCGGATGGGAGCCTCCGCCCGCACCCGGGGCATACCGCGGAAGTGCCGCGTCCCGGAGGGTATTCCGATTTTGCCGGCTTTATCATTGTTTTCACCGGCGTACCCGTGACGGGAAAAATATATCATGGAGAAGGGATGAAGCCCGGGAACCATCGGAGGGAGAACGATACAATGGCAGAAACAAATCTCATCGCTGAATCGGGAAAACAGGATATCGTCATCTCACGGGAGTTCGATGCCCCGCAGGACCTCGTGTTCAAGGCATGCACGGACCCGGGGCTGGTATCGCAGTGGTGGGGGCCAAAGGGCGTCACGACCACGGTCGAGAAGATGGACACGAGGCCCGGCGGGATGTGGCGTGCCGTCCAGCGCGATGCCGAGGGAAACGAGTACGCGTTCCACGGCGTATACCATGAGGTTACGCCCGGGCGGATCGTCGACACCTTCGAGTACGATGCCATGCCGGGCCATGTCCTGCTCGAGACGGAGACGCTCGAAGACCTTGGCGGCGGCAGGACGAAGCTGACCGACCACCTGATCTTCCAGTCGGTCGAGGACCGCGACGGGATGCTCCAGGCGGGATCGCAGGAAGAGATGATCGAGCCCCTGGAACGGCTTGCCGGGCTCCTGCAGTCGTTGAAACAGGCGGCGTCGGCAAGGTAGCGGCGGTCCATAACCGTAACACATGGATTTTGCCTCCGGGGAGAAACCCGGAGGCAGCCTCGGCGCGGACCGTGTGCAAACAGTATATCACAGAAAAATAGGCCTTTCGGATTCAATTTTCAGGTGGTAAGACTTTTCCGGGACATTTCTTATTGTGTCCATAACATCTTGGGCGAATCGGTGAAACAGCTCTTCATCCTGCTTAACAATTTTTGCAGCAACATAAGGGAGCTTGTATTGCAAGACACCCCTTGAAAAACGCATTAAGTCCATTACATTTACTGCGCCTTTCCCATCGCTGAAGTCTTCTGAGAAGGGAGATCGCTCATACGTTGAGTTATCATACCCCTGAAGAGATCGTATTGAAATTGTACGCAGTAAACAAGCACAACATCGTCCGCACATCTTCGTTTCATTCCCCCGCGGCTGCTGGCTAAAACATGAATAACTGCATTCAATTGCTGTTTTGAAGTTTTCTTTCAGGTTTTGTTTTGCAATTTCAAGGACCTCTTTTTTCGTCATCTTTAAGAAAGGTGTTTTGATCTGAATATCTTCTCCATAAATATCGGACAATAATCCCTGCAGTAAGCGAACAAAATTAGGATCCATTGTTCTTGTGGGTTTTGAACCTTCGAATAGGGGAGGATTGTGCATCATCACTCCATTTTCCCCGGTAATAAGCGTATTTGATTTATTCAAGTAAAGATGAATCGATGCCAATCCGAGAAAAATTAAACCTCTTGAATTCGAGATACCAGTATCGAGAGGCAAATTTTCTCCCCTTAAACCATAAGTGATCGTTTCGATTTTCCGTTCAGGGAAAAGATTCATCACATTTTTCATATGTGATTCTGTGTAGGTGGATTTTACGACATGGACTAATGTTGCTTTTGGAAACTCAGTCGCTGCCGCGATACTATCCAATCCTTCAGAAAACAATAGAAGTTCTCGTTGACCCTCATCAAAAAGTTTCATTTGAATCTGTGTTTTTGGCTTCTGCGATGTATCACAAAGAAAGTCCAGAGAAAAATCTCGTCGATAAAGAGACCATAAGATTTTAATCAGCTGTTCTTCTTCACCCTTCCAAAATGGGAGATCGTATACGGGAATTTCAATTTGGTGTTGCTCATCTCTCGCACAAACATTTAGTCGATCAATGAAGTTGCAATACATGATTATTCTGACAAAATCATCAAGCCTTGCAGGCAACCTCTTTCGTACTGGAGCGTTCTTTCCTTCACTAAAGAAAAAACGATTTATCTGCCCACTGTTGATATTCAGTTTGTAATTTTCAACTAGCGCTTTGTCAATTTTCATGATTGCCTCTGACAACTTGGATAATTATTTTCCTTACCTCTTCTTTGTGCGTGACAATCATTTGTGGATCCGAAAGACTGTGTTCAGAAAGCTCTTTCCCGATCCTTTTTACGGCTTCCTGCAATTTTTTTAGAATCATTTCCTTTATGGCCCTTCTTTCTTCGACAGCCCTTGACTTGAACTTTGGAGCAATTTCTTCAGAGTTCAGCGTTTTTGCTGCGTAATCGACTAAAATAACATATAAGACTTCTTCAAATTTTGTGTCAAATTTATTACTCATTCAAAAACGCCTCTTCAACACTATCAATACCCTGATCGATGACCATTCCCATGATCGTTTCCAGTTGCTCCTTGTACTGTGGAGATATGTTTTCTGAATCAACGATTAAATCCATAGCAGAATCGGTTAGATACTGGTGAATCACCCCTTTTGCGACATCCTCCATAATTTCAGACATTGCTGCGTCGGTACCCTCCCTTTCAGCTATTTCTGCATAATGAGCGACTTTTTGTAGAATGGTAATCAAAAGGATAGCAGCAACTGCGATTGCAAAGAAGGAACTTGCGGGGGCAAATACGCTCAATAGAATTTTTGCAGCAACTACCCGGCCAGCCTCAGTGGGAGTATCACTCACTGCGGTTTCAATTTGACCGATCTGGCGTTTTGGATAATGAGCAATTCCAGGCCCTGTAGCGCTTAGACTTGATCTATTCTGACTACCCATCGTCGATTACTCTTAAAGGGGGTGTTAACGCAAGGACATATAAAGCTATACTTTTATACTCAAAGTTAGTTGTAAACATCTTCGAAGCACGTTTCGCACTAAGAAAGGCCTTCACTTACTTCTTCCAAAAACAATGACAATGATCTGAATCCACTGTCAGAGCAAGTTACTTCCAGAGAAAGCAAGGTCTACTTGGGACGGGCTAAGCCACTGCGACAACCTCATCAAGAGTTGTCGGGTATTCGCCGACGGGTTAATAACCACCGGACCGTCATAGAGCACGCCAGAGGTGAATACGTTATGGAAGAAGCAGAGCAGATCAGGTCGGAGATCCTCGTCGAGCGTGTTTTCGATGCACCGCGCGAACTCGTCTGGAAGGCATGGACAGAGCCGGGGTGCGTAAAGCGCTGGTGGGGGCCGAAAGGCTTCACCGCGCCCGTCATCGAGATCGATCTCCGCGTGGGAGCGAGGTACCTGTACGGCATGCGGTCGCCCGAGGGCCGGGACTTCTGGAGCACGGGCGTTTACCGCGAGATCGCCCCCGCGGAGCGGATCGTCGCCACCGACTCGTTCGCGGATGCGGAGGGCAACGTGGTCCCGGCCTCGGACTACGGGATGACCGGAGACTGGCCGCTGGAACTGGTGGCGACGGTGACGTTCGAGGACGGCGACGGCGGGACAAAACTGACCATACGGGAGCCCGGCATCCCGGCGGGCGAGATGCGGGATATGGCCGAGGCCGGCTGGAACGAGTCCCTCGACAAACTCGCAGAACTCCTGAAGGAACTCTCGCGGAGATAACCCGGCGCCTGAAGACCCGGCGTGGCCGGCAGCGGTTATTCCTATGGCCGACGTCCTGATCGTCCTCGTCCTGCTCGGTATCGCCGTCGCGGGGGTGGCGGTCGCGGTGCGCTACCGGCGTGATATGCGTGCCGGCCGGCCGCTCCCCGCCGACCCTTCTGTCCCGTATCTCACGATCCCGGTCTTCGTCCTCCTCTTCTTCATCGCCGCCGCATTCGAGGAGGTGGGCTGGACGGGATACGCCACCGACCCCCTGCAGGAGCGGCGGAGCGCTCTTTCCGCCGCGCTCATCATCGGGACGATCGGGGCGGCCTGGCACTTCATCCCCTGGCTCCTGCAGAACAGCCCGGTCTGGGCGGCGGGGCAGGCCCTCTCGACGGTCGCGCTGCGGGTCCTGATCGTCTGGCTCTACAACAACACCCATAAAAGCGTCTTTGCCGCGACCCTCTTCCACGGCATGGTGAACGTTGCCGGGTTCTCGTTCCCGAACTTCGGTTCCCACTACGACCCGGTCGTCACCGGGGCGATCGCGGTAGCGGTCGCGGCGGTGGTGGTGGCCGTCTGGGGGCCGACGACGCTCGCCCGCCGGTCCTGACAGCACGGGTGTACTACAACGGCAGCAGACACCTTTCGTCCGTGCGACGGAACGACCCCGGGCGGAACGAGCCGGGAGACCCTGCCGTCCTCCGGGAGGTCTGCGGCGAAAAGCCGTCCGGTTCCATTGCCGGGAGACGCAAGCGCGACGGGGCTGGTGAATCCACCGGCGACCGGTTCAAGGCCCGCTTCTTCCGGAGCGATCGTTCCGGGGATATTCTGATCGGCGATCTCACCTCGAGGGTGGTGGATCGAGCGGCAGCACTTGAAAGTCATCCATAAAATATTCAAGGGAGACTCTCAGATCCTGTCGTACACATTCTCCCGCTTCCCGACCTTGATCACGTACACAATCATGATCTTCTTTCGTAAGTCCAGAATGACGCGGTAATTTCCTACCCGCAGTTTGAAGTAGGGAGATCCTCGCAACGGGTGCAGGTGATCGAGGGGGTTGTCGCGGATCTTCTCGACGGCTGCAACGATCCTCGCAGCAGTTTCGCGGGGGAGTTGTTTCAGGTTTTTAAGGGCTTTTTCGGTCCAGATCACCGTATAGGCCATTCAATCGATCCCCAGTTCCAGCTTCAACTCCTCCGTCGTGTAGACTCTCCCCGCCTTGATATCCGCAATCGCCTCCTCGATATCACGGATGTCTTCATCCGTCAGTTCTCCGGCAGCCTCCTCCAGGGCGTCCCGGGTGAGACGGTCGATCACGTCGTTGTACGTCTCCCGGGGGTAGTTTTTCAGTTTATCCAGCCTCCCCTTCACTTCCGGGGTCACCTTGATCGTTGCTTCCACACCCATACACCACAATATACCACAGGGGAACATCAACCTTTCCGGCCGGAGCAGAACCCGAACCCCTTTATAGCAGGGGATGCTCGTGACAGGCGCCAAAAAGTTCAGCACGCTCTGGAATGCCGCAGGAGCATGACCGCGAAGAGTGCCGTGATGCCGACTGCATAATCCACCAGGATCGTATGCGGTGCAGCGTGGAGATCCGTTCGGTATCCGTACAGGCAACCGGGTATGATTGTTGCCCGACGGGGGCAAAAAGAGAGGGTCAGAAGTATGTCCCGCCCTTCGCGAACGCTTCCCGCCGCTCGCGTGCCATCTGCCGCAGCCGCTCCTCCACCTCCGGGGTGCCGAGGATATACCCCTTCCAGAGGTCGGTGTAGGGTTCTTCGGGCACGACGATGATCCCTTTATGCTCAGCGACCCGGTCGAGGATGAGCGACGCCGCCTTATCGGCGGGGTACGCGTCGTCGGGGATCCGGAGTTCGCCGCGGGCCTGTCCGTCGATACCCTTGTTGAAGATCGGGGTGGCGATGTTCGCCGGGCAGATCGTCGAGAAATAGAGCCCCTTATCCGCAAACTCGTACTTCAGGCATTCGGTGAGGCCGGTGACGCCGTACTTCGTCAGGGAGTAGAGTGCCTGGAACGGAGGCGGAACGATGCCCGCTATCGAGCTGGTGTTCACGACGTGCCCGAACCCCTGTTTGAGCATGATCGGGACGGCGGCATGGACGCCGTAGACGACGCTCCAGATGTTGGTATCGATGATCGCCTTCCAGTCCTCGAGGGTGGCCATCTCGAACGGGATGGTCCCCCCGACGCCCGCGTTGTTGAAGAGGAGATCCAGCCTGCCCGCCTCTGCCGCCGTATCCTCGATGCCCTTCTGCACCTCTTCCTGCTTCGTCACGTCCATGACAAGCGGGCGTGCCCGGCCTCCGTAGGCGGAGAGCTGCCCCGCGGCCGCGGCAACCTTCTCCCGGCTGCGGCCGGCCATGTAGACGATTGCTCCCCGCTTCAGGAGTTCTTCGCTGATCGCGTACCCGATCCCGGAGTTCGCACCGGTGACGATGCAGACCTTACCCGTATAATAATCAGAATCCATAATCCTCGCCTCGCTTACTCAATCACCCTTGCGCCCATCGCGCGGAGGATGGCTCTCCCCTCGACCATTACCGCCTGCGTCACCCGTTTTATGGGCAGGGCCGCGAGGCTGTTGACGATGTAGTACTGGGCCGGGTTCTGCATCGGGGTCAGTTCGGTCCACTTCAGGCTGCCTTTGCCGACCTGTGCCGTCTCCACCTCCATGCCCTGGGGGTAGAGGACGAACTGGGAGAGTTCCGCTCCCGGAGCCCCCACCTTCGGGATGTACCGCCACCCGAGGGTGTTCATGGAGAGGAACTGCGCCTTCAGGGCATCGAGATCCCGCCCGGTTATCGATCCTCTGGCCTCGAAGTTCATGTTGAGGAAGGTGTTCCCCTCGTAGCTGACGGCCGTGGCGAAGTTGGGCCGGACGATATGCAGGTCCTCGATATCCGCATAGATCTTCGGGATGCCGGTCTGTTCCCGTCCCCCGAGGATGGGTGCGGTCTTGTTCTCCCAGACCACCAGCGTATAGGCGCCGTCGAGTTCGTCCTTCTTGCCGTGGAACCGGACCGGCGCCGCCACGTTGATCAGGTTGTACTGGCCCCCGTGCATCCAGTTGATCTCGGTGAATTTGTTGAACGCGACCTGCACCTCGGGGGCCAGGAGTTCGAATCCCTCGGGGATGTATCTCTCAAGAAGGTCTCTCTCGGTTTCAAAACTAATGACGAGACCGGTCGCCCTCTGCGTGACCAGTGTCTCCGGGTCGAACTTCCCCCCTCCGAAGTGAACCGGCATCAAGTAGGTAAAATCGTCCTGTGGTCGGAACATACTGTTCTCCAATCTGCTTCATGTCATCCCATAAGGCTTATACCTTTTGAATATCATCTCTCCTGCACTGTATTCCAAAAATCCTCATTTTAAACCCCGCTTTTCCAACCAGAGGCAATTTCCGCGATCCGCGACAACGTCGTCGGATCAGCGCCGTAACCCGGCAAAGAGATCGAGAACTGGCTCCGCTCATGGTGCGACAGAGCCAGCCGGCGTCAGAATACAAACGTATAAATAAATCGATAATTCAGATCAGAGTATTTACTCTATCGACGGTAATTATCCATCGGTCTCCGGATAGAACCGGGGAGATGCAATTATGGGATCAGTCAGCCACCCAGGAGAGAAGAGCGATCCAGTCGCGAGAGCGGAGTCCGATCTCTCCCTCGAGGTCGTCATCCTGCTCGTCTTCGGGGTCTTCATGCTCCTCTTCGGCCTGCTTCTCTTCAGGATTCATACAGGCGAACTGCCGTATGCCCCGGACAGCACCTACGGGCTCTTTCTCGTAATTGTATCGTTCCAGATCATCACGATGGGAAAGACCCCGTTCGGCGATCTCCGGCGTTCGTGGGCGGTCATCCTCATCGGAGTCTGCACGGCGGTCATCGGGATGACCGCCTGCTTCATCCCCGGACTGCTGGCCGGGCCGGTCCGCATCCTCGTCGGAATCCTCCTCTCTGCCGGAGGGGCCGCGCTCCTCGCGCAGTTGTTCATCTCCGAAGATAAGGCCCGGCTGTGGCTGAAAATCCCCGGGATCCTCCGGCACCTGACGATCGCCTGCATCATCGTGTACGTGCTCTCGATCGTTCTCGGCCTCGTCACGCTCCTTCCCGGCATCACGACCGACTCCGTGACCGCAGTCCTCCTCATCGTATACGGCATCGGCTTCTTCTACCTCGCCTGGTGCATCCAGAAGGCCAACCGGCTGTACCCCCCGGAGGGATCGGCGTGATCTCGAACGATCCCCGGACAACCACAGGCACCGGCCTGTTCCGGGAGGCATCCCTCCCGCTCTCGATCGCCCTGGTCATCCCGGTCGGCGCCCTCCTGGTCCTCCTCGGGCTGCTGCTCTTCCCGGTGAACCTCGGATTGATCCCGTTCTCCCCGGACGGCCAGCTCGGCCTGCTGCTCGTCATCATGGCCATCCAGATGCTGGCCCTGGGCGAGACCCCGATGGGCCAGTACAGGCGCTCACGGCTCCTGATCGTCATCGGGATCGCCTTCGCCGCCATGGGGATCTTCTCCTGCATCGTTCCGGGCATCCTGACCGACGTGATCCGGCAGCTCCTTGCGATCCTGAACATCGCCGGGGGCGCGATACTCCTCGGGAAACGGTTCCTCCCGATGCTGCAGGGTGCCGCCGAACCGGCTCCTCTCCCGCCCATCCTCAAACGGCTCCTGGTCACCCTGACGGTCTTGAACGTCGTGGCGATCGCGTTCGGTATCAGCATGCTGCTGCCGGGCCTCGTTCCGGGGATGGTCATTGCGGGGATCGTCGTGATCAACGGCCTGCTCCTCTTCGCCCTGGCATCGATCCTCCTGAAACTGGGATGAAGCGGCCGCGGCCACACTACCCTGTTTTCCCCAAACGCCCCCCAAGATGTCCCGGTTCATGGTATCACCGTGAGTAACGGAGAGAGAAAAAGCAGAAAGTATATCTCCAGATGCGGAAATCGAACTACCAGGGCAGATCGATGAAGGCTTAATGCGCCGCAAACCGGGAAGGATCCCGGAAGGACCAGTATCCGGGCGATATTGAGGATAATCTGAATGCCCTTGCCTGAAACGTTCAGAGAGGTGGCAATACCATGACTGCACCTGAACAGTACGTAAAAGGAGCCCCGGTCGATTCGGATATCGGGAGGAGACCCACCGACGCGGAGGGATCTCCCGTCTGCGGCGCCAGGCTGGACGCTTCGCGGGCCTATGCCGGCATCCCCGCGCTGCTCCGGAAGGTGATCGACGAGAACGACACCGCCGCCTGGGCGGAGATTACAGAGAAGATCGACTACATCTACACGCATATCGGTTACGCCTTGAGCACTCTCGACCGGGAGACCGGTTTTATCGCCGCGGTCAGGTCCCGGGTGCGATCGGGCAGGATACTCCTCTTCAAGCCCAACCTGGTCGGACCGCAGGTCATCGATCCCGGGACGCACGGCGAAGACCTCGGCGCCCCCGTCTGCACCGACTGGTCGGTGATAGCCGCCCTGATGCGGTGGTTCCACGACAACCTCGATATCGACTACCACCGGATGGCACTCGGGGAAGCCTCCACGTCTTCCCTCCTTCTCGAGAGCGCCTTCAGCCGGCAGGCCAGGCGGACGATCACCTCCGAGGCGATCTTCGAGGGGCGGAGCGGGGACTTCTACGGCGGCTGGGGCTTCTACTTCGTTCGCCGCTACCTCGCACAGCGCCACCCTCCTTCCCACACCGACGACCCCATGAGGGGGTACGAGGAGAGCGTGGCCGGCAGGTACCTCCCGCCGGGCAGGGCGGGTGACCGGCTGATGGTCTACGACCTGAACAAGCTGGGCGACGACCCGTCACGGGGGAGGACGGTCCCCGTTCCCGGAGGAGCGAACTTCCCGGAGATCACCCTGCACAAGGTG
This sequence comes from Methanoculleus chikugoensis, assembly GCF_019669965.1. NCBI lineage: Archaea > Methanobacteriati > Methanobacteriota > Methanomicrobia > Methanomicrobiales > Methanomicrobiaceae > Methanoculleus > Methanoculleus chikugoensis. Next base: position 1,288,326 of record NZ_AP019781.1, on the reverse strand, counting down.
ATCGTGGGCGGCGACGCCGACGATCGCGGGGACTATCCCGGCTGCGTCCTGGTCAACGTCCCGAAACTGAAGATCCACGCACAGGACCTCATCACCAACGCGATAAAGAACCTGGGTATCGGCCTCTACCCGACGCAGTGCCCCTCGGGCGCATGCCCCGGGCGGACCTCGTGGAAGTACGCGCTGCCCCCCTCCGCAACGCCGAGTTTCAAGGCGAAACTGCCGCATATGCCCTGGGTCGTCGAGATGGATACCGCCGCAAACCTGCCGGTCAAGGACGAGAACGGAGCATACGCCGCGACGAGGACCGCGGGGATGCCGGGAACCCAGGCCGACGTCATCAGGGCGGTGCAGAACCAGCAGGTCTTCATGCTGCACGTCTCCGACGCGATCGACACGATCAACCTCAACCACAACCCCGAGGGCATCGCCGTCAGAGTCCCCGAAGGCTACATCTGGGCATCTCTCGACTGCGTTGCACTGGATCATCTCTGCTCGCGGTACTGCTTCAAGACCGTCCCCATGGCCGAGGGGCTGAAGCTTAAGGAGGAGAACGGCTGGGTCACGGAGTTCGTCCGTCACGTCCCGGTGGCGACCGTCGAAGGGCGAAACATCGTGACCGTAGAAGGGCTCGACTCGCCCCTCTTCCGGTACAACCTCTACCGGTATGCCGAAGAGCGGGGGGTGGGCCGGCAGCAGTACTACGTCACGGGCTGGGACGGCACCACAGGGACGCCGCTCGCGTCTCTCGCCGGGCACCCGGGGAGGATTAAAGGCACGGCGTTCGTCGAACTCATGACGAAGACGATGTACTACAACCCCTCCTGCATGCTGTGGGATATGCAGAAGACCCTCCTGAGCTACGCGGAGGCGCACGATCGCCTGACCGGCTCCTCGCTCGTCGAGCAGTTCATGGAAGGATTCGACGAGAACCGTGACGGCATCATCGATTACGACGAGAACGGGCGGAAAGGGTTCTGGACACCGGGGTTCAGCATCCTGTCGCATGCGCTGGACCTCCAGATGGCCGGGGATTACGGTATGCTCGAAGGGGATTTCTACCGGACGGCAAACTACTCCCTGAAGCATACCGATCCGCGATGGAACCCGCAGGGTCACGACTTCGCCCGCGAGTACATGCTCGTCTGGATCGCGACGAGGGCTTACGAGATGTCGAAGGCCGAAACGGTGAGCGACGACCCCTTCGTGCCGGGGATGAAGTGGGGCAGGGGGATGTGGCCGGGTTGGAACCTCGCAACGTGGCACCTGCTCTCCGGGTTCGTATACGGCGGAATCTCCCCCGACCTGGTCAGCCCCGGTTCACTCTATGGGACGGCGTTCAGGTACGCCGATAAGACCCGGAACAACGGTGCGTATACCAGAAGCGTCGATCAGGCGGTCTGTGACCCCCGCGCCGTCGCTCTATACTTCGAGGCCGCCTCAAACGGTGCGGCTCCCCTGGACTTCACCCTCTACGTGCCCGCGGGGTTCGGGAGTCTCGCGGGTGTGAAGATCCCCAACGTGGAGGAGACGGACGATCCGGGCAGGATCTTCACCGCACGTTTTGCCGGGGGCCGGGAAGTCTGGTAAGACGGGTGCGGGCAACCCCGGCAAACTCCCGAAGGTGCTGTCCCGGCACCCGCGCCGGCAGGCAAAAAAAGCGATTCGGAACGGCCATACCGGCCGGGGGCGGTGAAGGGGTATCCTCCCCTTTGCCTCGCCGGAACGAGGAGTTCGCCCGTCCCGGCGACCCCGCTTCCCGACTATCTTCTATGATTGGTGAACGAATCCCACATCGACGCCGACGAGCCCGACGACGGCGCCGGTCGCGTCCCTGACCGGGGCATACCCGGAGAGGAGGGTGGCGGTTTCATTGCCCCATTCGTCGACGTAGAACCCGGGTTCGGCAGAGGGTTCCGTAAATCCGGCGAGGAACGCGACGTCCTCTTCCGTGGGCACGTAGGTGTCGCCTATCGCGGGCGCGTACCCGTCGCCGTAATCGGCGTCTACGACGTACTCGGTGGCGTTATCGGTCTTGCGCATGGTATAGACGTAGATGACCCCGGGGTTTGCGTCCCGGAAGGCATCGAGCCGGTCGCGGATCGAGATGTATGCCGTGGTATTCTCGTCGCCGGGCCTGAGCATTGCCATTGCAGCGCCGTCGATCTCGCCCGCAATCTCCGCCGCGAGGGCCTTCAGCCGCTCCTCTGTCACCGGGCTCCCTGCCTGGATGCCCGCCATCCCGGCGCTGGAGCCGCTCGCGTTCGTTATCGGAGCATACGCATAAATGATGGAGTAAATCTCAGCGGTGGGCTCCTCAAAGCCGGCGAGGAGGACGGTGTCGAGAGCCGTCAGGGTGTAGCCTTCGCCTATCGCAACCCCGTCGTCGCTGCCGTAGTCGGCATCCACGACGTACTCGGTGGCGTTCCCGGCTTTGCGCATCGTATAGATGTAGGCGATCTCGGGGTTCTCGGCCCGGAAGGCCTCGAACCGGTCGCGAATCGCGATGTACGCCGACGTATTCTCATCGCCGGGTTTGAGCGCCGCCATAGCGTCGCCGTCGATCTGTCCTGCAATCTCCGCCGCGAGAGCTTCGAGCCGCTCCTGCCCGATCGGGCCGTTTGGTTCGAGGCAGGCTATTCCAACGACGACACCGCTTGCATTCCTCACCGGAGCGTACCCGTAAACGGCGGAGTAAACCTCAGCGAAGGGTTCCGCGAACCCGGCGAGGTACGGGGCTCCCGGGTCCGCAACGTGGTATCCCCCGCCGATAGCGTATCCGCCGGCACTGCCGTAGTCTCCGTCAACGACCTGCTCGATGGCGTTCCCCACCCTGCGCATCGTAGAGATGTAGACGATCTCAGGGTTTGCGGACCGGAAAGCGTTGAGCTGATCATGGATGGCGGTATACGCCGACGTATTCTCGTCTCCGGGCTCGAGCACGGCGAGAGCGTCCCCGTCGATCTTATCCGCAATCTCCACCGCGAGAGCCTTCATCCCGTCCAGCGTGGGCACCTTCTGCACCGGCACGATCTCGCCGGGGGTCGGTCCGGTCGCGCCGGGCGCAAATGCGATCATAATCCCCGCTGCAACGACGATCAGCGCGATAACGGCGGCTATCAGAATGTTCTGGCCTGTCATACCCGATACTCCTTTCTGGTTCTATTGCAGAAGCGAAAATTTAAAGACTCGCAAATTCATCGCGGCTGTTTGCGCCTCTATGGTGATTTCGGCGTGTGCCTGCCGGAATACAACACCCCGGGTGAAATGGGGAGATGCGAGACCCGGCGTCGATGCCCCATCCCCAACGAACGCCGCACAATCCATCCCGGCACTTCCCGGAGAGTATGGGCGCGAGTGCCTCATCAGGGTATTAATGAAGCCGTCCCGGAGCGCTCTCCCCACCTCCGTACGGGAAGGTGAAGGTGATGGCGAGGATGCTTTCCCATCACGCTCATGGTCATCTTAATCTCATTAACACGCGGGACGCCTGCGTCTCCAGATGAAACAGGCCGAAACGCGGGCAGTCGAATCGAGATGTGAGCAACGAGCGTCGATGGCCGCACGAACGCCGGAGGATGGAACGGCCGGCACAACGGTCTCAGCCGCACCCATCGGAGCCGGACGGCAGGGCGCTCCGCCTTTGGGGCGCGCAGTGGCAGTCGGAGGCGCTATGGCGCGCGGTGAGGCAAACGGCGCCGCTCATTCAACCCGATCCCCCACGAGAGAGAAGGTCCCATCGATAAAAGACATAAAAATCATGCAAATCAGGATCGGGGCGGAGAGAACGCTGTTTTTGTGAAATAGATATAAATAGCACGAAAGAGCATAACTAGCCAAGGACAAACGCCGGTGATGTGCCTGGAATTTAACCAAAATGACTATCCTGATGTTGCTGAATTAAGATCGGAAGGCGTTTCAAGCACGCATCCTCCCGCCGGCGCTTCAAAGGTCCCCGAGCCGGCACCATGCTGCTCGACATGCACGCCGTGATCCCCTACGAACCCTGTAACTCCACAGCAAAGCCTTGCGAGGTTAACTACACCGATGATCCCCGAAATGCCAGAGTATACCAGCCGTACTTACGATGAGGACAGGTCTCTCCTCACGCTCCAGAGTATCGTTGCCGAGGACTTCCGGACTGCCGGTGGCCTGAGGAGAAGGCTCCTCAGGACGGATGCAGCGCAGCCGCCCACCAGGATCGAAGGCTCCCTCGTGGTTCGCGAACTCTTCCCCCACGAGTTCCCGCACGTCGAAGAAGAGGTGTGGAGCCACTACCGCGACCGGAAGGTGCATCCGGGCGGCGACAGGATCTTCGGGGCGCTGGCTGGAGAATACCTCGTCGGCACTGCCCGGTGCCGCAAACACCCGGACGGCTGCGAGGTGGACAGGGTCTACGTCCTCTCAGAATACCGGGGCCGGGGAATCGACCGACAACTGATGGATCTTCTCGTCCGCGAATGCGGTGAACGGGATATCCTGTACCTGCATTCCCGTACCGGGCTCATCAACTTCTACGCGTCCTTCGGCTTCTCCCCCATCTCCAGGAGGGAACTCCCGAAGACGATCCGGGAGCGGTTCATCTTCCATACCGGAGAGGTGGAAGCCCTCGGGATCACGCCCATGAAGCGGGAACCGGGCTCGCAGGCCGGAGAACTTCAGCGGACGTGATCGGAGTGATTCTCTCCCTCCTGGCTGCCGGTTTCTCTCTGCTCCTTCTCGGCACGATCCTCCCGCTCCTCATCCGGCGGGAAGATACGCCGGTCCGCACCGCCTCGCTCACGGCGACCCTTCTCGGGTCGGCCTTACTCGCGGGAGCCGCACTCCCGGTGCTCCTTCACGCCACGACCGTCTCCGCGACGCTCTGGCAGATGCTCCCCGGGATCGACTTCACCGTCGTGCTCGACCGGCTCTCGGCCCTCTTCCTGCTCATCCTGGGCGTCGTCGGGATCGCCGACGCGGTATACTCCTTCGGCTACGTGGAGCACTGCAACCACCCGATCCGCAGGAACCTCCTTGTCTCCCTGATGAACCTCTTCATCCTCTCGATGGGGATGGTGATCCTCGCCGGAACCACGGTTCAGTTCCTCGTCTTCTGGGAGATGATGGCGATTGCGTCGCTCTTCCTCGTCCTGTACGACGTTGAAGACGAAGGAGTCGGGCGGGCGGGCCTCTTCTACGCGGTGATGTCCCAGTTCTCCACGGTCTTCCTCTTCATCGGGTTTATCCTCCTCTACGGCGAGACGGGCACGTTCGCCCTTGTCCCGGCCGCGCCGCTCGCCTCCCCCGCGGCCATCGCGGCGTTCCTCTGTCTCTTTATCGGCTTCTCGGTCAAGGCAGGCATCGTCCCGTTCCACAAGTGGCTCCCGTACGCCCACCCGGCCAGCCCCTCGAACATCTCCGCCCTGATGTCGGGCGTGATGCTTAAGGTCGCCGTCTACGGCCTCGTTCGCGCAGTCCTCGACATATTCACGCTCGATTTCGCCATAGGCGCCGTCATCCTCCTCTTCGGCACCGCGAGTGCAATCCTCGGGATCATCTACGCGTATAAAGAGACCGATATCAAATGCCTCCTCGCCAACCACAGCATCGAGAACATCGGGATCATCTTCAGCGGGATCGGTCTTGCCGTGATCTTCACCGACCTCGGGATGCCGGCGCTCTCGACGCTCAGCCTCCTTGCAGCCCTCTTCCACTCCTTCAACCACGCCCTCTTCAAGAGCCTCCTCTTCATGACGGCGGGATCGGTCGTCGCCGCCACCCGCACCCGGAACGTGGAGGAGATGGGCGGGCTCGTCCACCGGATGCCGCTCACCGCGGGCCTCTTCTGCACCGGGGCCGTCGCCATCGCCGCGTTCCCGCCGCTGAACGGGTTCGTCAGCGAACTGATGCTCTTTGAGTCGTTCTTCTTCGGCCTCCAGGCCGTCGACCCGCTCACGAAAGTCCTCCTCATCTCCACCCTCTCGCTCCTCTCCCTGACGGGAGCCCTGACGGCGGCCTGTTTCGTCAAGGTCTTCGGGATCGCCTTCCTCGCCCATCCCCGGTCGGCCAGCGCCGCGGATGCAGAGGAACAGTGCAGGCCGATGCTCCTCGGCCCCGCGATCCTGGCCGGCCTCTGCGTCGTCGCGGGCGTCGGCTCGTTCCAGATCTTCCGAGCCCTCGGCTACGACCTCCCTCTGCCCGACATGCTCGTCGTCGGCACGCTGATGGCCGCCACCCTCGTCGTCGTCTTCCTCGCGGCGGCGAGGACCGCCCCAAAGACCCGGGTCTCGGAGACCTGGGGATGCGGCATCCTCTCCCAGAACAGCCGGATGGAGTATACGGAGACGGGCTACGCTGAACCCGTGGTCACCATATTCTCCTCGATATACAGGAAAGAGAAGAAGATCGAGAAGACCTGGCTCGACCCCGACCGGACGATCGTTGCGGGGGCCCGGATCGAGATGTCGCTCATCAGGTTCTTCGAGGAGTACCTCTACCTCCCGGTCGCCCGGGGAGCCCTCGCCGTCTCCTCGCTCGTCCGGAGATTCCACGCAGGAACCCTGGACACGTACATGCTCTACACCTTCGTGATCATCGTCATCCTGGTGCTCGGGCTGGGGTGGTTCATATGAGCGTCTCCTTCGCCGTCTTTGCAGTCTTGAACATCGGGTTCGTCCTCCTGGTCTCGCCGCTCTTCATGAGCCTGATCAAGATCGTGAAGGCCCGGGCACAGGGGCGGCGCGGACCGCGCCTCCTGCAGACGTATTATAACCTCGCCAAACTCCTCCGGAAGGAGACGATCTACTCCCCGGTCTCCTCGTGGGTCATGCGGGCCACCCCCTATGTCTGCCTGAGCATGGCCGTCGTCGCGGCGCTCTTCGTACCCCTGCTGTACATCCCCGAACCGGTGGCCGGGTTCGGGAACGTCATCCTCTTCCTCTACCTGCTGGGGCTGGCCCGGTTCTTCACGGCGCTCTCCGGCCTCGACGCCGGGAGCACCTTCGGGGGGATGAGCTCCTCGCGGGATATGAGCCTTGCAGCCGTCATCGAACCGACCTCCATCGTCGTCATGGCGGCGCTCGCCGTCGTGGCCCGATCCCTGAACTTCCTTGAAATTGCGCGGAATAATGCGGGAATGCTCTTTCCGGCATCCGCGACGATGATCCTCATCGGGATCTCGCTCTTCATCATCCTGGTCGTCGAGACCGGCCGGATCCCGGTCGACAACCCCGAGACCCACCTCGAACTGACGATGGTGCACGAGGGCATGGTTCTCGAACAGTCGGGAAGAAACCTCGCCATGATGGAATACGCCGGCGCCATCAAGCAGACGCTCTTCATCGCCATCATGGTCTCGGTGCTGATGCCCTTCGGGCCCGTGACCGAACTCTCGGCGGCGGGCGTCCTCTTCGCCATGGGCCTCTTCGTGGTGAAAGGATCGGTCGTCTCGGTGATCCTCGGCCTCTTTGAGTCGTCGATAGCGAAGATGCGGTTCTTCTCCCTCCCGAACCTCTTCATCATCGCCTACTTCTTCTCGGTACTTACGATCTTCATCGAGGTGTTTGCATGATAGAAGCACCCTTCGTCGACGGCATCGTCCGGTTCATCTTCGTCGCGATCGTCATCACGGCCGTCTTCCTGATCTCGGCTCGGTCGCTCCCCTTCCTGCTCCAGACCTACCGGCTGCAGTCGCTCCTGCTTGCGGCGCTCGCGGTGGCCATCTTCTTCGCGGAAGGAAGCACGGTTCTCCTCTGGATAGCCGCCCTCACGGTCGCGAGCAAGGTGCTCGTCATCCCGTACTTCATCGGGGAGATCCAGGAGCGGATCAGCATCCGCCGTGACCTGGAGTTCCGTTACCTGGCGCCCGCGAGCTCGATACTGGTCTCCATAGCGCTGATCGTCGGCGTCTACCTCTCGCTCGGCAACATCCTCTCACCGGTCCACGCAGACGCCGAACCGATATTCTTCTTCGGCGCGGTCATCGGCATCTCGCTGATGCTGATGGGGATGCTCGTCCTCTTCTCGAGGAAGAAGGCGATCACCAAGGTGCTCGGTTACCTCTCGATGGAGAACGGAGTCCTCATCTTCGGCATCTGCGTCACCGAACTCCCGTTCATCATGGACGTCATGATCATGATCGACCTCATCATCCTGGTACTCCTGACGACAATCCTCACGGTCGGCATCGATTCGACGATTGAAGTCTACGAAGAGAAGATACGGCGATATTCGCTCTGGAACTCGCTCTGGAAGGCGCGGGAGGATGCGCCATGATCCTGGCCTACCTCGCTATAGCGCTTGCCGCGATCATCGGTTTCGTGCTGATACCGTCCCGCCGCGTCCTGCATATCCTCGCCGCCGCCGAGAGCGCTGCGGCCCTCGTCGTGACGGGCGTCATCGCCATGACCGTACCCCTGCCCGCGGCCGACCTCGGCCCGGGGACCGGGATATTCTTCGCGGACCATCTCGGGGTATTCCTCGCCGCAGTCTCCGGCATCGTCTTCTTCTTCGCAAGCCTTTATGCGGGGGGATACACCGAGCGGCTGATGGAGACGGGCGAACTCAACCCGAACAACCTCAGGCTCTTCTACAGCGGCCTTGCGCTTCTCCAGGTCTTCGTCACCCTCGCGTTCTTTGCGAACAACCTCGGGGTCTTCTGGATCCTCGCCGAACTGACGACGGTCTTCTCCGCCCTGCTCGTGGCGATCCTGGCTGCACGGGAGAACATCGACGCCGCACTGAAGTACATCTTCATCGTCTCGGCCGCGATGCTCTTCTCGTTTGCGGGCATCATCTTCCTCTTCGAGACCGCACGGAGCACCCTCGGCGAAGGGACGCTTGCCTGGACGACGCTGATGAAGCACGCCTCCTCTCTGTCGCCGACGCTGCTCTTTGCCGCGTTCGTCCTCCTCTTCATCGGGTTCGCCGCGAAATCGGGTATCTTCCCGTTCCATACCTGGCTTCCCGAGGCCCATTCCAAGGCACCGTCGGCCGTGAGCGCCGTCCTTTCGGGCGTCCTCTTGAACATCGGCATCTACGGGATCATCAGGGTCTTCGCCCTCGTCCACCAGACGGCGTTCGCGGAGAAGGTCTCCCTGCTCCTGATCGTTGCGGGTCTCCTCTCGGTCGGCATCGCAGCCTTTGCGATGCTCTACCAGAAGAACCTCAAGAAACTGATCGCGTTCTCGAGCATCGAGAACATGGGTCTTCTTCTCATCGGGATCGGCGTCGCATCGCCTCTCGCGATCTTCTGGGCGGTCGTCCACATGCTCGCGCACTCGCTCACGAAGGCGTCGCTCTTCCTCTCGGCCGGGATCCTTCACCGGCAGTACCGGAGCCACGACCCGGGGGCGGACGACCGGATCGTCGACGTCTTCGACCTGCAGCCCTCGGCAGCCTGGGGCGTGATCATCGGCACCCTTGCCATCGCCGGGGTACCGCCGTTCCCCATCTTCTTCACCAAGTTCTTCCTGCTCGTCCAGGTGGCGACCGTCTCCCCCTGGCTCCTTGTGGCGACGCTGCTGCTGATCCTGGTCGCGGTCGCGGGGATGGCGCGGTTCCTGATCCGCGAGTTCTCGGCCAGGTCGGGGCCGGGCGCCCCGAGACCGACCCGGTACGTCGTTCCGCTCGGGATGCGCCTGTCGTTTGTCCTGCTCATCGTCATCATCGCTGTCCAGGGCCTCTGGTTCCCGGCAGAGGAGGTCTCGGTGATAACCGATATCGTCGCCGAACTCGGGTTCGGAGGTGTCTGACGTGACGGGGAGAGAGATGGTTGCCGAGGCCGGGGCGCTCGCCCCCGGCGCCGTCCCCGAAGAGGTCCGGCCGGGAGAGGTCCTGCTCCGGGTCGCGCCCGGCGACGTCGTCAGGCTCTGCGGAACGGCCGCGGAACGGGGCTTCGAACTCGTCGACCTCACCTGCGTCGAGGGGTTCGACCGGGAAGGAACGGCCGGCCTGCTCTACTGCATGGAGAAGGCGGGCATCCCGGGGACCCTCACGCTCTCGTGCACGCTCGACGGCGAATCGGCCCCGTCCGTGGACTGCGTCTTCTCGTCGGCGTCGTGGTACGAGCGAAAGATCCGGGATCTCTTCGGGATTGATTTTCCCGGTGCGTTTGACCGGCGAAGGCTCGTCCTCCACGAGTGTTACCCGGAGGGGTTCCATCCGATGAAGAAATCGGTCCCGAACAGGCCGTTCTCGCCGGTGACCGCCATCCCGCCGGAGGAGGAGTACCAGTTCATGCCGGTCGAGGGGAAGGGCGTGTACCAGATCCCGGTCGGGCCGGTGCACGCCGGGATCATCGAGCCGGGCCACTTCAGGTTCAGCGCGGTCGGGGAGACCGTCGTGAACCTCGAGGTGCGGATGTTCTACAAGCACCGGGGGATCGAGAAACTCGCCGAGGGGAAGAGGCCGGACGAGTGCGTCGCCGTCGCGGAAGCGGTCAGCGGCGACGAGAGTGTCGCGAACGCCCTCGGCTTTGCACTTGCGGTCGAGCGGATCGCGGGCGTCGCCGTCCCCGGACGTGCGGAGTACCTCAGGACGATCTACGCCGAACTCGAGCGCATCCATTCCCATCTCGGGAGCCTGGCCGGGATGCTCGTGGACGTCGCCTACCCCGTGGGCGCGAGCCGGTTCACGGTGCTCCGCGAGGAGATCTTCCGCCTCAACCGCGACCTGACCGGGTCGCGGTTCATGCGGGGCGCCGTCAGGATCGGCGGCGTGGGCGCGGACCCATCAAACGACCGGCTCCGGGCGCTCTCGTACTTCCTGCCCGGTGCGGAGGAGCGGTTCCGGGAGTCGCTGCGGGTCGTCCTCGCCTCCCCGACGGTCATCGACCGGTTTGCGACGACCGGGGTCGTCGAGCCGCGGTTCATCCGCCCGCTCCACCTCACCGGTCCCACCGCCCGTGCGTCGGGCTCGATCCGCGACGTCCGCCGGGATCACCCCTACGGCGCCTACGCCGATCTCGCCATACCGGTGCGGATGCTCACGGGCGGGGACGTGCTCGCCCGGTTCAGCCTCCGGGCGTCCGAGGTGATGGACTCGCTCGCGATGATCCGGGCGTGCCTCGAACGCCTGCCGGACGGCCCGGTGATGGCGGATGTGGGCGGCGTGCCGGACGGGTATGCCCGGGCGATGGTCGAGTCCGCCCGCGGGCAGAACGTCCACCATGTCCGGGTGAGGGAGGGCAGGATCGACCGCTACTCGGTCAGGACCGCATCCTTCTGCAACTGGCAGGCGATCCAGCACGCGGTGATGGGCAACATCGTGGCGGACTTCCCGGTGATCAACAAGAGCCTCGACCTCTCCTACGCGGGGACGGATCTCTGAGGTGACGAGAATGCTACCGATACTGAAGAATATTGTATCCAGAAGGCCGACCGAAGAGATCTCCCCCTGCGACCCGGAGGTCGAGGCGGTCGGGAGAGCGCTGAAGAGAGCCGTCGACGCCCGGATGAGGCGGAGCCTCGCCATCCGCGAGCTCGATTCCGGGAGCGACAACGCGACCGAGATCGAGATCAACCTCCTCTCGTCTCCGCATTACGACGTGGAGCGGTTCGGCGTCTCGTTCGTCGCGTCGCCCCGCCACGCGGATCTCCTCCTCGTCACGGGCGCCGTGACGCGGAACATGGAGGTTGCGGTGAAGAAGACCTACGAGGCGATGCCCGCCCCGAAGTACGTCGTCGCGGTCGGCGACGACGCCTGCGACGGCGGGATCTACCGGGGAACCTACGCGGTCCTCGGCGGGGTCGATGCCGTCCTCCCCGTCGACCTGAAGATCCCGGGCAACCCGCCCGAACCGATCGATATCCTGCGGGGGATTCTCGCTCTGATGACCAATTGAAGGATGCCGGCTTAACCCGGCCCCCTCTCGCCCTCCATCCTCTTCGCCTTCATCTCCTTCGCCCTGCCGATGAGGTACTCGAGTTCCACGAGTTCCCCGGCGCTCCCGCAGGCGCCCCTGCTGCACGCCGCGTCGTGCAGCCTCCAGCACTCCTGCTCGATGCGGTTGAGGTCCTCCATCGAATGGAGGTGGTATCGGGCAAGGATATCCCCGTGCTCGCGGACGAACGCGGCGATCTCCGCGAGGAGGGCCGTTCGGTCCGCCTTTGGCGCCGGCGACCCCGCCGTACACCGGCCTGCCCCGGACGTGGTGCGCTCCATAGTACGTCCTCACCCCGCGAGGAGTTATCCTTTCCGGAAACGACGGGAACCTGCTTCACGGGGAGGGACGCGGGTCGGAGCCGGTCATTGTCCGCGAGAAGCGACTCTTCACGCTCCCGGAAACGGTGAAAGCCACTCCCTGCACCCGGATCCTAAAGAGATCCGGGGCAACGGGTGCGAACGACTCTTCCGGCCCGGTCTCTCGATCCACGGCGAGCGCCGGGATGTCGCCGGGCGGCAACCGGCGGAAGAGTGAGTATCTTTCGGCATATCGGGATACGAAGGAACCGGAACATGGCACCCAGGCCCCCGGAACACGCGGCCTACCGGCCTGCGTCCAGGGTCTTTGCCATCGCGTAGTAGTCCAGCCTTTTCCCGTTCCCGACGGGGATGTAATCCTCGCATTCCGTCGCGTATCCCAGCCGGTCATAGAACCGCTTCGACGGCAGCGAGGCGGAGAGATCGACTCTTCGTATCCCGCGGCGGAGCGCCTCGCTCTCCAGGGCATGCATCAGGAGGGCGCCGTATCCCCTGCGCTGGCGGGAGGGGTGCACGAAAACCCGTTTGATCGTCGTGCCGAGCAGGGTTCCGGTGCCGGCGATCCGGGAGGCGCTTCTCAACGCGCTCATCCACCGCGATTACTTCAACAACACGGTCCAGACGCAGGTCAAGATCTTTGACGACCATATCCGCTTCCACAATCCCGGCCATCTCCCCGAAGGCGTTACCATCGATATGATCCTCAAAGAGCACTACTCTTACCACCGCAACCCGAAGGTTGCCGAGATTTTCTACCGTGCCGGGTTTGTCGAACGCTACGGATCGGGCATCGAGTACGCTGGACGAGGGGTTCGAGTCCATCATGTGCCGGGTTTGTCGAACGCTACGGATCGGGCATCGGGCGGATCATTACAGCCTTCCGCAGCGCCGGGATGCCGGTTCCCGCCTTCGCCAGCAGCCCGCTTGGGTTCACCCTGACGATGCGGATGGATATGCTGAACGAGAGTTCCCTTCGGAAGATGGAACTGAATGAACGGCAGATCCTTGCGGTGGAACGGGTCAAGGTCGAGGGGAGCATCACGAGCGGTGCCTATCAATCACTCACCGGCGTCTCGGCAGCGACGGCTTTCAGGGATCTCAAGGCCCTGGTTGACCGTGGTATCCTGGAGCAGGTGAGCCCGTCGAGGAGGAATACACGATATGTCCTGCGGGAGAGGCCATCATGAAGTGTGGAGATTTCCAGAGCGTTCCTGCGAAATAGGGGCTATTCGGGGCCTGAAACCGGGGGGATTCCCCGCCCGGCATGGATAGGTGATGGATGAATGAGAGATGAATGAACGATGATTGAGAGATACGATGAATAAGAAGAGCTGATCGAAGATGAGTGATGAGCACCGGATCTGAGAGTACCTGTACAGATAGAGAGATGCGTCTCTCCTAGTACTGAAGTACAGCAGAAGGCACACACAGTCCCCGGCACCGGTGCCGGGGTGGGTGCGGGTGCGTATGTGTGCGAAATCCGGAATGCCGGAAGTGATCTCACGATACGGCAGCCAGGGGAGGAAACCCTGATGGGGCGTCGAAAAATCGTCCGTTATGTGACATCGCCGGCTGCAACGCGCTGGAAACCGGTGCAAAGCGGGGGTGCGTGCCGCAAGAGCCCCTGCCGGAAGTGCTGGAACGCAGTGAGGAAAATCTCTGATTTCCCGGTCCACCGGGCGTTTGCGCGGGTGGAGGTGGGGATCGGCCGGTGCGACGTCTGCAGGGAGAAGAAGGCGGTCTACCGCTCGCCGGAGGCGCAGGCGAGGGTGTAGGAGGTGCGATGTTCTGGAGGGGCGGAGTTCGAGCACCGAAGGTGCGAGGTGCGAGCAAGAGCGAGCATGAGAAGCCATCAGGCTTCGAAGGGTGTTATGCGAGGCTCGTGCGGGAGTGGAATACGGGGGAGGGGGTGCGGTGAACACGTCGGATATCGGACACACACCAAAACAGAAGATGTCCGATAAATGTCCGTTATCTTGCAGGGTATACTCTCGACACATCAGGCTTTCCCGGGACGTAGTCGGGCTAAAACGTATCTTCTGCCCTTTTTGGCACCGATTGCTTCGAGCAAGCCACGGTGGACGAGATCGAGAAGATCGCGGTACCGGGTCTTCTCTGATACCCGGGGCAATCGATGCATAGTCCACAGCAGTTATACCGCCGTTTTCCCTGGCAAAGGACATGGCCTGCAGCTCCCGCTCGTTCAGACCGGCACCTCGCAGAGAGTCTTACCAGATTAAACTTGTACTCAAGGAAAACCCGTTGGTCGTCATCCCTCAGCCGGCAGACCACACCCTCCCCGGGCACCCTCGGCCACCTCGAACGTCGTGATGATCGGCCGCCTCCCGTCTTCCAGCGGGAATTCTTCTAAGTACAGCTCCGTAGCCTCTTTGAGGTTGGCCACCGCCTCTTCAACCGTCCTGCCCTGGCTGACGGTGCCAACCTCCGGGCACTCCGCGACATACATATCCTCTTCCCTGTAAAGCACGGCCGTAAACGTCCTCATGATCTCACCGATAGAATTGCATCTCTCCTTGTCGTGATAATACTTGACCACTATATCCTGGCCGGTCGTCTCGTCTGTAATGTGTTCTTCGTGGGTCTCAACTGCAGGTTGGCACCCGCACGGATACCCTTTATGCATCATCGGGTAATGAACTATCACGAGCAGGGGTGCAATCGGATGAGAAGCCTGCAATACCGTATCCTCCTCCGAAGAGAGCCTGAAGGTGGGTATAGCGTCACCGTGCCGACACTTCCGGGTGCGTCACCTTCGGGGAGACCGTCGATGAAGCGATAGCGATGGCACGGGAGACCATCGAGGTCTACATTGAAGGTTTCCAGGATAAGGGCGAGGAGGTTCCCACCGAGGAAGGACTCCTGGAATACACCCTCACCGTTGAAGCCCATGCCTGAACTTCCGGCGTTCACGGCGCAGGACGTCATCCGGATTCTGAAAAAGAAGGAACCGGTGATCGAAGGGGCTCACCCTCTACCGACCGCCACGTAAATTGCTGAAGACCGTGACGGTGGAATCGGGAGCCCGTCCTCCCGGAGCCCCTCGATGTGGAACTCAATCGCCTCGTGCATCCGCTCTTCCGCTTCCTCACGAGTTGCCCCGGTGGCCACGCACCCCGGAAGGTCCGGGGAGTATGCCGAGTAGTTGCCGTCGGTCTGCTCGACGATGACAAGAAATCGATACATTATTCATTCCTCCCTTTCAGCCCTGCCTGTTTGAGAACGCTGTTCAGCGTTCCCGGAGCAAGATCGTCCGCCGGATGCCCGGCGATGGTGATCCGGCCTGGTTTTGACGGATGCTTATACTGCCGGTGGCTGCCCCGGGTCGCCACCAGGTACCACCCGTCCGCTTCGATCATCTTTATGCAGTCTTTCACTTTCATTCTTTCCCTGCCCATTTTACCTTACGTCGATCGAAACCTCCGGGAGCCCCGGGTGGCCGCTATGCTGTTTGCCCCGTATGAAATACTGTATGAGGATGTTCATGATTCTTGCGTTCCGATCCAACCTCCGGCCCGTATCGAGAGACTCGCATCCGGTTTCATACCCGCAGGCGGGCTCGTCGTCGATGTGGAGGGGGAACGCTACCGGATCGAGGCCGGGGATGTGAAGAGCCTGATCTTCTCCGGCCGGCCGGCGCCGGTCGTGCGGGAGCGACATGAAGGTGGAACTGGATTGACAATCGAGGGGCATGCGGCGGTGAATCCCGCCGGGAGAGCGGTGGTGATCCGGACCCGGGCGGGGGCCTGGATCGTCCCGTTCGTCTCCTTTCGGCGGGTGGCGTGCGGGGAGGCTGTATCCGCCCCGCTCTTCCCCTCGTGCGGGGCTGTCCAATGCGCGGTGAAGTTCGCCGGGCGATCGAGGTTCTCGCCGGCGGCGGATACATGATGTGATATGGTAGCGCGACGACACCCCTCTTGCGAGAGGATGCCGCGATCGACCGGCATTAGATTCTTCTTCACTCCCGAGAGATTACTCAGAAAGAAATCAGAGGTATACAGAGGGGAGACATGGCAGTCGAAAAGATCGGCGCTCGGACTCGTCTGGGAGCATCTGTAAGAGCAGTAGCATGAACCCCGTCCGCATCTTCATCAGCAGCGTGCAGAAGGAGTTCGCCGACGAGCGGGCGGCTCTCCGCGACTACCTGCGGGGCGACGCACTGATGCGGCGGTTCTTCGAGGTCTTCCTCTTTGAGGAACTTCCGGCCGCCGACCGCCGCACCGACGTTGCATACCTCGACGAAGTCCGGCGCTGCGACATTTATGTCGGGCTCTTCGGGAACGACTATGGTTACGAGAACACCGGAGGGCTCTCCCCGACCGAGCGGGAGTTCGACCTCGCCACCGCCGAGGGGAAGTACCGGCTCATCTACGTCAGGGGCACGGACGACGCCGCCCGCCACCCGAAGATGCGTGCGCTTGTTCGCAGGGCGGAGGGCGGGCTGATCCGGAAGCGGTTTAACACCCCCTCGGAACTGGTCGCCGGGCTGTATGCGGCGCTCGTTGAGTACCTGGAGGAGAAGCAGCTCATCCGCTCCAGCCCCTTCGACGCGGCCCCGTGCATGAAGGCGACGCTCGACGACCTGGATCCCGAACGGATGGCGTGGTTCATCCGCACGGCCCGAGCGACCCGCCGGTTCCCCATCGCCCCCGATGCCTCTCCCCACGACCTGCTGGAGCACCTGAACCTGCTCGACGACGGCCGGGTGACGAACGCCGCGGCCCTCCTCTTCGGTAAACAACCGCAACGGTTCCTGATCTCCTCCGAGATCAAGTGCGCCCACTTCCACGGCACCGAGGTGGCCAAACCGATCCCCTCATACCAGGTCTACAAGGGCACGGTCTTCGATCTTGTGGACGCGGCGGTGGATTTCGTCTTGAGCAAGATCGCCCTCTCGGTCGGCACCCGCGAGGCCGGCCCGCAGGCCCCGGTGCGCTACGAGATTCCCAAAGAGGTGGTGGCGGAGGCGATCGTGAACGCCGTTGCCCACCGCGACTACACGAGCAACGGCAGTGTCCAGGTGATGCTCTTCTCCGACCGCCTGGAGATCTGGAACCCCGGCATCCTCCCGCCGTCCCTGACGCTCGAAAAACTCCGGCAGGCCCACGGGTCGGTGCCGGCGAACCCCCTCCTCGCCGAACCGATGTATCTCGCCGGCTACATCGAGCGGATGGGCACGGGGACGCGGGACATGATCCGGCACTGCACCGAGGCCGGGCTGCCCGAGCCGGAGTTTGCCGTCAGCGATGGGTTCCGGACGATTATTCGCCGGACTCTGGCTCCCGGCCAGACACCACAGCCAGAGTCACAGCCAGAGTCACTTGAAGCGAGAGTTCTGGTGCTCCTGAGTGTTGCCCCCAGGTCTAAAGCAGAATTATCAAGGGGGCTCGGACAGAAAGAGATCTCCGGTCAGCTGAATAAGGTCGTCCGTCAACTACTGGCCGATCAGATGCTCGAGTACACCATCCCTGAGAAACCCGGCAGTCGGCATCAGAAGTACCGCCTGACTGAGAAGGGTCGGGCTACGGCAGCGAAACACGGTTCCGGAGGAGACACTCCGTGAGCCCTGCCGGCAAGCATGAAGCGAGAGGCTTGCACTACCGTATCCTCCTCCGAAGAGAGCCGGAAGACGGGTATACCGTCACCGTGCCGACCCTTCCGGGGTGCGTCACCTTCGGGGAGACCGTCGACGAGGCGATAGCGATGGCACGGGAGGCTACCGAGCTCTACATCGAGCATCTCCTGGAAAAGGGTGAGGACATTCCCACCGAAGAAGGGCTCCTGGAATACACCCTCACCGTTGAAGCCCATGCCTGAACTTCCGGCACTCACAGCCCTGGACGTCATCTGGATTCTGTAAAAGAAGGAACCGGTGATCGAGGAGGCTCACCCTCTACCGACCGCTACGTAGATAGCTGAGGACCGTGACGGCGGAATCGGGAGCCCGTCCTCCCGGAGCCCTTCGATGTGGAATTCGATCGCCTCGTGCATCCGCTCTTCCACTTCCTCACGAGTTGCCCCGGTGGCCACGCACCCCGGGAGATCCGGGGAGTATGCCGAGTAGTTGCCGTCGGTCTGCTCGACGATGACAAGAAATCGATACATTATTCATCCCTCCCTTTCAGCCCTGCCTGTTTGAGAACACTGTTCAGCGTTCCCGGAACAAGGTTGTCTGGCAGTTATTCCAGCAATAACAGGTCCTTCAACAGAACGCTTATTGCTTCCATATCTTCGACCGAGCACTCTCCGATCTTTCGGACGAAACGGTCCTCTGAGAGGGCAACAATCTGGAAGACCAGCGCCGCACTATTTACCGTAAGCCCGTTCTGTGAACTCTTCTCGACGCCGTAGGTGTGCGGGAACCCGAACGCCGCCGGAGTCGTCGTGAGCGGGACCACGATTGTCATCCCCCCGTGAGAGACGGCGAGCACCACGGCAGGCCGGAGCCCGCTCTGCTCGTGCCCCCGTGCGTCGGTGAGATCGACGAACCAGATATCACCCCTGCTCCGGCCCATCCTAATGCCTCATCGACCGGATACCGGCCCGCTGCCACTCCTGCAGTTCGGCGTCGAGCGCCGCCTTCTCTTCGTCGGTGGGAACGAAGAGGTACTGCTTCGCCCGGTTGACGCCCTTGACGATCTGCTCATTTGAGTAGAAGGACTTCATTCTCCGGACCATCCGGTATGCCTGCTCCGGCGGCTGGCGCATCTCGTAGGCCAGGTACCCGTAGGTCGCTCCGATCTCAAGCAGGGACGGGCTTTTATCGAAGAGGCCGGTGAGTCCGGCAACGGCATCCGCCTCGGCGGGAGAGAGCATGCTCTCCGTCTCGCACCGGGAAAACTCGTCGGCATGCTGGTAGTACTCCCGTGCAAGGAGCGGTGAATATGGCCCCCGGACGTAGAGGCGGAATGGATACGCAAGTTCGACGCCCTTCAGCCTCAGCAGGTAGACGAGCTTCTGGGCGATGAGCCGGTGCTCGAACAGATCCGTATTCATCCGGAATCCCGCTTCCCGGAAGCAGGCAATGACTTTGCTTCTATCGTTCACAGGTATCACCCTCGCAGCCCAGGAGTTTGCAGAGCCAGCCCCGGACACGCCGCCACTCGGCGAGTCCTTCCGGGGTGATGGCGTAGAGCTCCAGTTCCTTCCCTTCGAGCGTCACCTTCTCGGAGCGGAGGTATCCCATCTCGACAAGTTTCTTGAGGTTAGCGTAGAGCACGCCGTCGCTCAGGTTCAGCCCGGCCTTGAGCTGCCGTGCGGTGGCCCCGTCCTCGCCGAGCTCGGAGAGCGCCCAGAGTATCTCCAGGCGCACCCGGGAGATGAGAGCGCTGTTCACGTCCTCGGACTCTTCCACGATTGCTATGAGATCGTCAGGCATAGGTGACTTTCAACTTTGAGTAGATGTTGGAGCGGGAGGTGATAAAGGGTTCGGAGATCTGCGGATTGCTCCGCTATGGAGTAAAGGCCCGGCCTGATGTGGGCAAGCCGCACATCCTGGAGAAAGGCAGGACGTTTTTCAGGTAATCACTTCTTAGATCTGCCGGACTTCATGACCGTGTTGTCCGGGTTGAGCTGATTCGCCCTGTTGTCCGCTGCTGCTTTGTGTGAGGGGTTGTTGGGGTTCTTAACGTCCGCACGCTGGTTCTTTGCCATACAACCTGCTTGTTTCGATTCTTCATATGCTTTTTCGTCGACCCAAAAAAGGATGGTCCCCCTATGGGGACAGGCACAGACGCCCATTATACCCCATCGGGGCCTGTACCATTCACGAGCCGAGTATAATATGATGAGAAGCCTGAATTACCAAATCTTCCTCAGGAAGGAGCGGGAAGGCGGGTATACTGTTATTGTGCCGAGCCTTCCCGGCTGTGTCACCTATGGGGAGACCGTTGACGAGGCGATAGCGATGGCACGGGAGGCTGTTGAGATTTATATTGAAGAGCTCCGGGAGAAAGGCGAGGAGATTCCCACCGAGGAAGGGCTCCTGGAATATACCCTCACCGTCAAAGCCCATACCTGAACTTCCGGCACTCACGCCCCGGAACGTCATCAAGATTCTGGAGACGGAAGGGGTTTGTGCTGAACCGGGTGAAGGGAAGTCATCACCTCTTCTATCACCCGGAGACGAAGCGCCGGGCCGTCGTCCCGGTGCACGGGCGGGACGTCCCGACCGGCACGCTCCTGGAGATCCTCAAGCAGGCCGGGATTGAGCGGGAGGAGATTGAGGATCTGTTGTGAGAAGGCCATATATTTCAGTTCATGATATCTTGATACTCTATCTGCCGCTTGCGTAGATGCCTGTATTTTGTCAGACCCTCTGCATTCTTATAGGTCTTTTTGCCCATCTTCACGCCCCGCCATCCAGGTTATCTTATGATCTGAACCAAAGCCTGAGTACACGTAGCCTAGTTCCCCAAGGTCATTCTTCTGAACGTATTTCTACAGAGCGCTCCCTGGGTTTTACTCAAATTCTTTATCTCTATATCACTGGCAAATAGTCCTTGAAAATTTCCATCACAGCCGATAAATAGACCATGTCTTCCGCGTCTTGAAGTATTTGTCATCGTTGTTGTAAATTCGGAAGAAATCAGCCATGTACGGAATAACCTCCGATCCTGTCTCTTGTGCAGAGTAGCCTAACGCACTAAGTAAGCGTCCTATAAAACGAACAATCTGCATGACATGTAATCGGACATAGGGTATCGTTATGTCTGCTATAGCCTTCTTCATCGAAGCTTCATAAACGGAGGTAATGTTCTCACCAATTTCACTGTGGTATGATACCAAAGCTTTGCCGTTAATGAGTTCATCAATGATAAGCGCGTTGTAACCACGCTTTTCCATCTGACGATTTAATGAATGTTCTTTAATCATTGGTAACATAACGTGCTGAAACCATGCACTGTTCGGATCGCTCTGGCTTACCGAACCTGACTTACTAGTAATTAGGTCAAAATTATAGTATCGAGTTATATTTGTAGCGAAGTCTGAAAGGATAGCAATGATCTGATCATGAATAACTAAACGCGGAAGTCGTTCTGAGGGATTATAGCGCGAGGCGATTTCATCTATTCTCTCAAGAAGCTCTCTTATGTTGTGTCCATGTTTACGAATCTCGCTAATGGGAGGAAATTTTTCCTGAGTCAAAAAGTGATCTATAATCAGAGCTAATTTTGCAGAACGTTCAATACCGATTGTAAGCGCGAAGAATGCCTGCCCATAATATGCGGGTTGTGCATAATTAGCTTTTCCTAGTGCTGTGACACCTATTGCTAAGTGCTCAGAAGCTGTGGCCGCTTCTCGTGATAGTGCTTGCCATGTGGCATTCATAATTAATTTCGTGGAACCAGTGCTTAAATAATTTATTAATAGCAAAGATAAGATCTCCCGACTCCTCTAAGAATCTAACCATATGTATGGATAGAGTGGAAGATATGCGAACATCAATAACTAAATTCCATAAATCTTCTTTAAAATCGAAACTATTTCTGAATTTTCGTATTTAAACCTATCAAGATTATATAACGAGTCAATCACGGCTTCGTCGTTCAGCAGGTTCGGTTCTCTTACGAAATTTTTAACCATTCTACTTTTTATCGCTTTTTCAATCCGTATCACATCATCCCTTAGCAATCTCTTACTTATGTCATTTGACATAATTTGCAGTGCGATAGGATCATTTGCGCCATACCACACGCATTTAGATAAGTCAATAAACTTCTTCTCAATGGTCTCGCTATTTGGAATGTTGAGAAGCGACATCCACTTACCCATCGCAAACAGACCCCACGAAATGAAACCGGACAAACTTCCCTCAAGTTCTGAATACGCATTTAATAGATCATTTTTGTAACCTTTCTCTGCAATAGTTTCGATTGGGTCTTCCTTAATCCAAGACAAAGATCCCCATACCCATTTCTCCTTTACTCTGTCAGAGTCAAGGTATGTATTCCCCTCGACAGTTGACAATAAATTATACAATAGTCTTTTCCACAATTCTCCAAATCTACGGTCAAAGACATTAAAATCGATATAAACTAACTCCCGTATTAGCGCCATATTACTACTAAGCCAATTAATTTGTTCTAGTGAACTTAAAGGAGTGGAACCAGATTTGTAGAAGACGACGCCCCGCCTGTTTAGCACCAACTTTTCGGATCTGATCTCAACAATCCTGTATTCTTGGAGAAATCTGCTTTGAATTTCTGACAGGAGAGTTGACACCTCTCTGTGATATTCCATTGATTTACTCCCAAAAGATAAAATTTCAACTAATCGCTTATTGTTTTCCAACCAATCAACAGTTCCTTCAGCTATCCCCGCGAGGAGCAATGATTCGAGAGTGCCTAGAATGATTTTATACGTGGTATCCATTACATTTCTGGATTTTTTATCAATTAGGACTTCAATAGGGTTTTTTGCCACAGATATATCTTTAGAAGTGGATTTTAAATATTTCTGGATGTCCTAAAAGCGTTTTCCCTGCCCCTGTGGGCATTGAGATTAGCTGATTCGAAGATTTATCAAGGATTCGCCATTCAAATAATGCCTCATATTGTGAATGAAAAATGAAATACTTCTTCTCCTCGATTCTCGCTTCAATGAAAATATTAACTTCTGATTTCTGCCTATGAGTGATATAGGGCAGTACTTCGCGCAAATTCCATACAGAATACCGGACCAAGTATCCTATTGAGGATGACAATTTAAGAAGAATAGAAGAGATTTCCGTAAACCCCAATTCGTTTAGTTTTATCGCAATTTCCCGAATTTTGGCATTGTGTTCTGGAATATCGTTCAAATCCCCTTTAATCAGAGAATCAACGACAAAAGACATCCTTTTTGCAATCACTCCGATAAATGGCAAATAGTACCAGTTCTCATCACCTGACTGAGTCTCAAGTTTGGATCTTACTGATGATATTAGTTTTTTTGAAATCTCTTGGCATTCTACGAACTTTCCTCCGATAAAGTGGATGACTAGGCTAAACAGGTCCTTAATTATGGTGTCATCGTCATTTATGCTCTCTATATCCTCTATAAGTCGATTACTTAATGCCGCGGATATAGCATGTCTCCTACATGCAAAAAAGCCTATTGCCGAGTAAAGCCGGAATCTGAAGATTAAATTTTCATTTACCTCTATTCCAAGTTTTTTCGCTTCGTTAATTAATTCCACAATCTTCAAAAAGTGTCGGGAGGCTGTTAGCAGATAGACATCAGGATCTTTGATTTCACTAGAAGGTTCTGGATGACTATTTTCAATTGATTCTGCATAAATTGAGAGAATTTCAGTTTCCTTAATTAACTCTTCAAATTTTTGCTTGAAGTCGAGGAATAATCCATCATCTTGTGTTCCAGAACCTTCTATTTTTATTTTGAAAAGTGCTTCATCTACAGCTTTGATTTTTTCAACATGAACAAAGTGGGAATAATTATCAGGTTCTAGAATGTTTGACAAAACTAACACCTAGGTCTTATTTTGCATGCCAAATCTGCCAGAAAAACCCATTTCTCATACCATTCTTTAACGCTTGGGTTCTTAAGATCAATGATCCTCGTTGGTATACACTCGTACTTCCTTCCGTCTAGGGTTGTACTTCGCCACTCCATTTCATCTCGATAGAGATGCTTTAAACTCCCACTATAATCGTTTTTCCTCTTTTTACTATGCAATATCACCCCGATTCTCATAATGGGATTATCACTTATACTCTCCAGTTCCTCTTTCCTGATTGAAAAATCCGGATCAGAAATGAGTCTGGACTGAAGCGCTTTAGAAATAGCTGCAATGCTTGTATCTCCGATTCGAGTTTGTGGCATTATTCTCTTCAATCTTAATTGGTTCTCTACAAGGTCATTAATCAAGCCGGAATACGATGAGCTTGTAACCGCAGCTTTGCACTCGATATAGGTAATAAATTGGCGAGTCCCGTCAAGGCCATATAGATCGATAAGTCCGTGACCTTTAAAGGGTTCTTCAGCCCATCCGATTGGAAGAATAACATAACCTTTCTTTTTTTCAAGATAATACGCAGACTGAGCCTCTCCAAAATTTCCCTTTGCATCTGTTGAAGCCCCAATTTTCTCTAAATCAGCCTTTAACTCAGTTATTCTCTTATCTATTGTAATATCATCTACACCTATCTCTTTCATGGCACTTTGGAGATCTTCAATTTTTATTGCCAATTTTGAGGCGTGATACTCTTCGTATTCTTCCCATTTCTCCTCCGTAAAATCAAAAAAGTCGGCAGAGTAAGCATCAGGGAGTATCTCAACTGGAGTGGTTGGTATTCTGTCACCATCGTTTTCCAAATGTCTCCCCTCGCCACAGTGTGTTATATTTGCTCACAACACTTCTTTGATCAATCTAATCAGAGCATGACTGTACAGTGAATTGCCCTATCCGCAGACAATGTTATAATAAAATCTCTTATATGCAGATGTGGTACTTAAGCCAATCCCTTTTAACCGTTGAACTTATTTCAAGGAGTCAGGATTATTTTCATTTTCCATTCCAATTCGGGAATTGCCCATAGGGTGAAAATTGGGGTTTTCAAGATTTATCTTTAAGTGTCCTATTCGCACTGTTCACCAATCTGAATGGAAAGAGCACAAAAAACAAAATGTATTATTGATAAGTCTTGATGGGAACAGTCACAGAGTATTGACTGGATCTTAAAAACCTCTCTTGAAGTTCGCTAGCCACGAAGTAGTCCTAAAATTAAGCCACTTTAGATATTCTGGTAGTAATGCCGGATTTTGTCTGCTATGAGGCGTCTACGCATGTATAGAAAATCCTCGTAATCGCTGACATCCATCGTTTCTATCCCTTCCGGGATACAGTGTGCGGCAAAATTCGCCTTCATCTCATTCAGGCTGGTAATCCCGCCATATGCTGCTTGTCCAGCAACACACTGCTCCAGTATCTGAGTAAAGTAGTCTTTTGGAGCCTGATCTCCGACGGCGATGTTAATCTCACTCTGCATCATCACATAGTTCGCGATCTGATTGTATTTGCCCTTCGTTAAATCGTGTTTTTTGAGGTAACTCCGGGGGAAGAGATGATGTATGTCACCGCGATGAGTTATCAGGTCATGGACAGTGATATCCTTCGAGAGGAATCCCTTATCGTTGGCATGCACCTGGGCGGCAAGATACGCATAGAAGTACGGACTGGTTGCGACAGATGTATTCATTGCCTGAGGTAAGCCTGCATCCCAGAAAGCATCGGAGAGTTCTGCCTCCTCAAGGTCACGGAGATAGGCCTTTGCTCCACACTCATTGATCTGCTTGATATCGAAGTTCATCGTGCTCTCCGCAGAGCCCGAATAGTGTCCGGTCAGTAAGGACATGACAAACCACCGCCGCACACACGATTCAATATCATTGGCACACTCATTCTGGTTTCGCATTGTCAGGTAGAGAGTGTATGCAACGTTTAGAGCGTTTCGAGACCGTATCATCGAGGTTTCGATGAATCCTGCCGACCGTATGATCATCAAAAAGCGCTTGAAGTCCGTCTCGTTCATGAATCGCATGATGCCTTTCTCAAGCGTCCGGAATGACTGCTCCGCAATCGTCTCCTCATACTCGCGTGTCTCGAAATTTCTCCCCGAAAGGAGCGCAACCAGATCTCCCAGCTTCGCACGCTGGAATTCCGACATGAAGGCCACACGGAGCATATCGGTATAGGAGGGGTCATACAGATCATCATTTTCCTTGCGGAGCCAGCTCATCTTTGAGAAATAGTCTGTGTTTGCAAACTCCGTATCCGACTCCTTGATCTGCTCATAGAATTCAGGTGCGATTGCCAGGTGGCAGAAATAATCGATGCACTTCCGAAGAAGGTTGCCGCCATAGACATCATTAGCCGCAATCTTCGACATGACGAAATCTGCCTGGCTTAAGACTGTCCCTTTCGAATTAATACGGATAAAAATCTCCGTTACCGCCTCGATATCCAGATCCGAATCTAATTCTATGAGCCCGATATGATTGTTAACGATCCCACGTAACAGCTCAATACTTTCGTAGATCTCGTCTTGATCTGTACCTTCATTCTGCTCGCAATACTCTTTGACAAGTCGAAGCATCTTCACATCAGGCGAGAGTACATCCGTAATATTCGGAAGCCATTGCTTATCTTTCCGGATGGCCGGGTTAGTCACCTCGAATCTCTGCTCGATGGGATTGAAGGCAATGGTGATGTTCACTTTTCTGTAATCTTTGTTGATCACGCTCATACCCAGAAGTGCCGACATAAGCGCGGTAACCCGTTGCTGTCCGTCGATCAGAATCCGCTTTCCTTCAGATATGCTTCCATCCTTAAGACGGACATGAGGATTCTTCCATGCTATCAGGTATCCTACCGGGTAGCCCGTATAGAGCGAATCGATGAGGTCACGTACTTGTGTGGCTGACCAGACAAACGGTCGCTGGATCTCCGGGATGGCGATCGCACCCGTCTGCACCCAGGTCAAGAGTGCCTGAACTGAGTACTGGTTTACTGCGTACTTTTGAATGGTCATCCGCGAAGGCCTCCAAAAGATCCCCGTAGATTGCGTTTATCCCGGAATAACTGCGTGATAGCAGTCAAGATGCGAGAGAAGTGTGGTGTTTGTCGTGTAAACCCTGGATACATGGTTAATATGTCTTTGGCTCGGTCGAGTTTATATATAGTGCGATTTTCTCCTGCGCAATGAGGCTTTTTGCAGGTGATCGAGTCTACATTTAATGCATTGCATTTTCTCCAAAATTCGATTTTATCACCAACTTTCCTCCTTTGCCATAATTCTCCTTTAGCAAAGGTCAATTGGGTCACGATCGGTCATGAAGATTCCACAACCCTTATTTACACGGCTGTTTTTAATAACTAATGAATAGGGCTCGTTATTCTCCTATTCTCCTCAGCGTGGAGAACTTGTATGGACTTAAACGAATTTCAGACGCGTAAAGAGAAAATAGACGTCTACCTTGCCGAGCAGGGCTGGGACGTCACCAACCGCGCCTCTGTCATTCCCGAAGTCGATACCGAACAGTCAGACTTTCTCGCACACTCCTATAAGACCGTCTCCGAGACGCTCAAGAACGATCTGGAGAGCAAGTACGTCGACTACCTCCTGCTTGACAGCCTGGGCGCTCCGCTCGCCATCATCGAAGCCAAACGTACCTTAAAAGACCCGCTCATCGGGCAGAAGCAGGCGGAGCAGTACGCCGACGATATCAAGCGGCAGACCGGGAGAGACGTCTTCATCTTCCTCTCCAACGGCTATGAGATATGGTTCTGGGACCGGGAGCGCTACCCGCTCCGGCTGCTGAAGGGCTTCTACGCGCAGAAAGACCTGGAGCGGCTCCGTTTCCAGATTCAGAAGATCGATCCCGCCCGATCGATCGAGATCAATACCCGCATTGTCGACCGCTCAAAGAGCATCGAGAATGTCAAGCGCGTGCTGGAGCATATCCGTAAAGGCCACCGCAAAGGGCTGATCGTCATGGCGACCGGGACGGGCAAGACCCGCGTGGCGATGGCGATCATAGATGCCCTCCTCCGGGAGAACCGTGTGCAGAAGGTACTCTTCCTCGCCGACCGCAAGGCGCTCCGCGATCAGGCGTGGAATAAGGGCTTTCTGGAGTTCTTCCCCCACGAGGCCAAGGACAAGATCCTGCACGGCATATACAATAAAGAGAAACGGCTGTACGTCTCGACCATTCAGACATTTCAGGAGATCTATACCCAGAAGGACGAGCGTGGGCAGTACCGCATCTCTCCCGGCGAGTTCGACCTGATCTTCTCCGACGAGGCGCACCGGAGCATCTACAACAAGTGGCGAGACGTCTTCACCTACCTGGACGCCATGCAGATCGGACTGACGGCAACACCCGCCGAACTGGTCGACCGGGACACCTTCCGGTTCTTCCACTGTAACGACAATATGCCGACCGCGCTCTACTCGTATGACGAGGCGGTGAAGGATGGCGTCCTGGTCGATTTCCGCAAAAGCATCATCGGAGCGCAGACGCACTTCCAGATCGAAGGTCTCCGACCTTCCGACCTGACGGAGAGTGAGCGCAACCGGCTGATCGAGCAGGGGATCGACCCGGACGAGATTAACTTCGAGGGCACAGAGCTGGAGAAGAAGGTCGCCGTCAAAGGTACGTCCGAAGCGATCGTGCGGGAGTTCATGGAGGGCTGCCAGATGGACCAGGCCGGGACGCTTCCGGCAAAGTCGATCTTCTTCGCCATCTCAAAGAAGCACGCTCGAAGGCTGCATGAGGCATTCGACGACCTGTATCCCGAGTATAAAGGACGGCTGGCGCGGATCATCGTCTCGGACGACCCCCGCGCCGAGGCCCTCATCCACGACTTCGAACACGAGTCCTTCCCTCGCGTGGCAATCTCGGTGGATATGCTCGATACCGGCATCGACGTCCCGGAGGTCTGCAACCTCGTCTTCGCCAAACCCGTCTTCTCAAAGATCAAGTTCTGGCAGATGCTGGGGCGCGGGACACGGTCGGACGCCGCATGTAAACACCGGGAATGGCTGCCGGATGGGCATAAAGAGTATTTCAAGGTCTTTGACTTCTGGAATAACTTCGAGTACTGGAATATGAATCCAGATGGAGTGAAGAACGAGCCGACCGAAGCCATCACGAGCCGGATCTTCTTCCTCCGCTTGAAGCAGCTGGAGCGGCTCCTCGCGCAGGGCGACGGAGAGCGGGCGGCGGTCGTCCGGCAGAGGCTGGAAGAGGATATCCGCTCGCTTCCGATGGACTCTGTAACCGTCCGGGAGCACGAGCGGGAGATCGCCAAAGCGCTCTCCCCGAAACTCTGGGACAATGTCGGGCTTGACCCTCTGGAGTACCTGAAGAGCACAATCATGCCCCTCATGCGCTTCCAGACCGGTGTTAATCTCAAGGAGGCGTCCTTCACCGTCAAGGCGGAGCGGCTGGGGCTGGCGGTGCTGGAAGGCAATGAGAAGGAGATCGAGCGACTGAAGCCGGAGATCGGGGAGATGGTCGATCACCTCCCCCGGACGCTCAACATCGTCAAGGAGATGGAAGAGCGGCTGGACGAGGTGCTCACCCGTGCGTTCTGGAAGGGTCTCTCGTTTGAGGACGCTACCGGGCTTGTCGGGGATATCGCCCCGCTCATGAAGTACATGTCGAAGGAGGCACACGAGCCGATCGTCATCGACATGGGGGATATCATTGAGCAGCGCACGCTCTGGATGTTCAAGGAGGATGCTCCGGAGTACGTGACGGCATTCAGGGAGAAGGTCGAGAAGCGGGTTACGGAGCTGGCCGACTATAACCCGGTCATCCAGAAGATCCTCCGTGATGACCCGATCACCGAAGCCGACCTTCACGATCTCGAAGAGGCGCTGGCGGAGGCCGGGGTGAACGTCACCGAAGAGATGTTGCAGACCTCGCCGCATCACCCGTATGGCTCGCTCGTGACGTTTATCCGGTCGCTCTTCGGTCTCTATGAAGCGCCTGATCCGAAGAAGAAGATCGAAGAGGCGTTTCAGACCTACATGATCGAGAGTAATAAGCACTACAACGCCGACCAACTCCACTTCATCCGGACGATTCAGACCGTTTTTATGCGTAAGAGGCGTATAGAAATGGACGATCTATACCTTGCCCCTTTCATCAACTTTGGCAGTACTGCACCTAAGCCGATGTTTGACGAGGACGACCTGAAGGCGTTTATCGGCATCTGTCAGGGGCTGGAGCGGGAATTGTTTGCGGAGGCGTGAGATTTTTTGAGTGGAGAAAGGTTGCCTGAAGGGTGGGAATGGCGGAGAATAAGAGATTTTGTCAAAAAAGTCGATTCTATTGACCCGACGAGGAGCTCCACAAAGCGATTCTGCTATATTGACATCGATTCTATCGATAATTCTAACCAGACAATTCAGAATCCAAAGTTAATTACCGGGAAAGAAGCTCCTTCACGAGCTCGCCAAATTATCAAAAAGGATGATATTTTATTCTCTACAGTGCGTCCGTATTTAAAAAATATCGCACTAATTGATGAAATATATGATAGTCAGGTCGCATCTACCGGTTTTTGCGTAATAAGGGTGACCGAAGGGGTTGATAATAAATACCTGTTCTATTACCTTAAGTCAGACGCATTTTTGAGTGAACTAAAGAGGTACTACCGGGGAGCGAATTACCCTGCAATATCTGACTCTGAACTGTTACGTCAACAATTCCCTCTTCCTCCTCTCGAAACCCAGCGCAAAATAGTCGCCATTCTTGAGAAGGCAGAGGCAACGCAGCGCCTGCGGGCAGAGGCGGATGCGCTGATGCAGAGCCTTTCCGAAAGTGCTTTTATCAATTTGTTTGGTAATCCGTTAGAAAATCCGTCTGGCTGGAAAGTCAAACGACTCGAAGACGTTTCAGAAATCGTATCTGGTGTCACAAAAGGCAGGAAATTTAAAGATCAAGCGACAATCTGGGTCTCTTATCTCCGTGTCGCAAATGTACAGGATGGATATTTAGATCTGGCTGAGATTAAAGAGATAGAAGTGTTAGAGTCTGATGTAGACAAGTATGCATTAACTCCAGGGGATGTGCTTTTAACAGAAGGTGGAGACCGTGATAAACTGGGAAGGGGTGCTGTTTGGAATGGTGAAGTCCCGTTATGCCTTCACCAAAACCATATCTTCCGAGTAAGGGTAAATCCAGAGTTTCTGACCCCTGAATATCTGAGTATGCTTACCGGAAGCACATACGGTAAAACGTATTTTCTCAAATCAGCCAAACAAACCACAGGAATTGCAAGTATAAATTCAACGCAACTAAAGAATTTCCCTACCTTCCTTCCACCCTTAGAATTACAGTATGAATTTTCAGAGTTCGTAAAGAGGGTTGAGGTAGTAAAACGCAAACAGGGCAGCTCTAAACAAAGAATAACTATGCTATTTGAATCCCTAACGAATAACGTATTCTCTGGAGAGATGACCGCGTGAAACTCGCCCCCGACCTAAAATCAAAGATCGACACCCTCTGGGATCGCTTCTGGAGCGGCGGGATGTCCAACCCGCTCCAGTCCATCGAGCAGATGTCCTATCTCATCTTCATGAAGCGCCTCGAAGATATGGATGTCGTCGAGCAGAATCGAGCACGGGCGCGGGGGGTGCCGTATACGTCAGTCTTCGAGGGGCATGAGGAGTGCCGGTGGTCGAGCTGGAAGCACTACCCTGCCGAGCAGATGCTGGAGCACGTCCGGGATAAGGTCTTTCCCTTCATCAAATCGCTCCATAACGGCGAGAAGACGCTTTTTTCCCGGCAGATGCAGGACGCCGTCTTTATGATCCCGAAGCCCTCGCTCCTCCAGGAAGCGGTCGCTCTCATCGACGATATGAATATCACGGCGCAAAACCGGGATACCCAGGGCGACATCTACGAATACCTCCTCTCCCAACTCTCCACCGCCGGGAAGAACGGACAGTTCCGCACCCCGCGTCATATCATCCGGATGATCGTCGAGCTGGTCGACCCCGACATCACCGACCGTATCTGCGATCCTGCGTGCGGCACGGCCGGGTTCCTCATCAACGCCTACGAGCACATCATACGAAAGTACACGAGCCCCGACCTCCTTGAAGTCGACAGCGAGGGGGAGTATCACAACCTCATCGGCGACAACATCACCGACCAGAAGCACTGGGAGAAACTCTGGAGCGATACGTTCTACGGATTCGATTTCGACTCGACAATGACCCGGATATCGCTCATGAACCTGATGCTCCACGGCATCAAAGCGCCTCACATCGAGCTCAAGGATACCCTCTCCAAGCGATACACTGAAGAAGAGCGCTACACGGTCGTGCTCGCCAATCCCCCCTTCAAGGGCAGCATCGACAAGAGCGACATAAACGACAGCCTCTCGCTTGCGACGACAAAGACCGAACTGCTCTTAGTCGAGCGGATGATACAACTCCTGACGATAGGCGGGAAGTGTGGCGTTATCGTGCCGGACGGCGTGCTCTTCGGGAGCTCAAGAGCACACAAAGAGCTCCGCCGGATGCTCCTTGAGGAGAATCAACTGGAGGGTATCGTCTCCATGCCTTCCGGGATCTTCAAGCCCTATGCCGGAGTCTCGACCGCCGTACTGATCTTCGTGAAGGGCGGAAAGACCGGGAAGGTCTGGTTTTACGACATGGAGGCGGATGGGTATTCGCTCGACGACAAGAGGACGTTCATCGACGGCAAAGGAGATATTCCAGACATTATCGAGCAATTCAGGGAGCGGAGAGACACAAACCCGACAGACAGAAAGGCGAAGTGCTTCCATGTGCCGGTCGAGGAGATCCAGGCGAATAACTATGACCTCTCGATCTCTCGCTATAAGGAGATCGAATACGAGGAAGTCGAGTACGAGTCTCCGGAAGTTATCATCGAGAAGATTGAGGCTCTGGAGAAAGAGATCCTGGACAATCTGGATGAATTGAAAGCATTGCTAAGAACTGGATAGGATTTGTATCCCCCATTTTTAAATTCGCTGGATTATATCCCGGCAGAGACGCTTGTTTTCATCGGGGTATAACCGGGTTAAACCGTCAATCCCGGTGGTCTTCTCTCACAGACATGCCGGGATACTGTCACTATCGGAGGCCGGCACGAAACCCACAACCCCTAACCCCCCACCCCCAGCTCCTCCGACCCCGTGATCGCCCGGACAATCCCGGCAACGACCGCCCGCTCCTCCGGCTGCAGCCTCGTATAGTACAGTCGCGTATTCTTCGCCTCGACGATCGCCACGGCATCCGCGACCAGCTTCAGGAACCCCTCCCACCCGGTGCCCCCGGATGCGATGATCTCGCGAACGGCGCTCCCGACCGCGGAGACCTCCCCCTTCCTTGCGAGCCGCTTCAGGAACCCGGCCGTCATCCTCCGTGCCGTTGCCGGGTCCAGGCGGCTCGCGTGCGCATATGCCGCCCGGATCAGCGAGAGGCCGTTTGCCCGGTTCCCGGCCAGCAACTCCTCCCCCGCCAGATCGAGCGCGAGGCGCACGAACCGGCCCGGGTCGTCGGGCTCTTCCCCGGCCTCCTGCAGCGCCGCCAGCACATCCTCCCGCCTCCCGGCCGCGGTCCGGTCCGGCAGGGCTTCGCCCTCCATAACACCCGGCGTCCCCCGGTATGGTATATCGACGGCCCCCGGCCGCTCATGCCAGGCCTCCAGGAACCCGATGAGACCAAACACCCGGTCACGGCCGGCCGGCCTCCGCAGCGCCCGCCACAGCCTAAAAAGCCGATCCCGGGCCTCGTAGGTCGTCCTCTTCTTCATCGGGCGGGAGACGACGTAGCCCTCGGCCTCCAGCCTCCGGACCTGCGCGTTCACCGTCGCGAGGTTCAGCCGGGCGCGCTCTGCGACGTCTTTCGGGGTGAGCGGGGTCTTTGCGGCGAGGATCGTATCGAGGATGAGCCGCCGCTGCCCCGGAAGCCTCCGGAAGACCTCCCGGTAGTAGGGCGTCTGCTCGTCCGCCAGCCTGAAGAAGGCCTCCGCCACCTTGCCGGCCCCGCACTGCGAGAGGATCTCGTACAGCCGGACCACCAGCCCCGGGTTGCCGCCGACGAGGTGCCAGAGGGCCTCGATGCCGGGCTCGTAGTCCCCGAAGTTCTCGATGAAGGCGGTGTTGCCGTCGACCTCCGCGACCCTCCGCATGAGGTCCTTCGATCCGGCGCAGTCGAGTTCCCGGAGGTGAAAGACCCGGAAGAAGTTGTAAAACGGTTCCTCATGGTCGAGGACCCCGGGGAAGAGCGACGGTGCCGACGCAATGACCGAAAGGTTATCTGCCCGCTGGAAGACCGACCGCAGCGCCCGGACCTCGGGCCTCCCCATCTGGGAAAAGACCTCGTGGATGTTCTCGACGAAGACCACGACCTGCCTCTCCCCGGCCGATGCGGCGATCCGCTCGACCGCGGCCTCGCGGACCAGTGAATCCTCGCCGAGCGCGGCCACGTCCGCGGTCTCGACCCCCATCCCCGCGAGCACCCGGAGAAAGAAGTCGGACGCCCTGAACATCGAGTACTCCTCCCCTGCAAGGTCTACGGGGATCACCCGGTCGGAGAGTTCGTCGCGTATCCTCCGGCAGAGCAGGCTCATCAGGTGAGACTTCCCGGCGCCCCGGTCCCCGACCAGGAGGAAGAACCGCGGCGTTCTGGAGCCGGACGCCCGGTCTGCTTCGTCGAAGAGGCTCTCCAGGAGTTCCTGCCGGCCGACGAGAAGGTGCCGGAGCGTCTCCCCCTCAAGGGCCGCGGGGAAGTAGCGGTAACACCTACCAGGTGCCGGCATAATAGATCCTCCACCAGTCCCGGAGCATCTTCGAGTAGAACCGCAATTCGCCGGGAGTCTCCGAAGTGACGTAGAAGTCGTGGTTCAGCTGTGCCAGCAGCGCTAAAAAAGCATCCTCGCTCTCTGATGCGGTGCTCTGCCGAAAGATCTCGTAGGCAATACCCGCGGGCAGGGACTCCGCGAGACTCACCCTGCTTAAGATGGCGCGGGCAGCCTTCGCCTCCTGCCCGGAGTAGGTCGTCTGGAGACGGCGCGAGTAGTGCTCAAAGTAGTGGCGACCCTCGCTGCCGAGGATCCTCCTGTTGTAGACCCTCTCGACCAGCGCCGGGGAGGGCACCCCTCCGGAGATCTCCACCTCTTCCTTTAAGCCAGAGAGGACGATCATGAGGAAGTAGGGGATGTAGGGCTCGCCCACGCAGTCGAGAACCGCCCACCCGATATCCGGAGAATACTCCCACCCTTCCTCCCGGAAGATGCGTTCGACGACGGAGAGTGCGACATCTTCGCTGAACCCGCCGATGGTGACCCTCCGGAAGTCATTGATGACCGGGGTCCCGCCGATATGGTAGACGACGTGGTCGATGCTGACCGAGCCCCCGACGATGAACCTCACACCGGGCGAGACCTGCCGCAGCCGCCGGAACCATTGCAGGAACTTCCTCGCATCGTCCTCCTCCATATTCTGTATGGCAACTGGAAACTCGTCGAGGATGATGCAGACCGGCCCGGTGAGCCCTGCAAAGATCTCGTCCACCTTCTTTGCCTTCTCGTGCCAGTCGTCCGAGAACTCCGCTCTCAGCCGGCTCCGGAGCTTTGCCCTGAAGGCCGGGGTCTCGATCTCGTCGATATTCTCCTGCACCAGGGCAAACGCCCTGCCGAGTGCCGAGGAGATCCGGGCCTTGACACTCGCTCCCTCGCACTCGACGAGCGCCGTGACGAGATCGGTGATGAACTCCCCCGGCGAGTTGACGTTCTCGACCTCGAGGAATACACATGATTGGCCTTTGTTCTCGAGGTCTCTCTCGATCTTTCGCATGATCGAGGTCTTGCCGAACCGCCGGGGGGCGACGAGCATGACGTGGTCGTTCTTGATGGTGCTCAGGATGAACGCGGTCTCGCGCTCGCGGTCGACGAAATCGTCTCCTGTTGCGGGGCTTCCTACGGGCAGCATGTATGACACCTGACAGATCAAGTGTATAACAAATCTGTTATATAACAGATTCGTTATTCTCCGGGCGGGTCTGCCGGGGGAGGGCAGGGGGGCCGGCACCACCTCAATGCCAGTATATACGCGAGCGGCACCTGGACAGGAGACCGGAAGAATGACAATGGACCGCGACAGCAGGCGACCCCGGGAGCGGTGGCGACCGTTCTCCAGAGCAAGAGAAGTGCTGGAACAGTTGATAGAAACGCCTTGCGGGCAGAGGCTACGCGAGATGCAGCTCACGGTAAAACAGGTTCAAAAGAACAACATGGACCGAGCGGGAATTGAACCCGCGGCCTCTTCCATGCCAAGGCGCTCTCCCCTTTACAGCCTCGGATGGAATAAATCCGCGGAATCTATCGTTTGAATACAATCTAGGGAATACGTGCGCGGCATGATGTCGCGGGAAAGTGGTTGGGAGTCTCTTGAATCGGTTACTCAACATTCAGCTTCTGTAACGCCTCGCGTGCGGCATTCATTTCTGCTTGTTTTAGGCTGAAACCGACACCTTGCGCAATCTCTTCCCCGTTGAGACTGACTGTTGCTCTCCATCCCTTCTTGTGGCCGGGGCCTTCGTCAGAAGGGCTGTATTTCAATACCCCTAACGAGTGCCGTTCAACATGCTCTTTAAGTCTGCCTTTATAATTGCCTTCCGGGTCGAAGGTCTTGAGTTCTTCGATAAATATGCCAAGGATAACCTCACGCGCTTTTTCTATCCCTTCAGCACAATGAATTGCACCGATGAATGCTTCAAATGCATTGGCAGTCATCTTCACCGTTGGCTTTTCTTTTCCCCGGAAATGTATTGCCTCGTCAATCTCGAGATCATACTTAGCGACGATATCTGCCAGGTTTGAATTTGCTGTCACCTTAATCCTTTTATTCATCTCTTTGGGCTCATACAATTTTAAGCCGTGCAGATATTCAGCAACCACAAAATCAAGAAGATAATTGCCAAAGAATTCTAATTTCTCATTATCTTCGCAAGGGACATCCGTCCCATTGGCGAATGAACTATGTGTGAGCGCGATCTCATAGAGAGCGAGAGATTCTTCAGAGGCTTTCTCAATTCCGAAGTAAGGACCGCTGAGAATATCGAGTAGCTGCTTCTTACGGGACTCATTCATAAGTCACGCATCACCATCGTTGATCTCATCGTTCTTCCTTTCCATCTGCGTGATTTTATGCTCAATTGTTGAAATTTTCTCATTGATGCCTGCAAATTGCATATTGTAATGTAATTCACAACGCAGACATTTCATTTCATCAAGAATATGTGAATTCAAGGAATTTTGTTGTTCTAACCTTTGAATAATATTCTGAAGGTTCTGATTGACGTCCTGAAGATTTTTCCATAATTCAATATTCTTGGTACAATTTTCTTTTTGATCGTGAACAGATTGTGTAAGTAAAGATAAACCGTTTTCAATATCAGATAACTTTTGGGAAATTTCTGTCTGCTTACCCTTAAACTGATTTACCTCTAACAGCTCTTCATCGTTAGACTGGCTCTGATACACTATGGTAAGTGCTATAGCAAATAGGGCGAGAATTATGCTTGAAACTCCAAATGAGAAGCCAAGGCGTTCAGTTTGTGTTACTGTATCGGGAAGAGGCAATTGTTGACTCAACATGAACAATGCTATACCTGCACCAACTAAGGCTCCTGCAAGGAAAAATGCTAATAATTGCCGATACAGTAGCCGATGAGGAGTTTTTTGTTCTGAAATAAAATATGTGAGTAGTCGAATTACCGAAAACGCAACACCGATCGGAATCACCCAAGCTAAGTAGTATTCTAAGAATCCCATGAGTATTTCATCCCGTATATCCCTATTTAATCTTCAAATAACATTATAATATCCATTTAAACTATAAATAGAAAATAGAGGCTTCTAACGAACCAGAGTACAAAATAGAGCCAGATTCTGGACCCAATAGGATATCTCGGTTGGATGAGGCCAAACTCGAATATACCATCAAATTAGGGAGTTACAATGAAACACGAAACTCAATACTAGAAACATTTCGAATCGACTCACTTGAATAATTTGCAGGATATACCTCGATGAACCACCTGCAGTGCCGTATCCTCCTCCAGACGGAGCCGGAAGGCGGGTATACACCGTTACTGTACCGACCCTGCCCGGGTGCATCACCTTCGGGAAGACCGTCGATGAGGCAATAGCAATGACACGGGAAGCCGTCGGGGTCTATGTTGAGGATCTTCAGGAGAAGGGCAGGGAGATTCCCACCGAGGAAGGGCTGTTGGAGTACACCATTACCATCGAAGTCTAGATGTGAACTCCCTAACGGCATGCCCTTGGAGATTGGCAAGCAGGCCAGGTTGGCGAGGAGAGACCGATTATCTCTGCAGAGGCGTGTACATGGTATTGGTCACTCTTATGCGGCCACGGGCCTTTCTCACATCTCATAAATCAGTTAAGATGTGTCTCGTGGCGTTGCTATTTGATTTCCTTTAAGGTTCAAAAATTTCCAGTTAATCATATTTCATTAAGGGTTGAATTGGATGTATGCAAGAACCTTGGGAACAACAGTTATGTCAGTTTGACAGCCGATTGGAAGAAGCGAAAAAATGGAAGCCTGAATTTACCAATTTGGTTAGTAGACTGCCCAAAATACCAATCGAATACCAAATATCCAACGAGGGTCTACTCTCAGTTCAACTGGCGGTTTATGTCCTCAATGGTTGTCTTACTCCAACTTATCAGGCACTTTTGGCATTCAATACGCTATACGAAGGCAGAATTCTAAGTATGATATCGTTTCCAGTACGTATTATGCTCGAATCATGGGGTGCAGCTCATTACGCAAACCAGATATTAGTCTATATGGAAGAGACAGGTGATGTGCATAGGGCACTAGAGAAAAGTCACAAATTGTTACTTGGAGCTCGTTACCCGATCGATCTTCCTTGGGGGGGGAAAGCTAGTACAAAGTCGGTACACGTGATGGACTTTATCAGATGCCTGAAAGATACCTATCCTCAAGTGGAAGATACTTACAGTTTCTTATGCGAATCGTGCCATCCTTGTTGGCTGATGAGTACATATTGGTCGCTGTATCCTGCCCATAATAACGAGGAACTAAGAAACCAAGGGATTGGGTATATTGAAAAAGTATTCACTTCGATGGAGTGTACGATTTCTGGTATCACTTTGGACGTAGAAAACACTTTAAAATCGGCGATATTGTATATTGAAAAAGACCCGAAAAATAATCCGGGCAAACCAATCGACTAAATGGAGGCAAAGCCGAAGCCAATCATCAATCTAAT
Organism: Methanoculleus chikugoensis; assembly: GCF_019669965.1. Taxonomy (NCBI): domain Archaea; kingdom Methanobacteriati; phylum Methanobacteriota; class Methanomicrobia; order Methanomicrobiales; family Methanomicrobiaceae; genus Methanoculleus; species Methanoculleus chikugoensis. The sequence goes on along the minus strand of NZ_AP019781.1, from coordinate 1,249,315 downwards.
ATTCTATCGGCGAAATACTACTGATTTTGTGAAATTCGATAAATCTTCCTAACTTAATTGCTCTGTCTAAATAATTAGAAATATTTTCATTTTGCGATTAGACAAATGAAAAATCTCTTATGCAGGTATCTGCAATTCCATTCATGGGCCTTTTTAGAATATCGGAAGTCTAAGCAAGAATCTCATTACGGGAATTGTCCTGTTTCGCAGGAGTGGATTGAGGATTTTTCGTAGATTTCCTAGTAAAATTGAAAATTTTATTGGCTATCAAGTCATCTTGACGTCTCAGATCTTAAAACAGCAAATTTTAGCACGACCTATCGGGACCACGAAGGAGTCATCAGCAACGTCAATCTCTTGGTCGTATTTCACTGGCACACCCTCAAAGATCTGACTTCGTTTAACATCCCCTTGAGGAGTCACTAGTGTAACCTGAAAATTATACGAATCCCCTGCATACCAGAGATAGGCATTGTGACCCGGTGACCAGAGCGCTTTATTTGAGATAGTATTTGGTGGGCACCCTGCTCTCCAGAGTAGGTTACCGTCCTCAGATACGTATATGATGTCGTCTTTTCCAAGGAGAAGGTATCCCTTTCCGTCGGGAACAATTCCTTTTATATTATTCTTAGTTTTCAATTCCCAGATGGCCTCACCTGTAGGTGATATTACTCTGATACTTTTATTTCCCACACGTAAGAGGAGGTTGTCAGATCCGGGAACCGTTATGGCTTCGTATATAGCTGCACTAACTTTCAGATCAAAAACTGTCTGCTGGCTAGTTACCTGATAACTTTTCTTTCCGGTTCTTTTCAATGAGAAACTTCCCCGAGTTATTTGGTCAATCCCAGCACCATATTCCTTTTCTTGATGTACATCATCAACTTCAATTGTGTCTAGAGGGATCCATTCCCCTGGCTTCAAACGCTTAAGAACGTTTTGTGCTCCATTAAAGTCGGTGAAAACGCCGGATTCGGGCGCTTCAAAAACAATCGAGATAGGGTTTGCCGGGGTCGTGAATCGTGCGTACTCTTTACCCTTTGAGTTCAGTACTATCAATTCTGCTGGATCATATGCCAATCCATTATGCCATAAGCCAATAAAAATTGCGTCGCCTTCTGGTGATACAGCGAGACAGGTCAACTCGGATAGATAGGCTTTTGACCAGATTTGATTCAGGGCATAATCATAACAAATAATTTCGTGCCAGTACGCAAAGGCATTCTCTCGTGATGCCTCCTCCTGCTTTTTCTCTTGAGCAGTAAGCGAGGATTTGGGTTTCCCAATGCAAATCCGTTTATTCTCTTTATCGAGAGCGAAAAAATCAAACCGTTTTTCATCAGGGTTGCTATAACACCAAAGTTCTTCGAAAGGTTTATCTGCCTTTATTTGTGGAGAAGACGAGTCAATGGATAGATCTGAAATGCTAGTCGCATTTTCAACCGGTTTAATTTCGAATGTCCGCCACTCTTGCCCACTCGGCGTAGCCCAGAGATATCCATCATAAAAGAACAGCTGATTCTGATACTGGAATAACCGCATGTTCCGGTTTCCTTCAGGACCTTCTGTTACTTCGCCCGTATGCCGGTCAAGTTCATATCGTCTTCCGTTATCACAAATCATCAGATATCTTTCACTGCCAGGAATGGGTGTTACCGATACCGCTTGGGCAGGGGTCTTCGCAAAGTAACGAATAGCGCCATCTTGGCTGATCCAGAATGTATTGCCTGACCTAAAAGATATTACTATTAAACTTTCCACTAGCGATATGAAACACCCGCTTTCACGGAAAGAGTGCGTCCACAATAAGGTACCTGATAAGTTCCAAGCAGTAAGCCGCCCATCTGCTTCCAGGATAAACAAGGTATCTGTCTGTGGATCATAGGTATAACCAGCAAAAGGACTATTTATCGACGCCCGCTCCATTCCCGAAATGAATTCCTCTGCCATTTCCGTGGCAAGAACTTGGATTACTTCTTCCTGTGTTTTAGGGTTTTGGGGGAGATTTGCCCTTCTTCTGCATTCTTTTTCCTTAATATCAGCCTCTCGTAGATCAGATATTGCAATCCTCGTAAGAAGTGTTCCTTCCGGGGATATGCGATAGAGCCTGTCCATCGTGGACACCATAACATCCGCGCTATTCTCAACGGTGCTTAAATGGTAAGGAGTAGCTTTGATCAAACCAAACAGAGTATTAAACTGCTCAGTAAACTGGAGACCCCAAAGGTAATCTCCACTTAAGGAGAAGCAATAAAGCTCACCCGGACCCTCCGTTGTTTCTCTTGTTCCAACGAACCAGCTGCTGTCATTCATCGCCATTCGGAAGGGCTGCCAATTGAATTGGAAGAGATGAAGAGTCCCAGATTTGAATTCAATGTACCCAATTGTATTCTCTGACTGGAAAATTGCGCCATAACGATTCGCATCAATCACATTCGCGCGATTTAAAGTCGCTTCATCAATACTGAATTGTGTTCCATTCTCTTGGTCAAAAACGATGATTGAGTTACTCACTCCCAGAGTGAAACTATGATTATTGTATGAGAGCAGTTTTACCTTGTTTTTTGACCTGAAAATGAATCCTGGAAGTTTATCATTGACTTTACCAGAGATGAAGAAGTTTTCCAGAGAAAGGCCGTTTGATGAACTCGTTGATAGCGTCTTTAGTTTTCTAAATCTGGGTGTTTTAGCCGAAATTACATACCTTTCACTATTTCTGACTGGTTGTGGTGATTGAGATTTCTTTATTGATTGAGTATTCTTAGAATCCGACGCCTGATCAACGCTTTGCGTGGTTTTATTGCCACCCTTTAGCCAATCCAGAAGCCCCATAGTGTTTCCCCGTCCCACAGACTGCTCATCCACAACCGTGATTAGTGTTGGATTGATCAGGATAACCATTAACCTTTTTATATGGGACAACAGTTGTGGACATGGATTCTGTCAATTGTGTGGAACAAAGCATTCTCTAAAGGCTTGAAAGTTAACAAATAATGAAATTTGAGTTTTAAAACTGTCGTGCTTATCGATGCAAGTGCCGAATCTGTTCTTCTCCAGAATAAACGCGTTGAACGTGTTGAGTACATTATGTTTGAGAGAGATAGGGTTCTAAAAGTTGTCTTTTCCGATTTTTGAGAGAGGAATTTGCTTTGCACTTCATTTTCTAGGAGGCTATCCAGTATATCAATTAGAAACGCATTTATACGCTTGGACTATTACAATCACTTAATCCACTAGAATTCCCTCTCATCCCCCTAAAGTTGAAATGGATGGTACAGAAAGATGGATCTCTCCAACATTGAAAGTGGTGCAAGATTCTATCGCTGTGACTTGCACGTTCATACCCCTAAATCTGGATGCTATAGCGATAAGGAAGTCCAACCAGAAGAAATTGTAAAAGCGGCGCTCGCCAAAAACCTTGATATTATTGCTATAACGGATCATAACTCCGAAGGCTTATACATAGAAGTTGCAGAAGCCGCAAAGGGTACACGCTTATTTGTCATCCCTGGGGTTGAGATCACCACCTCTCAAGGGGGAGAGAGACAAATACATATGCTAGCCCTGTTTGACCCTAATGAATATCTGGCAATAAGCGATTTGCTATCGGATATTGGAATCTATCACAATCTAAGAGGGCAGTCTGAAGCCGTTTCAAATAAAACGATTCCTGATATAATGGAGTCAATTTATAAATTCAATGGCATAGCGTTACTATCCCATATTGATTCAGAATCCGGCTTAGATTACGAAATTAAAAAATTGACCCCAACAAAAGAAGCAATACTCAAATCTGAATGGTTAAATGGCATCGAGATAACTCAACCTGATACACAGTCCAAATTCCCTGATTACGCTTGTCTACAGAGCTCTGATGCTCATTCATTGGCAGATATCGGACGTAGGTATTGTTTAATAAAAATGGGAAAACCTAGTTTTGAGGGGATTCGCCAAGCACTCCGTGACCCCGGTTCTAGAATCTGCTTAACTGGTGATGAAGAGTTATACCATCCGTCTTTTTTAGGCATGAGTGTCGAAGGTGGCTTTCTTGATGGTCAACCGATACGATTCAATAAAAACTTAAATTGCCTTATAGGTGGAAAGGGGACAGGAAAATCAACCGTTATTGAATTAATCCGGTATTGTTTAGGTGTATCTTCCTCTAGTACCACAGTTAAGCAAAACCATGAGTCTCACATCGCATATGCCCTGCACGACGCAAAGGTAGCACTTTATCTTGAGGCAGAAAATCAGGAAAGATACATAATTGAGAGAAGATATAATGAAAATCCAAAGATTTACCGCGAAGATGGTGAAGAAACGACGATAAATCTCCATAAATTTTGTGACGAGTTTTTCCATTTTGAAGTCTACAGTCAAAATGAATTATTAGATATTGCACGGAATTTTAAAAATCAGTTAATAATGATTGATCAATACATTAATTTAAACGACTTAAATGAGGAAAAGGCTCGTATAATAAACGAGCTTAAAACCAATCAAGCGGAAATTATGAGAATATCTGATCAAGTTGATGATTTGCATTTAAAAATATCAAACTTGGATATAATACGTGAACAACTAAGGGTATTTGAATCCCAAGGAATTAAAGAACAACTTAAAGATCACCCCTTGTGGAGTCAGGAGGAAATCATTCTTAGTAATATTGAGACAATAATCACTTCGGAGATTTCTTCGAAACAGGCTGAATTAATTAAATTTGAGCAAGAAGATCTTATAGCACCTAAAATTGAAAATCTTGACCTATTACCCAATAAAGACCTTTTAGAAATTTGTACTGGCCTTCTAATCGCAGCAAAAAATGAGATTAGAGATGCTATTCAAAAACAAGTTGATTGCTTAAATGATTGTCACAAAAAGACACTAGATGTTCGAGGAAACTGGAATCAGTTGCATAACAAAAAGAAAGAAGAACTCAATATCCTATTGTCAAATCTAGAGAATAACGGTGTACCCATAAAGAACTATCAAGAGTATCTCCGTTTAGAACAGGAAAAACAAAGATTAGAGAGCATGGCTCAACAGGTTGATACCCATGTGGCCGATCTCTCATTGTTGAGCGCTGATCGTATAGCCCTCCTTGAAAAGTTAATAAATGTCCGAAAGAGAATTTATCTTAGACGATTAGAGCTAATCCGAAATATTAACCATTCTTTGAGAGGATTTGTCCGTATTAAAATTAAGGAAAACGGTGATAACTCAAAATATAGAGAGTTGCTAGTAGACACGATATTAAGCAGTTCTAAAATAAGAATAAACAAGGATGATAGGGTTAAAATTGCGGATAACATTGAGCCATTGGACTTATGTAATATTATCAAGAATAGAGATAGCAACTCGTTGGTGACAAAAACTCACATTTCCGGAGATGTAGCTGGTAAAACACTTATTTTAGCTCAAGGTGCAGTATTTGAATTAGAGATTGTCGAACTTGAGGATAGGATAACAATTGAATTAAACGATCATTCTTGGAAGGAAATTTCTAAGTGTTCCGATGGTCAAAAGTGTACAACCATCCTTGCTATTGCCATGTGTGAGCGGGATTTTCCATTAATAATTGACCAGCCTGAAGATTCGCTCGATAACTCGTTCATTTATAGCCAAGTCGTGAAGATTCTTAGGGAAATCAAAAATCACCGGCAATTAATAATAGCAACACATAATGCTAACATCCCAGTCTTGGGCGATGCAGAGTTAATTTTAGTTATGAGGTCTAATGGGCTGAATGGGTTTGTGAATGACAGGGGTGTTATCGATAAGGATACAATTAAAACCCATGTACAAACCATTCTTGAAGGGGGTAAAGACGCATTCGATATGAGAAGGCAAAAATATGGATTCTGAAACACTAACTATACTTTACCATTAGATTTATTCGGCGATTACCCTAAGATGAGCAGATATCTCCGTGAAACCTCCTTTTTCTTTGTGTAGGTTTCAGGGGAATCTTTCACAGAAATAGAACACCCGAAGGAGAACCAATCTGGTTATCCTCTGAGAAGAGGAGGACATTACAGCGCTTGAGGATGATCTCCGAGAAGTGCTTGAGAAACTCCGTCTTTGACAGGAGAATCCCTGTATGCTGATGTCATAATTCGAAATAGGTAAGATCCCATGTGTGAGTGGTTCGGTCAGCCTTGACAGGTTCACTGCCTGAAAGACTGTTAGAAGGCGTGAAACGGTAGGGGTTGTGATCGGTGTCACTCCATTACCGACATCCACAGAAACAGAGGATTGCTATATTTTATCGAGAAACTCCCGGAAACCTTTAGGAAAAGCGCCTACTACTAACAGTATAGGATATCAATAATATCTAATTGTTATAATCGTTTTTTTCAGTGAGACATCTCTTCACTCTGACACCCTGAATCGCTCTGACTTTCAATGCCATATTCGACATCGAATCATATCGCCGCTGAAGAGGCATTTGCTTGTTTAACTGCATCATCTGCGGTTTTCGTTTTTTCAATGAGCCTGTTCTTTTGGATGTCAAGCTGATTATTTATGAAACTGTGCCTGATTTCACAATCGCTTAATATATCGCTCCACTTCCGAATGTATATTTTAGAATTTTCTAAATCTTGGACTATCCCTCTTTCTCCCTTCCCCTCATAACTTTTTATCTCTCTCACAATGAGACCCCTTGAATCGTATTTCGTCCCGACTAAGATGAATTCCCACGAAAAACTATCACCATTAAACCGGGATTCAGATAATATCACGCTTAAATAGGTCTTCACTTGATTTAGTTGCTCTAACCCAATTCGCTTTTTTGGGTGTTTAAGTTCGATAATAACGTTGTGAACCCCTTTTTGGTGCTTATTTTGCCGACAGATGAAGACATCAACCTGTTTATTCTTATCAGGATTATCAATGTGAACTTCTTCATCCTTTGCCGATAGTATGCGAATATGATTTCGAAGGGCTTTCTCAAAGGTGTCTTCAGCTGCCGCCACCAAGGCATATTGTTCCCCAAAAAGCCATGTATTGCTTTCCACAATTTTTTGGATGTGGTCTACCTCATTTGCTCCAAAGGAGTCATTAAATAGACATTCTTCTATCAATTTCAGTACCATTTGTCTATCGGCGATTAATTTTATTGTCTTAACAATTTTCTGCATTTCAGTTACTTTAAGCAGCTCGGCCAATTCTCCTCTCTCGTCAGCATCAAGCTCAACAATTTCCTCAATAATTTTCAGAATTTTATCCCTATCTTCAGAGTTTAATACAACATTTAGGAGGTCTACGAACACCTTTTGTTGTTCTTTACTTAAATTCGAAAAAATTCGCGGTTGGGTAGTATATATTTCTCGGATAACTTCTTCCAGATCTTCTATCTGGATTAACTGAAAGGAATCTGCATCTTTTTTTACGATGATACCTTCTCTCTCAAATTCTGCGATGACTTGCTTGGCGTGTTTTCGTAAAAATGGCTTCCTTTTTCTTCGTAAGTATCCATGTAGTTGATCAGTTAATTGCTTGAACGTCTCATCCGAGCGCCCAAATCCAGTGATATTCTCTTGATCTTCCGTGGAGTCGAATTTAAAGTCACTGAAGTATTTACTTGCGATGAAAACGCTGTGATAAAACTTATCTCCCTTCTTATTCAGTGTCGTGTACTCTTTATGGAGTTCGGTGTAATTATGATCTAAATAGTAATACCTTGAATATTCTTGATTTAGGGGTATTTTCCATCTAACATAACGTATGGAAAACTTTTCTCCTTGTCGTTTCCCTGTTAATGTAAAGTTTTCTTCATCTTCTATAAGTGGACTATAATCTAACTCTTCGCCATTAACAATTAGTTTATAGCCCTTATACTTATTCAGCTCCAAGAACCAGCAAAATTCCCGCTTCAAATAATCTAATAATTCAGTTTCCCCTACGTTTTTCCCATATTTATTGTGATTGTATTCTTTAAAGTCAGAAAATGTCACCATTGTGCCTGATTGTTTATTGGATTCTTCGGGCATTTCATCCAATCCCGAGAATAATTCAAGCCTGCTACCTAATATTTCAATAGAATATGAGTATGTCTTCTCCCCTTGCTGGTACACCGTTTCCCATCGAGCTCTTTGTGCGAAAGTAGCAAACGTCAACCTACCCAATCCATTTTTCCCATGGTACTGTGATGTGTTTCGGTTATTGCTGTCGTCTTTGAGCTTATCCGATTCAAAAATGGGTTGAAATTTAAGATTGAGTTGATCCTGGGGAATTCCATGACCATTGTCCCTGACAACAAGCCTTCGTAACCCCCCTGCGCTAAATTCATAGTCGATCTCAACTATGGACGCACGAGCATCAAAGCCATTCCAAATATATTCGGCCACTGCTTTGGGGAAATTCTTATCAGTAAAATTTAATTTGCTCAAGGCAGTAATGATACCGTCTGTGGTGATTTTAACTTCTTCTGGCATACGGCAAGGAGTATTGTAATAAGCACTTCCCATTAAGGTTTTGTTTTTACTTTTAAGGGGTAAAGGCCATCAGAGAACCATTTCCGCTGTAATATGAAGCCAAAACCTGGTGTTATAGAGAATTCCCAGAAAACCAGACAGAGTGTATCATGACACACCCTTACCTCTCATGAATGTTACTACCTCCCTAAGGCCTCCTGCCGCCCACGCGTGATCGCTGGAGTGTACGTACAAAAATGCAAGTTTACGTACGCTTGAAAGGGAATAATCAGAGAGAGAAAATACCAAACGAACCTCACGAAAAACGTATCCGGCGACGCCTGCACACCACTCTTCTCCGGAAATCCACGCCTACCTAAAAAAACCGCATCAACGCCGGCCAGCAGAAATCCCTGCACATCAACAAAAGACGCAATCTATAGAACTCACTCCGCGAAAACAACATCCCAAAAAAACAACATGGACCGAGCGGGAATTGAACCCGCGGCCTCTTCCATGCCAAGGAAGCGATCTACCCCTGATCTATCGGCCCCTGTTACCCTACAATGTTGATCGCGATCACATAATAAGGATTGGGGCGGGCCGCCCCCTAATCCTCCCCGGCAAGGGTTGAAAGCCGCGAGAGCACCCGTTCCCGCGCATCCTCCATCTTCGGGCGCACGAGGGCGACGCCGTTCTTGATGCAGGGCGCGAGGAGCGGCACCGCGCCCTTCGGCGCCGGGGTGCGGGCGGGGAGCACGAGGCGCCGACCGCCGGGGAGGTCGTAGACCTGCTTTGTACTGCTCCGCTTCCCGCGCTTCGCGTAGGGCCGGCCCTTCATCTCCACGATGTCCATCGCGAAGTCGATCACCGGGGCGTTCGCGATCGCGCCCCCGACGCCGAAGGCGTCGGCGACGTCGCGGTAGGCGGCGACCTCCGCGCGCGTAAGCCCGCCCGAGAGGAAGATCTTCACGTCCGGGTAACCGTTGACGTCGAGCTCCCAGCGCACCTCCTCGATGATCGCCCGCATGTCGCCCCGGCGCGACCGCGGCGTGTCCAGCCGCACGGCCGTCGCCCCGCATGCCGCCGCCCGGACCGCCTCGTCCGCCTCGTCGGAGAAGGTGTCGGCGAGCATGATCCGCGGCACCTCCGGGCCCGCGCCCTGCGCAAACGCGAGCCAGGCGTCCTCCTGCTCCGGGTAGCACATGATGAACGCGTGCGGCATCGTCCCCGCGAGCGGGATCCCGTCCGGCGCACAGGTGTTGCTCGCAGCGTCCGCCCCGCCGATCCAGGCCGCCCGCTCGATCATCGCCGCGATCGCCGGGTGCTGGCGGCGCGACCCGAAGGAGAAGACCGGCCGGCCGCCCGCGGCGAGCCGGATATGCGCCGCCGCCGACGCCACCCCCGAGGCGTGGCAGAGGAACCCGAGGATGGCGGTCTCGTAGACCGCGAAGTCCCGGTAGCGCCCGGATATCCGGAGCACCGGCTCGTTTCTGGAGAAGACCGAACCCTCCGGCATTGCGTCCACGTCCACCGGGAGGTCTTCGAGCAGGTTGATGACGTCGTCAAGCCCGCAGAAGACACCCCACGGGTCCGGGAGCGCCGCCGCCGTCACCTCCATCGCGACGTGCGGGTTGATGCCGTCCCGCTCCATCACCTCCACGACCCGCCGGAAGTAGATGTCCGTGCACTCACCGTTCTTGATGGCGTCCTCGCCGACCACCTGAAACCGCCCCATGGATATTCCGGTTGTCGCGATGGCGTAAATCCTTATTGAACCGATCCGGCGGCACCGGAACGGTGAGTCTTTTTTGCTGGGAGGTCTACACTCTAAGGAGAATGTCGTACGGAGAAGCGTATGCCGCTGTAGGGGAGAGGATCTAGTGCTCGGGATCATCGGGGGCACGAGCCTCCTCTTCGCCGACCTGCCGGCGCTCGAGAAGACGACCGTCGCCACCCCCTACGGAAAGGCGGAGGTGCACACCGGGGCCTTCGCGCTCCTCCTGCGCCACCAGCACAACCTCCCCCCGCACCGGATCAACTACCGTGCGTGCCTCGCCGCGCTCGCCGTCCTCGGGGTGGATGAGATCGTCGCGTTCGGCTCCGCCGGGTCCCTGAAGCAGGAGATCCCGCCGGGCTCGATCGTCATCCCTACCGATTATCTGAGCGTCACCGACATCCCGTCCATCCACGAGTGCTCGATCGATCACGTCCGGCCGGAACTGGACGCGGATCTCGTCCGCACCCTGGCCGAACTGGTACCGGACGCACGGACGGGCGGGGTCTACGCCCAGACCCGGGGGCCGCGGATCGAGACGGTCGCCGAGGTCGAAGCGCTTGCCCGCGTGGCGGATATCGTCGGCATGACGGTTGCAAGCGAAGCGACGCTCGCCCTCGAACTCGGGATGCGGTTTGCCGCCGTCTGCACCGTGGACAACTACGCAAACGGTCTCGGGGAAGAGACCCTGACCTACGAGCACATCCTCGCGACCTCGCGGGCGAACTGCCGCAGAACCGAGAAGATTCTTGAGAATATCGTGGAGAGATTTGCATGAACGAGATATTCACCGCCAGAGGATCCGTCCTGATCGCCGGGGTCACCGTCGACGGAGCGACCGTCGATATCGCGGTCGATGAGACCGGCGCGATCGCCGCGATCGGGAAGGACGCCAGAAAGACCATCGACGCCGAGATCATCATCGACGGCTCCGACCGGGTCGCCGTCCCCGGCCTCGTGAACACCCATACCCACGCCGCGATGAGCCTGCTACGCGGCTACGCCGACGACATGATCCTGCAGGACTGGCTCTCGCAGAAGATCTGGCCGCTCGAGGCCCACCTCACCGGCGACGACGTCTACGCCGGCACCAGACTCGCGTGCCTGGAGATGATCAAGAGCGGCACCGTCGCGTTCAACGACATGTACTTCTTCATGGACCGGGCGGCCGCCGCGGCCGACGAGATGGGCATGCGGGCGACGTTCGCCTACGGGTTCATCGACCTCGGGATGGAGGAGAAGCGGGAGGCCGAGATCAAAGCGACGGAGGCCCTCGTCGCCCACATAACATCGCTCGATAACCCGCGGATCCGGGCGGCCGTCGGCCCCCACTCCGTCTACACCGTCTCCCCCGAAGGGCTCACCTGGTGCGCCGCCTTCGCAGAAGAGCAGGAGATCGGCATCCACGTCCACCTCTCCGAGACCGAGAAGGAGGTCGTCGACTGCGTCGCCCGGTTCGGCAAACGCCCCGCATACCTCCTCGACGAATGCGGCTGCCTCACCCCCCGGACGGTCGCCGCGCACTGCTGCTGGCTCGACGAGGCAGAGTGCCGGCTCCTTGCAGAGCGCGGCGTCACCGCCTCCCACAACCCGGCGAGCAACATGAAACTCGCCGTCAACCGGGCGATGCCCTACCACTGGCTGAGACAGTACGGGGCGAACGTCGCCCTCGGAACCGACGGCTGCTCCTCGAACAACAACCTGGATCTCATGGAGGAGATGAAGTTCGCAGCCCTCCTCCAGAAGTTCGCCTGGAACTCGCCGACCCTTCTGCCTGCCGGCGAGGCGATCGCGATGGCGACCGCGGCGGGCGCCCGGGCGCTCGGCACCGGCCCCGGCACCCTGACCGTCGGCGCACCGGCCGACATCGTCCTCCTCGACGCCCGTGCGGTCTGCAACACCCCGCTCTTCCACCCCGATTCGAACGCCGTCTACGCCTGCAACGGCGGCACGGTCATGACCGTCCTCTGCCAGGGGAGGATCCTGATGCACGAGCGGGAGGTCCCGGGGGAAGAGGAGATCGTCCGGGAGGCCGCAATGACCGCCCGGTCGCTCGTCGCGCGGGCGGAAGAGTCCTCCTGAACTTTTTTTTTGCGGAAAAAGCGGCGCATAGGAACTAACAGAGTTCCACGACGCCGGAGACACCGTCGAGGGCGCCCGGCACCAGTTCGCAGACCATGATATGCCCGACCATCTCGCCGGGGATATCGATTGAAGACCGGATACCGTAGCGTATCGTCGGCACGAACCCGAACCTGCAGTAATACTCCGGGTCCCCGGCCAGGAAGACCGCTTTGAACCCCATGCCGGTCGCCCGCCTCAGGGCCGTCGATATCAGTTCCGTCCCGATACCCCGGCCGCGGTACTCGGCCATCACCGCAACCGGAACGAGGAGGAGCCCCTCGAACCGGGGGCCGCCGTTCGTCACGTAGGTCCGGGTCAGCATGATATGCCCGACGACCTTCCCGTCCTCCTCGGCCACCAGCGCGAGTTCCGGAACGTATCTCTCGCTCTTCCGGAGAGTAGCCACCAGGTTCTGCTCGCTGTCGTCCCCGGCTCCGGCCGCCCCGAAGGCGGTTGTTACCAGGTGATAGATGGAATCGTAGTCGTCCCTGCTCTCCTGCCTGATGATCATGGTGTGCCCTCCTGCGCGGTTGGGCCTGCAGAATTGCCGTCCGGCCAGAAAAAGAGTGCGCCCTCCCGGGGCTCGAACCCGGGCGGCGGGGGCAGGTTACGCCGTCTCGATCTTCGACTCGCTCTCGAGGCCGAGCTCCTCGATCGCCATCTCGCACATCTTGAACTTCATGATCTTGCCCGAGACCGTCATCGGGAAGTCGTCGACGAACTTGACGTAGCGCGGGATCTTGAAGTGCGCGATCCTCCCGCGGCAGTACTCCTTCACCTCATCCTCCGTGAGGACCGCACCGTTGTCGGTCTTGACCCAGGCCATCAGCTCCTCGCCGTACTTCCGGTCCGGGACACCGATCACGTAGGCGTCGGCAATTTTCGGGTGGGTATGAAGGAACTCCTCGATCTCGCGCGGGTAGATGTTCTCCCCGCCGCGGATCACCATATCCTTCAGGCGGCCGACGATCTTGACGTAGTCCTCCTCGTCCATCGTCCCGAGATCGCCGGTGTGGTTCCAGCCGTTCTCGTCGATCGTCGCCCGGGTGGCGTTCGGGTTGTTGTAGTAGCACCGCATCACGCAGTAGCCCCGGGCGCATATCTCGCCGGTCTCCCCGCGGGGGACGATCCTCTTCGTGTGCGGGTCGATGATCTTGATCTCGGTGTGGGGGAAGGGCTTCCCCACCGTCGAGACCCGCCGCTCCAGGGGATCGGCGGTCGTCGTCATCGTGACGCCGGGGGAGGTCTCCGTCTGCCCGTAGACGATCACAATCTCGGACATGTTCATCTTCCTGTTGACCTCCCGCATCACCTCGGTCGGGCAGGGCGACCCGGCCATGATCCCGGTGCGGAGCGTATCAAGCCGGTACTTCGGGAAGTCCGGGTGGGCGAGTTCCGCGATGAACATCGTCGGCACCCCATGGAGCGCCGTGCACTTCTCGTCCTGCACGGTCTTGAGGACCGATTCGGCGTTGAAGACCGGTGCCGGCAGCACCATCGCGGTCCCGTGGGTGACGGCGGCCATGTTCGAGAGCACCATGCCGAAGCAGTGGTAGAACGGCACCGGGATGCAGAGCCGATCCTCGTGAGTGAACTTCATCCCCTCGCCGATGATGAACCCGTTGTTCAGGACGTTGTGGTGGGTCAGGACGACGCCCTTCGGGAACCCGGTCGTCCCGCTGGTGTACTGGATGTTGACCGCGTCGTCGAAGTCGAGCGACGCCTCCCGCTCCCGGAGCTCGCCGGGGCTGATGAGGTCGGCCTTCGCCATGAGGTCGTCCCAGGTGTACATCCCGTTGTAGGGAATGTCGCCGAGGAAGACGACGTTCTTTAAGAACGGGAACTTGTCGCTGTTGATCCGGCCAGGTTTCGCCTCGAACGCCTCCGGGCAGGACTCGTAGAACATCCCGACGTAGTCGGAGGTCTTGAACCGCCCCTGGATGAGGAGCGTCTGGACCTCCGACTGCTTCATGGCGTAATCGAACTCGTAGGTCCGGTAGGCCGGGTTGATGTTCACCATGATGGCGCCGATCTTTGCGGTGGCGAACTGGGTGAGCACCCACTCCGCGTAGTTCAGCGCCCATATGGCGACCCGGTCCCCGCGTTCCACGTCGAGCGCCATCAGGGCACGCGCCAGGGTGTCGACGCGCTCAAGAAACTCCGCATACGTCCAGCGGATATTCTGGTGGACGGAAACGAGCGCATCGCTCTCCGGATGCGCCGCTGCGATTCGGTTCAGCATTTCACCGATGGTGATGCCAAGCAGGGGTATCTGCGAGTTCCCACACGCGTAACTGCCCTCAACCATTCTATATAAATGGGTTCTGTGACGGTTATATGATTAATGGTTCTTACCGAGCGTAATCCTTATACTGCATGGCCGTCAAAGATATAGAGGACAGAGGGGTCGTGGCCAAGCCCGGAATGGCGACGGGCTCCAGCGGTCTTTGCACGTGATGAACAATGGGTCTCCTGACTAACGGATGATGACCCGTTGGAGCACTGATGCATGTCGGAGAGACCCGTCGATCGTGAGTTCAAATCTCACCGACCCCACATTCTTATGATCTTCACCGGATACCGCAGGGTATCTCTGGAACTTCTCCTTCGCGGCTTCACGCCTACGGTGTTCATGCTCCTGCCCTTCAGCCAGTCGCACTTCGAAACCCTCCGGGTTTCTCAAGCTCCGTTCCTACGGAGCGTCGCACTTCGCGCCTGACGGTGCTCGAACTCCGGCCCTTCGGCCTGTCGTTCTTCGCGGCTTCACGCCTACGGTGTTCATGCTCCTGCCCTTCAGCCAGTCGCACTTCGAAACCCTCCGGGTTTCTCAAGCTCCGTTCCTACGGAGCGTCGCACTTCGCGCCTGACGGTGCTCGAACTCCGGCCCTTCGGCCTGTCGTTCTTCGCGGCTTCGCGTCCTTCGCGTGAGACTGTATCGTTATCTGCACCAGTTACCTCACGCGAAGCCGCGAAGAACCGTTTGGTTGTGAGTAACTCCCCTTCGAAGCCAGATGGCTTCTCATGCTCCGGACATTCCATCCGTCGCACTTCGCGTGAGGCCGTGTCATTACTCATAAACTGTCAACTCACGCGAAGAACGACTTCCCCTTTGGGGAAGGAGTCTGAGAAGCCGTAGGCTTCGCGCCGCGAAGGACGCGAAGATGTCCTGCAGAGCAGGTCACTCAGTCTTCTTCTCCTCCTCTGCGGCCGCGGCCCTGTGCCGGTCGGTCTCCCGGTAGGTGAGCGCCGATATGTCGCCGTCGCTCTCGATGTAGGCCACCCGCACCTTCTCGACCCCATCGATGCCCCGTGCCCGGAGTGCGATGGACGGGACGTCCGGAGCTCGAGCACTCGAAGAGTGCGAGCCGCTCGATGAGGTCGTCGTGCGTCATCAACTCCCGCCGGAGATTTTTTTCGATGACCCTGCCGTTCTCGATCACCTTCAGGGCTTCCGGAGAGACGATCTTGCGGATCCGCATGCTCTTATACTGCCCGATGGAGACGAGCACCGAGAGACCGAGGAGCGTCGACGCGCTGACGAGCCCTGCAAGGAGCGAGTCGTCGCCCGCGGTGATCGCCTGCGAGATGCTCTCGGATATGATGAGCAGGAGGATCAGGTCAAAGGGCGTCAGCTGCCCGAACTCGTGCCTGCCGATGACCCGCATGACAAGCAGGAGGAAGAAATAGATCACCGCCGCCCGGAGGGCGAGTTCGACGAGCGGCGTCTGGAGGACGAAAGGTTCCGACATCGGGCGTGAGTGAACCGTGACCGGGTTATACCTTCCCCTGTTTTGCGGGAGACGTCCTCGCCCGGTCTCCTGAACCGGATCTCCCGCACATAACAGTATCGCCCTGACCGGGAGGTCTTTAAACCTGCCTCACCAATATTTCAGCACTATCTGAGGGCATCCATATGTATCTCATCGGTGAAGCATTGGTTGGAGACGGCGCAGAACTTGCGCACATAGATCTGATAATGGGAAACAAAGAGGGCGCGGTAGGACAGGCGTTCGCGAACTCGATCTCGCAGCTTTCGAAGGGGCACACGCCGCTCCTCGCGGTCGTCAGGCCGAACCTGCCGGCGAAACCCTCGACGCTGATCATCCCGAAGGTCACCATGAAGAAAGGGTACCAGGTGAACCAGATGTTCGGGCCCGTCCAGGCCGCGGTGGCGAAGGCCGTCGCGGACTCGGTCGAGGAAGGCGTCTTTGAGGGGATCGACATCGAGGACACCGTCATCATGGCGAGCGTCTACCTCGACCCCGCTGCAGAGGACTACAACAAGATCTACCGGTTCAACTACGGCGCGGTGAAACTCGCGCTCCGCCGGGCGCTCGACCGGTTCCCCGACGTCGAGACGCTCCTGCATGAGAAGGACCGGGCCGCCCACGCGGTCATGGGCTTCAAGGTCCAGCGGCTCTGGGACCCGCCCTACCTCCAGGTCGCGATGGACCTCGTCGACAGGAACCACATGCGGAAGGTCCTCGAGTCGCTGCCCCAGAACGACCACCTGATCATCGAGGCGGGCACGCCCCTGATCAAGAAGTTCGGGCTCTCGATCATCTCCGAGATCCGCGAGATCCGGCCGAACGCGTTCATCGTTGCGGACCTCAAAACCCTCGACACCGGGAACCTCGAGGCCCGCATGACCGCCGACGCCGGCGCCGACGCCGTCGTGATCTCCGGCCTCGCGCCCATCTCGACGATCGAGAAGGCGATCGAGGATACCCGGAAGACCGGGATCTACACGGTCGTGGATATGCTCAACGTCGAGAACCCCGTCGCCGTCATCGAGCAGTTGAAGGTCAAGCCGGACGTCGTGGAACTCCACCGGGGCATCGACATCGAGGATACCGACTACGCCTGGGGAGATATCCCGGCGATCAAGAAGGCCGGCGGCGAGCGGCTGCTGGTCGCGACGGCGGGCGGCATCCGGCAGCCCGTCGTGAAGGACGCGCTCAAGGCGGGCGCGGACATCCTGGTCGTCGGCCGCGCCATCACCGCGAGCAAGAACATCCAGCACGCGGCCGAAGAGTTCCTCCAGGAACTGAGCACCGAAGAGATCGATCAGTTCAGAATCATGACCGACTTCTAACGTCGGCCGATATCTTTTTTCGCCGGAGAGTTTCCGGCAAAATTTGCCCGGCGGCGCAGGGATGCAAGCCGTCCGGGACAATAGGTTAACGTGAGCGGAACGGCAACGATTGACCATGTCGTTTCCCGGCCCGGTGAGCAGGCAGACTCCGGCCGACGGGGGAGCGCCGGAACCCGGAACGGGCACGGACGGATGTCGGCGGCTGAACCGGAAGTGCATGCTCTCGATGTACATCGACTACGCCATAGGGTATGCGGTCCTGCTCGCGGCTTATTTCCTCACAAGGACCTACGCGCAGGGGTTCCTGGGCCCCTACTACGATCTTATCGGGTACGGCTTCCTGGTCGTCCTGGGGCTCGTCCTGGTCTACATAGCCGTGGCTCCGCCGGTCTTCTACGCCCGGTACCGCTACCGGATCACCGAAGACCGGGTTGATGTGCGCTGCGGGATCGTGTTCATCCGCCATACCCTGGTACCGATCGAGCGGGTGCACCAGGTGGAGATCGCGAGAGGGCCGATCAACAACCTGCTCGGCCTCGCGGACGTCACCATAACCACGGCAGGAGGCGAGGCGACCCTCAGGTACCTGGAACTTGACGAGGCTGAGAAGGTGGCCGACCGGCTCAACAACCTGATCGGGAGGATGCTCCGGGACAGGATGCCGACGACCCCGGGCCCCCGGCCGGGGGCTGCAGACGAATGACCGACGAGTGCAGCAGCGATACGGCTGCGGACACCCCAACTCGTCATGGCGAGACGATCCGGTGCCACCCGAGCATCATCGTGGAGCGCTCGCTCTCCGCAATCGTGGTGCTGGCCGTCCTCGCCACGCAGCTCGGCAGGGGTGCCGTACCGGCCGTGTTCGCGATTCTCTTCATCGGGCTGGTGCTCTTCAACTACCGGCAATGGAGCCGGACGACCGTCCGGTTCGACGAGACGGGCGTGGTGGTGGAGAGGAACACCCTCTTCAAGATGAAGAAGACGCTCCCCTACGCGAAAGTGGCGTCGGTCAATATAAACCGGGGCGTTCTGAACAGGGTCTTCGGGACGTCGAGGCTGCTCGTCAACATCAACTCGGGCAGCGGTGCCACGGTGCCGGAAGCCGTCCTGACGTTCCGGCAGGATGCGGCGGAGAGGATACGGGCGGGGATGGCGGAGCGGCTGTACGGCGGCGAACCCGTCCCGGAAGAAGAGCCGGCCGAACCCCCGGCCACGTTCTCCCCGGCGGACGTGATCGTCCACGGCCTCTTCAGCGTCTCGACCTACCAGACGGTATCGGGTTTTGCGTTCCTGGCCTACTCAGTCTTCCAGTTGTATCTCTCCGCGGGGACAGGGGTGGACGGGAGAGCACTGGTCTCCCTGCTGATGTTCGTTGTCGTCCAGCTGGCGCCGTCGGTCTCGCTGATATCCCATTACTACAACTACCGGGTATACCGCCGGGGCGACACGATATACCTGGAGCACGGCCTGATCCGGACGTATAAGACGTCGTTTGACGTCTCACGGATCAACGCCGTCCGGGTAAAGCGGACTCTTATCGCCCGGCTCCTGCACCGGTCGTGCATCGAGGTGGAGGTGGTAGGGCTCGCGTCCGGGAGCGGGGAGAGCCTCCGCCCCGTCCTCTGCCTCTTGAAGGACGATGCGGCGCAGCAGAGACTTCTCGAAGAGCTGGTGCCGGAGTTCGTGTATGATGGAGACCGGGAGCGGCAGCCCGCGGGCGCGAGAGGCGTGCTCCTGGTCCGGGCCGCTATAGCCTCTCTCGCGCTCGCTCTGGCGATGGTCTATCCGTCGATCTACGTCTACCGCGCGACGGCGGCCCTGACCGGGATCGCCGGCACGGTGCGCCCGTACGCGCTGCCGCTCGCGACGGCAGCCGCCATCCTCACGATACTCTACGCGGCATACGTCTCTTACCGGATCACGGAGTTCGGCACGGATAGCGACCTCTTCACGTTCGTGAACGGCGCCGTCGACCGCGAGACCGTCGTGATGAACTACGACAGGGTGCAGATGGTCCGGATAACGAGAGGCCCGGTCGCCCGGCTCTTCGGCGTCGCGAGGGCGAGGGTGCATCTCCTCTCGGCGATCGGGGGGGCGAGCGTTAGATCAGGATATTTCGAGGAGGGCCGGCTCGCAGCCATCGGCGAGACCGTCATGGCGCGGATCGCGAGCGGGGAGTACGATTACCGGAAGAACAGTATCTGAGCAGGGGAAGGCCCCGGCTGTGAGAGATCTCGAATCTGGGAAGAGGAATCAGCTCGATCGGTATGAGAAAAAGGGTGGCAGGTCAGGGCTCACCGGTAGACCGGGCCCGGTAAAAGTGCGATCGCCTGCCTAGAGATCTCTTCCAGTCTTCTGAAGTATCTCCTGCATCTCCGGGGTCAACTGGAGAACAAGTTCTGCGTTATATGCACCGCTCGGTTTCATCTCTACGGGAGATTGGAATATCTGTTGGGCTGCGATAGCATACGACCGCGATTGGGCAGCGGGCGATCCGTCTCTGACCGCCGGATCAACATTGGTCGTAAAGATTGAGACGGTATTGTCGCCGTTATAGACGACCTCGAAGATCCGGAACTGCTGGGGGAACTCCCGCAGTGATGCGGTTTCAACCTGCCAGAAACCGAGTTCAGGGCGGTCGACATCCGGAGATTTGATAGGGATCACGGTATTTTGGTGACGATGCCCCGAGATCCATGCCATGAGATTTGGATAGGTCTGAAGTTTGGCTATCAGATCAACATCAGATACCGCGGCGTACTGACTCCATTTCATTAACGAACTCAGACCGGCTTCATCCTCCTGGATGACTATCGGGATGTGTGCTGCGATGATCATGAGCTTTCCTTCAGCCTGACCACTCTCGAGTTCCTGTACCAGCCAGTCGTAGCGTTCCTGATCGATAGAACCAAACCCGGAGCTGCCTTCACCGGGATCATCGTCCCTCTGGGTATCATCAAGCACAATGACCTTTATCGGAACATCCGATCTCGGTTCGAATGAGTAACAGGCAAATCCCGTTGTTCTATCGGACTGGTTGAATCCATGTCCTTTAGGGCTTGAAGAGGAGTCTAAAAACTCACCGTTCCACTCTGTTCTTGAGAGGAAACTGCGATTTTGATCGGCCGGGACTGTTGGGGAACCATCAGGGAAGTCGGTGACAGGGCCTGCACCGATAATGTCACCATAGGGTGTCCGACCATCGATTGCTCCCATATAGAAGCCACGGCTCTTCAACTGGCGCGGGTCGGAGAAGATATTACCTAATTCGAGTACGGCGGTGCCGGTCAAGGCACTGTTGACGTGATCATCCGGAGGGAAGAGACCCATCCAGAAATGATCGTGATTGCCGAGAACCTGATACCATCTGATCGATTCATCAAGCCCTGCCGCTTTGTACTGGTCCTGGTAATCGTTGAGAGGGCCGGGGATTGGATCGTCCCTGTCACCCGAATCGGGGTTGACCATCCTGCCGTCGAGCACATCGATATACCATTGCAGTTCGTTGTATTGGCCGCTGTTGATTGCGTCACCAAGGAATATGCCGAAGTCGAATGGATCCTCTTTGTGAAGGGCGTTCACCGTCTGGACCGCTGCGTCGAGGACATGGGTGGTATACAGCATGGCCGGAGAGTATCCAGAAATTACACCCCATTTATAGCCATAATAGACCACTTGAGCAGGAGACTCTTTGTCGGTGATATGGATATCGCTCATGGCAAAGAAGGTCAAAAGTTTCTCTGCATTGGTATCAGATCCAGGGGTGTATCCATCCGGCATGAGGTCCAGTCTCTTCTCATAGTCCAGCCCCTCGCCAAACTCCCAGACCCCATATCCATACTCTGAAAAGTTCGCGACCTGATCCGGATGCAGGGCAGGCGACGTCGAAGGGACGGGGACGGGAAGAACAGTTCTGTCAACTGTTGTCAGGACCAGAGAATCTATTGGATAATCCGGTTCTCCTTCTTCAGGGGGCTGGGAGCCGGGAGCAGTACAGCCTGCTGCAGTGATGAACACCACGAACAGAAGAGCCAGTATGGCGCCTGTTTTTGAATTGTACATATTTTTCTTTAAATCAAGATGATGATAAGGCTGTTTATAGAAGAGCGCTGGATCGTCAGATGTAGGTAACGTCTCAGATCTTCTGTAATTTGCCTGAGCCCTGTCTCCTTGTCTGATCATTCCTTCTCCATCGTCAAATACCTTCTGCCGGTGACCCACTCCTCGTTGATGTCCATCAGGATAGATCCGACCAGCCGGAGAAGGGATTCCTCGTTCGGGAACACGCCTACAACCTTGGTTCTCCGTTTCAGTTCCCTATTGACCCGCTCCACCATGTTCGTCGTTCTGAGCCGTTTCCCGTGCGGTTTTGGGAATGCCGTGTAACTCATAAGCCCGGGGAGGAATCGTTCGATGGTGTTGGCTGCTTTCCGGTACCCCCTGGCATTCAGGTCATCAGCGAGATCTTGAAGCCTTTGTTCACTTCCATAGGCCTCCTTCAGGCCTTCTACAACCTCTTTCTGGTGTTTCCGAGGAATATTCCTCAAGACAGCTCGGGTACAATGAACCTGACACATCTGCCAGGATGCACCGAGGAAGGCGGCTTCAGCCGCCTTCTGGATGCCGGTATGCCCATCCGAGACGACCAGTTGAACCCCGGTGAGTCCCCGTTCGTTGAGCTCCTCGAACATTCCTGACCAGAATTCTTCGTTCTCACAATCCGTGATTCTTGCGCCCAGGATCTCCCGGTAGCCGTCATCCCGGACGCCGGCGACCACCAGGACCGCTTTGGTGACGTATCGTGCTCCGTCCCGGATTTTGTAGTAGGAGGCATCCACGAAGAGGTATGGGATAGCCTGTTCGATCGGCCGCAGGAAGAATGCCTGCACCTGGTCGTCGAGGTTCTTGGCCATCCGGGAGACCGAAGCCGGGGAGAGCTGGTCGATCCCCAGATGACTGACGATCTCCTGGATCTTTCTCGTCGAAACTCCCTGGAGGTAGGATTCGACAATTGCGTTCACCAGAGCTTTCTCCACCCGGGCATAGCGCCCGAAGACCTGTGTCTCGAACGGGAACTCCCGGAACTGCGGTTTCCGGAGGATCGTCTCCCCGTATCGGGTCTTGAGGGATCGGTCCTTGTAACCGTTTCGATGCGCTTTCCGCGCATCGGTGCGTTCGTACTGGGCGGCTCCTGCCTGCTGGAGGGCCTCTGCGAGCATCACCTGGTTGAGGAACCAGGTGATGAGCGTCTTCATGCCGTTCTCCTGATCGGAAAGATAATCTTCGATTAACGCTAAGGGATCCATGGCCCTGTTTCTCCTTTGTCCAAATCTAGGTTGGATCCAGGGCCAATTCAATTTTACAGAACTTTCGTTACGCTACCCAGATGTATATGCCGGCAATGACGGGATACGACAGTACGGATAACAATACTCCTTTTCCTGCAGCTGCGCCCATTCATAACGAGGCTCACAAAAATTGACTGGATTTAGACTTAAATTTCGAACGGAGTAAATTTCATTGAGAAATGTATTTTACCCGTTGTGTGTTGTACCTGGCACATAACGAGATTCGGTATTTCAGAATACTAATTATTTCTCACCTAAATAGCGATCAAACGCAGATAATACTTTATTATTCTCCACATCGTTATGAGTGATCAGGAATTTGGGCTAAAGGCATGCATCTTAGCAGTCAGCGTAAATGGAGCACATGCTGCACGCGTGTCTTCCCATGGCCCAAGGGACCCCGATCTGCTTGTAATATCTTAAAGAAGAGATGTTGAGTCTGGGTAGCCGGCCTCACACCCTCTCTTCCACCCGGATCTTCAACCCCTCGTTATCGACCGTCGTAGCGATAGCGACCCGGAGCCCTGCCTTCTCAAGGATCCCGGCCACCTCCTCCTCCGGGCGGTCCGTGATGACCGCGATCGACGGGCCGACCGAACTCATCCCGACGAACTCAAGGCCGGCGTCCCGGAGCGCCGCCATGTAGCGGTAGATCTCGAACCCGTGGTGCTCCACCTCGGCGCGTTTGGAGCCCCGGAACTCGATCTCCCAGATGACGTCGCCGGCTTTCCGGAGGTCGCCGCGTTCCAGCGCAGGGATGAGATCCATCAGGACGAGGTAGGACTTCAGCTCGCGGTCGCGGTAATCGAGCGTCCGGGCCTTGTTCATCAGGAGGTCGAACTCCTTCTCCCCCGCCGACGAGATATCGGAGGACGGGATGGCGATGTAGACGTTTTTACCCTCGGCGAAGGCGTGCCGGTAGATGAGCGCCAGGTCGTCGCCCATCACCACCATGCCGCCGTGGCTGCTCGCCGCGGGGCCGACGCCGGTCTCGAACCCGAACGCGACGTTCCCGGCCACCGTCTCCTCGACGAAGTTGCAGCCGAGGAGGAGGCGGAGCTGGTCGCTCGTCAGCGGCGAGCCCACGGCGGCGTTGAGGGCGTTCGCAGCCGCGATCAGGATGGTGCTCGTCGACCCGAGCCCGACGTGCTCGTACTGGTGGTCGCGGGCACGGATCTTAAAGCCGCCCGTATACCCGACGACCTGCCGGAACGCCTCCGCGAAGTGCCGGAGGATCGGTTCGCGGGTGTAGTCGATCTCGAGCCCTGAAGGCGTGCACTCGACCTCGGCGGTGCAGTAGACCCCGATGGCGAACCCGATCCCGCCTCCCCCGGGGCGGTCGGGGGAGAACCGGTTCATGTCAAGCACGGTGAGGTGGATCCTCGCCGGAGCGCGGGCGACGACGGTGCCGGAGACCGGCGCGAGCGGGTAGTCCTTTTTGAGGCCGCACGGCCGGATATTCTCGCCGGGGGAGAAGGAGGTGAACTCGTACTCGACGAGGTCGAGATCCCCGCCCCGGATCTTCATAACAGGCATGCTGATAACCCGGTTAGCGTGTACGGTCAAAGAAGATATCCTTTCCCGATGCCCGGAGCGGGATACCGTAGGCTACCCCGCAGCCGTCCAGCCACCCGAGCGAGAGCGCCCCGACGCCGACGGTATACATGACCCGGTTGTCGACGTTGTGGATGCTCGCGGTCTTCGCCGCGGAACCGACGGCGATCCCGAGATCCGCCATTCGGACGATGCAGTTCGGCCCCCGGAACGGGGTGGCCGGCGGGGTTGTCCCGCGCTGGGCGTCGAGCATCTCCGCGCATGTAGCGTAGCCGCACCCGCCGCAGTCGAGGCCCACGGCGTCGGCGAAGAGCGAGCCGATGAGGAGACAGGCGTCGCTTGCCGCGACGTTCCCCGCGTCCCTGATGAAGAAACCCGCGTCGTGCTTCTCGCCGTACTCCCGCATCGCCCCGGCGAGCTGCTCCTTCTCCCTGCCCGTGACGATCATCGTCTTGATGACGTCGCTGCCCCGGGCCTTCGGGGCGGTGCGGGCAGAGAGCGCCATCAGCCGGGCGACTATCTCTACGGCGTCTGATTCAACGACCATGAGAATACGTACCCTCTACCCCAGATAAGGGTATGCCCGGAGGGGTCGATACCTTTTTCCACAGACCCGCCAAAAAACGGAACCGTCATGACACCGGAGAAGAACCTCGAACTTGCCACCTTCGGCGCGGGGTGTTTCTGGGGCGTCGAGGAGGCGTTCCGGCGCGTCCCGGGCGTCGTGGATACCGCGGTGGGATTCATGGGCGGCACCGCCGAGAACCCGACCTACCCCGAGGTCTGCACCGGCAGAACCGGGCACGCCGAGGTCGTGCAGGTGACCTACGACCCGGAGAAGGTCTCGTACCGGATGCTCCTCGACACGTTCTGGGACGCCCACGATCCGACCACCCCGAACCGGCAGGGGCCCGATATCGGGACGCAGTACCGGTCGGTGATCTTTTACCACACCCCCGAGCAGGAAGCGGAGGCCCGGGCGTCGAAGGAGGAGATGGAACGCTCGGAAAGGTTCCGCCGCCCCATCGTCACCGCGATCGAGCCCGCGGGGACGTTCTGGCGGGCCGAGGAGTACCACCAGCAGTACTTCGCGAAGCGCGGGGGCGGGCAGTGCCAGACGGTGTGGTAGGGGATTTCTTCTGACTGCCAGGAGGCCCGGGTTTTAACTCGCAGCGCTACTATGTGGCATTTAACTTCGTAAAGTCCGTACACGGCTTTCCAGTGGCTATCGCCATGACTGCCCCCGCCCCCAGGGGCGGGGGAGGAGGCCGAAGGCCGGGCGGGGTGGGGGTTACAGGTTAGCCTTACGAGGTAGAGACAGGGGAGGGGGGATGCTCCCCCCTCCCCGTCGGCCCCACCCCCAATGGCGATATCCCCACGAAATCCGTGGTTCGTTGCGCGACAGGATCGGAGCACGAAAAGCGTTGAGGCTTCGAGGTGCGCAGCCCCATGTCCACGGTATCGGGCTTACGCTCATGCCACTGTTTAGAAAAATAGGCTCATGGCCGGATGCAGGGCAGGCACCGCTAAATCGGCACCAACCCCCCTTCACTCTTTCTGCGCCGGAACCCCGATCTTGAACCCCACGCCCTCGAACGAGGCGACCATCCGGTCGCCCGAGTAGACCTCGACGGCATAGAGCGACGTCTTCTCCGTCTCAGAGACCTTGCGGGCGACCGCTTCGAGCGTCGCTCCTGCAGGCACGGAGAGGTACTGGATATACGCCGAGAGCCCTATCTGGTCCTCCCCGCTCAGGTTCCCGGCGATACCGAAGGCTTGGTCCGCGAGGGCGAAGATCGCCCCGCCGTGAGTCGTGCCGTGACCGTTCTCCATCCCCGCGGTCGGCATGGAGACCCGGACGCGATCGCCCTCGATCGCCGTCACCCTCATCCCGAGGCGGCGTGCAAATGGGCAGGCGTCGGACCGGCGCACCACATCGGCATAGGCTTCCGGGACGGGGGCAGCCTCCTTCATAGCGCTACTTGTACTCCCGTTGCGAGTAGGTGGCGCCGCCGGCCTCGCCGCCGCGAAGAACGATGTAGAACCATTCCCAGAGCGACTTGAGCGTCCCGAACTGCTGGTAGCGCCGCATCGAGAACCCGACCTTCAGGCGGGGGTCCAGGTAGACCTTCCCGAGTTTGCGCATCCGTTGCGCGATCTCGAGATCGTCCCCGGCATCGATGCAGCGGTACATCCCCGCCCGGACGAACACCTCCCGGTCGAAGGCCGTGTTGCACCCGAGCGTGAAGTAGATCGTCCGGGTGTGGTAGCCCAGGCGCGAGAAGGTGTTTGCACCGAGAAGAGAGAGCCGGTTCCTGAAACTGTCCTCGATCGGGTAGACCGTGCCGTAGAGCTGCACGATATCCCGCTCCGCGAAGTTCCTCCCGATCCGCTCCACCCAGTCCCGGGGGAGGATGCAGTCGGCATCCGTCGTGGCGACGATATCGCCCTTCGCCGCCATCGCTCCGTCGTTCCGGGCTCCGCCCACCCGCTTGCTCGTCTGGATGAAGACCTGATCCGCGAGGGGTTCGGCCAGTTCCCGGGTCCTGTCCTTCGAGTCTCCGTCGACGACGATGATCTCGTAGGTATCCCGCGGCACCGTCTGGTCTGCGAGCGACGCAAGGCAGCGCTCGATGTTCTGCTCTTCGTTGTAAGTCGGCACGACTACGGAGATCATCCCTCGATCAACTCCCGGTATAGTTGTTGATGCCGTGCTGCTATAAGCGTGATGCCGCATCTCCCTGCCACCATAACCGGAGAAGAGGATCGGCCGCCGGGAAGCGCCGCGACGGCCCGATGGGCGCATACACTGCCCCTCAGGGTGAACCCGGCACTACCCGGCCAGTTTCTGGTACAGGTCGATGTGGCGGTTCGCAATCGTCCTGATATCGAACTCCTCCGTGAACGGCCGGGAGAGCGCCGCATGCCGCCCGAGCAGACCCCGGTCCTCGAGCAGCACCCCGGCCTCCTCGATGTCGTCGAAGTACAGGGCGGTATCCCTGAAATTCCCGGTGAACTCAGGGATCCTCCGGGCGACGACCGGCAGGCCGGTCGCGAACGCCTCCAGGGCGACCATCGGGAGCCCCTCTGCGAAGGAGGGGATGAAGAAGAGATCGGCGCTGCAGTAGGCGGCGGTGATGTCGTCGACAAAACCCGTGAAGAGGACGTTCTTCCCGGAACGGCTTTTCTGCTCCTCGATCATGCTGTAGTCCTGGGAGAGCCGCCCGTAGGGGAACCCGCCGACCCAGACGAAACGGGTGTCCGGATGTTTGTGCGAGAGGTCGAGAAAGTCGTAGATGCCTTTCCGCGGCGTCTGCTGGGCGACGGTGAGCACCACCCACTCGTCCTCCCCGATACCGTACTTCTCCCTGAATGCCGCCCGCTTCTCCGGGTTCGGCTGGAACTTCTCCCGGTTCACGCCGTTCGGGATGAGGGTGGTCTCGACGTCCGGGGCGATCTCGTGAACCTCCCGGTCACAGAGGGGCGAGATGGTGATGATATGGTCGAAACTCCCGTAAATATTCGGGTAGAAATGGTTGACCGTCTCGGAGAAGGCGACGTTCCCGGTGTTGAGGCGGGGGGTCGAGTGAGCCGTGAGCACCTTGACGCCGAGACTGTACTTCTTGTTCGTCAGGGCAAGGGGGCCGAAGGTGTGGTAGTGGACGAGATCGAAGTCGCGGCCACGGGCGTTCCAGGCGATCTCCGGGCAGGACTCTTCCCGGGTGA
Organism: Methanoculleus chikugoensis; assembly: GCF_019669965.1. Classification (NCBI taxonomy): domain Archaea; kingdom Methanobacteriati; phylum Methanobacteriota; class Methanomicrobia; order Methanomicrobiales; family Methanomicrobiaceae; genus Methanoculleus; species Methanoculleus chikugoensis. Next base: position 1,221,274 of record NZ_AP019781.1, on the reverse strand, counting down.
GTGCATTATAGAGCATCTTCGCCAGAGTGGCGCACCCGATGTACTTGAAGAAGAGCATGTCCTCGACGAAGAAGTTGAGTTTCATGGGTATCCCTTCACGAACTCGATCGCGCTCCTGATGCAGCCGTCCATATTGAGGTACTCGAACTGCGAGAACCGCCCGACGAGGTCGATGCCGCGTTCCCGGCAGAACTCGCGGACGATTGCGATGTTCTTCTGGTATTCGATATCGTAGACGACGTACGCGAACTTCTCCCGCGCAACGCCGGTATAGACGACGTCGTCCCGTGAAGGGATGAACCCGGCGGCGACGAGCGACGCCACGGTATGCTCGACGATCTCGGCATCCGACATCCGGGAGACCGCGTCCCCGTCGTTGTAGGTGATCTCGGCGAGGATCGAGGAGTGATCGGGGGGGGCGACCTTGCTGCTGTAGTTCGAGGGGAACGAGATCCGGTTGAAGAGGCCGGTCTTCTCGTCGGGGACATAGAGCCACGAGATGTCGGGAACCTCCCCGGCAAGGCCGATGAAGACCGAGCAGAGCGAGTTGTAGCGGAGGGCGTCGCAGGCCGCCTGCACCTCGGCAGGGACATCAGAGAGGCAGGGGAGCAGGTTCTGGAGCGGGATGGTCGAGATCACCCGGTCCGCATGGACGGTCTTTTGGCCGTCGCTGACGACAAAACCGCCCCCCTCCTCGCGGACGGAGGCGACACGGAACCCTGTCCGGACGGACGGAACGACCGGTTCCGCGATCGCCCCGACAAGCGCCTCGATCCCGCCCGTCACCGGGTAGGAGAAGACCGCCTGGTGGACGTAGCCCTCGGTCTCGATGCCGATGGCCGACTTGATGATATCCTCGACCGGCGGGCGGGGAATGCGCCCCTCCACCCAGTGGTGCGACATCCGGTCGGCCGGGTAGTTCCAGATCTTCTCGTTGTAGGGGAGCATGTAGCACTCGGCGATGCCCCGGCCGAAGGTGTAGGTGATCCACTCGGCAAAGTTCGTCGGCGGTAGAACCTCGCCTTTCTCGACGGCGATGAGGTTCTTGACGAACTCGTTGATGCAAAAGAAGCGGTCTTCGTCAGGGAGTTGATACAGGCCGTTCTCGAAGGGATATTTGACGTAGCGGCCTTTGTAGAGGATCTTCGTGTTCCGCGTCCGCCGGTCGGCGTTCTCGCCGAGAACCGAGAGCATGAAGGAAAGGACTTCCGTATCGCGGGAGAAGATGATGTGCGAGCCCCCGGCATCGAACGTAAACCCCGCTTCCGTCCGCGAGCGGCAGAGTCCCCCGATCCTCTCACCCTGTTCAAGAACGGTCACGTCGTCGCCCCGTTCGTGGAGCAGGCGAGCGAGCGTTATCCCGGTGAGACCGCCACCCAGTACCGCCGTTTTCACGCTTATACTGTTTATGCCGAAACCATATATGGTTGACCATCCGTTTCCCCGAGGACGGCGCATATTGGAGCAAATTGCGGGAGTTCCCGGGCAGGGAACGCAGAGTGCGCTACCGCTCCGCCTTCCTCTCTGCGAGAACCCGGCTCGACTCAATCGCCTTCTTGAGCGGCTGGATCATGTGGGAGGGCATGTTCTTCACCACATCCCGCCGGACGGAGGGGATGGTCATCACAAGAGAGGTCGCCCGGACGCCGATCCTCCGGGCGTAATCACGGGTGGGGAAGTCGTAGAGCCCGTGCTGCCGGTAGTACCGGTCGTCCGCCTTGAAGATCGCCCGCATCCCTCCCCAGATCTCGTCCCGGAAGACCTTGTGGCCGGCGACGGCGGGGAAGGTGACCGGTGCGACGTACCCCCGCTCGGAGAGCCTCACGGAGCGTTCGGCGAGAGCGTGCAGGGCGGCGTCGATCTCGCTCCCCGGCTCGCCGGTAACGATCCCGGCAAGGTTGGCTCCTTCCATCACCGCGAGGCCGGTGAGAACCTCCCGGAGGGTCGCGAGATGGCCGAGCGGCCCATCTACCAGGTACGCGACCTGTTTCCCCTTGAACGCCGGTATATGCCCGTTGAAGAAACTCCGGTCGAAGAACTGCTTCCAGGCGGCCGAGAGGAAACGGTCGCGGACGGTTCCGGCCATGACCAGGATATCCGCCGGGACGACATACTCCTCCCAGAACGCCCGGAAGCCGTCGTCGTAGACGCAGGTGTTGTCGAGGGCGCACCGGCAGCACCCGAGACAGGCGCCTTTCATCCCGGCGTCCCGGATGTGGGCGACCCGGGCCGAACTCCCGTAACACGCCGCGAGCCCGTCGACCATCGCCGCGAGGCCGGAACCGGGTTCTGCATCGTGGAGGATGACCACCCGTTTTCCGCGGGTATCGACCGCGGCCGGCGGGGTCTTTCGGGCGTAGGGGGAGGAAGGAGCGGGCAGCGGCGGAAACGCACGCTGAACCGGGCGCCGTTCTGCTGTTGCTTCCAGGAAGTCGGAGAAGAAGAGGACGAGCTGCTCCTGGAACACCTCGTTCCGGAGATCCTCCATGTGAGCCGAGCAAAAACCGACGTAGCGCATCTCAAGGTCGTCGCAGATCCCGTGCAGGTAGGCGTGGGCGGTGTGGTCGAAGTAGCGGATGGATGTGGTGAGGCAGGCGGCGTACTTGCCGGAAAACGCGTCAGTCGCGTTCCGCTCGCCGACCAGTTCGATGAACCGCTTCAACTGGGCCGGAACCAGCATGACGTAGACCGGGGTTGCCCAGAGCACGCCGTCGGACGCCGTTACCGTGGCGAGCAGCCCCTCCCACGCCTCTTCCTGGCGCTCAATCGACCTGATATCCCGCCCTGCATGCACCACGGAGAAGGTGTGCTCCGGAAATGCCTCCTCGAGGAACCGGACATACTGCAGGGTGACGCTCATCTCGCCCTTGGGGCTCCCGGAAATGACAGCGATCTGCATGATCTTGCCTGCTCATATTTTATATACGGATCTGAAGCAGACGGGCGGATATACCTTATGGGAAGAGGGGGTTACGCGGCGGCCCGTTCTCGTATGGCGCTCGCGGCCCATCCGGCAGCTGCAGCGAGAACGAGCAGCGCGCTGACCGCGATGAACGTGAACTTGATCGGCGAGATCACGGCGGTAATCGCCGCAACCCCGTAGAGCTCCGCCGGGTAGGCGAGGAGCATCGCGATGACCCCGATGTTCTCGCAGTAGTCGGCGATGCCCGCAACGAGCGGGACGAGGTTGAGGCGCATCCAGGGGCTGCCTGCCGGGAGCCACCGGGAGAGGAGCCAGGATATCGCAACCGCATAAAAGAGCGTATATGCCAGCGGGAAGACGAGGTCGAGCGGCACGATCCGCGCCAGGTAGAACGCCCGCCCGGCGTCCCCGAGCGCCGCAAGCATCGCGTACGCCTGCACCGGCGTGTAGGTGAACTCCATGTCGAGGATCCCGGCGCCGCCCGTGATCTCTGCGAGCGCGGAAAGGCCGAACGGCCGGCCGTTGATCAGGACCGCCGAGACGGCGAAGAAGGCGAACGACGCGACGAGCGTTCTTCCCGACGAGATGTTCCGGATGACGGACGAGATTGTATCGGCGATCATGATCTCTACGCGTACCTGACGGCCCCCTCCGGGCAGGTGTCGACGCATTCGCCGCAGAGGATGCACTCGGTGCTCTCCATCTGCCCTTCCCTGACCATGCCGTGGACGTCGAGACCCATCGGGCACGCCTTCGAGCATCTCTCACAGTCGATGCAGCGGCCGGATACGGCCGCGAGCTGCAGGGCGGGCCAGCCGACGGCGTTCCTTATCTTCCGGCCGACGATCATCAGGGTGGCTATCGGGCAGAGGACGCGGCAGAAGCCGCGACGGCCCATGAAGTATGCGGCAGCGAAGATCGCGAGGAAGATGAACCCCGCGATCACCAGGGTCTCGAAGGACGTGATCGAGAGCCCGTTCACCGTGCCGTAGAAGGGATCGACCGCGAGGATACCGCCGGCACCGATGAAGAGGTACGCAATCAGCGCAAGCCAGAGCACCGTGACGCCGTACTTGACCAGGTTGCGCCGGTCGTCCTTGACGGTGCGCTTCATGACGGGCGAACAGATCTCCTGCCACGCCCCCATCGGGCAGAGCCAGCCGCACCAGAGGCGGGAGACGCCGAGCGAGAGAACAGCGAGCGCGGCAAAGAGGAGCAGGCTGCCGGTGGCTATACCTTCGGCCGCCCCCATCAGGATGACGATGGGCGAGATGTAGAAGAGCGTGGCCGGAAGGAGGAGAAACGAGACGATGAGCAGCGCTTTCCTGATCTTCTGGCGCGAGAGTCGCGGATTTTGTGAAAGAGTGGTTTCTGTCACTTCGATCAGGTTCTATTCTGATATTTATTGATGATTATACTTCCCCCGGGCGCTCACCCCGGGTTCCCGGCAACCGTCCCTGCACGGCCGGAGTATCCGGAGCCGGCACGTTTTGCCCCCGCTGCGCCTCCATATCCGCAACCGTGAGATCCGGGTGCCGGTAGCGCCCCCGGCCCTCGGTCCCGAGCATCACGTTGAGCTGGATCGCCTCGGTCGGGCAGAAATGGAGGCAGGCGCAGCAGATCTCGCACTTCCGGCCCCACGCCGGGCGGCCGTCGACGAAGGTGAGGTTGCCCGCCGGGCAGACCTTTGCACAGGTGCCGCAGCCGGTGCAGGCGTCCGATACGGAGAAGACGTCGGCCGCACCGCGGGCGCTCGCCGGGAACTGCCAGTAGGTCAGGGCTCTCACGAGCCTGGAGACGGGCGCAAACCCCGGGGAGACCAGCCGGCCGCTCCCGATCGCCTCCGCGATCCCGGCGAGCCGTATATCTCCCGCAACAAGGACGTTGTCGAGCGCCCTGCCTTCCTGCGGCCGGAAGAGCGGCGGGAAGTTGGCAGGCATCCTGACCGTAAACGCGGCATCGAGCCCACGGCCCTGCCGTTCACGGAGGATCCCGTCCACCTGGTGGAGCGCCGAGACGCCCATGCCGCCCATCGTGACGACCGCGAAGGTGTACTTCGCTCGCGAAAGGTCGAGACGTTCCGCGAACCCGGCGACCATGAGCGGCACCCCGAAGTCGTAGACCGGGCAGACGATCCCGACCCGGTCGGCGTCGGGGGTGATCGCACCCGGGGTATCCGCGAGCGATGCGATCGGGACGAGTTCGGTCTCCCCGAGAGCCCCGGCGATCTTCCCTGCCGCTGCAAGGGAGTTACCGGTCCCGGTGAAGTAGTAGATGACGGTCTTCATGGCCGGCGTTCCAGCTCGACGATCTCGACCGACGGGTTCCGGTAGCGCTGCCTCCCCTCGGTAGCCTTGCCGGCCTGGATGGCCTCAACCGGGCAGAGGTGGATGCACCCGCAGCAGAGTTCGCACCGGTGGTTCCAGACCGGCCGGCCGTCGACCATCTCGATGTTCTCCGCCGGGCAGATGCTCGCACAGATGCCGCAGGATGTGCACCTCTCCGTCACTGTGAACCTGCGGTCTTCCCCGTGGACGCGGGAGCGGAACCGGGGATACATGACGGCCCTGATGAGGCGTGTCAGAGGCGCATGCGGGAGTTTCGGCCTCTCCCCCTTCCCGATCCGGCCTGCGATCGCCGCGAGCTCCGCGTCCGCCACAGCAAGCATCCGGTCCCGCTTCTCTCCCGCGGGCGAGCCGTACATCAGGATGTAGTTGCCCGGCATACTGACCGCAAACCCCGCGTCGAGCCCCCTTCCGGCCTTCTCCCTCAGGATTCCGTCGAGCTGCCGGAGCGCCGCGGAGCCTCCGCCACCGCCGTGCGTGACGATAGCGAAGACGTAGCCTGCCGGGGCGAGGTCGAGACGCTCCGCAAACGAAGCCACCATCGCCGGGAGCCCGGAGAAATAGACCGGGCAGAGGATCCCGACCCGTTCGGCAGCGGGGGTGATCTTACCCGCGGTACTCCGGAACGCCGCTATCGGGACGATCTCCGTATCCCCAAGGGATCCGGCGACCTTCTTTGCAGCGGCAAGGGAGTTGCCCGTGCCGGTAAAATAGTAGATGACGGTCTTCATGGCAACCTCTAACAATCCACCGGTTGTGTCGGCAGTCTAAGTGTTCGCTCATATGGATATGGACTTTGCGAAGAGAGGCGGGCGGACTCTGGTGCAGAGGCGCAAAAAAGAAATGGCGGGAGCGCTCCGCCGTCACTGCCGGCGGGGCGATTCCCGGTCGACAAACAGGGTCTCTCCGGGGCTCGAGGCCGGTGAAGGGAGGGGAGGCGACTGGATGAACCAGCCGGTCCGGGTGCTGTCGAGCACGTCGTCGGAGTTCCGGGTGGTCATGAGGCTGACGACAACCATGGTGAGGATCGAGATCCCGAGCGCGTAGATGCTGAAGTGCATGGGAAGGGGCGCCACGAACTGGTGCCAGTAGCCGAAGACAGCGGACGCAACGAGCCCGACCAGCATGCTCGCGATCGCTCCCTGTCCCGTCGCACCGCGCCAGTAGAGCCCGGCAAGCAGCGGAACCGCGAACGTCGCGAGCATCACCCCGATGCCCATCCAGATCAGCCACGCGAGCATCGGCGGCGGGTTGACGGCGAGCAGGAGCGTCCCGCCGGCCGCGAGGACGATCGCGACCTTCGAGACGAGGAGCACCTCTTTATCGGTCGCCGAGGGACGGAGGATGTTCTTGTAGACGTCCCACGCGAACGACGTGCCGACCGTGAGCATCAGCCGATCGGTCGTCGACATCACCGCCGCGAGGACGATGACCGCGAAGAGCGCCCACAACGCCACGTTCGGCATCGCGTACTCGACGCCCGCGATGAAGGCGAAGTCCTGGGCGTTCACGGCGTCGGGGAGGACGATCCTCCCCTCCTCGACGAGCGACCGCACGGCAAACCCGGTGAACTTGACGAGGAACATCACGACCGCGTAGATGACGAACGCGAGGAGCGGCGCCCACTTGAAGTAGCGTTTCTCCTTGACTGCCAGGACGTTGCTGACGACGTGCGGTGCGCAGGCGAGGCCGACCATCAGGAGGATCCCGAACGAGAAGAGGAACTCCGGCGTCGTGTAGGCATACGCCGCGTAGGCCGGGCTCGGGAACCAGGGCTCGACGAAGTTCGGGTCGATCCCGGCGATGACGGTATTGATGTGGGCCAGACCGCCGGCGCTCATGATGACCGGCGGCGCCATCAGGAGGACGCCGAAGATCAGAATGCCGCCCTGAAAGAGGCCCGTCCACGATACGGCGTAGAGCCCCCCGACGACCGTATAGGCCGTGATGATGACCCCGGAGATGAGGAGCGCCTGCCAGTGCGGGATACCGAAGAGCCAGACAAGCACGATGCTGATCGCGGCATACTGCCCGACGAGGTAGATCAGCGAGACGACGATGCCCGAGACCGCGGCAAGCGCCCGGACCGCCCGCGGGCTCTCGAACCGGTCCGCGAGGTAGTCCTGAACGGTCAGGTAGCCCCGTTCTCTCCCGAGGGTGTGGAGTTTCACCCCGAAGAAGATGATACAGAACGAGGCCGCGAGGGGCACGAAGATCTGCTCCCATATCCCCGGCCAGCCCGACGTGTACCCAAAGCCGCTGACGCCGAGGAGGCTCATCCCGCTACAGATGGAACAGACGATCAGGATCGTAAAGACCCAGAACCCGAGCGATCTGCCCGCGACGATGTAGTCCTCGGTGTTCTTGATCTTCTTTGAGGCCCAACTCCCGATGCCGATGAGCACCACGAAGTAGAGCACGATCACGGCGAGCGTTGCGAGGTCCGCCATTCAAGCGGCCTCCCTGAACCGGAGGCCCCAGAGGGCGAGCAGTACGACGACAATCAGGATCGTACCGCCCACGACGAGTCCCGTATGGAAAGGTAATCCGAAGAACATGCTGTGTTAGTGTGTGGCGTGTTAGCATATAACACGATCGCCGGAGAGGCAGGGAGATCGGCCTGATGGCGTGACGGACGCACTGGACCAAAAATAGTTATTTTGAACTTTTCACGGTCTTCGCCCCACGGAGAAGAGCAATCTTCCCTGTGCGGACGAGTTCCTTGATGCCATACTGGCGCAGGAGTTTCTCCAGCGCGTCGATCTTCTCCGTATCCCCGGTCACCTGGAGGACCAGGGTCTTCGACCCGACGTCCACGACCTGTGCCCGGAAGATGTCCGCGATCTGGAGAATCTCGGCGCGAGACGGTCCGGTCTCGGCGGCGACCTTGATGAGGGCGAGTTCCCGCTCCACGCTCTCCCGTTCCGTCAGGTCCGAGACCTTGATAACGTCGATGAGTTTGTTGGTCTGCTTCATCACCTGCTCGATCACGCCGTCGTCGCCGTTCACCACGATGGTGATCCGGCTCATGTTCGGCTCCTCGCACGGCCCGACGGCCAGGCTCTCGATGTTGAACCCCCGCCGCGAGAACATCCCGGCGACCCGGCTCAGGACGCCGGCCCGGTTCTCGACGAGAACGCTCACCGTGTGCGGTTTCATGGCTGGCGCACCCCGATCATCTCGTTGATGGCAGCACCGGCCGGGACCATGGGGAAGACGTTCTCCTCCCGCTCGACCCGGAAGTCCAGGACGAACGGCCCGTCGGTGGCGAGCGCGGTCTCGAGCGCCTCCCGGACGCCGGCCTTCTCCTCGACCGTGATCCCCTCGATCCTGTAAGCATTCGCGATCTTCACGAAGTCCACCGGCGGCAACTCCGTGTAGGAGTAGCGGCGGTCGTAGAAGAGTTCCTGCCACTGCCGCACCATGCCGAGGTACATGTTGTTCAGGATGACGACCTTGACCGGGATCTGGTACTGCGCCACTGTCCCGAGCTCCTGGATGTTCATCTGGAAACTCCCATCGCCGGCGACGTCGACGACCGGCATATCCGGCCGGGCGTAGTGGGCGCCGATGGCCGCCGGGAACCCGTAGCCCATCGTCCCGAGACCCCCGGAGGTGATCCAGGTCCGGGGTTTCCTGAAGCAGTAGTAGAGCGCGGTCCACATCTGGTTCTGGCCGACCTCGCTCACGACGATCCCCTCGCCTTTCAGGAGATCGGAGAGCTGCTCCACGACGTACTGCGGGCGGAGACGGTCGTCGTCGCGGTAGCGAAGCGGGTACTGCGCCTTCCAGGCACCGGTCCGGGCGACCCAGTTCGCCGTATCGCCGCGCTTCTGCATCCGCCGGAGGAGCGCCTGGAGAACGGCCTTCACGTCGCCCACGATCGGGACGTCGACCTTCTTGTTCTTCCCGATCTCCGCCGGGTCGATATCGATATGGATGACCGCGGCGTTCGGGGCGAACGTCTCGATCTTGCCCGTCACCCGGTCGTCGAACCGGACGCCGACGGCGATCAGGAGGTCGCACTCCGTCACCGCGTAGTTTGCGGACTGGGTGCCGTGCATCCCGAGCATCCCGAGATTGAGGGGGTGGTCGCCGGGGACGGCGCCGAGGCCCATCAGGGTCGTCGTCACCGGGACGGCGGCCGTCTCCACGAACTCCAGGAGTTCGGCCGAGGCCTCCGAGAGAACCACCCCGCCGCCGGCGTAGACGAGCGGGCGCTCTGCCCCCGCGATCAGATCGAGCGCCTTATCGATCTGGCGGACGTGCCCCTGGTAGGTGGGCTGGTAGCCCCGGAGAGAGACCGTCCCGGGGACGGGCGTTCCCTCAAGCACCTGGCCCGTGCTGACGTCTTTGGGGAGATCGATCAGCACCGGGCCGGGCCGACCGGTCCGCGCGATGTAGAACGCCTCCTGGACGACGCGGTCGAGGTCGGCGGCGTCTTTGACCAGGTAGTTGTGCTTCGTCACCGGCATCGTGATCCCGGTGATGTCCGACTCCTGGAAGGCGTCGTTCCCGAGAAGACCGGTCGGCACCTGGCCGGTGAGCGCCACGACCGGGATGGAGTCCATGTAGGCCGTCGCGATCCCCGTGACCAGATTGCACGCGCCGGGGCCGGAGGTGGCAAGGCATACCCCTACGCGGCCGCTCGCGCGCGCGTAGCCGTCGGCCGCGTGCGCCGCCGCCTGCTCATGCCTTACCAGTATGTGCCGGATCGACGAATCGTAGAGTTCATCGTAGATCGGCAACACCACGCCGCCGGGGTAGCCGAATATGGTATCCACCCCTTCACGCTGCAGCGCTTCAATCAGAGTCTTTGCTCCGGTCTTCATGCTCTTCCCTGAGTAATCTGTTCATCCCGGCGATAACTGCTTCGACGCTGGCCATGATGATGTCGGTCCGGGCGCCACGCGAGGTCACGGTCTTTCCGTCCTTGCTGAGCTTCACCGATACGTCGACGAGGGCGTCGGTGCCGCCGGTTATGGCATCCACGCTGTATTCGTCGAGCCTCACGCTCCCGACGTCCGCGACCGACCGCTGGAGCGCGCGGATCGCCGCATCCACCGGCCCGGTCCCGACTGCGGCACCGGTGACCTCGTCGCCATGGACGAGCATCGTCACCGAGGCGGTCGGCATCGCGTTGCTCCCCGAGACGATGGTGAACTGGCGCAGTTCGATGCAGGGCGTAAACTCGATCTCCATGACGGTATCGGTTATCGCCATGATGTCGGCGTCGGTTATCCGCATCCCGGCATCCCCGAGGCGTTTGATCCGGGCAACGATCTCTGCGAGCTGCGCAGCGTTCGGGGCGTAGCCCATATCATGGAGCGCGGCCTCGACCGCCGCCGACCCCGAGTGCTTCCCGAGAACGATGCGGCGCCGTCGCCCCACCCTCTCGGGCTGGAGCGGCTCGTAGGTGCTTGCGTCCCGCATCACCCCGTGGGCGTGGATCCCGCTCTCGTGGGTGAAGGCCATCTCGCCGACGATCGGTTTGTTGGTCGCGAGCGGAACCCCGGTCAGCCGGGCGACGTGGGTCGAGAGGGGATAGAGTTCTTCGGTCCTGATCCCGGTGTCGACCCCGTAGAGCACCTCGAGCGCCATCACCAGTTCTTCGAGGGAGGTGTTCCCCGCCCGCTCCCCGAGGCCGTTGACGGTGACGTGGGCGCAGGTCGCCCCCGCCCGGAGGGCGGCGACGGTGGTTGCAAGCCCGAACCCGAGGTCGTCGTGGCAGTGGATCGAGAGCGGGGCGAAGAGGAGCGGCGGGATGATCGCGGCCGCACGCTCGGGGGTGAGGAGCCCGACGGTGTCGCAGAAGCAGAGACGGTCGGCTCCCCGCTCGACCCCTTCCCGGAAGACCGTCGCGAGGAAATCCTGGTCGGCACGGGACGCGTCTTCTCCCGAGAGTTCAACGATGAGGCCGCGCTCTTTCGCGTACTCGACGGCGCTCCAGGCCATACCGGAGACCTCCTCGCGGGTCTTACGGAGTTTCTTCGCGATGTGGAGGTCACTCACCGGGACGACGAGGTGGACGGAGTCGGCACCGGCATCGGCGGCGAGGTCGATGTCCCCGGGAAGCGCCCGGACGTAGGTGCAGCACTCGGCGGCGAGCCCGGCGTCGGCGATGGCGCGGATCGATTCGCGTTCTCCCGCGGATGCGGCGGCTGATCCTGCTTCAATCACGTGGACGCCGACGTCGGCGAGGTGCGTTGCGATCTCAAGTTTCTCGGCCGGCGTGAGCGAGACACCCGGTGTCTGTTCGCCGTCCCGTAGAGTTGTGTCAAAAAAGCGGATCGATTCAGCAAATAAAACAATCACACATAGTGCAATTCACCGTCAGGAAATTGGCGGCGAGGATATTTAAACGTTGGGCATTCGAGGAACCTGGTGCAGGGCAAAGGTTCTGTGAAAAAAACCCTGAAAGTCATATTCCCGGCTTCATGGCCAACCGGGCAGGAGCCGCAAAGGGGCGAGGTCCATGGGGATCCTGGTGACGGGGTTTGGATCCCTATCTGCCATACACCGTTAACTCTCGCGTTGCCGCGAAGGACGCGAAGATCGGTTGACAGGTTGGGTGACGCCCCTTCGAAGCCTGATGGCTTCTCATGCTCCTGCCCTTCGGCAGTCGCGCTTCGCGTCTTCGCGCGAGATTTCATCGTCATCCCCTACTGGCAGTTCACGCGAAGCCGCGAACCGAAAAAGAAGAGGAGTTTACGCCTGCGCCGGGGCGCTCTCGTAGAGGAGGGCGACGTAGCGGGCGGAGAAGATGATGAACGCCGGCATGAGCAGGAAGACAAGGATCGGCCCGACGAGCGGAATCAGGGCAAGCACAAACTGTGCGATCGTTATCACGATGCCCATGACGAGGAGGGCGATGAAGGAGCGGATCCACCCGACCCTGCCGACGTGGCGGACGAGGGTGCCGACCCTGAAGGCCTCGCGCATCTTCCCCGTCCGGGCGAACCTGACCGCCGCGAACGTCGAGAGGATCCCGATGATGATGGCTGCAAGGATGAAGATGACGAGGATGGCGAGGGCTACGAAGATGGCCATCTCCGGGCTGATGAGCGGTTCGGGACCGGATCCTGCCGGGGTTACCGTCGCTGAGACCGGGATGAAGTACATCAGGAAGGGAAGGACCGTGAGGATCATGAGCGGGATCGCGTAGACGATCGTGATGACGATCAGTTTGATGCCGTCGACAAAAAGCCCGATCCAGCCTTCGAGTTCCGGGGCGGGCTTCATGCCGCTCATGACCCGCACCGTGTAGCCGTACATGAACGGGAATATGATCGTGCTGACGAGCAGGAGGAGCCAGCGGACCCACCTGCCCCAGATAGCGTCCTTCGCATAATCGAAGGACTCGCTGATTAATCGGACGACACCCATGTGTATCACCGCATGTTCGGATAAGCATTACCCGGATCAGGGATAAACACGCTGCTTTTATCCGGGGAGAACCCCGTGCGCTCCGGAGATTCTGTCGACGGGGCAAAGACGGTATCGTCGACCGGGTGCAAACAGGTGCGGGACCGGAGAAAAAGGGAGGGGTTGGTTGAGCGATTACGCGGAGGCAGGGGCTTCCTCGTAGACCTGCGCGAGGTAGCGGGCGTAGAAGATGGCGAACGCCGCGTTGAGGAAGAGTGCAATGAGCCATCCGAGGAGGGGTATCGCACCGAGAATGCCGACCACGAAGCCGTAGACCAGCGCGATGACGAGGAGGATGATGACCGCGATGATCCAGGTTCCCCAGCCAAGCGCACCGATCTGCGCAAAGATGGCTTTGAAGTTGAACGCCTCACCGACGCTGTCGGTGTGGGCGAACCGCAGAACGGCGAACAGGGCGATGAACGCCATGACGATCGCGACGAGGAAGGCGAGGAAGGCTCCTGCCATTGCACCGAGGATCGCGGCGCCGGCCGCAGCCGGGTCGGTCGTTGCCATTCCTGCAATGATGCTGAGGCCGCCGAGGACGAGGAAGATCAGGATCGCCGGGATCATGTAGACCAGCCCGATGATGTTCATCTTCCATCCGTCGACGAAGAGCTTGCCCCACCCGTCGATCTCGGGGGCCGGTGTGTTGCCGGCGAGCACCCGCACGACGTAGCCCGAAAGCAGCGGGATCAGGGAGACCGTGAAGGTCTGCACGAGCGCCATGACGGCCAGGATGACCCACTGCATCCACTTTCCGACCAGGGCCTCCTTGGTATACTCAAACGAGTTGGAGATCACATTACCGTAGTCCATAGGTGTACCACCTTTGTTAAATTTGAGAATTTTTTATATAAAGGTATTGGTCTAAATTCAAACAGTACTGTATCCCTTTCCAGAAAAGGGATAATTTGACCCGTAAAAATCGTCTAATTCCGGCACAGAACAGTTCGACAGGGACCGGAGCGGCGCGGCATATATAAAGCCGGGTTTCAGGAACGGCCATGATGTATGCCGTGCCCGGGGCTCCCGGAACCTCTCCGGGCGGCGTTATGAAAAGAAAGTGGGGTTCAGGCCGGTGCCTGAGCGCTCTCGTAGATCAGCGTCATGTACCGGGCCGCAAAGATGTACCAGACGGGGTACAGGAAGAGCATGATCAGCCAGCCGAGGATCGGGATCATGCCCAGGATGCCAGCGATGAAACCGAAGACAACCCCGGCAACCACGAGGACGATGATGGCAATGATGTAGCTCCCCCAGCCGATCTTTCCGATGTGCTCGAGGATGGCGCCGAAGGCAAACGCCTGGCCCATGCTGTCCTTCTTTGCGAACCTGATGATACCGATCGCCGAGATCAGCGATATGAGGATCCCGACGACAAGCACGAGCAGGAGGCCGATGCCCAGCGACCCGAGGGCGAGCATGGGATCTCCGCCGTTGGCTGCCATGAACGCCGGTACCATGAAGATAGCCATGATGATGAAGAGCGGGATGGCGTAGATGATGCCGATGATGAGGAGTTTCAGGCCGTCGACGAACATGCCCACCCAGTTCCCCGGCTCGGGAGCCGGCTTCACACCGCTGTAAATCCGGACCATATATCCCATGATGAGCGGGAATATGATCGTGCTGATGGCGAGCAGGATCCACTGGACCCACTTGCCCCAGACTGCGTCTTTTGCATAGCTGAACGAATCGCTCAGCATGTTTCCATAATCCATAGGTGTCTCACCCACGATTTACTGTGAGATAAGATGGTATAAAAGAGTTGCCATAATTGCTCAATCTACAGCCTCCTTTTGCTGAAACTGAGCGATCATTTCGATACGAATGAAGTAATTCCGACTGAGAACGGTTTCCCGATCCGGGGCAGCGCGGTACCGGCAGGCACCGGGGTATCTCCTCACCCAGGCGCCGGAGCGCTCTCGTAGGCCGCGGCGAGATAGCGGGCGCGGAAGATGTCGGACGGCACACGAAAAGAAGAGGGGTCTGCATACCGGCCCCTCCCGCCGGAAACGGGAGCCCGACCGCCAGATATTTTGAAGGTACTTATAGATGTCAGGAGAAAAAATAGGACTACATAAATATGGATACGCTCAATTCTGGAATTACGAGGGACGCTATGGCAAATTACTGTCAGGAGTGTGGAAAAGAGTTGATCAGTCCGAATGCTGAGATCTGTCCTAATTGTGGAGTCCGACTTAAAGAAATAGTAATTAACAGAAGAAGTCCGGTCATTGCTGTGGTATTGTCCTTCTTCATCTGGGGATTGGGTCAGGTGTATAACGGACAGTTTGGCAAAGGCATAGCATACTTTGTCGTCGGCGTACTCTGTGTGGCATCTCTGATGATATTGATCGGCTTTCTGTTGGTTCCGCTCTGGTGGCTTATCGGAATGGTCGATGCATACGTCTCTGCCAAACGGATTAATGCCGGCGAGGATGCATCCAAATTCATTAACGTCTAACTATTTTCATGTAAACGCCAAATGGCGTAGTCCTCCTGCCGAAGGGGCATCTCCTCCTGTCAAAGGAATACTGATGGTCGCTTCAAAAAAAAAGCGTGAGACCTTACCCCCGTGCCGGAACACTTTCATAAGCCACCGCGAGGTAACGGGCGCGGAAGATGCCGTAGACGACCCCGATGAAGAGGTTGGCGATCCACCCGAGGACAGGCAGCGAGGTGATGAGGGCGGTCGCGGCCGTATACACGAGGCCGATGAGGATGAGGATGACGACCGCGGCGATCCAGGCGCCCCACCCGATCCAGCTGATCTGCGAGAGGATCGCCCCGATGTTGAACGCCTGGAGGAGGCTTCCCGTGTGGGCGAACCGCACGACCGCGAGGAGGGAGACGAACGATATGACGATCCAGACGAGGGCGGCAATCGCGATCCCGGTGACGGCGGCGGCGACGGCCGAGGCCCATACGTCCGGGTTGTCGAGCCCTCTCGCCGCTACGGCGGAGAGAACCGCAACCCCGCCGAAGACGGCCAGGGCCACGATGACCGGGATCAGGTAGATAAGATTGATGATGTTCAACTTCCACCCGTCGAGAAAGAGCCTGCCCCAGTCGTCGACCTCGGGAGCGGGCCGCCGGCCGGCGAGCACCCGGACGATGTAGCCGTTGTAGAGTGGGACCAAAAAGAGCGTGAACGTCTGGACGAGCGAGAGGAGGACGAGGAGGAGCCACCGCCCCCATTCGCCCCAGAGGGCCTCTTTCGTGTAGCCGAATGCTCTTGAGATGAGATTGCCGTAGTCCATACCACACCACCTTCGGCCGTGGAGGGGCGGTGGGCCGTATAAACGTTTTGAACAGTCACGTTTTTGAGCCGGTTTGCCGTTCCGATACCCTGCCCGCACCCAGACCAGGGCCCGATAAAGCCCCGAATGGTCAAAGATCCCGTCTCAGGTAGACCATATCGACGAGCCGTTCGCCGCAGTCGAAGATAGGATGGTCGTAATGGTCGATAAAGAAGTTCTCGACGCGATGGGAGACGGTAAACCCGCACCGCTCGTAGAACCGGAGGATGCGGGGGGAATCGCCCGTGCCGACGAGCATCGTGCGGCACCTGCCCCGGTAGTGGTCGAGGATGTACTCGATCAGCCGCCTGCCGTAGCCCCGGCCCCGGAACTCCTCGTACGTGGCTATGTTCTTCAGTTCGTAGACGCCGTCGCCTTCGCACGTCACCACGCAGACACTCACCGGATCCCGGTCATAGAGAACAAACATATCCCCGCGGTCGAGGTAGACATCGATCATCGACTCCTGCTCGTCGCCTTCGAGCAGAAGGTCAAGGAACCGTCTCTTATCTTCCCGGAGCAGTTCGATCTTCATGATGAGTCCGGCCGGAATGCGGAAAAAAAGAGTTTCAGTGCCGGAAGTGCCGCACCCCGGTGAAGATCATCGCGATGTTGAGCCGGTTCGCCGCCTCGATGACCTCCTGATCCCGGATTGAGCCGCCCGGCTGGACGAGCGCCGTCGCGCCCGCCGCCGCCGCAACCTCCATCGTGTCGGGGAACGGCAGGAAGGCGTCCGACGCGACCGCCGACCCGGCAAGGGGTTTCCTGGCCTTCCTGACCGCGATCTCCGCCGACTCGACCCGGTTCATCTGCCCGGCGCCGATCCCGATGACCTCCGTTTCGTTCGCAAAGATGATGGCGTTGCTCTTCGTGTGCCGGCAGACCTTCATGGCAAGCTGCATCGCCCGCATCTCGTGGGCGGTGGGCTCCCGCTCGCTCACGACCTGCCAGTCCTCGCGGAACGGCTCCGTCCGCTGGACCAGGACGCCGCCGTCGATGCTCCGGACCGCGTCCTGCACCACCGGTTCGGGCAGCCGGAGCACCCGCATGTTCTCCTTCGCCTTCATGATCTCAAGCGCCTCCGGCGTGTAGGACGGAGCGACGACGACCTCGACGAATGTCCCGACGAGTTCGCGGGCGACGTCCGCTCCCACCTCGCGGTTCATCGCGACGATCGACCCGTAGGCCGAGACCGGATCGACCTCCCGGGCGGCGATGTAGGTATCGAGGAGGTTCTCGCCGGTCGCCACGCCGCAGGGGTTGTTGTGCTTCACGATGACCACGGCGCATTCCTCGAACTCGCGGAGCAGGCCGACCGCGGCGTCGACGTCGAGGTAGTTGTTGTAGGACATCTGTTTGCCCTGGAGCGGCTCTTCTCCCGCGATGCCCGCATCGCCGTAGACCGCGGCCGCCTGGTGGGGGTTCTCGCCGTAGCGGAGCGTCCTGCCGTTCCTGAACTGGAGGGTGAGGACGTCGGGGAACGGCCGGTCGATGCCGGTGAGGTAGTTCGCGATCGCGGCATCGTAGGCGGCTGTCCGTGCAAACGCCTTCGCAGCGAGGTTCAGACGTTCTTCGGGGGAGAACCCGCCCCGCCGGACGGCGTCCGCGACCATCCCGTAGTCGCCGGGGTCCATGACGACCGCGACGTACTTATGGTTCTTCGCCGCCGCCCGCACCATCGCCGGACCCCCTATATCGATGTACTCGATGATCTCATCGATGCCGAGCCCCGCATCCCTCATCGCCTCGAAGGGGTAGAGGTTCACCACCACGAGGTCGATCGGCTCGATCCCGTGCTCCTGCATCACGGCGTCGTCGATCCCCCGGCGGCCGAGGATGCCCCCGTGGATCTTCGGGTGGAGGGTCTTGACCCGACCGTGCATCATCTCGGGAGAGCCTGTGTATGTCGAGACGTCGGTGAACGGAATCCCCGCCTCCGCGAGCGCGGCCCCGGTGCCGCCGGAGCTCAGGAGCCCGTAATCGTGCTCGACAAGCACCTTTGCGAGATCGACGATGCCTGCCTTGTCCCAGACAGACAGCAGTGCCCACTTCATGGATACACATACGAGGGGTAGAGAGATATATCTGGCGCTGCCTGCAGAACCGGCCGCGTTTCCCCCGGCGGAAAGACGGCAGGCCCGCTCACGGGGTGCGTCTGCATGACGTGAGCGGAGAACGTCGCACCTCGCGCGAATCCGGATACCGGAGGGATAATTCCGCCGAATGAATCTCCAATCGAAAATCCGGCATCTTACCGGAGGCGGATAGCTGCAGGTTCAGTTAAGATTATATAGAACCACATTGCAATAAATAATCGAACAACTCCATTACATCGTTTTAAAGCAGGTTAGGCGTATGAAGGGGAATACATCCGAACCAAACGAGAAGCACCAGAATCTCGCAAACGAGGCGGATGCAGCATCTCCGGCGCTTGAAGAGCTGCAGAAGGCATATGACGACCTGAACAGTCGTTATCTGCGTCTTGCAGCAGATTTCGACAACTACCGCAAAAGGATGGCCCGGGAACTCGACGCCCGTACGACGTTCGCCATCGAGAACTTCGCGGTGGAGTTGCTCGAGGTCGTGGACAACTTCGAGCGGGCTGAGAAAGCCGAGGGTGCAGGCCTCACGGAAGGGGTGGAACAGATCAGGAAACTCTTCATGACCATCCTCGAGCGGCACGGTATTGCGCCCATCGAATGCCGGAACCTTCCTTTCGACCCCGAACGGCACGAGGCGATCGCCTACGTTCCTTCGGATGCGAAGGAGGGCACCGTGATCGACGAGGCCGTCCGTGGATACTGTATGCAGGATAAGATCATCAGATGCGCAAAAGTCGTCGTATCTAAAGGAAAGGAGGAATAACAGAATGGTTTCGGAAAAAGTTCTGGGTATCGATCTTGGAACAACCAACTCGTGCATGGCAATCATGGAAGGCGGGCGGGCAACGGTCATCGCCAACGCCGAGGGCGGCAGGACCACTCCGTCGGTCGTAGCGTTCTCCAAGGAGGGCGAGCGGCTGGTCGGCAACGTCGCGAAACGGCAGGCGATCACGAACCCGAACCGCACCATCCAGTCGATCAAGCGGAAGATGGGCACGAACGAGAAGGTCACCATCGGGGACAAGTCGTACACCCCGCAGGAGATCTCCGCGATGATCCTCCAGAAGATGAAACTGGACGCGGAGGAGTACCTCGGCGAGAAGATCGCGAAAGCCGTCATCACGGTGCCGGCCTACTTCAACGACGCCCAGCGGCAGGCAACGAAGGACGCAGGGACGATCGCCGGCCTCGAGGTGCTCCGGATCATCAACGAACCGACCGCGAGCGCGCTCGCCTACGGCATCGACAAGGAAGGCGACTCCACGGTGCTCGTCTACGATCTCGGCGGCGGCACGTTCGATGTCTCGATCCTCCAGCTCGGCGACGGCGTCTTCGAGGTCAAGGCGACCGCAGGCAACAACCGCCTCGGCGGCGACGACTTCGATAAGAGGGTCGTCGACTACCTGGTCGAGGAGTTCAGGAAGAAGGAGGGCGTCAACCTCCAGAACGACCCGGTCGCGATGCAGCGGCTGCGCGACGCAGCCGAGAACGCGAAGATCGAACTCTCCACCGTCCAGAAGACCAACATCAACCTTCCCTACATCACCACGACGGAGAGCGGGCCCAAGTTCCTCGACACCGATCTCTCCCGGGCGAAGTTTGAGAGCCTGATCGCCGACCTCGTCGACTCGACCCTCGGGCCGGTGAAGCAGGCGCTCTCCGACGCCAAACTGAGCGCCGACGATATCGACCACGTTCTCCTCGTCGGCGGGTCGACCCGTGTCCCGCTCGTGCAGGAGACCATAAAGAAGGTTCTCAAGAAGGAGCCCGACAAAGGCATCAACCCCGACGAGTGCGTAGCCCTCGGCGCCGCCATCCAGGCAGGGGTGCTGACCGGCGAGACGAAGGACGTCCTGCTCCTCGACGTGACCCCGCTCTCGCTCGGCATCGAGACGCTCGGCGGCATCGCGACGAAGCTTATCGAGCGCAACACCACCATCCCGACGCGGAAGAGCCAGATCTTCTCGACCGCCGCCGACGGCCAGACCTCGGTCGAGATCCACGTGATGCAGGGCGAGCGGGCGCTCGCAAAGGACAACTTCACGCTCGGGCGGTTCCAGCTCACGGGCATCCCGCCCGCACCCCGGGGCATCCCGCAGATCGAGGTCACGTTCGATATCGACGCAAACGGCATCGTCCACGTCTCGGCGAAAGACCTCGGCACGGGGAACGAGCAGTCGATCACCATCAAGCCGCAGGACTCCCGCCCGTCCGAAGCCGAGATCCAGCGGATGATGGACGACGCAAAGAAGTTCGAGGAGGAGGACCAGAAGAATCGCGAGGAGATCGAACTCAGGAACACCGCCGACACCGCGATCTTCACCGCCGAGCGGGCGATGAAGGACGCAGGCGAGTCGGTCGAGGCCGCGGACAAGGAGAAGATCGAGAGCGCGATCGCCGACCTCAAGAAGGCGCTCGAGGGCGACGACCTCGAGGCGATCAAGCAGAAGATGGATGCCCTGACCGAAGCGGTATATGCGCTGACGACGAAGATGTACCAGCAGGCACAGGCGGCCGCCCAGCAGCAGAAGGCGGAAGAGACCGCAAAGAAGGGCGATAACGTCGTCGATGCCGATTACGAAGTCAAAGAGTGAGGTCGATGGGTCCGGACAGCTACTATGATATCCTCGGTGTCTCGCAGAGCGCCAATGACGCGGAGATCAAGAAAGCCTACCGGAGCCTGGCCCGAAAATACCACCCCGACGTCTGCAAGGAGGAGGGGGCCGAGGAGAAGTTCAAGAAGATCAACGAGGCCTACAGCGTCCTCTCGGATACGCAGAAACGCGCCCAGTACGACAATATGGGGCACGAGGCGTACAGCAGCGCGTCGAAGGGCTCGTACGCCGGCGGCGGATACTCGGGCGGCTTCAGCGCCGACTTCTCCGGGTTCGGGGATATCTTCGAGACTTTCTTCGGCGGCGGGGGCAGGCAGCGTGCCGGCCCGCGCCCCGGTGCCGACCTCCTGATGAAGATGCGCATCACGCTCGAGGAGGCGGCGCTCGGGACGGAGAAGGAGGTCGGCGTCGACCACGTCGAACCCTGTCCGGAGTGCGACGGCTCGGGGAGCGAGACGAAGAAGACCACCACCTGCCCGACCTGTGGCGGCAGCGGCCAGATGCGGCAGATGAGCCAGTCCATCTTCGGGAACTTCGTCCGGATGACGCCCTGCACCGCCTGCGGCGGCCGGGGGAGGGTCCCCGAGACCCGGTGCAAGGCCTGCGGCGGAACGGGGCACCGGCGTGCCCGGCAGACGGTGAAGGTCAGGATCCCGCCGGGCGTGGATACGGGGATGCGCCTCCGGATGGAGGGCTACGGCGACGCCGGGGATTACGGTGCGCCGCCGGGAGACCTCTATATCGAGATCAGCGTCGCGCCGCACCGGTCGTTCACCCGGCGGGGCGACGACCTGGAGACGGCGGTCGATGTCACCCCGGCCCAGGCGGTGCTGGGCTCCGAGGTCGAGGTGCAGACGATCGACGGGCGCACGGTCGTCCTCAATGTCCCGCCGGGCGTGCAGCACAATACCGGGCTGAAGATCCCGGGCGAGGGCGTCCGGTGGCAGACGAAGCCCGGCGACATGCTGGTGCGGGTGCGGATCGTCGTGCCCGACCGCCTGACGGAGGAGGAGCGCGAACTCTATCTGCGCCTGCTCGAGATCGAGGGGCACAAACCCTCCGCGAAGGGCGCGAAGAAGGGCAAGGGCTTCTTCCAGGACGTCGTCGACAAGATGAAAGAGTCGGTGAAGTGAGAGGGAGTCCCTCACTTCGTCGATCTGGCTTCTGAACTCTTTTGGTGTGAGCCCCGGCCGGGATCTGAACCCGGGCCGTCGTTCCTGCACTCCGGGCGGCTGCTCGATCGGACATCAGACTTTTTTCTTCAGTTCAGCGAACTGCCGGACGAGCCTGGCGTTTTCCTCCCGGATCCTGCTGTTTCCGTCGGAAAATTTCTGCCCGACCGCATCTGCGATTCGCCCGTGCTGCTCTCTGTAGATGGTATACAGCGTCTCGATGATCGGGGCATAATCTCCGTCATCTGCCTTCACGAACGCGTTCAGGTAGGCCGACCGGTGTTCCAATCCCAGGTAGAGCGTTGGATAACCGGATCGTTCCAGGACTAAATTTATCAACGCCCGTCCAACCCTTCCGTTTCCATCGATGAACGGATGGATCATCTCAAATTTTGTGTGGAGTACTACGGCGAGTTCGAACGGATTCAGGTGCCGTTTATTCTGCCGGTACCACCCGATGAGAGCACCCATCTCCTCAGGGACGAGGATCGCGGGAGGTGGTTCATAGTCCACCCGCTCGATGCCTACCTGGATGTTCCGATAGTCTCCCGGGTCCCGGAGGACCTCATTCATCAGTATCTCGTGGATCTTCCTGATGAGCTTCTCAGTTATATCCCCGGAATACCCTTCGAGGTATCTTCGGAGGTTGATGAAATTGAGGATCTCGTACACCTCATCCATCTTCTTTCCGGCCGGAGAGATGTTATGTTCCAGGAGTTCCTGCGCTTCCCGGAGACTGATGGTATTCCCCTCGATCGCCGTCGTGCCCTGAACATATCTGAGATACATTGCATCCACATAACGCTCGCTCTCATCGGGGTAGAGTTCCTTGAAAAGTCCGTAGAAGTAATGAAGAGTTTCGAGATCGACGGCCCGGGTTCTGTCGAGGGCCGTGAAGGAGTAATGCTCCAGCCGGTAATCGAGGTATGTTGTTAACCTGAGAGTATGGAGAACGGAGAGTTTTGATAAAACGTCCTCTCGGGCTACCGTTTCGAGCCTTCCGATGTATATCTGAAGCGGCAGCGATTTTGAGTTAACTTTAACTTTATCTCTGATGTAGAGGTATTTATTGCCCTTGATTGTCTTTACCGTCAGTTCCGGCATGGCTTTGTTGATCTCAGTCTTGAGAGAAGAAAAGGTTACTGCAGGGTTAACCAGGTTGCGCTGTAATCGCCTTCATTGAAAGCGGGGATTAATCATCAGAGCGTTGACGGTCTTATCAAGCATTAAAGGCTGAAAACGCTTATGCTGAGGACGCTGAAAGTTACCTTGCGGCAGAGGAGCGGAAGCGTAAAGGCATGGCAAAAATCGTTAAGGTGTAATTAGAAGTTAAGGAGTATGACATGGAAGAAACAACAATCCACGAAATTGATTTTGCCCTCATCAATGAATTTTTTACAGAGCTTGAACGGCAGGGACCCGGCAGCCCCGAAGAAACCATCAGGGCATTGGGTTTTATCGGAAACCTTTCAAACAAAACAAAAATTGCCGATTTAGGCTGCGGCACAGGCTTTCAAACAATGGTTCTGGCACAAAATACAGAAGCAGCCATCACCGCCCTCGACCTTTACGCCGGCTCGATTGATAAACTCAACGCAACAGCCGCCAAACTCGGTTTGCAGGACAGGGTGAAAGGAATTGTCGGGTCGATGGATAATCTGCCGTTTCAGGACGACGAATTTGATCTGATATGGTCTGAGGGGGCTATCGCCAATATCGGTTTTGAACGGGGCTTGAATCACTGGAGACGCTTCCTCAAAAAAGATGGGTATGTCGCCGTAACGTACGAGTCATGGTATACCGATGAACGCCCCGCCGAGATTGAGAAGTGGTGGTTGGACGCGGTTCCTGAAATCAGCACGATAGCGCATAACATCTCCATCATGCAAAAAGCAGGTTATGTTCCTGTTGCCGCATTTACGCTGCCTGAACGGTGCTGGATAGACAATTATTTCGTTCCGCAGAAAGCACGGCAAGAGGAATTCTTGAAGAAATATGCGGGAAATAAAACCGTTGAGGATATGATTGCATTCATGAGGCGCGAAGCAGATCTGTATTCAAAATACAAACGGTATTACGGATATGTTTTTTATATCGGGAAGAAGATATGACCACATTTCCGTGATCCCGAGAATTCGCCGGATCTCAAGTCCCGGAAAACCGGATCTGCAAGACTCTCGACCCTGATAGCGTCCGGCCGCTCGAAGCACGGCGGTATGGTTGCGCGGGTGCGGATCGTCGTGCCCGACCGCCTGGAGGGGGAGGATCCCGAACCCTCCGCGAAGAAGGGTAAGGGCTTCTTCCGGGGCGGCGGCGACAAGATGAAAGCGTCGGTGGAGGAGGGGGAGCCTCTCACTTTGGCGGTTTGGCTTTTTTATAGTGGTCTGATGTGACCCGGGTTGGTGGGCAGGCTATGATTCGAGCGTCGGAAGCGCGAATACTGACGTCCAAGAGGGGTTACCCGCACCAACCCATGCACGGATTCCCACTGGATATCGCCGCGCACTGCCCGCCCCCTCCGGGGGCGGGAGGAGCGCGAAGCGCGGGCGGTGGGGGGGCGAAGGGAACAGTCTCTTAGTCAGATCCAGAATCCACTAGGTTGACCTCGGAGACAGGGGAGGGGCTGCCCGTAGCCCCCACCCCGCCCGGCCTCCGGCCTCCTCATTCGCACCTAACGGTGCTCATGCTCCGGCCCTACGGCCCGTCGCACCCCACACCTCGGGGCGGGGGCAGTGCGTGGCGATATCCCTCGAAATCCGTGCCAGGGGATTAAACCTCATGGCCTGAACTCACGCACAGCGAGGCTTCATATTGCGCCCAACTGCAACCGCAACAGTCGGGCCATCCTGACCAGTCTTTCGGCTACCGATGTTAAGACCTCTGCTTCCCCCATCCCCCCGTTTTATCCCCCTCCCGGCCCAATACCATAGGAATGAAGCTGCTCTTCGAACTCTCCGGCGAGCATCCCGACCTTCCCGTCGCGGAACTGGAGTGCGTGGGAACCGTCCTCGACCGGCGGGCCCAGGTCGCGGTCGCCGAGTGCCCCGACCCCCTGGCCGCCGGGCGCCTCGCCCTGACGCATGTGGTGATGGAGTACCTCGGGGAGTGCGAACCCACAAGGGCGGCGTTTGCGGATCTCCTCCGCGACCTCGCGATCACGACCGAAAAACCGTTCGTCGGCCGGGGGAAGATGATCCAGGGGAGCAGGATGGATATCGAGCGTCTCGACCTGGAGCGGCTGATCGGAACCCTGATCGCCGGCCCGGTCTCGCTCCGCGACCCGGTCGAGGAATACCGCGCCGTCGTCTCGGAAGACCGCTGCTACTTCGGCCGCGTCATCCTCCGGATCGACCGGGGCGGGTTCGATGCCCGGAACCCCATGCGCCGGCCGTTCTTCCACCCCGGCGTGATGATGCCCCGGATGGCCCGGGCGCTCGTGAACATCTCCCTGGTCCACCCGGGGGAACGGGTCTATGATCCCTTCTGCGGCACCGGCGGGATCCTGCTCGAAGCCCGGGAGATCGGCGTCCGGATCCTCGGGAGCGACTTCGACCCCGCGATGGTCGACGGCTACCGGCAGAACCTCCCGGGGTCCGATGTGCTGATCGCCGACGCTACGGCGGTCCCGATCTGCGACGGGGCGCTTGATTCGGTCGTGACCGACCTCCCCTACGGCCAGTCGGTCAGAATCCGCGCCGAGAGCATGGACGAGCTCTACGACGGATCGCTTGCGGAGATCCGGCGCATCCTCCGGCCCGGGAGGCGCGCGGTCGTCGTCACGCACCGCGACATCACGCCGATCGCCGCCCAACACTTCACCGTCCTGCAGGAGCACGAGCAGCGGGTGCACAAGAGCCTGACCCGCCGGATCCTGGTGCTCGGCTGACGCCTTAAACGCGGAGTCAGCAGCATCGGGCACCGGCATTCGCGGCTTCGGGTTTCTCAAGCTCCGGATGTCCCATCCGTCGCTCTTCGCGTGAGACCGTATTGTTGCCCATTCCGGTCAGCTCACGCGAAGAACGACTTCCCCTTTGGGGAAGGAGTTTGAGAAGCCGTAGGTTTCGAGCCGCGAAGGACGCGAAGTGCGACTGTCGGAACGACAAGAGCATGAGCACCGAGGGTGCGAAGAACGATCGGTGGTTTGATCTCCCGGGAACTTCCTCAAGATCGTTAGCGAGGTACTGATGCCGACCCCGGTTTTATGAGGTCGCCCGCCAAGGTCTAGATGTGGGAGTAAATCTTAAGCGATACGGGCTTTATCTCATCCGGTGGCAGCTCTCGACGCCGATCCTCGCCGGCGTGCTCTACCTGCTCACGGACCTCGGGGCGCTTACCGCCACCATCATCGCGAACCTCATCGGCGGCCTCATCTTCTTCTGGGTCGACCGGTTCATCTTCACCTCCGAGACGCTCGCCGCCCAGTGGGAGGTCAGGGAAGAGGTCAAGTGCGTGGACTGCGGGAAAGTCGCCCGGGGCTACCGCCTCGTCCGGGCGAAGAACTACGACAAATCGAACGACCCTGCGCCCGAGTTCCGGTGCGAAGAGTGCTCGAAGAAGAAGTCGGAGGAACTCAAGAAGCGGGGTGTGAAGCACTGAGGAAGAGAGGCGGGTTTCCCGCCCCGTAAGGGCCCAACCGGTGGGCCTCGGGGAACCATGCTCCTTCTTTCTCATCACGCCTGCTCACCTACGGCTTTCCAGTGGATATCGCCACGCGGGGTGGGGCTGACGGGGAGGGGGGCGCGCCCCCCTCCCTTGTCCCCTCAAAGAACTTCGTTCTTCTCGTGTTCCTGCCCCCGCACCTCGCACCTCCGGTGCTCGAACTCCGTTCCCATGGAACGTCGTTCCTACCGGTGCTCCAGCTCCGTTCCTCGCACCTAACGGTGCTTACGTTCGCTATCGCTCACGCCTCGAAGACCTCCGGTCTTCTCAAACTCCAGCCCAGCGGCCCATCACATCCTACGGACAGTCGTTCTCCGGAACGTCGCACCTTCGGCCAGTCGCACTCCCCCAGAGGCGATATGCCCACGGTCCCCTGTACCAGGCTTTTTATCGCCCCGGCCAATTCTGCCAGCCGCAGTCAAACAACCTCGCTTTTCCCAGGTTCGGTTCCCGCACGACCCCATGCACACTAAAGACCCTCCTCAAACAAACCCCACCCCGACTCCCACCGCCGCCAGCATCACGCACGCCCCCACCTGAATCGCCACGTTGTCGTCGAGCGGGAAGCAGGCCTCGATGATGCCGGCGACCCCCGCCACAACCGCGGCCGCCCACCAGGGGATCAGGAAGCAGAGGGCAAGCGCGGCCGCGGCTGCCCCGGCAATCGTCCCCTCGAGCGATTTCTTCCCGACGAGGGTATGTCGCCCGAAGCGCAGCCCGATGAGCGTTGAAACGCTGTCGAGCACTCCGACCGTGACGAGGCCGACCGCAGTGTACCCCCTCCCGAAGACCGCGAGGCAGAAGAGTGCTCCGGCGGCGTAGGCGATCCCGCCCTTGAGCGGCACCTTCCCGGTACGCTCCGACTCGTCCATCACCCGCGAGAGAACCGGGACGTCGTAACCGCGGGTGAAGGCGTCGCAGAGGAGGAACTGGATGACGAGAGCGGCGCTCACGAAGACGAATGCTCCCCGGTCGTCCAGGCGGAGGATCACCGCCGCGCCGAGGAGACCCATGAGCAGGTGGACAGTCTGGCGGAACGTTTCGCCCATCACACCCGGATAGCGACCGCGGAAGATAAACCTCGTGCGGGTTCCGGCAAATGCCCGGCAGCAGTCACCTTAAAATAGTCTCCTTCCATCCAACACCCCCTGAGGGAGAAGAATATGGCAGAAGTACGGAAGTACGTCAACCCGCCCGCCGCCGAAGTGATATGCGAGTTCCGGTTCCCCGAGGACACCCCCTGGGACCTGACCTACCCCGGCATGCTGTATGGTCACTTAAAAGACGCCTACCCGAAACGCGACCAGCGCTACGTGCGCGAGGTGGTGATGCTCCTCGGCCCTGAAGGACTCCGCGAAGAACTCCTGGTCGGCGAACGCTCGATCTTTCTTGCCGAGGACGAAGGCTGCGCCGTCCAGGTCGGGCCCCGCCTGCTCTCGGTGAGCTGCCAGAAACCCTACGTCCACTGGGAGGCCTTTTCGGAGCGGATTCACGGCGCGTTCGACCGGTTCCGGGAGGTCATCGGCACCGACGCCATCGGCACCATGAACCTGCGCTACGTCAACTTCATCGAGATCCCAGAGCGGGAGGTGGCGCTCTCGGACTACTTCGCCTTCTACCCCGCCCTCCCGCCGGAACTCCCGCGGGTGCCGGCGGGGTTCATCACCGGGTGCGAGTTCTCGTTCCACGACAACCGCGACAACTGCCGGGTGGAACTCACCGACGCCGTCCCCGAATCGACGGAGCACAACGCGTTCCTCTTAAACATCGACTACTACCTGACGGAAGGCCAGAACATTCCGCCGGACGGGGTTGCCGACTGGCTCGAGATCGCCCATACCCACGTGCGGGAGATCTTCGAGGCCTGCATCAAGGAGACTCTTCGCGACCTCTTCACCGTCCGGGAGGAGGCGACGGCGACCGCAGCGGCACGGTGATATCCCGGACCCTCACATCAGCATCCCGATGGTCTCGGTCACGACGTCCGGGCTCGTATACCGCCTCTCCGGCAACCGTGCGAGCGCCCGCAGGATGTCGCCCGGTGCACCTGCCTCGCGGGCGTAGGCGACCAGGCTCTGCCGGGTCGCCGGGTAAGGGGCGTCGCGGAGGTACTCGTGAACGCGGGACGTGGTCATGGCGGTTGGCAACGCCGTCTCAATCACCTCCTTTCCGGCTCCTATGGAGCGGGGTCTATTTGACCGTACCCCTCACCGGTGCGGGATAAGACTATACGTTGGGGCCGCCCCAGAAGGGCGAGTTATCGGGAGAAGACGTATGATTCAGACACGGGGAAGCGGCATACTCCTGCATATCACGTCCCTGCCGTCGCCGTACGGCATCGGGGACTTCGGCCCGGCGGCATACCGGTTCGTCGAGGCGCTTGAGCGGGCACGGCAGCACTACTGGCAGATCCTGCCGCTCAACCCGACAGAGGCGGCGTACGCCCACTCCCCCTATTCGAGCCCGTCGGCGTTCGCCGCAAACACCCTCCTCATCAGCCCGGAGATGCTTATCCGGGAAGGCTACCTCAGGAAGAGCGAACTGGAGCCGGCGCCCGGTTTTCCGGACGGGCGGGCGGCCTACGAGGCGGCCGTGTGGTACCACGAGCGGCTGTTTGCGGCTGCATACGAGCGGTTCCGCTACTCCGGGCCGGATCGCAGGTTCGAAGCGTTCTGCGACGGGGCGGGATGGTGGCTCGACGACCACGCGCTCTTCGTCGCGTTAAAAGACCATTTCCGCGGGCAGGCGTGGACCCGGTGGCCGGACGAGATCCGGGCCCGGGAACCGGAAGCCCTCAAGGAGATGCGCGAACTGCTCGACGACCAGATACGAAAGGAGAAGTTCCTCCAGTACATCGCCGCCCGGCAGTGGTCGGCCCTCCGCCGGTACTGCACCGACCACGGCATCCAGGTCATCGGCGATATCCCGATCTACGTCGCCTACGACAGCGTCGACGTCTGGGCGAACCCCGGGATCTTCAAACTGGACGAAGACCTCCGCCCGACCGTGGTGGCGGGGGTGCCGCCCGATATCTTCAGCAAGACGGGGCAACTCTGGGGGAACCCGGTCTACGACTGGGCCGCACTCCGAAAACGGGGGTACAACTGGTGGGCGGGCAGGCTCGCCCGGTCCGGCGAACTCTACGACCTCTTCCGGATCGACCACTTCCGGGCGTTCGCCGACTACTACGAGATCCCGGCGGGCGATCCGACGGCGGAGCACGGGACCTGGGTCGACGGGCCGGGAGCCGGCTTTTTCGAGGCGCTCGTCCGAAAGCACCCCTGCTTTGCCATCGTCGCCGAAGACCTGGGGGCGAACACCCCCGCCGTCCAGGCCCTCCTCGACCGGTTCGACTTCCCAGGGATGAAGATCCTCCTCTTCGCGTTCGGCGAGGGGATCGCAGGAAGCGCCCACATCCCGCACAACTACGTCCATAACCTCATCTGCTACACGGGGACGCACGACAACAACACGGCACGGGGATGGTTTGAGGAGGAGGCGACGGATGAGGATAAAGAGCGGTTCTTCGCCTACGCCGGGCGGGAGGTGAGGGCGGACTCTGTCCACCGGGAGTTCGTCCGGCTCGGGATGACATCGGTCGCCCGGGCATGTATCGTTCCCATGCAGGACGTTCTCGGCCTCGGCGCCGCGGCACGGATGAACTACCCCTCGACCACCACAGGGAACTGGGAGTGGCGGATGACGCCGGAGGAGTTCGCCGGTGCGCCGTTCGAGTGGCTCCGGGAACTCACGGAACTCACCGGGCGGGGGTGAGTCGGTGGTCCTGGAACCTTAACGCTGGATGATCCTCTAGATAGCCTTGCCCAGAGTTGCTCCAGAGCACGGATCTCCATCGGATATCGCCACGCACTGCCCCCGCCCCTCAGGGGCGGGGGAGGAGGCCGGAGGCCGGGAGGGGTGGGGTTACAACCATCCTCATATGAGGTGTAGACAGGGGAGAGGGCATGCCCCCTCCCCGCGAGCCGCCTCCCCCAGTGGCGATATCCCCATGGTCCAGTGTATCGGGCACTCTCGGAAACACGCTAGTTTCCATGTTCTGGGACAACACGACCTACTTGATGGTCTCTCCGGAGTCCAGAAGTCAAAGAGCAGGAGCACCCCTTCTACCGGGTTGCTTTTGAGGCCGCCATCTGGATCAATATCTGGAAGTCAGCCCCTCGAGTTCCTCGCGGATCGTCCGGCGGACCATCTCCTCGATGGCGGTGTAGTCACGCTTCGCCTTCTCCTGCTTTGCGATCATCTCTTCCATCTTCATGATCCCGAGCGAGAGGTTCTTCCCATACTTGAGGGCGACCTCCAGCGCCTCCTCGTCGACCCGGACGACTCTGGACATAGAGGGATCTTTTTCGGGCCGGGATTTAATTGTTACAGTTTTGTTACAGCATAGTCAAGATTGTTACAATGCTGTTACATCTCCGAGGATCTCGTAACATCTCCGTTACACGAGCCGTTCGGGCAGAAGATCCGCCCCCTTTCGGCCCCGGCCCCTTTAGAGATACGCCTCCGTCGCGTAGCGACGCATCATCCGGTGCGTGTTGAAGTAATAGGCTATCTTCGCGATCGAGCTCCGCATGATCGTCGCCCACTCGTCCTTCCGGAGGTAGTAGGTGGGGATGATCAGGTACTCGAGTTTGCTGTAAAGGTCCTGGAGTTCCCGGGCCCGCCGTTCGGCCTCGCTCACCGGGGCACCGGGTCCGGGGCCGATCGCCCACCCCGTCGTCCCCTCGATCCAGCCCTCGATCCACCACCCGTCGAGAACGCTGAAGTTGACCACGCCGTTCAAGGCGGCCTTCATGCCGCTCGTGCCGCTCGCTTCGTAGGGTGGGAGGGGCGTGTTCAGCCAGACGTCCACCCCCGCGGTCATCAGGCCCGCAATATCCATCGAGTAGTTCTCGAGGTAGACGCCCGTCACCTCCCCCTCAAGGTCGTGCATGGCGTCGTGGACCCGGCGGATCTCCTGCCTGCCGGCCGCGTCGGCCGGATGGGCCTTCCCGGAAAAGACGAGCTGGATCGTCCCCCGCCTGCCGGCCTCCCGCAGTTTCTCAAGGTCCGAGAAGAGCAGGGCTGCCCGCTTGTAGGCCGCCGCCCGCCGGGCAAACCCGATCGTGAGGGCGGAAGGGTCCAGGTCGACGCCGTTCTTCTCCCTGACGTAGTCCACCAGGGTCTGCTTAGCCTGTCGGTGGGCGTGCCTGATATCCTCGTGCGGGATCTTGTCGACCCTGACGAGCAGCTCCGGCTCCTGCGCCCAGCCGGTGATGTAGCGGTCGTAAAGATCCCGGAACGGTCCCGACGTCCACGTGTGCGGGTGAACGCCGTTCGTCACCGCACGGATGTGAAAGGCCGGAAAGAGCCGTTGCGAGAAGTTCATGTGCGCCGTCGTCACGCCGTTGACGTACCTGCTCAGGCGGAACGCAAGGGTCGCGAGCGCAAGCCCGTTGTCCCCGACGTACTGCCCGAGCAACTCCGGCGGGACCTCCCCCCTGAGCAGGCGAACCGCCATCTCACGCGGGAACGTCTCGAACGCCGTCGCCACCGGGGTATGGGTGGTAAAGATACAGTGTGTCTGCACCTTCTCTTCGTCCATACCCGGGCGCCTGAGGAGCTCGAGGGTGAGGAGGCTCGAGTGGCTCTCGTTGATATGGTACTTGCCGACCCTGATCTCCTGTGCCGCGAGCATCCGGGCCCCGCCGATCCCGAGCACGATCGCCTGTTTGAACCGGTACTCCTGGTCGCCGCCGTAGAGGCAATCGGTTATCCCCCGGTCATCCGGCGTGTTCTCCGGGAGGTCGGTATCGAGGAAGAAGACCGGCACGAGGCCGCCAACAGGGCTCCAGTAGTCGTAGATCCAGGCCCTGATCGCGACGTTCGCATCCCCGATCCGCACCGTCACCCGCTCGGGGAGTTCCCGCATGTGCCCCCGCGGCTCCCACTCGTCCGGAAGGTCGACCTGATCGCCCTCCGGGGTCAGCCGCTGCCGCACGTAGCCTTTCCGGTTGACGAGCGTCACCGCGACCATCGGGATGAAGAGGTCGGCGCTCGAACGGATGACGTCCCCGGCAAGCACCCCAAGACCGCCGCTGTAGGTCGGTATATCGCTCTCGAGACCGATCTCCATCGAGAAGTAGGCGATCTTCTCCCCCTCGACGAACGTATCCCTGCAGAGTTTGTTCGAGAAGTAGTAGGTCCCGCCCCGAATATCCACTGAATACGTTGCCGTTGCCGGGTCCACCGGCATCCCGCAGACAGGGTCCCTCGCCGCCATGGCCCTGCATTCCCTCTGCTCCATATGAACCTGCCTGTGCCCGGACAGCGGCACCTATATACGATCCGGTAGAGAGGGGCGGGCGGAAGAGCCATGGAGCGTCAGGTGATCGGCACCGACGAGGCCCGGGGCATGGCCGTCGACGACCTCTACCGGGTTCTATCCTCCCGGCGGGACGGCCTGTCCGGGTCCGAGGCAGGGGACCGGATCCGGAAGTACGGCTACAACGAGATCCCCGAGAAGGAAGAGAGCGCGGTCAAAAAGTTCCTGCACTACTTCTGGGGCCCCATAGCGTGGATGGTCGAGGCGGCGCTCGTCATCTCCGCCGTCATAGGGCGCTGGGAGGACTTCGCGATCATCCTCCTCCTCCTCCTCGTGAACGCGGTCGTCGGTTTCTGGCAGGAGCGCCAGGCCGGAAACGCCATCGCCATGCTGAAAAAGAGGCTCGCGCTCGAGGCAAGGGTGCTCCGCGACGGCCGGTGGCAGACGATCGCCGCACGGGACCTCGTTCCCGGCGATATCGTCCGGGTCAGGTATGGGGATGTCGTGCCTGCCGATATCAAACTCGTCGAAGGTGACTTCCTCTCGGCCGACGAGTCCGCGCTCACCGGGGAGTCGATGCCGGTCGAGAAGCACGTATCGGATATAGCCTACTCCGGCTCCACCGTCAAACAGGGGGAGATGACCGCGCTCGTGGTGGCAACAGGGGAGAAGACCTTCTTCGGCCGGACCGCCCGTCTCGCCGGGGAGGCGGCGACGGTCAGCCACTTCCGGAAGGCCGTCGTCAGGATCGGCGATTACCTGATCGTGCTCGCGGTCGCCCTCGTCACCGTGGTCTTCATCGTCTCGATCATCCGGCAGGAGAGTCTCCTCGAAACCCTCCAGTTCGCGCTCGTCCTGGTCGTGGCGGCCATCCCCGCGGCGATGCCGGCCGTCCTCTCGATCACCATGGCCGTGGGGGCGACGGCGCTTGCGCGGAAGGAAGCCATCGTCAGCAGACTCGTCGCCATCGAGGAGATGGCCGGGGTGGACGTCCTCTGCACCGACAAGACCGGGACAATCACGGAGAACAGGCTCACCCTCGCCGATGTCGTCCCGTTTGAAGGGTTCGGGAAGGACGACGTCCTGCTTGCCGCCCTCCTCGCGTCCCGCGAAGAGGACCGGGACCCCATCGACGTCGCGATCATCGAGTCAGAGGAGGCGCAGGACCTCAAAGAACGGCTTTCCGCTTTCACCGTCACTGGCTTCAAGCCCTTCGATGCGGTGATAAAGCGTACCGAGGCCACGGTCCGGGGCGGCGACGGCCGCGAGTTCTCGGTCGCAAAGGGTGCGCCGCAGGTGATCCTCGCCCTCGCCGGCGAGAGAAAGGATCTCCGGGAGAGGGTCGACCGCCTCTCCGAAACCTTCGCGAAGAAAGGTTACCGGATGCTCGGCGTCGCAAGGAGCGACGCCCCCAACACCTGGGTATACGCCGGCGTCCTCGGCCTCCACGACCCGCCCCGCGACGACTCCGCGGCAACCATCAAAACGGCGGCGGATATGGGGCTCGACGTCAAGATGGTCACCGGCGACCACACCGCGATCGCCCGGGAGGTCGCCCGGGAGGTGGGCCTCCGGACGGAGATCACCACCGCCGATGCCTTCGTAAAGGAGAGCGACCCGAAAGCCGCGGAGATCGTCGAAGAAGCGGCCGGGTTTGCCGAGGTCTTCCCCGAACACAAATACCGGATCGTCTCCCTCCTCCAGTCGCGGGGGCACATCGTCGGCATGACCGGAGACGGCGTGAACGACGCCCCCGCGCTCAAAAAGGCTGACGTCGGGATCGCCGTCGCGGGAGCAACGGATGCAGCGAAGTCGGCGGCCGCGATCGTCCTTACAAAACCGGGCCTCTCAGTGATCATCGACGCGATCAAAGAGAGCCGGATGATCTTTCAGCGCATGAGCCACTACGTCACCTACCGGATCGCCGAAACCATCCGCGTCCTCTTCTTCATCACTCTCTCGATCCTGATCTTCGGGTTCTTCCCGATCACCGCCCTGATGATCGTCCTCCTTGCCCTCTTAAACGACATCCCGATCATGACCATCGCCTGGGACAACGTCCTCTACTCCCGGTCGCCCGAACGGTGGAAGATGCGCGAGATCCTCACGCTCTCGACGATCATCGGGTTTGTGGGCGTCGTATCCTCCTTTACCCTGCTTGCCATCGCGCAGGGACCGTTCAACCTCCCCCTGGACGTCATCCGGTCGCTCGTCTTCCTCAAACTCGCGGTCGCCGGCCACCTCACCGTCTTCGTCGCCCGCACCCGGGGCCCGTTCTGGTCCGTCCGGCCCGCCCCGGTCCTGCTCGGGGCGGTTATCGTCACGCAGACAGTCGCGACCCTGATCACCGTCTACGGATTCATCATAACGCCCATCGGCTGGCCGCTTGCGGTCTTCATCTGGGTCTACGCGCTCGTCTGGGCGCTCGTGATCACGGACCCGATAAAGGTCTACGCCTACCGCCTCATCGACCGCGGCAGTATACCGTTTGTCCGGTGAGGGAGATCCCTCACCGGGGCAACGGGGCCATCCTCTTTGCCGCTGAAAGCCGCTCCTCGACCTCGGCCACACGGAGGGTGATCTTCAGGATCGCATCGGGCTCGACCGATATCGAGTCGATCCCCTGCTCTACCAGGAAGTCGGCGAACTCCGGGTAGGTGCTCGGCGCCTCGCCGCAGAGTCCGCTGTGCCGTCCGTTCCGCCGGCACCCCTCGACGGCCATAGCGACCATCCGTTTGACCGCCGGGTCGCGCTCGTCGAAGGCCCCGCCCACGACCGCCGAGTCGCGGTCGATGCCGAGGACGAGCTGGGTCAGGTCGTTTGAGCCGATCGAGAACCCGTCGAAGTACTCGCTGAATGCATCTATCTCGACGACGTTGCTCGGCACCTCGCACATCTGGTAGACCTGGAGACCGTTCTCGCCCCGGCGCAGATCGTT
Organism: Methanoculleus chikugoensis; assembly: GCF_019669965.1. Lineage (NCBI taxonomy): Archaea > Methanobacteriati > Methanobacteriota > Methanomicrobia > Methanomicrobiales > Methanomicrobiaceae > Methanoculleus > Methanoculleus chikugoensis. The sequence goes on along the minus strand of NZ_AP019781.1, from coordinate 1,185,465 downwards.
CTTCGCGAGCTCCTCGATGACCCGCTTTGCCTCCTCCACCCGGCGGCAGAAGGGGATCATGATGATCAGGTTCGTCAGGCCCATCTCCTCTCTGACCCGCTTCAGCGCCCGGCACTCGAGGCTGAACCCTTCCCGGTAGCGCTCGTCGTAGTAGCGGGAAGCGCCGCGGAACCCGAGCATCGGGTTTGCTTCCTCGGGCTCGAAGTAAGCACCGCCGAGAAGGCTCGCGTACTCGTTCGTCTTGAAGTCGCTCGTCCGGACGACGACGGGGTTCGGGTAGAACGCCGCGGCGATCGTCCCGACGCCCTCCGCGAGCCGCTCGACGAAGTATTCCTCCCCGTCCGGGTAGCCGTAGGTGAGGTCCGCGATCGATTGCCGGACGGAATCGTCCGTGACCCGGTCGGGGTGGACGAGCGCCATCGGGTGGACTTTGATGTAACTGCTGATGATGAACTCCATCCGGGCGAGTCCGATGCCGTCGTTCGGGAGCATAGCGAGCCCAAAGGCCATATCGGGATTCCCGAGGTTCATCATCACCTCGGTCCGGGGCCGCTGCAGGTCCGAGAGCCGGGTCTTCTCGACGTGGAACGGGAGGGCCCGATCGTAGATGAACCCCTCCTCCCCCTCGGCGCAGCTCACCGTCACCTCCCGGCCCGTCGGGACCTTCTCGGTCGCGTCGCCCGTCCCGACGACGGCAGGGATGCCGAGTTCCCGGCTGACGATCGCGGCGTGGGATGTTCGCCCGCCCCGGTTCGTCACGATGGCGGCGGCCGTCTTCATCACGGGCTCCCAGTCGGGCGTCGTGGTGTCGGAGACCAGGATCTCCCCCGGCTTGAACTCCGGGAGGCGGCTGACGTCGGTGACGATCCGGGCCTTTCCGGCGGCAATCTTATCCCCGATGCTCTTCCCGGCGGCGAGCACCATCCCCCGCTCGTCGAGGCGGTAGGTCTCGAGGACGTCTCCCGCCTTCTGCGACTGCACCGTCTCGGGCCGGGCCTGGACGACGAAGAGTTCCCCGGTCTCGCCGTCCTTCGCCCACTCGATATCCATCGGCACCGGTTTATTGGCCTTCGCCGAGTAATGGTCCTCGATCGTGAGCGCGTACCCGGCAAGCGTCAGGATATCGTCGTCGTCGATACAGAACCTCTTCCGGTCGGCCTCCGGGACATCGACCCTCCGGGTGACCTCCTTCGTCCCCCCGTGGCCGTAGATCAGTTTCACTCTCTTCTCGCCGAGGTTCTTCCTGACGATCGCCCGGTAGCCCTTCCGGAAGGTCGGCTTGAAGACGTAGAACTCGTCGGGGTTGACGGCGCCCTGGACGATCATCTCGCCGAGGCCATAGGAACCAGTGATGAGGACCACATCCCGGAAACCGGTATCGGTGTCGAGCGTGAAGATGACCCCGCTCGATGCCAGGTCGGAGCGGACCATCTTTATGACCCCGACCGAGAGGGCGACCTTGAAGTGGTCGAAGCCGTTGTCCACCCGGTAGGCGATCGCCCGGTCGGTGAAGAGGGAGGCGAGGCACCGGACGTAGGCCTCCCGGAGCGCCTGGTAGCCGCGGATGTTCAGGAAGGTCTCCTGCTGGCCCGCGAATGAGACCGTCGGGAGGTCTTCGGCGGTGGCGCTCGACCGGACGGCGACGTCGGCGTCGGGCCCGTACTCGTCGCAGAGCATATCGTAGGCTGTCCGGATCTCATTCCAGAGGTCGTCGGGGACCCCTGCCGAAAGGATCAGGTCGCGGGCCCGCCTTCCCCGCTTTGCGATGTCGGCGACGTCGCTGCGGTCGAGCCCGGCAAGTGCCTCTTTGAGGTCGTCGAGGATCCCTGCGGATGCAAGGACGTGCCGGTAGCCTTCGGCGGTCACGGCGAACCCGTCGGGGATCTTCACGCCCTTCTGGGTGAGTTCGCTGTACATCTCGCCGAGCGATGCGTTCTTCCCGCCGACCAGGCCGACGTCCTCGTTTCTCGTGTCGGCAAGCCAGCGGATGTAGGTAGCGTCCTGCTTCATGCTCTCCCTCCGGCAGGCGCCTCTGCCGGCACCCGGTAGGTCCCGGCGACGACGTTCTGCGGGTTCCCGGCAAAGAACGCCCTGATGTTCTCGATGCTTGCATCGAGGATCCGGTCGACCGCCTCCCGCGTATTGAAGGCGTTATGGGGGGTGAGGATCGCCTTATCGGAGTGCAGCAGGCCGAAACTCTCGAGCGCATCCCGGAGTTCGTCTTCCGACGCCTCGCCGGCCCCCTGGAACTCCTCCTGGATCCAGACTTCTTCGCCCTCGAAGGTGTCGAACGCGACTCCCCCGAGCCGGCCCTCGCGTAGAGCGTCCGCGACCGCTCCCGTATCCACCACGCCGCCCCGTGAGGTGTTGACGAGGAGCACGGTATTTTTCACGAGCCGCAGCCGCCCGGCATCGATCAGGTGGTGCGTCGCCTTCGTGTAGGGGACATGCAGGCTGATGACGTCCGCCTGCCGGAGAACGTCATCAAGGTCCATGTAGCGGACGCCGTACTCCTCCGTGAGGGCCGGGTTCGGCCTCAGGTCGTAGGCGATCACCTCCATCCCCGCCGCGTGGGCGATGCGGGCGAGGTGCGACCCGATGCGTCCGGTCCCGATCAGGCCGAGGGTCTTACCGGCGAGGTCCATGCCCTGCAGTCCGACCCGCGAGAAGTCGCCCCGGTCCGTTCGCTCAAACGTCGGCCTGAACCGCCGGGCGAGGGCCAGGATGAGCCCGAACGCGAACTCCGCCACCGTGGACTCACCATAGTGCGGCACGTTAGAGACGGCGATGTTCCGCTCCCGGCAGGCAACGGAGTCGATATGGTCGAACCCCGTGGACATGGCGGCGACCATCTTGAGGTTCGGCAACCGGTCGAGGACCTCGCGGGTGACGCGGGACATGACGAAGACCCCGATGCCGTCGGCATCGCGGGCAACCGATACGTTCTCGATCGTGAGCGGTTCGGTGTGCAGGGCGAGATCGTAACCGCTCGGCCCGGCGAACGCCCTCCCGATCACGTCCTGTTCATGCTCATCGAGGCCGAAGAAGACTAATTTAGTCATCCCCTCACTCCCGGGACGCCATGTAGGCGGCGATATCGACCATCCTCTTCGCGTAGCCGAACTCGTTGTCGTACCAGACCAGGACCTTGACCATCCGCCCGCCGACGACGCTCGTGGAGAGCCCGTCGACGACCCCGGAGTGCGGGTCTCCGACGATATCGGCCGATACAATCGGATCCAGGGTATACGCGAGGTATCCCTTCATCCTTCCTTCCGCCGCCTTCTTCATCGCGGCGTTCACCTGGTCCGCCGACGTCTCGCGTTTCAGTTCCGCGACGATATCGAGGACGGACCCATCGGGGATGGGGGCCCGGACGGCTATCGCGTCCATCTTCCCGGTGAGTTCGGGCAGAACCCGGGTGGTGGCGACGGCGGCCCCGGTCGTCGTCGGGATGAGCGAGACGGCCGCGGCCCGTCCACGGCGCGGTTTCTTCGCTGCCCGATCAACCAGTGCCTGGGTGGCGGTGTAGGCGTGGATCGCCGTCGCCATCAGGCGTTCGACACCGAAGGCGTCGTTCAAGACCTTCGCCGCCGGCGCGAGCGCATTGGTCGTGCAGGACGCGTTCGAGACGACGGTGTGCTTTGCGGGGTCGTAGGTACCCTCGTTGACCCCGAGCACGACCGTATGGTCGGCGTCGGGCGAGGGTGCGCTGATGACGACCCGTGATGCCCCGGCGTCCAGGTGCTTCGCGGCGCCCGCCCGCTCCGTGAAGTGCCCCGTGCACTCGAGCACCATATCCACACCGAGGTCCTTCCACGGGAGGCGGGTCGGATCCCTCTCGTGCAGCACCCGCACATCCTTCGGCCCGAACCGGATATGGTCCGGGCCGGCCTCGACCGGGAACGGCGCCCGCCCGTGGACCGAGTCGTACTTCATCAGGTAGGCGAGTTCTTCCGTCGGGTTTGGATCGTTCACCGCGACGATCTCGATCTTCTCCGGCGGATCGGTCAGGTAGTTGTAGAGAACTTTCCGCCCAATCCGCCCGAACCCGTTGATGGCAACCTTCTTCATGACACTTCCCCCTGTCAGACAGGTGGCCCTCTGCGGGATGGTATATATGATCTTCCTTCATCCGGGGATGGTGCCGCGGAAACTCGCCGGTTCGGGGGCAGTTTGGGTTTTCCGGCCGCAGGGTTTCGCGCCGTCCGGACCCTGCGACACCGCCGGAGGCCGACACTCCCTCTGAAAGCCGGCGCGATGGTCGCCTTCCGGGGCCACGGATCTCCACCGGATATCGCACCTGACGGTGCTCGTGCTCCGGATGTCCCATCCATCGCAATCGCCATGACCGGCCTCGGTCCGCGTGGGAGGGGCGGGGGATGCCGGAGAAGAACTTTGGGGTGACATTCTGCCCGGGGAGATCCCGGAAAAAGACCGGCAACTGACCAGATCCCTCAACCACTAATTTAGTGGAAATTAGTAGTTCGTTGGTAGTTCACTGTAACGATGCTCGGGGGAGGCGCAGCGGGGTCCCCGGCCACCCGATATACCGGGGAAACGAAGTTCCGAGGGCGACACCGTGCGGTCGGATGACTCCGCGCAATCTGTGCAAGCACCTCCTGCACAAATACCACATCCCGGTACGCCCATGCAAATGATGAGCCCCCCGGGATGCCTTTATGTGCCCTTGCTGATATATACTCAACAAGTGATGAGAGAAAGTCAACATCTGTTGAATAATATTCAACAAAACGAGAACCCCGGCCGGCAGCTCCTGGATGAAGAGACACCCGCAGCAGACGGGAACACCCCGCCCGGCAACCCCCACCCCTGGGACTTCCTGGACGCATACGGATCGCTCTTCCGGAGATCGTCGTTGATCCTCCTCGTCCTGCTCGGGAGGGACTACACGAGGAAGTTCCATGTCCGGGAGATCTCCCGGATAGTGCATCGCGATGTCTCGCTCGTCAGCAAAAACCTCAAAGACCTCGAGACGATGGGCCTGGTCACCCGCGAAGATGTGGGAAACCTCGCCTTTTACCAGGCAAATATGGAGAGTACCCTCCTGCGGCAGATGAAGGTCTGGTTCACGCTCCTTGAACTGCAGCCCCTCATCCGGGACCTGCGGGGTATGACGACGAACGTTATCCTCTACGGAAGTTGTGCGCGAGGGGAGGATACGCCCGCAAGCGATATCGACCTCTATGTCGAGACCCTCGACAAAGAGCCTATCCAGGAGATCTTACATATGCACCGGAACACCCTTGCGCGAGAACTCTCCCCGATCGTCAACACGCCGGATGAAACCTATCGATTAAAGACCAGGGATGCCGCATTCTTCGATACTATCCAGCAGGGTATTGTTCTTATCGGGTGAGGGATGTCATACAAATTCCAGGATTGTTTGAGCCGTCGAGGTGTGGTCAAACGGCCCGCGAACAGGGCGACGGTCGAGAGGGAGCTCACTGAAACAAAGGGAGATCTCGACTCGGCAAAGAAATCGCTTCTCGAATCCGACTTTAAGTGGACCATCATCAAGGCATACTATTCCATGTTTCATGCCTGCAAATCGCTGCTCTTCAGTGCCGGTTACGTCGAGAAGAGCCATGAGTGCCTTATAGCCGCCATCGAAGAGTTGTTCACCGATAGAGGAATCCTGCCTCTCCTGCAATCGTCTCCGACCTCCGGAGAGCGAAGACTGCACGAGAGGCAGCCGACTATGGTCTGACGTACGGGGAAGCCTCTGCAAACGGAACCGTGCAGGATGCGGAGCAGATCTTCGATACAATCTCCGGCTACCTTGTAAAACAGGGGTTCGAGGCGCCTTCCCCGTAATTGCAGAGATGCCCGGCGGAGGGTAATGATAACCCACGTTACTTCCCTGACTTCTCCCACTTTTACAATCGTTGGACCGTAGTATGGACCCGTTGCGAAGCCGATGATGGTCTGCAGACGGGCCGCCTCGGGGCAAGTGAACCGGGAAGGGTTCAACCCAATACTTCCAGGATTGAGATGCACAATTGGTCCGATTAGCGATGAACGGGCGATAAAATGAGCAGACATTCAGCCGGATAATGACATTTCGACGCCTTCGGGATTAGCATGACCTCTGGAACGGAGCATGCCTCTTGCGTTCGCATCGTCTTCCACGGGAAGATAGACGTGAGGGACCGCACCCTCCCACAGGCCGGAGCGCACGTATGCGCATCCCCCCCTCCGGGAGGGGGCCACCACCCTCACCTATCCCGGCCCGGCCTGCCGCGCCACGCCCCGTGCAGCCGCCGCGACCTCCTCCGGGTCGCCAAGGTAGTAGCGCCGGACGGCCGTTAAGTCCCCGCCCAGTTCGTAGACTAAAGGATAGCCGGTGGGGATGTTGAGGGCCGCGATCTCGTCGTCGGGGACCCCGTCCAGGTGCTTGACCAGGGCCCGGAGGCTGTTGCCGTGGGCGGCGACCAGGACCGGTTTGCCTGCCGCAAGGTCCCTCTTGATGCAGTTCTCCCAGCAGGGGAGCACGCGCTTGAGCGTATCGTGCAGGGACTCGGTCGCAGGAAGGCTCTCCGGGTCGAGGTCCGCATAGCGGGAGTCGAACCGCGGGTGCCTTGGATCGTCCCATGCGAGCGGGGGCGGCCGCACGTCGTATGCCCGTCGCCAGAGGTGCACCTGCTCCGCACCGTACTTCCCGGCGGTCTCCTGCTTGTTCAAGCCCTGCAGGGCGCCGTAACTCTTCTCGTTTAACCGCCAGGAACGGTGCACCGGGACGTACATAAGGTCGAGGTCGTCCATGACGATCCAGAGCGTCCGGATCGCCCGCTTCAGGACTGAGGTGTAGGCGACGCTGAACGTATACCCGCCGCCCCCGAGGAGTTCAGCCGCGCGATGCGCCTCCTTTATACCCTGCGGCGTGAGGTCGATGTCGGTCCAGCCCGTGAACCGGTTCTCCCTGTTCCAGGCGCTCTCGCCGTGCCTTAGCAGGATCAACGTTGCCATAGTACTCTTCTTCCGCACCCGGTATGGGACCCACCCGGATAAAACCCTTGCATATGCAGGAAGGTGCCCGGCGAACGATGCCGCAACGCCCAAATACGGCGGGACAGCTCGCCCCTCGCCATTAGGCGGCATAACATAACAGAACCCAGATAAACCATATAATCACCGGGTTTGACAAACCGGCCATGTATAGGTTCGATTTTTTTCGTAGCCTACAATTCATTTATCACTCATTCCCGCCCATATGCAGGTGTATGGCACCGAACAGACAAAGGAACAGGAACACCATCCTCACGGCGGCATCGCTCTTCGTCATAGTCGTGGCGTGCATCGTCGTCGCGGGGTGCACGGGGGGCACGTCGACGCCCGGTACGGTCGTCGGGCTTGCCGGAACCTCCTGGACTCTCGATTCGTACCTCGACGAGAACGGCACGCTCGTCCCGGTTCTGCCGGGAACGGAGGTCACGGCGGCCTTCGGCCCCGACGGCAAGGTCGCCGGCTCCGCCGGGTGCAACGGCTACGGCGGCGACTACCAGCTCGACGGCACGAGCCTCTCGGTCTCTTCGCTCGTCCAGACGCTGAAACTCTGCACGGAGCCCGAAGGCATCATGGAGCAGGAGGCGCGGTTCATCGATCTCCTCGGCTCGGCGGCTGAATGCCGGATCGAGAACGACCGGCTCGTCATCACCGACGCTGCTGGAGCGACGACGCTCATCTTCGTTGAGGAAGACGCGCCCACGGGGCTCGCGGGAAACACCTGGTGGACGCTTGTGAGCCTCGCCGGGGAGAACGGCACCCAAACGCCGGTCCTTGACGGCACGGGCGTGACGGTGACCTTCAGCGCAGAGGGCAGCCTCGGCGGATCGGCCGGGTGCAACCACTACAGCGCGGACTACACCGTGGACGGCGCAACCCTCACCATCAAGCCGGCCGTCAGGACCGAGATGTACTGCAACGAGCCGCCCGGCATCATGGACCAGGAGGACCGCTACCTTGCGCTCCTGACCGATGTCGCCTCCTACCGGATGGAGGCCAACAGGCTGATCCTCGCCGACAGCGACGGCACCGACCTGCTGGTCTTCGAGAAAGCCGCACAAACGCCCAACCTCCCGCTCGTCGGAACGGACTGGGTGCTTGAGTCCTACAGCACCAATGGAGACGCGATCTCCTCGGTGATCGTCGGCACGAAGGTCACCGCGAACTTCGCGGCCGACGGCAACGTCGGCGGGAACGCCGGGTGCAACCACTACGGCGGCGAGTACTCCCTCGACGGCGCGAACCTCTCGGTCTCGTCGCTCTTCAGCACCCTGATGTACTGCGAGACGCCGGGGGTCATGGAACAGGAGGCGGCGTTCATGAGCCACCTCGCGAACGTCTCCTCCTACCGGACGGAAGGCGACCGCCTGATCCTCACGGACGCGGAGGGCACCGACCTCCTCTTCTTCGTGCAGGCCGAGGAGGTCCCGCCGGCACCGCTCGCCGGGACGGAGTGGACGCTCGAGTCCTTCAGCAGCCCCGACGGGGAGTCCGTCTCCTCGGTGATCGCAGGGACCACGATCACCGCGGTCTTCTCGCCCGACGGCAACGTCGGCGGCAACGCCGGGTGCAACTCCTACGGGGCCGGCTACCAGCTCGACGGCGCTGAACTCAGCATTGAGCCGCCGATCAGCACGAAGATGTACTGCGGCGAGCCGGAAGGCGTCATGGAGCAGGAGAACCGGTACCTCAACCTCCTTACCTCGGTTGCAGGCTACCGGATCGACGGGAACCGGCTCGATCTCCTCGATGAATCAGGAGCGACCCTGCTCACGTACAGCGCGGGCCGGGCCTGATCCCTACCCCATCTCCGGCTCAGGGGCCGCACGGCCCCTGCCCGATTTTACCCATTTCACCCCGCCGGAGCGACCGTCTATCTCTTAGAAGCGCTCTCCGGACGGAAACCCCGGATCGGCCCAGGACGCATCCGATCCGGGGGGAGAGGAGAATCGAGAGGATTTTGATGGAAATGGGTTATTATTTCTTCTCTCGCCTCCCATGCCTACCCGAAAGAGATGGGACGAGAGGGACAGAACATACTTGCAAAGACGGCATTCCTGATCGTCGTGGCGGCGTGCATCGTCTCGGTCGCCTGGACCGGCGGTGCGGACACGTCCCCCGACGAGACCGACCGCATCACCGAACCACTTAGCGGGACGGCATGGAACCTGGTCGAGTTCCGCGCCGATAACGGTTCCGTAGTCGCGCCCCTGCACGGGAAGGCGCCGCTCATCGCCTTCGGCGAGAGCGGAACGCTCACGGGGTCCGCCGGGTGCAACCTCTATTCCGCCTCCTACCGGATCAACGGCTCCACCATTGCAGTGGAACCGGTCGTCGCCACCGCGGCCTACCCCGCGAATGAGCAGGAACTCGTCCGGCAGGAGAACCGCTACCGGGAACTCCTCGTGGCGGCCGCCTCCTACCGGGTCGAGGACAACCGGTTGACGATCTCCGGGCCGTCCGGCCGCGAACTCCTCGCCTTTGCGCGGGCAGAGCAGCCCGAGAGCGCGCCGCTGCTTGCGACCGAATGGCACCTTGCCCGCTACACCAACGGCAGCGGCAGCACCGTCGCATCGCCGGTGCCCGGCACCGATATCACCCTGGTCTTCGACGGCGACGGCACGCTCTCGGGGTCGGCAGGGTGCAACGCCTACTCGGCCCCCTACCGGGTCAACGAGACGGGGCTTAGCGTGGATCGGGTCATCGCGACGAAAGCCTCCTTTACCGAGCCCGCCGGCGTCATGGAGCAGGAGAAGGCCTACCTCGACCTCCTCCGGTCGGCGGCGGGCTACCGGATCGTCGGGGACACCCTCGCGGTCATCGACGGCAGCGGCAGGGCGATTCTCTTCTTTACTACGGAAGGCTGAGAAGAGTCCATCAGGACACTTTTTTGCAGGCTTAAAAGAGTTAGTTTGTAGGATACGACCGCCCTTCTAGCCCTCTGCCGGAAGCGAGTAGTGCATCTGGGCAAAGACCCACGCGTGGCCGGTTCCCCGGAGCACCGCCGTCATCCGCCCGTTCCGGGTCCGGGGGATGCCATCGACGACAAACCGGCAGGTCATATCGGCCATCACCCAGGCGACCGTCCCCTCGGCGCCGATGAGAACGTCGGAGAGGTCGAGCGCGACCGTCTCCGCCTCCGTAAAGCCGCGCTCGAGGTGTCGGCAATAAGCCTCCCTCCCGATCGCCTTCTCAGCGGCACCTGTGCCGAAAGCCCGGAAGTCAGGGTCGGCGAGCGCTACCAGGGTCTCGATATCCTTCCTGCCCATGGCATCCGTCATCCGCCGGAGCACCGCCATGATCTGCTCCCGTGTCTGCTCGCTGACTCGCATGAGGAGTGGTCATGTCAAAAAGAGTTATTCGTTTCGAGCAGGTGCGGCGGTTCAGACCGAAAAGACGCCGGGCGCGTCCCCGTCTCCCGGGTCTCTCCCGATCGACCGGAGGTACGCGCGGAACCCCGGCGAGCGTGCGGCCTCGACGAGGGCGGCGACGCCCTCGCCCGCGGCAAGTTCCTCTCGTATCACCAGGTCGCACGACTCGTAGCCGATCGACGTGAACCGGAGCCCCGCCTCCCGCGCTTCAAGGGCCGAACAGACCCGGATGTCCCCGGGTTCGCCGGATGGGGAGGCATCGATACCCTCCCGGTCAAGCCACGCATCGAGGAGGAACTGCGCCGCCGCGCTCTTCGGGCGGTTCGCTACCCGGAGCGATGCAAGGCTCCCGGCGTCGGGAGGATCGGCCGACGCAACCCCGAACTCCGTCCGGGCCACCGGCACCCTGAGGAGGCGCGTGTCGGGCAGGTACCGGAGCACCTGATCGCTCCATGCCGATGCGGTCTCAGGGAGAGCAACCGTAGCCGCATGGCAGGTCTTCGCCCGCAGGGCAAGCACCGCTCCAACCGTCGATGCGTTGCAGCAGTGGAGATGGTAGCCGGCCTCCGCGAGAAGGTTGCCCAGTTCGCCGAGGACGGGGTCGCGCCTCCCGACGCAGACGAGCGTCCGGGCGAGGGAAGCGGGCGGGACGGTGAGCCGGACACGCACCTCCTCGCCCGCCTCGATCCCCTCGCGAGCGGCCGGGATATGGAGGTAGCCGTTCGCCCGGACGACCGCCATCTGGATGCCGCCGCCCCGGGGATGGGGTGTCGCCCAGCAGGTGCCGTCGACCCGCCCGACCGAGACCGGGACGAACTCGTCGAACCCGAGATCGGATGCCTGCCGTCGCGCCAGCCGGACATCCAGCTCCCCGAACGGGAGCGGCTCAAGCCCCCACCACGCGAGAAGGCTCCCCGCAACCTCGCGGAGAACCGTCTGGGCGGCGACGGGATACCCCGGCATCCCGAGAACCGGCTTGCCGCCGACGTTCGCGAGCAGCACCGGTTTTCCCGGCCGGACCGCGATCCCGTGGAAGACGATCTCCCCGAGCTCCTCGACGACGTCACGGGAGAAGTCGCGGGTGCCGGCCGACGAACCCGCCGAGAGGATGACGAGATCGTTCTCGGCGACCGCCGTCTCCACCGCCTCACGGATCAGGCCGGGTTCGTCGGGAACGATCCCGTACCGGCGGCAGGTCGCCCCAATCCCGGTGAGGTAGGCCTCCGCCATGAGGGTGTTCGTCTCGATCGTCTGGCCGGGCCCCGGCGCCGTACCGAGCGGCACGAGGTCGCTCCCCGTCGGGACGATCCCGACCCGGACCGACCGGACGGCGAGCCGGGTTATCCCGTAGGTCGCGAGCGCACCGATATCGAACGGCCTGACCCGGTGGCCCTTCGGGAGGACGAGTTCCCCCGCCCGGACATCCTCACCGGTACGGCGGATGTTCTGCCCGGGTGCGGCGGACTTCCGGATCCGGGGTATGCCGCCCTCGTCCCAGGTATCCTCGATCATGACGACGGCGTCGAACGGTCGCGGGAGCACCTCGCCGGTGTTGACGCGGGCATACCCGGCAAGGGGCAGCGGCCGCTGGTCCTGCGCTCCACGGGTCTCGCCGCTCTTCACCGCGTACCCGTCGAACTTCGCGATATCGGCCATGGGAACGGAATACCCCGCATACAGGGGTTCGGCCGTCACCCTGCCGACAGCCTCTGCGAGCGGCACGGTCTCGGCGCGGCCCGGCGAGGAAAACTCCCGCCGCAGCATCGCGAGCGCCTCCGAGAGCGGAGTAAGGTTCAGGTATCTGCGTGACATATTCGTCCTGGATCATTGTTTCTCTACTTTCTGCGGCCGGGAACGAACGGTGCAGTCGAAGAGCGACGCCTCGTCGGCCGCAAGGATCGCATCGACGCTCTCCGGCACGTCCCGGAGGAGGAAGACCGCCTCCTTCCCGGGGCAGGAGAGAACGTACCGGTCTCCTCCCGAACACCCCAGCCGGCGGTTCCCGAGGCTCGCGCCGGTGATCCCGATGAGCGTGTCGGCGATGCAGGGGTCGGGGCCGGGCGCGACCGAGACCTCGGGGGACGCGAGGTCGCGCCCGAAGATGCGCATCGCCGCCTCCGCGAGCCGCACCCCGACCGCCACCCCGGGGCAGAGTTCCCCGTGATAGTTCACCGCCTCACGGATAAGACCCGCCCGGTACTCGCCGGGCCCCATCTTCCGGATCTTCTCCGTCCGGTCGTGGCCGGTCGCGGAGAAGACGCAGTCCCATCCCGTCTGGTAGGGTTTGATATCGATCACCGGTGTTTCGTCGATCACGTCGACGTTCGCGAGCAGAAGAAACCGGTCGTCCCGTATGCCGCGCAGCCGGACCACCGAGACGGAGAGGGGGTTCGGCCGCGCCGGAGAGCGGAGAGAGAAGACACCTTTCTCCGGCAGATCGCTCGAGACCTTCCGGGGAACCGCTCTCAGGACGTCCCGGCCGGCCTCGTGCAGCCAGCAGACGAGGATCAGGTGCGAGTTCTCCTCGATACCGGAGAGCCCCCCGGCGTACCGGGAATAGATCTCGATCTCGGCGTCGACGCCCTGGACCGGCATATCGCTCCTTGAGCGGATACTGGAACGCACGAGTCCGATCGGAGAGAGTTCCATGCAGTGTCTTCTATCTCGATAGGATGTAATGCCTCCCCGCGGGGGGAGGAGGGGCTCCTCAGTACGCTACCTTCTCGTAATAGGACTGTGACCGGCAGTCGGAGCAGGCACCGTCGACGAGCAGGTTGTCGGGAACCATCTCGCCGCAGATGGAACAGATCGCGGACTTCCACGGCCATTTCTGGGGCACTTTCACCCGCACCCGCTCACAGGAGAGGAAATCTCGCCCGGCATCGATGACCTCGTCGATCAGATCGATACCCCGGGTTCTCGGATCGAAGAGCGGATCCTTGGTGTACCAGAGAGCGAACGTCGGATACCGCTCGATCTTAGCACCATCGACGAAGACCCGGGTCCCGTTCACATACGGGGCGTCGGCCGGCCCGTTCACGGTGAGGGCGAACTTCCCGATCGGGAGCACCCGGAGACGGTGGTTGCCGGTCGTACAGTGGGCGATCACCTGCAGGGCGTCGGGCAGGCACTTCGTGGTCTCACAGACGGCATAGATCTTCTTGCCCCGGGGAGATTCCAGGAGTTCCAGAGCATAGTCCACCATATAGACCCCGACCAGGAGTCCGGGGGCCGCAAAGGTGTGAAAATCGATGCATCTGTGGAAATTATCGATTAATTCCGGAGGGGAGCCTTTGGACTCGAGCCGGGCCTCGATATCTTCCCATGTATGATTCAGTCTCGGTTGCACGGAGATGTATATGGTCAAGGTAGGTTGTAAACATTTTGGATCTGTAAATTGAGTTTAATTTACCCAAAACGGGTTGTTGCGGCGTATCGCCGATGAAGCGCCACCGAATCACATAATAATCGATATCGTGGTTGATACCCCCGGTGCCGGAGATTGGGTCTGGGAGTCGATCAACTATATAGTGTGAAAAGTCGGCTAAGGTTAAAAGAGTAAGTTTAAATTTATATACTACTTAGTAGAGTAAAGCCACTGTTAACATGTCCGTTCTAGCCGGACATGCATGGCAAAACCGACGTTGAATGCAACTATCGGGAGAATTCACATGGCTGACATTAATGGTAAATTACGTTACGTTCCCACAACCTGCCCCTACTGCGGCGTAGGGTGCGGACTCAACCTTGTGGTGAACGATGGCAAACTCGTGGGGGTCGAACCCTACAAGAGGACCCCGATCAACGAGGGCAAACTCTGCCCCAAGGGAATGACCTGCTGGGAGTTCGTGCAGAGCCCCGACCGGCTGACGAAGCCCCTCATCAAGAAGAACGGCAAGTTCGAAGAAGCGTCCTGGGACGAGGCATACGACCTCATCGCCTCGAAGTTCAAGGAGACCTACGAGAAGTTCGGACCGAAGTCCCTCGGCTTCCAGGTCTCGTGCCGGACGCCGAACGAGGAGTGCTACGCCTTGCAGAAACTCGCGCGGGTGGCCTTTAAGACCAACAACATCGACAACTGCGCACGTATCTGCCACGGACCGTCCGTCGCGGGTCTCTCGCTCTCGTTCGGCTCCGGTGCCGCGACGAACCCCTTCGAAGACCTCGCGAACACGGACCTCATCTTCATGATCGGGGCAAACTCGGTTGAGGCACACCCGCTCGCCGGCCGCCGGATCCTCCAGGCAAAGAAGGCGGGCAAGACGCTCATCGTCTGCGACCCGCGCTACACGCCCACGGCGCGCCTGGCCGACCACTACGTCCGCTACAACCCCTCGACGAACATTGCCCTGATCAACTCGATCATGTACTGGATCATCAAGGAGAACCTCCACGACAAGGAGTTCATCGAGAAGCGGACGAAGGGATTCGAGGATATGAGGAAGGTCGTGGAGAAGTACGCGGATGTCGAGTCGATCACCGGCGTTCCGACCGAGCGGGTCAAGGAGATCGCCCGGATGTACGCCAACGCGAACAACGCGGTGATCATCTACTGCCTCGGCATCACGGAACTCTCGACCGGTACCGACAACGTCCGGTCGCTCGGAAACCTCGCAATGCTCACCGGCAACATCGGGAGACCCGGTGTCGGCGTCAACCCGCTCCGTGGCCAGAACAACGTCCAGGGCGCCTGCGACATGGGTGCCTACCCGAACGTCTTCTCCGGCTACCAGAAGTGCGAAGACCCCGTCGCCCGGAAGCGGATGGAGGAACTCTGGGGCGTCACCGGGCTTTCAAGCGAGTACGGCGTGACCCTGACGGAGCAGATCAACCAGTGCGGCGACCCGATCAAGGCGATGTACATCTTCGCGTTAAACCCGGTCGTCTCCTACCCCAACGCGAACCACGTAATGAAGTCGCTTGAGAAACTGGACTTCCTGGTCGTGCAGGACCTCTTCATGACCGAGACCGCCCAGTACGCAGACGTGATCCTCCCCGGTGCATCCTTCGCCGAGAAGGACGGGACGTTCACCAGCGCCGAGCGGCGTGTCAACCGTATCAGGAAGGCCGTCGAGACCCCCGGCGATTCGAAGGAGGACTGGCAGATCTTCGTCGACCTGGCCCACAAGCTCGGCCTCAATGGATTCGACTTCAACTCTCCGGAGGATATCTGGGACGACATGCGGCGGGTCACCCCGTCGATGGCCGGCATCTCCTACGCGAGGATGGAGAAGCCGGAGTCCGTGCACTGGCCCTGCCCCACCGAGGAGCACCCGGGAACCCCGATCCTGCACCGCGAGAAGTTCTCCGCGGCCGACGGTCTCGGCACCTTCTTCGGGCTCGAGTACCGGCCGCCCGCGGAGGTCGCCGACGCCGAGTATCCGTTCACCCTGATGACCGGACGTCTGATCTTCCACTACCACACCCGGACCCAGACCGGCCGGGCGAAGATCCTCCATCAGGAGGTGCCGGAAGCCTACGTGCAGATCAACGAAGAGGATGCCGCGCGGCTGAAGATCCAGAACGGAGAGATGATCCGGCTTCGGAGCAGACGCGGTGAGGCGGAGGCCCTTGCCAGAGTGACCGACGAGGTCGCGCCCGGCGTGCTGATGATGGCGATGCACTTCGGCGGGAAGGGGTCTGTGAACCTGCTTACGAACAATGTGCTGGACCCGCTCTCCAAGATGCCGGAGTTGAAACACAGTGCGGTTGCCGTCGAGAAGATCACGGGGGTGCAGTAAATGGTAGCGAAGGGAGATATGGTATACGCCTGGACGACGAGCCCCGACATCGCCAAAGTGGCGGAGTGCGGCGGCGCGGTGACCGGGCTTCTCAAGTACGCCCTGGAGAACAAGATCGTCGACGCCGTGCTGGCGGTGAAGAAGGGCGTGGACCTCTACGATGCGGTTCCCACGATCATCACCGACCCGGCCGAGATCGCACAGACGGCAGGCTCGCTCCACTGCGGGACGGTCCTGCTCGCGAAACTGATCAAGAAGTACCTCGGGGGCGCCGAGGATATGCGCCTTGCCGTGACGGTGAAGGGCTGCGACGCAATGGGCATCTACGAGCTCGCGAAGCGCAACCAGGTCAACCTGGACAACCTCCTCCTGATCGGCGTCAACTGCGGCGGTTCGGTCAGCCCGGTGACCGCCCGGAAGATGATCACCGAGAAGTTCGGGGTCGACCCGAACGACGTCGTCAAGGAAGAGATCGACAAGGGCCAGTTCATCATCGTCACGAAGGACGGCCAGCACAAGGGCATCTCGATGGACGAACTCGAGGATGCGGGCTTCGGCCGCCGCGGCAACTGCCGCCGGTGCAAGATGAAGATCCCCCGCCAGGCGGACCTCGCCTGCGGTAACTGGGGCGTCATCGGGGATAAGGCCGGCAAGGCAACCTTCGTCGAGGTCTGCTCCGAGAAAGGTGCAAACCTCCTCGACGCGGCCGTGAAGGCCGGAGCCGTCGCCACGGAGCCCGCGAACCCGAAGGGTATCGAGATCCGCGGCAAGGTCGAGAACTCGATGCTGAAACTCGGCGACAAGTGGCGGGCGCGCTACTTCGAGAGCCTCGGCGAAGGGAAGGAGCGTCTCCAGAAGATCATGGAGGACTCGAGCCGGTGCACCAAGTGCTACGCCTGCATCGAGAACTGCCCGATCTGCTACTGCGTCGAGTGCAGCACGAAGAAGCCCTACCTGGTGGCGCCGGGTGTGCTCCCCGTGCCGTTCATGTTCCACCTGATCCGCTACGCCCACGTATCGGACTCCTGTGTCAACTGCGGCCAGTGCGAGGAGAACTGCCCGATGGAGATCGCGAACTCGCTCTATATGCACGCCCTGCAGACGGACATGGAGAAGATGTTCGGCCACACCCCGGGTGTGGACCTGGAGCTCCCGGTCCTTGCGCTCGTTGAGGAGCAGGCGGAACGCCAGCGGCTCTCCGCAACCGGCAGCGACCAGATCTTCGACGTGTTCAAATAATCTCGTGTTATGGCAGGCGGTGAGGGGGTAACACCCCTGAGCCTGCCGGTGCCCGACCGTTCGGTCGGGTGTGTGGTCGACCGTCTTGAGTTCCATAAAAGCCTGAATGCGCTCGTGCCGGGGCGCAGAAGGTGTGTCTGGCAATACCCGGTGGCGGGGGGAGATTCCCCTGTCATCTCTTTGCGCCGCCGGGCCAGCCGTAATAACCTCTCTTCTCCAGGTATCCGGAGCATTTCACCGGAGAACGTTCATGCAGCGGACGAACCGCCGATCGGAAGACTGAACTGTCGGAGATCCTTACGAAACTTGTATGCGATTCGTATGCCCGCTTATTGTCGTTCGCAACATCGGGATCTCCAGGACGTTCTACGAAGAGGTGCTCGGCCAGAAGGTCGGCTACGATCTCGGTGAGAACGTATCGTTCGAGGGCGGTTTTGCGATCCACCTCCGGTCGCATTTTGCCGATCTGATCGGCGTCGACGAAGACGATATCGTCCGGGGCTCGAAGAACGCCGAACTCTACTTTGAAGAGGACGACCTGGACGCCTTTCTCGAACGGCTCAAAAGGATGGACTCGGTGAGGTACGTCCACGGGGTGATAGAGCAGCCCTGGGGGCAGCGGGCCGTCAGGCTCTACGACCCCGATATGCACATCGTCGAGGTCGGCGAACCCATGGAGAGCGTGGTGAAGAGGTTCCTCAAGGGCGGACTCTCAGTCGAAGAGACAGCACGGCGCACCTCGATGCCGGAAGAGTTCGTCCGGCAGTGTGTTGAGGCGGTGCGGCCCGATAGAGTATAGTTCATCCCCGCGGATCTCTTATAGCATGACCCGCCCCACACCGGGCGGTACCCGGTGCTGCCCGGGAGCGTGCAACGAGCTGAAGTGAGGAAGCATGTTCAAGAGAATTGCCTGTATCCGTATCGGCGGCGGAAGCGTCACCCGGGATGCCGCCGAAGAGACACCAGTCGCGATCTTCGTCAACGGCCGGCACCTGACGACCATTGCCTTGAGCCCCGGCGGTTTTGAGGATTTCGTCACCGGCTACCTCTACACCGAGGAGATCATCCGGAGCGCTGACGAGATCGAGTCGGTCAGGATCGAGGAGAACAGGATCAGCGTCATCACGAAGAACATCTTCAAGCGGGTCAGCGTGAAGAAGACCATCCTCTCCGGGTGCGGGGGAGCCGTCTCCTACATCGACACCCAGAAGTTGCCCGCAATCGACTCCGATCTCGTGGTTGCCGTGCCCGAGATCGAGGCCGCCGTCGCCGCCCTCAACGCCCCCGAACCGCTCGACGCGGTTGCGCTTGTCACTGAAGGCCGCATCGTCGCCCGCGCAGAAGACCTCGACCGGCACAACGCCCTTGATGAGGTGATCGGCCGGGGGCTGCGGGAATCCCTCGACTTCTCCCGGACGGCCGCCGTCGGCACCGGGGCGGTCACCTCCGAGATGGTCAGGAAGTGCCTTGCGGCGAACATTCCGGTGCTCGCCTCCACCGGGGCCCCGACCGCGCTTGCCGTGGAGGTCGCGGAGGAGACCGGGCTCTGTATCGTCGGGGCCGCGGGAACGCCGGAGATGGCGGTGTATACGCATCCGGAGAGGGTTGCGGGGATGGAGGGGCGAGGGGGCTCGTAACTCCGGTGCCAGTTCCTCATACGAGGCCGCGAAGGGTTTGACCACTAATACCCTGCTCTCCCCGCACCTGACGGTGGTCGAAATCCCGTTCTGTGGACGTTCCCCCGGGTAATATCCCCTTAGTTCACTTCATGATGAGATTCGGGAAGGACCGTGCACGGCTTCCCACCGGCTATCGCCACGGACTGCCCCCGCCCCTTGCGGCCGGGGTGGGGATTACAAGAGTCTTTGTATGTAGTTGAGACAGGGGAGGGGGGCTGCACCCCCCTCCCCGTCAGCCCCACCCCCAATGGCGATACCCCCACGGTCCACTTCATAGGGGGGTTTCGGAAAGAACTGTGCACGGCTTTCCCCCGGCTATCGCCACGGACTGCCCGCCCCCCTCCCGGGGCGGGAGGAGCGCGAAGCGCGGGCGGTGGGGGGACTAAAAGAGGTAGAGTGTCAATTTTGGGAGGGAGACGGCTCTACCGTCCCCGGCTGATCTCGTCGACGGCCGCAACCAGGAGATCGATCTCCTGCTCCGTCGTGAACGCCGCGAGACTCGCCCGCACCGTTCCCTCCGGGAGGTTCAGGTGCTCCATCAGCGGCTGGCAGCAGTGGTGCCCCGACCGCACCAGGATATCCGCATCCTCGTCGAGCATCTGCGCCGCCTCCTGCGGGTGAACACCGTCGATGGTGAACGAGACGACCCCGATCCGGGCACCCGGCTTCCGGCCGGCATAGACCGTGACCCCGTCGATCCCGGAGAGCCCCGCGATGAGCCGGGCGGTCAGGCGCTCCTCGTGCCGGTGAATCTTCTCCATCCCGATCCCCGAGAGGTAGTCCACGGCGACGCCGAGCGCGATCCCGCCGCCGACGTTCGGCGTGCCGGCCTCGTAGCGCTGGTAGCCCTCCGCGGGCACATGCCCCTCCGCCGTCACGCTCGTGACCATCCCCCCGCCGAGGACCGGCGGCTCGATGAGCGCCTCGCGCATCCAGAGAACCCCGGTCCCCATCGGCCCGAACATCTTGTGCCCCGCAAAGCAGAGGAAGTCGCAGCCGAGTTCCGCGACGTTCACCGGCATGTGCGGCAGCGACTGTGCTCCGTCCACCAGGAGGAGCGCCCCGTGCTCCCGGCAGAGCCCCGCGATCTCGTTAACCGGCGTCGTCACGCCGAGGACGTTCGAGGCGTGGGTGACGGCGACGAGCCGGACGCCGCCGCCGGCCAGGGTCTCTTCGAGCGCGGCAAGGTCGAGCGCGTAGTCGGCGTCGATCCCGACCACGTCGAGCGCGACCCCCTGCTTTGCCAGCGCCCTCCAGGGGAGGAGGTTCGAGTGGTGCTCAAGGATGGTGGTCGCCACGCGGTCGCCCGGTTTCCAGGAGAGCCCCTGTGCGACCACGTTGATCGCGTCCGTGGCGTTCTTCGTGAAGACCGTCACCCCCGCCTCCCCGCCGATGAACCGGGCCACCTTCTCGTGGGCGTGCCAGTAGCGCTGCGTCGCGATCCGGGTCAGGCGGTGAACGCCCCGGCCGACGTTCGCCCGGTAGCGGTGCTCGAACTCGACGAGCGCCTCCACCACCGGCTCCGGCGAGAAACTCGTCGCTGCGTTGTCGAGATAAACGATGTCGCCGAGGATCGGGAAGTCCTTGCGGATCCCGTCCGGGAAGGACTCGGTCTCTGCCGGCGGTGCCGGCTCGCGGGTACCCGTACTCTTCATGGCTGCCGCCCGGGCCTCCTTCTTCACCGGGGCCTCCTTCAGGGTGAAGTCCTCGTTCACGGCGATGCCCCGTTCCCGGCAGATCTCGCGCATCTTCGGGGGCAGCGCCCGCCACCGCCAGAGTCCCCATTGGTGGTAGGCGTCCGGCAACCCATTCTTCTCCGCCCACCGGATAAGGAATTCGTCCCAGCGGCCCGTCAGGTCCGGGTGCATCTCCCGGAGCCCCTCGTACTCGCTCTCAAGCACCGCCGGGCAGAGGTAACAGCCCACCCGTTCAAGACCCTTCTCGTAGAGCGGGTTCATGGGGACCTCCTGCCACCAGAGGTAGAGGAAGACCTCAAACGCCCGCCAGTTCCGGATCGGCGAGACGTTCAACTGCAGGGGATTTGCCGGGTTCTGACTCGTCTCGTCGAGGTCGGCACGGTTCCAGGACTCGTACCAGCGGTTCCCCTGGATGGTGACGCAGGGGCCGAGCCCGGCGAGGTAGATCTTCAGGGGCTGCAGTTTCAGGAGTTTGCAGCACCAGCGGTGGTCCTTCCCGGGCGGCCCGGCCTTCTCGACCGCCTGGAAGAAGTCGCCGCCTTTTTTGATGATCTCGACGTCCTGCGACGCCGCGAACTCCACCGTCTCGGGGAGCTCGAGCCCGGTGTCGATGAAGAACGCCTTCTCCACCCCTGCCTTCCGCGCGAGATGGAGGACGGCGGTGCTGTCCTTGCCGCCGGAGAACGAGACGTTCACGCACGGCCGGTCGTTCATGTGCTTTTTGATGGTGCGGACGGCGTTGCGTTCAAGGTTTTTCAAGTGGTAGCGGTTCTTCTCGATCACCTCGTCCCAGCCCGGGTCGGGCCGGGTGCGGGGCGCAACAGAGACGAGTTCCTTCACCCGGACCTGCCCGTCCTTGACGACACCGGTGCCGAACCGGTTCTTGTAGGCGACGATGACCGTCCCGTCGGGCACCCCCGTCGCCAGGGCGAACCGTTTCCCGCCGATGCGGCCCTTATGCGCGCGCACGGCGGGCTCGGCCTCGAGATCGACGATGCCTCTCGTTGCATACGGCAGGATGTACGGGAGTGCTTCGGGAGCGATATCGAGGCTGAACTTCCGCGCGATCGGGTCGAACGTGAGCCAGCCGAGCCGGTCGCCGTGGACGATCACGAGGTCCGCCCGGTCGGCGCCGCCGGTCTTGTTCAGGAGCACGACGCGGGGCAGGGGGATATCGCCGAACCGTTCGGTAAGAAGACGGCGTATGAGGGCCGTATCCGCTGCGAGGGCCGGGCGGACGTCGTGCGGCTGCAGGAGCTCGATCTCCCGGACCCTCGTCTTGCAGGAGCAGGTGCGCCCGATGAGGGGGACGTTGCACTGGTCGCACCAGTAGAGAACTTTTTTTACTGCCGGTTCGCGGTTCACGTAAAGAACAGTTGGTTTTCCGCAGACATTAAGGGAACCGGTGGGGGCGCCGGGGTGGAGCGTCCCCCCTCACGGCCGCCGCAAGAGCAGGCCGAGACCGGCAACGAGGACGGCCAGCAGGACCGCCGCAACCGCGAAGAAAGCGGTCTCGGCATACCGCTTCGCCTGAACGCCGGGGTAATCCGGACCCGGTTCGATGACGTCGATCGGGGCGCGGGCTTCGGCGCCGGAGACCGGGTCGGTGGCGACGAGCAGGAGCTTCCCCTCCGGCAACTCGGAGGAGGGCACCGTCCCGCGGAAATACCGGGTGGTATCGTCGGCGGCCACACGATCGTCTTCGAGGATCGTGTAGCCTGCAACGGGCGATCCGGAAGAGGCGCTGTAGATCAGCACGTCGACGCTTCCCGGAGGACGGTAGAAACTCGCGTCCCGGCTCCAGGCAGCGGAGATAACAAGGTCTTCGTCCCCGAAGAGGGTGTCGTTCGATAGCGAGAGCGTGAGAGACGGAAGCGGCGGGGGCGTCGCGCCCGAGACGGAGCAGGGCATGATGAGGAGGGCAGAGAAAGCCACCAGGAGGAAGAGACGGGGCCGGAGCGAGCGGGCCGGCATACCATACGGCTTCATACCCGGGTATCAGCCCGGTATGCGATAACCTTTCCCTCGCCGGAAAAAAGACGTCCGATACCGGGAGCAACACGGCGCAACGCCCTGGTGCGGCGGGCCGGGAGGTTACGCAAAGTTTATTCGCCTAAATGCGAATTATTTATAGATGGCATCGCGCTGCGTAAACAACCTGGGTGGACTGGTGCTTCTCAAGGACGTGACACCCGATCAGGTGAACGACTACGTGCGAAAGCACAGCAAAGAATATTACGAGATGGAACCGGGATTCGTCTTCAAGGAGATCCGGATGCTCTTAAAAGAACCCATGCTCGTCGGCCTCCAGATCCGGAAGGGGAAGATTCTGATGCCGTTTACGAAGCCCTGCCCCGGTTACGGGACGATGCTCTTCGAGATCGCGGCAAAGGATGCGGATATCGAGTTCATCCGCGACAACCTCGTGAAAATCTCGGAGTGAGGGGCGGGGCGTCCCGCTCGCCCGGCATAACGCCGGACAGACCGCTCTCGACAACCGGTCGATGCGCTCACCAGGCGGCCTTGCAGATCCTCTCTCCCCGTTTCGCCGTCTCCTGCCGCCCTTCCGGGGCGGCATGACCGATCGGTATATAGCCCCTGGCGGGAGAAACTTATACCGATCATTGTGGGCATTAAGGAGTGGGTAGTCCCTCAGGATAAGGTTTTTTTTGACCTCTTTGACGAGATGGCCGGAACGGTCGTTTCCGCAGCCGATCTTCTCGTTGATTTCGTCGAGAACTTCGAGAACGTGAAAGAAAAGTGCTACCAGGTGAAGCAGATCGAGCACCGGGGAGACGAGATCACGCACCAGATCTACGAGCAGCTGAACCGGACGTTCATCACGCCGCTTGAGCCCGAAGAGATCTCCCGCCTCGCCTCAGCGCTGGACGATATCCTCGACTACATCGACGGCACCGCACAGCAGATGTACAGTTACGGCATCACCGAGACCGACGACTCGATGATCGAACTTGCAAAGTTGATCCAGTTGAGCGTCATCGAGATCGAGAAGGCCGTCACCAGCATACGGTCGATCAAGGATCCGGGCCTGATCGAAGAGCGGTGCATCGAGGTGAACCGCCTGGAGAACATCGCAGACAACGTCCTCGGTCATGCCATCATGGACATCTTCAAGACGAAGGATGCGATCACCATCATCAAACTCAAGGACATCTACGAGAACCTGGAGATGGCGACCGACAAGTGTGAAGACGTCGCCAACGTCTTGAGCGACATAGCCATCAGACATTCCTGAGCGCTATGGACCCGATCATCATCCTCGGCATCGTTCTTGCCCTCCTCTTTAACTTTGCAAACGGCTTGAACGATGCCGCAAACTCGATCGCCACCATCATCGCGACAAAAGCCTTAACCCCGCTGCAGGCGGTCCTCCTCGCGGGGGTCTTCAACCTCCTCGGCCCCCTTCTCTTCACTACGGCGATTGCGGCAACCATTGGAAGAGGGATCGTCGACCCCTCATTCCTTACGCCGACGCTGATCCTGGTGGCCCTGGTCGGCGGGGTGCTCTGGGTTCTTACGACCTCTCTTCTCGGGATCCCAGTATCGAGTAGCCATGCTTTGATTGGAGGGCTTCTTGGTGCCGGCATTGCAGGTGCCGGAACAGGAGCGATCATCTGGCCATCGCTTTCGATGATCGAGCAGACCGTCTTCTATGGGCTCGCCGGCATCGTCCTCGGTGCAATCGTCACGGGAGCGTTTGCATACCTGAAGGGCGAGTTCAAGCCGTGGAACCTCCTTGTCGGAGGACTCATCGGGGTGACGCTGGCAATCCCGATAGCCATCGCAACTGGATTCCTGAAGGTCAGCGGCCTCCTTGCGATCATCATCTTCATCGTCATCTCCCCGACGCTCGGGTTCGTCGTCGCGTTCATATTCGGCACCGCCGTCGTCCACGCCTTCCGCAACTACGCTCCGCGGCGCCTGACCCGCTTCTTTCGGAACCTCCAGATCTTCTCGGGGTCGCTGCAGGCGGTCGGTCACGGCGGCAACGACGCCCAGAACGCGATGGGCATCATCACCGCCATGCTTCTTGCCGGCGGGCTGATCTCCGAATTTGCTGTCCCGCTCTGGGTGATACTGGCCTCTTCACTTGCGATCTCGATCGGGACGCTCCTTGGGGGATGGCGGGTCATCGACAAGATGGCGAACAAAATCACCCGGATCCGGCCTTACCAGGGGTTTGCGGCATCGACCTCCGCCGGGGGCGTCCTCTCGCTGATGAACGTCTTCGGCGTCCCGGTCTCGACGACACACGCGACGACCGGGGCGATCATGGGCGTCGGCGCGACACGCGGCTACTCAGCAGTCAAATGGGGCGTGGTCCGCGAGATCCTGATCGCCTGGATCCTGACCGTCCCGGCGGCGGCGGTCGTGGCCGGGATCTGTCTCCTCGCCGGCCAGGCGGTGTTCGGCGGGGTGTTTTGAATAAACTGGTTCGCTGCCCGGCCACCCGCACTCTCTTTTAATCGAACTTTGTGATAGTTGACGATCGCAGGACGAAGTCTGGCTGGTTTACATGAGCCTGTAAATTCAGCCGTTGCATAATTCCATCTACGGATTTTTCAGGTACGGCTGTGAAGCCCGGACTGGGCATGCCTCCCACGTTAGTTCTAATATAATATCACAACTCAGAGCCACTCCCTCTATTTTCGAAAACGCATCATAAGGAGCCTGCGCCCATGCACGGCTTTCCCGGCGATATCGCCACGCGCTGCCCCCGCCCCTCGGGGCGGGGAACGACTGCCGGAACGGCAGGAGTTAAAGCACCGTCAGGTGCGGGGGAGGAGCGCGAAGCGCGGGCGGGGTGGGGGCTACATGCCCCCTTAAGGGATGGAGACAGGGGAGGGGGGCTGCACCCCCCTCCCCGTCAGCCCCTCCCCCCAATGGTGATATCCCCACGGTCCAGTGCACGGGATCTCTCACAGTTATGCTTCGTGTTCGAGTTTGAGACGTCACTGAGTTCAAATCGCAAGATTCGCTAGAACTGAAACAGAAGCACTATCAGTTACAAGTAGCCCAGCCGCTGAAAAATCCGTAGATGGGCTTTGCAGGAATCCCAGAAAACAACAGTTCAGAGCGCAACGGATCGACCCTGCAACCTGTTGCGCCCCGCGCAACCGCGAGCCGGAATAGTTCGCCCTACTCCTCCCCGCCCCCCAGTTCCCGGTAATACCGGCAGAGGTCCGCGACGACGCACTCCGCGTGCTTCGGGTTCTGCGCCGTGCAGACGGCCCGGCCGTGGCGGATCAGGAGATAGTTGATGTCCCCCCAGGCCTCCTCGGGGAAGAGAGCCACGAGATCGCGCTCGATGATGTCGGGGTTCGTGCTCTCGGTGAACCCCAGCCTCTTCGAGACCCGGCGGACGTGGGTGTCGACCGCGATGCCGACGTTGATGTCGAACGCCTGGGAGAGGATGATGTTCGCGGTCTTCCTCCCGACACCGGGGAGGGACCGCAACTCCTCCATCGTCCGCGGGACCTCGCCGCCGAACTCGGCGACGATCTTCCTCGCCGCCCCGACGATATGGCGCGCCTTCGTGCGGTGAAACCCGATCGTCCTGATGATCGGCTCCACCTCCCCGGGCTCCGCGCGGGCGAGCGCCTCCGGCGTCGGGTAGCGGGAGAAGAGAGCGTCCCGAACGGCGTTGACGGCGCGGTCGGTCGTCTGCGCCGAGAGGATCGTGAGGATCAGCGTCTCGTACGGGTTATGAAAGTCGAGAAAATGGCGCCTGCCGTCGACGACGGGATACTGTAGAAGAAGACGGCGGTAGACCTCGCAGGCGGTCGTGCGGTTCATGACTGATGGGGCAGGGCAGATTCGAACTGCCGTCAAAGCGTCCCAAACGCTCTAGGATGGACCAGGCTACCCTACTGCCCCTGTACCTGCATACGTTGGGAATCCAGACAAAAATAGTTGCCGATGAAGGAGAGGTTCAGGAGAGCAGGGGGGTCGAACCCTCTTCGCAGACGACGGTGCCGACGAACGCGCCCTCCACGATAGCCCGGTAGAGGTTCTCCGGGTCGCGGCCGTCGAGCACCAGGAGCGGGATGCCCGACCGCTCGATCACCTTTCCCGCCACGATATCAAGCACGATGTTCGCGCCCGCATCCATCCGGCTCCCCGTGATGATATCGAGGAGCTCCTGCGGCGTGAGACGCTCGTGCCTCACCGCACCGGCATCCTTCTTCGGGTCGGCGCTGTAGATCCCGTTGACCGATGTGGCGTTGATGAGGAGGTCGGCACCGACGCTCTCGGCGAGAACCGCGGAGACCGCATCGGTCGTCTGCGCGGGGGTGATGCCGCCCATGACGACGATCTTGCCGGTCTCTGCGAACTCCAGCGCCTCCGTGTAGTTCTCCGCAACGCGCGGGTAGGCCGCATCTCCGAGCCCGGCGATGAGAAGGCGCGCGTTCAGCCGGGTCACCATGATGCCGAGTTCGTCCGCTACCGCCTCCCCGGCGCCGAGACCGCGGGCGACCCCGATGTACCGGCGCGCCTCCCCGCCGCCGCCGACGACGATGAAAATCCGGCACTTTCCGGCCATCTTTTTCAGAACAGACACATATCGATCGATATTGTTCGATTCAAGCGAAGGAACCAGAACCGAGCCGCCCAGAGAAATTACGATCTTCTTCATCCCACCCTATTATTATCCCCGATTCACTCATATACCTGTTGTGAAGAGGCTGCACTGCCCTGTATGCAATTCCACGGATCTCTGGGCGGTTACCGGCGGCTATACCGGCTGTATCTACCGCTGCAAGCGTTGCGGCTACTCCGGGGCGCTGGTCGTCGAGTACGACGACGGAGAAGACGGGGAGCGGGGCGACCGGTAGCCCGCCCGCAATAACTATCATGGTTCCCCTCACGCGGTGATCATATGCACGAGGCGCGACTCTACCAGAAACTGGAGGAGAACACCGTCCGCTGCTCTCTCTGCGCACACAGGTGCACCATCAAGGAGGGCAGACAGGGCGTCTGCGGCGTCCGCATCAACCGCGGCGGTACGCTCTATGCCGCCACCTTCGGCAAGGTCGGCGCCGAAGCGGTCGACCCCATCGAGAAGAAGCCGCTCTACCATTTCCTGCCTGGAACCCTCTCCTACTCTCTCGGCACCATCGGGTGCAACTTCCACTGCGCGCACTGCCAGAACTGGCACATCTCCCAGCAGACACTGGAGATGGAGCTGCTCAGGGATATCAGCCCGGAGCAGGGCGTGGAGCGGGCGATCCGGTCGGGCTCTGCAAGCATCGCATGGACGTACAACGAGCCCACCATCTGGCACGAGTACCCGCTCGCGATGGGGACGCTGGCGCGGCAAAAGGGTCTCGGAGCGGTCTACGTCACGAACGGCTACATCACCGAAGAGGGGCTCCGCGAGCTCGCGGGAATGCTCAACGCCTTCCGCGTCGACATCAAATCGTTCTCCGACACCTTCTACCGGAAGGTCTGCGGCGGGCGGTTGCAGCCGATCCTCGACGCGACGGCGCTTGCGAAAGAGTTCGGGATGCACGTCGAGACAGTAACACTGGTCATCCCGGGGCAGAACGACTCGATGGAAGAGATGGAGACGCTCATCCGGTGGGTGCTCGAGAACCTCGGCCCCGACACCCCGATGCACTTCACCCGGTTCCACCCCGACTACAGGATGCTCGACGCGAGGCCGACCGAGATCAGGGCTCTTGAGAAGATCTACGAGCGTGCGAAAGAACTCGGGATTCATTACCCGTATCTCGGCAACGTCGGAGGGCACCCCTACGAGAACACCTACTGCCCCGCCTGCGGCAGCCCCGTCATCGAGCGGTCGGGCTACGCCGTCCGGATAACGGGGCTTGAAGGGCACACCTGCACCGAATGCGGTGGGCGGATCGAGTATGTCTCGGAGATCCGGTGAACGCCGGAGATTCCTGACCGACCGGATGCTCGGGACGCTCACCCGCTACCTCCGGTTCATGGGCTACGACACCATGAGCGCAAACAGCCTCTCCCCGGGGAGCACCCGGGAAGATACCCTCCTCCTCGAGATCGCCGCCGGGGACGACCGGTTCCTCCTGACCCGCGACCGCGAACTCGCACGACGGGGCGGGGAGCAGGCGGTCTACATCGAGTCCGAAGAGATCATGGCTCAGATCCGGCAGGTCGCCGACCTCGGGCTGATCGAGCCCGAGATCCGGATGAGCCGCTGTTCGCTCTGCAACACCCGCCTCCGGCTGGCCACCGTGCGGGAGATCCGGGAGGCACGCTACGCCCCGCGGTCGACCCGGGGAAAGGAGTTCTCGTGGTGCCCCGCATGCAGGAAACTCTACTGGATGGGCTCGCACGGCACCAGCCTTGAGCGCCGCCTCAAAGAGTCCTTCTCTTCCTGACCCGGTGCATTGGAACCCCAAAACACCCCATTTCAGGTCTTTTTTGAGAATCCCGGAAAGATATATCATCTCAGAGGCATTATGAAGCGCTCGGACTGCATGCCGGCCCGGTGTGGATCCTGACGTAGCGGAAGGGAGCCGTGAGCCCCGGTGGCCGGCAGAGACGACAGAGACGAGGAATACCATGGAGAGCCTGAAGATAGCATTTTTCTGCTGGGAGTCGCTGTATGCGGAGCGGGTTGGCGGGCTCGCGAGCGCGGCGACAAATCTTGCCGAGACGCTGGCGCAGAACCACGAGGTGCATTTTTTCACCCGGGGAGAAGGGGAGGACGCCGAGATCAACAACGTTCACTACCACTACTGCCGGCCGTCGGGAGAGGACATCGTCCGGTACTGCTCTGATATGAGCCGGAAGATGCTCGACCGGTTCGGCGAATTCGACGCACAGCCGTTCGACCTCCTGCACTTCCACGACTGGCACGTGGTCGACGCGCTCCACCGTCTCCGGGACGGGGAGACCGTCTTCACCTACCACTCGACCGAGTTTGGAAGAAACGGGAATAATTTCAGCACCGGGTGGCCGTTTACGGAGATATCCAGGATCGAACGTTACGGTGCATCGATTGCAAAGCACGTAACCGCGGTCTCCTCGACCCTCCGGCAGGAGGCCATGAGCCTCTACAACATCCCGGACTGGAAGATCGACGTCGTCCATAACGGCATCGTGCCCGATCACTACCAGGCGGACGTCGATCCGGAAGCGGTGAAACGGCGCTACGGCTTTGACCCGGACTCCCCGCTGATCCTCTTCGTCGGGCGGCTTGCGTGGCAGAAAGGGCCCGACATGCTGGTGGACGCGGCTCCCGCCCTCCTCCGGGAGCATGCCGATGGCCAGTTCGTCTTCGTCGGCGACGGACAGATGCGCCGGGGGCTCGAGACCCGGGCCCGGTCGCTTCCCGTCCGGTTCCTCGGGCGGCTCTCCGACGCGGAGTACGTGCCGCTCCTCAACGCAAGCGACATCGTCGCCATCCCGAGCAGAAACGAGCCGTTCGGGCTTGTGCTCCTTGAAGCATGGAGCGCCGGCCGGAGCGTCGTCGCTTCCGACGTCGGCGGGCTCTCGGAGAACATCGAGCACGGGACCGACGGGGTCAAGGTGCGGCCGCACCCGGACTCGATCGCCCGTGGGCTCTCCCGGGTGGCCGACTCACCCGAGAAAGGGCTCGCCATGGGCCGGGAAGGGCTCGACAAAGTGAAGAAAGAGTTCCTGTGGAACCGTGTCGCCGGGCGGATGGAAGGCGTCTACAGAAAACTCGCGAAGCACGACACGATCCCCTGCTGATCCCGGTCACGGCAGCATTGCGGCCGTAAGGTGTTCCATCAGGCGGAACGGGTCGGACGAGACGATCGGAGTCCCGGCATAGAATTCCATCCCTCCGATATCCGACGTCCGGGAATGGAGGTCGCCCCGGTCGACAACCCAGGTGACATAATACCCCTCCTCCCCGAGCGGGGGCATGTAGACCGCCGCGTTGAAACTCTGCACCCCGATGTTGCGGTAACACTCGAACACCTTTGCGAGAGCCGGGGCGATATCGTGCGGCGACTCCGTGACGATTGCAACCTCGTGCTCCTTTCTCGGGGCGAGGTGCGCCATGATACGGGCGCCCCTGTAGACGAGCCCGAGTCCGACGGCGGTGTGGGCGGCGAAGAGGTCGTCGTAGTACTCGCTCCCGTAGCGGCACCGGTACTCATCGCGAACCCGCTCAAGACGTGACGGAGCGGCATACGGAAGGTGCGTGAGCAGCACCTGGGCATGGTTGTGCACGATGCTCGCCCCCGCACGCCAGAGGAAGTTCCAGATGACGAAGGGGTAGACCGCCCGGGGGTCGGTTCGGTTCGCGTCCTGGCACCACCGGATGGCCACGCTGATCATATCGGCGACCTGCGGTTCGCTGGTGACGTAGGGGTCGTCCTCTTTTGCGATGATGACGGCGTGGAGGTAGTCGTACTTGGCGATGTTGCTTGCCGTGACCCAGTGGTCGCCGTCGATCCGCCCGAACGTATCGGCCGGCGTCTCCTCGAGGGGGTTTGCGAACGGACCTTCCGCTGAGAGCACCGAAAGATCCCGCGTCTCCTCGGCGCGCGGCGTCAGCACCGGCCGGCGTGCCCGAACGGAGTTAAAAAGCGTGCTCTCGCCGGTCTGGTTATTGGTCACCCTCACGATCTGCTGTGTCTCGATATCGCCGTACTTCTCCCGCACCCACTCGCGCATCCCGTCAGTGAGGACCAGGTGTCCGGGTTCGACGTACCAGGAGTATATCCGCGAGACGAGGGCCTCCGTCTCCGGTGCGAGTTCCTTCACGATGCCCGGCAATCGGGTGATATCAAGCCGTACCATGGAGTCCCGGTATACCGGCCTTCCACCGATAAAGATTCGCATCGGCCGGGGATGACCGCGAGACAGCCCGACCGGGGTGAACCGTTCCCGGTCACGGCCCCGGCGCGCCATGAGGCGCGAAATGCAAGATTTATTGGTAACGGGCGCAGAATGTAATCTAAATACACGGGATTCAGCTAAATAGCACCTCCACTAACAGATTCTACCGGCAGCAGGAAATGGCATTCTTTGATAAGTTCCGGACGAACGTCGACGGGTTACAGCAGGCGAAGGACTATCCCGGCCTGGTTGCGGTTCTGAACAGCGATGACCCCCGTAACCGTGCCGATGCAGCGCGGGCTCTCACCGCTCTCGGGGTTCCCGCCATCCCGGATATCCTCAGGGCGCTCGAACATGCCCGTCCCGCGTCATGTGCCCGGATGGTCGAATCCCTCGTTTCGGTCGGCGCACCGTCTATCCCGCTGCTCCTCGCCCTGATCCTCCGGGCCAGCCCCGGCCTGCAGGCATCCATCAGCCGCGCAATCGCGGAGACGGACAACTCGATGGCCGAGACGCTGCTGCCCGCCCTGCACCACGACCAGCCGGCAATCCGGCGTGCCACGGTGATCGCCCTCCAGGGGATGGGCAGGAAGGCAATCCCCCCTCTCACGAAAGCGCTCCACGACAGCAACCGTTCGGTGCGGAGAGAGGCCGCAAACGTGCTCGCCTCAATGCAATGGTCGCCCGACGAAGTCCCGGAGAAGGTGCAGTTCTACTACCTCCGGGAAGACTGGAAGGAACTCGCCAAACTCCAGGGAGCCGCCGTCCCGGCCCTCCTCAAAGCCCTGGCGAGCGACGACCCCCGGGTACGGAGCGAGTCGGCGCGAACCCTCGGGAAGATCCGTGACTCCCGGGTTGTCCCGCCGCTCATCAAAGCGGTAAAAGACCCCCGGCCGGACGTCCGCATACGTGCCGTCGAGGCGCTCGGGGAGGTCGGCGACGACCGGGCGAAACCCCCGCTGGCCGATGCCCTCAACGATCCCCACCACCAGGTGCGGATGGAAGCGGCATGGGCCCTCGGCAAACTGGGCTGGGTGCCGCAAAGCGACCTGCAGAGGGCGGAATACCTGATCGCAGGCGAACAGTGGAAAGAGCTGGTCAGGATGGGAGGACCGGCCATCCCGCCGCTCATCCGGGCGCTGGGGATCGGGTACTCGGGTGTTCGCACCGGTGCGAGCGAAGCGTTGCGGCAACTGGGGCAGCCCGCACTCAGCGCCCTGAAGATGGAAGCCGCGTTGAAAGACCCCGAACGGAGACAGCGGGCCCTGGCTGCCCTCGAGTACATCCGGCAGCGCCAGGAAGAAGTGTCCCGGACAAAGCCCGCACAGGAGGACGCCTCCAGATACAAGGAAGAACTCAAAGAGGGGCTTGCTATCCAGAAACGGTTCGAGAAGCAGTTCGGGCGCCCGAACTACGCCCCGGACGAACGGGTCAAAAAACCCTCGCCGCCGGCCGGCGACGAGATGCAAAACGAGCCCGAGCAGCCCATAGAAGAGACACCAAAAGAGCCTGAAATGGCCGTAAGCCTCAGCGACCTCATCAGGGAGAGCCAGCAGGCGGAGGCTGCGTGGGCACAGGTCAAGGCACGCTGGAAGGCCGGTATCCCGGCGGCTTCCGAGAGTGCGATCTCGCTGGATCAGCTCATTCCGATTGAGTTCGAGCAGGAGATCTTCAGGATCGGCGAGGCCGAAGAGGAGGAGCAGTTTGCCTACCGGCCCGAGGAGGAGGACCGGGAGCCGCAGGAACTGGAGATCCCACAGATCCCGAGGGAGACGGTTGAACCGCCGGAACCCCTCGAACCGCTCCCTGAAAAGACGCCGCTCGAAAAGTGCCTTGAAGCGCTCAGGAGCAGCGACGCCAGCATCCGGGCTGCGGCGGTCGCCGCGCTCCAGGGCATGGGGAAGGAGGCGGTCGGATACCTCATCGAAGCGTTAACCGACCCCCACTACGGCGTCCGCATCGCCGCCGCGGAAGCGCTCGGCGAGATCGGGGATCCGGATGCCGTCGAGGCGCTGGTCCAGGCACTCGGTGACGCGAGAGAAGACGTGCGGATCGCCGTCATCTCGGCGCTCGGTCGTATCGGCGACCGACGCGCAGTTGGGCCGCTCATTCACCTCTTCCGCGACCGGTACCACGGCGTCCGGGTCGCTGCGGCGGATGCCGTCGCGGAGTTCGGCCGTGGCGCGCTCAAGGAACTCGAAGAGGCACTGAACGACCCCTTACCGGTCGTCCGGGTGACCGCGGCGAAAGCGATAGGGCTCGTCGGCGCAACCGGGTCGATCCCGCTCCTCATCACGTACCTGGGAGATACAGCGCCGGATGTCCGGTGGAGCGTTGCCCGGGCCCTGAGCACCTTCGGCGCCATGGCGATCGATCCGCTCTTCCTTGTGCTGAGAACGGGCAACAAGGAGGTGCGTCTTGCCGCAATCGATGCCCTCTGGGAGATACCGGACGAGCGTGCAGCCGACGTTCTGCGCTACGCTCTCGATGACGAAGACGAGGAAGTGAGGACAAAAGCTGCGGCCGCCCTCAGAAAACGGCAGGTGATAGATGTCTGGCGGAGGACGCTCGGCAGCCAGGTCGAGGAGGAGGAGTGCACCCCGAAGAAGACGAGGAAGGTCCGGCTGGAGGAGAAGAAGGCGTTCGAGCAGTCGGGCCAGCAGGATATCGATACGCTGATCAGGGCGCTCAAGGACAAGGACTGGAACACGCAACTCGGTGCCGCTACACGCCTCATCATGATGGGGCGCCCTGCCGTGGACGCCCTCATCCGTGCACTCAGGGACGAAGACCCGGATATCCAGTCTGCTGCGGCCAGTATCCTCGGTGACATGCGCGAGACCGCGGTCACGCCGCTCATGGATGCCCTGCGCGACAGCGACCGGTTCGTCAGGCTCGTTGCCGCCCGCAACCTGGGCCGGATCGGGAACAAACGGGCTATCGAAGCCCTGATCGGCTCCCTGCACCGGGAACCCGACGCCGAGGTCCGGGCAACCGTGGCGGAAGCCCTTGGGTACATGGGAAGCAAGGAGGCGATCGAGCCGCTGGCCCTGGCACTGCAGGACCGGGATGAGGGAGTCAAGATTGCCGCCGCGCGGTCGCTCGGCTACATCGGGGATCTCAGCGCCCTGGAACCGCTGGTCATGGCGCTTCACGACGTGGACGACCGGGTCAGGTACGCCGCGCTTGAGGCCCTGAAGAATCCCGGCGACACGATGCGCCGTCACCTGATCGACGCTCTTCGCTCGGGGGACGAGACGTTCCGGGCAGGGGTCGCCGAGGCGCTGGAAGCGGGCGGCTGGAGACCGGAGACCGGCGAAGAACGGACGATCCACCTCATGGCGCGGGGGAGGTGGGCCGATGTGGAATGGCTCGGCGCCGACGCGCTCCCGGTGCTTGCGGAAGCGCTCTCCGATCCGTTGATCGAGGTGCGGACGAATGCCGTCCGGGCTATCGACCGGATCGGGGGAGAAGACGCTGTCGCCCCGCTCATTCAGGCACTCGGGGACGATGCCCTTGCGGTCAGAAAACGGGCTGAATGGGCCTTGATCCAGATGGGCGAGGCGGTGCTCCCGGCACTCGACCTGGCGGAGAGCGAAGAAGCACAGCCGGAAGGCCGGGAAGGGCTGCAGCGGATCATCGAGGAGATCCGCAAAGAGACGGGGAGGACCTAAGATATCCGCCCGGCTTCCTTCCGGTAGTCGTACTCGTGGTGCCAGCGGTCCTCCGGTCTCGGTATGCCGGCCTTCCACCGGTAAAGATTCGCGTCGGCCGGGGCAGGATCAGGAACGCCGGAAGATAAGATATCGGTCCCGCCTGCAACCGCGGCATGCTGCAAACCATGAAATGCAAGATTTATTGGCAACGAATAACTAATAGAATCTGAATAGACGGAGATCCGGCTGAACGCCACCTCTGACAACGCACTCTACCTACTGCAGAAATGGCATTCTTTGATAAATTCCGGACGAGTATCGAGGGGTTACGGCAGACGGCGGATTATCACAGCCTGATTGCGGTCCTGGACGGTGAAGAACCCGGTAGCCGCGTCGATGCAGCGCAAGCTCTCTCTGCCCTCGGGGTTTCCGCCGTCCCCGACCTTCTCAAGGGACTCGAGAATGCCAACCGCATCTCACGGGCCCGGATGCTCGGGGCGCTGGCTTCGGTCGGCGCTCCATCCATCCCCCTGCTCCTTGCCCTGACTCTCAGGGCAAGCCCTACCCTGCAGGCATCCATCACCCGCGCAATCGCGGAGACAGGCGACTCGATGTTTGAAGCGCTGCTGCTCGCGCTGCACCACAAGCAACCGGCGGTCCGGCGCGCCGCGGTGCTAGCTATCCGGGGAATGGGCAAAAAGGCGATCCCGCCGCTCGTTGAAGCATTCCACGACAATAATTACCCGGTCCGGAAAGAGGCTGCCGGCGCGCTTGCCGCGCTGCGGTGGGTGCCCGACGAACTCCCGGAGAAGGTGTGGTATTACTTCCTCCTGGAAGACTGGACGGAACTCGCCAAACTCCAGGCGGCAGCCGTCCCGGTCCTCTTCAAGGGCCTCGGCAGCAAAGAGCACCGGATCCGGAGCGAGTCGGTACGAGCGCTCGGGAAGATCCGCGACTCCCGGGTCATCCCGGCGCTTATCAGGGCGCTGGAAGACCCGCAGATGGACGTCCGTGTACGTGCTGCCGAGGCGCTCGGGGAGATCGGCAACGACCGGGGGAAACCCGCCCTGGTCGAAGCGCTCAACGATCCCTGCCATCCGGTGCGGATGGAGGCGGCCTGGGCGCTGGACCGGCTGGACTGGATTCCGGAGAGCGATCTGGAACGGGCGGGGTACCTGATCGCAAAGGAGCAGTGGAACGAACTTATCCGGATGGGAAGGGCGGCCATCCCACCGCTCATCCGGGCGCTGGAGGTCGAGTACTCGGGTGTCCGCACCGGCGCGAGCGAAACGATGCGGCAACTGGGACAACCCGCGCTTGATGCCCTGCACGCGGTGATGAATTCGGGCAGTCCCGAGATCCGCGAGCAGGCAACTGTTGCGCTGGATTACATCAGGTCGCGCAACGAGGAGAACTCCCTGGCAAGGCCAGTACAGACTGCGCCTTCCAATTACGACCGGGAACTCAGAGAGGGGCTTGCCGCCAAGAAGCGAATCGAAGACCACTTCGGATCGACCTCCCGGCCACACAGTCGGCCGGCTCATCGCGGGCCGCCAGCACGGGCGGAGGAGGTGCAACCGGCCGACGAGGGGGAGGAGAACACCCTCGCGCCGGAACCCGTCGCCCAACAATCGGAAGATGCCGGAGAGGTCGGGAAGCTCCTCGAGGAGAGACCGGAGACCGAAGAGGCATGGGCCGGAGAGAAGATCCAGCCGGGATCGAGGAGACCGGTCTCGCTGGACGAACTCGTCCCGGATACGGGCGTTGAACAGGAGACCGGTGATGAGAAGCGCACAAAAGAGGAGAGACCCGCTCCTGCAACGCGGGAGAGGACGATCCTGCCGGAACCACGCACCTCCGCCGCACCTCCGGAGCAGGCACCGGGGAAGGCATCGCTCGAACGGTGCCTCAACGCCCTGCAGAGCGACGACGCGGATATTCGGGCCGCGGCGGTTACAGCGCTACGGAGCATGGGAACGCCGGCGGTCGAGTACCTCATCGCCGCACTCTCCGATCCGCACGACGCGGTCAGGATCGCCGCCGCGGAAGGGCTCGGCGAGATCGGCGACGAAAACGGCGTCGACGCGCTGGTTCTCCTCACCGGTGACGCCGAGCAGGATGTCCGCAGTGCCGCTGCCGCCGCGCTCGGACGGATCGGGGATGCGTGTGCGGTCGGCCCGCTCATACGACTGTTCGGCGACAGGTACTCCAGGGTCCGGTCCGTCGCAGCCGAGACCGTTGCGGCGTTCGGGCCGGATGTGCTTGAGCCGCTGGAAGCGGCACTCGAGGACCCGGTGCCGGTAGTCCGGTTGACGGCGGCGAGGGCGATCGGGATCGTCGGGAACCCCCGGTCGATACCGCTCCTCATCAGGCATCTTGAAGACCCCGCCCGGGAGGTCAGCGTGACTGCCGCCCGGGTTCTCGGGGGATACGGGAACCTCGCAGTCGAACCGCTCGCGGCAGTGCTGCGCGAAGGAGATAAGGCAGGGCGCCTCGCAGCAGTCGATGCCCTCGGGGGGATTGAGCCGGGGAGAGCGGACGAGGCACTGGCATACGCCCTGAGCGACGAGGACCAGGAGGTCCGGGAAAAAGCGGCTACCATACTCATGAGACGGCGCGCAGCGAACATGTGGCAGAGCACCTTCGGCAACAGGGCCCGGGAGGAGAAAGAGGTCTCCATGAAGAGTTCCGTCGGACAGGCGGGCCGGGAAGAGATCGATACGCTCATCACTGCGCTCAATGACAGGTCGGTGGAGGTGCAGGCGTCTGCTGCCACCCGGCTTATCGCGATGGGGCGGCCGGCCGCCGAAGGGCTGCTCCGGGTGCTCAAGGACGATGACCCGGAGTTGCAGCGCGCCGCCGCCGGGGTTCTCGGCGAGATGCGCGAAGCGGCAGTCGAACCGCTCATGGACGCCCTGAACGACACAGACCGGTTCGTCCGGCTGGTTGCTGCCCGAAACCTGGGCAATATCGGAGACGCACGGGCCATCGAGGCCCTGAGCGGATCCCTGAAGAGCGAACGCGACAGCGCGGTCCGGGCGGCCGTGGCGGAAGCCCTCGGGTACATGGGAAGCAGGGAGGCGATCGAGCCGCTGACACTGGCGTTGCAGGACCGGGACGAGGCGGTCAAGGTTGCCGCCGCGCGGTCGCTCGGCTACATCGGGGACCTTCGCGCCCTCGAACCGCTCATCGGGGCCTTGAGCGATGTGGACGACCGGGTCAGGTACGCCGCACTCGAGGCCCTGAAGGATCCCGGCGACACGATGCGCCGCCACCTGATCGACGCTCTTCGCTCGGGGGACGAGACGTTCCGGGCAGGGGTCGCCGAGGCGCTGGAAGCGGGCGGCTGGAGACCGGAGACCGGCGAAGAACGGACGATCCACCTCATGGCGCGGGGGAGGTGGGCCGATGTGGAACGGCTCGGCGCCGACGCACTTCCGGTACTTGTGGAAGCGCTCTCCGATCCGTTGATCGAGGTGCGGACGAATGCCGTCCGGGCTATCGACCGGATCGGGGGAGAAGACGCTGTCGCCCCGCTCATTCAGGCACTCAGGGACGATGCGCTTGCGGTCAGAAAACGGGCCGAATGGGCCCTGATCCAGATGGGCGAGGCGGTGCTCCCGGCACTCGACCTGGCGGAGAGCGAGGAAGCGCAGCCGGAAGGCCGGGAAGGGCTGCAGCGGATCGCGAGAGAGATCCGCGCGAAAGAGACGGAGAAGAGTTAGGGCAGCCGCCCGGCTTCTCTCCAGTAGTCGTACTCGTGGTGCCAGCGATCCTTGTTTGCCGTGACCAGCGCCCGCATCCCCTCGAGCATCGCAGCGTGGAGTTCCTCCTGATCAGGATAGGTCTCCTTCTTCTCGATGGCTCTTGCGAGTTTTCTCCCGAGCTCGTAGGCCCGCCCCTCCGCAGGCACGATCGTCTCCGGGTCGCCGCCGAGAACCACGCCGACGCCGCCCACGGTGTTCGCGCCCAGGGTCTGCAGAACCCGGTTCAGGTACGCCACGACCTCGTCCGCCCCGGAGCCGCCTGCCGTGGAGACGGCGCACCCGTACTTCCCGATGAACATCTGGCAGTGGATGGCGTCCGCCATCCGGTCGAGCATCGTCTTTATCTGGGCGGTGACCGAGTTGATGTAGTTGGGCGACCCGAGAACAATCCCGTCGCTATCGAGCATCTTTTGGTAGAGTTCGGCAAAATCGTCTTTCCTGACGCATTCCCCCCGCTCGTAGCAGACCGTGCACCCGATGCAGTACTCGATCCGGAGCTTCGCGACATCCACGAGTTCCACCTCCGCTCCGGCGCTCTTTGCCCCGTCGAGGACGGCCTGAACGAGCCGGAGCGTCTGGCTCCTTGAGGCGCGGGGACTTCCATTTATCCCAAGTATCTTCATCTCATCTCCTCCTGCCTATAAACCCGTATCCCGGATAACCCTTTACCCGCAGCCTTACGGGATGTCGTGCGTGACGTCGATCTCGGCGTGATACTGCCGGTCACAGTCGCCGGGGAGTGGGTTGGTGGTGAATATCTTCGTCTCGCCCGCCTGGAACCGGGGAGCGAGAACGGTCTCGGTCGCCCGGATCATGCTGCTCTGGTCGTCGATGAGCATGAACCGGATGACGACGTTTCTCGCGGGGCCGTCACCGTCGTTGGTCACCGTTCCCGTCACGGTCCAGTAGCAGGATCCGTCGGTGCGCATTCGCTTCTCGGGCGTGGTGACGCTGGCCGAGAACGACGGTTTCGGCCCGGCGGGGGAGTAGGTGGTATAAGCGCCCGGTGTCGCCTCCGGGGTCGGGTCCTCCGGCTCCGGCTCCGCGGAATCCCCCATGCAGCCCGCCGTGACGGCAGCGCCGAAGAGGCAGCCGAGGAGGATAAAGATTACAAAATTCCTTCCCGGAAGAGGGTCTCTCTCCATGATGGTTCATCGACCGGCGGGTATATAACGGATGCGAAAACGCATCCGGGCGGGGAACGATTTATCTGCTCTCCGGACAATGGCCGGGACGATGATCAGGGAGACGGGAGAAACCGCCGGGAGGGTGTTGGTCTGCAACGCCGTGACCGGGGAGATGGAGGAGGTCGAGAGGGTCGTCAGATCCGACGAGGAGTGGCGGCGCCGCCTGACGCCGGAAGAGTTCTCCATTGCCCGGAAGGCGGGCACGGAACCGGCTTTCACCGGGAGGTACCACGACTGCAAGGAGGACGGCCTCTACGTCTGCGTCTGCTGCGGCAACCACCTCTTCTCCTCGAAGACGAAGTTTGAGTCAGGGACGGGCTGGCCGAGTTTCACAAAACCGGTCTCCGGACGGAACATCAGGACGGAACCCGACACCCGGTTCTCCATGAACCGGACGGAGGTGCTCTGTCGGCGGTGCAACGCCCACCTCGGCCACGTCTTCGACGACGGGCCGCCGCCGACCCATACACGTTACTGCATGAACTCGGCGTCGCTCCGATTCGTGCGGCAGAAGGATCTCCCCGGCCGGCGCGAATGATTATCCGGGAGCGGCGCCGACCCACTGATCAGTGACCGCCCAACCATCCCCCTGGGACGAGGACTACCGGAGGCGGGGAAACCTCTGGGGAGGAGCGCCAGCGCCGCTCCCGGAGATTCCTGCCGATGCCGCCGTCCTCGAGGTCGGCTGCGGAAACGGCAAGACCCTCGAAGCCCTCGCCCGGCGATCCTCGCGCGTGACCGCGGTCGATATCTCTCCCGAGGCCGCCGCCCTCGCCCGGCGCCGCCCGGCGACGGCGGAGATCGGTCTTGCCGTAGCCGACGCCCAGCACCTGCCGTTCCGGGACGAGGCGTTCGATGCGGTCTTCCTGGTCCACGTCGCCGGCCACCTCCCCGCGCAGGGCAGAAAGGCCGTGGCCTCCGAGGCCGTCCGGGTGCTCAGGCCCGGCGGGACGCTCTTCTTCAGGAGTTTCTCCGTCGAGGATATGCGCGCCGGGAAGGGGACGGAGACGGAGCCGTGGACGTTCCGGCGGGGCGAGGGCATCATCACCCACTACTTCACCGAGGCCGAGACGGCGGAACTCTTCGCGCCGCTCGTGGCGGTCTCGGTCCGGACGCACCGCTGGCGGATGCGGGTCAGGGGGGAGGACCTCCCCCGGGCCGAGGTGGAGGCGGTGTTTCGCCGGGAGGGGTAGAGAGGGTTCTGCACTCAGGGCGGCCGGATCCCGGTCTGAAAGGTACGTATACTTGAGGTTGACACGAACCACTTTCTCCCTTCGCCCCGATGCACTGGACAGTGGGGATATCGCCATTGCGGGAACGCCGCTCCGGAGAACGACGTCCTGAAAGGACGGAGTTCGAGAAACCCGCAGGGTTTCGAGGCGTGAGCGATAGCGAGCTTGAGCACCGCAGGTGCGAGGGCGCATCCCCCCGGTCTCTCCCCATTGAGGATGAGGTCGTCCCAAAAGACAAACTCTGGACTCGAAGACCTTTGGTCCTCTCATTCTCCGTTCCGTTGGAACGTCGCACTCTCCGGGCCATCGCATCCTGCAGACTGTCGTTCCCATCGGAATATCGCATAACCCCATGCACGGATTTCCATCGCCTATCGCCACGCACTGCCTGCCCCCTTGGGGGCGGGAGGAGCGCGAAGCGCGGGTGGTGGGGGTTACAGATGTCCGAGTACAAGGTAGAGACAGGGGAGGGGGGCACGCCCCCTCCCCGCGAGCCGCCTCCCCCAATGGCGATACCCAATGGAAAGCCGTTTCACCCTCAACGCCTAGAATAGGCCTCATATGGCAGATTTCTAGGAATTATGCTCTCCGATTAGGGTATGCCGAAGGTTTGGATGAGAAACCCGAAGGGTTTCGATTCAGGATCTCGAGCACCGGCGGGCGGCAGGCCACCACCGTCCACTGCACAGGGACAGGCGGGAATAGATACGGTACTCCCATAAGATTACGCTCCCGGGCACAAACACCAAAAGGGCGCGGGCCGGCGGCGCCGGCGCCCCACGGTCGGCCACGCCCTCCACCCCTCCAGCGGCCGGAACCGGGGATAGACATACCTTTTTACCCGCCCGAACCGACTTATACGTACCTGAATACGGAGGATGCGCGAACCGCGCCGGTCGGTGCGGCTGCTCCCGGGCCCCTCCGTGCAGCATGGTCAATCTTTTTTGACATTCGGACACAACAACAGATGAGGAAGAGAGGTCATGTGTATTGCAATGCCCGCTGAGGTACTCGAGATAAAAGAGGGCAACATCGGCGTCGTCGACTTCGGCGACCTGCAGCAGGAGGTCAGGCTCGACCTCGTCGACGTGAAGGTCGGGGAGTTCGTGCTCGTCCACGTCGGGTTTGCCATCCAGCGCCTCAGCAGAGAGGAGGGGCTTGAGACCCGC
This sequence comes from Methanoculleus chikugoensis, assembly GCF_019669965.1. Taxonomy (NCBI): domain Archaea; kingdom Methanobacteriati; phylum Methanobacteriota; class Methanomicrobia; order Methanomicrobiales; family Methanomicrobiaceae; genus Methanoculleus; species Methanoculleus chikugoensis. The sequence goes on along the minus strand of NZ_AP019781.1, from coordinate 1,142,877 downwards.
GAGGTCTTCAGGCAGGTCTACGCCGCGATGGAGGAGTAATGCACGAGTACAGCATCGCCTACGACATCTACACGACCGCCCGCCGGGCTGCGATCGAGAACAACGCAAAAGAGGTGAAGTGCGTCTCTGTAGATGTCGGCAAACTGGCGATGGTGAACCCCGAACAGGTAGCGTTCCTCTTCAACGTCATCATCGAGGACGACCCGCTCTTATCGGGGGCACAACTCTCGTGCCGGGACGTCGAGGCACGCACCCGCTGCTCCTGCGGCTACGAGGGGGACGAGCGGTTTGTCTGCCCCGGGTGCGGGAAACTCCCGGAGATCGTTGCAGGAATGGAAATTGTAGTCACCAACATCGAGATAGAAGTGGACGAAGAATGAAAGTCAACCTCATGCACGGTGCCGGCGGCGAAGTGATGGGCGAGCTCCTGCGCGTCATCACCAACCTCGAGCACAACAACGCCGGCGGGATCGGGCTCGAATCGCTGGACGACGGCGCAGTCATCCCACTGAACGGTCAGAACATCGTCTTCACGACCGACAACCACGTAGTCTCGCCGATCTTCTTCCCCGGAGGGGATATCGGGCGCATCGCCGTCTGCGGAACCATCAACGACCTCGCGATGATGGGCGGGCGGCCGATCGCGCTCTCGTGCGGCATGGTCATCCCCGAAGGCTTCGAGGTCGCCGACCTCGAGCGGATCGTCGCGTCGATGGACGCAGCACTCGGTGAGTGCGGGGCGAGCCTCGTCACGGGGGACACCAAGGTGCTTGAGCGGAGCGCGCTCGACACCATCGTCGTCAACACCGCCGGCATCGGCGTCGCCGAGCGGGTGGTGCGGGACAACGGCCTTCAGCCCGGAGATACGATCATCGTCAGCGGCACCATCGGCGACCACGGCATCGCCATCATGGCCCACCGCGAGGGGTTCGATTTCGGCGGCCAGATCAAGTCCGACGTCGCTCCCCTCTGGCCGCTCGTCGAGAAGGCGCTCGCCGCCGGGGACATCCACGCCATGAAAGACCCGACACGAGGCGGGTTTGCAAACGCCATCAACGAGATGACGAGAAAGAGCGGCGTCGGCGTCGTCATCGAGGAGGAGGCTCTCCCCTTCCGGGCAAGCGTCCGGAGCGCCGCCGGGATGCTCGGCCTCGACCCCCTCGAGGTGGCGAACGAGGGCAAGGTCGTGATGGGGGTCGCGCCCCATGATGCGGAGGCCGTCCTCGCGGCGCTCCGGAGCCACCCCTACGGGCGTGACGCCGCGATCGTCGGCGAGGTCGTCGAAGGCTCGAACGTGGTCATGCGCACCGCCATCGGCGGAGAGCGGTTCATCGAACCGCCGGTCGGCGACCCGGTTCCGCGTGTCTGCTGAAAGACACGACATTTTTTTGCATCGCCCGGACGTGACCCGCGCCTGTCATATACGATAAACGCCGTGAGCACTCTTATGGAGAGGCATGAAACGATGACGGAGGAGGCGGGCATCGAGGTGCGCCTGGTGAACGTCTGGGACGTTGAGACGATCGCCGATCTCTACCGGGCCGGCGGCTGGTGGGACGAGCGATGGGATCCTGCCGACCTCACCGCCCTCATCGAAGGGAGTTTCGCCTTCGTCGTCGCCGTCGACCGGACGACCGGCAAAGCGGTCGGCATGGGCAGGGTGATCTCGGACGGGGTCTCGGACGGCTACGTCCAGGACCTGGTCGTCCTCCCCGGGTACCGCGGCCACGGCATCGGAACGATGATCTTATCTGCACTGCTCGATTACTGTACGGCTAAAGGTGTCGCCTGGGTCGCCCTCGTCGCCGAACCCGGAACCGAGCCGTTCTACACCGCGCTCGGTTTCCGGAGGATGGAAGGGCACACACCCATGCGGTGGTATCCACAAGACTGATGAGACATGCTGAGATTTGCCGACTTCAAACCCGTGAGCCTGGACGATCGCGACCTCTTCTCAAGGCACTACCGGCAGTACCCCCAGGTGCACAGCGACAACACGTTCGCAAACATGGTCTGCTGGAACCACTACGCTGACTACCGCTTCGTAGAGGTCGAAGGTTCGATCGTCCTCTCGAGCACCATCGACGGCGTGACGGCGTTCCGGATGCCGATCGGCCCGAGAAACCCGGATCTCCTCGAGGACGTCATCGACCTCGCACTCCGGGAGGGGAACGATATACCGTTGCGGGTTCTCGACCCGGCAAACGAGGAGTGGCTCCGGGAGGCCTACCCGGACCTCCCGCTGCACGAGAACCGGGACTTCTTCGACTACGTCTACCGGACCGAAGACCTCGCCGAACTCGCCGGGAAGGACTACGCCACCATCCGCCGCCAGGTCAACCGGTTCGGGCGGGAATACGCGTATACCGTCGAGAAGATCACGGAGGAGAACATCGAGGAGGTCTGGGAGTTCCTGGTCGTCTGGTGCGAGTGGCGGGACTGCGACTCCGAACCCCTTCTTGCTTACGAAAAAGACGCCATCCTCTTTGCCGCGAACAACTTCTTCGCCACCGAACTCGAGGGATGGCTCGTCAGGATCGGCGGCACCATCGGGGCGATATCGATCGTCGGGCCGGTCAACGAATCGATGGCGGTCGTCCACTTCGAGAAAGCCCTTCCCGAGACCTACCGCAGCATCTACAAGGTGATCACGACCGAGACGGCGGCCGGGCTCCGGAACCGCTACCGCTACGTCAACCGGGAGTGCGATATGGGCGTCGCCGGGCTCCGGGAGTCGAAGACGCGCTACCATCCCGCGTGCATGGTCAAGGTCTACTACGTGACCCGGGACGACCTGGAGGCGTGCTGCCGATGAACGCCGACCTGGTGCTCCGGAACGTGACGCTCCCGACGGGCCGGAGCGCCGATATCGTCGTCGCCGGCGGTATCGTCCGGCACGTCGGTGCGCCGGTGCGTGCCGACGAGACGATCGACTGCACCGGGTACACCTGCCTCCCCGGTGCGATCGACATGCACGTCCACATGCGGGGAGGAATGCAGGCCGGGAAGGAAGACTGGCGGACGGGGACGACGAGCGCGGTCGCCGGCGGGGTGACGGTCGTCGTCGACCAGCCGAACACAGTCCCCCCCCTGACCACGCCCGAACTCCTCCGGGCACGCATCCGCGAGGCGGAGGAGCGGGCCGTATGCGGGTTCGCGGTGAACGCGGGCGTCGTGCCGGGGGCCGATCTTGACGGGATGTGGAAAGCCGGCGCGATGGCCTTCGGGGAGACCTTCGCCGCTCCGTCGAGTTACGGCGAGGGGCTCGATGAAGAGACGCTCAAGGAGTTGTTTGCCAACATCCACGCCCTCGGGGGGGTCGCGACCGTCCACGCCGAGGAGGTCTCCGGCCGGGCACCGGCGACGCTCGCCGACCACGACCGCGCCCGGTCCGGCGAAGGAGAGGCACGGGCCGTCCGGACGATCTCGGCCCTCGCCCCGGCAGGGCTGCGGCTCCACTTCTGCCACCTCAGCACCGCCGCCTCAGTCAGGGCCGCGCGCGGCACGGTGGAGGTGACGCCGCACCACCTCTTCCTCTCGCGTGAGAACTTCGATCCGGACGAGACCAGAGCACGGGTGAACCCCCCCCTCCGGGACGAGGTGACCCGGCGCAATCTATGGTCGTGCTGGGACAGGATAGACGTCGTCGCCTCGGACCACGCCCCGCACACGTTTCAAGAGAAGGGGGTGCCCTTCGAGACCGCGCCCTCCGGCATCCCCGGGGTCGAGACGATGGTGCCGCTCCTGATGGCGGCGGTGCAGCAAGGCCGGATCACCCTTGCCTCGGTTATCGAGAAGACGTCGTGGAGACCCGCAGCCATCCTCGGCATCCCGCGCGCGGGATTCGAGCCGGGCGACCGGGCGGACTACGCCCTCTACCCGGACGAGATCACCCGGATCGACGCCTCCCACCTCCACGCAAAGTGCGGCTGGTCGCCGTTCGAAGGGCTCGACGCGATCTTCCCACAAAAGGTGGTCGTCGGGGGAACGCGGGCCTACGCCCACGGCGATCTCCGGGAAGCCTGTGCAGCGTGGTATCCCGGGCAAGGATATTTATCTTTGCAGAATAAATAATACAAGGCCGATAAAGCGCACCTTATAGGTCCCCGGGTGATCATCTGGCGAGACGCCCGGACATGATCCGCGGGACAACCCAGGTGCGCGACAGGCACGCCCGGCATATGGGTTCGATCGGGTGAGGAACGGCAAAAGCCGCCTGTGAACACCGATCGTTAGTGTCGGGCGACATCCCTTCGAGAGGACTTTTCTCATGGAGACCTACGTCGATGCCGTCGCCGAGACCCCGCACGGGGTGACGATCACGCTCGATGTCACGGCGGGTGCAAAACGATCGGCGTTTCCTGCCGGCTACAACGAGTGGCGCAAAAGCATCAAGTGCCAGATAACGGCCCCCGCCGTCGGCGGGAAAGCGAACCGCGCTATCACCGACCTCCTCGCGGAGATATTCGGCGTCTCCCGCGCCGACGTGACCATCATCGCCGGACACACGTCTTCCTCGAAGACCGTGGCAATCGCCGGCGTATCGAGATCTCATGCTCTCGCGTGCCTGGAGACCGCCGGGACCTGACCCGGTGCGGACAGGAAAAGCGGGATACCCGGGACAGAACGGCTTTTGCCGTGAACGAGCGATACAGAACGACGTGGAAAAATGCTCTCCATCAGGGGCATAGCCCGGGATTCATCTTTTAAAAAAACTTGCGCCGAACTCGCCATCTGATTTAAGTAATTGCACCCTAGATATATGATTAACCCGTACGTCCGCGCAGATCAAAACCCATGCGGGTACGGCATCAGGCTTATCCATACAAAAGGAGGCAAGACTCCATGTACTCACCGGATACCACAAAGTATCTTATTCATCTTATCCTGCAGATCGAGGGGGTGGTAGATAAACCCGACGTAGTGGGCGCCATCTTCGGCCAGACCGAGGGGTTGCTCGGCGAAGACCTCGACCTGCGCGACTTACAGAGAACCGGCCGCGTCGGCCGGATCGATGTTCAGATCACCACGAAACGAGGAGAGACAAAAGGCGAGATACTCATCTCGTCTTCACTCGACCGGGCTGAGACCGCGCTCCTCGCCTCGTCGCTCGAGACGATCGACCGGGTCGGGCCGTGCACGGCGCACGTGAAGGTCGACCGGATCGAGGATATCCGGGTGACCAAGCGGCGCAGGATCGTCGAGCGCGCCAAAGAACTCCTCCTCGAAGACTTCGACGAGGGCTCCATCAACAGCGACGAACTCCTCGACGAGGTCAGGGAGACCATCAGGATCGAGAAACTCGAGTACCTCGGCGAAGAGAAGGTGCACGCGGGGCCGAACGTCATGGACTCCGACGCCATCATCCTCGTCGAGGGGCGGGCCGACGTCATCAACCTGCTCCGTTGCGGGATCAAGAACGCCGTTGCGGTCGAAGGAACCAACGTCCCACGCATCATCGTCGATCTCTGTTCGCAGAAGACCGTGACGACCCTGCTCGACGGCGACCGGGGCGGAGAACTGATCCTTCGCGAGCTCCTCCAGGTCGCCGAGATCGACTTTGTGGCCTACAGTCCCCGCGGAAAGAGCGTCGAGGAGATGAGCCGCAAAGAGATCGTCAAGGCGCTCCGGAACAAGGTGCCCGCAGTGGGGGTTATCGACCAGCCTCCCGCCGACGAGAAGAACGAGGGGGCTGCACGCGCAGCCCGCGCCGGGATTCGGGCTCCCACCGATGCGGACGAGAACGAGCAGTCGCCGCGCCGTGAATGGGGCCCAAAGCCCCCCTCGACGCTCGGGGAACATATGGCCGACGTCCGGGACAAAAAGATTGCGCGGTTCCTCTCACCGGACTACACCGTCCTCCTGGAATCCAACGCAACCGATGTCGAAGGCGCACTCCAGAACCTGAACGGCGATGTCGAGGGGGTTGTCGTCGATCGTATCATCGACCAGAAACTCCTCGATCAGCTGGGGGGGAGGGACCTCGAGTTCGTGGCTGCCCGGGACTTTAAGGGGATAATAAAGCGCCCGCTCTCCATAAGACTCATAAAGATAGGGTGACGGTTATCCCCGGTGCAAATTTATATATATTTATATCCACCATTTTTATCTCTGGGAGAGAATATGCACAAGGAAGAGTTGATAGCCTTACATGGGATTCTTACTGAGATTAAAGACTTTTTTGAGTTGCAGAACCCGGAGTTGAAATTTTCCCAATATTACGCGTTGAAGATAGACCCTTCTCAGGTGCATAAGAGCAAGATGGAACATAAGTATGCGATATTCGTGCTCGGCACGGAACTTGCGAACGCCATGAAGGACGTGGAGTTCTCGTCATCCGGCCGGATCTCCGCCCGGATGAAGGAACTTGCCGAGAAGACCTTGAAAGAGATAGAATATCTCCAATAAGAATGTTATGCAGGGCCGGAGGCCCCCTGCCCCCGCCCCTCTCCTTCAGGCACGCATCTCGCGCTCGCGCTCGATGAGGTATCGGGCGAGCAGTTTCGGGATGGGCGCCGCCATGCAGTGCCAGTTCGGCGTCCCGTTCACCTCGAGGACGGTGTACCCCTCGCGATCGAGGAGGAGATCGACCCCGCAGTAGTCGATCCCGATCGCCGCCGCCGCCGCCTCGGCAGTGGCGCGCATCTCCTCGTCGATCGCGACCGGCATCCCGATCCCGCCCTGGTGGATGTTGTGCATCAGGGTATCGGAGACCCGGGCTATCGCACCGACGGCCTCGCCGCCGAGGACGAAGACGCGGAAGTCCCGGTCGTTCTTCACGTACTCCTGCAGGTACCAGGGCCCCGGCCCGAGTTCACCGGGCCCCGTCACGAGCCGGATACCGTTTCCGTCATACCCATAGAGCGGTTTGTAGACAATTTTCCCGTGCCGCTGGAGGAATTGCCGCGCCTGCCCCTCGGACTGCGTGTAGACCGTCTCGGGCGTCCTCACATTGTTTGCGAGGAGGAGTGCCGTCGTCATCACCTTGGATGCACAGGCAACGATACTTTCGGGCGTGTTGATCACCCGGTTATTGAGCGAGAGCACGTTTAAGGTCTCGAACTGGTGCCCGTCCTGCCGGATACCGCAGACCCATATGAGTTCGTTCTCAAGCCCGGAGTCGAGGGAGTTGACTGCGCCGAGATCGAGAACCCCGTATCGGGCATCGGCTCTCTCCAGTTCACGCATAACAGCGCCGGTCGAGTTGTCGTCCGGCGTATCGGTCGGTTTTGGTACGATGTGGATCATGCGCCTCACATCCCGCTCCCGGAACGGCAGTTCACGGTCGGGGAATTTTCAGTACCATTTTGTACCTTGACGGATATAATCGGTAGGGAAGGTAACATGCAGAAGAGCCGGGTATGTATCATCGGGTGCGGAAACCCCCTCATGGGGAACGACGGGGCAGGGATCTCGGTGATGCACCTCTTCGACGGGAGATTGCCCGGTGTGGATGCGATCGACGGCGGCACCGGCGGGTTTGGTCTGATCCCGCTGATGGAAGGTTACGAACAGGTGGTTATCGTCGATGCGATGGTGGGTATCGGCGACCGCATCGGAGAAGTCCGTACATTTGAAGTCCCGCCGTCGTGGGATATCCCGGTATACGCGCTCCACGACATCGGGATCGGCGAGGTGGTGACGCTTGCCCGGGAACTCGGGTATGCCGGAGAGATCGTGACCGTCGGGATTGAAGTAGGCGAGATCCAGGCATTCAGCAGGGATATCGATCCGGAGGTTGTAGAGGGGATCCAGATTGCCGAGCAGAAGATCCTCACCATCCTCAGGGAGTGGACCGGTGATCAGGAGAGCAGATCATAGATAGGCGTCACCATACCACCTGAATTACTGCGTATCGACTCCCCTTCGTGTGGATATAAATAACAAGATTTATCATATACCACTGAGCTAAAAGTCTCTGAATGCAACTGCCACGCGGCCGGTTCCATCGTCTAATCAAATCCACGACAACCCGCGCCCTGACAAATGAGATTAACGCAGAACGGTTCACCGGGATCTGCACAATTGTTCTGGGTAGCGAGAGCGTTATCCTTGTGCTGAACGACGGTGAGGTTGTGCTTGCCGAATATGGGGGCATGAAAGGGCAGCACGCACTGGACACGGTGTTAGATGGCGGAGAAGACGAGGTGGCGGCAGAACTGAACCTTCTGACGCCCGAACAGGTACGGCTCGCTCTGGAGTTCAATTCCCCGTTTACGATAGGGACGCCCGGGAGATCCGGCCGGCCGTCGGCGGGGAGAGGTGCTCCGGGAGGAGCAACGCCACCTGCCGGACCGAAGGGTGTCGGTGCGGTCTCTTCATCCAGGCGTCGTCCGAAACCGACCGCAGAGGTGCATCATATTCCCATGCCGGGAGTGAAACCCGCACAGGAGACGGCCGAGGCGTCTCAATCGGGAGGTGACGAGATCGATGCGCTCGTCCAGAACATGGAAGAGATGGACGTCGAGCAACTGGTCGGCAGTTTCAAACTGAACTGCAAAGACATGCTCAAGAAGATCCACCTCGACCACCTCATCAAGGACAAAGAGACCTAAACTTCAGGAGCTGGTAACAGAATGGATTCAACAGGCACTATCCAGTTTTTCCTCATCCTCCTCACGATAATAACGGTAGCCGGTTTTACTGGCATTACGTACTACCTTGCGGAGTTATCCCGGGCAATCAAAGGGCAGGGTTCTCCCCAGGTTTCAGTAACGCCGGGGACGCCCCGGGGTCCGGATCTCGCCGAGCCAGTCTCCACGCCTCCCTCGAAGCCGATCGAGCCCGCGAAGATGGGAAGCCTTGAGGAGACGCTCGGTGCAATCAGCGAGAAATACAGTCTTGCATCCCTGACGCTGGCGACCGCAGACGGTCTGCTGATCGGCTCGACGAAGTCCGGCAGCGAGGACGAGGCCGCACGGTACAGTCATCTCTACGCACAGGGAAGATTGCACGACGAGGAAGGAGCGGAACTCCTTGGTTTTTCCTACCGCGGAGAGACGGTGGTCGGCATCGCCCACCCATCGGGGCATCTCTCCGGTGAACAGACGAACGCACTCGAGCACGATATCCGGGAAACCCTGCAGCACTGGGTGTAAGAGCGGGAAGATCAAAACAGCGAGTGATCACCATGGTAAAAGTATACACGATTGCGTCCGGTAAGGGCGGTACCGGCAAAACGACGGTCACAGCAAATCTGGGTCCGATGCTGGCCCAATATGGAAAGAAGACATGCATTCTGGATGCCGATGTCGGAATGGCGAATCTCGGGCTCATTCTCGGGCTTGAAAACCTCCCGGTGACCCTGCACGAAGTGCTGGCCGGCAAAGCGCGCGTCCGGGACGCCATCTACGACGGGCCGTTCGGCGTGAAGGTCGTCCCGTGCGGGCTCTCCCTCCAGGGCTTCCAGCAATCGAACCCCGACCGGCTCAAGGACATCATGACCGACCTCGTGAGCGAGTTCGAAATCCTGATCCTGGATGCTCCTGCAGGGATCAGCAGGGACGGCGTCATCCCGCTGACGATTGCCGACGGGGTGATTCTCGTGGTAAATCCCGAGATCTCCTCGATCGTCGACTCATTAAAGACAAAGATCCTGACCGAGACCGTCGGCGGGCATGTCGAAGGGGCGATCATCAACCGGGTCGCGGCCACCGGGAACGATTTCAACAGCGCACAGATGGAGAAACTCCTCGGGGTCCGGGTGCTCGGGATCATACCTGAAGACCCGAACATCCGGCGCGCATCTGCCGGGAGGTCGCCGATCGTGGTGAAGTACCCCTCGTCCGGTGCATCCCGTGCCTTCAAGCGCCTTTCCGCCGATATAGCCGGCATCGAGTACACCGAGGAAGAGACAAAACCTTCCCGGGAAGGCTTTGTCGACCGGCTTGCCCGTGCCCTCTTCCGGACGAAAGCGTGATCGTTGCGGTCGGCAAGACCTATCACGCTCATCACCCCCTTTCATCGATTCGTTTTCGCACGGAGAGCAATGCGGAGCCGACCCCGCCGATACCGGTCCCGGCTGCGTGAGGCGCCAGGGAGAGAGCGTCCTTCCCGCCGCCGCCGGCACGGTTATTTTTGCATGAACTCTAAAACGCCCTGTACAACCCTAGAATGAAGTAAAACGGCATAAAATCAGAAATATTCTTCTGCGTGAGAGATGCTCTTAGCGAACAAACTATATACTTTTAATAGCAGGAAGTGTTAACCACTCCCTGAGGCTCGCAATGGAGATACATGTGGATAAGGACGCGTGCGTAGGGTGCGGTCTCTGTGTCAAGGACTGCCCGATGCACGTGTACGAACTCCAGGACAACGTGAGTGTCGCGGTCAGGCCGAACAACTGCATGGGATGCCTTTCCTGCCACGAGATCTGCCCGGCTCAGGCACTCGAGCACCGGGGCATCTACGCCGCCCGGAGACACTACATCGACATCAAGGTCTGTGAAATGCTTCGGAAGGTGGTCTGATGAGCGCCGGATACATTGATGAGATGCACGAGGCTTTTCACTCCGATCTCGTCTACCGTGCCGAGGATATTCCCCTCGAGTGTTCACCGAAACCAAAAGAGTTGGAACATACGCTCCACGGCGTGATGAAACTCAACGGCCTCGTGATCAGGTCGCTTGAGGAGATCGCCGGCCGCGGGGCAAATGCCGTCACCTACCGCGCCGGGAAGAAGTTCGGTCACGAGGTCGCCCAGTACTTCCAGAAGCGCGAGGACGTGGAGGGAGCACTCCATGAACTCTCCGACCTGCTCCGGGGCCAGTACTCGTTCGAGGTCTGGAAGCCCGAGGACAAGGAGACGTTTATCATCGAGGAGAACGGCGAGACGTTCATCTACCTCGTCTTCCACGACTGCATCGTCCGCCAGACGCTCCGGCGCAACGGTCTCGACCAGGGCGGCCCGCTCTGCCAGACCCTCTTCGGGTACGTCGTCGGCGCGGTCGAGGAGATCACCGGCAGGAAAGCCAAACTGGAGATCGTTCACACCGGCCCGAACGCCTGCCTGAAGAAACTGATCCTGAAATGAGGCGAGGACGATGAAGATTGCTATTGAAGAACTCGCAGGGTGTTCGGGATGCACGATCGCGGTGCTCGACCTCCACGAGATGCTGCTCGACATCCTCGCGGAAGCGGAGATCGTCTACTCCCCGGTGATCATGGACGTCAAGGAGCCTCCTGAGGATATCGATATAGCGTTCGTGACCGGAGCCGTCCGCAACGAAGAGAACCGCGAGCGCCTCGAAAAGATCCGGAAACGGTCAAAGACACTTGTCGCACTCGGGACCTGCGCCTGCTATGGGGGCGTATCGGGTCTCTCGATGCTGAGCTCGAACGAGGACATCTTCTCCTGCGTCTACCGGGAGGCGGCGACGACGAAGCCCGACGGGGTTATCCCGACGGACGTGCCGCCGTTCCTCTACCGGGCGTTCGCGGTCGGCGATCTCGTGAAGATCGATTACTACGTCACGGGCTGCCCGCCGAAAGAGGCGTTCCTGAGAGACCTCATCCCGGCGATGGTTTCGGGAAACACCCTTGAACTCTCGCGCAAGTCCGTCTGTTCGGAATGCGACAGGAAGATGGGGCAGGTCGAGAACTGGACGCTCAAGCGCCGGCACGAGGGTGTTCCCGACCGCGAACACTGCCTGCTCGGGCAGGGCTATCTCTGCCTCGGGAGCGTCACCTTCGGGAGATGCGGCGCGTCGTGCCCCAAAAACAACATCCCGTGCCACGGGTGCAACGGCCCCTCGCTCGATATCCTTCGCGAGCCCTGCCGGGACATCTATGGCATGATGGTGCGAAGAATCTCGGATCTCACCGATAAGCCGCAGAAAGAGGTGGAGAAGGAACTCTACGACGTCGCACACACGATGTATGCCTTCACCATCGGGAGCCTGATCATGGAAGACAAGGAGAACTCAAAGATCCGGGATCTGGTAAAGGAGAGGAGCAGATGAAAGAGATCACGATCAGCCCGGTGACCCGGATCGAGGGTCATGCAGGCGTCAGGATCTACCTCAACGACCGGGGAGAGGTCGACTCGGCCCACTTCCAGGTCGTGGAACTGAGGGGATTCGAGAAGTTCCTTATCGGCGCTTCAATCGAGGAGGCACCTCGGATCACGCCCCGCATATGCGGGATATGCCCCTCGGCGCACCACCTGGCTGCAGCGAAGGCGACCGACCAGATCTACGGCGTCGAACCGCCCGCGACCGGAAAGAAACTCCGGGAACTCTTGAGCATCGGGCAGTTCATCCATTCCCACGCCCTCCACTTCTTCATGCTCGCGGCTCCCGACTTCATCCTGGGACACGACGCGCCTGCGGAGGAGAGGAACGTCATCGGGCTTGCTCGCCACTCGCCGGATCTTGCGAAGAAGGCGATTGCGGCCAGGAAGTTCGGTCAGCGCCTGACGGAGGCGGTCGGCGGCAAACCCATCCACCCGTCGAACGCGCTGCCCGGCGGGATGTCGACGCCGCTCACGGAAGGGAAGAGAGCCGAGCTGATGACTATGGCGAACGAGGCGCTCGGGATCGCGCGCGAGGGATGGGATCTCGCTCGCGGTCTCCTCGACGGCGTCGACACGGAGTTCGGGGCAGTAACGACCGGGTTCCTCGGCATGGCCAACAACGGGGTCTACTCGACCTGTGATGGGCCTGCTATGATGCTCGGCCCGGACGGGAACCACCTCGGCTCGTTCTCGGGTCAGGACTACACGAACTTCATCGAGGAGTACTCGGAAGACTGGTCGTACCTGAAGTTCGCCCGGTTCAAAGGCGGAAACTACTACCGGGTCGGGCCGCTCGCCCGGCTCAACATCGTGCAGAAGATGGGCACGGAGCACGCGGACGCCGCTCTCGCGGAGTACCGCGAGTGGTTCGGCACCCTCACCCAGGCCACGCTCGCATACAACCTGGCACGCTACATCGAGTTCCTCGCCTCGTGCGAGCGGGCCGTCCAGTTGCTCTCCGACCCGGGCATCACCGGCTCAGAGATCCGGACGCCGGTGGGAGCGGTCGTGAACCGTCGGGGCGTCGGGATCATCGAGGCTCCCCGGGGCACTCTGATCCACGACTATACCGTCGATGAGAACGGCATCATCGAGCGGTGCAACCTGATCGTGGCGACCTGCCAGAATAACTACGGGATGGATCGCGGCGTGGAGGATATGGCACGCCGGGTGGTGGAGAACGGAGCGCTGACCGAAGGGGCAGCAAACCGCATCGAGATGATCATCAGGGCGTATGACCCCTGTATCTCGTGCGCAACGCACGCGATCGGGAGGATGCCCCTCAAGATAGAATGCGTTCGGAGAACGTGAGGAGATAGACCATGCTTAAACAGATTCTGGGAGAATTCCTGAAACTTGACGGGGTTACCGCCGCAGTCGTGGCGGGGCGGGACGGCTTTGTGATCGAGAGCGTCGTTGCCGGGGACGTGGACGTCGAGGCCCTGGGCGCCATGGCGTCGACCGGTATGGGCACGTCCGAAGCCATGAGCGACGAACTCGGGAAGGGTGAGATGAGCCAGATGCTCATCGAACTGGAGAACGGGCCGATCCTGCTCTCCCCGCTCTCGGAGGACGAGCTGATCGCTATCGTGGCGAACGCGAACGTTAATGTCGGGAGAATCCGCTACGAACTGAAGAAGAACAGGGATCGGATAACTGCTGCTCTGTGAGACGATGCTACCCGACGGCATCTCACTTGGACGACTGCAGGGGCCTCTCTCGGCCCTTGCTTCAATCAGCCCTCACTTCACCGGAGCGGTGCGCATCAGCGAGACCGGAGGAACCGGTTTTGTCCTGATTCAGGCCGGGAAACCCTATGCATCTGCGTTCGAGAACCGCAGCAAAGGTTTGCTGCTCAGCGGAGACGAAGCGTACAGATACCTGTTTGATCGGCCGTCGCTTGAATCCGAACTGATCGCCTACACCGCCGGGGAGACCGAGGTGGCCCGGGAAGCCTCCCGTGAGGCCGGGTGCCTGATCACCGAGGGCGGTGCAAAGCCATCTTCCCGGATAGGGTCGGTGAACACGAGTTGCCTCGACCAGATCGCACGGCAGCCGGGTGTCGTTGCCGTCTCGGTCTTCCACGAGGGGTTTGCCCTCCAGTCGCTCGGATCCGGGGACTTCGAGCAGGTGGCCGCGGTCTCCGAAGACCTGCTCCGTGCCGGCACCCGCATCACCGGCGATATGGAGATGGGCGGCCTCTCCCAGATAATCCTCGAGACACCGACGGGGAAGCTCATCATCGCACCCTACGGCGATCTCTCCCTCTGCATCCTTGCAAAGCCGGATGCCAACCTCGGCCTGATCCGGCTCTCTATACGAGGGATGCAGGATAACCCCGGGTGAGAGAAGGGACGGTTCCGGCACTCCCCGCTCTCTCCCGGCGAACCGTTTTGACGGTGCACGCGAGGCCTGTGTACGGGAGAACCCGCATGCACTCATTTTTGCCGCATTGCAGGATCTCCCGGAGCGCGCACGAACGCACCAAACAGTTGATATCTCCGCCCGCCGGAGTATTTCTATGCATCTCTTCATCGGATCGAAGAGAACGGCGAGGCAACCCCGCCCTCGCGGGGGGATCGCCCTATGAAGTATTATCCGGTTCATGCCGGATACCCGCCGTATGCCGAGGTGAATCCGGCGATTGAAGCGGCCTTTGCCGAGCACGGGAGAGGCAACGTCCAGATGCCGCCGAAGGTCTACGTGACGCTCGTCGAGAACGGGGACTTTCGGACGATGCCTGCTTACCTCCCGGCCCGGGGGATTGCCGGGGTGAAGATCGTCAACGTCCACCCGCATAACCGCACGAGAGGCCTTCCCACCGTCATGGCGCTCACCATCATCATCGATATCAAGACCGGTATTCCGACGGCGATCATCAACGCCACCGAACTCACCGCGTTGCGCACCGGGGCGGCGGGCGCGATTGCGGCGAAGTATCTCGCGCCCCGTCACCCCGTCACCCTCGGGATCGTGGGAACCGGGCGGCAGGCGGAGGCGCAGGTCGAGGCGACGGCTGCCTCGCTCGCGATCGAGGAGATCCTGGTCTGGAGCAGGACAGAGAAGAGTGCGGAGGCTTTTGCGACACGTTACTCCGAGTACAACGCCCGGAGCGTCCCGATCGAGCGCGCCTGCGACTGCGACGTACTGACCACGACGACGCCGTCGACAAAACCGGTCGTGATGGCGGACTGGATCCACGAAGGAACGCACATCAACGCGATCGGCGCGGATGCCCCCGGCAAGCAGGAACTGGATCCCGCGATTCTGCTCAAAGCCGAGGTCTTCGTCGACGACCCCGGCCAGGCGGCCCACTCGGGCGAGATCAACGTCCCGGTCGGCACCGGGCACTACGACCTCGCCCGGATCGCGGGAACCCTCGGCGAGGTCGTCATCGGGAAGAAAGAACGGTCGTCCCCGGACGCCGTCACGATCTTCGACTCCACCGGGCTTGCCATCCAGGACCTCGCCATCGCCGCCCTCGTCCTGCGGGACGAGGGGGAGTACGAACTGCCGTTCCCGTGAGATCGGCCCTGCGGGAACCCCACCCCGGAGGCCGAGACTCCCAGATTATCCATACTTGACTCGCGCCAAAATTCGAGGGTGGGACTGTCCAGCAATATTCTGCAGTCGCACTGACACGGATTTCAAGGGAGGTGCGAGGTGCGCACCTCCGGTGCTCAAACTCCGTGCCTACCTGGACGTCGTAAGCCCAGAACATTCGGTCTTCTCCAGCGATGTCCCGTAGGGGCATCGCCTATCGCCACGCACTGCCCCCGCCCCCGGGGGCGGGGGAGGAGCGCGAAGCGCGGGCGGGGTGGGGGTTACAGATGTCCGCGTACGAGGTAGAGACAGGGGAGGGGGGCGAACCCCCTCCCCGCGAGCCGCCCCCCCAAGGGCGATGTCCCCACGGAATCCATGCCGGGGAATTCCAACTGTCACGTATGAACACCGCTGGTGCGAGTGGTGACGGCGCAGAGCACAGCTGGCCGAAGAAGGTGTAACATCCCTGAGAACGACTGCCCGTAGGACGCGACGGTTCGTGAAAACTGGAGCGTGAGCACCGAAGAAAAGCCGCCGGGGAGGGGGTTGCCCGATCCCTCCCGGCTCCGTATGGAGCAGGTGAGTTACTCTTCCGTCCTGGGCTCTGCGAAGGCTTTCCAGACCTGTTCGCGGTAGACCGGGCCGCTGTTGTAGGTGCAGAACGGGATCAGGCGGCCGTCCGGGGTCGCGTAGTGGATACAGCACCGCTGCACCCGGCAGAGGTCGTAGTTGTACTTGTCCATGAAGTGCATCGTGCCGATGAAGAGGGCGTTCCAGTGGAACTCGCGCAGAGCCTCGAAGTTCTGCATGATGAGAGCCTTCCCAATCAATTTCATGAACTCCCCAGTGTTCTTCTGCTCCGCCTTCCTCGTGGAGTAGTAGAGGTCTTTGACCCCCTCGACGAGGGTCATGTACTTGTTGAGCGACCCGCCTTTCGCGAGTTTCGCCGTCATCTTCTCGACCGACTCGAAGAAGGCGTCGACGTCCACCATCTTGTTGATCGGAACCATCCCTTCGTCGGTGACGAAGACGTAGGTCGCTGCGCCGCAGTGCTGGTGCGTGGTGAACGTGATCTGGGGTTTACCCGTGTAGGCCTCGACGAGTTCGGAGATCGGGACGACGCAGGGCACCGGGTAGAAGTAGTCCTTCTTGATCACGCCGTCCGTCTGCTCCTCGATCCGCTCCGCAAGTTCCGGGATGGTGATCCGTTCGTTCCTGACGTCATCCTCGCTTGCAGCCCCGGTGAACGCCACCGGCTGGAAGTTTACGCCACGGATGACCTTGATGCGCTCTGCGGCGTACTTGACAATGGCGCCTACCTCATGATCGTTCCTGCCCTTGATGACCGTGGGCACCAGCACCACCCCGAGGCCGATTGCCGCGCAGTTCTCTATCGCCCGCTGATCGCTCGCGATTTTCGAGTTCGTCTCGCGGCTTACACCGTCAAAGTGCAGGTAGACGGTGGAGAGCCCTGCCTCCTTGAGTTGTTTCACGTATTCGGGGTCCTGCGCGAGCCGGATACCGTTCGTCGCGACCTGCACCTGGGACATCCCGAGTTCTTTTGCCTTCCGGATGAGTTCGGGCAGATCGTCGCGCATCGTCGGCTCGCCGCCCGAGAACTGGACGGCAGGAGCGGGAACAGGCTTTTCCTCGCGCAGCATGGAGAGCATCCCGACGATCTGGTCGAAGGTCGGTTCATAGACATAGCCGCATGCCTGGGCGTTTGCAAAGCAGAAGTCGCAGTTGAGGTTGCACCGGTTCGTCAGGTCGATATTTGCGAGCAGCGTCGTCGACCGGTGGTTCTCGCAGACACCGCAGTTGTTCGGGCATCCTGCCGGGGAACCGGTCTTCTGTGGGTTCGAGACTCCCTCTCCGATGCATTCGAAATCTTCAAATCTCCGGTACATCTCCGCATCGGACCAGTAAAGGCCCCGGTACACACCATGCTCCGGGCAGGTGCGGACCAGCCAGACCTTCCCCTCTTCCTCAACGATATCGGCATCGAGCACGCGACCGCATGTTGGGCAGAGGCTCTTCGTCTTTTTTATCAGCATTCTCTCACCGTGCCCACCTATTCATTCGTATCTCATATTTCGACACTTTAATCTTTATATTTACTGATTGTACTGAATATTGACAGTTATCAATTCAGACATCGGCTACTGGATCGTCTCCGGGCTTGCGGCACTCTGGATCATGCTTCCGGCATACGTGCCGAACTCAGCGGCCGCACTCTTCGGCGGCGGGAGACCCATCGATCTCGGGCGGACGTTCTCCGACGGAAGAAGGATCTTCGGTGACGGAAAGACGTACCGGGGGTTCTTCGGAGGCGTCCTCTCGGGGGTGCTGGTAGGTCTCATCGAGATCTGGGCGGCTACCACGTTCAGCCTGGGTGTTCTTCCCCGGCAGACGTTCCTCTCCGTCACGCTCCTCGCAACCGGCGCGCTTCTCGGCGATCTCGTCAAGAGTTTCCTGAAGCGGAGGCTGGGTAAGGAACGGGGAGAATCCTGGTTCCTGGCCGACCAGTACGACCTGGTCGTCGGTTCATTTCTGCTGATCCTCATCATCGACCCCCAGTGGTTGTCCTGGAACATCACCCTGCCCATTGCAGTCTGGATCATCGTCATGACACCCCTCCTGCACCGGGTGGTGAACATTATCGGTTATTACATAGGAGTTAAAGAGGTACCATGGTGAACCCAATCGCGACACTGTTGCTTGAGTGCGGGGCCATCGAGTTCGGGGAGTTTGTCCTCGCCTCGGGAGCCCGGAGTTCTTACTACATCGACATAAAAGCTGCGACAACGAACCCCGCCATCCTCAGAGAGATCGGGAAAGCCATCGCCGAAGGGTGGGAGTTCGAGATGGTCGCCGGAGTGGCGGTCGGCGCCGTACCGATCGCCGTCGCCGTCTCGCTCGCGAGCGGCCGGCCGTACGCGATCGTCAGGAAAGAAGCCAAGGATCACGGCAAAGCCGGAACGATCATCGGCAATGTTGCCGGGAAGAACGTGCTGCTGGTCGAGGACGTGACCACATCCGGGGGAAGCGCCCTCTACGGTCTTGATGCCCTTCGTGCCGCGGGCGCGCACGTCGACCGGGTAGTGACCGTCGTCGACCGGGAGGCGGGCGCTCGCGAGGCGCTTGCAGAAAAAGGTGCGTCTCTTCTTGCACTTGTGCGGGTCAGCGAGCTGCTGGACGGATAAACATTTTTTAAGAGCGGGCATATATGATGGATATGAAAGTACTCGTTGTAGGCGGTGGTGGCAGGGAGCATGCGATCACCAGGGCGCTTTCCTGCAACAGTGACACGAAGATCTTTTCTGTCATGGCAAGCAAGAATCCGGGAATTGCCCGGGTCGCGGAGCGGGTGCTCCTCGAAAAAGAGACCAATATCGAGAGAATACTACCATTCGCCATCAGTTGCGGAGTCGATGCTGCGGTCATCGGGCCGGAGGCCCCCCTTGAGGCAGGCATCGTCGACCGCCTCGAGGAG
Organism: Methanoculleus chikugoensis; assembly: GCF_019669965.1. Classification (NCBI taxonomy): domain Archaea; kingdom Methanobacteriati; phylum Methanobacteriota; class Methanomicrobia; order Methanomicrobiales; family Methanomicrobiaceae; genus Methanoculleus; species Methanoculleus chikugoensis. Next base: position 1,123,828 of record NZ_AP019781.1, on the reverse strand, counting down.
GCGGGGATACCGTCTCTCGGGCCGACGCGCGCCGCGGCCCGGATAGAGACGGACAAGGCGTTCTGCCGCCGGCTGATGGAGCGGCACAGGATCGCGGGGTGCCCGGAGTACCGGGTCTGCCATGACCCGGAGGAGGCGCGGCGGTTCATCGAGTCCTACGACGGCGATCTCGCGATCAAACCGATCGGGCTCACCGGCGGGAAGGGCGTACGGATCATGGGCGAGCACGTCGATGTGGCGGGGGCGGTCGAGTACACCCGGGAGATCGGGGGGAACGTCGTCCTGGAAGAGCGGCTTATCGGGGAGGAGTTCACGCTCCAGGCATTCGTCGACGGCGAACACCTGGTGCCCATGCCGCTCGTGCAGGATCATAAGCGTGCCTACGAAGGGGACGTGGGACCGAACACCGGCGGCATGGGCTCGTACTCCCTGGGAGATCACATGCTCCCCTTCGTCTCCCGCGAGGACTACGAGAAGGCCCTCCGGATCATGGAAGAGACGATCGCGGCCATGCGGGCCGAGGGGACGCCCTATCGGGGGGTTCTCTACGGTCAGTTCATGAACACCCGCGACGGCCCGAAGGTCATCGAGTTCAACGCCCGCTTCGGCGACCCCGAGGCCATGAACGTTCTCTCGCTCCTGGAGTCGGATTTTGCCGGAATCGTCGGCCACATCATCGAGGGCGATCTTGCGCCGTCGCACGTCCGGTTCGCGAACAAGGCGACGGTCTGCAAGTACCTTGTCCCCGAGGGCTACCCGGAGGCACCGAGGGCTCACGAACCGCTCGCCCTCGGCGACTATGGCGACGCCCTGCTGTATTACGCAAACGTCGAGGAGCGGAACGGGACGCTCCATACCCTGACGTCGCGGGCGCTCGCGTTCGTCGGGAAGGGCGAGACGCTCGCGGAGGCCGAAGCGATAGCCGAGAAGGCGGCATCTTCCGTATCGGGAAGCGTCTTTCACCGCAGGGACATCGGCACTCCCGAGATCCTCGAAAAACGGTGCCGTCACATGAGGGAGATTGCATGAAGAAGGATTTTCTCTCGCTCCTCGATCTCGACGAATGCGAACTCGAGAGCATCGTCGCCGACGCGGTGCGTCTGAAGCGGCTGAAGTCTGCAGGAACCGCGCATGAATACCTGAAGGGCAGGAGCCTCGGGATGATCTTCGAGAAGGCGTCCACCCGCACCCGGGTCTCGTTCGAGGTGGGGATGTCCGATCTCGGCGGCCACGCGCTCTTCTTAAACCCCCAGGATATGCAGCTCGGACGGGGCGAGGAGATCCGGGACACGGCACGGGTGCTTGCCCGCTACGTCGATGCGGTGATGATCCGCGCCTACAGTCACGCCACCATCGAGGAGTTCGCCCGTTACGCGAATGTTCCGGTCGTCAACGGCCTTTCCGACCGCCTGCACCCCTGCCAGGTGCTGGCCGACATCATGACCCTCAGCGAACGGTTCGGTGACCTCCACGGCCTGAAACTCGCGTGGGTCGGGGACGGCAACAACGTCTGCAACTCGTGGATCCTCTCCTCCGCCCTGACCGGGATGGAGATTGCGATTGCGAGCCCCCCGCGCTACCGGCCGAAGGACGAGATCGTCGACCAGGCACGGGCGATGGGAGGAAAGGTCACCGTCGTCGCCGACCCGGATGAAGCGGTCAGAGACGCGGATGTCCTCTACACCGACATCTGGGTCTCCATGGGCGACGAACAGGAGCGTGCCGAGCGGCTGCAGGCGCTCAAGGGCTACACGATAGACTCCCGCCTCCTTACACAGGCATCCCCCGACGCTCTCGTGATGCACTGCCTCCCCGCCCACCGGGGCGAGGAGATCACCGATGAGGTGATGGAAGGGCCGCAGAGCATCGTCTGGGACCAGGCCGAGAACCGGCTCCACGCGCAGAAGGCGCTCCTCGTGCGGCTGGTCGCGGGCGGGATGCCGGCGGGGGATTAAGATATCTCTGCAACCGAACCGTTTCACCCAGGGTTCGACGGGTGAGAACGGTTGTGGGCTCTTTCCGGCCGGGGGGTCGTAGTATTCCCTGACGGAGGGAGCCCGTCCAAGGATTTTTCGGAATTTTGCTCTTACTGGAGCACCGCCTATCCCCATGCACGGCTTTCCAGGAGATATCGCCACGCACTGCCCCCGCCCCTTGGGGCGGGGAACGACTGCTGGAACAGCAGGAGTTTAAGCACCGCAGGTGCGAATGAGGAGGCCGGGCGGGGTGGGGGTTACAGGGGTCTTTGTATGTAGTGGAGACAGGGGGGGGGCTGCACCCCCCTCCCCGTCAGCCCCTCCCCCAATGGCGATATCCCCACGGTCCAGTGTCCTGTGATTTCTCACGGCCAGGGCCGTATGTTCGAGTTTGAGATGTTACCTGGTTTCGAACCGTAACGATGCGTCAGAAATGAAACAGGAGTACTGTCAGGTGCGAGTTGCACAGTCCGCTAAAAATCCTTGGACGGGATTTTTCTGCTAAGAAGACCCCGAAAACCCCCAAACAGTCCCCGTGCGGCAACTCTTCCTCAAACCACCGCCCCGGCCTTCACCGTGCATCCCGGGATCATGCCTCGCGCCGGCAACCCCCGGCGCACAAACAAAAAAATGGCCTTTGTTGAAATCCTCTTCCGGAGGACGAATCATCTCCGGATTATCCAAACCTCCCCGACTCACGCGAAGCCGCGAAGGGAGACTGTCAATACCCATCCAGACTTCGCGTTCTTCGCGCCTCCGTGAGACCACATCATCGACCTATACCGGTAACCGAGTGTTATCCAGAGGTTGTGGAAAGCATTTCAACAGGGCCAAAAAAGGTGGTTATTCCGCGACGAACTCTTTGAGACGCGCGAAAAGGTATTCCTGCACTTCTTCGACGACCTCTCGTTTGCCGCGGAACGCAATCAGTTCCCGTGCGTCTCCGTCCATATTCGCGAACGACAGCCTCTGCTGCCGGCGCACCACCTCAACGTCGAACTTCTCGGCAACGTCGTAGATCATCTTCCGCGGTACACCGGGGGGAACAAGCATATCGTAGAGTTCTTCTTCAGCCATGGTTCACCAGATCCTACTTTCCTATTTTGATCCGGCGGGACATAATACATGGCCCTCCACGCACGCCGCCGAGCGGGGCCTTCGGTTTCCCGAGCGAGTTCATGCACCTGCCCATCAGTGCCGCCCCCCGGGCAAGACCGTCGTCCACGAAGACCAGGTGGTCGTTCGGGACGTCGTAGAGGTTCCGTTCGGCGACGCCCTCGATGATGTACTCGGGCTTCCTCCCCGATATCGCCGCACGCCCGGTGAACCCGATCGACGAGTTCGGCGGAACCATCCCTCTCTCGACGGCGATGTCGATGAGCCGGAGCGCCATCCTCGCGCAGACCCGGTCGACGACCTCGGTCAGTACGCCCATGCCGTGTTTCTCGTGGATCTCGCGCCCGATCTCCTCAAGAGCCGGCGTTGCGCTCCCGTTGACGCCGCAGTCGCACCCGATGAGGGCGACGCCCGACCTGTCGGCCACGTCGGCGCAGACCGGAACCCGCCCGAACCTCGTCCGGTCGGGAGGGACGATACGGATATCGATGTGCTCGTGGCAGCGGTCGACGTAACTGTCGACGACGGAACGCTTCCTGCCCCCGAACGCGCCCTTGATACTGTGGTCGCCGAAGAGGTCGAGCGCGGTCCCCGTCCGATCTTTGACGAGCCCGGTGCCCCGGACGATCGCGTCCGGTATGGCTCCCGCGAGCCCGCAGAAGTTCCCGGTCGTCTGGGCGAACGGGTTCGGGTCATCGCGTGCGACATCGCTCGTGATCCGGCCGTCGAGCGTCGTCCCGAAGTCGATGGATATACAGGGGTTCCGGAAGTCGACCGGCGTCCATTTGGCGCCTTCCTTGATCCCCGCCATCGCGAGCTCGCCTTCCATCTCGTTTGCCACCATCTCGACGCCGGTGCACCCGACCGGCGGCACGACGCCGGCCACCGCACCGACGAAGACCACCTTGTCGGCAAACGAGAACTGCCGGAGTTTCGGCGGGAGGTTGTCGATCGACATCGGCGGGGTCATCTTCCGCGGGGGGACGCCGGCCTCGAGGCAGCCGTTTGCAAGAGCAATGATGAAGTCCCCGACCTGGTCGGGGGAGTCCATCGCCGCCACGACGCCGGTGCTCCGGACGACGAAGTCGAGATCGTCCTTGATGCTCAGGTGAGCCTCCTTGTGGCACTGGATCAGGGTGTCGCGCACCAGTTCCGTAACCGATTCCCGCGTCAGTTCCGTACCGTCCAGGGTCGCCCCGAAGACTGTCTCGCCGGGTTTCGGGGGCCGGACGTCGCGGCTCATGGTCACGGTCTTGTTGATGACGTAAGACCTGCCCGTCTCAAGATTCGTGCCGGTCAGGATGCACTTGGTCGTGGTGTTGCCCATCTCAACAGACGCCACGATGAAGTAGGGCTTCACCCGGTACTCGGGAACACACGCACCCGCTCCGTGGGAGATCGCCGGAGGAGGCGGGCTTTCGACGATATGCGGTGTAGGTTTGAAAAAGCGCTCCAAAAAGCGGGCACACATAGTAGTCGTTTCCTCGTCTCCCATTTTATATCTTTCCATGATTCCATACGGCTCCGGGGCCCGGATAGGGAGGAAATTCCCGGGAAAACTCTGCTTCCGATTCCGGGGACTTCACTTCGGGTTCTCCCGCAGGATTTGTTGATTCGGACGATGGTTGACGTCCCGGATCGAATCCATGAGGTCGGAGAGGCACGGTCGTTGCTGTGCAGGAAGAGGGGCGTGAGAAGCCGCCCGGCTTCAGATACCCGCACCGGGGGGAGCGCGCCCTGCCGCCATCACAGAGCATCGCCGAACGGCCGGCATCTCCGGTTCCGGCAGAGCGCTTATATATCGATAACACGGATAACCCCATTAGCGGGCAGGCTGCGGCGCTCCGTCGCACCCGTTTCGCCCGAAAAAGAGGTGAACCGTATGGTTGCGCTTTCAGGCGAGATTAAGGAGATATTTACAAAGACGAAAGTGATGCCGATGGCCACCGCGTCGAAGGACGGCGTTCCGAACGTGGCGCCGATGGCATCGATCCAGCTCGTCGGCGACGATACCATCTGGATCATGGACAATTACATGGTAAAGACGCTTGAAAACCTCAAAGAGAACCCTATCACGGCGCTCTACTTCTACGACCAGGAGACCAAGCGCTGCTTCCAGGTAAAAGGCTCGACGGAGATCAAGACGTCCGGCCCCGATTACGAGAAATTCCGGGCTCAGGTGAAGGCAAAGAGCGACAAATACCCGGCGAAATCGCTCATCGTCATCACAATCACCGATGTCTTCGAGTGTACTCCGGGAAAAGAAGCCGGGAAGAAGGTGCTCTAAGCACCTCTTCAACGTTTTTTAAGGTTCTGGAAGAGACGCGCCTGCAGCCCGAAGTAGTTCGAGAACCCGACGGCATGGTTCTGGTCGATCGTCGTCGAGTCGAAGGAGACCAGGTCGTCCGAGTACAGCGCGAGGTCCGAGCTCCGGCCGAGCACCCTGACGCTGCCCTTATACAGGCCGACGTCCACGAAGCCGCTCGCCCGCTCCTGGGTCTTGTCGATGAACGCATTGAGCGCGTAGAAGAGCGGTTCGTGCACGAGCCCCATATAGGCAAGTTCTGACCACTTGTCGTCGACGATATGCTTGAACGCAAGTTCCGAGCGGGTCAGGACGAGGTGCTCAAGGTCGCGGTGCGCGGCAAGGAGGACGGTTGCGGCCGGGTGCTCGTAGTTTTCCCGGGCCTTCAGGCCGAGGACCCGGTCCTCGATCATGTCGTTGCGGCCAACGCCGTTCCTTCCCGCGATCTGGTTCAGTTCCTGGATCAGGGCGATGCCGGGGAGTCTCTTCCCGTTGAGAGCGACCGGGACACCCTGCTCGAACTCAATCCGGACCTTCTCCATGACGTCGGGGGCGTCCTTCGGCGATACCGTCCAGGCGTAGATCTCCTCCGGCGGGTGGAAAGCCGGGTCTTCGAGGTTGCCGCCCTCGATGCTCCGGCTCCAGAAGTTCTCGTCGATGCTGTAGGGCTTGTCCTTTGCCACGGTCACCGGGACGTTGTGCTCCTGCGCGTAGCAGATCTCCCACTCGCGGGTCAGGTTCATCTCCCGCATCGGCGCAACGATATCGTACCCGGCAGACCTGAAGATGAAGTCGAACCGGAGCTGGTCGTTTCCTCTGCCGGTGCACCCGTGTGCGATCTTTGAGGCGCCTTCCTTCTTTGCGACCTTCACGATCTCTTCGGCGATCAGTGGGCGAGCAAGCGCCGTGCCCATCGGGTAACCCTCGTAGGACCCGTTCGCCTTGATCGAGGGGAAGATGCAGTCCGTTACGAACTTCTCCCTGGCGTCGATGGTGTAGTGTTTGTCCGCAAGCTTCTGGCCCTTCTCGGTTGCCCGGGCGATATCTGCTTCGGGCTGGCCCACGTCGACGGCAACGGTGACGATCTCGTCGAACCCGTAGTGTTCCCGCAGGAGGGGGATACAGATGGAGGTGTCGAGACCTCCCGAAAATGCTAGGACGACTTTTCCCTTTTCCATGGTAATTGATCTCCGCGTTCCTGGTTCCTTGTCTGACGGCAGACTGGAGTAATCTACATTATTATGACCTTTGACCCAATAAAAGAAGTGGTATGGACGGGCGCACCGGCAGGAATCCCATCCATTCACTCTTTTTTTCCGGGTGCATGAGGATTGGCCGCAGAGGTTTTGGGGACGCTATCAGGGCGAGCCGGCAACCCCAGGACCCATCTGCGCGACCGGGTCACCCGGGGGCCGGAGAACGGGATATTGGGATCCCGGAAGAGCGAACGTAATTAAAGGAATCAGCAGAAAAATGCGGATAAAATCCGAGATTAGCGTCTCGACTGAGGGGTACTACAGAAAACGCTGCAGAGTGACGTAAAAACAAAAATCGAACGGATTTTTGCCCATTTCGTGAAAAACGAAATTATAAGGCTGATGACCGAGAAAACGTGAAGCTGGAGGGTTCCGTCATTTTTGAGAAGAGACCCATAGAGGATACAACACCGCTACAACCAATAATCAGGGTCAGGAACCTGACCAAGGTATTCGGGCAGAACCCGGAGAAGGCACTGGAACTCCACAGGAGAGGCCGTTCGAAACAGGAGATCCTTGAGGAGACCGGCTCGACGCTGGCCCTCACCAGCGTCTCGTTCGATGTCATGCCGGGCGAGACGTTCGTGCTGATGGGGCTGTCCGGGAGCGGGAAATCGACGCTGTTACGTTGCATCAACCGGCTCATCAAACCGACCGAGGGCGAGATACGGATCGACGGCGAGGAGATCGTCGGCATGGGCCAGGAAGAACTCCGGATGATCCGGCGGCGCAAACTCGGGATGATCTTCCAGAGTTTCGCTCTTCTTCCCCACCGAACGGTTCTCGACAACGTTGCCTTTGGGCTCGAGATCCAGGGTGTCCCGGTGGAAGAACGACACAAAAAAGCCGAAGAGGTGCTCCAGATGGTGGGGCTCGGCGGCTACGGGGCGAGCATGCCCGGCGACCTCTCCGGCGGCATGAAACAACGCGTCGGGCTTGCCCGGGCGCTCACGAGCGATCCGGATATTCTCCTGATGGACGAAGCGTTCAGCGCTCTTGACCCCCTCATCAGGAGGGATATGCAGGATGAACTGCTGGATCTCCAGCAGCGGCTGGAAAAGACGATCATCTTCGTCACCCACGACCTCGATGAGGCCCTGAAACTCGGGGATCGGATCGCCCTGATGAAGGACGGCGCGATCGTGCAGGTCGGCACGCCGGAGGAGATCCTGACCAATCCGGAGAACGCCTACGTCGAGAAGTTCGTCGCCGACGTCGACCTGACAAGGGTGTACTCGGCAAGCGACGTGATGCGCCGCCCCGAACCGGTCGCCCGGTGCACCGCAGGCCCAAGGGTTGCCCTGCACCTCATGGAGGAGCACGATATCGGGAGCGTATTTGTGGTCGACCGCGAGCGCCGCCTCAAGGGCCTCGTTACGCTCGAGGATACCCTTAAGGCTGTACGAGCGGGCAGGGGACTTGGGGAGATCGTCACCACCGAGGTCCCGACCGTGGCACTCGACACACCGCTCACCGATATCATATCGCTGATCGCCGGGAGTCCCTATCCTGTGGCGGTGGTTGACGACGAGAGCAGGCTTCGGGGACTGGTGTTCCGGGGCGCCATCCTGGGTGCACTGGCACGAAAGGGAGGGGATGTTGATGGATCTGCCTAAACTCCCCGTTGGAGAGGCTGTCGAGGTGCTCGTCGAGTGGATCGACGACTACTTCGGCTGGCTGCTCGACGGTATCAGCGGAGGGCTCGGGTTCCTCATCGGCGGGCTTCAGGACCTCCTGCTCGCCATACCGGTATCGGTCCTGATCCTCCTCGCGACTGTCCTGGTCTGGTTTGTCACCCGGCGCGACATCAAACTGGCGGCACTCACCGTGCTCGGCCTGTTGCTGATCTGGAACCTCCAGCTCTGGAACCTCGCGATGCTCACCCTGGCGCTCGTCCTCGCCTCGACGGTAGTCGCGCTCGCGATATCGATCCCGCTCGGTATCGCGGCCGCAGGAAGCGATGCACTCAACGCCGCGCTCCGGCCGTTCCTCGACTTCATGCAGACGATGCCCTCGTTCGTCTATCTCATCCCCGCCGTGATCTTCTTCGGCCTCGGGAACGTGCCGGGCATCATCGCGACGGTCGTCTTTGCAATGCCGCCGGCGCTCCGCCTCACGAACCTCGGGATCCGGCAGGTGCCGACCGAGCTCGTCGAGGTCGCGGACGCTTTCGGCTCAACGCCCCGGCAGAAACTCTTCAAGGTGCAGCTCCCGGTCGCGCTCCCCACCATCATGGCGGGGGTGAACCAGTGTATCATGCTCGCCCTCTCGATGACCGTCATCGCATCGATGATCGGAGCAGGGGGGCTTGGGTACCAGGTGCTCGTGGGCATCCAGCGGGTGGATATCGGCATGGGTTTCGAGGCGGGGCTTGCCATCGTGATCATCGCGATCATCCTCGACCGGATCACCCAGAACCTTGTGCCGCAGCGTGAGACCCGGTGACCCGTCTCAATACTATTTTTGAGGGGAACGAGTGGCCGGCTCATCCTCCGGCATCCACGGTCGTATTGACCGAAGAGAGACCGGACAGACAGTAGAGTAAAGAGAGCTTTATCGCCATACGTCCGTTTAATCGGAGTTTCAAAAGGGCTCAGTTTGCCGATCAGGGCACGAAAAACCTAAATAAGGTTAGGCCTATATGTTGAAGTGGTCAATATCCGGCCTTTTTGCCCTGGGGTGCAAACACGCCAGGAGCGGCACATACCGCCGCCTCTGCTCAATCTCCGGCTTATCGGCGCATACGTCGTCCGGATCATCCGTGAGAACCCGGAACCCCACACAGCCGGGCTCTGAACATCATTTAGTCGCCAAAAAGCGGCGAAAATTCGATAAGGTGATTATATGGTTCATAAAATGAGAAGCACACTCGTACTGGCAGGTATCCTGGTTCTCTGCCTCATCTCCGCCGGCTGCACCGGCACGGAAGCAACCGAGGCCAAGAAGGAGGTCTGTATCGGCTACGTTACCTGGGACTGTGCTATCGCGAGCAGCAACGTCATGAAACTGGTCTTTGAAGAAGCAGGATACGACGTCGACATGATCGCCGTTGACGCAGGTCCGCTCTTCCAGGCGCTTGCCCGCGGTGACGTCGACTTCACAACGACCGGATGGCTCCCGCACACGCATGAGAGTTACTGGGATCAGTATGGCGACCGGATCGATTATGTCAAGCCGAACATTCCCGGAGCGGCACGCATCGGACTCGTCGTCCCCACCTACGTGACCATCGACTCGATCGAGGAGATGAACGGTGTCACTGACCGGTTCGGCGGCAGGATCGTCGGTATCGAGCCCGGTGCAGGCGTCGTGGCCAGGACCGAGCAGGCCATCGATGAATACGGCCTCAACTACAACCTTGTTGCCAGCAGCAGCGCCGGCATGGCCGCTGAACTCGGCTCCTCCATCAGTGATGAGGAGTGGGTTGCCGTGACCGGGTGGTCGCCGCACTGGAAGTTCGGCCGCTACGACCTCAAGTTCCTCGACGACCCGAAGGGCGTCTACGGCGGGGCCGAGGATATCGTGACCCTCGCACGGCAGGACCTCGCGACCGACGACCCAGCGGCCCACGGCATCCTGACCCGGTTCGAGTGGACCGCCGAGGATATCGCGTCGGTCATGACCGATATCGAGGGTGGCATGCCCGAAGAGGAGGCCGCGAAGAAGTGGATCGACGCCAACCGCGACAGGGTCGATGCCTGGCTCGGGAACGCATAAACCCCTCTTTTTTTGCAGAAGGTTCCCACGCAACCGCCTGATGCTGCGTTGCTAACCGCAGGCAGTGTGACCTCTGACAGAGGTGTTTTCAGCGCCGGGAACCGATGCAGTCTCACGCGAAGAGCGAGCGTAGCGAGCTTGAGCACCATTCAGAACGACGTCTCTGTGGAATGTCACACTTCGCACCTTACGGTGCTCAAGCTCCGTTCCTATGGAACGTCGCACTTCGCACCTTACGGTGCTCATGCTCCCTCCCCACAGGGGAGGTCGCACTTCGAAACCCTTCGGGTTTCTCAAGTTCCGTTCCTACGGAACGTCGCACTTCGCGGCTTCGCGTTCTTCGCGTGAGATTGCATCATTCTGCCTACAACCAGCTCACGCGAAGCCGCGAAAAACGCGAAGATTAGTGGATAGTAGCCCAACTCGCACTCCAGTTTTACAAACCGTCGTCCTTCGCACCTTCGGGGCTCAAACTCCGGCCTTTCGGCCCGTCGCACTTCGCACCTTCGGGGCTCAAACTCCGGCCTTTCGGCCCGTCGTCCTTCGCGCCTTCGAGGCTCGAACTCCGGTTCTTACGAACCATCGCACTTCGCACCTTGCGGTGCTCATGCTCCGTTCCTTGCGGAACGTCGCACTTCGCGTGAGCCGAACTAGATGAGAACACCGGAAGAAAAAGAAAGGGCGGTAAGATCCTGGATTACGCCAGCCCGTGATAGTGCCCGAGCGGTTCGAGGGTGATCTCCTCGCGCTTGATGGCGTCGATCGCCATCGCCGCCGCCCGCGCCGCCTGGAGCGTGGTGATGTAGGGGATGCCGTAATCGACGGCGGCGCGCATGATCTGGATGTGATCCTGCCGGGACGCCTTGTCCGCCGGGGTGTTGATGATCAGCCGGATGTTGCCGGAACGCATCGCATCGATGACGTTCGGGGATCCTTCCTGGACCTTCCGCACCAGGTTCGCCTCGACGCCGTTCTGGGTGAGGAAGTCGACCGTCCCGCTCGTGCCGTAGAGCGAGAGGCCGAGTTCTCGGAGTTTCCGGGCAACCGGCAGGAGTTCCTCCTTCTGTTCGTCCGTCACCGAGATGAAGATATTTCCCGTCGTCGGCAGGGTATTGTCCGCGGCGGTGCACGCCTTGTAGTAGGCGCGGCCGAAGTCGTAATCGATCCCCATCACCTCGCCGGTGCTCTTCATCTCCGGCCCGAGCACGGTGTCGACGCCGGGGAGTTTGTTGAAGGGCAGGAGCACCTCTTTGACCGCAACATGCTCGATCTCGGGCGCGGCGACACCCATATCGGCGAGCTTGTGCCCCACCATCACCTTCGCCGCGATCTTCGCGAGCGCGATGCCCGTCGCCTTCGCGACGAACGGCACCGTCCGGCTCGCACGCGGGTTCGCCTCGAGCACGTAGACCACGTCGTTCCTGACGGCATACTGGATGTTGATCAGCCCGACGACCCCGAGGCCGAGAGCGATCTTCTTCGTGTAGTCCCGCACCCGCGCGATCACCGAAGGGGAGAGGGACTGCGACGGTATGACGCAGGCCGAGTCGCCGGAATGGACGCCGGCCCACTCGATGTGTTCCATGATGCCGCCGATCAGGACATCCGTCCCGTCACAGACTGCATCGACGTCGATCTCGACGGCACTCTGGAGGAAGGAGTCGATCAGCACCGGGTGCTTCCGGCTCACCCGGACGGCCTCCTTGATGTAACTCTCGAGTTCGGTCTCGTCGTGGACGAGTTCCATCGCCCGCCCGCCGAGGACGTAGGACGGCCTGACCAGCACCGGGTAGCCGATCTCCCCGGCCATCCTCCGCGCCTCCTCCTCCGAGTAGGCGGAACTGTTCGCCGGGCTCGGGATCTCGAGCCGGGCAAGGAGCCGGCTGAACCGGTCGCGGTCTTCCGCCGCGTCCATGGCGTCGGGCGACGTGCCGAGGATCTTCGTCGGCAGACCGAGACGCTTGATCTCCGCCTCCAGCGGCACGGCCAGGTTCACCGAGTTCTGGCCGCCGAACTGGACCATAACGCCGTAGTAATCGTCCTTCTTGAGGATGTTCATGACGTCCTCAAGCTGCATCGGCTCAAAGAAGAGTCGATCGGAGGTGTCGGCGTCGGTCGAGACCGTCTCGGGGTTGTTGTTGACGATATGGACCTCGATCCCCTCTTCCTCGCGCAACGCCATCACCGCGTGGACGGTGCAGTAGTCGAACTCGATCCCCTGGCCGATCCGGATCGGCCCGGAACCGAGGATCAGCACCTTCTTCGCACCGTTCCGGGCGATCTCGCACTCCTCCTCCCAGGTGGAGTAGAAGTAGGGCGTCGTCGCCGGGAACTCGGCGGCGCAGGTGTCCACCATCTTGTAGGTCGGCGTTCCGGAGAGAGCCTCGATCTCGGCGGCGGTCTTCTTCGTCAGCGCCAGGAGATCTTCGTCCGAGAAACCGTGGCGCCGGGCGACTCTGACGTCCTCCGGTTCGAAATCGGTCTCGAGCTTCCGCTCGAGGTCGACGATGTTCTTGACCTTTTCAAGGAAGAACGGCGCGATCGCCGTGAGGCCGGCAACCTCCTCGACCGTGAACCCCACGCGGAAGGCATCGAAGAGGCACCCGAACCGCTCGTCCGTCGGGGACGTCAGGATCATCCGGATTTCGCTCGGGTTCGTGTGCCGCTGCATGTCGTTGTCGAGCGACCGGAGCGCCTTCTTGAACGCCTCCTCGACCGTCCGCCCGATCGCCATCACCTCGCCGGTGCTCTTCATCGCCGTCGTGAGCGTCCGGTCCGCCGACTTGAACTTATCGAACGGCCACCGGGGCACCTTCACCACTACGTAGTCGATGGCGGGCTCGAAGGATGCCGGGGTGACGCCGGTCACGGGGTTCATGATCTCGTCGAGCCGAAGCCCGATCGCGATCTTTGCCGCGACCCGGGCGATCGGGTAGCCGGTCGCCTTGGAGGCGAGCGCGGACGACCGCGAGACCCGGGGGTTCACCTCGATGATCCGGTAATCGCCGTCACGGTAGGCGAACTGGATGTTGCACCCGCCCTGGACGTCGAGCGCCCGGATGATCTTTATCGCGGCGGTCCGGAGCGTCTGGAACTCGTCGTCCCGCAGGGTGAGGATGGGCGCAACGACGACGCTCTCGCCGGTGTGGACGCCCATCGGGTCGACGTTCTCCATACCGCAGACGATGATGCAGGTGTCGGCCGCGTCCCGCATCACCTCGAACTCGATCTCCTTCCACCCGGCGACGCTCTCTTCCACGAGCACCTGGTGAATCCGGGAGCGGGCGAGCCCGAGCTCGCATATCCGCCGCATCTCCTCGGGCGTGTGCGCCACGCCGCCGCCGGAGCCGCCCAGGGTGTATGCCGGCCGGATGATCGCCGGGAGACCGACCTCGCGGATCGCCTCGTCGATCTGGTTCATGTGCTCGAGAATCATGCTCCGGGGGACGGGTTCGCCGATGGCGTTCATCAGGTCGCGGAACTGTTCGCGGTCTTCGCCCCGGTAGATCGCCTCGAGCGGTGTGCCCAGGATCTCGACACCCTCGAGCGCACCCATCTCCGCGAGTTCCGCGGTCATGTTGAGGCCGGTCTGGCCGCCCATCCCGCTCAGGATCCCGTCAGGCTTCTCTTTTGCGATGATCTTCGCGACGAGTTCGGCCTTCAGAGGCTCGATGTAGATGACGTCCGCCGTATCGGGGTCGGTCTGGATCGTCGCGGGGTTCGAGTTCACGAGGACGACCTCGACCCCCTCCTCCCGGAGCGCGCGGCAGGCCTGCGACCCCGAGAAGTCAAACTCGGCCGCCTGCCCGATCTGGATGGGGCCGGAGCCGATGATAAGAACTTTCTTGATATGAGATTTCTTCGGCATTACGGAATCTCCCTGTATATGCGGTCAAAGAAGCGCATCTCAGTGTCCCGGGGGCCGCCGTGCGCCTCCGGGTGGAACTGGACGCAGGTGATATTGAGGTCACTGTTCTCGAACCCCTCGATAGTGCCGTCGTTCACGTTCCGGTACGAGACCGTGCAGCCCTCGGGCAGGGTCTCTTCGTCCACCGCGAACCCGTGGTTCTGCGTGGTGATGGAGATGCTCCCGTCCCTGTAGCGGACCGGCTGGTTCGCCCCCCGGTGTCCGAACTTCATCTTGTAGGTCTCGGCGCCGAGCGCAAGAGCGGTCACCTGGATGCCCATGCAGATGCCGATGATCGGCACCTCGCCGGCGAGGTCGCGGACGCACCGGATGGCGTGCGTCGCCCTCCTCGGGTCGCCGGGGCCGTTGCCGACGAAGAGTGCGTCGGGTTTTGCCGCCATCACCTCGTCCGGTGCTGCGGTGTGCGGGAAGACGTGAATATCGGCGCCCCGGCGGCCGAGGCTCTCAAGAATGTGCCGCTTCACCCCGAGATCGATGACGGCGATCCGCTTTCCGGAACCGGCGATCCGGTAAGGCTCGGGGCAGGAGACGCTCCCGATGAGGTCGACGTCACCGATCGGGGGTGCTGCCCGGGCGCGCCTGACCGCCTCGTCCCCATCGTCGCTCCCGACGATGAGCGACGCCTTGAGCGTGCCGACCGTCCGGGTCTTTATCGTCAGGCTGCGGGTATCGACGCCCGATATCCCGAGAAGGCCGTTCTCTTCAAAATATTCTGCAACCGAGGGTCGTGCCGCGGGAACGCGTGCGATCTCGCGCGCGACGCAGCCCTGCGGGTGAACCTTCGAACTCTCAAAATTCTGCCGGTCTACACCATAATTCCCGATGAGGGGATACGTAAACATTAAAACCTGCCCGGCATAACTGGGGTCGGTCAATGCCTCCATGTAACCGGTCATCTGCGTTGTGAAGACGAGTTCGCCGGAACATGTCCCCTCAACGCCAAAACCATCTCCCACAACAGATGTTCCGTCTTCAAGACCCAGAACCGCCTTCATGAATTACCATACCATGTGGATCAGATTCCTTATTAACGGTAATGACGGATCGAGCGCCCGCCCCCGCACCCCTGCAGGAAACCCGAAACGGCGGGGCTTCATCGCCCCGAAATGTTGAAGGCGGCCGGGCGTGAGATGACACACAATGAGCGAGAGCGCGGCGGAGAAGATCCAGGACATCGAGACATCTGAAGGGACGTTCACGCTCAGGCTTGTCCGCGACGACCTGGGGGAGATCTACCCGGGCATGATACGGTATACCGTCGAGGTCCTTCGCGGCACCGAGACGGTCTACACCTACGCTATCAACACCTACGAGAGTGGACGCCTAGGAACCCTCTTCGATACCAGGAAGGCGGCGGAGATCGTCTTCGCCCGGCTCGCGCACGACGTGACGTCCCGCCCTCATCTCTATACCCGATCACGGGTCTTCACCCGCCCGCTCCCGGGCACCGGCACGGCCGACGTCGTCATCCTGCAGGGGAGCCCGCGCCGGTTCGGGAACTCCGCAAAGATTGCGTCGTGGTGCGACGACGAGGCCGCACAATCAGGCCTCACGTCCCGGGTCTTCTACCTGCAGGAGATGGATATCCGCCCGTGCATCGGCTGCTACGTCTGCTACGACCAGGGCTACTGCCCGGTCGAGGACGATATGCCCCCGATCATCCGGGCGCTTGAGGCCGCTTCCGTGATCGTCGTATGCACCCCCGTCTACACCGGCACCGTCCCGGCGGCTCTCAAGGCGGCGATGGATCGCTGCCAGTGGCTTCATGCCCGGGAGAAGATCCTGGGGAAGGAAGTGCGCGCCCGGGGCCTGCTCGTCGCCGTCGCGGGACGGCGGGGGAGCGAACCCTTTGTCTGCGTAACGAGGGTGGTGGGGATGTTCATGGAGAACCTGGGCATCCGTCCCGCCGACCCGGTGCTGATCGGCGATCTCGATCGGGCGAGAGACGTGGAAACGATCGGCGGGGCTGAAGACGGCGTCCGGGCGGCGCTCTCCGCGCTCCTCGCGCCCCGAAACGAAAGATAATATAGCATCCGTTCCCCACCGATGATGCATGGCTGAAGTGACAGTTGAGATTGTCGGGCTCGAAGAGTCCGAGTGCGGTCCGTTTCCCTGCGACGAGACGAGATCCTGCGGACTCGAGACCTGTTATCCCTCGAACAACCTGATAAACGCCATCAGCGCGCTGCGCGACGAGCTCCTCGACCTCTACGGCGATACAGTCGAGGTGCGGATGACATTGATCGACGAGGAGATGCCCGACTACGTGAGAGAGATCATCGAGGAGCGCCACCCGCCCATCCCGATCATCCTGGTCAACGGCAGGCTCACGTCGATCGGGAGGGTCTCGCTCGACCTGATAAAAGAAGAGATTGATTATGCACTGGAAGAGTCTTAAAATATCTTCTTCAGTTCGCCGGTCGCAAGGTCGAAGTAAAGGCCATGAAGCCGGACCCGTCCCTCTTTTTCTGCGGCCATGACCGGCGGGTAGGTGCGGAGGTGCTCGAGTTGCAGGCCGACGTTCTCGATCTCGACGAGCCTCTGCCAGATCTTCTCTTCTTCAGGGGTTTGCGGCACCTGCATCCGGCACTCAACGCGGCGCTTCGCCTCTTTTGCGTTGTTGAGCCAGAGCGGGATGTACGCATCGTCACTCTCCTGGTCGAGCCCCTTTATGGCGCCGCAGTCCGAGTGCCCGCAGATGACGATATCCCCGACTCTGAGGTGGTTGACCGCGTACTCGAGCACGGTCGCGAAGTTCCAGTCGTGAACCGGGACAATGTTGCCGATGTTGCGCTGGACGAAGATCTCGCCGGCCCTGGAACCCGTGATGCGTTCAGGGTCTACTCGCGAGTCTGAGCACCCGATCCAGAGGACCACCGGGTGTTGATCTGAGGCAAGCGGGCCGTAATGATCGGGATTCTTTTTAAAATCATCTTCCAGGAAGTTTTTGTTACCCTCAATAAATCTGTCAATCATTCGTGTGCTCCGTGAATAATGTAATGATATGGGCGCCCGGATGGGTACGCCCGAAAGGAGAGTTATGTCCAGGGGTTTAAAAAATATAGTTCTTTGGAATCTCTGGAAAAATTGCAGCAGCAAAGCGGGAGAAAAACGGCCATCCAGCCCCTGGATGGGGGCAGGGGAACCAGAGCAGCCCCGGGCACCGGTGCAAGGAGCGAGGCGCGGAGCAGCGAGTGCGCCATCATGTCCGGGTAAATCCGTTTAACCGAACCGGTTTGTTAAAAAGGTGCTCTCCGCCGGGATCGCGGCGCCCGGCGGAGAGTATGCGCTCCCCCTCCCGGAGACGAGGTCACCTCTGGACGGCGCCGAGGTTCGCCTGCTCCACGGTCTGCGCGTAGCGGGCGAGCACGCCGGTAAGCCGTTTTTGCGGCGGCTTCCAGGCCTTCCGCCGCTCTTCGAGGGTCGCTCTCTCTACAGCGAGGTCGAGGCTCTTTTCGTAGAGATCGATCGCGATCTCGTCGCCGTCCTCGACGAGGGCGATCGGCCCGCCGACCGCGGCCTCGGGAGCAATGTGCCCGATGCACGGCCCCCGGGTGCCGCCCGAGAAGCGGCCGTCCGTCACCAGGGCGACCCGGGCGTAGCCGAGGCCCATCAGTGCGGATGTCGGCGAGAGCATCTCGGGCATTCCGGGCCCTCCCCGCGGCCCCTCGTACCGGATCACGATGACGTCGCCCTCCGCAATCTCGCGATGGAGGATCGCCTCCATCGCTGCCTCTTCACCGTCGTAGACCCGTGCCGGCCCCCGGTGCCGCCACATCGCCTCCGGGACGGCGGCGCACTTGACGACGGCGCCGTCGGGGGCGAGCGTTCCTCGCACGATCTTGAGGCCGCCAGCGGGGCTGACGGGGGCGTCGGCCGTCCGGATCACCTCCGGGTCGGCGACCCGCGCGTCTCCCGCGATCTCAAGGATCGACCGGCCCGATACCGTCGGTGCGTCGTCGAGGTAACGCTCGAGCATCTTCAGGACCGCAGGGATCCCTCCGGCCCGGTAGAGGGCGAGCATCGAGTGCGGTCCGCCGGGCTGCATGTGGCAGATGTGCGGGGTCTCTTCACCGAGGCTGTTGAAGGTCTCAAGATCGAGGGGAACACCCGCCTCCCGGGCGACGGCCATCAGGTGGAGCACCGTGTTCGACGATCCCCCGAGCGCCATGTCCACCCGGATGGCGTTCTTGAGACTTGTCGGGGTGACGATATCCCGCGGGCGGATACCCTCCCGGACGATGCCGACCGCCCGCTCCCCGCTCTCACGGGCTATGCGGAGTTTTGCGGCGTCGACTGCGGGGATGGCAGCGGTTCCCGGGAGGGAGAGGCCGAGCGCCTCGGTCACGCACGCCATGGTGTTTGCGGTATAGAGCCCCTGGCAGCTGCCGCACCCGGGCATCGCCGCGCACTCGAGCTCCCCGAGTTCCTCCTCGCTCATCGTCCCGGCCGCGACGCGGCCCACGCCCTCGAAGACGTCGATGAGGGAGAGTTCGCGGCCCGCCGCGTAGCCGGGGAGCATCGGGCCGCCGGTGACGACGATCGTCGGGACGTTGCACCGCACCGCCGCCATCAGCATGCCGGGGACGATCTTGTCGCAGGTTCCGATGCAGACCAGGCCGTCGAACCGGTGCGCCTCGGCCATCAGTTCAACGGCGTCGGCGATGTTCTCCCGTGACGGGAGCGAGTAGCGCATCCCCTCGTGGCCCATCGCGATCCCGTCGCAGATGCCGATGGTCCCGAACTCGAACGCCACGCCGCCCGCGGCCGCGACACCCTCCTGCACCTTCTGCGAGAGGGACCGGAGGTGGATGTGCCCGGGGACGATCGTGTTATACGCGTTTGCTATCCCGATGAAGGGCTGGTCCATCTCACGGTCGGTGACGCCGAGCGACCTGAGCAGCGCCCGGTTCGGAGCACGCTGGTAGCCAGTCTTTACCTTCTCACTCCGCATGGTAATCCTCGTAGGAGAGTACACGCGCAGGGGGAGAAGAGGATTCCGGTTGGGCGGGGAGGTGGTGCAGGGGGGAGATGTTCGCGCATGATGGCGGGCGAGTGATATCTCATGTTTGAGAATGCTTACAACGCACACCCTTTGAGTTATCACGGCCCATTCGGCCAAACATACCCATACACGGATTCCCAGTGGGTATCGCCACGCACTGCCCCCGCCCCCTAAGGGGGCGGGGGAGGAGGCCGAAGGCCGGGTGGGGTGGGGGTTACAGATATCCTTTTATGAGGTAGAGACAGGGGAGGGGGAACCCCCTCCCCGCGAGCCGCCTCCCCCATGGCGATACTCCCACGGTCCACTGCATGGGGAGGCGCGGAAAAAATGATATGTGGCCGGGGCACGGTCTCCCATCGGCAACGCCCGGGCACCGTCCCCTTCCGGTACGGGACTCTACCTGAGAGAGGCTATATCAGGGGGCTGCCTGCTCCTCGCCCCCATCATACAGTTCCACAACCCCCCCTATCACGATCACCGCCGGGGGCCGGACGCCTGCGGCGCGGGCTTTTTGGGCGATATCGGCGAGCGTCCCGACCGTCACGCGCTGGTCGGGACGCATCCCCCGCTCGATGATCGCGACCGGGGTCGCGGGGTCCTTGCCGTTCGCGGTGAGCGCCGCCGCGATGGCCGGGAGGTTCTTTACGCCCATCAGGACGACTAGCGTCCCTTTCAGCCGCGCGAGAACCTCCCAGTCGAGGGCGGACTCGGGTTTCGTGGGGTCCTCGTGGCCGGTGATGAAGGTCACCTGCGACGCATACCGCCGGTGGGTGACCGGGATGCCGACCATCTCCGGGACGGCGATGGCGCTCGTCACCCCCGGCACCACCTCGACCCTGATGCCGTGCTCCCGGAGCGTCTCGACCTCCTCCCCGCCGCGGCCGAAGAGGAAGGGGTCGCCGCCTTTCAGGCGCACGACCGTTTTGCCCGCCTTCACCCGCTCGACCATCAGCGCCTCGATCTCGTCCTGCTCCATGGTGTGGTTCCCGCCGTACTTCCCGCAGTCGACGAGCTCGGCGTCCCGCGGGAGCGTCGCGAGGATCTCCTCGCCCGGGAGCTGGTCGTAGAGGACCACGTCCGCTCTGTCGATCACCTCGCGGGCCTTCATCGTCAGGAGGTCGAGCCCGCCGGGGCCGGACCCCACAAGATACGCTTTTCCTGTCATGGTTTTATCCCCAGTGCCGCGTAAGCCTCCCGGATCAGTCCGGCCGCCTGCACACGCAGCGCCCGCCCCCACTCCCGGGCTTCGCCGACGGTCGCAACGCGCCGCTCGATCCGCTCCCATCGGGAGCCGTCGAGCGCGAGCACCTCGGCGATCAGGTTCCCGTCCCGGCAGTAGATCCCCTGCGGGGTGAAGCACCCGCCGCCGACCTCCTCCATGACGGCACGCTCGATCTCGACGTCAAGGCGGGTCGGCGCGTGGTCGAACGCTGCGAAGGCGCCGGCGACGGCCGGGTCGTCCCGGCAGACGACCGCGATGGTCCCCTGGTTTGGGGATGGGACGAACCGGTCGGTGGGGAGGGCTTCTCCCGGGAGCGTGAGCCCGAGGCGTTCGAGGCCCGCCTCCGCGAGCACGATGGCGTCGTACTGCCCCTCACGGAGTTTCCGTATCCTGGTATCGACGTTCCCGCGCAGTTGCTTCACCTCAAGCGCCGGGGCGTCGCGGAGGAGCTGGGCGCGGCGCCGGGTGCTCGAC
Source organism: Methanoculleus chikugoensis (assembly GCF_019669965.1). Lineage (NCBI taxonomy): Archaea > Methanobacteriati > Methanobacteriota > Methanomicrobia > Methanomicrobiales > Methanomicrobiaceae > Methanoculleus > Methanoculleus chikugoensis. The sequence goes on along the minus strand of NZ_AP019781.1, from coordinate 1,102,829 downwards.
GACCCGATGACAGAGACCGCATCGAGGGGGCACTCGTGCGCGAGGAAGTCCGCCGGCGAGTCCCGCTCGAGCACCGCACAGCAGGTGAGCCCCGCCGGGCGGGCTGCGGGGATATCCTTCATGCTGTGCACCGCGGCGTCGATCTCGCCGCGGAGGATGGCGTCGTCGAGCGCCCGCACGAAGACCCCCTGTCCCCCGATGGCATGGAGCGGGACTCCGGTCGCGGTGTCGCCCTCGGTCGCGATCGTGACGAGTTCCGCCTCGATCCCCCGATCAGCGAGCATGCCGACCACCCTGTTCGTCTGTGCAAGCGCGAGAGCGCTTCCCCGTGTGCCTATGCGAAGAGACATGATCCGTATGCTTCCGCTATCTGTTCGATATCCGCTTTCGTGTGCGCCGCCGAGAGGAAGTTCGTCTCGAACTGCGACGGCGGGAGGAAGACCCCCGCCTCGAGCATCGCTTTCCAGAACCGCGAGAACGCCTCCGTGTCGCACTCCTTGACCTCGCGGTAGTTCCGCGGCGGCTCGCTCCGGAAGAAGTGCTTGAAGAGCGAGCCCACCCTGACGAATGTTCCTCTGCCCGCATCCGCAGCGACCTCTCCGATCACCCGCGTGGCTTCGTCGAGCCGCCGGTAGACCTCCGGGTGCTCGTGCAGGTAGCGAAGCGCCGCGTACCCCGCCGCGAGGCTTGCCGGGTTGCCGCTGAAGGTTCCGGCCTGGTAGACCGGTCCTGCGGGAGCGACCAGTTCCATGATCTCGCGCCGTCCCCCGAACGCCCCGATGGGGAGGCCGCCGCCGATGATCTTGCCGAACGTGGCGAGGTCCGGCTTTACCCCGTAGAGCACCTCCGCGCCGCCGATCCCAACCCGGTAGCCGGTGATCACCTCGTCGAGGATGAGGAGGACGTCGTGGGCGGCGGTGATCTCCCGGACGTCGGCGAGATAGCCGTCATCGGGGAGGACCGGGCCGATGTTGCCCATGATCGGTTCGAGGATGAACACGGCGACGTCGTCGTTTCCGGCGAGCAGCGTTTCCAGCGCCTCGGGGTCGTTGTAGGGGACCTGCCGGGTGTGCGCCACCAGATCCGCAAGGACGCCCGCGGAGTCGGGCACCCCGAGCGTGGTCGCTCCCGACCCGGCCTTGACGAGGACCGCGTCGTGGGCGCCGTGGAACCCCCCCTCGATCTTGATGATGTCCTGTTTCCCGGTGTAGCCGCGGGCGAGCCGGATCGCGGCCATCGTCGCTTCGGAGCCCGACGAGACGAACCGCACCATATCGACCGCGGGATGGTCGCCGGTGATGACTCCCGCGAGGTCGAGTTCGAGCGGCGTCGGCGTGCCGTAGAGCCACCCCTTCTCGAGCTGGCGCTCGATCGCCTCACGAACCTTCGGGTGCGCGTGGCCGAGGATGAGGGGGCCGTAGCCGAGACAGCAGTCGATGAGATCCGCGCCGTCGACGGTCGCAAGATGCGAACCTGCGGCGCGCTCCACGTAGAACGGGTAGGGTTTGATCGCCCGCACGGGGCTGCTGACGCCGCCCGGCATCAGGGTCTTTGCGCGTGCGAAAAGGTCACTGCTCTTCATCGAGCCACCTCGCCGCGTCTTCTGCAAAGTAGGTGATGATCAGGTCGGCCCCGGCCCGCCTGATGGCGGTGAGGGTCTCGATGGCGACGGCGCGCTCGTCCAGCCACCCGCGCTCGGCGGCGGCCTTGATCATCGCGTACTCCCCGCTGACCTGGTAGGCCGCGACCGGCAGGCCGAGGTTCGCGACGGCCGCGAGGATGTCGAGATAGGCGCCGGCCGGCTTGACCATCAGGATATCCGCCCCTTCGGCCGCGTCGAGCTCCGACTCCATCAGCGCCTCCCGGGCGTTGCCCGGGTTGATCTGGTAGGTCGTCCGGTCCCCAAACGAGAACCCCGAGTCTGCCGCGTCGCGGAACGGCCCGTAGAGGGCGCTCGCGAACTTCGAGGAGTAGGACATGATCAGGACGTCCTGGAATCCGGCGGCATCGAGAGCCTGCCGGATCGCCCGGACCATCCCGTCGAGCATGCACGACGGCGCGACGATATCGGCGCCGCTCTCTGCGTGGGAGACGGCGATCTGCGCCATCAGTTCAAGCGAGGGGTCGTTTAAGAGGTCGGGGCCGTCGACGGTCTCGCCGACAAAACCGCAGTGGCCGTGATCGGTGTACTCGCAGGCGCAGACGTCGGTCACGACCACCATCTCCGGAAGATGCTCCTTGACTTTTTGGACGGCACGCTGGACGACGCCGTCCGCCGCGTATGCGCCGGTCGCCTTACCGTCTTTTGCGGCCGGAACCCCGAAGAGGAGCACCGCCCGGATGCCGGCATCCCGGAGGCGCTCGCAGTAGCCGGCGACGCCGTCCACCGGGTGGCGGAACTGCCCCGGCATCGAGGCGATCGGAAGCGGTGCGCTGATCGATTCATCCACGAAGACCGGCGCAATGAGATCGGTCTTTCGAAGTTCGGTTTCGCGGAGGAGCGGCTGGACGATCCGCCGCCGCATCCGTCTCATTCTTCGTTCTGGATACATGGTTTTCCCCGGGTAATCGCCCTTATCAGGGCCTCTGCTGTCATGATATCCCCGCGCTCAGCACTCGCGCGGATGGCCGTCGTCACATCCGAGAGGAGTTTCTTCGTGAGCACACGTGTCAGGTCGTCGACGACCTCCCCTGTGCGGTCGTCCGTCTCCCCCAGGCGCGCGAGCGCCCGGTCGCGTTCACGCGCCCGGATCGACTCCGCCCAGGTGTAGAGGAGGGCGAGCGTCTCGTCGGCCGCCGTCCGGCGGAGGAGCCGGATGAAGTGATCGGTCTCCTCGTCGATGATCCCCCGTGCGCGGTCCGCCTCGCTCCTCCGGGAGTCCATGGCAGCGTCGTTGACGTTCCTGAGGTCGTCGATGGTGAAGAGGTGCACGCCTTCGATCGACCGCACCCCCTCCTCGACGTCGCGGGGCTGGGCGATGTCGATGAGGATCAGGTGGCGGGGGTGTGGATCGAGCGGCCAGAGCCGCTCCTCCATCACCGTCCGGATATCCTCCTCCCGGATGACCGGATGCGGTGCGGCGGTGCAGGAGATGACGACATCGGAGAGCGCGATGTAGCGGTAGAGGTCCTTGAAGTTGACCGCGCGCCCCCCGATCTTATCCGCAAGCATCACCGCCCGCTCATAGGTTCTGTTGGCGACGTAGATGGCCGTAAGGCCTTTCGCGGCGAGCGCCTGCGCCACCAGAACACCCATCTCTCCGCTCCCGACGACCAGGATGTGCCGGTCGCTGAGGGTGCCGAGGAGGTTCTCCGCGAGCGTCACGGCCGCGGAGCCGACGGAGACCGCACCCCGGTTGATCTGCGTCTGGCGCCGGACCCTGACCCCCACGTGCACCGCCTTGTTGACGCAGAGGGAGATGACACTGTTCGCGGCCCCCGCTTCTTCTGCGATCGCGAGCGCCTGCTTGAGCTGCCCGAGGATCTGGTCCTCGCCGACGATCAGCGAGTCGATCCCTGCGGCCAGTTCCAGGAGGTGGCGAGGCACGGCCTCGCCCTCGATGACCGTAAACCCATGCCTGCCCTTCTCCTGCAGGAATCCTTCAAGGCTCCGTGCGTCCCCCTGCACCAGCACTTCGACGCGGTTGCATGTCTGGAGCAGGAGCGCACCCCGGAACCGCTCCTGTGCCTCGCGGAGGAACGCCGCCTCATCGGGGAACCGGAACGCCTCAAGCGTGGCGATGTCCGCGGTGTGGTGGCTGACGCCCGCGAGCGCGAGGGGGATGGCGAGCGGTTCAGGCATGCAGGTACCTCTCGATAGCCAGTGCGCGCGCCCGGCCGTAGTCGGTGGCGAGCGCTGCCCGGATCTCGTCGTCCAAGAGGATCTCCCAGAGGATGCGGGCCCGCTCTGCCTGCACCGGTTCGGTCTCCCGGAGCATCGGACGGATCTCCTCCTGCAGCTCGATCATCATATCGAGGTCTGCGTAATCCGCTTCAAGTCTCATGCGGAGGTACCGCGAAACGGCGGGACTCTTTCCGCGGGTGCTGATCGCGACGAGGAAGCGGCTGCCCCGGACGACCGAAGGGATGGTGACGTCGCCGGGCTCGCCTGCGGCGTTGTTGAAGAGAACACCGGCCTCAGCGCACAGTCTTCCGATACGGTCGTTGAGGCCCGAATCCGGCGTCGCGGCTACTGCGAGGAACGCACCCGAAAGAAAGCCCCGGAGCGCCTCGTCCGGGAGAGCCGAGAGATCGGTCTCCTGCCGCCGGATCGCGAGACCGTCGAGGTCCGGCGAGAAAGAACGGCTGATCACCGTCACCTCCGCCTCATGCTCAAAGAACGCAGCCTTTCGGGCACCGACGTCGCCTCCGCCGAATATGAGCACCCTCCTGGCCGTCAGGTCAAGCATGAGAGGGATCATTCGTTCTATAGTGTGGTGAACGGACTACATTAAGGTGTTGAAAAACAGGTTCCCTCAAAAACCCGTGAGCGTGCGACGCGCGGTCGGATCACCGGGATCCGTTTACCAAAACAAGGTATTAATGAGACGGAGATCATCTTCTACGTGAGTGATATGGCTGAAGATATGTATGCATTCAGCAGACTGGACGGTGCTTTTCAGCGCACCAAAAGCCTGCTCTGGCCGATCAGGTGGGGTGTCTGGCTCCGCCTGGCCCTGATTGCGCTCTTCGTGGGAGGGGGCGTCAGTCTCCCGAACACCTCCGGATATACCTTCGAAGAAGGCGACCTCCCCCCGGGCGTCGTGGAGTCCCTTCCCGATATCGCGCCGCTTATCGTGGCGTTTATCCTCATCGTGCTTGTGATCGCTCTCATCTGGTGGATCATCGGAACGGTGATGCAGTTCGTCTTCGTCGACATGCTCCGGACGGATGATATCCATATCAGGCCCTTCTTTGGAGAACGGCTCGGAAAAGGGGTCCGGCTCTTCCTCTTCCAGGTCGGCCTCACGCTGATCCTGATCCTCGCCATGATGGCGCTCATCCTCATGCTCGTCGGGATCGGGGGGTCGGGTGTCGGTGGTGCTGCATTCATCCTGGTGTTCATTCCGTTCATCCTGGTTGCAGCCCTCCTCTTCGGCATTATCTTCCTCCTGACCAACGACTTTGTCGTCCCGATCATGATCCACGAGGACTGCGGGATCATCGAGGGTTGGCGGCGGCTTTTCGGGATGATATCGGCCAACGTCTGGCAGACCGTCGTCTACGTCGTCACCAGGCTCGTGCTCGGCCTCATCGCCGCGATCGTGCAGGCGGTTCTGGTCATCCTTGCGCTGCTGATCATCGCGATACCGTTCGTGCTCATCGGGATCGTGCTCCTCGCCGCACTCCAGGCTGGAAACTACGTGCTGCTCCTCACCCTCCTCATCCCCTACCTCGTCATCGCCATCCCGGTCGCGCTCCTGATCGCGGTGCCGTTCGTCACGTTCTTCCGGTATTACGGACTGCTGGTGCTCGAGGGGCTCGCCCCGGGGTGCCGCCTCCTCCCCGAATAACCTCTTTTTTAGACCGGGAACGAAGGCAACGGCATTTTCGTCCGTCTCATTGATCGTCTCGCAGGGCAGCCCGTTGAAGAGAAAGACTCTTCCACTTTGAAACCATGAACCCCGATCAGCATGATCGTCGAACCGCTGCTGATCCTTGCCCTGGCGCTGGCGCCGGGGGTGTTCTGGGCGTGGTACTTCTACCACAGGGATAAATTCGAGCCCGAACCGGCGGCCCTGATCGTGAAGATCTTCCTCCTCGGCGTCCTCGTCACGTTTCCCGTCGCCTTCGTCGAGGGGTTCTTCGGCCTCTTCATCGCATCCCCGCTGATCATGGGCGCCGTTGTCGCGCCCATCGTCGAGGAGTACGGCAAGTTTGCGGTCGTGCGCCGATTCGCCTACCATAACCCCGAGTTCGACGAACCGATGGACGGCATCGTCTACGCCGCAGTCGCCGCTCTCGGGCTCGCATCGCTCGAGAACGTCCTCTACGTCTTTACGGCATACCTGACATCGCCGGCGCTCGCCCTCGGCACGATCGCCATCCGCGCGATCTTCTCGGTTCCGGGGCACGCACTCTTTGCCAGCGTATGGGGTTACGCCCTCGGCAGGGCCAAGTTCACGGCCGCCGAACGGCGACCGGCGATCATTCTTCAGGGGCTTATACTCGGGATGGTGCTGCACGGTATCTTCAACTTCCTGCTCTTCTCCGCCGAGATCGTCGCCTACGCCATGGCCGTCTTCATTCTGGTCCTGACACCGGGGCTCTGGATCCTTGCAAACCGAAACATCAGGCGGGCGCTCGACCACGGGCACCGATAAGTGCGCGAGAGCGGCGTGATCGGCCTCCCGCAAGGCCGACCATGGGCCCGGAAACACCGCCCGTCCATGCGAACATGCAGGGACGACACCGCTCGATCCGGGCCGCGCTTCGATAGCCTTATTAGCCTGAAAATCCCATGTTGTAAGGCACACAGTGCGAAAGCACAGGCGTGCGCCGATAGTGTAGTGGTTATCACTAGGCGTTGCCAACGCCTAAACCCGGGTTCGAGTCCCGGTCGGCGCACTGAGATACTTTCCTCTTCAGGTTTTTCATCCGGCATACCTGCACGAGTTTTGCAACCTTTTTTCAGAAGAGCCACAGCACCCCTCCTCCCCGGGGGGACTGAAGTGCAGGAGATCCTCCCCGAATATCCGACATACTGACCCCCTAAAGATAAGCGCGGAACATTTATCGCCGCTACCGCCCCCTCATCGCGCTGTAATGGAAGTAAAGAGGGAACTCTCGCAGTTCGACCTGACGAACATCATCGTCGGGGCGATCGTCGGCGCCGACATCTACATCGCGTCCGCGCTCACTGCAGGTCTGGTCGGCCCGTTCTCGATCGTCCTCTGGGCGGTGGCCGGGCTCTTCGCCGCAACGATCGCGATAGTCTTCGCCTACTGCAGTTACTACGTCCCCCGTGTCGGCGGACCGTTCGCCTACGTCTCGGAGGCGTTCGACGAATTTTACGGGTTCCTCACCGGCTGGAGCATGTGGATCGCGGAACTCCTCGCCCTTCCGGTCTTTGCGATCGCGTTTGTGAATTACCTTCAGGCACTCGTCCCTCTCACCCCGGCCGCAGAGGTCGCCGTCAAGGCACTCTTCATCGGATCGTTGACATTCGTCAACATCGTCGGCGTCAGGGCCGCGGGGAGGCTGAACGATGCTCTGACGATCGTCAAACTCTCCCCCCTGCTCCTCCTCATCGTGGCGGGGCTCGGTTTCTTCCTCGTCCGGCCGGAGACAGTCATCGCGAACTACACTCCGCTGCTCCCCCTCGGGCTCGATAACGCCTCCCATGCGCTGGTCCTGATCTTCTGGGCCTACGCCGGGTTCGAGATCGGGACGCTCCCGGCCGGCGAAGTGCAGGAGCCACAAAAGACCATTCCCCGTGCAATCGTCAGCGGGATGCTGATCGTCACCCTCTTCTACCTCCTGACAAACTTTGTGCTTTATGGGCTCATCAACTGGACAGAACTCGACCAAAGCACCGTCCCGCTCGTCGCCGCCGGCACCATCCTCTTCGGGTCGGCAGGCGCGCTCATCATGACGGTCGGCGCCCTCTTCTCGGTCTCCGGGTCGGACGAATCGGGGATGCTCGGCAGCGCCCGGCTTGCATATGCTATGGCGATAGACGGCCTCTTTCCCCGTGCATTTGCAAAGATCCACCCGCGCTACGGCACGCCCTACGTGATCCTTATCGCCCAGGGCGCTATCGCGTTCATTCTCTCCAACGTCGGGAACCTCTCCGGGCTGATATCCTTCGCCGTTCTCAACCTCGCATTTTCGTTTCTGCTCACCTGCTTTGCCCTCATCGTCCTCCGGGGAGACGACGGCGCAAACCTCCGCGGGCAGCACCTCCTCCCCCTTGTAGGCATCGCCATCTGCCTTTTCCTTCTCTTCTCCACCACAACCTTTGATAAGGTCGCAGGAGTCCTGGTCATCCTAGCAGGCATCCCAGTCTACCTCTTCTATTCCCCGAAAGAAGAAGTACACCACCTAAAAACCCTCTTCCTCTCCGAAGAAGCCGTGTTCCTGCGGCGGCTCGAAGCAAAGGAGACGTACCTTGCAAACCTCTTGGATCTCATCCACACGGCCCTCAGGAGGATCCGGCGGCCGGGCAGTCGCGAACCAGGAGGACGGTAACAGTCATTCTTCTCTTGTCGGGGAGCGACCGATGACCCCTGCATCATCCCGTTTCGTTAGATACGGGAATCCTACGATAACCCTCAGGGTGTCCATCTCCTTTGTCCGGATGATTAGCCATCTCCACCATGTGAGTCGTCGGGACAGGGTACCCACAGATCTCTCCGGCAACGGGATTGTTGCAGCAGGTTCTCTCCAGCGCAACTACATCTCCACCCGGGTGAGAACGCCGTGAATCTTATCCGTGGGCAACTTGTAGAACTGGACGAACGACGGGCTAAGGCGCTTTATGGCAGAGTAGACCTTCCAGACGATGTTGTCCGTAACGATGTCCTCAAGGCCGTAAAAGATAGCCTTCTCCCGGATGCCGGCATCCTGCAGGATCTTTTTGATGTCCGCAACCTCCATGTAGCCGATCTCGATCTTGAACCTCCGGAGTCCCGGCGCCAGATCATCCTCAAACCCGCTCTTCACCCCGAAGGGGTTGTCCTGGATGATGATGGAGATGATGATGTTGTCCTCGTAGACGATGTTGTTCGTGAACATCGTCAGCGCGATGTAGGGAGGAATCATCCGGACGTCCCGTGCAAAGAAGAGCGCTGTGCCGCAGATCTTAGAGACCTCTTGAGTGAGGTCCCGGTAGGTGGCGAGAAACACGGGGAGTTCCATCGGGCGGAACCTACAGGCCATCCGGTTCTGACCGGCGCGGTAGATGAGAATGACCGCAAGCGGTATCGAAGCTATGATGAGTGCAACGTAGGCTCCTGCCGGAATCTTTGAGGTGGCGGCTATGAAGAATGCTATGTCCACCAGAGTTACCCCGATGCCGATAAGCCCGGGGAGAACCAGCCTTCTGCGAAAGAGGATGGAGGTGATCATGATGCCCGTAATGGTCATGGTTCCCGTAACAGCAAAACCATAGGCGGCGGCCAGGCGGGCGGAGGATTGGAACAGAAACATCACCGCCAGTACGGCAAAGAGAAGGAACCAGTTCACTGAGCCGATATAGATCTGAGATCGGAGTTCCGCGGACGTATAGTCGATCTTCAGCATCGGGAGCATACGGGTAGTGATCCCCTGGTAAACGATCGAGAAGAGTCCGCTGATCATCGCCTGGGAGGCGATGATGGTGGCCAGGATGGAGAGAAGGAGGAACGGGACATAGATCAGGGGTGAGATGCTCCTGACCATCTCGAAGAGGACGAAGTGTACGTCGGGGTGGGTGAGAAGGAAGGCTCCCTGACCAAGATAGTTGAGCACCAGGGCGACGAAGACGAGATACCAGGCGCGGACGATAGGAGTTCTCCCCAGGTGGCCCATATCCGCATACAGAGCCTCGCCTCCTGTAGCCACCAGGATGACCGATGAGAGGAGGAAGAACGCAGGCCATCCCCCGTCCAGGAGAAACTGGATGGCATAATAAGGATTTACCGCAAGGAGCACTGCCGGAGCCCACAGGATCCCTATGATGCCGGAGACGGCAAGCGCCAGAAACCAGGTTCCCGCCAGTGGTCCAAACGACCAGGCCACCCGCTCGGTCCCGCGCTGCTGGACTGCAAAGAGCCCGATGGCGATGGCCGCGGCGATCAGGATGAGCATGCCTTCCGTAGCCGCCCCAAACCCCGGGATCAGGACGAGGCCCTCCACGGCGGAGAGGATACTGATCGCCGGGGTAATGACCCCGTCGCCGATGAGGAGCGCGACGCCAATGACGGTCATCGCGGAAACGATCGTTAACCCTGTTTTGGATCTGATGTAGGGTGTGAGGAGTTCCCGAAGGACGATGGTGCCCCCTTCACCCTTTCTGCCTAGGCTCATCGCAAGCCACGCGTACTCGACCGTGATGAGGATGATCAGCGTCCAGATGAGCAGGGAGAGGATGCCCATCACGTTTGAGGCCGTGGGCTCCACCAGGAGAAAGATCACCGTAAGCGTGTAGATAGGGCTTGTCCCGATATCCCCGAAGACGAGGCCCATGGATTTCAGGACACCATGCCAGGGATGACTGTCGTGACCGGTCACACCTCACCTCGGTGGTATGGAGCGGATTTTGTGTCTGAGGATACATTTATTCTCCTCCTCACGATGACGAGGAGGCCATGATCTCCATCCCCGTCCTCCCGCTCCTTGCCGCCGCCGTCATGATAGCCGTCCACCTGGCCGCAGGCAGGCTGCGGTTCCTCGACGTCATACCGCGGAGCCGCTGGCTCTCGATAGCCGGCGGGGTCTCCGTGGCTTACGTCTTCGTCCGTCTGCTCCCCGAACTGGGTGCCGGTCAGGAGGTTATCCGGGCATCCATCGTCGGCGGGGTGCTTGCAAGTATCGAGAACCACATCTACCTTGTTGCCCTCGCCGGCCTCGTCGCCTTCTACGGACTTGAACGTGTCGTCAGGAGATCGCAGGTATACCAGCCGCAGGCCCGGGAGTCGGGGCGCACGACGACCGGGCCGGGCGTCTTTGTGCTGCACATCGCATCCTTCGGCGCTTACAACGGCCTGATTGGCTACCTCCTGCTCCACCGCATCCGGCCCGGTCCCGTCAGCCTCGCCTTCTACACCGCCGCGATGGCCCTTCATTTTCTGGTCACCGATTACGGGCTGCGCAAGGACCACCGCCGGGACTACGACAGGATCGGGCGTTGGGCGCTCACCGCAGCACTCGCTGGCGGCCTCGCGGCAGGCTACCTCACGAGCCTCCCGGAGGTCTGGATCGCCGTCCTCACCGCACTCCTCGCCGGCGGCGTGATCCTCAACGTGCTCAAGGAAGAACTCCCCGAAGACCGCCAGAGCCGGATCGCCCCCTTTGTTCTCGGCGCATTCGGGTATGCTGCGATCCTGCTGCTGGCATAAAAGGAAGATCGCCACCGTATCATGCGAAGGGATGTTTGGCCGTGTCTTTCCGGGCGAGCACCTCGCTCATCCCCGGCTCACCCGCCACCGTCCGGCGGATAGCGGTCTTCGTCGCCTCGTAATTCCAGTCATAGATCTTCTTTTTGTCCGCCGCATCCCACTCGATGAAGACCGATGCTATAATCAGCAGGTTCGGCCTCAGCCTCCGGGATGACTCAGCGACGCTGTCAACCACCGCCTTCGCGACGGCGGCCGGGCCGCACGGAACGCCGTCGGGCCTGCAGAGATCATCCATGGTCATCCGGTGCTTCCCGAACCATACCCTTATATTTTCCGCTCCGTAGTATACCCAAAAACGCAACCTGGAGAGGGTTGCACCATCTCAACCTGCGTCCGGCGCACCCGCCAAAAGAGGGGTGTTTTGGGCGCGCACCGGATCTATCGGGGGGCTGTCGTGGACTCGATCAGGATTGCAATCGTGGGCGTCGGGAACTGTGCCAGTTCGCTGTTACAGGGGATCGAATATTACCGGGGGAAGAGCGAGAAGGACGCAATCGGGCTGATGCACTGGGATCTCGGCGGATACCGGCCGTCCGAGATCGAGGTCGCTGCGGCGTTCGACATCGATGCGAGGAAGGTCGGTAAAGATATCTCGGAAGCTATCTTCTCCCCCCCGAACTGCACCACGGCGTTCTGCCCAAAGATGCCGAGAACCGGTGTCGCCGTCCGGATGGGGCGGGTGCTGGACGGTTTTCCCGGACACATGCAGGATTATCGGGAGGAGTGCAGGTTCGTGCTCGCCGCCGAGGAGGAGGCGTCGCGCGAGGACGTCGTCCGGGTGCTCGAGGAGTCGGGCGCCGAGATACTGCTCAACTACCTTCCCGTGGGCTCCGAGGAGGCCGCGCGGTTCTATGCCGATTGTGCGCTGGAGGCGGGCGTCGGCCTCGTCAACAACATGCCGGTCTTCATCGCGAGCGATCCGGCCTGGGCAGCGAGATTTCGTGAACACGGCCTTCCGATCATCGGCGACGACGTCAAGGCCCAGCTCGGTGCGACGATCACCCACCGCGTTCTCGCGAACCTCTTCCGGCAGCGGGGAGTGCGACTCGACCGGACGTACCAGCTGAACACCGGCGGCAACACGGACTTTCTCAACATGCTCAACCGCGACCGCCTCGCCTCGAAGAGAAGGTCGAAGACCGAAGCGGTGCAGTCGGTTCTCGAAGTGCCGCTCGACGACGACGACATCCACATCGGCCCGAGCGACTACGTCTGCTGGCAGAAGGACAACAAGGTCTGCTTTCTCAGAATGGAAGGGCGGCTCTTCGGGGACGTCCCCATGCACCTCGACCTCCGCCTCTCCGTCGAGGACTCGCCCAACTCCGCAGGGATCGTCATCGACGCCATCCGGTGTTGCAGGCTCGCCCTTGATAGGGGCGTCGGCGGTGCGCTCATATCACCGTCCGCCTACTTCATGAAGCACCCCCCGGTGCAGTTCCGGGACGACGACGCCTGGCACATGACCGAGGAGTTCATCCGGGGCGCCCGGGACGACTGAAGGCCGGCGCGTCACTCGATGAGGACGAGCCCTACCGAGGTGATGTTGCCGTGCTCGATCTTCCCGTACTCGAGGTCGCGGCAGGGGACGACGTGCAGGTTCCACCCGACTTTCCGGGCGGTGGAGAAGACGTCGATCCCGGCCCCCTCCATCGTCGGGCGGACGAGATCCATATGCCGGCAGAGCCTCCGGATGCTCTCGTCGACGACCCCTTCGTGCTCCTCGGCGACGCAGTGCAGGTGCTCGCAGTAGATGCAGGGATATCCGCCGAACCCGAAGGCCTTCGGGAAATCGTCGTAGAACGCCGTCTTCTCGAGGAGGTGCACCGTCGAGTTCACCCAGAGGATGAGGTCGCGGAAGAACGGGTGGAAGTCGAGCGGTATCTCGTCGGGTTTGAGGTCGGGATGCCCGGGGATGCCCTCGAACCGGAGAAGGAGGGCGGTGCCGTACTCGCCGAGCAGCCGCCCGGTCTCGGCGGGGGTGGGGGCATACGGCGGGCAGGACATGTGTTTTCCATAGCCCTTGCACCCGAACCGGCACTTGAACCGCACCCACTCCGCGACGACGACGTCATGCGCCGCTATCCGCCGCGCTTCCGCGCCCCGCTCCCGTGCAAGGGAGGAGAGCTTCTCGATCTCCTCTTCAAGTTCGCGTCTCACCGCGCTTCACCTCGATGAGGGGTATCTGCCGGCTCCGGGTATTTATGGGTAGCGCGGGGGAGAGGGGGATCTGCCGGGGTGATGAGTGAGGATCGAAAGAGACTATTGCAGGCGATAGAACTCACGGGGCACACGAGCATGCTTAACACGATTAGTGAAACAGGGAAGTGCGAGGAAAAGCCCGATGCAGTGGACCGTGGGAGAATCGCCATTGGGGGTGGGGCTGACGGGGAGGGGGCTGCGCCCCCTCCCCTGTCTCCACGTTATAATGGATCTCTGTAACCCCCACCACCCGCGCTTCGCGCTCCTCATTCGCACCTGACGGTGCTCAAACTCCGCTCCTGATGGAACGTCGTTCCGCCCCCCTGAGGGGCGGGCAGTGCGTGGCGATAGGCGACTGGCCGAAGGTGCGACGTTCCGGAGAACGACTGTCCGTAGAATGCGATGGCCCGCTGGGCCGGAGCTTGAGAAACCCAAAGGGTTTCGGACAGGAGTTTGAGAAGACCGGAGGTCTTCGAGGCGTAAACGATAGCGAACGTAAGCACCGTTAGGTGCGAGGAACGGAACTGGAGCACCGGTAGGAACGACGTTCCATGGGAACGGAGTTCCGTGAACCGGAGGTGCGGGGCAGGAGCAGGAGAAGACCGAAGGTCTTGGACTTGCAATGGATAGAACGTCTGGGAGCATAAGCCCCGCCAGATGCATAGCCAGTGGAAATCCGTGCACGGTTTTGTGACGTCTTGGTGCGTGACAGACTGTATGGCGGGAATATCTAGAAGCGACAAAACTTCAAAAAAGGAGCGCCACTCTAACCAGAGCCCAACGACGACCACTGCGAGCGAAAAACTCACCCAGACCCCCCGCTCACCCCACCGGCTCCCACCCGGTGCAGACGTCCCGTCCGGGATCGAGGAGCACGTCGTGGGGGAGCCCGATGAGCGCGACGGCCGCGAGCGCCCCGATGACGCCCCGCCCGCCGTGGAGGTGCGCCCCGAACCGCTCGGCGGCTTCTTCGGCATCTTCCCGGCCGATCACCGCCTCCCTCGCGCTCCTGCCGTAGGCCCGGAGTGCGCCGGGCACCCGGAACCCCTGCCGGACGGCGATGCCCCACTCCGGGGACGCCGCCTCCCCGGCAACGAACCGCACGGCGGCCTCCTCGATCCGCGGCACGAGATCGGGCTCCACCGCGAGCTCGATGCAACTGCACGAGTTCCCGGCCGTCCGGGCCTCGAGCCGGGGGTTGAGCATCGCCACGCGGTGACCGATCGGCATGACGCCGTCGAGTTTCGCAAGGTGCTGGAGGAGGGCGAGGGCAAGGGCGAACGTCGCACCCTCGGTCCCGGTATCGGTGTCGTCGATCCCGACGGCGACGTAGGCGAGCGCCCGGGTGACCACCTCCCCCTCGACTACCGGCCCTTCGCGGCGGACGGTGACGCCGCAGACACCTTCGGCGAGGGACATCATATCGGTGAGCGAGTAGGCCGGGCCGCCGATGCACCGGATCTGCTGGCGGATGTAGCCGTCCTCGTGGAAGACGCCGACGATCCCGACCGCCGGCGCGGGGTCGAGCCCGACGGCCACCTCCCGCCGCCCGAGGCTTGCCCGCTCGCGGAGCAGCGTCCCGTCCCGGCGGACGGACTGCAGGGCGCCGCCGGCACGGGCATGATGGAACTCGCAGAAGGCTGCGCATCCCCCGCTCATGCACTCGTGGTAGATCTCGACCTCGCCGCCGTCGACCGTGGTGAATATCCGGCGGCAGGCGCTCTCCGGCATCACGCTGCTCGCCGCATACCGCGCCGCGTGCCGCCCCCGCTGCTCCTCCGTGACGAGGACGCACCCCTCCTCGATGAGGCGGTTCACCCAGTCCTGGACGGTGCTCCGGGGGGTCTCGGTCGCCTCAGCGATATCGGCCACCGTAAAGTAGCCACTCTCAAGCGTCGCCTGACGCATCAGCCGCAGGTACAGTTTTCTCCGTTCAAGAACCCTGGACATGCCGCTCCCGGATGTAGAGGAGGTCGCCGATCACCGCGCTGGCGGTCTCGGTGGAGCCCGCGCCCTTCCCGATGAACGTCAGGTCCCCGGCGAGGTCCGTCTCCACGGTGACCGCGTTGAGCGTCCCTTCGACGACGAGAGGGTGCGCTTTTGCAACGATCCGCGGCGAGACGCGGAGCACCCCGGCCTCCGGGACGATCTCGCCGATGAGCCGGATGGTGCAGTCCTGGTCTTCCGCAAGCCGCAGGGCCTCGGGTGTCAGGAGGGTGATCCCCGTCCTCTCCACGTCGTCGAGCGTGGTCTGCATATCGAGGATAGTGTTTGCGAGGATGACCAGTTTGATGCCTGCGTCGATCCCCTCGACGTCGTAGGTGGGATCGGCTTCGGCATACCCGAGCTCCCGGGCCTCGGCAAGGGCCTGCTCGTAGGTGAGGCTGTCCTCGGCCATGCGGGTCAGAATGTAGTTGCAGGTGCCGTTGAAGACCCCGTAGAGCCGGGAGATGGTGTTGCCCGCAAGCCCCTCCTGCATCGCGTGGATGAGCGGGATCGCTCCGCAGACCGTCGCTTCGTACTTCAGGAAGACGCCGTTCGTCTCTGCAAGCGCCCGGAGTTCCGGGTAGGCAAGGGCAATCGGGCCTTTGTTCGAGGTGACGACGTGTTTTTGCCGCCGGAGGGCTCCCCGGATGTGGCCCAGCGCCGGCTCGCCGTCGTCCACGTTCGTCGGGGTCACCTCGACGAGGACGTCGTAATCCGCCTTCGCCACCACGTCGCCGGGACTGACGTCCGGACCGCCGCAGGGGCCGCCGTTCTCCTTCCGGGCAAGCGCCGCCGCAAGGTCGATCCCGGCCGGATCGATGATCCCGCTCCTTGAATCGGCAAGGCCGGTGACGGTGATATCAAGGTTTTTTGCAAGGATTGCCCGGGCGATGCCCCGGCCGACGGAGCCGAACCCGAGGATGGCGATCCGCATCATGCATCCTCCAGGGGCTCGATGATGAGGAGGTTCTTCTGCTCCGCAACGCTGCGCAGGATCCGGATCGCTTTCTTCATCTCCGTCCGGGTGGTCGAACGGATGGTGATGCGGGCCGAAGACGGGGAACTGATCGCCGGCATGACGAGAGAGAGCTCCGTCACCTCGGCCGAGCCGGTCGTGTCGATCCGGCCGACCGTGTCGGAGAGATCCGTGTGCATCAGGTGCCCGATCATGATCAGCGTGCATTCATAGAGGAGCCGTTCCTCGTCGATACGCACGACGTTGACGCCCTGCTCGCGGAGCAGTTCAAGGAGCCTCGAAAGACGCCCCTCGGGGAGTTCCAGCACGATCTGGACGTCCAGCGCCTCCGTAGCCGCCGGGGCCTCCCTCTGGTGGATAACCGCGATGATATTTCCCCCGACGGCCGAGATCGGCTGGAGGGCTGCAACCAGTTGTCCGGGTCGGTCCCTCATCTCGAGCTTCATAGATACCTGCAAAAAACCACCTGCTGAATAGTTGACCTGCCGGAGAGATAAGCCTTGTACCCCGGAACAGCCCCTCGATGGGGAGTGTGCCGGAAAAATTGGTGCGGGATGCTCTATTACTTCACCGACCCGGGTGCGGCGGTGACGACCGGAAGCGCCCGGGCAAACTCGGGAAGGAACTCGGCAGGAATGCCCATGACGAGTTCGTTGTCCTCGATCCCCGAGAACCGGCGCGAACCGTCGCACCCGAGCGAGTAGTTGATCTTACCGGAGAGATAGGGCAGCGCGGTCGCATCCGCACAGACCGACTGGATCCCCGACATCGTGGACCCGATCCGCCCTCCAAGCAGATAGAGCGTCGTCTGCGCGAGTTTCAGCATCCCCCGGGGCTCGGCGACGACGACGACGACATGCGGGTCGAACGGCGTCTTCTCAAGCGGCGCGTAGACGGTCGCGTAGGTCTCGAGTTCCGGGACGTGCGGCACCTGCTGGATCGTCCGCATGCAGGCGGCCCAGCTCTCGAACTTGCCGAGTTTATAGTAGAACTCTCCCGTGCGAAGGCTCGGCGTGAGTTCCTTCAGCCCGAGCGCCCAGGCGCCCCCCATGCAGACGTGTTTGTCGGCGGTCGCGTAGAAGATCTCGCCGCCCAACCGCGCCCTGCTGATCATCTGGCAATGACGAACCGTCTCCTCGATCGGCCCGACCCCTTCGGGGATGCCGTCGGGATTCTTTGCGAGTTTCACCGCGACCGGTGAGCCCCGAAGGTTGAGGGCAGTCTTGAGCGTCTCTGCGATCTCCGCGTAGGGGATCTCCATGCGCATCTGGTCTTCCATAATCGTGCTCACTCCTCTGTGGAGATAGTCCCCGCGGTCACTCATAAAATCTCTGTTCGAGGTATCGGCAGGGTCAGAGATTGCGCAATTTATGGTTCACCTTCTCGAAGAAGGGCTTGCCCGTATGGACGAAGAGCGCAGGCTGATCCGACTTTTTGACCGTGAGCGTTGACTCTTTTGCGAGCTCGAACGTGCTCTGCCCGTCGATGACAAGATGCGCCGGTTTCTCGGTCTCGAGGGTTATCTCAAGCGTCCTCTGGGTGCTGATGAGATGGGGGCGGGACGAGAGCATATACGGCGCGAGCGGCACGAGGAGGAACCCCTCTATCTGCGGGTCGACGATCGGCCCTCCCGCGCTCATGGCGTAGGCGGTCGAACCGGTCGGGGTCGATACGAGCAGACCGTCGGCCCGGAACCGCTCCGCGGGCGTTCCGTCGGCGTAGACGCCGAACCTGAGCATCTTCGCCGGACGGTCGGTGACGACGAGCCCCTCGTTGAGGGCGTCGCCGAGCAGTTGCCCGTTGACGGAGAGGCTGACCCGCATCCGGCTCTCGACACGGAACCCATCCGTGTGGGTGGCGAAGAACGCTCCTGCTTCGTCGGGTTCCAGGTCCGCGAGGAATCCTACCTCGCCCCAGTTGATCCCGAGAACCGGAACCTGCTTCTTCATCTGGTGGACGGTGAGGAGAACCGATCCGTCACCGCCGACGACCACGACCAGGTCGCCGCCGATCTCCTCGAACGGAACGCCCTCTTCTCCGAGGTGTTCCGCCGTGCCTTTCTCGAACGTAACGTCGTGCCCCAGGTCTTCGAGTTCCCGGGCGAGCGACGCGGTGTAGCAGAGCGCATCCGCCTCATCGATACGCGATACAAGGACAATCTTCATGCGCGGTTCACCTCAGGTACTCAATAACTTTGTTGTGCAGGGTGCTGTTCGTGGCGACGAGACTGCGCCCGACGGAGACCTCTTCAGGGAAGACAAGGGCATTCCCTTCGAGATCGGAGACCGTCCCCCCGGCCTCCTCGCAGATCAGCATCCCCGCCGCCGCATCGGTGACCCGGAGCGTCCCCCGCACGTCGATGAAGCCGTCGATACGGCCGCACCCGACGTAGCAGAGCTCGAGCGCCGATGCACCGAGGAGGCGCCACCGCCGGATCTTCCGGCCGATCATCTGGACACGCGTCGGGTCGAACTTCCGGCCGTAGACGCTCATGGCGCTCTCTTCGAGGAGCGATACCTCCGAGACGCGGATAGGCCGCCCGTCGAGACAGGCGCCCCGTCCCCGGACGGCGCAGAACGTCTCGCCGGTGGCGAGGTTCTGGACATAGCCCGCCTGCACGACCCCATCCTTTGCATACGCGATGGAGAGGGCGTAGAACGGGATCCCGACCACGGCGTTGTAGGTGCCGTCAACCGGGTCGAGGAAGATGGTGCCGCTCTCCCCGTCCATCTCGGCGCACCCGAGTTCTTCGCTGATCAGGCGCCGGCAGAAGGGGTGGCACGTGAAGTAGTCCACGATGAGATCCTCTGCGACCTGGTCGATCTTCTTGGTGGGCGTGCCGTCCGCGCCCATCCTGACGTACGCCCCTGCCTCAGGCGTTCCGGCCATGCCGGCCACGGCATCACGGACAGCCCCCGCCACGTCATCACATGCCCGGATAAACTCCATCAAATCTCCTCGTCCCGTCCCCAATTCTACGGTGTATTTATGTACTGCAATCCAGATACATTAATCACGCGTTTGTTGAGTGAGACAATATGAAGGAACAGACAGAAGTTGGGAAACTGAAAGAGGGACGCTACGTCGTTGTAGATGATGAGCCTTGCAGGATTGTCGCCATCGCCATCTCCAAGCCGGGAAAGCACGGAGCGGCGAAGTCTCGAATCGACTGTATCGGCATCTTCGACGGCGTCAAGCGCTCGATCGTCCAGCCGGTCTCGGCAAAGACCTACGTGCCCGTAGTGGAGCGGAAGATGGCGCAGGTCATCTCGATCGCCGGCACGACCGTCCAACTCATGGACGTCAAGGACTTCGAGATGTTCGAGCTCAATCTGACCGAGGAGCAGGTCGCCGGCCTTGAGCCGGGTAAGGAGATCCCGTATATCTCATCCCTGGGCAAGAAGAAACTTGAGTGACCTTTTCTGGCTTACGAAAACGGGCATGCACGAGCTCGCCCATCTCCATTTTGCGGATGCAGATGCATCGTATGAGGATGCCCGCTACGCCATCTTCGGCGTCCCCTACGACGGTACGACGTCGTTTCGACCGGGGACGCGGTTTGGGCCCCGGGCAATCCGGGAGGTCTCGTTCAACTTCGAGTCCTACGACCCCGCGACCGGGATAGACTTCTTCGAGGTGCCGGTGACGGACCTCGGCGACCTTGCGGTCTCCCGGCTGCCGGAGGAGGTCGCCGGAGAGGTGGCCGACGTCACGGCCGATATCGTCCGGGACGGCAAGGTGCCGGTGATGCTCGGCGGCGAGCACACCGCGACGGTCGGCGCGGTCAGGGCCGTCCGGCCGGATGTCTATGTCGTCTGCGACGCGCACCTGGATCTCCGGGACGAACTGGACGGGACGCCCTACAGCCACGGGTGCGTCACCCGGCGCGTCCTTGAAACGGTCGAGGACGTCGTCATCATCGGCGCCCGGAGCGGCGATCGCGAGCAGTACGAGATTGCTGCGGAGAGAACGCAGCTCTATACCGCCGATATGGTGCGCGAGCGGGGCATCGGCGCCGTCCTCCGGGAGGTCCGGGAGCACGTCGCGGAGAGGAGGATCTACCTCTCGATAGACGCCGACGCGATCGACTGCTGCCTCACCCCGGGCCTCGGGACACCCGAGCCGTTCGGGATGACGCCGCTCGAGATCCGGGAGGTCGTGCGTGCCCTCGCGCCGCACGCCGCGGGGTTCGATTACGTGGAGGTCGCTCCGAACGATTCCGGGCAGACGGCGGCGGTGGCGGCGCAGATGGTGCGGGAGTTCATCGCGCGGCACTGGGTTGCCGGGCGGTAATCCAGGTTCTCCTCCCGGCGATCCGCCTCGCCATCGCCACCATCACCTTGCCGAAGGCCTGCGGGTGCGCTACAGCACCGAGGTTCAAGGAATGCGAAAATACTCCTGGTTAAAGCCCATGGAGAGTGTTAAATCGGCTAACCGTGATAGCCGCCCTCGATGCGCCGGACCCGGTATCGGCACTATGCTTATCAAACCAAACCGCATACATCCAGTTGATTCGAGGTGAATGTCATGTTCGTCAAATTCAAGATATTCTATTACGATGGAGGCTGGACTGCTCGTGCTACAGATCACGGTATCATCACCCAGGGAGAAACTCTTGGCGAACTTATCGATAATATCATAGAGGCAACAGAACTCTATTTCGAAGGCGAGATCGGACAGGGAGAACAGATCACAATCACCGTTACGACCGAACCTGTGCCCGACTTCATCCTTGAACTCGACCAGGCCGACGCCGAACCACTTACACAACAGTTTGAATGCCAATTCACAGTCGATCGCAATGCCAAGGCGACCAGTTGTTAGTGGATTTGAAGTTATTAAATTCCTCGAATCTCTCGGCTACACATACCTCCGGCAAACAGGAAGTCATGTCCGGATGGTTATCCAGAAAGGCGATAACACGTTTTATGTTGTCGTACCTCTGCACAACGAGCTAAAAGTTGGAACATTCTATTCAATACTCGACGAAGTTTCAAAAGCAACTGAGATTCCCCGGAATGAGTTGATCGAAGCAATAAGGTAATCTCTCCTTTTCAATTCCTCTCGTATGCCCGATCATCTAACAGTGTAAACTTCCCTTTCTGAATGGACAAACCGGTTGAAATACTCTCCACAACTGCTGGGCAATACCCGGTTTGCCGATGGAGGCCAGGGATGGGTAATCCGGAGGAGGTTCATCCTCCGGGGAAGACTTCAACAAAGCCCGGATCTTCGGAGTCCATCTCAATCCTCACCGTCGGTCGCCCCACCCCGGCACCGGCGAAGGGCTGTCACCGCACCAGTCTTATGTATCCACATACTCCTCCGGCACCTGGATCTTCAAGTGGTAGGAGTCGATGCACCGGGTGTTGATGACGAAGTAGTAGTCATGGTAACCCTCGTAGAAGATGCTCACCCACTGTTGCTTCTTGAGATCGGGCTTATCCTTCACCGCCAGGAAGTCGGCGAAGTTGAAGGTGAAGACCCGGACGAACCGATTCGGGTCCCGGGCATCCATGACCTGGCAGTTGAAGAACGGGATCTCGTCGTTTGAGGTCGTGATATCCGAGTAGTCGAGCCGCCACATCGGGAACGGGACCCGGACGATCCCGGTCGTCCCCGACCACTGGCCGTCGATCGTCGCGTAGGTCACCCAGCGGGTGATGCCGGGCCCGGCCACGGCCGGCAGGGAGGTCATGTTCAGGCGGCTCTCCCCGGCCGGGATCTGGTAGGTTGTCGGGTCGACGAACCCAATCGGTCGCGGCTTCCCGTCCCAGGTAGGGACCGGGGTGGGGGTCGGCGCCGCAGTTTGAGGGGGTATCGCGGGCGTCCATGCCGGGGTTATCGTCGGCTCCGGCTCCCCGGCCCCCCATAATCCCGGCAGCTCGCCGGTCGCCGCCGGCTTGACGACCAGGGCAATCACGAGGACGACCGCGATTCCCAGAACGACGTAGATGAAATCCTGTTTCTTCGTCATATCCCGTTCATTCCTCCCCTTCGGTTGAGACGAACCTGTGCGGCCGAACCCCCATCCGTCCCCGGCACCGGGAAAGATGCTGATTATTTCCCGTAATGAAACGTTGTTTCCTGAATGGGTCGGCCAATCACGAGGTTTTTCAGTACAGGTATCGTTGTACCGCCTGCTACAAATACTTGCCTGAGGCCGGCGCTGGGCGATAAAAGGGATTTTATCCGTATTCGTTATCAAAACCGGCTATTTTCAAATCCCCGGCATTTTGAATAACTTTTTATACAGGTTTGCGCATATACTCAAAAGAACCGCATTGATCCGGATGAGGCGCTCATTCGGACTCCGGTAACAGGAGGAAACGATACATGAGCAAATTGATGAGAAACGAAGACGCATTCACCGGCCTTGAGGCCGCGATCGTCCTGATCGCCTTCATCGTCGTGGCCGCAGTCTTCTCGTACGTGGTGCTCGGCGCCGGTTTCTTCACGACACAGAAGAGCCAGGAGGTCGTCCACACCGGTGTGGCTCAGGCGAGCTCGAACATGGAAGTGTCGGGGCCCGTCGTCATAGCGGGAAATGACACCAACAAGGTAGCGAATATTACCTTCTATCTTCAGCTGGCGGCCGGCGGGTCACCGATCGACATGAACAAAACGACCTACGTCGTCTCGACTAAGACGAACCAGCAGACCTACACGAGCAGCAATGTCACCACAGAATGGTATATTGACGGCGTAAATGCTACAGAGGGCGCGAATAACCTCCTCGAGAAGTTCGAGTTCGTGAAGGTGACCATTAATGGTACCACTCAGAAGCCCCTACCAGCAATTGGCGTGAACGACAAGTTCATCGTCGAGATCCGGCCCGACCAGGGTGCGGCATACCCGCTTGAGCGGAACGCCCCGCCGAGCCTTGAGGATGGTCATTACTACGAGGTCTACTGAGGAGGGTGATGTAAATGAAGAGACAATTCAACGATAATGCATTCACCGGCCTTGAGGCGGCGATCGTGTTGATCGCCTTCATCGTCGTGGCCGCAGTCTTCTCGTACGTGGTGCTCGGCGCCGGCTTCTTCACGACCCAGAAGAGCCAGGAAGTCGTCCACACCGGCGTAAGCCAGGCAAGCTCCAGCATGGAGATCGTCGGCTACGTCTACGGAATTGGAGACAAAACTAATCAGCAGTTGACATCCATCAAGTTTGCCGTTGCGAACACTGCCGGTGGAACGGCCATCGACATCAAGCAGATGGTTATCACATATGTGGATGAGGATCACCACGATGTGCTGCAGTACCAGAGTAATGCGACTTCAACTTTAGGTACTGGCAACTGGACAGTCACGGCGCGGTACAACTCCGACGACAGTGCAGCCGACATGCTCCTCGAGCCGGGCGAGCAGTTCGAACTCCAGGTGGCCGTCCCGAACCCTGGAGTAAACAAGGCATTTTCGGTGAACCTGCAGCCGGCCGCCGGTGCCGTCTTCCCGATCCACAAGACGGTCCCACCTGCCGTCGAGCCGTACAACTTACTCCCCTAACCCTTTTTTAGCGTAGAGCAGTTCACAACCCATTCAACCGGCCGGGATTACCGTTGCACTTCGGAGACAGGTAGCCCACTCCCCGTAATGCCCTGTAAGTTGATGGGATTCAGACACCGGGGCATCCAACAATCGCATCCCCGTCAGTCGGAACTTATCGAACTGGATCCTGAAAACCTGAACAATACAAAGGCAACTTGCAGCCAAACTGTGTCTGTATCGACCGGTCGACATGCCCCACCAAAGTTCTGCCGGAGAACAGGGTCACCGGATACGGCTGAACGGGTGCCCCGCCAGCAACTGGCACACGGCTAGAGCTCGCCGTCATCTAAACTTATGAATCTCATACCATGCCTTCCGCAACAACGTGAGCGACCATGTTAGCATTTACGCACCCTTGCTTCACGCGAAATTCGGGTGTGGGCAGGCGGGCGTCGAGAAGGGCCATCATCAAACCCGCAAAGACCTTCCTCGCCTGTACGAGCGCGGACTCCATCGGGTAGAGTATGTGCTCGGGTCCGACACCGTCGATTCGCAGGGGAAAATGCAAAGAGATTCTTCAACCCCAGCAGGCCGGCCATCCCATCTGCGCGGTTCCGGCATCACCGCGGGGAAACCGGAGTGTCGAGCATAACATTTCCAGGAGAATCGCCAACATCGCCGGCAAACGCCCGATTGCACCATCCAGATCCCGTACCTCGCCTCACCCCACCCCTCAGGGAACCATACCGTTCGGCAGCCGCCGGCAATACCGAAGGGATATACCCCGAACAGACCCTTGACAACGTCCAGAAGACGTTAAGGCGACCGAAAATCGGATATCAACATGAGCAACTTTTATTAACTATGACACAAATATAATTCAATATTATGGTGGGGGTAGACCAGGCTCAAATCGATAAAATACTCTCCGGTGCGTCCTCGGAGGACCCGGAGGCCCGTCTCGACACCCTCGAGAAGGAGCTGGACTTCGTCAAGACGTCGATCAAGCGGCTGCTCATCGACCTCCGGGAGCGGATGAACGAACTGGACAACCCGTTCACCAGTGCCGCCGCATCCTACACAGGGAACCGGCTCGCGCAATCCTATGACGCCGGGGACGATGAGCAGCCGGACGACGAGATGCCCGAACTGGACGCGATGCCCGCCAGTCTCGGCGATCCGGCGACCACCGCAATAGAGGGGCTTGGCGGCGGCGAACTCTTCCCGACCGATCTCGGGGCGGCCGGCTTCCCGGAAGCCCGCACTGCGGCTTTCCCGCAGGCGAAACCCACGGGAAAACTCAAACTCCAGAAGGTTCACCGGCTCTTCGAGTGGGTTCACCGGGGATGCTCCCGGTACGGGCACGAGCACATGGCAATCATGATCGACGCCTACCGGTCGATGGGTTACATCACCGAAGAGGTCTCCGACCAGATCGGAGAGATCATGCGGATGGCCCCCGAAACCCGCAGAGACGTGCAGGAGATCGGCCCGAACGAGTTCGTCTCGGAACTCTACATCTTAAACCGCATCCTCGACCCCGACGACGCGACGCTCGACCGGGATATGATCGAGGTGCTGATGCTCTCCCGGCGCGATGCGGAAGAACCCGACGGCGGAAAAACGCCCTCAAAGGAACGGAACGCCGGCGATACCTGGATCGAGTTGCTGGATAGGATATGATGAATGTCGAGCGAAACCTTCACCACAGCGATGTTCCTTATCGCCGCCATCATATCGGCCGGCGTCCTCATTAACGCAGTATTTCCAGTAATCTACACCCTATCAAGCTCGATCTCGTCGTCCTCCCACAACGTGGACGAACGACTGAGTACGGACGTGAAGATCGTCACGACCTACGCCAGCAGCACCGGCCACACGGCCAGGATCTGGCTGAAGAACATCGGTGTCGGGAGAGTCGCCGATAACGACATACAGAGAGCCGACGTCTTCCTCGGCGGCAAAGGAGACTTCATCCGGTTAACGCGAGCGGCGACACTTGCCGAAGGGACCTGGAAGTACGAGATCCTCGAAGACGCCAACAACTACTGGGACCCCGGCGAGACCCTCTACATCGAGGCGATGACCACAAAGATTCCCGGTAAGGGGGAGATAGTCTACTTCCAGTTCGTCCTCCCCTCGGGGCTCACCCGGTCGACCACCTTCACCGCGAGTGATTGACCATGAGTGCGGGACCTCTCGTCGCATCCGGAGTCGGCATCCTCCTCCTGGTCGTCACCGCCTACGTCCTGATCGGCGGCACCCTCACCACCACCGAAGTGATGGTCGAAGCGCAGAGCAACCTCGCCGCTCACCAGGAGGTCCGGATGCGGACGGCGATCGCGATCCAGAACACGACCCTCGACGGCACGACCCTCGACGTCGAGGTGAAGAACACCGGGAGCGAACCTGTCATTGAGATCGCGTCCATCGACGTCTACCTCCAGATCGAGGGCGAACCGATCTACATCCCCCACGGCACCGACACCTACCACTGGAACAAGGTGAACATAACTCCCGACGGGATACACCCGGAAGAGCTCGATCCCGGCGAGACCCTCATCCTCTCCGTCACCTGCACGGAGAACGCCACCCCAACCTGGGTTCAGGTCGTCACCCCGAACGGAGTCTCCAGTTCAGCGTACATACCAACCCAACCATAGGTGAATAACATGGCACTGAGCGACGCAAACAGCAGTATCCTCGACACACCCGACAAGACGATCCTCTCGACCGGAAACACCGAACTCGACAAGAAGATCGCCGATGGTCTCCCGCTCCAATCCCTCACCCTCATCGAGGGAGAGAACGACACCGGAAAGAGCGTGCTCACCCAGCAGATCGTCTGGGGAGCCCTGAAACAGGGGTTCAACGTCGACCTCTTCTCGACCGAGAACACGAGCAAGAGTTTCATCACCCAGATGGAGTCGATGAGCCTTGATATCTCCAACTACTTCGCCTGGGGCTACCTCCGGGTCTTCCCCATGCACGTCGTCGGGTTCGAGTGGACGAAGGAGAAGATGCAGGGGACGCTCGAGCGGATGATCGCCTACATGGAGCAGAGCAAGGCGCAGGTGATCGTCATCGACTCGCTCACCCTCTTCACCGAGTACGCCAAGCAGGACACAGTTCTTACGTTCTTCACGAACTGCAAGAACCTCGTCGACCACGGCAAGACCATCCTCGTAACCCTCCACACCTACGCCTTCGTGGAGGACTCGCTCGTCCGGATCCGCTCGATCTGCGACGCTCACCTCTTCATGAAGAAGGCGCTCGTCGGGGGCAAATACGTCATGATGCTCGAGGTCGTCAAGGTCCGCGGCGCACGAAAGACCACGGGCAACATCATCAGTTTCGAGGTTCACCCCGGGTACGGCATCAAGATCATCCCTGTCTCCGTCGCGAAGGTGTAGAGAATGGCGTCGGCGCTGGAAGCAACGGTCACCCTCCCCTTCGAGCCGGAGTTCATCGACGAGGGAAACGACTGCTACAACAACGTGGAGTCCTGCGCGCTCTACAGGATGCTCCCGGCAAATGCACGCGATTACGTCAAGGCAAGCCCTCACCTCCTCGAGTACCTCCACATCCTGCCGGTCAACACCGTCGGCATCCCGCTCTTCCTCTCGGAGTTGAAGAAGGATCTGAAATCGATGGAGAACCCGAACATCATCTACCCGGTGAACGAGACGACGTTCATCCATATCTTCCCCGACCCAAACGACGTCCGGAACTGGTACATCCCGATCGAACCTTCGTTTCTCCACTCCGTCAAAGAGATCCTCCCGGTGATCGAAGAGAGACTGATCGATATGATCGACGCCCTCGACGAAGAACCGGTGACCGAGCAGGCACGGATCGGGGTGCTGAAGGGCTTCATCCAGCAACTCGTCTACATCAAGCGGCCGGGCGAGGAGATCGACGAGTCGCTGCTTGCCGGCGGGACGGCAAAGGATCTCACGACCCGGATAAAAACCTTCCTCACCTCGGAGATCGGGGCGCCGAAGCAATCCCGGACGGCGGGACATCAGGAACTTGCCGACGGGCGGATCATCCTCACGCAACAGGAGTACAGGGCGCTCGAGTACATGATCGTCCGCGACAAGATCGAGATGGGGACACTCAAGCCGTTTCTCTCCGACAAGTACATCGAGGATATCACCTGTGACGGCGTCGGGCCGATCTTCATCGAGCACAAGATCTTCAAAGGCCTAAAGTCGGTCATCGGGTTCCGGGACTCGCAGGAACTCGATGCCTTCGTCATCAAACTCGCCGAGCGGATCAAACAGCCGTTGACCTACCGGAACCCTATCGTGGATTCGACCCTCCCCGACGGCTCGCGTATCAACATCGTCTACGGAACCGAGATCAGCAAGCACGGAAGCAACTTCACCATCCGTAAGGTGAACGAGGTGCCCCTGAGCATCCTGCAGGTGATCGAGAGCGGGGCGTGCAACTACATGATGGCCGCCTACCTCTGGATCTGCCTCGAGTACGGGATGTCGATGTTCGTCTCCGGCGAGACCGCAAGCGGCAAGACGACCACCCTGAACGCCCTCACGACCTTCCTCCCGCCCGAGAACAAGATCGTCACCATCGAGGATACCCCCGAACTGACCGTCCCCCACAGGAACTGGACACGTGAGGTCGCGAAGGCCAAAGGAAAAGGCGAAGGAGAAGGTTCGGAGGTCACGATGTTCGATCTCCTCAAAGCTGCACTGCGTCAGCGTCCGAACCAGATCCTGGTCGGTGAGATCCGTGGTGTGGAGGGGTCCGTCGCATTCTCCGCAATGCAGACCGGCCACCCCGTGATGAGCACCTTCCACGCAGCGTCGGTCGAAAAACTGATCCAGCGTCTCTGCGGCGACCCGATCAACATCCCGAAGACCTACGTCGACAACCTCAACCTGGTCATCATCCAGAGCGCGGTGAAACTCCCGCAGGGCGGAACCGTGCGCCGGATGCTCAGCGTCAACGAACTCGTGGGCTACGACCC
This sequence comes from Methanoculleus chikugoensis, assembly GCF_019669965.1. Taxonomy (NCBI): domain Archaea; kingdom Methanobacteriati; phylum Methanobacteriota; class Methanomicrobia; order Methanomicrobiales; family Methanomicrobiaceae; genus Methanoculleus; species Methanoculleus chikugoensis. The sequence continues at coordinate 1,074,086 of NZ_AP019781.1, read as the reverse complement.
CGAGACGCAGGGGTTCTCCTTCATGGCGGCGTTCGTCTGGGATCCCGCCACCGACACCTTCACCTTCACCGGGAAAGGAAGCAGCTACCTGCTTGAGAATAAGATCGCAACGATGCTCGGCATCCCCGAGAACCGGCGGGCCGAGATCTACGATGAGGTCGATAAACGCGCCAAAATTCTTGAGCGGCTTCACAAGGCCGGGTACACCCAGTTCTGGGACCTCTTCCACATGACCACGAAGATCAAGAAACAGGGGCTGCTCAACATCGAGGTGTAGGCGTTGTTTGAGGATGTGACCGAACGGCTGCGGGCGGCAAACCAGGGAAAGATCCCGTTCGAGGAGCAGGCTGCAGCTCTCGGCGATCTCCGCTCCACCATCCTCGAGAACAAGAAGATGGAGCAGGACCTGCTCCTCATGTACACCTACATGGCCGCGATCACCACATCGACCGTGACCAGGCCCGAGATCTTCCAGTACACCGCTGAGCGGTTCGAGTACATCCCGTCGCGCTACATAGCAAAGGTGCAGCGCCTGGTCGCCAAGTGGGGCCAGAATTACTCCAGCGCCCTCCGGGCGATCGCCGAGCGTTGCCGGAACGCAACCCTCCAGAGCATGCTCAACCGCTACGCCAACTCCATCGACTCCGGTGTTCCGGATGACGACTTCATCACCACGGAACTCTCGAGCATCCGGAGCATCTACCGGAACTCGTTCGAGCAGGGGATCGAACTCCTGAAGAAATGGGGCGACGCCTACATCGCGATGCTCCTCTCCGGAGCGCTCGTCGCGATCATCATGATGATCTCGGTCGCCATCTACGCACCCGACGGGATTGAAGCGACGCTGAACACATCCTATCTCATCATCCTCGCAATATCGATCTTCGGCCTCACGATCATGTACCGGGCCGTCCCCGACGACCCCCGCACGCACGGTCTTTCCGAGATCTGCTCACGAGAGCAGTCCCTCATCCGGCGGCTGGAACGCCTTATCCTGCCGATAACCGCCGCAATCGGGCTGATGCTCATCCTCGTCGGCGCCAACGCGGGCATCATCTTCCTGCTCGTCGGCCTGCTCCTGATGCCGCTCGGGGTCATCGGCTACATCGACGATACGAACGTCGTCAACCGGGACAACGATTTCGCCACGTTCATCCGGGGCCTCGGGTCGATCATGGGCGGCAAAGGCATCACCACCGGCGACGCGCTCCAGGAGGTCGACCGGAAGTCGCTCTTCCACCTGGAACCGTTCATCAACTCGGTCTCGTCGAAGCTGAACCTCGGGCTCGACGAAGCCGGGAGCTGGAAGAAGTTCATCGGGGAGACCGGCAGTTACCTGATCTACAAGTACATGAACATCTTTCGCGACGCGGTGGCTCTCGGCGGGTCGCCCGACGCGATCGGAAAGATCGTCAGTTCGTCGATGCTCGAACAGGTGCTGCTCCGGAGAAAGCGCGACATGATGGTGAAAGGGTTCGTCGTCCTCCTCGTGCCGATGCACGGAGCGATGATCAGCATCTTCGTCTTCCTCTTCGAGATCCTCCTCACGATGTCCCGCGCCGTGACGGAGGTGATGACCCGCTTCACAGAGACCTCTGCCGCGCTCTCGGGAGGGTCGGCCTCTATCGGCAGCAGCATGGGAGCATCGCTAAACATCTTCGCTAACTTTCCCGAAGACACGATGCGAGCCTACGTGGTAACGATCCTCTTAATGCTGACCGTTGCAAATGTACTGGCAGGAAAGATTGTCATGGGCGGCGACCGATACCTGTACTACTTCTTCACAAGCCTGCTCTGTGTGGTAACCGGTGTCGTCTATATCATTGCACCGATCGTCGTGGGCGCACTCTTTGTCATTCCGACATTCACGGGGGTGTGAAAGTGAGAGAGAGCCTGCGTCGTCCGCTTCTGTTCCTGATCACCGTTGGTACAGGCTCCGTGATCATCGTCTTCGACGCCGCTACCGAGATCATCATCGCAGGCACCGTGCTCGCAGGGTTTCTCGCGCTCGTCGTCACCGGGGCGCTCGACCTTGCCGAACTGAAGCCGTCGAGGTTGCGCACCGCGCTCCGGGAGCGTGGAAAGAAGAAGGAGCAACCCGACGCCCCGGAGACGGTAAAACCGGGTGCACCGGCAGAAAGCCCATCCTCCACCTCGAACCGCCCGTTCTCCGGGATCGATCTTTCCAGCATCCGGGGTATGTTCGGGACCTTCAAGGCATCGATCATGGAAGCGATCGCGCATGCCCGCGCACCTGAGGATGAGAAGAAGAGCAACATCCAGAAGATCGACGCCATGCTCGACCAGGCGGTCGAGGGTGCGGTCCCCGATCAATCCATAACCCCGGCACCCCCGAAGGCCGGCGGGAATTCTGCCGATCCACTTGCTTCGCTTGCAGATCTCGACATCGACTCGCTGGAGGGGCTCGATCTCGACGATGAAGCGTCCGCGGGAACAGTCTTTGACGCCGACCAGATCTCTCTCCTCTCGGCGGAGGATGCGGAAGCCATATCGGATATCCTCAAGTCGCACCAGGACGAACTCGATGAGTTCGACCTCCCGACCGGCATCGATCTTGCCGGGGGTGCCGGCGAACCCGACGGCGCCCTCCCGCCGGTAGCAATGGACGTCCCGGAACTGCCCGGAGACGACGGTATGCCGGACATGAGCGCACTGAGCGAAGAACTCTCCGCGCTCGACGCGCTGGATCTCGACGAGCTGGATCTTGGCGAGATCGAGGGCGAGGAAGAAGACGAGGGGATCGACGCCGAAGAACCTATCCCGGAAGAAGAGATCATCGAAGAGATAGCGGAGGAGCCGAAAGAAGACTTCGACATGGTTTCCTTTGCGTCCGGCGGCGCGGTCGAGGATGACCTGATCACCGCACTCAAAGCCGACGCCAAGAAGAAAGAGTATGTGGAGGATATCAGCCTGGTCCGCGAATTGAAAGGGGAGAAGTTCCCTGCGAAAGATCTTGCGGCGGAACTCGAGGATATCCTCACGGCAATGAGATCACAATGATGATAGTATCGCGCAGGATATAATACAGGGGAGGCAGGGGAGGAAGAGATGAAATCGGTTCCGGTAAAGGTCGAGCACGAAGGCAGGTGGGTTCCGACGACGATGGGTATCGCCGAGGACCGTTTCCGCATCGATCTTCCTCTTAAGCAGGAGATCCCCTACAAATCCGTGGTCGACCTCGAGGAGAAGAAGAACCAGATTATCATCACCGCCGGGGCGGACGGAGAGGCGGTCTACCGCATCGCCTCGGTCGAGAAGGTTCTCGCGGTCTTAAAGAAGTTCATCATCACCCAGGCCAGCGCCTACCGGCTGAACGCATTCTTCATGTCGCCCGCAATCCGCGGGGGGGTACTCGTCCAGAACGCCCAGTGGGAGAAGGGCGCGATCGCCGTCATGAAGACCGGCATCTGGTTCGTCAGCCAGGAGAAGCAGGTCTGCATCCCCCTCGACGAGGTGACCGGCATCGAACTGACGTCCCGGGAGATCCAGGAGAAGAATCTCGACGTCGTGAAGATCGACCACCTCATCGAGAACGAGCTCGTGACGAGTTTCGTTCTCTGCCCGCTGACGACACTCCAGGTTCTCTACAACTTCCTCAAAGAGGCGACACACGACACCGAGATCCGCGAGGAGATCGATCCCCTGACCGGGCAGGTGGCCATGCTGGTCTACAGCGGGATGGACTCGAGCGCCATCGAGAACATGCTGAAACTCTCGCACAAAGAACTCGAAGCCGTCTACGAGAAACTTCTCGGCTCGGGCCTCGCTGAAGTGCTCTACGTCAGGAAGGAGGTACAACTTACCCCGAAAGGCGTAAGATACATCTCAGAGTCTGTAAAATCTCCAATGGATTAAAAACCTTATTTCTTCAAAATACGAAGATATATATAACTTTTTTATCAAATATTCAATGAGTGGTGTTCGATGGGGAGAATCTTAATCGTCGATGACACAATGTTCATGAGAACGCTGCTGAAGAACATCCTCTTCTCCGGCGGGCACGACATCGTCGGTGAGGCAGCGGACGGGGCGGAGGCCCTCGCCAGGTATCAGGAACTCAAGCCGGACCTCGTCACGATGGACGTGGTCATGCCGAAGATGAACGGAATCGAGGCGCTCAAGGCCATCAAAGCAGCCGACCCGGCAGCAAAAGTCATCATGTGCACGGCGGTCGGCCAGGAGCAGATGGTCAAACTCGCCGTCAAGAGCGGTGCGAGAGGCTACATCGTCAAACCGTTCCAGGCTCCGAAAGTCCTCGAAGAAGTTAAGAACGTCCTCAGTGCGTAACCATGATACGGGTTCTGATCGTCGACGACTCGCTCTTCATCCGCACGATACTCCGGGATCTGCTCAAAGGCGCCCCTGATATCGAAGTGGTCGGAACGGCGGTCAACGGCATCGATGCCCTCGAAAAGATATCCAGTCTGAAACCCGACGTCGTCACGCTCGACATCGAGATGCCCCGGATGAACGGCCTTGAGACACTTGAGGCGCTTTCCGGGGTTCCCGCGAAACCGAAAGTGATCGTTCTGAGCACCCTGACGTCCCGCCAGGCCGATATGACCCACCAGGCGTTGCGGCTCGGAGCGGACGATTTCATGCTCAAACCGAGGGATGTTCCGAACGTCAGGGGCATCGAGAGCGAACTCATCCAGAAGATCAGAAACCTTGTCGCGCTCCCGACGATCGTAAAACCTGCTGTAATCAGCCGGAATGAGGCGGATGCAGTCGTTTTGATAGGCTCTTCTGCCGGGGGTCCCCCGATGCTCGACACACTCCTCTCCGCGCTTCCGCCGGACCTGCCTGCCGCGGTCGTCGTCACCCAGCACATGCCCGAGGGGTTCACCGCATCGCTCGCCGAGCGCCTGAACAGGGTCTCTGCTCTCCCCGTGAAAGAGACCGAGAACGGAGACAGCCTGCAGACCGGAACTATCCTGATCGCAAAGGCAGGGTTCCACACCATCGTCTCGGGAGTCGCAGCGGGCAAAGGAAAAAACTACGGGCGGATCATCCACTCGACCGCTCCCCGCCTGCACGCGGTCCGGCCTGCCGTCGACAAGACCTTTGCCTCTGCAGCACACGTATTCGGCCCACGCACCGTCTCCGTGCTCCTCTCGGGGATGGGGAACGACGGCGGCGAGGGAATGTTCGCGGTGAAGACTGCAGGCGGCAGGACGATGGTATGCGCCGAAGAGGACTGCCTCGTATACGGGATGGCGCGCTCCGCCCTCTCCAGGAACTGTGTCGATAAGGTAGTCCCGCTCAAGGGTCTCGCGCGCGAGATCACGAGAGCAGTCAAACAACTCGAGGTGAATCATGTTTGATGAAGAGGGATATCGGAAGCTGTTTGTTGAGGAATCGCGAGAAAACCACGAGAACATCGTGAACAATCTTCTTGCTCTCGAGACCGGGGATGACCAGCAGGCCGCCATCGACGAGATCTTCCGGTCCGCACATACACTCAAGGGCATGTCTGCATCGATGGGCTTTGATGCGATGGAGCATCTCTGCCACTCGATGGAGGACGTATTCTCTCTCATCCGTAGCGGCCGGCGCGAGGTGACCGTGTCGCTCACCGATCTTCTGCTCACCTGCACCGACGCGATTGAGGGGATGCTGGACGCTATCGAGGCAGGAGGAGCGCCGTCCGACGAACAGTCCGCAAGTCTGGTTCTGGAACTCCAGGCGTTTGCCGAAGAAGAGGAGGGGGGAGAGCAGGAACCATCTCCCGGTGCGGCGCCCCCGGCCGGGGTTCCGGCTGAACCGGCAGAAGACGCCGATGATCGCCCGCTGTATACACTAACGGTTGCCATCGACCCGTCCAGCACCATGAAAGACGTCCGGGCGATGCTGCTCCTGCAGAACCTGGAAGAGCTCGGGACGATTCACTCGACGACCCCCGCACGGGAACTCCTCGAGGACGGGAAGTTCGACGGATCGTTCGAGATTCTTATCGAGAGCGAGGCGGGGGAAGATGCGCTCAGGACGATCGCTTCCGGCACGGAACTCTCGCTTCTTGCCCTCTCCACACCGGAATCGCTGCTGGATGCTCCTCCCGTGATCCCCCCGGCGGCAAGCGAGGAGACCAAAAAGCCCGAACCAACTCCGGAACCGCAGGCCCCGCGGCCGGCGAAGACCGAGAAGAGCCGGGAGATCAAGAACATCCGCGTCGACATCCAGCGGCTCGACCGGATGATGAACCTGGTGGAGGATCTGGTCATCAATCGCGGACGGCTCGAGCAGATCGCGAAGAAGCACGGCATCAAGGAGTTCGACGAGGCGCTCTCCATGGTCGGCCGTTCGGTCTCCGACCTTCAGAACCTCATGATGGGGATCCGGATGATGCCGCTCGAACGTATCTTCAACCGCCTTCCCCGCGTCGTGCGGGACGTTGCAAATTACGATGGGAAAGAGGTCGAGTTCACCATCGAGGGCGGCGAGACCGAACTCGACCGGAGCATGATGGACGGGCTCTCCGACCCGCTCCTGCACCTCATCAGGAACGGCGTGAACCATGGCATCGAGACGCCGGAGATCCGAAAAGCCAGCGGCAAATCCCCGAAAGGATTGCTGCGGCTGTCGGCGCGGCGGGACAAGGACAATGTTGTCATCGAGATCGAGGACGACGGTGCCGGCATCGATCACGAGAAACTCCGGAAGAAAGGGGTCGAGAGAGGCCTCATGACGCCCGAAGCGGCGGCGAACGCAACGAAAGACGAACTTGTCGGCCTGCTCTTCGAGCCCGGGTTCAGCACGGCCGAGACGATCACCGACATCAGCGGCAGGGGCGTCGGACTCGATGTGGTCAAGAAGACGATTGAATCGCTCAAAGGAACGATCAAGGTCGAGACCGAGATCGGCAGGGGAACGAAGTTCGAGCTGGTTCTCCCCCCGACGATGGCCATCATCGACGTCATGATGGTGCACATCAACGGGATGCGGTGCGCCATCCCGATCAGCAACGTCGTCGAAGTGGCGCAGACGAGACCGGAGGCGATTCACCGGATCGGCAACACCGAGGCGATCCTGCTCCGGGACCAGACCCTTCCCATGCATCGCCTGGAGGATATGTTCGGCCGGGCAGAGAAGAGCAACACGCTGGTCGTGCTGCAGAACGACGGCAGGAGATGCTGCATCGTCGTCGACACCGTCGACGGCCAGCAGGAGGTGGTGGTGAAGCCGCTCTCCAGCATTGCAGGCAACTGCCGCGGGATCAGCGGGATCACCATCCCCGGAGACGGGGATGTCGTGCCGGTACTCGATGTAAATACAATGATTTAGGAGAGATAGTTCATGGAACTGGATCCGTTTCAGAAGGACGCGCTGGCAGAGTTTGGGAATATCGGTGCCGCACACGCGGCAACGTCGCTATCGCAGATGCTGATGAGCCCGATCGAGATGACGGTGCCGGAGGTGCAGGCCATCGATATCGCCAATCTACATAATTATATCAACAACGAGATAACCGCCATGGTCGTCTTCCAGATTCAGGGGGAGGTCGCAGACGGTGGATACGTCGTCGTCAGCATGCCCCGGGAGACCGTCATCCAGCTGACCAACCAGATGCTCGGCACCACCGATGCCGATCGCGATATCAATGAGATGGACCAGAGCGCTGCGATCGAGATCGGGAACATCATGATATCGGCGTTTCTCGATGCGACGGCCGAACTGCTGGGCATCGTCATGCTGCCGTCTCCCCCGGCGTTGGCCATCGATATGGCGCATGCCGCCTTCGAATCCATCGTCGCGCAGGTTGCCGGTGACGTGAACGATGTCCTGATCTTCAACACCGAGCTCACGAGCGAGGCACCGCCCGTCTACGGGAGCATCTACATGCTTCCGAACGCCGAACTTACGCAGCAGCTGTTCCTCATGCTGGAACGGATGATGGAACCGCTCTCATAACCAGTCTCCGGGATACCATGGAGAACAACTTTTTCGGTGAGGAGACGGCAATAATCCTGGGCCTGGGCGAGCTCCAGGTCGGGAAGTGTCCGATGGGGACGATTGGGCTCGGCTCCTGCATCGCGCTCATCCTGCACGACCAGCGGAGGTCCCTTGCGGGGCTCGCCCATATCATGCTCCCCGAGAGCCGGGGAGATACCGATCGTCCCGGGAAGTTCGCAGATACTGCCATGTCTGCTCTCCTTGAAGAGATGGGGAAAGCCGGGAGCACAAAGTCCTCGATCACCGCAATCGTGGTCGGCGGTGCAAGCATGTTCGAGTTCTCGGCCAATTCCCTGAATATCGGCGAGCGAAATGCTACCGCAGTGAAGGAACGGCTCCAGGAGCAGGGCATCCGGATCGAGCACGAGGAGACCGGCGGCAAGGTCGGGCGATCCGTGTATTACTGGCCGGAAGGAAAGGGCCGCCTCATCATCAAGAGGGCGGACGGAACATGTATCGCGCTCTGATACTCATTTTAGCCGCGGCATCCTTCTTCACCCCTTTTGCATCAGCCCTGTACGTCGAAGTGCCCGATTATCATTCGGGTATCGCGTCCACCGGGGTAAAAGACACAATCAACGGCCGGTATGGGGACGTCATCTTTGCGACCGACGGCGGCATCTCCGTGTACACGGAGAACGGTACCTGGTATTCGGTCAACGCAAGGAACCCCGGTGAGACGGCCTATGGGTCGCTCGCGCCTCTCGAGACCATGGTCACCGCGGTCGCGCTCGACCCGGATGGGCGCCTCTGGCTCGGGTACCCGAACGGGCTTCAGATCGGAGACGGAACCGGATACCGTGCCGTCAAGGACCTGGATCTCCTCAAGAACCTCAACGTCAACTGCATCGCACGGTGGGGGGACGAGATGTGGATAGCCACCGGGCGGGCGGGCCTCCACCGCTATCAGGATGGCGAGTGGACATGGTACAAGCCTGCCGGGCCGGAGAATCTGGGATGCTATACGATCGTGAGCATGGCGGTCGATGCCGCGAGCGATGCACTCGTCATCGGGTCGGAGAGCGACGGCATCCGGGTGCTCAGGGATCGGACGGGAGACGCCCGCTTCGAGCAGGTCACCTACGGTAGCGACACGCTTCGCCGGGTCTCCGGGGTGCGGGTCGATCCGTTCGGGGGGGTGTACCTCTTCAACCGCACGACGGTTCTCCATTACGCCCCCGATGCGGGGGTTACACCGGTCCTCAACGCCGGGAACCTGAGCGCGTTCCCGGTCGTCATCAACGACGTTGCAACTACGGCCGACGGGACGCTCTACATCGCATCCGATAACGGGATATACAGGTGGAACTCGTCGGGCGTCGTCCGGCATATCACGTCCGGAGACGGTATCCGCGCAAACGCCGTCAAGAAACTCTTTGTCGACGCCTACGGACGGTGCTGGTTCGTCGTTCCCGGAAACGTGGGCTATATTCCGCCGACGGCAGGCCACGCCACTCTCGATCTCTCCGCAGTCCCGGTGCCGACGCCGGTGGTGACCGAGACGCCCCTGCCTCAGACCCCGGTACCGGCGGCGACGCCTGGAGAGGCTGCCGGACTGTTTGATGGGGTGTGGGCTTTCTTTGAGGGGTTGTTCGGCGCGGTGAACTCCGGGTGAGCGGGGCTTGAGAGTGTGAAACGGGGAAGGGGCCTCCGGCTTTCTTGATACCATGGCAGGAGCGCAGGCGTGTTTGGGCCAGCCTTTAGGTTAGTTAGGATTGATTCTAGAAGAGTATAAACGGCTCTGTTGTCGGGAAATCACAATCCACCCACCTTTTACGAGATTGATGGGTCGTTAGAGGCGCGAAAACTCGATACACTGGATCGTGGGAGAATCGCCACGGAGGGAACGACTGTCCGAAGGAAAGGAGTTCGAGCACCGTCAGGTGCGAGTTGGAGACAGGGGAGGGGGCACGCCCCCTTCGCACCTATCGGTGCTCAAGCTCGCTCCGCTCGCACTCCGCACCCTTCGGGTGCTCGAGCTCCGTTCCTGCGGAACATCGCACTCCCCGTCAGCCCCTCCGCCATGGCGATACCCACTGGAAATCCGTGTCCGAGGATCTGCAACTATCGCAAGGTGAGGGCACGAGCGGTATGGATGCCGGCAACTCACCTTACTATCGTATGCCCACCAGAAAAGGAGCGTGATCTTCTTGCCCACTCTATTACTTCGAGATATCCGTGTAGTAGTACTCCCCGGCGCCGATCTGCTCCCGGTCAAGGAACGAGCCGGGCTTGTTGATCCGCGGCCTCCCGCTCTTGTCCCGCCGGAAGGTGATCCCGAGCGCCTTGAGGAACCGGTTCATGCCCGGCGCCATGTCGAACGGCCCGGCGGCTTTGCCGTTGATGCCCGGCTTGCCCTCGAAGACCAGGATACGGTCGCTGATCATGTCGATGACGTAGATGTCGTGGTCGATCACGAGCGTGCTCGCGGCCCGCCCCTCGGCATGCTTCCTGATCATCCTCGAGATCTTCACCCGCTGCTCCACGTCGAGGTGGGCGCTCGGCTCGTCCAGGATGTAGAGGTCGGCGTCGCGCGAGAGGCAGATCGCAATCGCCACCCGCTGGAGTTCGCCGCCGGAGAGGGTATTCACCGGCGCCTGGAGGAACTGAGCAAGGGAGAGGGGTTCCAGGATCTCGTGCTGGTAGTATGACGTGTCGAACTTCGTCGTCGCCTGCCGGAGGAGCTCCTCGACGGTCGCCTCCGTATCGCCTTTGAGGTACTGGGGCTTGTAGGAGATCCGCACCTGGGTATCCATCGCCCCGGTATCGGGTTCGAGCACCCCGGCGAGGAGCTGGGCGAACGTACTCTTCCCGATACCGTTCGCCCCGAGGACACCGAGAACCTCGCCGCTCCGGATCTCCCCGCCGTCGACGGTGAGCGAGAACTGCTCGAACGCTTTCGTCATCGCCGGGAACTCGAACAGCACCTCCCGGTCCGAGTCGGCAGCGTGGGCCCGGGTATCGAACGTCACCGCATACGTCCTGAACCTGACGTTCTCCTCCGGGAGGAAGCCCTCCAGGTACTGGTTGATCCCTACCCGGACGCCCTTCGGGTGGGTGATGACGCCGAAGACCGCCGGTTCTCCGTAGGCGATATGCACAGTATCGGCAAGCATGTCAAGGATGGCAAGATCGTGCTCGACGATCACGACCGGCCGCTCCAGGGCGAGTTCCCGGATCAGGTTCGCGGCGGCCATCCGCTGGTAGACGTCGAGATAGGGCGTGATCTCGTCGAAGAAGTAAAAGTCGGCGTCACGCGCAAGGCAGGCGGCGAGCGCCACCCGCTGGAGTTCGCCGCCGGAGAGGGTCGTTATCGGCCGGTCGATGACCGCCTTAAGCGTCAGCCGGTCGATGTAGTAGTCGAGTTTGCCGCGCTCGTCGGTAGTCGCGAGGAGGTCGTGTACCGAACCGGAGAAAACCTTCGGGATCTGGTCGATATACTGCGGTTTTACCGCGACCTTCACGTTCTTCTGGGAGAGCAGCTGGAGGTAGTCGAAGAGCTCGGTTCCCTGGTAGAGGTCGAGAACCTCTTTCCAGGATATCCCGGCATCGGTTCTTCCCAGGTTCGGGACGAGCGTGCCCGAGAGGATCTTCACCGACGTGCTCTTCCCGATACCGTTCGGGCCGAGGATGCCCGTGACCTTCCCCTCGACGGGGATCGGGAGGCCGTAGAGGACGAAGCCGTTCTGGCCGTAGCGGTGGGTCGGCTGGTCGAGCTGTTCGGGGAGGTTGACGATGTCGAGCGCCTGGAAGGGGCACTTCTTGACACAGATACCGCACCCGACACAGAGTTCTTCGGATATGACGGCCTTCTGGTCTTCACCGATGACGACGGTTTCGTCGCCGGTTCGGACACGGGGGCAGTAGAGGATGCACTCGGTGCCGCACTTGACGGGGTGACACCGATCACGGTGTACGATAGCAATACGCATGGGTGATCACAGAACGGTGGTAGTCAGGAGGATCGTCCAGGTCATGAACCAGAGCGCGAACGTCATGAAACTCTGGTAGAACCAGTCCTTTCCGGTCAGTGCCATGTGGTCGATCCGGATGAGCATGAAGATGTGTTTCTGGAAGACGACGCCCGCCATGAGAAGGAGGATGCCGATGATGGCGTTTTCCTGAAGGCCGCTCGCCGGGTCGGGCGTGCCGGAGAGGTAGAACGAGAGTCCTCCGACCAGGATGCCCATGAAGCAGGCTACAAGCGTCCGTGTTATCCGATTTCTGTGCTCAGCCCGTTTCTCGGCACGTGTCCGTGGCCGTGTCTTTTCAGACTCTGCTGCTACCGCATTCTCACTCATCGTGACACCAGTGTTGCGCCATTCCTGAAAGGGAAGTCCCTTCGGGGCGGCGGCCCGGCGGGAGCAAACCGACTTCTGGCCACTTCCCGGGATTGACGGAATTACTACATTATAGGGCGTTCTCCGGTTATAAATGATAGGTACCTCCTGCTCCAGGGGCGACAGTCCCGGCAGGCAGGTGATAGTAATGAGGTGCAGTGACGTGGAAAAGACCGCATCACACTTGCGATGTTCGTCGAACTCCAGTCCGACGCACGTCACATGAGACGACGATACAGAGATAGCGCCACGATCTCACACGAAGAACAACGTTTTGAAGAAATGGAGTTTGAGCACTCGAAGAGTGCGCAGGGGAGTCATATACCCATCTACCGAACTTCGCGTTCTTCGCACCTGCGGTGCTCAAACTCCGGGCGTTGCGCCCATCGCTCTTCGCGGCTTCGCGTAAGTTAACAGGTGCAGATAGCTATACAGTCTCACGCGAAGTGCGACGGATGGGACATCCGGAGCATGAGCCCCGCAAGGTGCGAAGGACGCGAAGCCGCGAAGTGCGACTTTCCCGAAGGGAAAGGAGTTCGAGCACCGGAGGTGCGAAGTGCGACTGCCAGAATGGCAGGAGCATGAGCACCGTCAGGTGCGAAGTGCGACGTTTCGTAGGAACGGAGTTTAAGAAACCCAAAGGGTTTCAAGGAGTTCGAGCACCATCAGGTGCGAGGTGCGCCGCCTCTCACTCGATCTTATACCGCAGGATCGCCGCGGCACCGCCGATGGCATCAAGGCGCTCCCCGGGCTCGAATTCGGTGCTCAGCACCACGACCGTTGCGTTGACGCGCTCGGCCTGCTCGATGACGCCCGTAGCCTCATCGTCGCGGAGCAGGGTGTCGGCGACCAGCACCGTCTCCGCCGCACCGTAGACAACCGCTTTGCGGACTTCGTCGATACCGTAGGCGACGGCGCCCTCGGTCGCGATCCGGAGCAGGACCTCGTCCATCAGCGCGACCTCCCGTGCAAGGTGGAGGTCGCCGAGCAGCCGGTCAAGGATCCCCTGCCCGATGACCTCCTGCACGGCGCCCCGCCCGATGCGCCGGGTCTCGACGGCGACCATCCGCCCGGCGAGGTCGGGGGCGCGGGCCTTCACGTACTCCGCGAACTCGTCCTTCACGAACCCCGGGCCCGCGACGACGAGAGGGCCGGTGACCGCGGCGACCGTCTCAAGCGTCTTCTCGAAGAGCGTCGACCGGGTGCCGGTCTCGGCACCCTTGCTGCTCCCGGCCGTGACGGTCGTCACCCATTCCGGGCCGAACTGGCGCAGGCGGTAGACCTGCGCCTCCCCTTCCTCGACGCTCACGACGTGAACCACGCCGTATGCGGAGGCATCGACGGCACGCCGGATCCGCTCGCAGTCGACGGCACGCCAGCGTTTGACGACCGAGATCTCGAACCCGGCCTCGACGTTCAGGGTGTGGTGCGCGGAGACGTCCACCCCGCTCTCGATGACGCCGGCGATCCGGAGACGGTTCGTGTGCTGGTGGAACTCCACCTTCTCGACCCGGATCCCGAGCCGCACCGGCCGCTTCTCGACCTTCTCCGGCCGGAGTTTGTCGGTCGCCGCCTCCACGCTCCGGAAGGTCGTCGCAAAGACGAGATCCCCCGGCCCGACCAGGTGGGAGAGGTGCCAGAGGTCGTCGAGCGTCTCCGGGAAGAGACGTATCTCGCCGAACTGCTTCTTCATCTCCCGGACTTCGGCCTTCATGGTTCCACGATATCCGAGCCTCCCGGCGGGACGAATGCGGCGACCGCTTCGGTGTTCAGGGCGTTCTTGAGCCCTTTCCACTCGTCCTCCGAGAGTTTCTCCCTGAGTGCCCGGACGACCTTCCTCGCGGTATCGTTTGGTTCGAACTGCCCGGGCCGGAGTTCCACCCACACTTTCGTACGCCCGGTGACGGCATCGGACGGGCCGCCGATGACGGCGACCTCGGGAGCGGTCGCAAGACCGATCGCCATCCCCAGGGGCACGTTCCTGAAGTACTGCCGCTCGCCGCGGACGATGAAGGCTCCCCGGGCCACGTACTCGCCGGACTCGGCCGTCTTGCTCACCTGGTCAGGCTGGGCGGCGTAGACGTCCGCCGTGAAGTGCCCGGCCTTCCAGGCGTTGGAGTAGGAGGCGGCGAACCGCACGGCCTCGTCAAGGTGCTCGGTCGCGCCCTTCACGATGACGACGCTCCCGCCGTGGACGTCGGCGTGGACGAAGAGGTCCCCGCCTTCCATGTATTTCTTGACGAGTTCCTCGTTCTGGGAAGCATCCCGGCCGCCGATGACGAGGACGCCGTCGCTGGTGGTGAACCAGCGGAAGCGGTGATACCACCGCTTTTTCTGGAGAGCAAGGCTCCGTTTCGCCCTGGGCTTCTCGGGAACCGTCCGCTCCATCGCCGCGAGCGCGCCCGTCTTCTTCTTCTTGAACTTCTTGATCTGGTCGTAGTAGCGGCCGAGGTTCTGCTCGATCGTCTCGTGGACGTATACCTTAACCCGCTCTCCCGATAGGTCGAGATCGACCGCCGCATCGGCAGGATGGACGCCCCTGACCATCTTTACCGCAGGGTTATCGCCGTTCGCTTTCAGGATCTGCTCGATCTCCTGCCACGACCGGTTTTTGCTCGCCTCATCGAGCGTCGCTATGATCCCGGTAACGGCCGTGTAGTTCTCGTAGATCACTTCCACGATCCGCCCATAGCGCTCGATCTTCTTCTCGAAGCCCTTGATCGCCTCAGCCTGCCGCCGCCGGATCACCTCCGCCTGGGAGAGGCGGGGCTTCTCGGCCGCGGCTCCCTGCTTCTCGCCAGCCGTCTTCGGGTAGAAGGCATCCAGCGCCTCGCTGAAGGTCGCAAACCGCTCGCGAACCTCTTCCCCGGCAAGCACCACCGGCCAGCACCCGGACGGCGTTATCACCGGCTCACGGCGTTCCCCGACATCGGCCATCAGCCGTTCGAACGCTTCCCAGACGGCCGTCGCGTCCACTTCGGCGGCGGCGGCGCTCTTCTCGACGCCCGCCATCCAGCAGACCTCTTCGGCATACGCGCCGCCGAGCATGCACCCGACGGCGAGCGTCCGGACGATGTCGCGGTCGGACTCTGCAAGCATCGTCCGGAACGCCTCCGGCGAGAGAGACAAGCAGTCGGATCCCTCGAAGGCGTAGACCGCACCCGGGACCACCTCCCGGGTCTTGAACCGGTGGTGCCAGAGGGGCTTGATTATCGTATACGCTTCATCGCAGAGGACGGCGTTCCCCTCGTCGAAGAGTTCGAAGATGAGGTGGTAGGTCGTATCCCGCTTCCCGATATCGAGGCTTATCGTGCGCTCGAGCCCGAGCTGCCGGATGCCGAGCACCTTCCCGCCCTCGAGGTGCTTCCGGAGCAGCATCGCAAAACTCGGGGGGTTCTTTGGAGGCACAGGAAACTCCGCGGTAAAGTGGGCGCGCCGTCCCGTCTCGACGAGGAAAAAGTACTTCGCCCGGTCTTCACCGTTCAGCCTGATGCCGAGGGTCTTCGCGTCGAACTGGTAGATCTTGCCGACCCAGAGCGGGAGGCGATCGGCGGCCTCCGCTACCAGCGCCCGAAGATCGACCCCGCTCATTCCCTGTAGTGTCGCCATTGATTCAGAATACATTCGGCCCGGTACCTAAAGAAGGGTACGGGCGAGTGACGCAGGTTCTTGATCTGGTGGGAATCGGGCGGGGGAGCGGGGCCAGGAGAGGCAGCACAGCGGGGTCATTGCGCTCGATGATCCGAAGGCGGCAATACTTCGGAGTCCGGGGTAGCCTGCCCTTAGATATGAGACGGTCGGGGAAAAAATCCAATGAACTGGACCGTGGGAATATCGCCCTGAGGGGGAGGGGAGCATCCCCCCTCCCCTGTCTCTACCCCAGAAGGCTATACCTGTGCCCCCACCCCGCCCGGCCTTCGGCCTCCTCCCCCGCCCCTTAGGGGCGGGGGCAGTGCGTGGCGATATCCACCGGAAATCCGTATCCGGGGATGCGCAACAGCAGGAGCATAAAAGCCCAGCCAGGGCTACCCCACGCTCCACAGCATCTCAAAGATATCCACTAACGTAAAAAAAGTCTTCAAAAAAGCAAAATCACAAGAGCAGAGGAGAATTACTCCTCAGTCTCGTTCGTCTCTTCGGGTTCGGCGGTCTCGATGATCTCGGGCGCCGCCTCCGGCTTCTCCGGGCGGGAGATCGTCTCCTTCATGACGACGTCGTTGATATCGGAGTAGTTCTCGAAGATCTCACGAACGAGGGTACCGCGCCAGACCATCCAGCGGCGGTCGTAGGTGATCGCGGGGGGGAGTTCCAGTTCGACCGTCCCGTCGGCGATGGTGATCCCGATGTCGGTTCTGCCCGAGAAGAGCTTGATGAGGCCCTTGATCTGCTCCACCGGCTCCTCGACCTTCTCGAGGATCGCGTAGGAGTAGTTCAGGGTCTTGCCGGCAAGCGGGTGGTTGAAGTCGACGACCGCACGCCTTCCGATGACGTCGACGACGACGCCCTCGCGGCCTTCGACCTCGACCCGCATCCCCCTCTGGGGCTTCTCGCGGAACTGCGTGACCGGGACGGACTTTACGGCTTCATCCTCGTGCGCCCCGAACGCCTTCTCGGGCGGAACGTCGACCTCGCCCTCGGCGCCGACCTCTTTGCCGACCAACTCGTCCTCAAGACCGATGATGATGTGGTGGCTCCCCAGGCGGACGGTGACAGGACCGTACTCCGCCCGCGGGTTGTAGATCCCTTCTTCCTTTGCGTTCTCCTCATCCGTGGTATCGAAAATATTCTCACCGACGCGGCCGGTGTACCTGAGCCTGATAAAATCTCCTTCCTGAAGTGCCATTCCATTCACCTTGGATAGCGGATGCGTTGCGGTCGCGGTACGCCTTCCGCACCGGCCCGCCGCATGCCTGCGTCTTGTTGTTCCATTTTATTTGGATGGAATGGTATTTATACTGTCTACCGGAACACCCGGCGGGATCATGGACGAGATACAGCAGCAGGTCGGCGGAGTCTCGTACGCCCCCTCGCCTCCGGAAGAGTTCTGCGGCAGACGGGAGGAACTCGAGCAACTCTCGGCCATCCTCTCGCGGGCAGGAGAGCACGGGCAGACGGTGATGATCTCCGGTCCACCGGGCATCGGAAAGAGTTCGCTCCTGAACCGGCTCGCATACGAGGTGCAGGAACGCCCCGGCGGGCGACAGTCCCCTGTCCTCAGGGCAGAGGTCTTCGACCTCCCGGGGATGATCTTCGCTGCGTTCCGGGAGTTGTTGAACGATCTTAGGCGATCCTCGGCATCCGCAAGGTTCGGGAGCCTCCTTGATGCCGAGAGCATGAGCGAGGCTCTCCGGTATGCCGACGACGTCTTCGAGAAATACGCCGCCCCGGTGGAGCCGGTCGGCCTGCTCCCGAAGGCCGGCGAGGAGATCGTCGGCGTCTTCGCCCGAACACCCGAGGTCGGATACGACCGTGTATACCAGGCCTTCGAGGAACTGCTCAAGGAACTCGGGAGACAGATGAGCATGACGGGCCACGTTGCGGCGGTTCTCCTCGACGACGTCCACCTCGCCTCGAGCCACGACCGGCGCCTCCTCCGGGATGTCGTGCGCGACCTCCCGCCCGGCATCCTCCTCGCCTTCACCTGCCGGACGGAGGATGGCGCCGGTTCCGGATACGCGACGATGCAGGAGGAGATCCGGGAGCTCGGTATCCACGAAGTGCAACTCACCGGGATGCAGCGACCCGAGATCCGGGAACTCGGGGAGAGGCGGTTTCACTTCTCCATCGACGATGCGGCCGCCGGCCTCCTCGAAGAGAGAGCAGGCGACCCGTTTGGCCTTATGGCCTGCTTCAACGCCCTGCGCAACCGGGGGCTCTCACCGTCCCGGGAGAACGTCGCGGACGTCATCGCCGGGGCAGACGATCCGGCGGGGCTTGTCTTCGCCGCGCTCCCCGAACCCATGAAGGCATGGATGGAGAACCTCTGCGTCTTAAACCCCCCGTTCCCCGTGCCGGTCATGGCCTGCATGCTCGATCTCCAGGAGGCGGGCGTGGCGCCGGCAACCGACCGGCTGCTGGAGAGCAGCATGTTCCGCAGGCTCCCGGACGGCGAGTATGCCTTCGCGCACCCCCTCCTGCAGGAGCACTGCAGGCACTGCCTCTCTGAAGAGACGACGGTTGCGCTCAACGCCCGCGCTGCAGACTGCTTCGAGCGCTCCATACATCGCCTCCCCGACAGGCTGCACGTCCTCCTCTCGCTTGCCGGTCACCTCTTTGACGCGCACGAGTACGGGAAAGCCGCCGACCTGAACCTGGAGATCGGGCTCCGGTTCCATCATCGCGATGACCACGACACCGCCCTGCTGCTCACGGAGCGGGCGATCATCTCCGCGGAGCATCTCGAAGACGATGCGCTCCTCGCCGCCGCAAAACGGCAGAGAGACCTTATCCGGCAGAGAGCCTCCGGCCCGCTCACGGCCGGGCGGTGAGGGTTTATCGTCGTTCCCGAGAGACGATCTGACGCAGGGTGAGCATGCTCGAAGTGGAAGCAAAATTTGCGGTCAAAGACCTGGAGAGCGTTAGGGCCGGGCTCGACCGGAAGGGGGTACGGATGGGAAGAAGGCAGCAGGAACGCGATGTCTACTACAAC
Source organism: Methanoculleus chikugoensis (assembly GCF_019669965.1). Taxonomy (NCBI): domain Archaea; kingdom Methanobacteriati; phylum Methanobacteriota; class Methanomicrobia; order Methanomicrobiales; family Methanomicrobiaceae; genus Methanoculleus; species Methanoculleus chikugoensis. The sequence goes on along the minus strand of NZ_AP019781.1, from coordinate 1,055,126 downwards.
GCTCCTCACCGCGATTTCGGGGAGACCGACGAGGCGTTACGGGTCAGGTACGACGATACCGGGGTCACCGTGACCTACAAAGGCCCGAAGATCCGGGTCGGGAGTGCAAAGGCCCGCGAGGAGTTCAACCTCGCGGTAGCCGACGGAGAGACGCTTGAAGGGATCCTCTCGCGTCTCGGGTTCCGGCGGGCCGCCATGGTCTTGAAGGTGCGGGAGTTCTACGAGATGGGGGACGTGACGGTCACGCTCGACGACATCGAGGGGCTCGGGACGTTCGCCGAGATCGAGATCCTGACAGACGAGAACAAAGAGGATGCCGCCGACCGGATCGGGGCTATTGCAAAAGAATTGGGTGTAGGCGGTCCACCGATCTACACCTCGTATCTGGAGATGCTGTTATCTAAACAGCAATAAGGTCGATATGGATATCTTTGGGCTCCTTCCCGAAACGGATGATAGCACCGTAGCCTTCTGAAGCGGGGCCGGGGTTGACGACCTTGACGCCGTCGACCTCGGTGACGCCCCGTGCCTCGTGAATGTGAGCACAGCAGACCAGATCGAACCGGGCCAGGTGCTTGCGGATGCTCGGGCTGCCGACGTGGTTATCCTCGACGGTGTCCAGCGCCTCGTATGGCGGGGCGTGACAGAGCAGGACGTTGTGGATGTTTTTATCCATGTGATTGGTGATCCGGGTGAGGTCTTTGTCGATCTCTTCCTCCGTCAGCTCGAACGGCGTGTCGAACGGGGTCTTGTTCGAACCGCCAAGACCCGCGAGCGTGATCTTGCCGAGTGCGATCCACGAATTGTGCAGGCAGACCGCATCCGAGCGTTCGAGCACATCGATGATCTCGCGGGGATCGCAGTTGCCGGGGATTGCGAAACACGGCACCTCAAAGTTGGAGAGTACCGAATCTACAGGCTCAAGTGGACCGAAATTGGTGATATCGCCTGCAATGATGACTGCATCGTAGTCGTAGCTGAGAAAAGCGTCAAGCTTTCCGTAGTTACCGTGCAGATCTGCTAGGAGTAGCACATCCGTCATGCTCTATAGATGAGAAGTGCGTCTAAAAAACCTTATCTCATGATCCATCCACGAGCCGGTTATTCTGCCGTCGAGCGCGAGTTTCCCGAGAACCTTCTCCGTCTCAGGAAGGAGCGGACGGGGGCGGGCATCCTGAAGGGGAGTCCCGGGAAGCGGCATGAAGTAGTGGATGTGCGCCTTCCCGCCCCGGGCGACCATCTTCACGAGGTCGAGCGTCGCGCGCTGATCGTCGTCGCTCTCGAACGGCAGCCCGAGGATGAAATCGACGACCGGAACGAGGCCGTGCTCCCGGCAGAGGTCGAAGGCACGGACGACGTCCTCGACGGTATGCCCCCGATGAAGGCGGCGCAGCACACGATCGCTCCCCGACTGCGCCCCGAAGTGCAGGCGGGTGTTGGCGCAGTGGTCGAGGACGAGCTCGACGGACTGCCGCGAGACGCACTCCGGGCGCACCTCGCCGGGGAAGGTGCCGAAGTAGACCCGGCCTTTGAGGCTCCGGAGGAGACGTTCGACCCTGTCGAGACGGAGGTGGACGCCGTCGGAGCCGTAGGCGAACGCGTTCGGGGTGACGAACCGGATATCCCGGTAGCGCGAGGCGTAACGGGCGATCTCGTCGATGGAGCGGTGGCGCATGCACCGCCCGAAGAGGCGCGGTGTCTGGCAGTAACCGCAGGAGAACGGGCACCCCCGGGTGATCTCGACGAACCCCTTGATCTGCGAGAAGGGCGGGTAGCCGTCGAGGAGGACGGTGTGGCGGGCGGGTGTGTAACCCGCGGCGGTGGCGACCCCGGGAGGAGGATCTCGTCCTTCCTCGATGGCGGAGAGAAGCGCCGGGAGGGTGTACTCTCCCTCCCCGACGACGACGTAGTCGGCGTACTCCGCCACCTCGCGGTAGCAGGCGGAGGCGTGGGGGCCGCCGACGATCGTTACGCAGCCGGCCTCCGCGATCTCGTCGCGATACACGCGCTCGTTGATGGAGTTCAGGCTATAGAGGGTGACGTCGGGACGCGGCCCGTCCGCCGCCCCGAGGTCGTATCCGTGCACCTCGCACGCTGCGGTAAGCGCGGCGAAGGTGTTGTTCGCCAGGGGGATCTGTCGCCAGTAGACCTTCATATCTGCTGTGTTCCAGCCGTGCAGCCTGCGCTCACCGGGGTTCCCGGCGGTTCCGTCTGCACGGCATGTATCCTACCAATCTCTCTGGGCACGCGATTAAGGTGACGACCTGCCGCTGCTGGTGAGAGAGGCGCTTCCCGGGCACGGCCGGGATATCTACCGTGAAGCGTTCAACAGCGCCCGGGAGCAGTACGCCGGCCCTTCGGGGCGGCGAAACCAAAAAAAACTCGCAGGAGGAGGTTGCCCACAAAGTCGCCTGGGCGGCGGTGGAGCAGGTCTACGAGAAAGGGGCGGGCGGAGAGTGGAGGAGAAAGGAGGGGCGACACATTCGATCGTGCTCCGGGCAATCCTGTCTTCCGGGCGCACGCACGGGAGAACGCTCCTGTGGCACCACACATCCAGCCACCAATATATTTCAATAAGAATTAAATAATCCGGCCTGTATTCACCCTCTTACCGTGGGACAGGACGTTCCACGATCGTGGAGACGTGATGCAGATGAGAGGAACTGCCACAGAGATGCAGGCACGGAATATTATACGGGGGAAGGATATTGCGGATTATTCGGTCAGGAACCCGCAGGGTGAGGATCTCGGGACGATCAAGGATGTCGTGATCGATACGAGCGAAGGCTGCATCGCTTATGCCGCCCTCTCGTTCGGGGGGATCCTGGGGCTCGGCGACAAACTCTTCGCCGTCCCCTGGGAGGCCCTGCGGTACAACGCGACCGACGACACCTTCGTCCTTGACATGCCCAGAGAGCGGCTGGAGAACGCGCCGGGCTTCGACAAGGACAACTGGCCGACGACCGCTGAACGCGGGTGGCTCACCGGGATGTACAGCCACTACGGGTATACCCCCTACTGGGAGCGTCGCTCCGAACGGTGAGCCTGCCGGAAGAGCAAGGACCAACCGGCCGCGGGCCCGTATGCAGAACCGGGCCCACGGGTGCTGATAATATTCCGAGGCAGATGGGGAGGCCCCGGAGACGACTGCGCAGGGAAGACCTGTTTCACATGGGGCTGTCCGGCCGCCACGCCGGGTTAAGGCGGGCATGACGTCGGGAAATACCGGACCAGGCCCCATATTTGCCGATACCGGCCCTCCGGGTGAGACACCATGGGCCAGTCTCCCCGGTGTGAATTTGAGGCTGCGATCAGCATAACAATAGATATGGGCAGGCCCGGTACGCATAGTGGCCACCATAAGAGAGAAAAGCCGGAAACACGAACTGCCCATTGCTACACCGAGGGTCAGGGTCCTCCGAACAGAGGAAACCTGCAATCCCGGATATAGCAGAGGACATTACACATAGTTCCGCGATGTAAACAAATTCCACTGGCTTTGCTTTGCTGGGTAATCCTCACGTACAACATACTCGAAATCCCCGGGATCGTTCGGATACTCGATCCAGTAGAATTTTCGTCCTATCTGGACATTGTATGCCGTCTCCCAGTCAGTTTTAACCAAGTTCGATTTGCTGTTTTTATAATTCACGATATTCTCTTTTGTTTGAACATAACCCAGCCCCGGGCGGATGGGATTATAAATAGTGTACCAGGTTGCATCAACTGATTTGATACCGTAATTAACAACCAAAAGATCGATAGCTGCGAGAACGGCGTTTCCGGTCATCTCGTGATCCGGATGCTCGTGGGAGTTTCTCGCAATGTGAACCGGCGCGTGTGAGTGTATAAGAATCATGTCTTTACTATAGTTCCCGGAGATAATCGTCTGATAGATTGTTTCCGCAAGGCCCTCTGCGAGTTTTTCACTGTATACGTTCTTCATCGTGCCGTTATGGAGACCTCCATCCGGATATAGATATGATTGTGATGAATTCGAGGGATCAGGATAACTCATTTGAACTTTTTCAACTACGCCGGAGCCGACCCGGGCATCGACCCGGGATCTCCAATCGAACTCCTGTATCATACTTGAGTTATCGAGGAACACATGTTGGTAAGAGCCGTTAAGCCCGCACCTCTTTCTAGAGAGATCGTTCGAATAGAAGCCTCTATTAAATACCTGGCCGTTGGGAGCAACCCAATTTTTAGAATCCGTTCCATCATCCTTTACCCATGCTCTTGCGGCATCCGATTCAAGGCCGTATTCGCGCCGATCAGCTCCTCCATCCGTCACAACGATCCAGAGAATCGGATGCCTGTTAAGATCGTACTTGTAGAGCGAACCTGACATCCCGATATCGATATCATCAGGATGGGCTCCGACGTATACGGCCAACGCGGTATCTATTGCGCTCACCCCGGCCGGCAATGTGAGGAGGAATATCGCGATGGTAACGGCGAGATAAACCGGTCTCATCATGAGCGACCCTTGAGCGCCGGTCAGACGATAAATTTATGGTGGCCCCTCCAGAGACCTCTCTGGAACCTTTGCTGGCGCGAGGCTGGGTAGAACCGTTTTACTGTTAAATGATGCTCATCGAATGGAATCCCGCTTGGAACAAGGTCGTATTTTCCTTTGCGAGTACTCGAACCATAAGATGGCCTTACCCGGAAGGGAGTCTGACGGTCGGCAGAACAAAAGACGTCCCGCCGATCGTAGACGTTTCAGGCCGGTGTCCTCCGGCAACAGCAGCTTGCCGACCTCGCTCTCCCGGAATGGCACGGTAAACCTTCAGGAAGAGCAGGCCGGCCGCGGGCCTGCGACTGTCCGGTAGTATTCACGGTGCTTCGTATTCACAGTGCTTCGGTATGGCAGGTATCCCCAACCGGAAAGCGGGCGAGAACCATGGTCAGTCGTTCGCCTGGCGCAGAAGAAAGCACAGGAAGATCTTATCATCCGGGTGTGCCTGTCGGGATCAACGCCGGGATTCACAGCAACAGGGCGATTGAGAGTGCCCACAAGGGTTCAAAGCCCGGGTAACCGGAGATCCCACGCCCGGGATGCCGTGGCGAACACTATATATGCCAACGCATGCATCCAGTGAAACACCGTGCTTCTGCGGGGAACGGCCGGAAGCCGGACCGGGAGGCGGAACCGCCCGGCCGCTCTCCACCGTTCCGGGGGTGTGCCGGTATGCAGAAGGTAATACCAAGACGGAAGAAAACCATCCGGGACATCGACGTGACGGGGAAACGGGTCCTCGTCCGTGCCGACTTCAACGTGCCGCTCGATGAGGAAGGAGCAATCGCCGACGACACCCGCATCCGGGCCAGCCTGCCGACGATACGCTACCTCTGCGAACGGGGAGCGCGGGTAATCCTCTGCTCCCACCTTGACCGGCCGAAAGGCGAGATCGTTGAGCGGTTACGCCTTGCCCTCGTGGCGAACCGACTCTCCGAACTGCTCGACCGGCCGGTCGCCGCGCTCCGGGACTGCATCGGGCCGGAGGTGGAGAGCGCGGTCGCGGCGATGAGCGACGGGGATATCGTCCTCCTCGAGAACCTCCGGTTCCACCCGGAAGAGCGGGCTGACAATCCCTCCTTTGCGGAGAAGCTCGCCGATCTTGCCGAGGTCTACGTCAACGACGCCTTCGGCGCCTCGCACCGGGCCCACGCATCGGTCGTGGGTGTCCCGCAGCACCTGCCGGCGGTGGCCGGGCTCCTTCTGGAGAGGGAAGTCGACGCGTTTACGCGCATCCTGCAGAACCCTGAGAGGCCGTTTGCCGCCGTTATCGGCGGCGCCAAGGTGAGCGACAAACTGGAAGTCCTCGAGAACATCGTCTCCCGGGTGGACCTCCTTCTCATCGGAGGGGGCATGGCGGCGACGTTCCTTGCGAGCCGGGGCTACCCGACCGGTGCGTCGCACGTCGAGACCGACCGCCTGGACGACGTCAGAAGGGTCGGGGAGAATGCAGAAAGACGCGGCGTCCGCCTCATCCTCCCCCGGGACGTCGTCGTCGCGGAGAGACTGGAGGAGGGCGCTTCGACCCGGGTTGTGCCCGCGACGGAGATCCCGGACGGCCGGATCATCGCCGATATCGGGCCTGAGGCTGCCGACGAGTTCTCCCGGGAACTCGGGCGTACCCGAACCGTTGTCTGGAACGGCCCGATGGGGGTCTTCGAGATCCCGGAGTTTGCGGAGGGGACCCGCCGGGTCGCCGCGGCCCTCGCCAACCTCCGCGGCACCACGGTCATCGGCGGCGGTTCGACCACGGATGCGGTGCAGCGGTTCGGACTTGCCGACGAGATGACCCATGTCTCGACGGGCGGCGGGGCCGCGCTCACTATGCTTGCGGGAAAGCCGCTTCCGGGCGTGGAAGTGCTCGAAGATGCGGAGGAGCCATGAAGCGGATCGGTATCCTGACAAGCGGCGGCGACGCTCCGGGTATGAACGCCTGTATCCGGGCGGCGGTGCGGACCGCGCTCGCGAACGACCTCGCTGTCGCCGGGATACGCCGGGGATACACCGGGCTCATCGCCGCCGACGCGGTGTCGCTCGACCGGGCGGCGATCCGGAACACCATCCACCTGGGCGGCACTATCCTTGAGACCTCCCGGAACCCCGACTTCTACACGAGGGAGGGAAGGCTCCGGGCAGCGGCAGCCATCGAGCGGATGGGGCTTGACGGCGTGGTCCTGATCGGGGGGGAGGGGACGTTTCACGGCGCAAGCCTGCTTGCCGCCGACGCGGATACTGCAGCGCTCGTGGGGGTGCCGGGGAGCATCGACAACGACGTCTACGGGACCGACTACTGTGTCGGGTTCGACACGGCGGCGAACTGCGCGGTCGAGGCGATCGACCGCATCCGCGACACGGCCCGGTCCCACGAGCGCCTCTTCTTCCTCGAGGTGATGGGGCGGACGGCGGGGTTCCTGGCACTCGAGAGCGGTATCGCCGGCGGCGCCGAGGAGCTGGTCATCCCGGAAGAAGAGGTCTCGATCGACCGGATCAGCGAGCGCATACGGGCGGGGTTCACCACCGGGAAGAAGAGCGCAATCGTGGTGGTGGCGGAGGGGAAGACGCCGGGTATCTCCTTTGAGATCGCCCGGGAGATCGGGAAGCAACTCAACGCCGACCCCCGCGTCGTCGTCCTCGGGCACCTCCAGCGGGGCGGGCCGCCGACGATGCGCGACCGGGTGCTCGGGAGCCTCCTCGGTGTCGCCGCCGTCGAGGCGCTGCTTGAGGGCCGGAACGGGTGCATGGTGGGAGAGATCGGCGGCGACCTTCGATGCACCTCGCTTGAAGAGACCTGGCAGAAGAAGAAACCCCTCGACGAGAACTTATTGCGGATATTTTCGTTCCTCTCGGAATAGGGCGGGTGAGCGGAATACCCATGGATGCAATCGAAGTGATCGACCTCACCAAACGGTTCGGTGACAACGTCGCCGTGAACGGAATCGGGTTTAAGGTGAGGGAAGGAGAGACGTTCGGGTTCCTCGGCCCGAACGGGGCGGGCAAGACCACCACCATCAGGATGCTCACCGGCATGACCGGGATCACAAGCGGCCGTGTCCTGATCCACGGCCACGACATCGTCCGCGACACCCTGGCCGCAAAACGGCTGATGGGCGTCGTCTCCGAGACGTCAAACGTCTACGACGAACTCTCCGCCCGGGATAACCTCGTCTTCACCGGCCGGCTCTATCACCTCAGGAAGGCTGAGATTGAGAGGAGGGCCCGGGACCTCCTTGAGACCTTCGGCCTCTACGAGCGGCGTCACGAGCCCGCGGAAGGGTTCTCGAAGGGGATGAAACGCCGCCTGACGCTTGCCATGGGGCTCGTGAACAGTCCAAGGATCCTCTTCCTCGATGAACCCACGTCCGGGCTTGACGTCCAGAGCCGGCGGCTCATCAGGGACGTCGTCCAGGACCTCGCCCAGAAGAACGTCACCATCTTCCTGACGACCCACGACATCGAGGAGGCAAACGTCTCCTGCGACCGGGTCGCCATTATCAATAGAGGGACGATTGCGGCGATCGACGCGCCGGAGAAGCTGAAGCAGACCTTTGAGAGTCTCCAGTCGGTCGAGATCTCCTTCGATGCCACGAGGCCCGGTCTCCTCGAGGCGCTTGAAAGGCTCCCGCAGGTCAGCGACGTCAGGAAAGAGGGGGACAAGTTCCGGCTCTACACCGCGGACCCCCCGGACGTCCTCGGTTCCCTCTGCGTGTTTGCAAAAGAGCAAAACCTGCGCCCAATCAGCGTCACCACCCTCGGGCCGAGCCTGGAGGAGGTCTTCATCCGCCTCACCGGGCTCTCCGTCGGCATGAAGAAGGAGGCGAGGGGAACCGATGCCGGGGTGGTTTGAGCGGGTCTCATGCGACATCGGTGCAGCGTGGGCGATAGCACGCAAGGACATGAAGATCTATTACCTCAAACCTTCTATCCTGGTATCCAGCCTGCTCTTTCCGTTCGTTATGTTCCTCGCCTTCGCCATAGGGAGGAACGCTCCCCCGGGAACCCTGCTCCCGGGTCTCCTCGCCATCACCCTCCTCTTCAGCGCCTCCTCCATCGAGCCGGTTTCCATCCCTATCGAGCGGAGGACGAAGACCTTCGACCGCCTCCTCGCCGCTCCGGTGTCTGTTCAGGCGATTGTCCTAGGGTCGAGCCTGAGCGGGGCAATATTCGCATCTGCGATCGGCGTCGCCACAACTGGCGTTGGCCTGGTTGCCTTCCATGCTGAGATTATCCACATCGTGGCGCTTCTCGTCGCGCTCGCGTTCACCTCCCTCTGCTTCTCGATGATGGGCACACTCTTTGCCGCCTACCGCACGGAGAACGTAGGCGAGGTAATGTCGCTCTTGAACCTCGTCCGCCTGCCCCTCCTCTTCATCAGCGGGGTCTTCATCCCCTACGCGAGCATGCCGGCATGGGGGCAGAGCATCGCGCTCCTCTCCCCTCTCACCTACGCTCACGACTTGATACAGTTTGCGTTCGACGGGACGACCCGCTTCGGCCCGGGCGTCGATACCGTTGCCCTGGTGCTGGCGATCATCGTCTTCCAGGTCGCGGGGGTCTTCCTCTACCGGAGGTCACGGGAGTAGGCCGTGCAGGTTCCCGGGTTAGACGGACTTCTCCCAGCCCTGGCCCATATCGATGAGGGGCCGCACCTCGCCGACCTCGAACGTCACCGAGGCATGGATCATCGCCGCCGCATCCTCACCCGCGGCCGCGGCGATCTGCCTCCGGTAGGTCTCCAGCGTCTCTCCGGAGGTCGCGTAGTTCTTCATTTTCAGGTAGACCCGGAGGCCCTTCCAGTCCGCAAGCGTCGCTCCCTGCTCCATGATCGTGAAGACGGCATTGGGATTCTCCTGCAGGTAGGCAAACGTGCGGTTATTCCCGAGCCCCATCACGACGGTCTTCTCGTCGACCATCATCGGCGACCCAAAGACCGCCGCATCGATCTTTCCTTCTTTGTTTGCGGTGCTGAGCACACCGAGCCTCGGTTGTTTGTTGAAGTAGTCCATCAATTTAGATACCATAGATACATTCCTCCTCTGAACCAGAACTAATCGTCCTGTCCTAAATAGATATGGGTATGGGCCGCACGAGCCCCATAGGCCGCCGGGAGAGGCCCGGGTTCCCCCGGCCCCCAAGAGGCCGATCGAGAGCCTGAATTCCCGGAAGGCGAGCCGGAACTCCCCGGGATACCGGAGTGGGAGTTCAACGGCACCCCACGGTCCAACCCGGACGGCTACAACCGCCATAATCCGGTAGATCATATCGAGAACTGGACGACGCCCATGCTCGTGATCCAGGGGAGACAGGACTACCAGGTGCCGGATACGCAGAGTCTTGCCGCCTTCACCGCCCTCCAGAAGAAGGGCATCCCAGGTCAGCTCCTCTACATCCCCGATGAGAACCACTGGGTGTTAAAGCCGCGGAACAACATCTTCTGGCACTCGACCAGCCTCGACTGGATGGACCGGTGGACGGGGAATGCCGCAACGTGAGGGGTCAATCGGCCATCGTATGGCACGAACGGCCATCTCCGGGGCCGTTAATACCCCGTTGCGTAGTAGTAGCCGCCCTCCTCCCGGACGCGAACCGGGACGCGGAAGAGGTCGCCGATGGCCTCGTCGGTCAGGACTTCCGCCTTTGGGCCGTCCATCCGGACGGCGCCGTCCCGCATCAGGACGACCCGGGAGATCTCGGGGATGATGTCGTGGAGGTTGTGGGTCACGAGGATGATGCCGGTGCCCGACCGTGCGATCTTTCGGAGGGTTTTGCGGAAGGTGTGAAGCGCGTGGAGATCGAGGCTGTTCGTGGGCTCGTCGAGGACAAGGGTGCCGGGGTTGTGGACAAGAGCCCGCCCGATCAGGAGCCTGCGACCCTCGCCAGAGGAGATCTCCGTCATCGGGCGGTCGGCGAGGTGGGCGACCTCGAGAAACTCGAGGATCTCGTCGGTCTTCTGCTCCATTCCAGGGGTCACCTCGTGGGAGAGGAAGAGGCCGATGCTCGAGAAGAACCCCGAGAGGACGACCTCGCGGCCGGATATCCTGCGGACGAAGGTCTGCTGGAGGTCGCCGGAGACAAGCCCGATGTGCGACCGGAGGTCAAAGGCGTCCCACGTATCCTGCCCCCGGAATCGGAAGACAGTCTCCGGGCCCGGCGAGGAGGGGTAGTACTCGCGAGTGATCGCCCGGATGAGCGAGGACTTCCCGGCCCCGTTCGGGCCGAGGATGGCGATATGCTCTCCCTCCCGGATCGTGAGCGATACCCGGTCGAGGAGTCTGTGGCCGTCCCGGACGACGCTGACGTTTCGGAACTCGACGAGCGGCGGTGACTGTTGAGCGTCGGCGGTGCTATCGGTCATGCCGCCTGCTCCGTTGGGTGGGGTCTGCGATGCAGGGATCTCATCGGATATCGCTCTGTATATTGGACGGTTCTCTTCAAAAGGTATGCTCCGTCATCACGGGGAACCAAGCAGCGCCGCAACTCTCTCCGGGTCGTCCGTGTAGATATGGAGGAAACCGGCGGGCTCGAGCCTCACTCTGACGTGGCCGGGATACCGCAGACTGAGAAGGGCGCGATAGAGCGACTCCAGTATAAACACCATCCAGCCGACCGCCAGGAGAACCTGAAAGCCAAGATAGGGATCAGCGGCCGGGTCGCCCGGGTAGCGCATCAACCAGTTCCCTACGCCGGCAAAGAATATCGCTGCAGTCATGAGTACAAGGAGCAGTGCGGACACCCAGCGGGGTATAGAGAGGTAGGGTCGTTTCACCTCGACCGACCGGATCGTGTCCTTTCCGAAGACAAGCGGCCCGGTATGCGATCTCCGGATGGTGACGGAGTTCCCGGAGAACTCGATCGCGGTCCGGTACGGATCGAAGTAGATGCGCCATGCAGCCCACGCCAGAAGGGAGACGGCCAGGAAGGTAAAGGTGAGAGCGGGCCACAGGGAGGGGATCAGAACGGATATCACGAAGAGGGAGAGGAAGGTGAGGACGGAGAACGGCATCAGCACAAAGAAGCGAGGACTGGTGTACTCCACGAACACGTCCTCCACCACCTCCCGGCTGCCGCCTTTAGCGGCTTCGAACCCGACCTCACCCTCCAGCGCGGCGTACCGCCGCCGGCAGGCTCCGGCGGCGGCGTTCGAGCACCAGCCCATCCACCGGCGTATCGCTTCAGCGAACTTCATCGTCATGCGGATGCCTCCCCGCCGACGTTTGCGCGGTAGATCTCTTTCCGGTGGAAGAGATAGATCGCCATGATGATGATCCCCCCGACAAGCGTCGCCGCTCCCCAGGTCAGCGGCTGCCAGGTGACGATATCGCCAAAAAGCGTCTCCTTCTCGAACTTCTCCCCGGCACGGACACTCTGCGCGTCGTAATACACGGCGACGGCGGAGAGGAGGATGAGGATCGGGAGGAACTCACGGTCGTAAACGACCGGGAGGAGCCAGGCCAGGGCAATGAGGATCAGCAGCATGTTGTCCTGGTAGCCGCTCCGATCGCCGCCTGCGGTGCCGGCCGGCTCCGGGCCGGGGTCTGGCTCCGGCTTCTTTCTCTGCCACGCATCCCCGTAGCCCGCTTCCGCGCTCGTGCGCCGGACGGGTCTGACGGCGTCGGCGTTCGGGCACCAGCCGAGCTTCTTCCGGATATACTCCATAACGACCGTCATCCGGCTACCCCCAGTGTTTGGGCTATCCGTTCGGGGTCGTCCGTGTAGACTGCGGCGATCCTCTTCGGCGTCGTTATCGTCAGGGTTCGCGGGTACCGTGTCCGCACGTAGGTGCGGTAGATGATCACGGGGAAGAAGATAGCGCCGCCAAGCCCGAAAATGAACCGCATGGAGGTCGGGTTATCCCATCCAAAGTATATACCGGCGGCCGCCGATACGAGAAGGGGCGCCAGTGCCGTCGCAAGGAGCCATGATGGGACAGGGAGTTTGTTCTCTCCCACCTCCGCCTTCACGACGGCATCTTTCGGGATGACGATGGGACGAAAGAGCGGCCGCCTGATGGTGATCGCCTCCGAAGAGATCTCGACGCGGGCTCTTCGTATGACACTGTACAGTTCCACACCGGAGAAAGCCAGTATGACACCCAGCAGGATAAGGCGCCCTGCAGGGGCTGTCACAGCGAGGCAGCCGATGAGCAGAGCGCCAGCAACAGGCAGAATGAGGTAGATTGCCGGAGTGCCGATCGGGCCGTAATCCACCAGTGCACCCTCCACCACCTTCTGGCTGCCCTCTCTCGCCGCCGTACCGACCTCGCCCTCCGGCGCGGCATACCGGCGCCGGACGGTGCCGGCAGCTGCCGCGTTCGGGCACCAGCCCATCCACCGGCGTATCGTCTCGGAGAACTTCACAGGCATACAGGTTCACCCTCCGCTACCGCATCCAGGGCATACATCGACCCCTTCTCCGCGATCAGGGTAGTCCGGTGCCGCCACTCCCAGAGGAGCGTGATGCCGTACTGGGCCCAGCCAGCAAGGCTCAGACCCAACATGAACCCGAGAATCGGGCCGAAAGTGCGGCCCAGGGCAAAATACGCTATAAAGCCGGCGAGAATAACGGCGGCCGCCGGCGTGCTCAGACGCCGGACGATGCGCTGCCTTTTAGTCATGTTGGCCTCGATGAACTCACCGGCAACAACCTGTGCATACTGCCTCCGGTGACCGGCCAGGAAACCGAGGGTAAATCCCACCCCAATGGCAAGGCCCATCCAGACCTCCGGGTACTCCGGAGCGTCCTCGATCAGGAGAAAGGCCGTAGCTGCCGCCGCCGAGAAGGCCACTGCCGCGACGAGCAGCCGGTTGTGGTAGCGGTGCCACCATCCAGATTCGGTCCGGGGGACACAGTCCTTCCCGCCCGCCGCTACGGCCGTAACCGGCAGCACCGTTAGATCCCTCCGCATCGACGCCTGCATGGGACACCACCCAAGATACGCCCGTATCGTCTCCATGAGAGTCATAACATCATCTCCAGGATTCTTTGTCTGCCCGCTATCATTTCCCTCAAAGTGGGTTCACTGCTGATCTCCACCCCGAATATCTCCCGGACGGGTGTGCAGACCAGATCCATCGCTCCACGAGTTATCATCAATCTGTTCCCTCCGGTGCGCGTCGCCGTTCCCAGATGTAGAGTATGGGAAAAGAAACGATACCAATAAGCACGAATGCCTGGAGGAGGGGGATAATGGGATACCCCAATGCTAGGTAGCGCAGAAGAAAAACCATGGCTACTATGAGGTAGAAGACAAATGACCGCGCAACGGTGACGCGTTGAACCTCACCGTCGGTGAAGACAATGCGGGCCAGGAACAGGCTGATGACGATAAGGACGGGAAGCCAGTAGATCTGGCTGATAGAGTACGCAAGGGATGCGTAGAGGTAGATTAGGAAGATTATAGCGAGAAGGGCGGCATCGAACGCTTTCTCGATGGCAGCTCCTCTCCGCTTCGTTTTCTTCTCTCTGTTTCTTAACCCGAGAGCGTGGTGGAGGATACTCACAGGATTGGGATCGGTCAAATGCTCTTTTCGCCTGTACCACACCACGATGCAGAAGACTACTGCAGTGATCGCCAGTGGCAGGGGAAACAACAGAAATGCCGGTATTGGGAGATAGCCGGCTGTGATGACGAAAGCAGTGATGATGACCAAGATCCAGAAGACTGCAGTTGAGCGCCAGAGTTCCTCTTTGGCGATTGAATCGATCTCCATGTTTATACCGCCGACCCGTCGCCGGCCGTCATGTGGAGTGTCCCCGCGCATGCCGGACCCCGGCTGCATCTGCCGGTGCGCCTGCCCCTCCGCGGGACACCATCCGAGGTACTCCCGCATCGTCTCCATGAGCGGCATCACACCATCTCCCGGAGTTTCGCAAAGAGTTCGTCGGCCATGCGGGTCGGATCGTCGGTCTTTTCAAGCGTAATCCCCAGTTCGTCCGCGTAGCCCCAGAGGAGCTCGATGCACCGGGTGTATCGCTGGCACGCGCCGCAGTCGCCCTCGTGCTCGTACCAGACCTGCACCCCGTGGTCCGCCGATACGAAGACGATGGCTGCGGCGTCAAACGGGACGGAGCGGCCGAAGAGGACGCCAATCTCTGCGTTCAGGCGCTCGATCTCGATCTGGTTCGCCTGCGCCATCGAAAGAAGCGTCTCCTCGACCTTCCGGTCCATGGCAAGCAGCGCCTTCGAGACCGCCTGGCGGGATATCTTGAAGCGGTCCGCGATCTGGACATTCGGGAGGCCGGTGCGGCGGAGGCGCCAGAACGCAAACTGCCTGTCGTTTAAGGGGATAGGCATGCGTCAACATTCATAGGTTGACGATATATACATTTCGATTTGTTTCACCGCTAACTCTCCTGCAGGGCCGCCCACGTGCCCGGGGAGATCGGTGTACCTCTCCTACCCTCTCCGCTCATGGAGGCAATCCGAATCGTGTATGAAACCGCACGAAAAGAAAGCCATAATGCCCTGAAGATCGTTGGAATGAGTGGTCACTCCAGAACGACCGGTCACACCCGCGAGGCCCGTATGACCGAGGACAGGGACAGAAAAAAGACCGCCATCGTCGCTACTGCCGTCCGGCTCTTCACGGAGAGGGGATTTCACGGCACCCCGACGTCGCTCATCGCGCGCGAGGCCGGCATCTCAAACGGGACGCTCTTTCACTACTTCCCGACGAAAGAGGAACTCATCAACTTCGCCTACTTTGATATCGAAGTTGTCCCAAAACCTCTTTGCCGGGAGGGGGACACCCGCTCGCACCTTGCGGTGCTCAAACTCCCTCCGGTCGCACCTCCCCGGACCCTCCACCGAGTGGCGATACCCGATGGGAAGCCGTTTCACCCCCCTTGCCCGGGATATCGTTCAGAGGGGAGAAACCTCGGAGGTGAGTGTTCCGATCAGGGAGTGTGGAACGTTCAGGATCTTTTCGGGATGACCTCGTCAAGAACCGGATGGCGGAGGAGATCGGCAGGAGGGTTGACGGGAGAATGACGGATAGCGGTTCTTTGAGAGAGGAGAGGAGGTACTGACCATGCTGTATCGGAAGATGGAGAAGACCGGCGACGAACTCTCGGTACTGGGCTTCGGCTGCATGAGGCTGCCGACGAAGGGTATGGGCATCGATGAAGAACGGGCGATACGGCAGATCCGGTACGCCGTCGACCACGGGGTGAACTACCTCGACACCGCGTTGATGTACCCGGGGAGCGAACAACTCCTCGGCCGGGCGCTCGCCGACGGCTACCGGGAAAAGGTCAAACTGGCGACGAAACTGCCGCATATGCTCATTAAATCCCGCGAGGATATGGACAGGATGCTCGATCTCCAGCTCAGGACCTTAAAGACGGACCATATCGATTACTACCTGATCCACAGCCTCACGAGCTGCGAAGGCTGGAGGAAGATGAACGACCTCGGGGTCGCCGGGTTCCTCGATGCGGCAAAGGCGAACGGCCGCATTGTGAACGCGGGTTTCTCGTCCCACTGCGGCGTCGAGGCCTTCAAGGAGATCGTCGACGGCTACGACTGGGACTTCTGCCAGATCCAGTATAACTACCTCGACGAGACGAACCAGGCGGGGACCGAGGGGCTCATGTATGCGGCTTCAAAGGGGCTCGGCGTCGTCATCATGGAGCCGCTCCGGGGCGGCTACCTCGCGAGGGACCCGCCGGCGCAGGTGCGGGCCGTCTGGGACGAGGCCGACGTGAAGAGGACTCCGGCCGAATGGGGGCTCCGGTGGGTCTGGAACCACCCCGAGGTCACGGTGGTCCTCTCGGGGATGAACGACGAGCAGCATATCGAGGAGAACATCCGGATCGCTGGCGAAGCCCGCCCGAACTCTCTCACCGAGAAGGAACTTGAGATCGTCGGCCGGGCGGCAGAGGCTTACCGCAGCCTGAACCGGGTGGGCTGCACCGGGTGCCGGTACTGCATGCCCTGTCCGGCGGGCGTGAACATCCCCGGATGTTTCGAGGCCTACAATACCGGCGGGGGAACGCTCCCGTCGAAGGTGATGTATCAATTCCGTATCGGAGGGAAGATGGACGGAGCGGAACCGGCGTATGCGTCGTTGTGCAAAAACTGCGGCAGATGCGTGAAGGTATGCCCGCAGCATCTCCCCATCCCGGAGCACCTCGCGGAGGTTGCGAGGGAGTATGAGACCGTCGGCGCCCGGATCATCGGGAGCGTGACGGAATACGCCCTCAGGCTCATGCGCTGGAACACGCTGAGGAAATCCTGAAGCGGCACGGATCAGAATATTAATCCCCACCGCCCCGGAACAGGGCCATATGGACACAGCACTGCGCGACGCCTACACGCGACTCCACGAGAACTACTTCCCGGGGACGGACCTCCCGATCGCCTTCGAGGTCGGGGGTGTGACCGACGGGGTGGAGGAGGCCTCCGCCCCGAAGGGCTGGAGGTGCTTCGTCTGCGACCTTACGAAGGTACGGAACGGCAGAAGCCTCGCCTTCTCCGAAGAGTCGATCGGGTGCCGCGGGGGGAGGTTCTACCTCGGCTACGACGCCGAGCGGTTCCCCGACTTCCGCTACTTCCTCTCCACCGGGAAACCCGGCGAGATGGAGGGGGAGCGCTACAAGCAGACGCCGGAGATCGTCGACGAACTCGACCGGGGGACCGCCCGGATACCGACGAAAGGTAAGGAGATCGTCTTCAAGCGCTGGGACAACCTCACGGACGCGGACAACCCGGACGCCGTCGTCTTCTTCGCGCGGCCCGAGGTGCTCTCCGGCCTCTTCACGCTTGCAAACTTCGACCGCTCAGACCCAAACGGGGCCGTCTGCCCCTTCGGCGCCGGGTGCAGCTCGATCTTCTACTATCCGTGGCTCGAACAGCAGAGCGAGAACCCACGAGCGGTGCTCGGGCTGTTCGACCCCTCGGCACGGCCCTGCGTCCCGCTGGACATCCTGACGATGGCCTTTCCCATGAAGATGTTTGAGAAGGTGGTCGGCTTCATGGAGGAGAGTTTCCTCATCACAGACTCGTGGGAGAAGGTGATGAAGAAGATAGACCGGAGCAGCAAACTGCATTCGCCTTAAAATTTGGGTGGCGAGAATCACCCGAGCGTCCGGTCGAAAATGCTGCGCATTTTCTCCAGCTCCTGCTGGGCGCTTACGCGCCCACCAGTCGCTGGTTAAAGAACCCCACCATCTCCTGATATGCGCTCTCCGCGACGGGCGTCTCCGCGAGCTGCCCGCCCTCGCCGATCATGAACCCGTGCGGTTCGCCCTGGTAGACCTTGAGCTCGAAGTACTTCCCGGCCGCATCGAGCTCGGTCGCGTAACGGTAGATGTCGGCCACCGGGCTCGCCTCGTCCGCCGTGCCGTGGATGATCAGCATCGGGTCGGTGATGTTCTCGATGAACTCCGCCGGGGGAGTCCCGTTCGCCTGCCCGCCGGAGTAGGGGAAGCCGTACCAGGCGACACCCGCACTGAACTCCTCGATCCGGGGCAGGAAGAGCATCGTGTAGCGCCCGCCGGCGCAGAATCCCGTCAGGCCGATGCTGCTCTCATTCACTTCCGGCCGGGTCGCGAGATACGCGACCGTATCCCGGACCAGCGCCTCCGTCACGTTGTCCTCCGGCGCCTCCCCGAAGGTCTGCCACTCGGGGACGATGACGACGAACCCCTCCGTCGCCAGGCGGTCGGCCATGACCTGATAGCCGGGCTCCAGGCCGTTGAAGGAGTGGAGCAGCACCACAGCCGGATACGGGCCGCCGTCCTCGGGCGTCGTGATGTAAGCCGGATAACTCCGGTCCCCGCTCTGGATCTTCACCGTCGTTCCGTTCCGCATCCCAGCAGTCCCGATGTCGGCGGCGCCCACACCGCCGACGAGAAGGAGCAGGGATACGACCGCTGCAAGCAGGAACACATATCTCATAGGTTTCCCCCCGTTCCAGGGTGCACCCCAATCCTGCTCGCGTCATATAACGGTGACGCCCGTTCGGCAAAAAAAGTGGTCAGATGAGTTCCCGGATATCCGCAAACGTTGCGTTCTTCGGGACCCAGACGCTGCTCTCGGTGTAGTTCAGCCCGCCGGTCGCGCGGAGCTCATCCAGTTCGTAGATCCGCGGCCCGTACTGGTACCCGGTCTCGTTCAGCCACCATGCCGGGTACCCGGGCTCCTCGACCGCCTCCGTCGTCGGGTCGGTTATGAGGCCGTTCGAGTACGTGACGATCAGCGTGCCCGACAGATCGTGCCATTCCTCGATGATCTCGTCGCCCCGCGTGACGGTGAAGTCCGTGAGGAGACGTAGCGCCCCTTCATCGTCGCCGGCGGCGATGAGGTCGGCCGCCTTTCTGTCGGTCTCCTGCACGAGGACGATCGACTCGGCCTCGAGTTCGCCCTGTTTTTCGTTGATTTCGTCGATCATCGCGTCGTAGCGAAGCATGGCCCAGTTCGTCACAAAGTCGAACGTCCAGTAGGCGGTACTGCTATCATATGTCGACCGGTCGCCAGCTGCGTACGCGGCTGATACGTTCGTCGAGCCCGCGTAGATCGGCGCATAGACCGTCTCGTACGCGACCGCCGGACCGAACCAGAGCACGCCTCCCACCGGGTCGGGGAGGGACGAGCGTGCTTGAGCGACGTAACTGTAACTGCAGAAGATCTCCGAGATCGGCCGCGGATTCGCCCCGGGACGGACCTCCATGTACGATCCGTTCTGGAAATTGGTGTGGGCGTCGGCGGGCCCCAGGTAGCGGTATGGGTTCCCGAACGGCCCTGCGGTCCCACCGCTCGATAGGTCGAATTCGGTTCCCTCGTAGTGATCCCGGAAGAGCGAGAACGCTCCGGTCAGGTTGACCTTCTCGTCGGGCGCGATGGTGAACGGGTACGCCTTCGTGTACGAGTTCTCGACGTACGGGCTCAGGTTGAGCGACGGGGCAAGCCGGTCCTGGATACGCCAGACCCGCATCAGCGAGTAATAGGGATGCGCATACTCGCCGTAGCTGACGGCCTCGAGCCAGTCGAGGGGGCCGTCCGCAGGCGACCACACGCCGCCCTCGTCGAGTTTAGTGAAGAGATCCTTCGAGTAGATCTGGTCGGGGTTCCCGGGAACGACCTCGCGGATCCTGAACTCGTTTGCCGCGACGAAGACCTCTCCGTCGGGGATCTTCTCTGCAACCCAGAGACCCCCGCCGTCCGCCTCATCGAGGCTCGAGCAGATCTCGATGACCCATGCCTCCTGTGGGTCGGCGAAGACGAGCGTCTCGCCGGTTCCATAGTAGCCGTAGGTGTCGATCAGACCGCCGACCAGCTCGACCGCCTCCCGCGCTTTCGTGCACCGCTCGAGCGCCACGTTCGAGAGCTCCGAGGAGTAGAAGATCCGCTTTCCTTCGGCTGCATCGAACTCGGCTTTCGCGTAGTCGGTACACTCGGCGGAGAGGAGCTGGTGTTCGTTCATCATGCCGTACGAGCCGGTGTAATAGGCGTAGGTGTGCGGCACCTGGTCGATATGCCCGAGAACCAGGCGCGAATCACCGGCGCTCGCGCCTCCCGCCGCATCCGAACCGCTGTCGGGATCGAAGAAGACCGGCCTCTTCTCTCCGGGAGCATGGTCGGCCGCTGGAACGTAGAGTATGCTGATGTCGTCGATGTTCCTCCAGTCTTTCCCGACACCGTCGTTCGTATGCCCGACGTACATCGACCCGTCTTCGGATGCGCCGGGGGTTATCGCAAAGACGGTGCATGCCGCTGCATTTGAAACCAGAAGAAGCACGGCGAAGAGACAGAGGCAATTTTGAAGAAAATGAGTCGTACCGATACGTATTCGCATGAAGGAAAAAAGGCGACCCGGGTAGAAAAACATAGCGAATTTATTGTCGTATTCGACGCCACTTTCGGGAAAAATGCCCACCTAGACTGAATGTTATTCACGCACCACCCTCCCGGCGCCTGCTCTCGGCCTGACGGTTCCTGCCGGCGGTTTATGGAGGCACGAACCGAATGAAGGGCGTCAGGAGACAAAAAGGAGTATAGTCCGGCCTTCTTGTGCCTTTGCAGGTACCAAATGCCAAAGGTTAATTGCAGAGGTATCCTAAAACCGGTTCACGGATAGGGGTCCAATTCCATTCAAGCGTTCTACCCGGAACGTCGCCGGATCAGCCCACAATAAGGCCGGCACCGGGAGCGCTCGAGAGAGTAAAGGTAGCGTAACGAAAGTTCTGTAAAATTGAATTGGCCCTGGATCCAACCTAGATTTGGACAAAGGAGAAACAGGGCCATGGATCCCTTAGCGTTAATCGAAGATTATCTTTCCGATCAGGAGAACGGCATGAAGACGCTCATCACCTGGTTCCTCAACCAGGTGATGCTCGCAGAGGCCCTCCAGCAGGCAGGAGCCGCCCAGTACGAACGCACCGATGCGCGGAAAGCGCATCGAAACGGTTACAAGGACCGATCCCTCAAGACCCGATACGGGGAGACGATCCTCCGGAAACCGCAGTTCCGGGAGTTCCCGTTCGAGACACAGGTCTTCGGGCGCTATGCCCGGGTGGAGAAAGCTCTGGTGAACGCAATTGTCGAATCCTACCTCCAGGGAGTTTCGACGAGAAAGATCCAGGAGATCGTCAGTCATCTGGGGATCGACCAGCTCTCCCCGGCTTCGGTCTCCCGGATGGCCAAGAACCTCGACGACCAGGTGCAGGCATTCTTCCTGCGGCCGATCGAACAGGCTATCCCATACCTCTTCGTGGATGCCTCCTACTACAAAATCCGGGACGGAGCACGATACGTCACCAAAGCGGTCCTGGTGGTCGCCGGCGTCCGGGATGACGGCTACCGGGAGATCCTGGGCGCAAGAATCACGGATTGTGAGAACGAAGAATTCTGGTCAGGAATGTTCGAGGAGCTCAACGAACGGGGACTCACCGGGGTTCAACTGGTCGTCTCGGATGGGCATACCGGCATCCAGAAGGCGGCTGAAGCCGCCTTCCTCGGTGCATCCTGGCAGATGTGTCAGGTTCATTGTACCCGAGCTGTCTTGAGGAATATTCCTCGGAAACACCAGAAAGAGGTTGTAGAAGGCCTGAAGGAGGCCTATGGAAGTGAACAAAGGCTTCAAGATCTCGCTGATGACCTGAATGCCAGGGGGTACCGGAAAGCAGCCAACACCATCGAACGATTCCTCCCCGGGCTTATGAGTTACACGGCATTCCCAAAACCGCACGGGAAACGGCTCAGAACGACGAACATGGTGGAGCGGGTCAATAGGGAACTGAAACGGAGAACCAAGGTTGTAGGCGTGTTCCCGAACGAGGAATCCCTTCTCCGGCTGGTCGGATCTATCCTGATGGACATCAACGAGGAGTGGGTCACCGGCAGAAGGTATTTGACGATGGAGAAGGAATGATCAGACAAGGAGACAGGGCTCAGGCAAATTACAGAAGATCTGAGACGTTACCAGAGTAAACCGCTCCGGGCTGCCGGTGATAACCTCCCCACGCTCCCGGTTCGCTCGACAGCGTGTCTTATGAAGGAGGATCGAATTTTGATACACGATCACGAATCACCCGAGAAAGGATCTGAAACAACCCAATATCTGGAGAACCTGATAACATACGCCAACGCCCCCATCATCGTCTGGGATGCGAGTCTCAGGATAACGCGGTTCAACAATGCCTTCGAACGGCTGACGGGGCGGACCGCGAGCGAGGTCATCGGTCGGTCGCCGGAGATCCTCTTTCCCGAAACCCGGCGGGAAGAACTGATGGATCTCATTCGGAAGACGACGGCAGGGGAGCGATGGGAGACCGTCGAGATCCCCATACTCACGGCGGACGGCAGGATCAGGACGGTCCTCTGGAACTCCGCCGCCGTATACGAGAACGACCAGAAGACGGTCTCCTCGGTCATCGCGCAGGGCCAGGACATCACCGAGCGCAAACAGGCCGAGGAGGCGCTGCAGAGAGCGCACGACGAACTCGAGATGCGTGTGCGGGACCGCACCCTCGAACTCCGGGAGGCGAACAAAGCGTTGCAGGCCGAGATCGCCGAACGCATCCGGGCCGAAGAGGCGGCGAAGGCCGAGCACAAACGGCTCTACGACGTCCTCGAGATGCTGCCGGTATACGTGATACTCCTCTCGCCGGACTATCGCGTACCCTTCGCCAACCGCTTCTTCCGGGAGCGGTTCGGTGAATGCGGTGACCGGCGCTGCTACGAGTACCTCTTCTCGCGATCGGAGCCCTGCGAAAACTGCGAGTCGTACAACGTCATGAAGACGGGAGCGCCCCACCACTGGGAGTGGACCGGCCCTGACGGTCACGATTACGATATCTCCGACTTCCCCTTCACCGACGCGGACGGCTCCCTCCGCATCCTGGAGGTCGGGATCGACATCACCAAACGCAAGCGTGCCGAGGAGGCGCTGCGAAGGCTGAACGAGACGCTTGAGGAGCGCGTAGTCGAACGTACGGACGAGCTCGCGAAGGCCAACGCCATCCTCAGCGCCATCTGCGAGAATACGCCGGCACCCATCTACGTCACCGATCGCCGGAGCCGTCTCGTGATGTGCAACCCTGCCGTGCTCCGGATAATCGGCAGAACGCAGTCCGAAGTGCTCGGGAAATCGAAGGCCGAACTCCTCGGGCCGGAGGTCGGAGGGCCCATCGTAGCCCACGGACAGCGCGTTATGGAGACCGGGAACATCGAGACCTTCGAGGAAGGGGTCGGCGACCGGATCTACTACTCGACGAAGACGCCTCTCCGGAATATACAGGGAGAGAGCACCGGAGTCATCGCCGTCGGAACGGAGATTACGGAACTGAAGCAGGCAGAAGCACAGAAGCAGAGGCTTCTGGAACAGTTGCAGCAGTCGGCCGAAGAGATGGAGGTCCAGAACGAAGAACTGCAGTGCACCGCCGAGCAGTTGCAGGAGAAGACCGAAGAGCTGGCGCTTCTCAACCGGGCTCTGCAGGAGAGCGAGGAGCACTTCCGCTCTCTCATCGAGAACGCGTCCGATATCATCCTCCTTCTCGATATAAATGGGTGTATCACCTATGCGAGCCCCTCAGTGAAGCGGATTGGAAATTACGACCCCGAAGATCTCATAGGAATGAATGCACTCGACCTTACGCATCCTGATGATATGCCTACAGTGCTGGAGGCGATGAGAACCAGAATGGTTCAGCCATCAGCGATAATCACCTTCGAGGTCAGGGTCAGGGACTCCGCAGGGCGGTGGATATACCTCGAAGTTACCGGTGCGAGCCTGCTCCGGGAGGGGAGCGCCCGGGGGTTCATCGTCAATGCACGCGATATCACCGACCGAAAACACGCCGAGGAGGAGCGGAACCGGCTGATCGCCAGTCTCGAGGAGGCGCACCGGGAAGCGAACCTCTACCTTGACATCATGACACACGACATCAGGAATGCGAACAACGTCTCCGGTATCTACGCCGGCCTCATGCTCGATCTGCTCGAGGGGGCCGAGAAGGCCTACGCGCAAAAACTTCACGACAGCATCGCACGGAGCACCGAGATCCTCATGAACGTCTCGACGATCAGGCGCATTCACACCCGTTCGACCGGGTTTGCGCCGGTCGACCTCAGCATGGTCGTCGGTGAGGAGGCCGGAAACTTCCGCGGCGCATCGATACGCCGGGAGGTTCCGTCGCTCGATGTTCTGGCGGACAACCTTCTCTCCACGGTCTTCATGAATCTCATCGGCAACAGCGTCAAGTTCGGCGGCTCGGGCGTGGAGATCGTCGTCCGGGCGGAGGAGCGGGACGGCGAGGTGCTGGTGACGGTCGAGGACAACGGGCCCGGCGTGCCCGACGACATGAAGGAAAAACTCTTCCACCGGTTCGAGCGGGGGAAAGCCCGGGGGAGGGGCGACGGTCTCGGGCTCTTCATCTGCAGAACGCTCATCGAGCGCTACGGTGGGCAAATCTGGATCGATGACCGCGTACCCGGCCGCCCGGAGGAAGGGGCGGCATTCAGGTTCACGCTCAAACCGGCAAACCGGGATCGGGATTCCGGTTTGTGAATCGGGGTGTTTCCGTCAGACTCTTTCCAAAATGTATTAAACAGCAAGCACATCCTGTATCATCAGTCGGCCGGCAACGCCTCGCGGCAGCAGTATACCCTGCTCATGGTCTCGAGTCTCATCCCGTGGGGCCACCGGCCCGATCACCCTCGGCCTCTCCTTCATCGGCATGCTTTTCGTCCAGGCGATGCTCACGGTCGCGTCTCACCGCCGCGTCACGATGTCGTCCCTGGCGGAGATCAGGAGAGACGTGCTTGCCACAGGGTTCGACCTTGTCTTCGCCGCAGTCTTTGTGCTCTCGCTCGCTGTCATCGCCCTTGCCATCTTGAGCCGGGACGAGGTTCGCGCCGACAACCTCGAAGAAGAGACCTCCAGGACTACGGTCGCCGGGGCGTGGCCTCCTCCTCCGTATCAAGAAGAGAGGGCGGGGATTTCACTTCCCCGCCTCTTTTCTCCGACGCGTCAGAAGACTACGAAGGCCTGAGTTGTCGCCTGGCAGGTGTTCCCGTCATCGAGCGTCACGGTCAGCGTGACCGTATAGGTCCCTTCCGCCGTGTAGTCGTGGGTGACGTCCTGGCCGCTGCCGGTCGCTCCGTCACCGAAGTCCCATGACCAGGAGGTCACGGAGCAGTCGCTCTGGATATCAGCCTCGCCGTGGAACGAGTTCCCGCTTGTCGTGATGCTTGCCGAGCAGGAGCAGGGCTCCGGCGGAGCGGTCACCGTCACGTCCGTCGTTGCCCGGCAGGTGTTGCCGTCGTCGAGGGTTGCGACCAGCGTAACCGTGTAGGTTCCCGCCGCGGCGTAGGCGTGGCTCGCGGTCTCGCCTTCACCGGTCGCTCCGTCGCCGAAGTCCCACGCCCAGCCGGTCACCGAACAGTCCCCGTCGACCGCAGCCGAACCCGTAAAGGCAACCGGCTGCTCCGGTTCGATCTGGTCGCGGTCTTTCGCGATGCTTGCCGTGCAGGAGCAGTTCTCCTCCGGCGGCGGCGAGACGGTGATGTCACTCGAGGTGTTGCACGCCGTGCCATCGTCGAGGGTCACGTTCAGCCTGACTGTGTAGGTTCCTGCCGTGGCGTAGGTGTGGCTCGCGGTTCCGCCTTCACCGGTCGCCCCGTCGCCGAAGTCCCACGCCCATGCCTGGATGGCGCAGTCCCCGGCAACCGATGTCCGGTCGGTGAAGTCGACCGTCTCGTTGGCGACAGGGTTCTCCGGGCTCCAGGTGAAGTCCGCCGTGCAGGAGCAGTTCTCCGAGGGAGGCGGTGTAACCGTGACGTTCCCGGATGCCTTGCACACCGTGCCGTCATCGAGAGTCACGTTCAGCCTGACCGTGTAGGTGCCTTCAGACGAGTAGTTGTGGGTGACGTCCTGGCCGCTGCCGGTTGCACCGTCGCCGAAACTCCAGGCCCACGCATCGATCCCGCAGTCGCCGTCGACCGTGGCCTTCCCGGTGAAGTTAACCGTGGCGTTGACGGCAGGACTCTCGGGGCTCCAGGTGAAGTTCGCCGTGCAGGAGCAGTTGCCGGGCCCGGGTCCGGGTGTCGGCGTGGTGGTCGTCGTGGTGGCCGGGAAACAGACCACTCCCGCAGGGCAGCCCGGCCGCCCCTGGTCGGGGCGCGTGCAGACCGGGTAGGCTGCACCGTCACCGTGGAGTTTGAGGAGAACGAGATCCCACGCCCCGGTCGAGTTGTCATACCAGGCGACGAGGTCGCAGGAGATCGTGGGGTTCATCTGGTCGTAGGAGTCGTTCGTGAGCCGGTACTCCCTGCCCGAAGTGTGGTTGAAGAGGAAGATGTCCCAGTTTCCGTCTCTATAGTCGCTATAGACGATCCGATTGCCGGATATATCCGCATGTGAGAGGTTATTCGGGTAAACTTCAAGCGCTCTGGTGATACCGGGCATGCCCGGTTCGCCGCTCGTGAAGGTGCCGGACTGAGGAGCTGCGGTGGCGACCACGACAATCGAGATGACCGCCACAATGAACACTATCAGATACGTTACAGGTACTCGGGGTTTTCTCATACAATCCCCGGGACGAGTAAATCCCATATAATATATAAATATTATTATAAATGTGGAATATATCCGGTTGCACCCGGGCGGATCCCGGCGGAGATCACGGGCAACTCAAAGCCGGAACCGGCCGGATCTCTCCGGGGATACCCTCGCGGGATTACGGCGATAACCTCGCCCCATCTCAGCCCTCTCAAAGATCCCGCCACAGAACGGGTGCAATGCCGGCAAAGGGTTTCTGTCCGGTTCCGGGCGGCGTTTACGCTCCCCCACCCAGTGCATCGGAGCCCGGGGGGTTCTCCGGTTCATCTCTGCAGAGAAGCCTGGTGCGGACGGCGTCCGTCATCTCGTCCGTCGTCAGGAGGAGGAGTGTATCTTTGGCCCCGATGACCGTGCTGCCGACCGGGACAAAGCGTTCGTCCCCCTTCTGCATCAGGATGATGAGTGTGCCCTTCGGCAACCCGAGGTCGACGACCTGCTTGCCCACCGCCGAAGCGTCGGGGGGGATGACCAGTTCGAGCAGCTCGCTCGGGGTATCGGGGTCCACGTCGAACTCACGGGAGAGTTTGCCCGTCTCCTCGAGCGGGGCGGCGAGACCGAGCCACCGGGCGACGGAGGGGATCGAAGTCCCGTGCACGAGCGCCGAGAAGATGACGATGAAGAAGACGACATTAAAGATAACGTCTGCGTCCGGCACCCCTGCGACGAGGGGATAGGTCGCGAGGATGATCGGGACAGCGCCCCGGAGCCCCACCCACGACACCAGGGCCTTCTCGTTCATCGGCATCTTCCAGGGGAGCAGCGTGAGCAGGACGGCGACCGGCCGTGCAATCAGGATCAGGAAGAGAGCGGCGAGAAGTCCGGGGACGAACGCCGATGCAAGCTGCGAGGGGAAGACGAGGAGCCCGAGCGCAAGGAACATCACGATCTGCATCAACCACGCGATCCCGTCATAGAACCGGATCAGGCTCTTTTTGTGAACGACGACACTGTTACCAATGATAAGACCGGCGAGGTAGACCGCGATGAACCCGTTTCCGCCGACGGTGGCAGTCAGCCCGTAGACCAGCAGCACCATCGCGAGGGTGAGCACCGGGTACAACCCCTCGGTCTCCAGTTTGATACGGTTGATGAACCAGACCGTGAACCTGCCGAGCCCGTAACCCATGAGGCCGCCGACCGCCATCTGCTGCGCGAACGTCGGGACGAGATCGAAGATCGACGAACCCGGGGTAAGGATCAGGCCGATGATGCCGGTGGTGAGCAGGACCGCCATGGGATCGTTGCTCCCCGACTCAAACTCGAGGAACGGCCGCAGGTTTCCCTTCAGGCGGGCCCGTGCCGTTCGCAGGATCGAGAAGACCGCTGCTGCATCGGTGGACGAGACGACCGCACCGAGGAGAAGGCCCGTGAGCGGAGAGAAACCAAGGACCAGGACGGCGAATGCGCCGAGCAGGACTGCGGTCAGGACAACGCCGATCGTCGAGAGGGCGATCCCCGGCCAGAGCACAGGCTGGATCTCTTCCCACCGGGTGTCGAGACCGCCTGAGAAGAGGATATATGCAAGTGCTATAATCCCGATGAGCTGCGCAATCGTCGGGTCGTCAAACGGGATGCCGCCCGGCCCCTCCGAGCCCGCCAGCATCCCGACGACGAGGAAGATGAGGAGAGCAGGAACGCCGAGTCTCTCCGAGAACTTATTTGCAACGATGCTTATCAGAAAAAGCACCGCTATACCGATAAATACGAGTTCGAGGGTGACGACCATCTGTGGATAGTATTCGCGCGTACGGTGCTTTAAAATTGCCTACTCACTCTTTCGATCGGATGACCCTTCGGGTGGATACCTTCCCGTCGCCGACCGTTTCGCGAGCATCGGCACCCGGCACAACCCCAAAGCCCGTCGACGATCAAGCAAGGGGGCCGGGCGTGCCGGCGTTCACGGGCAGAGCGGCACTCGCGCTCTCGGGCGACGGCGGAGGATGAGCGGGTGGGTCTGATCCGTCGGTCTCGTCGGTTCCAAGGTGTATCGCGGGGTTGATATAGTATCCGTAAGAACATCTCACTCAGGATGACAGAAACCCCGGTTTTTCCAAGGCGCGTGAGCACCATACTCCTGTTGACGGCATTGGTGTTCCTTATCATCGGGATAGAGGCGATCGGATACATCGTCACCATCATCGCCGTATCGGTGATCCTCGCCATGATCGTGTACCCCCCAACGAAAGCTCTTCGATCGAGGGGACTACCTGAGGTCGTCGCCGTCGGCGTGGTCACCGTCGTCGCCGGCTTTGCCGTCCTGCTGATCTGCTATCTCGTCTTCTTCTCGTTCGAGACGTTGATCGCAGATCTCCCCCTCTACCAGCGGGAGTTGACCGTCAGGCTATCGGAGATCCTTACTCTTCTGGATAGATACGGAATTGAAACGGGTTCGCTCTCACCGTCTTCGGTAAACCTGCAGGGATTCGTGGGATTTCTCTCCTCATCGGCTATCAGTATCGCGGATCTCCTGCTCTACCTCTTCTTCATAGCGGTGACGACGATCTTTATGCTCTTTGAGGCGCCGCGGATGCCCGAACGGGTGAGGAAGGTGATGAAGAACGACGAGGCCGTCGAGTCGTTCTCCCGCATGAGCAGGTTCCTGGTCAACTTCGTCATCGTCAGGACCGAGGTAAACCTCATTCACGGCTTCCTCTTCGGCACGTTCCTCTGGGTCATGGGGGTGCACGCGGCCGTCCTCTGGGGGGTGCTGACGTTTCTGCTCTCGTACATTCCCTACATCGGGCTGGTCATCGCGGCACTCCCGGCGATCTTCTTTGCCTGGCTGCAGTTCGGGATAGGGGGCGCGATCGCGGTGATCGTGGTCGTCGCGATCCTGAACGCGCTCGTGGAGAACCCGATCTTCGCGCACTTCGCATCGAGGCGCTTCGAGATCCCCGCCCTCGTGGTCGTCCTCTCGGTCATCTTCTGGGGATGGGCGCTCGGTGTTGCCGGGATGATCTTCGCCGTCCCGCTCACCCTCATCGTCCTTATGGTCGCTCAATCGAGCGAGGACTGGGCCTGGGTGAACACGATCCTCGGTGTCGACCACCTCTTTACGGGAGAGCCGGCTCTTCCGGCGGAGACGCGGGAAACCGACGTGCCACCGGCGAGGTAAACCGGCAGACCCGATTTTTTTCCGCCGCCACGGGGAAGGTTGATACCCTCTTCGCGCCCTCCTCTCCTGAGGAGTGAGCATGCTACTACACACACGTGCAATCATCAAAGCGATCTGGGACGCACAGGGCTACGGGAACCTCGCCGTCTGGGCGGATGGGACGACCTCCGTCATCGCCCCGGGCGAGAGCCCGGAAAAAGACGGAACACCACCGCTTGCGATCTTCAAGCCCATCCCCCTCGTGGCCAGATTCCCGATGCTCGACTTCGCCATCCACGACCCCGATCTGCTGGAACGGATCGAGACGACAATCAGGGAGGCAGGCGGCGAGATCGAGCGGGACTGAGGATGGCTCGGCACTTACCGTAACTACAAAAAAAAGTGATCTGATTTTAGAGCGATCCGGAAAGGATCACTCGGTCGTCTTCCCGTCGAAGTGCTCGTCGTCCGCCATGGCCTCTTTGCGGGTCTTGTGCACGACCTTGTCCCGGTGCTCCGGCGGGGAGTAGATCGTGTAGAGTTTGAGGTCGGCGGTCTTTGAGGTGTTGATCACGTTGTGCTTTGCGCTGTTCGGCACGACCACGGCGCTGCCGTCCTTCACCTTGTACTCGGTGTTGTCGATGACGACCTTCCCCTCCCCTTCTTCGAACCGGAAGAACTGGTCGACGTCGTCGTGAACCTCCTCGCCGATCTCCTCGCCGGGCTTCAGGCACATCAGCACGAGCTGGCTGAAGTTGCTCGTATAGAGAACCCTGCGGAATTCGGTGTTCTTTACGGTTTCAGTCTCGATATCGATTGCAAATCCTTTCTTCATATCCAGAACCTCCATGTAAGCAGGTTTGTTGTTGTGGGTGGTAACAATATTCCATTATGCCGTCACTGGTATTTAACATTAGGCCGTTTCAGGTCTCTCGAAGACGGAATAAAACCGGTGATGGCTACATTGGGTAATTTAAGCCGTCTATGCAGTCAAAACATAATTCAACAGCACGGATCCCGGGATTCTCCCTCGGGGTGATCATGGCGACGCGGTGGCGGATTACCCATAACAGTCCGGTTCATAGTCGGATTTATCGACGGCGCGACGATCTCCTCCATCCGAGCCCGGGCTGCTCCCACGAGGGAGAGCACCGGCACCACGACAACAGCCCATATATGGTTGTTCATACCTCCTCCTCCATACTACCGACTCTCCATGCGGCCGCAAAAGCACCGCAGGTGCGAAGCGAAGGCCGGTTCGCCTCCGCCCGGAACCTTGATGGGCAGGTGGAGGAGACCTTTCAAGGGGAATACGACCGGAGATCACCATGATCCTTCCACCTTCATTCTACGAACGCGATACCGTGGCCGTCGCAAAAGACCTGCTGGGGTGCCTGCTTGTGCACCGGAACGAGACAGCGACGATGGGATGGATCGTCGAGGTCGAGGCATATCTCCGGGACGATCCGGCGGCCCACTCGTACCGTGGAGAGACGCCACGGAACCGGGCGATGTTCGGGCCAGCGGGCCACGCCTACGTCTACCGGATCTACGGCCTGCATACCTGCGTCAACGTCGTGACCGGCCCTGAGGGGACGGGGGAGGCGGTCCTCGTCCGGGCGCTCGAGCCGGCCGGCGGGATCGAGTTCATGCAGGCGCGGCGGGGAACGGACGATCCGCTCGCGCTCGCGAGCGGACCGGGCAAACTGACGCAGGCGCTCGGGATCACAATGGATCTCGACGGAACCTCCCTCTCCGGGGGTCCCCTGCAGATCTGGTCGCCCGAGAGCCTCTCCGACCGCCGGCCGGAGGGAGCGGACGGGGAGATCGTGCAGACGACCCGGATCGGGATCACGAAGGCGGCGGACCTCCCCCTCCGGTTCTACCGCAACGGGAGCCGTTACATATCGCGGCAGTGACCCACGCCGGGGCCCCGGGGCCGGACCATGCTCCCCTCCACTGCCTCGCCCTGCAGCGTTATGGTCTGTTCGGCCACCGGGATCTCCTTCTTCGCACGTTTCAGGGCCTCGTCCACGACGTAGCGTACCCCGCCGCAGCAGGGCACCTCCATGTGCAGGACAGTGATCGACCGGATCGTGTGCCGTGAGAAGATCTCGGCGAGTTTTGTGACGTACCCTTCAATATCCGCATCCAGTTTCGGGCAGAAGATGATCAGGATCTTCCCCTGCAGGAAGTCCCGGTGAAATTCCGGGTAGGCGAAGGGGACGCAGTCTCCGGAGACGAGGAGGTCGGCGTCATCAAAGTAGGGCGCAGCGGGATTGACGAGCGTCAGCTGGACCGGCCACTGCCGCAACGCCGACCCGAACCGGGCGGCACGCCCTGTCTCCGCGGCCTCTCTCTCCGGGATGCTCCTTGCCATGGTACCCGGGCACGCTGCCGGGGCTGCGGGAGCAGGGCCGGCACGAGCCGCCCCGGTCTCATGCGGGGGGATCGGGATACCGTGTTCGTCCAGGTACTCAATCGCCTGGCGGTAGAGGCCCTCCTCCCCGTGGCCGAGGAGGTGCTCGAGGTGCGCCTTGATGACACCCATCCCCTGCGGGACAATCTTCGCCATCACGGCCTTCTCGTCGTAGGGTCCGGCCTCCCGCTCGATGACGGAGATCGCCCCCTCCGGGCACGTCCCGATGCAGGCGCCGAGCCCGTCGCAGAAGAGGTCGCTCACGAGCCTTGCCTTCCCGTCGATGATCTGAAGCGCTCCCTCCGGGCAGTCAGGTATGCAGAGCCCGCACCCCGTGCACTTCTCCTCGTCGATATCGATGATCTTCCTCTTCATCCGGGACTCCTCCGTCCGATAGATCATCTAACAGGTTCGCACCCAAAAACGTTTGCAGCCCGGTGACTCCGAGAATCCTATGCAGTGCCGGGGTAGTGGTTGTAGGTATCAAGGGGAACACAAGGCAGTTATTCGTGAAAGGGATATGTATGAAGTGATGCCGGCCCGCCATCCCGCACCCGCATTTGATCTCTTCAACGTCTACTTCGAGCGCATCTACGATCCGACCATGCACGTTGTCTTCACCCTCGACGGCGAAATCGACGTCGGGGCCATGAGGACGGCGACGGTAAGATTGATCGCGTCCGATCCCTACCTCCGCTCGCGTTATGTGGAGGTTGACGGCCGGCCGGTCTGGGAGGAGATCCCGGAGGAACTCCGGGAAGGAGCGTTCGTCCTCTTCCCGGCCGGCGACGACGAGCCTCTCACGCCGCCCCCGCCGCCCCTCGACGTCCGCTCCGGGCCGCAGGTGCGGGTCGGCCTCTACCGGAGAGAGGAGGGCGATATCGTGGCCGTCACCTGCCACCACGGCTTCTGCGACGCCACCGGCGCCCTCACCCTTGCCCGGGACCTCTTTGCCGTCTACCGGGGGATCGTGGACGACCCCGGTTTCCGGCCGCCGTCCCGCGCTCCTTACGAGCGGAGCACGGACAGGATCCTTGCGCTCTACTCAGAGGGTGAGCGGCAGCAGGCGCTCGCGGAGGAGGGGCCCTTCGTCGACCGGTGGCGCTTCCCGGTGGAGCGGACCGGGAGGGGGACAGCCCGGATCGCCCGTCGGACGCTCGCGCCGGAACGGCTCGGGCGCATAAAGGCGTTCGGGAGAGAGCACGGGGCTACGGTGAACGACGTCCTCATCGGTGCGTTCTTCCTTGCGTTCCAGAAGATCCGGGACGACCCCTCGGACCGGGAGGAACCACGGTCGTTTCTGACCTCGGCCGATCTGCGGAGGAGGTATCCCGGCCTCTACGAGGACTCTCCGCTCACGAACCTCTCCATCGCCTACGAGATCACCCTCGCCGCCGGGGAGGGGGCGCGGCTGGAGGAGATCGTCGGCCGAGTGGCGGCGATAACGGCCCGCCGCAAGGCGGGCAGCCTCGGCCTCGCGGCCATCCTCTTCTACGAGGAGATCATGGCGGGCGGGATGCCGGCGGTGCGGACGTTCTTCGACGGGATGATTGACCGGTATGAGGCGTCCGGCCACAAAAACCCGGTTTTCTCGAACCTCGGCATCTTCAATCCCGGCGATTATCTCCCGGTCCCGGGGAAGGACAGCAGGATGCTCGATCTCCGGGAGATCCAGTACCTCCCCTGCGTCTGCTGGCCGTACGGGTTTTTGATGATCGCCTCCACCTTCCGCGACCGCCTGACCCTCGCGACGGCCTACGAGGAAGGACCCTACTCGACGGCCGTCGTGGAGCGGTTCCTCGAGTACGTGGACGGGTATCTTCCGTGAGGAGGAGTGCGCGACATTGAGACGCGCCGGGGACGTGTGAGCGGTGCGGCCAGAACCGATCGCGAGACCTATCACCTTCGACGCCCAACCCCGGGTCATGCCGCGAACGAGAATACTCGCGTTCAGCGATCTCGCGTGGGGGACGCGGGAGAAGGGGTCAGCCGGCGGCCGGGTCGGGATCGGCTCGTTCCTCCGGCCGATCGAGGAGACCGAACCGGATATCATCATCTTTGCCGGCGACGCCGCCTACGACCGGTGTTCGCGCTCAAGGCTCGACGAGACGGAGCTCTTCCTCGGCCTCCTCCGCGCGATCGCGGCGGGAGGTCGGCACTGCGTCGTCGTCGAGGGGAACAACGACGACACGATGGGCACCTACGGCCGGGTCCGGGATGCGGCGGAAGCGAACCCCTATCTCCACGAGATCTCGGGGAAGACGGAGACCGCCTGCGGCATCCGCTTCCTCGGCGTCCCCACCGGGAAGGAGAGGAGGATGGCCCGCTCGGCCGAAGGGGCGGTCGATATTGTTGTCGCCCACGCACCTCTCGCCGACCGGATCTGGCTCTTCGATATCCCGGCGGCGTGCATCGTCACCGGCCACTACGGGATGATGGCGGACGTGATCGCCGGGAAGGCGTATCTCGCCCTCGACTGCTCCCCGGCCTCGTATGCGGTGATCGACCGCGAGGAGGGGTGGCGGATCGAGTACGTTACCGGACCGTGCCGGATCGGGCTCAGCCCGGAAGAGGGGGCTGCCGCCGACGGCTGCGACCCGGCCACCCTCCGGGACCTGACGGAGGGGCGGGGACCGCTCCCCTACCGCGAGGAGGTCGGGGCGCTGCGGAGGGCAAAGCGGGAGATTGCAACGCTCGGGCGGGAGGAGGCCGTTTTGCGCCTGCTTGCGCTGGGGATCAGAAAGACGCACATCGAGCGGTATCTTGGGAAGAGGGGGCGCCGTTGATGCCAGGTGCACCGCCACGGAGATCCGCTCCGCCCGTTGCGATACCAACCACCAGGACACAACATACCGGCATTATATGCATATACCGGCAACATTGCTCTCAACAGTGCAACCATGATCTCCATAAAGAACGCCAGAACCTCCCGCGGTCCGGTTGAAACAGCGCCCTGCGCCCGGGGGTTCCCGGCGAAGGCGAAGAGGGGGAAGGTATGACCGTAACGGCGCTCCCCATCGAGTACCACACCACGGACATCGCCGGCATCGACGTTATCCGCCCGCTCTGGAACCGGATCTGCGAGCACCACCGCATCCGTGCGCGGACATTCCGGGCCTTCTTCGAGCACACGACCTTCGACAACCGGAAGGTGTACTTTGTCCGGTGTGCAGAGGCGGGAGACCTCCGGGTCGACCTCGCCTCCGACCCGGTAGCGGGCCGATGCGTTGGGTACTGCGTAACCTCGCTCTCGGCAGATCAGATCGGGGAGATCGAGTCCCTCTACGTCGACGAGACCTACCGCTCGCAGGGTATCGGCACAGCACTCGTCCACCGGGCACTTGCGTGGCTGGACGAGAACGGCTCGGTCGAGAACCGGGTGGCGGTCGCGGAAGGAAATGAGGAGGCCTTCCCGTTCTACCGAAAGTTCGGGTTCTACCCCCGCCGAACGGTGCTCGAACAGGTGCGAGGGAGCGCACCCCCTCAGCGGCCGGAGACGTGAGATCCCCCGGCCGGCAGCAATGTTCTTCCGATAAACCCCGCGTTTTTATTCGCCTGCAGGGCCGCTGGAGCAGAGTCCGACCGAGGGTTGCATGCCGCCGTCGAGCATGCTCCGCGCACGGATTGAGCGGCAGAGGGATACGAATGCCGTATTGCTTATCCCCCTTCCCCCCGTACACCTGCATATGGACACGGTCGTCGAAGCGATACGGCAGGAGTTCGCGGCGCACGCAGACCCGGAGATCCGGGAGAAAGGCCAGCGGTTCTTCAAGGAGGAGGTCCGGTGCTACGGGATGAAGACGGCAACTGGAATCGCGATCGCAAAAAAATACTGGAAGGAGGTCAAAGCCCGCGAGAAGCAGGAGATCTTCTCCCTCTGCGAGGAACTTTACTCGTCGGGGATGATGGAGGAGGCGTTCGTCGTCTCCGAGTGGGCTCCGCGGCTCGCCGGCCGCTACGAATCCGGCGACATCGCCGTCTTCCGCCACTGGATAGAGACCTACATCACCAACTGGGCCACCTGCGACGGTCTCTGCAACCATGCCGTCGGGGACTTCATCGTCCGGTACCCCGAGCATATCGAGGAATTGAAACGCTGGACGCAGTCGGAGAACCGCTGGATGCGGCGGGCGGCGGCGGTCTCGCTGGTCGTGCCGGCGAGGCGCGGGGAGTTCCTCAGCGACGCCCTCGGGATCGCCGATCTTCTCCTGACCGATACGGACGACCTGGTGCAGAAAGGCTACGGGTGGCTCCTCAAGGAGGCGAGCAGGAAGCACACGGACGAGGTCTTCTCCTACGTCATGGCGAACAAGAGGGTCATGCCCCGGACGGCGCTCCGGTATGCCATCGAGTTGATGCCGAAGAACCTGAAGGCCGAAGCGATGAAGAAGGACTGGTAAGTCTCACGCGAAGTCGCGAAGGACGCGAAGGCAGGTAGATGGATACTTGTAAGCCATTTCGCGGCTTCGCGCTCTTCGCGTGAGGTTCTATCGCTATCCCTGTACTTCACTTCATGCAAAGGCGCAGGGTGGCTCAGAACCTGACCCGCGGCGCCTCGGCCTCCCGCATATTCTGTTCCAGGGTCCAGAAGTACGCCTCGCCGTGCGCCACGCGGAAGACGGCGAGTTTCGGGTCGTCCGCGCCCGAGACCCCGATCTGGAGGAGCCACGACCGCTCTTTGACGAGCCGCTCTTTCAGGGCCGCATCATCGAGGAACTCGACCGCTCCCTTGATGCGCATCATCATTCCTTTACCCTCGGGGTTGTAGAAGCAGAACTCGACCTTCGGGTTTCTGGTGAGCTGTTGCCAGACGGCCTTCGGGGTCCCGGTATGGTAGTAGAACCCGGTCTCATCGGCAAACCACATGGCAAACGCGCGGACCCGGGGCTGGTCGCCGTCCATCGTCGCGATGTAGGTCACGGGGTTTTCGTTTGCGAACTTCACGCACTCGGAAAAGTCCATCGTTCTTCCTCGTATACCGATACGAAGAGGGGATAGAAAATTGTTCCGGGAACGCCGCGCGGGCCGGCCGATCCTGCTTCTCCGTGCTGCGGCCGGAGCCGGGGGATCTGCCGGTTGAAGGCGGAGGGTGGACGGTTCTCCAGAGCCGTCATCGCTCTCTGTGAGAAAACCGTGCCCGCACGCCGGATGCGCACCCGGGCTGCGGGTATCCGGATGAATAGGTTTTAACATCATCAGAGAGAACTCGGTACGATGAAGAGCCCATTCCACGTCATGATCATCCCCACGCTCGGTTGTCCATCGAAATGCCACTACTGCTGGAGTTCCGACGAACGGTCTCCGCGGATGAGCATCGAGACCGTCCGGGAGATCGCAGCGTGGCTCAAGGACTACCGGTCCGACCAGGTCACGATCACCTTCCACGGTGGCGAGCCGCTTCTTGCCGGAGCGGAGTTCTACCGGCAGGCGCTCCCCATCCTCTCGGAGGAACTCGCACACCTTGAACCGACGTTCGCCCTGCAGAGCAACCTCTGGCTGCTCACCCCGGAACTGGCGAAGATCCTCGCGGAATACCGTATCCCGATCGGCTCGAGCATCGACGGCCCCGAGGAGATCACCGACGTGCAGCGTGGAATGGGCTACTTCAAGAAGACGATGCGGGGCTATGAGATTGCACGGGAGAACGGGCTTGATGTCCGGTTCATCTGCACGTTCACCTGCCGGTCGGTCAGGCGCAAGGAGGAGATCGTCGACTTCTTCCTCGCGAGCGGCTTTCCCCTCAAACTGCACCCGGCACTGCCGTCGCTTAGGAGCGACGACCCGAAAGAGTGGGCGCTCGAACCGGAGGAGTACGGGGAACTGCTGGTCTACCTCCTCGACACTTACCTGGGGAACCTCGGACGGATCGAGATCATGAACATCAACGACCTCTGTAAGGGCATCTTCACCCGGCACGGCACCGTCTGCACGTTCGTGGACTGCATGGGAAGCACCCTTGCCTTCGGGCCGGACGGGAGCATCTACCCCTGCTACCGCTTCGTCGGGATGCCGGAGTACGTGATGGGAAACGTCTACGACCGGCCCACCCGCGACGATCTCGCCAAATCGGACGCCTGGAAACTCATGCACGCATTCAAGGAGTATGTCGACGGCGCCTGCAAAGAGTGCTCCCATATCAAATACTGCCGGGGCGGGTGCCCCTACAATGCGATTGCGCCCACAAACGGCGAGATTCAGGGGGTCGATCCCCATTGCGTTGCATACAAACGGATATTCGACGAGATCACTGAACGGCTGAACGACGAGATGTTCGGCTCAGGTGATGACGATATGGATGGGTTCGGATCGCCGTTCGGGCGGAGGGCAAAGCCGGGGATCATGGCGATCCTGCAGACGATGGCCATGAAGTGAAGGAGACCGGGCCGGGATAGTATCCGGGGCCTTGAGGGTGAACCCGGTTGTTGCGGGCGGCCCGGGCCTCGTCTTCCTCGTCGCGTATGCCGCGAGCGATCGCGGTAGCCTCTCCGGTCCGGCCCCGGTGGGCTGGAGAGGCCGATCGTCTACCCCGCGCTCTTCCGGCTCATGGCGCCAGAAGGGTAGGAGACTACCTCCTCCCCGTTGCCTTGAAGAAGGTGTAGCAGAAGACCCCGTCAGATCGGGAGGTACGGTAGAGGTCGCGTATCCCCCGTTCCCAGTCCTCGCGGCTCATCATCCCCCGGTTCACCGCCTCGTCCCCGACGCCCTCGACCATGGCGGTGAAGGTCAGTTCCGTGAACCCGCGGGCGAGGTCCGGCCGGGAGGCGTCCGCGTAGACCATCCGCGGAGAGACATAGACGTCGCGGTAGCCGGCACCGGCGACGAGCGGGTAGAGTTCCCGCCCGATCAGGGCGTTGCCGCCCATCTCCCGCTGGAGGTCGACGAGGCACCCGATCGCCCGGCGGGCATGGGTGCTGTCGGGGTGGAAGTACGCCGAGCCATGATCCCCCTCGATCACCGTGATCGTGCCGCCTTCGCGGAGCAGCGGGCGGAGGCGCTCGAGCGCACCACGGGGCTCCGCCAGGTGTTCGAGGACGAAACAGAGGAAGATGTGGTCGAAACTTCCCGGCCCGTAGTGGAGGTCGAAGATATCCCCCTCCTCGAACGTGACGTTGGTGATGCCTTCGGCCTTTACGCGCTTACTTGCCGCATCAAGCGAGATTTGAGAGATATCGACCGACGTGATCCGCGCATCCGGGCTGTTCCGGGCCAGGATCACCGTCTGGGCGCCGGTGCCGCACCCCGCCTCAAGCACCCGTGAGCCTGCCGGATACCGGGTGTCGTCGTGGAGGAGCCCGGCAAGGGTCTCTCCCTGATCGCTCAACCGCTCCGCTTCCCGCTCCGTGTAGCCGTGGACATACTTCCTGCCGCTCATTCTCCTTGCAGGATTTATAGCACGAACCCTGTATTAAGGCATCTGCGGTAACCGGGTATCCCTTCCGGCATCGCCTTGCACTCTACGAAGGGGTCTTGCGGCATGCGGCCGATAACCGCGACCACAAAGCACTTGGCACCTTGCATGCCACACATTTTAGAGAGGAAAGGTCGTTTCAATGAGCCAATCCACTTCCCGATGCGGACGGCAGCATCCCCACACGCTCGAAGACCTCGGCTGGACGGAAGAGCACGAAAGAGCCTTCTCGAAGTACGCCGGCCCATACTTCCCCGGCCGCGTGGTCTGCCGGCAGAAGACCGTGTGGGACGTGCTCGTCGACGGTGGATCGGTCACGGCCGGGATCTCCGGAGCCCTGCGGAGGCTCGGCCGCTTTCCCGCCGTGGGGGACTTTGTCGTACTCCTCGACCAGCCGGAGGCAGGAGCATCGACGATCGTCGATATTCTCCCGCAGAAGACCAGGTTTGCCCGGGGCACACCGGGACGCGAAGGCGGCGATCAGGTCATCGCGGCGAATATCGATACGGTCTTCATCGTGACTGCCGCCGGCCACGACCTCAACGCCCGCCGGATCGAGCGTTACCTCGCGATCGCTTACGCATCCGGGGCCCGGCCGGTCATCGTCATCAACAAGTCCGACCTCGCGGACGACCCCGCAACCCTTGCCGACGAGATTGCTTCGGCCTCTCCCGGCATACCGGTCATCCCGATCAGCGCCGTGAGCGGGGATGGCGTAGACCGGCTCGATCCGTACCTCGCGCCGCGAACGACGGTCGCCCTCATCGGCTCGTCGGGTGTCGGCAAGTCCACCCTGATCAACCGGCTCATGGGCCGCCCGGTGCAGGAGACAGCGCACACCCGGGACTACGACGGTAAAGGCCGGCACACCACGACCGTCCGCCACCTCTTCGTCCTCGCCGGCGGGGCGCTCATGATCGACAACCCCGGCATCCGGGAGGTCGGCATCGGCACGGCATCCGCCGGGATTGCCGAAACGTTCCCCGAGATCCTCGAACTTGCGGAGGGCTGCAGGTTCTCGGACTGCCGGCACGAAGAGGAGCCGGGCTGTGCGGTCCGGGCGGCCGTCGCGGCCGGAACCCTCCCTGCGGCACGATTGGAGAGTTTCCAGCGGCTCGTGCAGGAGCTCGCCTTCGAAGAGGAGAAAGCGGAGATCGGGCTTGTCCGGCTCGAGAAGAAGCGCTGGAAGGCGATCGGCAAGATCCAGAGGGATATCGGGAAGACAAAGGGGAGGTAACGGCCGCCGGAGGTTAACCTCCCGGCCGGATCACTCCTTCTTCCGGAGGATGAAGAACTCGTAGCCGTACTCGTCGGCATGCTCCCGGTAGACGGCGCTCTCCCGTTCGGCGAACTCAATCTGAGCCTCCGCTTCGGGATTTCCGGCGACTTCCGGCCGCAGGCCTTCTATCCGCTTGAGGACCGGCACATAGTAATTCTCCCACCACGCGGACTTCGGGAGCGGAAAGGTCGCGACGACCTCGCAGCCGGCGTCCTCGGCGATCGCGCGGTTTGCCGCGACCGTTGTTATCGCCGGGTAGCATTCGTTCCAGAACGCCGCCGCCTCCGGCGAGGGGTCCTCGACGAACCAGGCGGCCTCGGTGAGGCAGAGGTAGCCGCCCGGCCGGAGGAGCCGCCTCCACGAGACGAGCCCCTCCGAAAACCCTATGACGAAGATTGATCCCTCTGCCCAGAGGATATCGAACGATGCGTCGGGGAACGGGAGGTCGTCCATCGAGGCGCGGACCGTGGTGATCCGGTCCCTCACCCCCGCCGATGCCGCGCTCCCGGCAAGTTGATCGAGGTAGGGCTGGTGGACGTCGGTGGCGGTGATACGGCAGCCGGGAGAGATCCGGGCGAGTTCAACCGTCTGCATCCCGGCCCCGCACCCGATATCCAGGATCTCAGGTTGGGCCGAAAGATCGGTAAGCATCGAAAAAGCCTTCCGCGTGCATGCGTTGCTCCCCGGCCCCTGGCGGGGCAGGTTCTCGTGCAGGGTAAAGATGAAAGGGGTATCCATGACAGCTGTGCGCCGTGCGTCCTCATAAACCCGCACGAAGCGACCGTTGCCGTCCATCGTAAATACCATTGCCACCAATTCTTGCGTATGGAGAAACAGACCCCTGCCTCCGAACTCCGGGACCGCATGGAGCGCTTCAGGATCCGGATGGAGAGGGATGATCCGTCATGGGAGTTCGCCGCGATCTTCGGGAGGACAAATCAGTTCTACTTCACCGGGACGATGCAGGACGGGGTCCTTCTCATACCCCGCAACGCCGGGGCCGTCCTCTGGGTGCGCCGGAGCATCGACCGCGCAGAGGATGAGTCGCTCTTCCCCGACATCCGGCCGATGAAGAGTTTCCGTGACGCCGCCGCCGGTATGGGGGCGTGCCCGGGAACGGTCCACCTGGAGACCGAAGTGGTCCCCCTCGCGCTGCTCGAGCGGTTCCGGAAGTA
This sequence comes from Methanoculleus chikugoensis, assembly GCF_019669965.1. Classification (NCBI taxonomy): domain Archaea; kingdom Methanobacteriati; phylum Methanobacteriota; class Methanomicrobia; order Methanomicrobiales; family Methanomicrobiaceae; genus Methanoculleus; species Methanoculleus chikugoensis. The sequence continues at coordinate 1,013,168 of NZ_AP019781.1, read as the reverse complement.
CTTCCCCTTCAGGGAGACGGGGTCGCTCGACGCCCCGGCGGCAGCGGTCCGGGCGAAGAAGAGCGCTTACGAACTCTCTCTCATGGAGCGGGCAGGGAAGATTCACCGGCACGTCCTCGAGGACGTCGTCCCCGCTATGCTCCGGGAGGGGATGAGCGAGGCCGAGCTCGGCGGCGAGGTCTTTGCCCGCATGGTCAAGGAAGGGCACCACGGCATCGCCCGGTTCGGGAGGTTCGGGACGGAGATGATCCTCGGGCAGCTCGGCTTCGGGGAGAACTCCCTCTACCCGACCAGTTTCGACGGGCCGGGCGGGTGCCGGGGGGTGGCCCCCGGCGCCCCGGTGCTCGGCAGCCACGACCGGAAACTCAGGACAGGAGATTTAGTATTCGTCGACTGCGCCTGCGGGGTGGAGGGCTACCACACCGACAAGACCGTGACGTATACCTTCGGGAGACCGGTCTCCGAAGAGGCGGCGGAGGCCCATTACCGGTGCGTGGAGGTCCAGGACGAGGCGGCTTCGCTGTTGCGGCCGGGGGTCATGCCCTCAGAGATCTACGAGACGATACTCGGCGGTCTGGAGCCCGCGTTCCTCGAGAACTTCATGGGCTACGGGGACCGGCGGGCGCAGTTCCTGGGCCACGGCATCGGCCTCGCCGTGGACGAGGCGCCCGCGATCGCGCGGGGTTTCGATGAGCCGCTCGAAGAGGGGATGGTCTTCGCCCTCGAACCCAAGAAGGGGGTGCGCGGCGTCGGGATGGTCGGGATCGAGAACACCTTCGTGGTCACCCGCGGCGGGGGCCGGTGCATCACCGGGAAGAACGCCGGGCTGATCCCGGTGGGGTGAGGGGAGGGAACCCTCCCGCCCGTTCAGGAGAGCCCGGCAACCGGTTCCATCGGCCAGGCCTTCTCCCCGACGAAGTCCAGCAACGCCCGGTTGACCTCCCCGGCATGGGTCCAGGTGATCCCGTGCGGCCCGCCCTCGACCACCACGAGACGACTCTCTCTGACCATCCCGTGGATGCGTTTACCCGAGGCCGGGAAGGGCACGATCCGGTCGGCATCGCCGTGGATCACGAGGACGGGCACGTCGATGCTCGCAAGGTCGCCCCGGAAGTCGGTCAGCCACGCGGAGACGCAGTCGAGCGTGCCTATCGGGGAGGCGGCGGCTGCGATGTTCCAGCTGAGGCGGACGACCTCGTCGCTCACCCGGTCGCCCCCATAGACGTCGACGTTGTAGAAGTTCGATAAGAACCCGGAGAGGAACGCCGGACGGTCGGCGGCGATGCTCTCCATGATCCCGTCAAAGACGCTTCCTTCGACGCCTTCGGGGTTGTCGGACGTCTTCAGGAGGAACGGGGGGATCGCGGATATGAAGACGGCTTTCTCCACGCGATCGCTCCCGTAGGTGCCGAGGTAGCGGGCGACCTCGCCGCCGCCCATCGAGAAGCCGACGAGCGTTGCAGCGGTGAGGTCGAGTTCCGTCATGAGTGTGTGCAGGTCTTCTGCCAGGGTGTCGTAGTCGTAGCCGAAGGTCGGTTTGGCGGAGTTGCCGAACCCCCTGCGGTCGTAGGCGACGACGCGGTAGCCCGCATCGAGCAGTACCGGCACCTGCTTCTCCCAGGACTTGCTCGAGAGCGGCCAGCCGTGGACCAGAACGACCGGCTCGCCCGCACCGTGGTCCTCGTAGTAGAGGTCGATGGTGCCCGAATTTTCTTTACCGACGGTGAGATACGACATGGATACCTCCATCTCTGCGGGCTCCCGACACCGGCCATACTATATAATGATGCGGTCCCGGGCGGGATCGCGCACCTGTGACCTGCAGCTAGCCGGAGGGCATCTCGCGGCATCCAGCAGCCGGGCCGGGGAAGGTTGATAGACGGGCTCTTTGAAAACAGAAGGTTATAATACCGGCAACTTCCAGATCCCTTCACCGATAATGGGGAATCGATCGATCTTTTCCAGGGCGGCACTCATCATGGCAGGCATCCTCGTGGTGATCCTCTTCGTATTCATAGCGCTGACCGCAATAACCCTTGCCCAATCATCGGCGGAGAGTTTTAGGTCGACGTATCATTACGGCCTGACGCTCTCGACATCCGGTCCTCTCGACAATGCGGTCCTCCTGATTCCCCTTCCTTCTTATTACAACTCGGATACCGGTACAAACGTCACGCCCGTCAATCTCTCCCGTGCAAGTTTCAGCAACCTCGACAGGAGTGATGTATCGGTAAAGATTGAGAACGTCGGCGGGGTCCCCATGCTGAACATCTCGGCCGGGCGGCTCAATCCCGTCTATAAAAACCGCATCCGGCCGATCGGGATCATGCCGGGACAGAACGAATCGGAACTCCCCGAACCGACCCACGTATACTCCGACAGGTACTCGGAAGAGACGCAGGTGCTCGTCGAGATGGAAGTTTCTATGCCTCCCACCGAGTCGGGCCACGAGATCGAGACCAGAACTCCGATAGGGGTCGAACCCCTGCTTGTCCCCTACCGGATCGTCGGCAACCTCAGCAATTCCGGCGGGTTGATCGACGACTATTACGTGAGCCCCGGATCCTCCGGCTACGTCGTCGAGGTGCCATTCATCCTCTCATTTGACGCCGCCGACGAGAACGTCCTCACCATCTCGGCCGACCTCCTGGGGACAAACCAGTGGTGGATCCTCGGCTGGCAGTCGAACTCGTACCGCGAGAGTCTGCGCCATGAGTTCAGGGGTCCGTGCAACGGCACGTATCCGGTAAGAGGCGTTCTCGTGACCGGCGCGGGTGTATACTGAGCCTTCCCGGGCCCCCTCTCGCAGAGCCGCACTCGTAGCAAAAACACTAAATACTCGCCTGAGACTCAGGAGTGAGTCAAGCGGGGTGAGTTCACGCACGATTCAGATCATCAACGCGACGCCTGGGACGAGTTGAACGCGCGGCACCACCGCCATCCGCTCAGGGCGGTGATTGGCGTCGACGATCTGAACAATATCTATATCGACGGCAGCCAGAAACGCCTCATCTCCAGAGCGGTCGGCCTGGAGCCATACTTTACGGTGCTCGATTACGGGTGCGGCGTCGGTCGGTGGACACTCTGGTTCGCCCGGCAGGTACATCGCGTTATCGGGGTGGACATCTCGCAGAAGATGGTGGAGACGGCACGGCAGGAGGCGGATACGGCGGACATCCGCAACGTCGAGCACCATACCGTCAGGGAACTGCCGCTTCCCTTCGAGAACGGTGCGTTCGACCTCGTCAACGTCGTCTGGGTCCTCCGGTACCTCACCGACGAAGGCGAGCTTGCACACACCGTCAACGAGATCTGCCGTGTGGTCCGGCCCGGGGGGCATGTCACGTTCATCGAGAAGGTCGCACGGAGACAACCGGAGTTCAAGGAACACGAGGGTGACTTCAGCGGAGCCGCAGTATTCCGGAGGGGGGAGCAGTACCGATCGCTCTTTGAGGAGTGCGGCATGGTGACGAAGGAGAGCGAAGTCTCAAGCGCATCCCCTCTTTACTGGTCGTATGTTTTCGTTTGCGACACCGTAAGGCGCTGGAACCTGCCGGACCTGCTATCGAAGTTAGCCCCCTCGATCGTCTCCGCAAGTATCGCGAGCGACGACCTGACGGCAAGGGTGATGCACTTCCTGAACGACAGCGGGATCATCTCCTGCAGCCATCACTTCTTCTGCTTCCGGAAACCGGATGACGATCATACCCGATGACGACCAGCAGGGAGACAGCTCTTCCCTGCTGGTTATCAGCCCGCCTCTGCGGCGATGACCGAGAAACCGGCCCCGGACTCAACGTCCACCACGCAAAACCCGGTGCGCCGGAGGAACTCCAGGATGTCATTCTGCGAGTAAAACCGGGCGCGGGAGAGGAACCGGTGTTTCCCCTCATCGTGCAGGTATTTCCGGGCAACCTCTCCATCCCGCTCGAGGAACCCGATGACGAGCGTTCCTCCGGGGACGAGGATCCGGTGGATCTCGTGAAACGCCCGGACAGGATCGTCTAGGAAACAGACGACCGTCACCATCAGGACGGACGAACACGACCCGTCCCTGAGCGGGAGCGATTCCGCCCGCCCGCGGATCACCTCGACTCCCCGCTCCCGCGCCATCCGGCCGAGAGCGAGCGAGGGCTCTATCCCGAACGGGATACCGAGGGGTGCGGCAAACCGCCCGGACCCGACGCCCACCTCGACGGCACGGGCGTCCGGGCAGGGGAGGAGACGCCGGATCCGGGCGAGTTCCGCGTGGTACTCGGCGCGATGCTCCTCGAACCAACGATCGTACTCCTCCGCAAATCGCTCGAATACGTTCCAGGGCATTTCGCTCCCGTCAATCATGCCCATACAGGTGTTCTCTCACCCGTTTCCCGACCGCCTCCTCTCTCTGCTTCAGCACCGGGAGATCCACCGATCCTTCCCGGTAGGAGGAGAAGAGGAGGTAGAGGAAGTTCACCGTCAGGTCCATCACCTCCTTCTTGAACCGGACCTCGACGGTAGTATCTCCGGCAAACCCCTTGATGGAGAACCAGTCGGGCTTCTCGAACTTATAGAACCCTTCGCCGAGATTGGGGAGCGATTCAACCTCCCCGAAGTTCTCCAGGTAGGAGAAGAACCCAGCCGGTACCGGGGCACTCAAGAGGAACTCCTTCATGAATGTGCCGTCGGCACAGGATTTATGGCGAACCGACCGAAGAATTCGCATTTCGTGCAACCTCCTTTATCGCCTGTGCGGCGATCCGGCACTCTTCGTCCGTGGTGAACCAGGAGAGGCTGAGCCGCACGGAGCCTCTTCCGCCGTCGATCACCCGATGCACGAGAGGCGCACAGTGCAGCCCCGTGCGGGCGACGATCCCGTAGACACGGGCGAGGATGAAGCCCACGTCGTCGTTCTCCAACCCCCGGATGTTGAACGAGACGATGGGGAGGGAGGGCGACTCGTTGTAGACCGTGACGTTCGGCTCTTCCCTCAACTCACGGATGAGAAACGCCGTCTGGCGCTCCGCTTTCTCCGCGACGGCGTTCACCCCTATCGACGCAATGTAGTTCACCCCGGCAGCGAGCGCCGCAAGCCCGGGGTAGTTATGGGTTCCGGTCTCGAACCGCCCCGGCATCTCCCGGGGCTGGTAGAGCGAGAAGGAGTCCGTCCCGGTCCCGCCGTAACGGACGGGAGCGATCAATTCAGGGTTCCGCAGGTAGAACCCGCCGGTGCCGGGAATACCGAAGAGCCCCTTATGGCCGGTGAAGACATAGGCGTCGACCGGGAGGTTCCCGAGGTCAACGGGGATATGGCCGGCGGTCTGCGCCCCGTCGACGATGAAGTAGACCCCGCGATCGTGCAGGACCTCCCCGATGCCGGCGACGTCCTGCACCGACCCGAGCACGTTGCTCCCGTGGGCCGTGACCATCAGCCGGGTATCGGGCGTGAGGGCCGCTTCAACAGCGTCGGGGGAAACAGTGCCGTCCTCGAAGGGAAGGACGGTCAGCCGGATCCGGTCCTGCCGCTCGAGCTCGTGAAGCGGCCGCAGGACCGAGTTGTGGTCGAGTTCCGTCGTGATGACGTGGCACCCTCGCCCTTCTCCGTCAAGAAACCCCTGGATGAGGATGTTCAGGGAATCGGTCGCGTTCTGGGTGAAGACCACGTGCTCCGGCGGCTCAGCGCCAAGGAGGGTCGCGAGCGCCTCGCGGGCGAGCGTAGCATAATCCTCACCCTGGCTGCCGGTGGTCCTTCCCGACCCGAAGACGGGGAGGGCAAGGGATTGCCTGACCGCCTCGAGCACCTCCGGGGGTTTCGGCCAGGTCGTGGCGGCGTTGTTGAAGTAGATGATCGGCGGACTCCGGGCCATGCAATATTCAGAGGATCCGCCCTCTACGGTCAAAAAAGAATCGTTCCGGACTTCTGAACATACCGGCGCCGGACCCCGTCGGGCGGCGATCGTCTCCAGGCTCAGGGATTGCGCCGCTTCGCGAGGATGTAGACCGGTATCCCCGCCAGCATGACCGCACTCCCGACAGCGATGGAAGCGGCCGGGAGCGTGAACGCGAGCACGAGGCAGCCGAGAAGGCCAAGCACCGCGATCTTCCGGCTGTACAGCCTCTCCTGCTCCGTCAGGGTGTACGCAGACGCGTTCGTGACCGCGTAATACAGGAGCACGGTGAAGGAGCTGAACCCGATCGCCGCACGAAGATCCACGAGCAGCACCACCACGACCAGAATGACGCCGACCGTCAGTTCGGCGAGGTGAGGAACCCGGTGCACCGGGTGGATCCGGGCGAGATACGAGGGCATTCTCCGGTCCCGCGCCATGGCAAAGAGCATCCGGCTGATGCCCGCCATGAGGGAGAGCAGCACTCCCAGCGTTGCGGCGGTCGCGCCGGCCCTGACGAGCCACTGCCACTGAATAAGACCCGCCCCGGCGAGCGCCGTCACCAGGGGCGCGCTGGACTCTGCGAGCGCGGCAGGCCCGACGAGGAGCAGTGCAGAGACGGCGACGACGGTGTAGACGACCAGTGTGATGCCGAGACCGAGCACGATCGCCCGGGGGATGGAGGTCTCCGGGTTTCGGACCTCCTCGCCCAGGGTGGCGATCCTCGAGTACCCCGCAAAGGCAAAGAACCAGATCCCCGCCGACTGTAAGATCCCGTAGAGGCCGTTCGGCCCGATAAGGGGACGGAGGTTGCCGGGATCCGGTGTGCCGGCAAACACGAGAGCAACGATCGCGGCAAGGGAGAGCAGGACCACAGCAACGATGACTTTCGTCGCGCCGGCAGTCTTCTCGATCCCGAGATAGTTCAGAACCGTGAACGCGATCACCGCCCCCGCGGCAAGGTGGCGTGCATACCCGGGGATCAGGTAGTAGCCGAAGGTGAGCGCAACCGCAGAACAACTGGCGAGTTTCCCGACCACGAACCCCCAGCCCGCCACCCAGGCCCAGAACCCGTTTAACCGTTCCCGTGCGTAGACGTAGGTGCCGCCCGACGCCGGGTAGAGGCGGGCGAGCTCGCCGGACGAACCGGCGTTGCAGTATGCGACGGCAGCCGCAATCGCGAGGCCGACGACCAGCCCTGCCCCGGCCGCGGCCGCCGCCGGCGCAAGGGCCGTGAAGACGCCGGCGCCGATCATGGAGCCAAGCCCGATGACGATGGCGTCTCCCGTCGTCAGCCTTCGCGAGAGCCTGCTCTCCGCAGTCGCGCCGTGGGGCGTCATTTTCGTCATCCGGATCTCCCCTCATGCCTGCAACTGCCGGAGACGGCATCCGTGGCCCTCGCAGTCGCCGGGGAGCATATATCGATGCGATTGTTAACTGTTGCGCCGGCGCGTGAATGGCGCCCTCCGGAACCGCAGCGGCTCGGCCGGTGGGCACAAAAAAGATCTGTTGAAATGCTTCATACCCTTCTGGAGAACACCCAGTTACCTGGAGAGGGTACCGGTGTGACCTCACGCAAGTCAAGATGTATGGATAATCCTGCAGTGGACTCGATCTCAGGGAGAGGGGTTTAACAGAGCCCAAAAAGATCTTCGAGTGTCTACTCCTCCACAATAACGACCGGCTTGATCAGGTCCTTCGGCTTGGCCTTCATCAGGAGAAGCGCCTCCTCGAGTTTATCGAACCCCTTGAAGACGTGCGTCGCCATGAGCGACGGGTCCATACGCCCGCACATCACCACTTCGGCCAGCCGCTCCATCCGTACCCTCCCGCCGGGGCAGAGTCCGGTCATGATGTTCTTGTCCGCCATCCCGAACCCCCAGCCGATGCGGGGAAGGGGTATGATGTCCTGTTCGCCCAGGCCCGAACCGAAGTAATTGATGTTTGATATGACCGATCCGGGTTTTGCCACGTTGATCGCGTCCATCATGATATCAGGGCCGCCGCCGGCGACGATCACGGCATCGACGCCCTCGCCGTTGGTCGCGTTCCGGATCTGCTCGACGGTGTCTCCCTCCTTGTAGTTGACGATATTCGTCGCGCCGTACTCCTTTGCAACCTTCACCGAAGCGGGCCTCGTGCCGACGCCAAATATCCGCCCTGCCCCCCGGAGTTTCGCACCGGCGACGGCGGAGAGGCCGACCGGCCCGATCCCCAGGACCGCGACCGTGGACCCGATCTTGATTTTCGCGTTCTCGGCGCCCATAAACCCGGTGCTGAGCATATCCGGGAGCATGACCCCGGCCTCAAGTGACATCCCCTCCGGCAGGTGCGCGAGGTTGTAGTCCGCCAGGTTCACGTGGAAGAACTCGCCGAAGACGCCGTCTTTCGTGTTCGAGAACTTCCAGCCCCCGAGCGGGCCGCCGGTCTGCGACGGGAACCCGCGCTGTGCGGCATCGGTCTCCCAGTCCGGGGTGATGGCCGGGACAATGACCCGGTCGCCGGGCTTGAAATCTTTCACCTCGCTGCCCACTTCGTCGACGATCCCGAGCGCTTCGTGCCCCAGGATGAGGTTGTGCCGATCCCCGATCGCCCCCTCCCAGACGGTGTGGACGTCGGACGTGCACGGCGCGAGCGCCAGCGGTCTGACGATGGCGTCCCGCGGGCCGCAGGCAGGCCGTTCTTTCTCGATCCATCCGATCTCCCCGATCCTCAGCATTGCCAGTCCTTTCATGATCCCTGTCTCCTTGCGCCGGGCAGTGGGGATCGGGTACTATAAAAAGAACAGGATCGCCGGGGAAAGGCCGGCTCGCCGGGAGGTGTCCCTCGCCTGTGCCCTGGAGGATGCCGATCCGGTGCCCGCGTATCAGCCATCGGGGCCGGTTCGCCACCCTATGAGAACGCCTGCCGCCGGCGTTCCAGGATGTGCATCAACTGCGCAGTTTCGGGGAGTTGAACCAGAGCCCGTGGAGCTGGTGCGATGCGTCACCCTCCAGGAAGACGAACCGGAGAGCAACGCCGTCCTCCTGCTCGAACTTCGCCCGGTAGGTCACGGCGATGTAGTCGCCGGTCTCGGTGACGACAGGATCGCTTCTGGACTCATAGAGCCCGATCCGCGATGTGACTTCTTCGCGGTTCTGCTCGAACGCGGCCTCGTCAAGGGCCTGTTTCATCTCCGGGCTGAAGTCGCGGGAGTATACCGTATAGTTGCCCTCATTGAAGCCCTGCATGACATTCTCGGCGATCGGGTCCGCGTATACAAGCACCTCGGCCGCCTCCTCGCCGGAGAGCACCGTCTCCTGGCCCATGCAGCCGCAGATGGAGACCGCGGCGAGGACCACGAGGACGGCAAGGAGCGGAATCTGAGAACGACTCATGATAGAATATCGAACCGGCAGGTGATGAATGTAGGGATCGGACTGCCGGGAGGGAGAACCGTAACGGCTATCGGAGCGGTGCAGAGGCTGTCGACAGGGGATTTATGTTCTGGATCTTTCACCGGTTTGAGCGGGGCAGGGCGCAGGTCTCGGCCACTTCACCGGATATGTTCCAGATCCAAGCCGGGGAAGGGCGAGATCTCCGGAGCCCGGTGTTACTCTCCAGCATCTCCAGCCATTTAGCCACGGAGAATACCGTTGCACGAATGAGTTAGTTTTATAGCGGCATAAATTATCTTCCAGGATCGATAAAAATCGGCGATCCACAATGACACAACCTGCACCGCTCCTCGACGGGTTACTCTTCATCGCGTTCTTCACAGCAGTCACCATCACGGGGGTGCTCTTTGGCCGGTACATGGCGCACGTGTTCTCCGGGGACTACTCCCGCGGCATTCCCGGGGCGCTGGAGGCCCGGCTCTTTCGCTTCATCGGCACGTCTGCCGGCGAGGAGGAGGACTGGATGGGATACGCACGGGAGATGCTCATCTTCAACGGCATCGGATTTATCGCACTCCTCGCGCTTCTCCTGTTGCAGGGTTACCTGCCGCTGAACCCGGAAGGCTTCGGCGCATTCGACCCCGGCACGGCGCTCCACACGGCGGCGAGCTTCGTCACCAACACCAACTACCAGATATATGCAGGAGAGGCCTCCGCGAGTTACCTGACCCAGATGGCCGGCTTTACGGTCCAGAATTTCCTCTCGGCCGCCACCGGGATCTGCATCGCCATTGCGGTGATGCGGGGAGTCACCCGCCGGTCGACCGACCGGATCGGCAACTTCCGGGTGGACGTGACCCGGTGCGTCCTCTACATCCTCCTCCCGGTTGCATTTCTCGCCGCCCTCCTGCTCGTCTCGCAGGGGGTCATCCAGAACGTCGACCCCTACGTGCATGCCGCGGGGTACGGCCCGGCCGGACCGCAGACGATCGCCATGGGGCCTGTCGCCTCCCAGGAAGCCGTCAAGGAGTTCGGCACGAACGGGGGCGGGTTCTTCAACGCCAACTCCGCCCACCCCTACGAGAACCCAACACCGTTCACCAACCTCGTGGAGATCTTTCTGATCCTCCTGATCCCGGTTTCGTTGCCCTTTGTCTTCGGGCGGATGGCCGGGTCCATGCGGCAGGGATGGGCCATCTATATCGTCATGCTCGCGATCTACCTCCCTGCCCTCGGCGCGCTCTACGTTGCCGAACAGGACGGCAACCCGCTCATGGGGCAGTTCGACGTGACCGGGATCTCGATGGAAGGAAAAGAAGTCCGCTTCGGGCTCGGCGGCACCGCCCTCTTTGCCGCCTCCACCACTGCAACGTCCTGTGGGGCGGTCAACGCCATGTTCGACTCCTTCATGCCGATTGCAGGCATGGTGCCGATGCTCCTGATCCTGCTCGGCGAGGTCGCCTTCGGCGGGGTGGGATCGGGGTTCTACACCATTATCGGGTTTATCGTGGTCGCCGTCTTCATCGCCGGGCTGATGATCGGGAAAACTCCCGAGTACCTCGGAAAGAAGATCGAGATCCAGGAGATGCGCATGGCCGTTCTCACAGTTCTGGTGCCGGGCGTCCTCGTCCTCATCCTCACAGGGATCGCGCTGTTCCTTCCCGGCACGGCCGGAGCGATGCACAACCCGGGTCCGCACGGCCTCTCCGAACTCGTCTACACGTTTGCCTCCATGTCCAACAACAACGGGAGCGCGTTTGCCGGGTTCGACGCTTCAGGGATCTTTTATGCGCTTACCGGCGCCGCGGCAATGACCATCGGGCGGTTCGTCCCGGCGGTTGCGATGCTTGCCCTCGCCGGGTCGATAGCGCAGAAGAAGACGGTCCCACCGGGACCCGGGACCCTGCCCACCGCATCGGCAACGTTCGCCATCTGGATGATCCTGGTTATCCTGATCGTCGGGGCGCTCACGTTCTTCCCCCTCTTCGCCATGGGGCCGATCGTCGACCACATGTTGTTGTCCGGAGGCGGGTAGCCCGATGGCCAGGAAACGGTATCCCCGGTTCGGGGCCCTCGAACCGGGTCTCGTCCGCGAAGCGCTCGTTGGGAGCGTCCTCAAACTGGACCCGCGCAGGCAGATCGAGAACCCCGTGATGCTGGCAGTGGAGATCGGGGGGATCGTCACGACGGCAGGGTTCTTCGTCGGCCTCTCGACTGCCACCGGAGAACAGTCGTTATTCACCGGCCTCGTCTCCCTCTGGCTCTGGCTGACGGTGCTCTTCTCAAACTTCGCAGAATCTCTCTCCGAGGGGAGGGGAAAGGCGCGGGCAGCGTCTCTCCGGCAGTCCCGCACCAGCGTGCCCGCACGCCGCCTCGAGAGGGAGGCATTTGATGCACCGGCGAACGAAGTCGCCTCCTCCGACCTCCGGCCGGGCGACCTCGTCCGGGTGAGGGAGAACGAGATCATTCCCGGCGACGGGGAGGTGGTCAGGGGAGCCGCCCTCGTCAACGAAGCCGCCATCACCGGAGAGTCCGCGCCGGTCGTGCGCGAGGCAGGCGGGGACCGGAGCGCGGTGACGGGGGGAACAACGGTGCTCGCGAACGAGATCATCATCCGGGTCACCACGGAGCCCGGCCGGACCTTTCTCGACCGCATGATCGCCATGGTTGAGGGAGCCGAACGGCGCAAGACGCCCAACGAGGTCGCGCTCGAGATCCTGCTCCTGGCGCTGACCGCCGTCTTCCTGGCGGTCGTCGGCAACATATACCCGGTATCAGCCTACAGCGCCTCGTTCACCGGATCGGGTGCTCCTGCGAGCCTCACGGTGCTGGTCGCGCTCTTTGTCTGTCTGGCCCCCACGACCATCGCGGCCCTCCTCCCGGCGATCGGGATCGCCGGCATGGACCGGCTCTTCCAGCGCAACATCATCGCGCTCTCCGGTCGGGCGATCGAGGCTGCAGGCGACGTCAACGTCCTGCTCCTCGACAAGACCGGGACGATCACCCTCGGAAACCGCCAGGCGGCGGAGTTCGTCCCGGTGGAGGGGCAGTCCCGGGACGAACTGATGCAGGCCTCCCTTCTCTCCTCGTACGCCGATGAAACGCCGGAGGGCAGGAGCATCCTTGCCCTTGTCCGGGAGAAGACCGGCGTCGTGCCGGCATGCCCTCCGGATGCACGGTTCATCCCGTTCTCGGCCGCCACCCGCGTGAGCGGTGCCGAGTGCGGCGGGACGTCGTACCTGAAGGGAGCCGCCGACACGATCACGAGGCTCGTCCCCGAGCGTGGAGGAGCGGTACCCCCGGACCTGGCGACAAAAGTGAACGGGATTGCATCGGCAGGAGGCACACCGCTCGTAGTGGCGCGCGACAGGACGATCCTCGGCGTGATCTTCCTCAAGGATATCCTGAAGACCGGGATCCGGGAACGGTTTGCCGACCTTCGCCGGATAGGAATACGGACGGTCATGATCACGGGCGACAACCCGCTCACCGCGGCTGCAATCGCAGCGGAAGCGGGTGTGGATGACTACCTTGCCGAGGCGAAGCCGGACGACAAGTTGAGGCTGATCCGCGAGACGCAGGACGAGGGCTACATGGTCGCCATGACCGGCGACGGGACCAACGATGCGCCCGCCCTTGCCCAGGCCGACGTGGCGGTGGCCATGAACAACGGGACCCAGCCGGCGCGGGAGGCGGCCAATATCATCGATCTTGACAGCGATCCCACCAAACTGCTGGATATCGTCGAGATCGGCAAAGAGATCCTGATGACCCGCGGAGCCCTCACCACGTTCTCCATAGCAAACGACATCGCCAAGTACTTCGCCATCATCCCGGCCGCGCTGGTCGGGATCTACCCACAGCTCGTCATCCTGAACATCATGGACCTCGCCACCCCGCAGTCAGCCATCCTCTCTGCGGTCATCTTCAACGCCCTGGTCATCCCGCTCCTGATACCGATCGCGCTTGCCGGAGTACGGTTCAAACCGATGCCGGCATCGAGGCTCTTTGCCTACAACCTGATCATCTTCGGCCTCGGGGGCCTCGTCGCTCCGTTCATCGGCATCAAAGCACTCGACCTCCTGATCGCCGGGGTCCTGTAGGGGTATATCCATGACGGAGATACAACAGGCAGTAAAAAGCGGTCTGCTCCTCTTCCTCGTCCTCTTCATCATCACGGGGTTCGCCTACCCCCTGACGGTAACGCTCATTGCCGGGGCGGTATTTCCGTACCAGGCCCACGGGAGCCTGATCGTCGACGGCCAGGACCGGGTGATCGGCTCGGACCTGATCGGCCAGAACTTCAGTGCACCGTTCTACTTCCAGGGCCGCCCCTCGGAGACGCCGATCACCGCCTACAACGCCTCCTCCTCCGGAGGGTCGAACCTTGCACCCGGAAATCCCCTGCTCCTCGAGCATATCGCAGGCCGGGTGAGGGCTCTCCGAAACGCCGGCGTGCAGGGCTCGCTCCCGTCCGATCTCGTCATGGCTTCGGGAAGCGGTCTGGACCCCGACATCAGCCTGGACGCCGCACTGGTGCAGGTCCCCGCCGTCGCAGAGGCGCGCGGTCTTCCGGAGAAAGAGGTCCGTGCGCTCGTTCTCGCCCGGGCGGAGAGCCTCCCGGTTCCGTTCGTAGAACCCTACGTCAATGTCCTCTCGCTCAACCGTGAGCTGGATCGCCTGGACAGGAGGGGCTGAACACGGCTGAAAGGACCGCCGAGGAAGGCCGCCCCCTGCCCGAGGACCTGCTCGCCGTTGCAGAGCAGGCGGAACAGAGAGCAGGGAAGGGGCAGCTGACGATCTACCTGGGATACGCCGCCGGCGTCGGGAAGACCTATGCGATGCTGGAGGACGCGCTCAGCCACCGGAGCGACGGGCTCGATATCGTGATCGGGTATGTGGAGACGCACGGCAGGGCAGAGACGACTGCACTCGCCGCAAGGCTCGAGGCAATCCCCTCGATTCGCGTCGATTACCAGGGACTCACGCTGCGGGATCCGGATATCGACGCGATCCTCAGGCGACGCCCGCAGATCGTTCTCATCGACGAGCTTGCGCACACCGATGCTCCGGGGAGCCGGCACGCCAAACGCCACCAGGACATCGAGGAGATCCTTCACGCGGGGATATCGGTCTACACCACCGTCAATATCCAGCACATCGAGAGCCAGAACGACATCGTCGCCCAGATCACGGGCATCCGCGTCGCAGAGACGGTGCCGGACACGTTCTTCTACGATGCCGACGAGATCTGCCTGATAGACATCCCGCCGGAGGAACTCCAGATCCGCCTCCGCGCCGGAAAGGTCTATGTGCGGGATATGGCCGAGCAGGCCGTCCAGCGGTTCTTCAGCGTCGAAAATCTCCTGGCACTCCGGCAGATCGCTCTCCGGTTCATGGCGCAGGTCACCGACCGGCAGATGCTCACCCGCATGCGGGCCAGGGCCATCCCGGGGCCATGGCCTGCCGGGGAACGGCTCCTCGTGGGGATACGACCCGGCCCGACGGCGGACCAGATGGTCCGTGCGGCGTACCGCCTTGCGGACAGGTTCCGTGCGGACTGGATCGTGATCTCCATCGGGACCGAGACTGAGCAGAACCTCACGGACCAGGAGCGACGGTGGCTCAACGATGCGATGGAGACGGCAAGGAGCCTCGGAGGGCGGATCGTCCGTTACCGCGGAGGGGACGTTCCGGGGGAGCTGATCCGGTATGCCCGGCAGCACAACGTCACCATGATCATGCTCGGCAAACCCCGCGGACTGGACATCTTCTACTCTCCCGTGTACCGCACCATGGTTCGGTCAAAGGGGATCGATATCTTCCTCTACGAACCGAAAGCGGCGGTAAGTATCCCTATCCACAGGCAACTGCCGCAATTTGTGAGTCCAAACCTCATCATCAGCGCAATACTCATCGCGCTTGTGACGATCGTGAATTACTTCCTGCGAAATGTCATCAGTTCGTCAAACCTGCTCATCATCCAGTTGGTTCCAGTGGTGGCGGCAGCGCTCTTATTCCGCCGGGGTACAGCGATCATCACCGCTATCGCAAGCATCCTGATCTTCGACTTCGCTTTTGTGGCTCCCTACTACACGCTTACGATCGACGACTGGGATTACTTCATCTCGTTTGTGGGGTACGTGGTCATTGCGTTCATCATCAGCGGTCTCGCAACAAGGCTCCGCTACCTGCTCCCGCAGATACGGAGGAGCGAGGCAAAGGTTGAGGCCGTCGCCGTCCTCTCCCGCGACCTGGTGAACGTCGCGCACCGCCAGGAGATCTTCGATACGCTCTATCGTCACATGAAGCAGTTTGGCGAAGGTGCATTTGCCGTTCTCACGCCGGGTGCGGGGGGGCTCTTCGTGAACGTCGGGGATCCCGATTATCCGCTCACCCAAAAAGAGCGGACTATCGCCCAGTGGGCCTTCGAGAATGGCCGGACAGCGGGGAGAGGCACCGAAACGCTCCCGATGGGGATAGGGCACTACGTTCCGATGAAGGCGTTTGCGGTTACGTTCGGCGTCCTGGCGTTCGCGTTCAGGGATCCGGAGGAGGTGCTTACACCGGAGAATAAGGAGATCCTCCAGACCATGGCATACCTGGGGGCTCTGGCCCTGGAAGAGGTAGAGTGAGCGGACAGTCCCTGCCGCCGGCGCCGACAATCGAGGGGCGCTGCAGGTCAATTCCCCGGTACGACAGGTGATGTCAGGGAGGGAGATCAAACCAGGTTGGGTACAGGCGATCTGAGATGCAACCGGTTTCACTCCGGAACCCGGTATGCCCCGTGGGGCACAAGCATCTCGAACCGAGCCCCCTTCCCGGGCTCGCCCGTCTCGGCGATGCTGATCCCGGTGATCCCGAGAATCTCCCGGATCAGGAAGAGGCCGAGCCCCGTGTTCTTCCCGACGCCCCGGTAAAAGATCCGCTCCTTCTCTTCCGCGGGAACACCGGCGCCATCGTCTTCCCAGACAAGGGTGAGATCTCCGTTCTCCGCCGGGCGATGCCGGACGCGGACCCGGGTCGCCGACTCACCGTGCCGGAGCGTGTTGTCCATCAGATTGGAGAAGACCGTCGCAAGCATCGGATCCGCATAGACGACGAGATCTCCGGCTTCGTTCTCGACCGGCAGCCCGTGAAGCGCCCCGTTCCCGAGCGCATCAGAGACCCGCTGCCACTCCGGCGACCGGACACCGAGATCCGTGTAGTCCCGGGTGAACTCGATCTGACGGTGTATCCTGTCGGCTGCGCTCTGTACCCGGGCAAGATACTCCGAGATGTCCTGGCCGGGCCCGGCCTCCTCTGCAATCCAGAGGTTCCCGAGAAGGATCGTCAGCTGGTTCAGGATGTCGTGCCGGGTGATGCTGCTCATCAGGTTGAGTTTCCTGTTCGCGACGGCGAGGCTGTTCGTCTGCCGGACAAGTTCCTCGGCGTGATACGCGATCTCCCGCTCCAGCGCCATGTACTCGCTGATATCCATAACAGTGAACGTCAGGGCGCGGGAGGAGCCCGTCGGATCGAGAGGCGTGCCGGAGAAGAGCGCGTCGAGAGTCGCTCCGTCCTTGCGCACATAACGGGTCTCAAGCATGCACGTCCCGGTCTTCTCGATCTGGGCGTATACCCTCTGCAGGGCGGACTTATACTCCGCGTCGCCCGGATAGAGCTGCCGCATGGGCTGGCCGAGGAGTTCATCGCGGGTGTAACCGACAAGCTCGCAGAGCCGTTCGTTGACCTCCATAACAACCCCATCCACGGCCGTTCCGATACCGGTGGGGGCGGTGCGGATGATGCTTTCCGCCCTGCGCAGCGCCGCTTCCGCCCTCCGCTTCCCGGCCAGTTGCCGGACCGCATTGGCAAGCTCGGCAAACTGCGCCCTCGGGTCGCCGCCTTTCTGGAGGTAGAAGTCGGCACCGCTCTTCAGCGCCTCGATCACCACCTCCTCGCGCCCTCTGCCGGTGAAGATGATGAAGGGTACCTGCGATCCCGCCTTCCGGATCTGCTGCAAGAGAGCGATCCCGTCCATCTCCGGCATTATGTAGTCCGAGACGATCGCGTCGTACCGGCCGGTCCGAACCATTTCACATGCCTCCAGCGGGCTTGTGGTAATATCGACGGTGATGTCGCCGGTTCGTTCAAGGAAGGCGCGACCTATCTCGAGCAGCGCCTCTTCATCGTCCACGTAGAGGATGTGATCGGGAGCGGCAAGGGAATGCACTATATCTACATAAGAGAAACAATATAAAAACCATTTCTAATTGTAAAGGCTATACTCAATCGGATCGCGCCATTGCATGGGGTTAAAAGAGCGCCTTTGCCAAATGACCGCAGATATGTACGTAGATCGGCGAATAGACCTCACTCCGCGTAAGCGCAGCCACGACCGCACGCTCCGCTCCTTCGGGTCGTCCGACCCAGGATCGCCAACGGCGGCATCCCGGGGTTGCACCGGGGCCGGTGTAACTGCAGCCGGTTCACCGCACCTTTGCGACCATCTCGATCTCGACCCTCGCCCCTTTCGGGAGGCCGGCGACCTGCACCGCTGCCCGTGCGGGATACGACTCTTCAAAGTACTCCCCGTAGACGGCGTTGATCGTATCGAAGTCCGCGAGGTCTGTTAAGTAGATCCGGGTCTGGACGACGTCGGAGAAGTCGAGGCCTGCTTCTGCGAGTATGGCCCGCAGGTTCTCCATCGCCTGGACCGCCTCGCCGGCGACGGTACCGGGGAGGTTGCCGGTGGCCGGGTCGAGACCGATCTGTCCCGATGTAAAGAGGTAGTCGCCGCACCGCACGGCCTGGCTGTACGGCCCGATGGGTTCCGGTGCGTTCTCCGTGTAGAGAGATGCGTGCACCGGATCGGGCAGGGCGGAGGATACGATCGCGTATACGCCGAATCCTGCAAGGAGCCCGCATGCAAAAACAAGAGTCAGGATCTTCACGCCGCCGTCCATTCCCTATCCCCGCCCGTCGAGACCGAAGCGTCCCATATGAGGTGTTCGATGCGCCGGGACGTATAAGAGCGGGGGCGCTGCCGGGAGACTGGTCGCCGATACCGGGCACCCCACGGGCATTTATGGGTCGATGAATGGCATTCAGCCTCTATCCGTTCCCTTCCTGCAGCAGGGTAGAGATGTCTTTCTCGGTCTTGCAGAGCCGCACCATCGACTGTGCAACCCAGTACGGGTCGATCTCTTCCCCGAAGAAGAACTGAAGCCTCGTCCACCCGGACGGGTCGGTAGCGAGCTCGACCCTCTGCGCGTCCGGGATGGCCGTGGCGAGGTGCTCGCGGAGTCTGGAGAGGAAGTCCGCAACCTTCGGGTACTCTCCGTGCCTGACCTGTATCTCGATGCTGATGGAATCCCCCCGGTCGTCGAACTCGTAGTGCACCGCTGCCGGCCACCCTTCGCGGTATACCCGGACGTTCTCCATTCCGGTCGCATGCGTCGAGAATATCGGCAACTTCATCTTCGAGAACTTCTCGACGATCGATCGAAGCCGTAACCTCTGCCCCTTCATTTCCGGATCCACTTCTCCCGATACCAGGAAGCGGGAGTGGTAGAAGTACTCGTGCCTGCCGAGCCGGTAGCGCTCGACCACCAGCAACCGCAGATCGAGATCGCTGTGTTCGTTGAGGTAGCTGAACTCCCGGATAAGGTCGTCCGGGGCAGCGTCGAGGACGATGATGCCCCGGATCTGTCCGGCTCTCAGATACGAGGCAACGTTGCTCTTCACCAGGGCGAGCCGGTCCGCGGGGTTCT
This sequence comes from Methanoculleus chikugoensis, assembly GCF_019669965.1. Classification (NCBI taxonomy): domain Archaea; kingdom Methanobacteriati; phylum Methanobacteriota; class Methanomicrobia; order Methanomicrobiales; family Methanomicrobiaceae; genus Methanoculleus; species Methanoculleus chikugoensis. The sequence goes on along the minus strand of NZ_AP019781.1, from coordinate 994,169 downwards.
CTTCCCCCTCGACACCGGCCATGGATTGGAGTATTTCTTCGAGAAGGCCCGCAGATCTCTCGTTCACCTCATCAGGCGTAAGGTTGCGCATTGCTGAGAGAGAGTCGCATAACTGACCGATGATCTTGCGCCGCGACTCCCCGTTGCGGGCCAGTTTCACCTCGACGATGACCGGCAGCCCGTTGCTGTCGATGAGAACAATATCGGCGAACCCGTTTCCAAGCGGAAACTCCCGGCAGATCGTGACGAGCGCGGAATCGTCCCGGTCGACGAGGAGCACCGGGTGCCCGGCAAGGATCTCCTGCAGTTCGTACTCGTTCCTGAAGGGTTCCGGCTGCTGGGCCAGTTCGCTCCCTTCGCCTATTCGTATCGCGGGCATCGAATCTCCATAGCGAGTATGGAGGGGGAGGTTGATATGGTTATCAATTGGAGTGCCCCGGGGTTCGGAATGCGGCGGTGAACGGCTATCGCGTCATCCGCGTGTCAGGCAGCGCCATCCCGAAGTTACCGCCCGCGCTCCTGCTCGAGGATGCGGCGGATCTCCTGCCGGAGCTCCGGAACGCGATTGACGACAGTCCGCCAGACAAGCTGCGTGTCGACACCGAAATACGTGTGAATCAGTTTGTCCCGCATCCCCGCCATCTCACGCCAGGGAACGGCGGGATACTTCTCCCGGACGGGCAGCGGAATCTTTTTTGCCGCTTCGCCGATGATCTCGAACTTCCTGATGACGGCGCTCTGAGTCCTGTCGTCATGCAGGAACTGATCATAGGTCATGCCAACGGTAAACTCCTCAATCCTCTCAAGCGCAGCAGCAAGGTCCGAGAGATAGAGAGTATGCGATCTCATGCGACGAGGAGGTCCCGGGTGACCGATCTCCGGATCTCCGGGCGAAGTGCCGCCTTCGGCACGACGTCCACGCCGGACCCGAGTTTTTCTTCGAGGTACTGTGACAGCCCGACAAAATCGAAGAGATCCGCACCGGAACCGAACTCGACGAGTACGTCGATATCGCTGCCCTCCCCCTGTTCTTCACGGGCATATGATCCGAAGAGGGCGATGCTCTCGACGTGATATCGCTCTCTGAGTTCGGCCTTCAGGGAGCGAAGGACCTCGAGGACTTCGGTGCGGGTTTTCATGTGCGCAACGCTCCTGCTGTATGTCCTCTTACGCTCGCGGATTGCTTTAATCTATTGTTCTTCGTGGGAGCATCAGCCCCAGCCACCTCCCGAACAACCTGACGGTGGAAAAGATTCGGGCCGGCAACTCCAATATCAGGAACCCGATCCTTGCATCGTACGTCGCAAAGGGACTGCTACTGTACCGCGGCCTTGGCTCCGGTATCAAGCGGGCACTCGAAGACTGGCCCGAGATCGACTTTACCGACGACCGGGACGGTTGCCTCTTTACCGTCACGGTTAACCGAAAGGAAGAGGAGCGTTCGGAGAAAAGTTCGGAGAAAATCCTCGTGCTTCTGAAGGCCGAACCCCGGCTAGCCGCCAGAGAGATCGCAGAGAGGCTGGAAATCACGCAAAGAGCGGTTGAAAAGCAGATCGCCAACCTTCGTGAAGATGGTCGGCTCCGTCGCATCGGTTCTGCCCGAGGCGGTCACTGGGAGGTTCGGGAATGATCTTCACCGAAGCATGCTTCATCCCCAGGACAGTGAGCTGCCGACATGATCGAGGGAGACCGGCTCCGTGAGGAGGTGTTGCCCGGGCTACCTGAACCTGCTCATGATATGGGAATGAACAAAAGAACAGACTACCGTCCAAAACGAGGACAGTAGCGAGTATAACAGGTACACATATTGCACAATCTCATAAGTGGTTTTCGGTGCTCAACAGATCCAGAACAGGGCGGTTATAGATTAGCGAAAATTTAGACGCTCTCCCCGTCACTGCGCCGCCTTCTTCTCCTGCACCGGGGGGTCCTTGATCGTAACGTCGACCGACTTCGCGTTCTTCCCGCGAACCTCCACCTTGTAGGTGCCCGCTGCCGGGAACTTGTGCGCGAAGAACGTGTAGGTCTGCGGGCCGCCGGCAGAGAGATCCTGTTTCTTGCCGACCAGCTCGCCGTTGATCCACAGCTGCGCCTTGAAGTGCGTGTCCCAGTCCGAAGACGGAACTCCTTCGTTGTCGAACCAGTAGCCGATGCTCACCGAGACGTTCGGGAAGAAATACACGTTGCCCTTCTCGTCGCGGCCGCCGCCCGTGCTGCCGCTGACCGTGGCAGTCGCTTCTACGGAGTTGATGGTTGCATCACGGAATGTGGGAGACATGGCGGCACATTAATAAAAGTAGCATAATAAATTTCGTATGCATCGCGTTACCTGGTCAGACTCGCCGGAGACGTGTGCGGGACCGCTTTGGCGTCGACCGGATCCCATGAGGACGCCGGGTATTTGGAGATCCACAGTCAGCAATTCAGAATGCGAGGAATATGCAAAATTCGGGTTAGTGTTGATCTAAGGATGGGGCCGTATCTGAGGCTGTTGTGGGCGAGTTATGAAAGCCAGAAGTACCGTCACGTGAGTAAAGTGCCCATTAAGAGTACGGCTAGAATGAACGTAATTATCCCACCCGTAAGATGCGCTCTTTTCCACCGGAGAAGATCACTGTCGTCCGACGACAACCCATGCAGAAATTTCACGACGGAAGGCCACAGCAGGATGCTGATGCCGACGAAGAAAAGCGACGCTGCAGTGATGACGGTCACTCTCGGAAGAATACCCGCTGTGGTGGAAAGCGACACCTGGTTAGTCAAGAGAACCGACAGATCGAAAGAGGCGTAGTACAGGACTGTAAAAAGCATAGATATGACCATAGCAGCCGGGAATGTTAAAATGAGCAGTAACATGTGGATGAAAGGCGAAGAGACATGTTGTAGTATAAACAACCGGAGCCTTGTAGGAGGATGTGTCGCACGTGCAAGGAGCCATCTCCATCGGGAAACCGGCATGGAATGCAAACTTAACGCTCTGACAAGAGGTGCTGGCGCTCCCTGGTACCGGGCTGCAATACAGTCGGCTGCCAGTTCTGAGTACCAGAGGGCTGCCAGCGGCAGGAAGATAATACTCGCAACCCACATCAGGCTTGTCAGCAGCATGAAGAATAGAGACGGGAGAGTCAGGAACAGAACCTGTTCAAATTTATAGGTGATAATTTCCCCGGGAGGCATCAGTCCGGAGAGTTCGGTGAAGAGCAGATACGACGTCATAAGCCATACGATGATGACCGAGACAACGACTGTAACAACAAAGAGGACGGGCCAGAAGTTGAACAGGATTCGGAAACCGCTTCCTGCACCGATGATCAGGGTGTCACCGTTTCGGACATGGGCGATCTCATGAAGGAGGACTCCCCGCGCACCCTCGTTATCCGATTTCCAGAGTTTCACCACACCCCCCATGAGTCCCATACCCGCCTTCCGAAAACCAACAGGATATATGAAAGCGACCTGATCTCCGCGTAACGGGTTGTTCGATATGGATACATCGGGCAGGTAGTTCCGGATAAACGCGGAGATCTCCAGGAGGGTTGCGATCTGAACGTCGTCCGTGAGGCCATACTTCCGCCGTACGTACGATCGCCTGATAGACGGAGCCGCAAGAGAGAGAACGCCGATAATTATTATCAGCAGCGGGAACAACTCAACGAAATTTGCCATCCGCAAAAGAAATCCAAATGGAAGGATATCTTCTCCCGGGAGAGGTGTCGTTGAAAAAACGTCAGAAAGCAGTATCTGGAGGAAAGTCAGGTTGAAAGGGAGAGTCACTACAAAGATTATGAGCCATATCCAGAGATAAGGGGGGAGAGAGTACAGTTTCCCTTCCTCGGGAATAGTATTCATACACTCCTCTGAAGGTGCCCAATAACTTCGATGGTCCCGTCGGGCCGTTCCAAAAGTGCGCGGATTATCCGATATGCAATGCAGTCACGCTCTTCATCCGGAAGAGGGACGTTTTTTAGTTGTTCGTCGAGGATGGATACTACCTGTCTGATCGAGTAAACCGGTTCTTGCACCCGATCTCCACCCTGCTGAAGTTCGGGCCCGACAAAGGATTCTTTTGCCCTGTCGTGTAGCGAGAGGATATTGCAGACCGTCGTCAAGGTATTGTTTATTGATGCCGTCGAATCCAGGAGTTTGAGAATGTATGGAACTGCGGCAAAAATTCCCGCAAGAATGTGGGGAAGAAGAAAGACTATTCCCCCAGGCACAAACGAACCTTCAGGGGCGTCATCCATTTTGAAGAGTGCCTCCCGCCGCTTTCCTCCGGCGATATAGGCACTGACAAGCAACGGGGCAAAATCAGATTCGTCGGGTATCACATTCTCGGCGAGATAAATAGACCACAGTTGAAGTGACGGCGACAGCTGTTCAGGCACCATACCCTTCTCACCCATCTCCAGCGGGGCACTAGAATACATGTGAACATATAATATTATGGAATAAAAGATAAGGCAATGACTTTACGGTGAAAAAGCGCAGGAAAGTACCTTGTCTGGCCGGAAATCACTTTGTTTGCCCCGGCCACCTCTCGAACAACCAGAATATGCAGAGATATAACCCAAATTCCAGAATGCGAGGGGTGGGATTCGAACCCACGGACCCCTGCGGGAGTGGATCTTAAGTCCACCGCCTTTGGCCGGGCTTGGCTACCCTCGCTCGAAAAGTGCCATTACCTATTCTCCACCGCATGTATTAAGTCCAGCGCCCGCACCCCGCCGGGGAAAAACCCGCTTCGGCAACCGTTCTCCAGGGCAACTCCCGGCCCCAAAGGTATTTGAGGACGGGCCCGAATGGTGGGAACTACCATGGAGAGAGACCGTAACCCGGACAGTCCCGAAGTGCCCTACTGGCACGTCTGGACCGACGAGAACGGCGTGAGCCGGCAGGACCGTTGCCGGATGAGCGACTTTGAATTTGCAAGCGTATCGAGCGGTGCCGCCCCGTCGTGGATCGGGAGACCCGGCGACCCGGCCCGCCGCGTCGTCATCCTCGTCCTCCCCGCGGGCTGGGTGGGCGAGTGGCACGAGAACCCGGAGCCGCAGTGGATCGTGCCGCTCTCGGGGCACTGGTTCGTCGAGACGATGGACAGCACCCGCGTGGAGATGGGGCCGGGGGAACTCTCGTTCGGGAACGACCAGAACACCCGGCCCGACGAAGAGGGGCGCAGGGGCCACCGGTCGGGGACGGTGGGCGACGAGGACGCGGTGCTGATGCTCGTCCAGGTGAAGAGGAGCCCCGTCCCCGGTAAGCCCTGCCGGCAGGAATAGCAAGACCGGATAGGGGAGGCACAGATCTGTCTACTGAACTTCACGTTCTTCGCGGCTTCGCGTGAGATAATTGGGTTGAGCACCGAAACAGCCTCACGCGAAGGACGCGAAGACGCGAAAGGGATACGAACCCGGAGAAAACAATGACGGGCACCAGGATCCATCTATCGGCGCTCTCGCTCGCGGTTGCAGGCGCCTGCTTCTTCGCGTATCCCGCGATCCGACCGTACACCGACGAAGCGTCCCTCGCCGGCGCCGGGGCATTCGCCTCCCCCGCCTGGCTCCTCTCGCACACGCTCGCCATGGTGGGGTTCATCCTGCTCGTGCTCGGATTGCTCGGCCTCTACGGTGCCCTGCGCGAGACAAAGGCCGAACCCCAGGGCATCGCGGCGCTCGTCCTGACCTGGACCGGCGTCGGGCTGGTCCTCCCCTATTACGGGGCCGAAACGTTTGCACTCGCCGCCGTGGGCCGGGAGGCGATCGAGCAGAACAGCGTCGATCTTCTGGTAACGCTCACGGACGCGATCCGGTTCGGGGAAGGCGTCTGGTTCTTCGCGGCCGGCCTCCTCGCTCTTGCGGCAGGCAGCATCCTCTTCGCAGCCGCGATCTGGCGCTCGGGCATCCTCCCCCGGTGGAGCGGCATCCCGCTCGCGCTCGGTTTTGCACTCTTCCTCCCGCAGTTCTTCACGCCCCCGCCGGCCCGTATCGCCCACGGGCTGCTCGTCATGATCGGGTGCTGGCTCGTGGCGTGGAGTATGGTGAACGCCAAAACAGGAGAAAGGGAAGACCGGGCCGGGTCAGACGGATCGCGATAGAGGAGTTGCGTTACGGCGATCCGTTTACCCGGCGGAGGCGTTCCGGGCACGACGCACGGGTCAACGCCGCCGGAGAGACCACGCACCAACCGCAAGCAGGCCGGCGACTGCGATCAAACTCCCGACCGGCACCGCCGTCGGAGGAGTAGCAGCCTGCATCGCCGCCGCCAGGTCCTCGCGGGCGTCCGGCATATCCGGCCAGGGAAGGCTGTAGTCAGGGTCGAGCGTGAGCGAGCGGTTCAGGGCCGCGGCCGCCTCCGCGGCGCTGCCGGCGGCAAGGAGGACCTCACCCCGGACGTGCCAGAGGTGGGCGCTCTCCGGAGCGAGGGCGAGTGCCCGGTCGATGGCCGACTCTGCGCCGGCAAGGTCGTCCATCCCGGCGAGCGCCATCGCCTTCATGCCCCAGGACGTGGCGTCTGCAGGGTCGAGGAGGAGCGCGGCCTCCGCGTCGGCGAGCGCGGCGGAATAGTTCCCCATCGCGAGGTACGCATACCCGCGGTTCGTGTAGCGGACGGGTTTTGGGTCGAGGGCGATCGCCTTGCTCACCACGGCCGCCGCCTCCGGGTAGCGCCCGAGTTTGCGCAGGGCGTATCCCTCCATGCAGAGGAGGGCGGCGTTCCCGGGCTCGTCGACAAGCCCCTCGCCGGTCGCGATGAGGACCCCGTCCCAGTCCTCCTCCGCGACGGCGGCCGAGGCCCGGGCGTCGGGGTCGGCCGCGGCGAGGCAGCAGCCGGGGACGACGAGCAGGAAGATGAGGAGAGCGGTGCAGAACCGGAAGTAGCCCGGATGCGAGGAGAAGGAGGTCATTGAAGAGTACAGGACTCTCGCTGCCGTTAAATATTGTGAAACAGAGATCAGGCCAGCCGCCGCACCACCCTCGCCAGCCGGTGGATCCCCTCCGCGATCTCCTCCTCGCCGGCCGCAGAGAAGTTCAGCCGGATCGTATCCTCCCCGCCGCCGTCGACGTAGAACGGAACCCCGGGAAGGACCGCGACGCCCTCTTTGACGCCCTCACGGAAGACCTCCATCGACGAGACGCCGTCCGGCAGGGCCGCCGTCATGAACATCCCGCCCTCGGGGTTCGTATGGGTCGTCCCCGGCGGCATCAGGTCGTCGAGGAGGTCGCACATCAGCCGGCAGTTTGCGCCGTAGACCGCCGCAACGCGGGCGACGTGGGCATCGAGATCGTGCGTCGAAAGGTAGCGGTGCAGGATCACCTGGCAGAGGAAGTTCGAGTGGAGGTCGGCCGCCTGCTTCGCGACGTTGAACTCACGAAGGACCGGTACCGGCGCATATATCCAGCCGATCCGCATCCCGGGTGCGACAATCTTCGAGAACGACCCCGAGATCACCGTCTGCTCCGGGAGGTAGCGCTTCACCGGCGGCCGCGGTTTCCCGTCGAAGAAGAGCTCCCCAAAGGCGTCGTCCTCGTAGAAGACCGTATCCGTTCCTTCGAGGATCTCCGCGACCGCCCGACGCTTCCCTTCCGAGTAGGTCGTCCCCGACGGATTCTGCGAGTTCGGGATGCCGTAGAAGAACTTCGGCGCGTGGTCGTGGACGAGCGACGCAAACGCCGCGAGGTCCGGGCCGTCCTCCTCCAGGGGAACCGAATGAACGACAGGTTCGTAGAGGGAGAAGGCCTCGATCGCGCCGAGGTAGCCCGGCCGCTCCATCCCGACGGCGTCCCCCGGGTCGAGGAAGATCTTCGCGACCAGGTCGAGGCACTGCTGCGAGCCGTTCACGATCTGGATCTCCTCGGGCGTCGCCGGGAGGCCGAGCCTTCTTTGGTAACGGTCGGCGATGAACTCCCGGAGGGGGGGGTAGCCGTCCGTCGTCGTGTACTGGAGCGCCGTCCGCCCCTCTTCGGCAAAGACCTCGCGGGCCGCCTCCCGGATCCCCTCGACGTCGATGTAGGCCGAGCCCGGCAGGCCTCCTGCAAACGATATCACCCCGGGCACCGCCGAGACACGGAAGAGCTCTTCGAGGAACGACTCCGGGGCACACCCCATCCGACCAGCGAACCGGTAGTTCATGATAGGGGTTGGGCGTGCAAAAAGAAAAAGGGCGTTCCCGCCCCTACTGGAGCGCGATATAGGCGATGACCGAGAGCAGGAACGCGAGGATGAGGATCATCAGGCTCAGCGGGGCGATGAACACGAGCATCGCGTTCACGGTGCTCGCGAGCTGCGAGACCCGCTGCGACCCGAAGACGACAACCCCCTCGCACGAGGCCGTCGCCGCCCCCACGCGGGCCAGCGCGAGATCGGCGATCGCTTCGCGGACTGCCTGCTCGATGTAGGGGACGATCGCCTTCGCCGGCACCACGTAGCCGACCGGGTTCTTCCCGGTGATCGTGTTCACCGTGTGCGTATCGGTCGTCATGATCTCCGCCTCGTCGACGTCTTCGAGCGCCACGGCCCGCAGTTGCTCCCGGACGCCCGGGGCCATGTTGTTCCCGTCGATCAGGACGTAGGCCGCCCGCTTCCCCTCGACCTCCGTCACCAGCGCCTGCACCCCGAGCGACCCGAACCCCTGCTCGCGGGTGAACGGAACCCGGACATGCGAGACACCGATCGCGAGCGGCTCCGCCGGGAGGTCCCGTGCAGCCCGGAATCCCTCGCGTGCGGCGGCGATGTACTCCGTCGCGATCCGCGTCGCCGGGAGGACCGGGGAGCCCACGCTGGTCATGCAGTTGTGAGCGTCCACGAACGCGACCTCCGAGAAGGCGCACCGCCCTTCGGCCATGATCGCCATCCCGACCGAGTAGTCGAGATCCTCCGTCCGCTCCGGTGACCGGGTGCTCACCATCAGGAGAGCGTCCCCGAACCGCTGGCAGAGGATCGAGACCGAGCCCGATTCGACCCGGACGGGACGGCTCGCGACGGCGGAGAAGGCGAGCCCTTCACGGGACGCCTCAACGGCGCGAGCGATCTTCTCGATCTCGCTCTCCGAGACCAGGTTGAAATCGTGGGTGGCGCAGCCGTGGGCGACGAGCGTCTCCTCGGGGAACGTATCGTGGAGGATCCGGGGGAGGTTCCCGCCGCCGACGTCCCCCATCGGGCCGGGGTGGACGTTCGGGACGGTGAAGAGGACGTCTTTTCCGGCGTCGCGGGAGAAGAAGAGCGAGATCTGGGGCACATAGACCTCCTCGCCGATCTCGCGGAAGAAGTCCTCCATGTTCTTCGACCCGTCGGTCAGGTGGGCGATGAAGGTGTTGAGGAAATTGAGCCCGCTGATCTGGAACGCCCGCTTCAGCGGCCGCTCGATCAGCCAGATCAGAAAGATGAAGACCAGCCCGAAGACCGCCTGGAGCAGGAGGGCATAGGGGACGAACCCGGGGGTGAAGAACCAGGTTCCGACCGCTATGGCGGCTGCGCTCTGGGTGAACGCGGGGAGGACCATCCGGCTGATCCGGTAGTCGGCAACGGCCGCGAGAACCAGCAGCCGGAGGCCGAAGGCCAGGCCGAACGCGACCGCATAAAGCATGGGAAAGAGAGCACGACCAAAGACAAGCACCGGGGAAAGGCTCAGGATCACCGCAAGAACCGTGCAGGCCAGGGCGAGGAGCGCCGACCGGTTCCAGGTGATGTAGCCGCCGAAGACCCGCACCAGCGGCACCGTCAGCAGGAAAGCGACCAGTGCCGGGACCGAGAACCCGAGGGTGCCGATCAGGAACAACTCGTCCCCCACCCGGTAGGTGGCAGCATCGATGACGAAACCAAGCACAACGATGAGTGCAAGCGACCGCGGCCAGGATGGAGCGGAGAAGATGTAGCGGGTGAGCCGCTCGACACGCACGTCGGGGCCGGACTCCATCAGGCGCCTCCGGGTATCCTCGGGCCGGAAACGGCGGCCGGCAGAGAGATGCCGGCCATTAGCGCTGTATTTCCCATAATTCAGATGATAATTTCGCCGGGCTCGCCAAAGACTTTCCGGTACCGCGCAAGCATCCGCTCCCAGTCGGGGAGGTTCGTCTGGGTGCCCGGCCGCTCGACGACGAAGGAAGAGACCACCGCCCCCGCGCGGCAGCAGTCGAGCGGGGCGTAGCCCTTCCGGAACGCCGTGAGGAACCCGGCACGGTAGCCGTCACCGGCACCGGTGGGGTCGACGGCCTCGACGGTGACGGCCGGAACGTGGTACTCCTCGCCGTCCATGCAGAGGATGCTCCCCTCCGCCCCCCGGGTCGTGACCGTCATCGGGATCGACGCGACGAGTGCGGTCCGCTCCAGCCCCAGCATCTCGCACATCCGGTCCATCTCGTGGTTGTTCGAGAAGAGGATATCGATGTTCGCGAGGATGATCTCGAGCTGATCGGGGGTGTAGCAGAGGAGATCCTGCCCCGGGTCGAAGGAGGCGAACCTGCTCTTCTGGGCCACCCGGACGTTGAAGTCGGGATCGGCCGTCGCCATGTGGACGAAGTCGAGAGCGGGAGCCTCCGCACGGGAGAACGCGGCGGAAGCGCCCCACTCGAAGAAGGTCTCCTGGTCGCCGTCGTCGTCCGTGAAGACGTACGCGGTCGCGGTCCGGGCATCCTTCACCTGGGTGAAGTCCTGCACGATCTCGAGACCGTGCAGCCACCGGTCGTAGTCGCTCCCCGGGAAGTCGCCGCCGACCGTGGAGACCAGCCGGCACCGCTCCCCGAGCATCGCAATCCCGGCCGCGATGTTCGCCGCCCCGCCGCCGAAGTAGACCTCGTGACCGGTGATGTAGGTCGAGTTATGCCGCCCGGGGAGTTTCGGCACCCGGAAGAGGTGGTCGATGGCGGTATGCCCGACGACGGAGATCATAACTCCTGCACTTCCTGGACCTTCAGCGGCACGTCGTGCAGCGCCTTCCCGACGACCGACTTCGCTATCCTTGCCGCGTGCTCTTCGGACTCCGCACGGAAGACCTTCATCTGCAGCACGAGCCCGACGAGGGCGGTGCCGGCGACCACGAGCGCGGTGTTCAACTCCCCCTCGCAGAAGGGGCAGGCGATCATCCCCGCCTCGATCTCCACGAACTTCGCCGAGGGGTTGAGCCGCTTCCCGGCCTCGCTGATCGCGATGCTCACGGCGTCGTCCATAGACTTGACATCTTTAATTATCCACGCTGATTCAAGCGTAACCAAATAATCCGACATTATTCTCTCCGAGAATGTTTGATCCTACCAGGTCTCGCGGTGCACGTGCTCGTCCACCGGCATCCGCTCCATAGGTTCGAGCGGCGGCCTCCCCTTCCCGACCGCGAGAAGCGCGACGGGGCGGATATGCTGCGGAAGGCCGAGAAGATCGCGAACCTCGCTCTCCTCGAACGCCCCCGTCCAGCACGAGTGCAGGTCCCGGGCGTGGGCGGCGAGCATCATGTAGGTGCAGGCGATCGTGGCGTCCTCGAGCGCGTAGAGGATCCCCCGCTCCCCGTAGTGCGACATCGACCGGACGTAGTTCGCACAGACCACGAAGACCGCCGGGGCTTCACGGATGTGCACCTGCTCCAGGGCCGCCGACGCGAGTTCCAGCCTGACATCGTCGTCGGTGACGATGACGACATCCCATGCCTCGCGGTTGCCGGCGCTCGGCGCCGTACTCGCGCAGGCGAGGATGTAGTCGATATCCTCCGGATCGAGCGGCTCCCCGGAGTATTCCCGGACAGAAGACCGTGCTCTCAGGAAACGGAGGAGATCAGAGGAGTTCATGCTCGTTGAGCGTCTCCCATGCGGCCTGGGCTGCGGTCGTGGCGGCGCTGACGGCCCTCCCTATCCGCTCCGACGCGGCCCCGAGATCCATACTCTCCGTCAGGCTGATCGCCTCGTTGAGGTGATCGATGGCCTTCTTAAACTCGGAAAGTCCCGTATCGCCATACGCAAAATCGAGTTCCGAGCGGATCGACTGGAGCACCATCACGAGCATCCGTTTTCCGCCGGGCTTCTCCGCGAGCGGAAACTGGATCAGGGCTGTCGTCAGGTGCGACCCCACAATCAGTTCGGATTTCGCCCGTTCGGCAAACTGATAGGTCTTGATGGCGGATTTGAGATCCATACCACATACTGGAACTCTCAAGTATAAAAAGTATTGAAGGAGAAGAGAGGGACGGCTTATCTCGATTTCTGCTTTGTCCCGAGAGCCGAAACCTTCGCGCGGCGTATGCCGCGGCGCACCCGCACATCCACCGTCGGGCCGCTTGCTCCCCGGCCCCGGCCACCGCGTCCGCCGCGTCCACCGCGACCGCCGCGGCGCTGGTCCTGCCCTTCCCTGCTCGCACGCTTCTGGATATCCGCTGCCGCCTTGAACCGCTGGTTCGGGCCGGGTTTCTTCACTTCGCCTTCACTTGCAGGGACGAGCCGAATCTGCCCCTTAACGCCCTTGACCTGGGCCCACTGGACACTGCCTGTCTTTCCCATGATAAAACTCCTTTATATTTATGCACGGAACCGGAGATAAAAGTAACCCGGCCGGGACGGACCCGGGCCGGGGATCAGGAGAGTAACCGCTGGAGCTCGCGTCGGAGGGTCTCGCTGATGACCTTCCCGTCGACGCTCCCGCGGAGTTCCTGCATGACGACGCCCATCAGGGGGCCGAGCGCGCCCATACCCTTCTCCCGGGCGAACGCCTCACGCTCGGCCACGATACGACTCACGATCTCCTCCACGTCCGCCTGCGAGACGGCGGGCCCCATCTTCTCGATCGCCGCGTCCACCCGCTCGCCGGGAGTCCCGGCACCTCCGGCAGTCCGCGCGAGTTCGGTGAGGAGATCGGGGATCGCCTCCTTCGCCGCCCGGCCGGCCTCGACCGCCGAGAGAAGGGCTAGGATCTCCTCCTCGCTTACCCGGGCGACCTCGACGCCGTCGCGGGCGAGTTCCCGGCAGGTGGCAAGCAGCGTCCGTGCAGCAAGGGTGGGACGGACACCGGAGGCGACCGCCTTCTCGAAGAGCGGCAGCCGCTCGGAGAACGCCACCTGCCGCGCCAGCCCTTCGTCGAGCCGGAACTCCCGGACGAACCGCTCCGCGCGGTCGGTGAGGAGTTCGGGGATATCGATGCTCTCCCAGTGCTCCTCGTCGATCGTGACCGCAAAGACGTCGGTCTCGGGGTACATCCGGGCGGCTCCCGGGAGCGGGCGCATATAGGCGGAATTCCCCTCCTCGAGCATCTTCCGGGTCTCTTCGGGGACGCCCGAGAGGCCCATCTCGGCGCGGACCATCACCTGCTCGGCGGCACACCCGGCACGCTCTCTTCCCGCCGCGACGATGACGACGCAGTCCTCCTCCGCGGCGCCGACGAACTCGCGCAGGCACGCCACCTCTTCTGCCGTGACGCCGTAGGCGGGGAGCTCGTCGGTGTGGAAGATCCCGCCGACGCCGCACTTCTTTGCGTAGTCCGACATCTCGCTTCCGAGCCGCCTGCCGGGCTGGATCTCGCGCCCAACGAGGCCCGCGAACCCACAGAGCCGGACGGCGAGGACGGCTTTCGCCTTCTTCAGGATCGAGGATTTCGTCCCGGCAAAGAGAGCGGTGACGTCGATGACGGTGTGATCGACCCGGGCGCCCCTCTCACGGAGGGCGTCCCGGATCTCAAGCAGATTGACCTGCCGCTCGACCTCGCGCCGCACCACCTCGGCGATCAGGTCGAGTTCCTGGACGCCCTTGATCTCCACCCGGGCGCCGTCGGCGATGGAGACGTTGATGTCCTGCCGGATCGTCCCGAGCCCGCGCTTCACCCTCCCCGTGGAGCGGAGGATCATCCCGATATGCCCCGCGACCTCCTGGACGGCCTCGGGGGTGCGCATGCAGGGGGCGGTGGTGATCTCGACGAGCGGGATCCCCAGGCGGTCGAGGGAGAAGGTCTCGTCCTCCACCCGCTGCGCCGCCTCCTCTTCAAGGCAGATCGTCTCGATGCGGCACCCGCCGGGAAGGGCGCCGGAGAGCGCGACGAGCGCCGTCCGCTGGAACCCGCTGGTGTTCGAGCCGTCGATGACGAGTTTCCTCATCGTGTGGACCTGCTCGACCGGGGTCATACCGAGCATCTTTGCTATCGTGAGGCAGACTTCGAGCGCCTCGGGGTTCATCGGGGTCGGGGGCTCCTCGTCGTGCTCCACCAGGCAGACCGTGTCGTAGGTGTAGTAGCAGAACTTCCGGACGAGTTTCATCTCCTCGCGCGCCGCCCGGTCGATCTCGCCAAGCTCGCTCTCCGTCGCCCGGAGGTAGCGGTGGAACTCCCCGTTTCGCTCCGAGGTCTCCCGGAGGCAGGTCGGGCACCGGCAGAAGAGCTTCTCGGCGGTATCGAGCTGCTGGTGGATCTCGATGCCGGCTTTGAGGCCGAGTTTCTCGTAGTCCATCATACCGACCTCCGCCGGATCTCGCCCGCAAGATCGGTCTGCATCAGCGTCTTCGCCCGTTCGGGGTCGGGTTCGTTTCCGAGCACCCACATCAGTTTGACGAGCGCCGCTTCAGGCAGCATATCCTCACCCTCGACGACCCCGGCGGCGAGGAGATCCCTACCTGTGTTGTAGACCCGGTCGCAGACCCGGCCGTGCAGGCACTGCGACGTCATGACGACCGTCGTCCCGTCCTCGATCATCTCCCGGAGCTTCGGGACCCACCCGGTCGCCACGTGCCCGAGCCCCGTCCCCGATATGACCAGGCCGGCGTAACCCTCGAAGACGTCGAGGACGCTGGAAGGCATCCCGGGGTAGAAGTGGATGAGGGCGCACCGCTCTTCGAGCGTATCACGGAGTTCGGGCTCCTCCGCGCCCCGCCGGACCGCCTCGTCCGAGAGGGTGACGGAGAGCGAGGGGTAGTCGACGTAGCCGAGCGGATCCATGCCTGCGCTCTGGAACGCATCGCGCCGGGAGGTGTGCATCTTACGGACTCTCGTCGCCCGGTGGATTGCGCACCGGTCGTCGTTCGTCGTCGCGTGCATCACCACCGCCACCTCGCCGAGGTTGCCGGCGGCAACGGCGGCGCTGCAGAGGGTGTTCATGGCGTTGTCGGAACTCGGGCGATCGGCAGACCGCTGCGACCCGACAAAGACGACCGGTACCGGCGTCTTGAGCATGAACCTGACCGCTGCAGCCGAGTAGGCCATCGTGTCGGTGCCGTGGGTGACGATCACCCCGGCGACGCCGGCCCGGATCTCGTCGTAGACCGCCCGGGCAAGTTCCCGCCAGAGTGTCGGCTGCATGTTCTCCGAGAGGATGCTTGCAATCTGGCAGTCGCGGTAGCGGGCGACGTCCCCGAGTTCCGGGATCGCCCGCAGGATATCGCTCGCCGAGAACTGGCTCATCACCGCGCCGGTCCGGTAGTCCACCCGGCTTGCAATCGTCCCGCCGGTGGAGATGACGGCGAGTTCCGGGAGGTCGGGGTTCTGGACGACGACCCCGGCGCCTGCCGGCGGCTGGGGGGCCGGGCGCTCGACGAACGCGATCTTCTCAAACGACGTCCCGATGTTGTAGCCGCTTTCCAGTTTGACGACGGCCATCCCGTCCCGTTCGGCGATATAGGTGCCGGTGAGCGCGGTACCGCCGTTTGCATACCGCACCAGATCTCCGGTCTCGAGTCTCTCCATTATGCTGCAAACCTCCGTGCTTCAAGGATAAGGTCTTCGAATGCGCTCGATAGTGCTGATTCCGTCTCCTCCACCCAGCCTGCGTCCCGGGCGAGGAGTTCTTTCTGCTCGTCGATCTGAACGGCAACCGCCGCGGGTGCCGGGCCGCCGACGATGTTCCGCACGGCGACGGCGTGGCGCGGGTCGAGGGCTGCATCGATCTTCTCCCGGGTTAGCCCCAGTTCCACAACCGAGAGGTCGGCAGATTCGCGAGCGGCGGCCTCGAGCGTGGCCAGGTCGAGCGACCCGTGCCTGACCGCCCGCCCGACGATCCGATGGGCGGTGCGGAAGGGGAGCCCGTACTCCCGGACGAGGACGTCGGCGAGTTCCGTCGCGGTGGAGAAGCCCCTGTCCGCCTCGGCGGCCATCCGCCCGGTATCGAAGGCCGCTGACCCGAGCATCCCGGCGAGAAGCGGGATGCTCTGCCGGGCGGCTTCGACGCCGCGCCAGAGGTGCGGGGTCAGTTCCTGGAGGTCGCGGTTGTAACTCATCGGGAGACCCTTCGTGATCGTGATCGCCGCTGTAAGTTCTCCGGCAACCGATCCGGCCTTCGCCCGCATGATCTCCGCCACGTCCGGGTTCTTCTTCTGGGGCATGATCGAGGAGGAGGAGCAGTAGGCGTCGTCGAGCCGGACGAACCCGACGAACGCCGTGCTCCAGAGGACGAGCTCCTCGCAGAGGCGGCTCGCCGTCGTCATGCAGATGGAGGCATCGGCAAGCACCTCGACGGCGAAGTCCCGTGCGGCGACCGCGTCCATGCTGTTCGGCGCCGGGCGGGCGAACCCGAGGAGCCGGGCGGTGTAGTCGCGGTCGAGGGGGAAGCCGGTCGAGGCGAACGCCGCCGAACCGAGCGGCGAGGCGTCCACCCGGGCATACGCCTCACGGAGCCGGGCCGTATCGCGGGAGAAGGCCTGCTCGTAGGCGAGGAGGTAGTGGGCGAGCGTCGTGGGCTGGGCGTGCTGGAGGTGGGTGAAGCCCGGCATCACTGTCTCCGTATGGCCGGCGGCGACGTCGAGCAGGGTCGCCCTGAGATCGGCAAGCGACCGGACGAGGGCAAGGATCTCCTCTTTCAACCGAATCCTGATGCAGGTCGCAACCTCGTCGTTCCGTGATCGCCCCATGTGGAGGCGGCCGCCGAAGTCCTCGCCGACCCGGTCGATGAGGTAGGCCTCCTTGCCCGCGTGGATGTCCTCGAACCGCTCGTCGAACGCCTCCTCCGGGAGGCCGTGGTCGTAGAGATCGAGGAGCGCCGCCATCAGCGCACGTGCCGGGGTCTCGTCGATGATCTCCTGCCGCGAGAGGCCGAGGAGGTGCGCCATATCCACGAGGAGGTCCGCCCTTGCGATCCACCGGTCGGCGTCCATCGATGCAAGAAAATGCTCGAGATCGCCCGACCGCTCGCCGGCGAGACGGCCCTGCCGAATCTGATCCGAACGCATTATATCAACAGTCCTGTCTGTATCGTTTGACCCCTGGAGAGATTAAAACCACGCCCGGGGCTGGGGAGGAGGAGTGAGAGAGGAGAGGAACATGTGTCCGCCCGGCGGATAGAGATCGAGGTCGTTTTAAAAAGAGATCTCAAGATGGGCAGATTCGATCCCTCCTCGAAGATATGCAGCAAATGTGGTATCTCAAGCCGGATCTCTGAGAGAAAATGAGTCCGTCCTGACTGTGGCGCTCATCATGAGCGCGACATCAACGCGGCGATCACCGTTAAGAAATTCGCCCTGCAAGGTCGGGGTAACAGGTGCGGAACGCGCCGTCGAGCCTGCGGACCTGCTCCCGAAGGGGAGGGGGATGAAGCAGGAAGCCCCTCCCAACAGGCGCGGGGCAATTCACTTATCTTTAACTTGAGATTTTAGAACAACGTATCCAAGCGCGGTAATGGCCTTTTCGACATCCCCGATGGATATTTTTTCAGTATCAAAGTCAAATTTTACTTTGCTTGAGTTAAACAGCACCTTTACGCTATCTTTATCCACACCGGCCAAAGATTTTGTTGCTTTTTCAATCTTCTGAACACATGACGGGCAAGCCAATGTTTCTAATTGAATCGTTGCTTTTTTCATGTTCATCTCTCCTTATTCTAATATCATAATTGGTAACGGAGAAGCCGCATCCCGTTTAGAATCACGGCTAATATGCTTGCTTCGTGTACCAGCATCGCTATAGACATGTTCATCCATTCACTTAAAAATACACTTGCAAGCAGGATCAGCACAACTCCTACTGCGATAACAATATTCTGGTGCATATTAGCAGCTGTTGCTTTTGTTAAGCCCAGTGCGTGTGGCAAGCGACTGAAATCCGAATTCATCAGGACGACGTCCGAGGTCTCAATTGCGACATCTGTGCCGCTTCCCATAGCAATTCCGATCTGTGCCAGAGCCAGAGAGGGGCTATCATTCACTCCGTCTCCAACGAATGCCACTATATGACCTTTAGTTTTTAATTTTTCAATATATTTCGACTTATCTCCCGGTAACATATGTCCGTGCGCTTCTGTCAGCCCCAGTTCACCCGCCACCAGATCAACTGTCCCCTGGTTGTCTCCCGAGAGAACTACCAGATTTTTAACGCCCAATTTCTTTAATTTTTGCAGGTCTTCTTTTACGCCCGGGCGAATCTGGTCACGGATACCCATCAGTGCTTTTAGTTCACCATCGACGGATATTAAAACGAGTGAGTTTCCGTTCTTTTCGAATCGGGCAATATCTGCACGGGCCTTTTCAGCTAAATGAACATTCTCCCGCTCCATGAGCGTAACATTGCCTACCGCAACCCTATGTCCCTCGATGTAAGCGACAATTCCGGCGCCTTTTACAACATCCGTTCGTTCTACTCGACATAATGTCGTATCACCGATATGTTCTACAATCGCGTTGGCCAGGGGATGGTCCGATTCTTTTTCAACGCTTGCAAGGTAAGCTAATACCCCTCCAACGTTGTCTGTGTAAAATTCTTTGTCTGCGACTTCAGGATTGCCTATTGTCAACGTACCTGTTTTGTCGAAAACGATTGTATCAACCCTGCTAAAATCCCCAATAACTTCACTGCCTTTTAAAAGAACGCCGTGCCGTGCTCCGTTGCCAATGCCCGCTACGTTTGAAACAGGTACGCCGATAACCAGTGCGCCGGGGCATCCCAGAACTAACAATGTAATGGCCAGTTCAACATCTCGTGAAAATAACCATGTGATAATTGCAAGCCCTAAAACTGCCGGAGTGTAGTATTTAGAAAATCTGTCAATGAAGCGTTCCGCTTCGGATTTTGAATCCTGCGCTTCTTCAACTAACTCTATAATTCTGCCAAAAGTAGTATCTTCACCTACACGGTCGGCAACAATTTGAAGCGTTCCATTCTCCAGAATCGTTCCGGCATATACGCCCGAATCTTTCTTTTTGCCAACCGGGACAGACTCGCCGGTGATACTTGCCTCGTTAATGTGGCCTTCTCCCGACAGAACGGTTCCATCAACAGGAACTTTCGCGCCGGTTTTCACCAGTAAGATATCGCCGACGTCAACCTCATCCACTAATACTTCTTCAAATACACCATTCTCCATCTGTTTTAAAGCGCTCTCCGGCGCCATCTCCGTCAGCTCTTTTATGGCCGAACGCGTCTTGTTCAATGTCCGCTGTTCCAGAAAAGCGCCAAACAAGAATAAGAAGGTGACAATGGCGGACTCCTCAAAATTTTGAAGGAGAAACGCCCCGATAACCGCGACGGTAACTAAAACATCGATACTGACGACTCTAATCTTCAATGCCTGATAGGCCTGAATTGCAATAGGCGCAATCCCTAACATTGAGGCGATAGCCAGGAACCAGATAGCTACGGTCTCATTTTGAAAACCCAGTCCACTGATAAATCCGAAAACGATTAAGATGGCGCTGATCAGCGTTATATGATTTTTCTTGCTGAGTATAAACCTCTGCACAAATCTCACCATCTTCTCTGCATTATAACGATTTAAGCACGGTATGCCCTATCCAGCTCGGCCAACATACTGTAAACAGCCTCATAACTTTCGCACACATCTCCCGGGACTGTGTATGTATCCGTAATCTCCCGCAGTTTGGCAAACTCTTCGTTTAACTCGGGTTTATCTGAACCTGCGTCTTTTGTTTTCTTAACGATTGTATCAAACAATTTGCGAACTTCATGAAATTCCGGGTGATTTCCCCCATGAACTCTTGCTACAATCGGCACATACTGTTTCAATGTCTGAAGATGCTTTTTCATCGCCTCGTCAAATGTTAAGTCATTTGTCATTTTTTCTTCCTCCGGTTTTTACAGATTGATTGTTTCCGGCAACCATATCCGGGCATCCAACTCATGTACGGTAGATTACAGTAGGATACTGTAGGTTAAGTAAGAGGTTGTCCCGAAAGGATCTCCGGACCTTCGATACGCCCTTATCAGAGCGCTGATTTCCCGGATATATTCCCGGGCAAAGATGGTGAAACGCCGTTCCATTGGGTATGCGCCTGGACGGGGGAGGGACCGGGAGGGGGGCCCCGGTAGAGGCATCCGGGGACGACCTCACCCGGCAAAGTGCGCCTCCGCCTCCACATTACCTCGCACCCGTTTCTCCAATAGGGGAAAATGTCGAACAAATTTTAATATCATAGTATAATTATACTGCCAATTTTCGACACTACTATATACCGACAGCGTTGATGATTACTCATTATACAGTAACCCATACTGATGGAGATACGCATGAAGCAACTTACTGCAATTCTTCTGGCCGTGGCCCTGGTCGCGGCGTTCACATTTGTAAGCGGATGCACCGGAACAAATACCGGCGACGTGACGCATCTGCGGATCGGCTACCAACCGAGCACCCATCAGGTCGCCCACGTGACCGCGATGGAGAAGGGATGGTGGCAGGAGGACCTCGCACCCTTCGGCATCACGCAGGTGACCGACTACAACTTCCCCACCGGCGCGCCCGAGATGCAGGCGATGCTCTCCGGGGACCTTGATATCGCCTACGTCGGCGCCGCCCCGTTCATCGCGGCCGTGAGCACCGGGCTCGACGCGAAGATCATCGCAGCGGTGCAGACTCAAGGATCCGATCTGGTACTCAGGAACGAGGTTCCCTATACGGGCCCTGCAGACCTCGTCGGCAAGAAGATCGCCACCTTCCCACCGGGAACGATCCAGGACACCATCCTGCGATCCTGGCTTGAAGAGAACGGCGTCGACCCCGCAAGCGTCACCATCGTCGCCATGGACCCCGGCGCCGCAACCACCGCCATCTCCGCCGGCCAGGTCGACGGCGTCTTCCTGCCCCACCCGTCTCCGTCCATCATCGCGGCGGAGGGCACGGGGAGGACCGTGGTGCAGTCGGGCGAGATGATGAAGGACCATGCCTGCTGTGTCCTCGTGGCGAGCGGTTCTTTGATCCGCGAGCACCCCGAGATCGTCGAGCAGATCGTGAAGACGCACATCAGGGCGACGGAGTACAACCTCGAACACCCCGACGAGGCCGCATCCATCTACTCCGCAAAGACCGGACAGAACGTCGAGACCGTGAAGGCATCCTTCCGGGACTGGGACGGCACCTGGACCGCCGACCCGAACGTCATCACGACCTCGGTGGTCGAGTATACGAACCTCCAGTACGAGCTCGGCTACATCAACAAGCCCCTGACCCAGGACGACCTCTTCGACCTCTCGTTCTACGAGAAGGCCCGGGCATAACCCGGGACCTCTCCATTTCTTCTCCAAAAGTATCTTTTACGGCGATGCCGATGAAGTAATAGAAAAGGTTCCTGAGGTGATCGGCCAGCGATCCACTCCGGCACCCGTCATGAGCAGCGGAATAGAACCATGAAGCAGCAGACACAGAAACGACTCCTCGGCATCGCAGCGGTCGCCGTCGTGGCGATAGTATGGCAGATCATCGCCGAGTACGTGGTGGGGCGATCATTCATCCTCCCGAGCGTCACCGACGTCGCCAGCGCATTCATAAACCTCCTCGGGTCCGGCACGCTCCTCACCGACCTTGCAGTGAGCCTCGAACATTTCGGGATCGGGATCATCGCGGCGTTCATCCTCGGCGTCCCCCTCGGGATCCTGATGGGATGGTTCCGGGTGGCGGACCACCTCCTCGACCCGATCATCGAGACCCTCCGCCCCATCCCGCCGCTCGCCTGGATCCCGTTCGCCATCATCTGGTTCGGGCTCACCACCCAGGCGGCAGGCTTCGTCATCTTTGCAGGAGCGTTCTTCCCGATCCTGACCGCGACCTACGCCGCGTTCCGGGACGTCCCGAAGGTCTTCGTCGAGGCGGGCAAGGTGCTCGGGTGCGACACCTCGTTTGAGCTGATCCGCCATGTCGCCCTGCCCGCCGCCGTCCCGGCGATCGCCTCCGGCGTCAGGATCGCCATGGGTGTCGGCTGGATGTGTCTCGTGGCCGCCGAGATGTTCGGCGTCTCCACCTACGGCCTCGGCTACCAGCTCTGGCATAACTACTACCTCCACCAGATGCCCAATGTCGTCGTCTACATGCTGATCCTCGGATTTACGGGGCTCATCATCGACCGCATCTTCAGGAACTACGTCGATAAGCAGCTCCTGCGGTGGCGGGCAGGAGAGGTGGCCTGAAATGAGCGGAGTCTCGGTCGCGAACGTCGGCAAGGCCTTCCCGAAGGAGGACGGCACCTTCACGCAGGCGCTCGAGGGCGTCAACCTGGAGATCGGCGATACTGAGTTCATCTGCCTGGTCGGGCCGTCGGGGTGCGGGAAGACGACGCTTCTCCGGATCATCGCCGGACTCGAGACCGCGACCACCGGAAGCGTGACCGTCGACGGCCACGCGGTCACCGGCCCGGACCCGAAGCGCGGGATGGTCTTTCAGGAGTACTCCCTCTTCCCCTGGCGGAGGGTGATCGACAACGTCGCCTTCGGCCTCGAGATGAAAGGCGTCGCAAAAGAGGAGCGGCGGCGGACGGCCGACCGCTACATCGAGATGGTCGGCCTCTCCCAGTTCCGGGACGCCTACCCCTACGAACTCTCCGGGGGGATGCGGCAGCGGGTGGCGATTGCACGAGCGCTCGCAAACGACCCCGACGTTCTCCTCATGGACGAACCGTTCGGGGCGCTGGACGCCCAGACCCGGAACAGGATGCAGAAAGAGCTCCTCTCCCTCTGGGAACAGACGAAGAAGACGATCGTCTTCGTCACCCACAGCGTCGACGAAGCGGTCTACCTCGCCACCAGGATCGTCGTCCTCTCCCCAAGGCCGGGTTCCGTCCGGGAGGTCATCGAGATCCCCTGGCCGCACCCGCGGGATCGCACCAGTGCAGAGTTCGCAGAAGTCCGGCGAAGGGTGCTCCGGATGATCGACGAGACCGAAAACACCCAGTAAGGTTTATTAGAAGACATCTCCATTTTATAAAGCACTCAAAGATCGGCAGGAGTTTTTAACGATGGTACGAAAACCAGCGAAGATGTACAGGAATCTCGCAAAGAAAGCATATACACGCAGGGAATATATGGGCGGCGTGCCGGGCAGCAAGATCGTGCAGTTCGATATGGGCAACCTCACCGAGAGTTACCCGGTCGAACTCTCCATCGTCGCCGAGGAGACCTGCCAGATACGCCACACGGCCCTTGAGGCCGCCCGTATCGGCATCAACCGGCAACTCCAGAAGGAGGTCGGGAGGGCAAACTTCCACTTAAAGATCCGGACCTTCCCGCACCACGTTCTCCGCGAGAACAAGCAGGCGACCGGCGCAGGTGCGGACCGTGTCTCGGAAGGCATGCGACTCGCCTTCGGGAAAGCCGTCGGCACCGCGGCGCGAGTGGAGAAGGGCCAGAAGGTCTTCTCCGTCTGGACGAGCCCGCAGTATGTCGAGAAGGCCAAGGTCTCGCTCAAGCGCGGCACGTACAAACTTCCGACTCCCGCAAGGATTGTCGAAGAGCGGGCGCCGACAGCATAAACCCACATCACTTCCCATCTTTTTTCCGGGGAACTCCCCGCAGGCGGCGTATCCGTTACCGGGAGAAATATAGGTATTTATAGTCTCTTCCCACCAGTATACATGATGGTTAATCCGGCAGATCCGGCGCTTTCGAGCGCACTGGCAGACGCCACAGAGAGAGCGCTGCAAGAGGCCGAGATCCGGCTGCCCCCCGATGTGCTCGCGGCGCTCCGGAGGGCGGCGGCAGCCGAGAGGGACGAGATCGCACGCCGGGAACTCGGCAACATTCTCGAGAACATCGCGCTCGCAGCGGAGCGGCAGGTGCCGATCTGCCAGGATACCGGCGTGCCGGTGGTCTACCTCACCCTTCCGCCCGACGTCCCGTTCTCACCCGCCCTCTTTGACGGGGTGCGGGAAGGGGTGCAGAGAGCGACGGCCGCGATCCCCCTCCGTCCGAACGTCGTCGACCCCCTTACCCGGGAGAATACCGGGGACAACACCGGTGTGGGGATGCCTGCGGTCCACGTGACGCCCGGGGAGAGGCTCACGGTGACGGTTCTCCCGAAAGGCGCGGGTTCCGAGAACGTCTCGAGGATCGGGATGCTCCTCCCCTCGCAGGCAGGGGAGATCCCCCGCTTCGTCGCGGAGACGATGCTTCTTGCGGGAGGGAAACCCTGCCCCCCCGTGATCCTCGGCGTCGGGATCGGCGGGACGTTCGATATGGCGGCCGCGCTTGCAAAGGAAGCGCTCCTCCTCCCGGTCGACACCATGGACGATTACGAGCAGGAACTCTGCGACGCAGTCAACGCCCTCGGGATCGGGCCGATGGGGCTCGGCGGCGACACGACGGCGCTCGCAGTGAAGGTGAAGCGCGCCGGCTGCCACACCGCCTCCCTCCCGGTGGCGGTGAACGTGCAGTGCTGGGCCTGCCGCCGGGCGACCGTGGAGGTGAAGCGGTGAATCTCCGGACACCGCTCGGCGCCGAGGTGCTCGACCTCCGGGCAGGGGATACGGTCACCCTCTCGGGGACGATCTACACCGCCCGGGACGAGGCTCACCTGCGGATGATGGAAGAAGGCATCCCCTTCGATCCGGAGGGCGCCGTGGTCTACCACTGCGGCCCGGTGGTGCAGGACGGCCGCCTCGTCGTCGCCGGCCCCACGACATCCGCCCGGATGAACAGGCTCACGGGATTTCTCATCGACGCGGGCGTCCGCGCCCTCGTCGGCAAAGGCGGCATGGGGCCTGAGGTGGTCGAGCAACTCCGGGGGCGCGGAGTCTACCTCGCGCTCACGGGCGGGTGCGCCGCGCTCGCCGCCGCACGCATGCGCCTGTCCGGCGTCTATTTCGAAGACCTCGGCATGGCCGAGGCTGTCTGGATAATCGAGGCCGATCACCTGCCGCTGACGGTCGGGATCGACGCCCACGGTGGCGATCTCTTCCGTGCCGTACGCGAGAAAGCGAAAACACAATTTCACCAGCGATTCAATATCAACCAGGATACCGTCTCATGAAACTCGTCATCGATGAAAGCCGCTGCAAAGGATGCAATCTCTGCGTGCTGGTCTGCCCCTACGGTATATTTCGGGAGGGAACGGAACTCAACAGCCGGGGAATCGTGGCCCCGGTCCTCGACCGCCCCGAACGGTGTGCGAACTGCAGGCTGCAGGCCCTCTACGGCAGGATGCTCTGCGGGGTCTGCCACATGATCTGCCCCGACCAGGCCATCTCCTGGGTCGAAGAGAAGCCGTTCGAACCGCACAAAGTGGAGGTGGAGTTTTGAGCAGAACCGAGTTCATGCAGGGGAACGCCGCGTGCGCCGAGGGGGCGCTCGCCGCCGGGTGCAGGTTCTTCGGCGGCTACCCGATCACGCCGTCGACCGAGATCGCCGAGACGATGGCCCGGAGACTCCCGAAAGCCGGCGGGGTCTTCATCTCCATGGAGGACGAACTCGCGAGCATCGCCGCCGTCATCGGCGCCGCCTGGACGGGGGCGAGGGCCATGACCGCGACGAGCGGTCCCGGGTTCTCGCTGATGATGGAGAATATCGGCTACGCGGCCATGACCGAGACGCCGTGCGTCGTCGTCAACATCCAGCGCGGCGGCCCGAGCACCGGGCAGCCGACACGGGCGGCGCAGGGGGATATGCTCCAGTGCCGGTTCGGGTCGCACGGCGACTACAGCACCATCGCACTCACCCCGAACTCCGTCCAGGAGATGTTCGACCTGACGGTGAAGGCGTTCGACCTCGCGGACCGGTTCCGGGTCCCCACATTCCTGATGTCCGACGAGATCGTCGGGCATATGCGCGAGCGGGTAACCATCCCCGACGCGGTCGAGGTCGAACGCCCCCGCCCGCTCGCGGAGGGGAGCCTCCCCTTCGAGGCAGGGGACGACGGCGTCCCCGGGTTCGCACCCTTCGGCTCGGGGAGGGCCGTCCACGTGACCGGCCTTACCCACGACGAGCGCGGATACCCGGACACGACCGATCCCGAGGCGCACGATAAACTTGTGCGGCGGTTGGTCGCGAAGATTGAGTCGGCACGCCGCGATATCGCCGACTACGAGGTTGTAAACCCCGACGCCGAGACGGTCTTCGTCACCTACGGCCCGCCGTCGCGGACGGTGGAGCAGGTGATGCGCGACCGTCCCGACGACTCGATCGGGCACCTGCGCCTCCGCGTCGTCTGGCCGTTCCCGGAGTTCGCCCTCAAGGTCTTCCCGAACGCCAGGACCTTCCTGATGCCGGAACTGAACATGGGCCAGATGGTGCGGGAGGTCCAGCGCCACGTCGACCAGCCGGTCATCTCCATCCCGAAGATCGGCGGCGAACTGCATACCCCCGCCGAACTCGTGCGGGTGCTGGAGGTGTACCGATGATCGCGCCCGACTGGTTCCGGGAAGACCGCCTGCCGCACATCTACTGTACCGGGTGCGGGAACGGGACGATCATCAACTGCACCCTCGCGGCGGTCGAGGAGATGGGCTGGAAACGGGATGAGACGGTCTTCGTCTCCGGGATCGGGTGCTCCTCCCGCGCTCCCGGCTACATCCTCACCGACTCGCTCCACACCACTCACGGCCGGGCGCTCGCGTTCGCTACGGGCGTGAAGATGGCGCGGCCGGACCTGCACGTCGTCGTCTTCACGGGAGACGGCGACCTCGCCGCCATCGGCGGGAACCACTTCATTCACGCCTGCCGCCGGAACGTGGACATGACCGTGATCTGCATGAACAACCACATCTACGGCATGACCGGCGGGCAGGGGAGCCCGACGACCCCGCCGGGAGCCATATCGTCGACAACGCCGTACGGGGCGAGCGAACCGGCCTTCGACCTCGCGGAACTCGCCGTCGCCGCCGGCGCGAACTACGTCGCCCGCTGGACGTCCTACCACGTCAAGGAACTGACGAAGGCCGTCGCCGCCGGGATGCAGACGCCGGGGCTCTCCTTCATCGAGGCGAGAACCCAGTGCCCGACCAACTACGGCCGCCACAACAAACTCCGGACCGTCCCGGCCATGATCGAGCATCTCCGGAGCCACGCGATACTCGTCGCGAAGCGTGATCGGCTGGTCGCGGAAGGAAAGCCGATCCCCGAAGGGACGTTCACCGTCGGGGAACTCGTCCGGCGGAACCGGCCGGCGATGGGGGTGCAGAGATGAGGCACGAGATCCGGTTCTCGGGATACGGAGGACAGGGGATCATCCTCTCCGCGGTCATCCTCGGGCGGGCGGCGGCGCTCTACGACGGCAAATACGCCGTCCAGACGCAGGTCTACGGCCCGGAGGCGCGGGGCGGGGCCTCGATGGGGCAGGTGGTGATCGATGATACGCCGATCCTCTACCCCGAGGTGACCGAACCGGACATCTACGTCATCATGTCCCAGCAGGGGTTCGAGAAGTATGGAATTCGTGCCGGAGAGGACGCGGTCATGCTCATCGATGCCGACCTCGTCCGGTCGCGGCCGACCTGCCGTTACTACGAGATCCCGGCGACATCGGAGGCGAAAGGCACTCTCGGGCGGGAGATCGTCGCGAACATCGTGATGATGGGCGCTCTCGTGACCGCAACCGGGGTCGTGAGCAGGGAGGCGATCGAGCGTGCGGTGCTCGACAGCGTCCCGAAAGGCACCGAGGAACTGAACTTGAAAGCGCTAAAGCGGGGATTCGAACTCGGAGAACGAGCGTGAACCTATGAAGTTACTGGAATACGAGGCAAAACGGGTCTTTGCAGAGTACGGGATACCGGTCCCGAAAGGGGTCGTCATACGGGCGCCGGAGGAGGTCGCGGCACACCTGCCGGACCTCGGCGACGGTGTGGTCCTGAAAGCCCAGGTGGACGTCGGCGGGCGCGGCAAGGCCGGCGGCGTCCTGATGGCCGACCGCGCGACGGCGGCCGAGACCGCCCGGGAACTCTTCTCCCGGGAGATCAAGGGCGTCCCGGTCAGGGAGATCCTCGCAGAGGAGCGCCTCCCCATCGAGCACGAGTACTACGTGAGCATCGCCGTCGACCGGTCGAGCAGACAGCCGGTGGTGCTCTTCGCCGACGCCGGCGGTGTGGAGATCGAGAAGATGGCGGAGGAGGACGAGTCCGCCGTACGGAGGGTCGTCGTATCCCCCCTCCTCCGCGACATCCCGCCGTTCCTGATGCGGGAGCTCCTCGGCGGCGCGCCGAAGGAACTCGCGCCCGTCATCAACAGCCTCTACCACGTATTCCAGGGGAAGGATGCCATGCTTGCGGAGATAAACCCGCTCGTGACGACGGCACGGGGGGTCTACGCGGCGGACGCGAAACTGATCATCGACGACAACGCCCTCGCCCGCCAGGGGATAACCGTCAACCGCGACCTCTCGGAGCGCGAGCGCGAGGCCGAGAAGCACGGCTTCTCCTACGTGGAACTGGACGGAACCATCGGGGTCATCGGCAACGGCGCCGGGCTCACGATGTCGACGCTCGACCTGATCGAGTTTTACAACGGCCGGGCCGCGAACTTCCTCGACGTCGGGGGCGGCGCCGACCAGGAACGCGTGATGCACGCCGTCAAACTCGTCGCGAGCATGCCCGGGGTCAACGTGATCGTCGTCAACCTCCTCGGGGGCATCACCCGGTGCGACGAGGTGGCGAAGGGGATCATCGCCGCCGGCGTCGCGCCGACGGTCATCGTCCGGATGGCCGGGACGAACGAGGAGGAAGGCCGGCGGCTGCTCGCCGAATGCGGCTACCGGATGCTCGAGAGCATGGATGCTGCCGTGAAAGCGGCGATGGAGGTCGCAGAATGATCTACGGAGACAAAAATCTCGGCGTGATCGTCCAGAACATCACCGGCAAGCAGGGGACGTTCCACACGGAACTGATGAACGCCTACGCCCGCGAGGTCGGGGGACGGGGCGTCGTCGCGGGGGTTGCACCCGGGAAGGCCGGGAGGGAGGTTCACGGCGTCCCGGTCTATAACACGGTCCGCGAGGCGCTCCGCGAGCACGACGCGACCGCAAGCGTCGTCTTCGTCCCGGCAGGCGCTGCCGGCGACGCAGTCATGGAGGCGGCGCACGCGGGGATCGAACTTGCCGTCGTCATCACCGAGCACATCCCGGTCCATGACGCTATGTCGGCGATCGCCTACGCGAAACTCCACGACTGCACGGTCATCGGCCCGAACTGCCCGGGCCTCCTCTCACCGGGAGAGTGCAAACTCGGGATCATGCCGGCACACCTCGCCCGCCGCGGCAACGTCGGCGTTGTCTCCCGGAGCGGCACCCTCACCTACGAGGTGGTCGACGAGCTCACCCGCGCCGGCATCGGCCAGAGCACGGTCGTCGGGATCGGCGGCGACCCGGTGATCGGCCAGACGTTCGTGGACGTCCTCGCGCGGTTCGAGGAAGACCCGCAGACGAAGGCCGTCGTCGTCATCGGCGAGGTGGGCGGCAACCTCGAGGAGGAAGGCGTCCGGTCGACCGATCTCCCCGTCGTCACCTACATCGCCGGCGTGAGCGCCCCGCCCGAGAAGAGGATGGGCCACGCCGGCGCGATCATCGAGGGAGGCGAGGGCGACGCCCGATCCAAGGTCCGGCGGCTCCGAGCCCTGAACATCCCCGTCGCGTCCCGTCCATCGGAGATACCGGGGCTGATCCGCGAGGTCGTATGAACGGCGACCTGATGCTTGCAACTGCCTGCGACGTGGCGGAGAAGATCGGGGCGCGGGCGGTCGTCTCGTTCGTCGAACCGGCCCCGGTTCTTGCAAAGGTGCCCGATATCCCGATAATCCGGGTGCAGGAACTCCAGCTCGACGTTTTAAAAGACCTCACCATGCACGATATCCTGGAGGTGAGCGAGCGGCATATGCTCGACGCCGCCGTCCACCTCTACCTCCGGCGCAACCTGGAAACCGGCCTCGTCGTCGGCGTCTTCCCCTACGCCGTCATCCTCTACGACATCGAGGAGGGGAAGAACTTCATCAACCTCAAAGACTTCTCCGACATCGTCCCCCGCGAGGTGCTCCATGCGGCTCTCTCGCTCGCCCTCGAGATCGCGGTCGAGGGGAGGGAGGGTAGAGCCATCGGCACCGCGTTCATCATAGGAGACCCGGAGGAGATCTTCCGGCACTCCCACCAGGCGATCCTCAACCCCTACCAGGGGCAGCCCGGAACACTCCGGGACCTCAAGAACCGGGACAACTGGGAGAGCGTCAAAGAGTTCGCCCAGCTCGACGGGGTCTTCGTCATCGATAAAACCGGCGAGGTGCGGGCGGCGGGCCGCTACCTGGACGTCACCGGGCGGGGCATCTCTCTCCCCGGGGGTCTCGGGGGGCGGCACCGCGCAACCGCGTCCATTACCCACGAGATCCCGGTCATCGGCATCACGGTCTCCGAGAGCGGAGGCATGGTGCGCATCTTCAGGGACGGGCAATGCAAGATCAGCATCCGTTCCGATATCCGCCTCCGTAGTGACGGTTAGAAATGGTTATATGAATTGCAATCATTTCTCTTATCATACTTTAGAACTACGGTGGATTTGATGACCAGAAACATCAGCGTAGAAGGGCTTGACCAGATCCCGATCGAGAAGCAGCGGATAGAGCTGGTGGAGAGGAAGTGCCTCGGCCACCCGGACAGTCTCGCGGACGGCATCGCGGAGTCGATCAGCAGAGCGCTCAGCAGGTCGTACCTGGAAGAGTGCGGCAGCGTCCTGCACCACAACACCGATCAGGGCGAGGTCGTTGCGGGAGAGTCGATCCCGAAGTTCGGCGGCGGCCGGATCACGAAGCCGATCTACTTCCTCATATCGGGCCGGGCCACGAAGACCTTCAACGGCATAAATATCCCCGCGGACGCGATCGCCGTCGAGGCAGCGCGGGATTACATCAAACAGATCCTCCCCACCCTCAACATGGAGCGCGACATCATCGTCGACTGCCGGATGGGGAAGGGGTCGACCGACCTGCAGGACGTCTTCCGGTCATGCGAAGGGAAAGTCCCGCGGGCGAACGACACCTCGTTCGGTGTCGGGCACGCGCCGTTCAGCGAGGCGGAGAGCATTGTCAGGGGCGTCGCCGCATACATCGACGACACGCTCCGCCCGAAGTATCCCGTCATCGGCCAGGACTGCAAGATCATGTGCCTGCGTGACGGCGACGCCATCACTCTGACCATCGCGATGGCGTTCGTGGACCGCTACTGCTCAAGCATCGCCGAGTACATCGAGCAGAAGAACTTCCTGACGGAGCAGATCGCGGCGGTCGCAAAACAGTTCACCAGAAGATCGGTCAACGTCGCCATCAACACCGCCGACGACCTCGAGGCCGCCAGCGTCTTCCTGACGGTCTCGGGCACCTCCGCCGAGATGGGCGACGACGGCTCGGTCGGCCGCGGCAACCGCGCGAACGGGCTGATCACCCCGAACCGCCCGATGAGCATGGAGGCGACGAGCGGCAAGAACCCGATCAACCACATCGGCAAGATCTACAACCTCCTCGCGACCCAGGTCGCGCAGGACTGCGTCGCGAAGGTCGACGGGATCGAGGAGATGTACGTCCGCATGCTCTCCCAGATCGGCTACCCGATCGACCAGCCGCACGTGGCGAGCGCCCAGATCCTCACGAAACCCGGCTACGACATCAAGTCCATAAAGCCCGACGTCGAGGGCATCATCGACGAATGGCTGGAGAAGACCCCCGCCATCACCGAGAAGGTTATCAGGGGAGAACTCTCTACCTTCTAACCCTTCTAACATTTTTGGAGTTGTTCTAACCCATGAGTAAACCGTCACCCCGGCAGCCCGTGCCCGGACCCGGGCTCGTTCGTCTCGCCATCCCGAACAAAGGAAGGATTTCCGGGCCCATCAACGAACTGATCGAGAAGAGCGGCCTCCACCTGGCCGAAGGCGGGAGCGATCGGAGGCTCATCACCCGGACCCGCGACCCGAACGTGGAGATCCTCTTCGCCCGCCCGATCGACATACCTGAGTACGTGGCGAGCGGCGTCGCCGATCTCGGGATTACCGGGAAGGATATGGTGATGGAGCGGGGTTCCGCGGTCGAACAGGTTCTCGACCTGCAGACCGGGAAGGCCACGCTCGTCGTCGCCGTGCCTGAGGAGTCGGACGTCGAGACCGTCGCCGACCTTGCAGGCGCAAAGGTGGCGACCGAGTTCCCGGCGATCACCCGCGCGTTCTTCGCCGGGCACGGGGTCGCCGTCACGATCGTGACCGTCGGCGGGGCATGCGAGGCGACGCCGCACCTCGGGATCGCCGACGCCATCGTCGACCTCTCCTCCTCGGGGACGACGCTGCGGACAAACCACCTCCGCGTCGTCGACGAGGTGCTCGCCTCCACGACCATTCTGGTGGCGAACCCCGCTTCGCTCACGGCCAAGCGCGAGAAGATCGACGAGATTGTCCTCGCCCTCGAGAGCGTCATCCGGGCGAAGGGACAGTGCTACCTGATGATGAACGTCCACCGGAACGCTCTTGCGGACGTGCGGGAGGTGCTGCCCGGCCTCTCCGGCCCGACGGTGATGGACGTGGCATCCGACGAGAATCTGGTTGCCGTTCACGCCGTCGTGAAAGAAGAGCGGGTCTATCAGTTGATAAACCAGTTAAAGCGCGCCGGCGCAAAAGACATATTAGTTATGCCTATTGAACGGATCATACGCTGAGAACATGGAGATCTATCCTGCAGTCGATATTCTGGACGGCCGGTGCGTGCAGCTGGTGCAGGGGCGGCCGGAGGCGGCGACGGTCTACGGCGATCCGGCCGCCTGGGCGCACCGGTGGCTTGACCAGGGAGCGGACGGCCTTCACGTCGTCAACCTCGACGGGGCGTTCGGCCGGGCGCGCAAAAACGCCGATCTGATCCGGGCGTTCACCCGCGAGACAGAGACGTTCGTCGAACTCGGCGGCGGTATCAGGAGTGTGGAGGATGCCGCGGGGTGGCTTGAGGCCGGCGTCGACCGGGTGATCGTCTCGACCCAGGCCGTCCGGGAGCCGGCGATCGTCCGGACGCTTGCCGATGAGTTCGGCGGCGAACGGGTGATGGCGGGCATCGACGCCCGGGCCGGCGAGGTGATGATCGAGGGATGGGAGCGCCCTGCCGGGAGTTACCTCGCCTGGGCGGAGCGGTTCGAGAGCCTCGGCGCGGGATCCCTCCTCTACACGAACGTGGACGTGGAGGGGCTCCAGCAGGGGATCGCCATCGAACCCGTGACGGAACTCCTCCGCCGGGTGAAGGTTCCGGTCGTCGTCTCGGGCGGGATATCGAGTCCCGGGGACGTCGCGGCGCTCCGGAAAGCCGGAGCGGCAGGAGCGGTCCTCGGGTCCGCCCTCTACGCCGGGAAGGTTCGGCTCTCGGAGGCCATGGAGGCTGCGCATGCGAACGAGTGAAATCCACCGCACGACACGGGAGACCGATATCAGGCTCTCCCTCGACCTCGACGGGACCGGGGCAGGAACCATCGAGACCGGGATACCGTTCTTCGACCACATGCTGACATCGTTTGCCCGGCACGGGCGGCTCGATCTCTCCGTCCGCGCGACCGGCGACCTCGCCGTGGACGCTCACCATACCATCGAGGATATCGGGATCGTCCTCGGGACGGCTCTTGCCGAAGCGGTCGGAGACGGGAGGGGGATCACCCGCTTCGCCGACGCCGCCGTCCCGATGGACGAGGCGCTCGCCCGGGTGGCGCTCGATCTCGGCGGCCGGGGCTACCTCGTCTTCGAGGGTGGCTTCTCGCCGGTGGGCCCGGGCGGCATCCCCGGCGACCTCATCGAGCACTTCTTCTACAGCCTCTGCACCAACGCCGGGATCACCGCCCACATCGCGGTCTCGGGCAGGAACGACCACCACGTCTGCGAGGCGGCGTTCAAGGCGTTCGCCCGGGCGCTCCGGGCGGCCGCGGCGATCGATCCCACGATAGGCGACGTGCCGAGCACCAAGGGGACGCTGTGAGCCCCGAAAACGATACTTTTTTGTCAGTGGTGCATTGCACACGGTTGTTGGCTCTCGCAGGGCTGTGAGGGCCGCAGTTTTGCTCTCAGGAAAGGGGAGCGCAGGCGGGGGCTACGAGAAGATCCGTTTGGGGTAGAGACAGGGGAGGGGGGATGCTCCCCCTCCCCGCGAGCCGCCTCCCCCAATGGCGATATGTGACTGGCCGAAGGGCAGGAGCACGAGCACCGAAGGTGCGCAGCCCCCACGGTCCACTGCACGGAGAGATACCGGCGAAGAACCATGCACGGCTTCCCACCGGCTATCGCCATGACTGCCCCCGCCCCTCGCGGGCGGGGAACGACTGCCGGAACGGCAGGAGTTCAAGCACCGCAGGTGTGAGTGAGGAGGCCGGGCGGGGTGGGGGCTACAGTCATCCCGGACAGGTAGAGACAGGGGGGGGAAGACTTCCCAGAGACGCCATCCCACGGGGCGATATCCACCATGCACTACCCGGATCCGGCCCGCCTTCCTGAAGTGGAAAGGTTTCGCCCGGGAGCGCTGTAGCGGCCCGTAGAACCTGCACGGTGCAGCAGACGTGAATACTCCTGACATCTCGGGACAACCCGGCTGGAATCGCCGCTGTGAGCGTCTGACACGTATCCGCGATCTGTCTGCCGGCTTCACGGGAGCGAAACGCAGTACCCGGCACGCTCCCGGAACGAAAGATAGACCGTCCGGGCGTTCGGCATGTATGCTGCCGGAACAGGATATGAAAGGGGGCCCATAGGAACCCCGGTAAAGAGAAGGAAAGATGGGTCGATTTACGCGGACTTAACCGCGAGGTCGACATCTTCCGCCTTGATCGTCTTGCGTCCCGCGTGCTGGGCAAGCCTGTTGGCTTCCTTGGTCAGCTCGGCGATGTACGCCTCAGCCTTGGTAACCAGTGCGGCAGCGGCGTCGCTGCCGACTCTCTCAGCACCATTCTTCTTTGCGATACGTACAACCGCAGCAATAGGTAGATCTGCCATAATCTCATTCCACCTCTAAAAAGAGGTGTATCAGTTAATATTTAAACGTTTCGGGATAATCTCGGGAATTTGCGTTTCTCTTTACCATTGAGGGTATGTCCGGACAGGGCACCCCGATAATCGGCAGGGAACGGTGCCGATTTTTAAAACGGGTATAAGAGCCCCAATCACATATCGAGAGCATAATCAGGGACTTTCCGATTGCGCCAGAGATTTCGCCAGAATTATTGCATTGGTATAATCTGCAGAGGCGCGCGACGTATCCACGAAAATTCTATCGATATTTACCACTGGAGCACCATGCCCCGCCCCGGCTCCGAGGAACGTGAGCGTGCGAAAGATCAGGTTCCCGGATATCCCGTCGGGAGCCACGACCATCCCGTACCTTCCCGCCGCCCCCTCGATCAGGATCTCGGCGTGCTCCGCCCCGGTCAGGCGTGCGACGAGCTCGGCATCCGCCATCGTCCGGTCGACGACCGGGTGCCGCCCGAGATCCCCGAGCCGTCCTCCCGAGAGGACCGCCACCCCCTCGGGGAGCCCGAAACTCCGGGCGATATCCCTGCCGACTCTGGCGAACCGCACCTTTTCCTCGACCGTCCAGCCCTCGTCGACCCCGACCGGGGCGAGGAGGAAGAGATGCCCGTCAGCGGTCTCGAGGAGGGCAATCCGTTCCAGATGATCGACGCCTGCAGCCTGCTTGAGGGCTTTCAGGGTGGATGACGCGGGGAGAGTGCCCCTGACGGCTGCATCGATCCTGCCGGCATAAAGAGCTTCGATGAGGGCGATCTGTGGTTCCGCGGCCTCGACGACCGTAACCGCATCACCGAACGTTCCGGCGGTTCCCGGCGGGGAGAAAAGGATGAGATCGACCTCCCGGCCGACCGCCCGGACGGTCGAGAGGATCTTCGCGTCGGGAGACGCCGCACCAAGACCGACCGTTACCGGCATACCCCTCCGTCCGAAAAGATCCCCATGATGCCGTTCCGGTCGAGATCGAAGACCTGTGTCTCCCGGCCCAGGTACCTGACAGAGAGCCTCCCGGTCCCGTTAACCTCACCGATGGCAGCGGCGGTGATTCCGACGTCGGCAAACCGGCGGCAGACCTCCTCCACGTTCGCCGGATTGACGGTCAGGATGAACCCCATGCCGGGGTACATGCGCACCCATTGCTCGAAGGAGAGGCCGATCGCCGAGAGATCCGGCCGGGGTATCGCCTCGAGGTCGATCACCGCGCCCTTCCCGCTCACCTCAAGGAGCATACCGAGGGTTCCGATGACGCCCGGGTTGCTGATGTCCTTGCCGGCCGTCACCAGGCGCTCTTTTCCCAGATCCTCCATCACCCGGATCTGGGCTCGCACCGCTTCCGCCGACTTCATCGTGACCGAGTCCCAGTTGAAGCAGCACGCCGGGTGCACCCGGCCGTCGAGGTCAATCGCCGCGACGACCACGTCCCCCTCCTCTGCCGTGTTCGAGAAGATGAGCTGATCCATCCTGGCCGTCCCGAGGATCGCCACGTCCACAACGCTGTAGGGCGTCTCCGGGTGGAGGTGCCCTCCCACGATCGGGACGCCGAACTGTGCGGACGCTGCGACCATACCCCGGGTCACCTCGTCGCGGATCCGGTCGTCCGTAACGGAGAGGATATCGACCATCGCAACCGGCCTTCCGCCCATGGCGGCGATGTCGTGAACGTTCACGAGCACGGCGCAGTACCCCGCCCAGAACGGGTCCGCCTCCATCAACCTGCTCCAGATACCGTCCGCCGCAAGAAGCAGCGCGTCCTCTGCATTATGCCGGATGACCGCGGCATCCTCACCGAAGGAAGCGACAATATCAGGGCTCTCTATCCGGAGAGACCGGATCATATCCCCGATCTCCCTCTTCCGGGTGACGCCTTCGTATTCCCTGACGGCCCGTGCTACCGTATCGGTGGAGCAATCCTTCACCACAAGAACACCAACACTCCAGGTTTCTTTATGGTATTCTGCCTCATCAGAGATAATGTATTTGATTCACCGGTATTATGCACTCCGTTCCCGGAACCGATCGGGAAGGGAACTGCCGACAGGAATCCGGCCGGAACGGGTACGGCTCCCCTGCGGCGCGTCCTCGAGATCGTTTTGCATCGCACCGGGGTGGCATTTTTGATACCCCGCGTCGAATAGTCTGGTATGGACTGGGTGGAGAAGTACAGGCCGCAGCATCTTCAGGATGTCGTGGGGAACTCCGGCGCCGTCAGGCAGATATACGAATGGGCGCGGGACTGGTCGCGGCAGAAGAAGCCGCTCATCCTGTACGGAAAACCCGGCACCGGCAAGACCTCGAGCGCGTATGCCCTCGCAAACGACATGAACTGGGAGGTGGTGGAACTGAACGCCTCCGACCAGCGGACGAAAGCGGCCCTCGAGAAGGTGGCGGGCTCGGGCTCCACCACGGCGAGCCTCTCCGGCGCGAGCCGCAAACTCATCCTGCTGGATGAGGCCGACAACCTGCACGGGCAGGCCGACCGGGGCGGGGCGAAGGCGATCGTGGAGATCATCGCGGCGGCGCAGCAGCCGATCATCCTGATTGCAAACGACTACTACTCCCTCACGAGAGATCTCAAGGCGGTCACGGAGCCGGTGCAGTTCCGGGCGCTCCAGGCCCGCTCGATCGTTCCCCGCCTCCGCCAGATCTGCGCCGCGGAAGGGATGACATGCGATCCCGCCGCGCTCGACGAGATCGCGAGCCGCGCCGACGGCGACATGCGGGCCGCGGTGAACATG
Organism: Methanoculleus chikugoensis; assembly: GCF_019669965.1. Classification (NCBI taxonomy): domain Archaea; kingdom Methanobacteriati; phylum Methanobacteriota; class Methanomicrobia; order Methanomicrobiales; family Methanomicrobiaceae; genus Methanoculleus; species Methanoculleus chikugoensis. The sequence continues at coordinate 956,347 of NZ_AP019781.1, read as the reverse complement.
CTCTACGCCGCGGCCATCGGGAAGGAGCACCTCGCGGCGGGCGACGTCCACACCTCCGCAAAAGACGAGCGCTCGACCATCTTCGAACTCGTCGGATCGGTCTATAAAGAGAGGAGGGACGCCGACCTGCTCCGCATGGCGGTGGAGGTCGAGGATACCCCCGACACCGTCGAACAGTGGCTCGAGGGGAACCTCGACCACATGCCGGATCTCGCCTCCCGGGCGAAAGGCTACGCCTGCCTCTCGCGGGCGGACGAGTATATCGGCAGGACCTACCGCCGTCAGTATTACACCCTCTGGCGCTACGCGAGTGCGGTCATGCTCCTCGGCGTCGCCGACGCCGCCGGCGGGCACGGCGTCCGCGGCCGCATCATGCCGCCGTCGCGCTGGCAGAAGATGGGGGCGTCGAAGAAGCAGAAGGCGGTCCGGGCCGGCCTCTCCCGGAAGCTCAGCGAGATGACCCATACCCCGGAGGATACGCTGCGGGAAGACTTCTTCACCGCAATCAGCATCCTCGTCGAGCAGGATCCTGCAAAATACGTCCGCGGGTTCGAGCTCGACGCCGACGAGCTGACCCTCTTCATCCACGACAAAGCCCGGGCGACGAAGGTCGTCAAAGACGTGGCAAAGGAAGAGAAAGCAAAGGAGAAGAAGGCCTCAGCAAAAGAGAAGGCAACTGGGAAAGGCAGGAAGTCCCGGGACGACGATCCGCCTGCCGATACCGGTGAATCCCGACGGGACCCTCCCCCGGGCCAGGCGACGCTCTTCTAGTGGACCGGGGAGCCGGAAGGCGCACGCAAAGAGCGAGCGTAGCGAGCTTGAGCACCGTAGGTGCGAGCCGCGAAGGGTGATGGCTGGGCATTACAGTCCACTTCGCGGCTTCGCGCTCTTCGCACCTGCGGTGCTCATGCTCCGTTCCTTGCGGAACATCCCACTTCGCGTGAGGCCGTATTGTCGCTCAGCCCCGCCATCTCACGCGAAGTCGCGAAGGGCGCGAAGTCTGGTTAACGGGTGCTGACAGCCCTCTTTGCGGAATTCGCACTCTTCGAGTGCTCATGCTCCGTTCCTCGAAACCCTTCGGGTTTCTCGAACTCCTGTCCTTCAGACAGTCGTTTCTTGAGGAACGTCGCTCTTCGCGTGAGGGTATGATGGCGCAGGTGATCGCGAAACCGGCCAGTCTGGAAACGTCGCTCTTCGCGTGAGGGTATGATGCACGTGAGCGTATAGACGAAATGGCTCAACTACGGGGCACGCCGGCGGTAGCGGTGAAGGAGGACCGGGCCGCAGTCCACGACCTCGCCGCCGTCCCCGTAGATCTCGCATCCCAGGTGGTAGACCAGGAGATCGCTGTCGATCCGGTCGGCAAGCGCGATCAGCGGCGGGACCATCTCCACGCCGGGTCGCACAGCGTAGATCAGGTCCGCGCCCTCATACAGCCGGATATCCGGTTCAAAGACGTCGTCGGTCACCACAGTAAGCCCGTCGTGCCGGATGCCCGCCCGGACGTCGGTGCAGAGCACCAGGGCACCGGCAGCTCTGATCAGCCTTGCGGCCTCGGGATTGTTGCCGATACCCACCTCGACAGCCCGGCGATACCGGGCGGCGATATACTCCCCGATACTCCGTTCAATACGTTTATAGTGACACATTACCCAGAGATTAGGTAATGGGCATCAATATTCTTTGGGACCCACAGGCACCGGGAGGTATCGAACTCCCGGTCGTCAGGATGATCGCGATGATCCTCGGGAAAAAACCCGCGCTCGTCGAATACCCGTTTCTCATCGACGGGTACGACCGGAACCGCGACCAGCACGATGCTCAAAAGATCCTGGACCGCCTGCAGGACACCCTCACGCGCAGATACGATATCGACGGCCCCCTGCTGCTCGTCACCTCCCGCGACCTCTACGTCAACGGATTTGACTTCGTCTTCGGCCTCGCGAGACCGCCATGCGGCGTCGCCATCGTCTCGACCGCCCGTCTCGGAAACGACTACTACGACAGGGTGCCGGACGACACCGACCTCATCGACCGGACGGCAAAAGAAGGCGCGCACGAACTCGGGCACCTCCTCGGGCTCGACCACTGCCCCGACCCCGAGTGCGTCATGTTCCGGCCGAAGACCCTGGACGAACTGGACCGGAAGAGGAAGAGGCTCTGTCCGGCCTGCCGGGAGGCGCTCGCGTCGTTAGGCGGGCGTTGACGGCAAACCCGGTGCATCAAAAAGCTGGTTCCCGGTGCCAGAAATTCCCGCCGAGAGAGCGTCTTCCGGCATTTTGACAGGATATGGGCCCGGAATCGGGCAAACAAAAGTATTAAAACAGCGCGCCGGGATACCTAGATCACAATGGGATACTCTTCGTCCTTGATCCAGCGAAAGTTCAAAGATATCGTCGGGAAGCGGTATGACTCGGTCCTGAAGGATTACAGCGAGTTCCTGCTGACCGACGAAGAGATGGTCGTTCCCGAGATCCGGTCGATCCTGGTGCCGCTCGATCTCTTCGTTCACGACATCACCGACGAAGCAATCGACGTACTCTCCGCCTACGACGCCACAATCTCGCTCGCCTACATCACCGACGCCGAGGTGATCGAACTCCTCAAACAGGCGCTCGACCGTGAATCGACGGAGGAGTTCCGGTCAAAGAAGGAAGAGTACGGTCGGAAACTCCTCGAACGGACTGCCGCAAGACTCGAAGAACACGGCTTTTCGACCCAGACACGGATGTTTGTCGGGCATAAAGGCGACGACGTCGTCCGGATGGCGAAGAACCACGACATGGTCGCGCTCTGCCGCCGCTACGCCGACGGGGAGTCGACCGACGTCTCGGTAAGCCCGATCGTTCTGCGCATCTGCCAGCGGGTGGAGACCCCCGTGCTCATCTACTGAAGGGTGCATAGTGGATACGGTTGCACTGATCGCGGTAGCGGTCTTCCTCTTCACCTATGCGCTGATCATCGACGAGCGGATTCACCGGGCGGTCGCCGCCATGCTCGGTGCGGCGATCGTGGTCTTTGTCGGGATCGTCCCCTGGGAGGCGCTCCTCGAGCACGTCGACTTCGGAACGATCTTCCTGCTCCTCGGGATGATGATCATCGTCAACACCGCGCGGGGCAGCGGCCTCTTCGAGTATATCGCGATACGGACCGCAAAACTCGCGGGGGGAAGCCCGATCCGGATTCTCATCCTCTTTGCGGTTGTAACGGCGATCGTGAGCGCATTCCTCGACAACGTCACCACCGTCCTCCTGCTCACCCCGATGCTCCTCTACGTCGCGAGAGTGATGAACCTCAACCCCATCCCCTTCCTGGTCACGGAGATCTTCGCCTCCAACATCGGTGGGGCGGCGACGCTCATCGGCGACCCCCCGAACATCATGATCGCATCGTCGGCAGGACTGACGTTCAACGAGTTCCTGATCCACCTTGCCCCCATCATGGTCGTCGATATGGCGATTCTCATCGGGTTGATGTACCTCATCTACGGCCGTTCCATGAAGGTGAGCGCCGACGAGCGGCAGGAGATGGTCCGGACGCTCAACGGTCTCGATGAACGGGCGGCGGTCGTCGACCGGTCGCTCTTCAACAAGTCGGTGGCCGTCATCGTCTTCGTGGTCCTCCTCTTCTTTGTCCACGACCGGATCGGAGAGATCCTGCACATTGTCCTGCCGTTCGTCGACCCGGCGATGGGGCTCGAACCCGCAGAGGTGGCCCTCATCGGGGCGGCAATCCTCCTCTTCTGGAGCAGGCAGTCGCCCGAGGAGATCTTCGAGAAGATCGAGTGGCCGGCCCTCTTCTTCTTCGGCGGGCTCTTCGTCATCGTGGGCGCCCTCGTCGAGACCGGCATCATCTCGAGCATTGCCCGGGTCATGATCGAGAACATGGGTTCGACCGGGGAGGCGATGTTCATCGTGACATGGTTCGCCGCGATCGCCTCGGCGATCGTGGACAACATCCCTCTCACCGCGGCGATGATCCCGCTCATCCACGACCTTGGGGCGACGATGGACGTCTACCCGCTCTGGTGGGCGCTCGCCCTCGGTGCGTGCCTCGGCGGTAACGGGACCGCCATCGGGGCGTCGGCAAACGTCGTCGTCATCGGTATCGCCGAGCGCGAGGGGTTCGGCATCACCTTCGTCGACTTCCTGAAAGTAGGGATGCTCGTGCTCTTCGTGACGGTGGGGGTAGGATTCGGAATGCTCTGGCTGAAATTTGTGATGTGAATAACATGAAGATTCTTGTGCTTATCGATGGTTCGAAGTGGAGCCAGAAAGCGGCTCTGCATGCGATTGGACTGGCAAAGCCGAAGAATGCCGAGGTAGTCCTCTTCTCGGTGCTGGATATCGCGGAGGCCAAGGCGATGGCGTTCAACTTCTGCGCCCAGAGCGGGATCTGCGACCAGTTGAAGGGCTACGAAGGGCAGATATGGAAGGATATGCGGAAGAGCATCGAAGATGACCAGAACAGCATTCTCACCCGCTACCAGGGTGAGAGGATCCGGTGTTCGACAAAGATCGTCGAGGGGGCAATCAGGGAGGAGATCCTTGAGGAGGCAAACTCCGGCGAATACGGGCTGATCGTCATGGGTGCTTTCGGCAGGAGCGGGAAGTCCCGGATCGGCGCCCTGCTCGAGCAGATCGGCGGTGCGGTCAGACCGCCGCTGCTGGTCGTCCGGTAACTTTTTTGTCGGGCCGCGGTGATGCGAAGGACGCGAACGAAGTTCGGTCAACTGTCGGCGAGAGGCTCCTTCGCGGCTTCGCGTCTTTCGCGTGAGGTCGTATCGTTGCTCAGCCCCGCCATCTCACGCGAAGGCGCGAAGAACGCGAAGTTCGGCAGATGGGTATGGCAACTCCCCTTCGCGGCTTCGCGCTCTTCGCACCGGGTGGTGTTCACGCTCCGGATGTCCCATCCGTCGCTCTTCGCGTGAGGCCTTTAGCCTTATCCGGCAACAGTTCGTGAGAACCAGAACTCAAGCACCATCAGGTGCGAGGAAAAAAGTAGTCTCTCCGGCTTATTCCACCTGCTCAAGGTCGTCTGAGAGGTCTGCAGAGAGATCAACCGTCAGGAAGTCGCCGCCGGACGGGAGCGCCATGGTGAAGTTCGCCGTGGTGTCGACCTGCACGGTGCCCTCCGCCAGGGTCATATCGAGCACGTGACCGCCGGCGGCGCGATCGCCGGTGATGAAGTGAAGGTGGTAGCCGGGGACGTTGACACCTTCTGCCAGTGCCGGCGTCCAGAACCCGATTGCGGTTCCGGTGACGTTCTCGAGCGTAAAGACCGTCTGATTTGCCGTCACGTCGATGAGCCGCGGATAAGGCTTCTCCTGGGCGGGCACGCTCCGGGTTACCACGTGCGGGAAGGTGCCGTCCACCCTGATCGCGTAGAAGAGGTTCTCTGAAGGAAATTTCGCCTCCACGCGGCTCTGGAGAGCGGTCAGATTCATCGGCTCGTCGACCGCGACCGTGATCTCCGGATCAAAGAAGGTCGCGGCCGCAAACGGCGTCGTCGCGCTTCCGGAAGCCAGGTAGGGCCGTCCGTCGACCCGGATCAGGTACCACTCGCCGTCGATGCCGATCAGTTCCCCGTCGAGCCGGTCGCCGCACCCGATCCCGAAGTCACCGTGCCTCGCGAGTTCGTCAAACGCCATGCTGCCGTCGTAGGTGCCCTGGAGGAGCGCATCGATGGTCGAGACCTGAAAGAGCGTATCCCTATCTTCGCACGCGGGGACGGCCGGGAGAGGAGCGGCCGCAAGGCCGATCCAGACCCCGGCGAGGAGGAAGGCGACGGCAACGACCGCGTAACGGAGCAATCTGTCCCCACCCATAAGAACCGCCTCACAACTCCCCGATATCCTCATCCCAGAGATCGGGATGCTGCTCGATGAACGCGCCCATCATCTCCTTGCAGACGTCGAGATCCAGATCGAGCACCTCGACCCCGTGCGACTCGAGGAACTCCCGCGCTCCCGCGAAATTTACCGACTCCCCCGCCACGACCTTCCCGATCCCGAACTGGACGACCGCTCCCGCACAGAGGTAGCAGGGCATCAGCGTGGAGTAGAGCGTGCAATCTGCGTAGTTACCAATCCTCCCGGCGTTCCTCAGGCAGTCAATCTCGGCGTGGAGTACGGGATCGTCAGCCTGGACCCGGCGGTTCCGGCCGCGCCCGATGATCCGGCCGTCGCGCACCAGCACCGACCCGATGGGTATTCCGCCTTCACGCAGGCCCGCTTCCGCTTCTTCGACGGCGCATTTCATGAATATGTCCATATCCATCTCTTCCCGGGCGCACAATTGCATAATACATCGATTGCAACACCCTATCAGATATAAAAAGACGTTTCTGGATTATAAACGCATACGGGACAAGAACGGCAGCCCGGGGGACTGACGGCGAAGTATCGGGACTGAGAGCCGCACCTTCTTCAGACGCTCGGGATCTCCCGCTCGGTTCCGATCTCATCGAGCGCCAGCCGGCCGGCAATCCTGACGTCGCGATCGGCATCCCCGAGGAGGCGCAACAGTGGTTCCCGCGCCCGCGGGTTGCCTATCCGGCCGAGCGCCCAGGCCGCCATCCTCCTGACCCGGGGTTTCGTGTCGTCAAGCAGCCGGATCAACGGCTCGACCGCCCGGGGATCGCCGATCTCCCCGAGCGCCCAGGCTGCCCCCATCCGAACCCAGGGGCTGTCGTCTTCCAGGCTCCGTATCAGCGGGAGGACGGGTTCGCGCCCATCGAGGAGCCCGAGCGCCTTCGCCGCCTTCCACCGGACATCGACGTATTCGTCCTCCAGCGCCTCGATGAGCGGCCTTACCGCGCGACTGTCGCCGAGTTCCCCGAGCGCGTCGGCAGCCCGCCACCGCTCGTTGAGATTCCCGGACGCAAGCATCGAGAGGTACCTGTGGAGTTTCTTCTCCCTCTCAAGGCCTTCGGTCTCTCTCTCCGGCACCGGCGGATCCCTCCCTGCCATGGGCCACCTCACGCCCATCTGGGGTCGGCCGGGTATAAGGTTTTGCCCGGAAGATACGCACAGGGGGTGCATTTTTCTCCTCTCCCTGCCTTCACCATAGTATGGAGAGTCCGACGGTTACACCGGAGGGTACAGCATTTCCCCCGGATCTGGAACGTCTCGGCATCGTTGCCGGAGCGAAGATCGATATCAGAGATCTCGATGCGATGGGTCGCCGCCACAACTTCCATGTCTTTCTCTACTTCGAGGAGGATCTAGCCAGAGACTCCACGCTCCGGGAAGACCTGCAGGAATACCGCGACGTTCCCGACCTGGACCGCCCGTTCGTCAACCTGAATGCGTTCCTCCGGTTCGCCGCCGAGCAGGACCCCCTCTTCACCCGGCGCCTGGACGAACTTCCGCTGGTCATCGAGGTCACGGCCTACGGGGAACTCAGGACAGAGGAGGGCAAACTCATGCCGTACGTCAAAGGGCTGATGCCGTTTCTGGACGAACTCACGATGGAGGATTCCGGGATCGCATCCTGAACCCTCTCTTTTACGGAAGCCTGACGGTGCCCGCGCCCTTCAGGATATCCAGGCTCACGTCGAAGTTCCTGACCGTATGGGTGAGGGCACCCATGCTGATGATATCGATCCCGGTCGCGGCATACCCGGCAAGATCGTCGCCGGCGACGCCCCCCGAGACCTCGAGGGTGACCTGCTCCCGGAGACCACGGGCGGCCAGCGCCCCGACCGTCTCCCGGACGGCATCCGGCGCCATGTTGTCGAGAAGGACGATGTCGGCACCGGCAAGTGCCGCCTCGACGGCGTCCCGTGACGTCTCGACCTCCACCTCGACCGCCCGGTAGCGGCTCCGCCCCTTTGCCTTTCGGATCGCCTCCGAAAGCGGCACCAGTGCGAGGTGGTTATCCTTGATCAGGACCATATCCGAGAGGCAGTAGCGGTGCGGGTCGCCCCCGCCGAGAACCACCGCCTTCTTATCGAGCATCCGGAGTCCCGGGGCGGTCTTCCGCGTCGCGGCAACCCGGATGTCGGGGGAGACCGCCCGGACGGCCTCGACCGCCTCCCGGGTCCGGGTTGCAATCCCGCTCATCCGCCCGATGATGTTGAGCGCCGTCCGCTCCAGGAGAAGGATCGGCCTCGCGCGGCCCTCGAGTTCGAGGAGAACCGCTCCGGGAGCAACCGACCTGCCGTCAGGGATACGCTGACGCACCTCGATCCCGAAATGCTCGAAGAGCGCCCGTGCCTCCTCGATGCCGGCGACGGTCCCCGTATCCTTCGCCCGGATCACCGCCCGGCAGGCGACGTCGGGGACGACCGCTTCGGAGGTGACGTCGCCCCACGGCGCATCCTCCCGGACAAAACGGAGCAGGTCCTCGATCGGAATCATCCGTACTCACGCCCCGACGGCGATCATCCGCTCGATCGCCCGCCGTGCCCGGTCCATGACCTCCGGGGGGAGGACGACTTCGTGCTCCCCGGACTCGAGCGCCCGGCGGAGGTCTTCAAGAGAGATCTTCTTCATATCCGCGCAGACGGCCTCCGGCTTCTCGTAAAAGATCCTTCCGGGATAGAGCACCCGCAGACGGGAGGCCATCTCCCGCTCGGTGAAGACCCACCAGGGCTCCTCCCCGCCGGCGGCTGCGCCGCGGACCATGCCCCCCGTGGAGGCTATCAGGTCGGCCTGCATCTGAACCTCCGGCGGGCATTCGGGGTGGCAGACGATTGTGCCGCCTTTCTTCCGGGCAGCCTCGACGTCGGCAAGGGTGAACCCCGTATGGACGTAGCAGTGGCCGCCGGGAGGCAGGGGAATAATCGTCTTTTCGGGGAGTTCCCGCTGGACGTACGCCGCGAGGTTTGCGTCCGGCCCGAAGAGGATCGTGTCATTCGGCAGGGACGCTACGACACGAACCGCGTTTGCCGAGGTGCAGGTGATGTCGGCGAGCGCCTTGCTCTCCGCCGTGCTGTTGACGTAGACCACCACGGCCGCGTCGGGGTGCCGCCGGCGCGCCTCCCGGATCATATCCGGGGTCAGGAAGTCGGCAAGCGGGCATCCGGCGTCCTCAACCGGGATGACCACCTTCCGAGCTGAGTTGAGGATCTTTGCCGTCTCGGCCATAAACCGGACACCGCAGACGACGATCAGGTCCGCCGCAGTCTCCTTCGCCTTCACCGCAAGCTCGAGGCTGTCGCCCACCACGTCGGCGAGCGCCTGGATCTCAGGAGGCTGGTAGTTATGCGCCATGATTACTGCGTTCTTCTCGGCCTTGAGCGCACGAATCTCCTTTTCCATTGTTACGTACCCACCACCAGAGGGTTCTCGAGGTTCTTTAAGAGCGTCAGGATGGAGAGGGCCGCCATATAGCTCGTCGCAGGGTTATCGGGGCTCGGGACGTTCCTGACCCGGACGTAGATGTCCCCGAAGTCCCCCTCGACGAATATCTCGTGGATGTTCCTCTCCGCCGCAGGGTCGACCCAGAGTTCCACGTCGGCATCCCTGCCGGCGGCGAGTCCCAACGCTACCGCGACGTTGATATTTTTAGGGTATTGCTTTATACAGTCGTGCGCCAGCCCCTTAAATATCTCTGTCCGGGCTTCGGCGGTCATCCCGAGCGACGCGGGAGGTTTCGTCGTCCGCAGGAGGAGGCGGCTCGGCGGCGAGACCTGCCCGATCTTGAGGTTGTCGAGTCCGATGATGGCGCCGCTCGGGATGCGGATCTTCTTTCCCGCCTCCCGTGCAACCTCGACAAGGTGCTCGCGGAACTCGTCGTCCGCAAGAGCCCCCCCGGAGAGGACGATGATGTCCCGTCCCGACCGGAGAACCGCCTCGCCGTATATCCTGACGGCGTCGACCGAGGCGGCCTCTACGACGATCGAGAAGTCTTCCCGCATAAAGGCGTCGAAGTCCGTGTATGGCCGGGCATGGCAGAGCGCCGCCAGTTCCTCCGCCCGCCCGGGGAGGATATCGAAGACGGCGGCGACCCGGATGCTCTCGGCGTGTGTGGCGATGATATGCCCGACGTTGCCGCATCCCAGCAACCCTATTTTAATCATCGAATAAAGAAGTTGTAATGTCAGCGGTTAAGTATTGTGCTCGGCACGGAACCGGTCGAAAGAGGAGCAAACTATCCTCCGACCGATAGAGGCAACCGGACCGCCGGGAGCCCGGGCCGGCCGCCGACCGCGCGCAAGGAGAGTCGATCGCCATCACGTTTGAGGAACTGCGGGGAAGACGGATCTACATCGAGACCTACGGGTGCACCTACAACCATGCCGACACACAGAGGCTCGTGGCGATACTGGAAGGTTTCGGCTGCACGCTGACCGAACGGCCGAAGGAGGCGGATGCCGTCATCGTCAACACCTGCACGGTGATCGGCGCGACCGAACGTAAGATGCTCCGGCGCCTCGCTCTATTCGCCGACCGCGACCTCTACGTGACCGGGTGCATGCCGGTTGTCCAGATGGATAAGATTCGTTCGGTCTGCACGCCGCACGTCATCTATCCTGACGAGATCCGTGAGCGAGCCGCCGGCGTCGGCACCCGGGGGCCGGGGGCGACCGGCGTGGTGCAGGTGGCGAGCGGATGCGTCGGCCGGTGCAGTTACTGCATCACCCGGTTCGCCCGGGGACGGCTCGCAAGTGCGCCTGCAGAGGATATACTCGATGCCGTCCGGGCTCTCGTCGCCTCGGGCGCCTATGAGATCCAGCTGACCGGGCAGGACGTGGCCGCATGGGGGCTTGAGCGGGGTGAGTTGCTCCCCGATCTTCTGCAGGAGATAGCAAAGATCCCCGGAAGGTTCGCCGTCAGGCCGGGGATGATGCACCCGGCTACGGTGCTCGGGATCCTCGATCCACTCGTCAGGGCGTACGAGAGCGAAAAGATCTTCCGGTTCCTCCACCTCCCCGTCCAGTCGGGCTCCGATACCGTCCTCGACCGGATGCAGCGCGGCTACGCTGCGGCCGACGTCGTCCGGATCGTCGATACGTTCCGGGACTGCTACCCGGATATGATGATCTCCTCCGACTTCATCACCGGGTTTCCCGGGGAGACGGACGAAGAGTTTTCACAGACGCTCGAACTCCTCCGGAGAGCGGCGTTCGTGAAGGTGAATATCACCCGCTACTCCCGGCGGCCCGGAACGCCCGCCGCGGCCCTAAAAGACCTCCCCGAGCGGATACGCAAAGACCGCTCCCGGGCGCTGCTTGCCGAAGCAAACCGGATCTACGACTCCTACAATGAGCGCTGGATCGGGCGGGAGACAGCGATCGTTGCGACCGAGAAGAACGCGCCGGGATCGACCGTCTGCCGAAATCCCTGCTACCTCAACGTCGTCGTAGAAGAGGATCTGCCGTTCGGATTCACCGGGAGGGCGGTGATAACCAAAAACCGCCGGCACTACGTCACCGCCGAACTGATTCCTTCCGACGACGAGAAGGTTTAGCCGCGGCGAAACTTTTTCTTTTGATAAGGCGTATCCTCTCTCCATGCAGGGGATCACCGGGCAAGAACTCTCCTCGAAGAAGGCGGAATACCTCAAATACATCCACATGCAGGGCGACGTCGTGAAGACGACCGAGATCGCCGCCCACTTCTCCGTCGCGCCCTCGACGGTGACGAAAGCGCTCACGGAGATTGCAAAAGCGGGATACATCGAGCATACGCCCTACCACGGGGTGAGGCTCACCTCTCGCGGCACAGAGTACGCCCGGTTCCTGATTCGCCGCCACCGGATCGTCGCCCTGGTGCTCAGTCGCCACGGGCTCGAACCCGAAGAAGCCTGCAGGGAAGCGAGGAAGATCGAACAGTGTTTCTCGAAAGACCTCACCGACAGGATGTGCACGTCGCTCGGGCACCCGATGATGAGCGTCTGCGGGGAGATCGAGCACGATCGCCACTGCTGCGGGTCTTTTGGCGGGTACCGCGGGTGACGGCGAAACGCCTTTGTCGTTTGTGCGGGAAAAATTTAGATAGATACCAAATCCGGAGTGAGATCGATGAGGTCGCAGGATAACAACAATACCACTTCTCTATCTCTCGTCGCAGCCGTATTTACAGTCCTTTTGCTGGCAGCAGCCACGGCAGGGTGTACCGGCACCGACCGGCAGAACACCGGAGACGTCGTCGTCGCGGTCACCATACCGCCCGAACAGGAGTTCGTGGAACGGGTGGGGGGCGATCACGTCCGGGTGATCCTGCTGGTGCCGCCGGGGGCCGACCCGCACACCTACGAACCCCCGCCGGGAGTTCTCGCCGACGTCGCAGGGGCAGATATGTATGCCGTGGTCGGCTCGGGGATCGAGTTCGAACTCGCCTGGCGGGAGAAGATCGCCGCCCTGAACCCCGAGATGCTGGTCGTCGACTGTTCGCGCGGCGTCGACCTGATCACGGCCGGTGACGGCGAGCACGCGGGGGCCGACCCCCACATCTGGACATCCCCCAAGAACGCGAAGATCATGGTCGGGAACATCCGCGATGGGCTCATTGCGGTCGACCCGGCAAACGCCGAAGACTACCGCCGGAACGCCGATGCCTATCTCGGGGAACTCGACGCCCTTGACACGGAGATCGCCGGTGCGCTTGCCGCATCGGGGGTGAAGACGGTCATGGTCTACCACTCGTCGTGGGCCTACCTCGCCCGGGACTACGGCTTTACCGAGGTTCCGATCGAGAGCGAGGGAAAGGAGCCCTCGCCGCAGAGGATAGAGCACCTCATCAAGCAGGCGGAGGAGGAGAAGATCCGAGTGATATTCGCGTCGCCCGAGCATTCCACCCGGAGCGCCGAGGTGATCGCGGACGCGATCGGGGGCACCGTGGTGACGGTGAGCCCGCTCGCGAAGGACTACCTCGCGAACATGCGGCACGTGGCCTCGGCGTTTGCGGAGAGCAACAGACCATGACCGCACCCGTGATCGAGGTCGAGGACGTCCGGGTCAGGCTGCGCGGCCATACCGTCCTCGAAGACGTGAACCTCGCCGTCTACCCGGACGACTTCTACGCGATCATCGGGCCGAACGGCGGCGGGAAGACGACGCTTCTCAAGGTGATTCTCGGTCTCCTCCAACCCTCCCGCGGCACGGTCAGGATCCTCGGCGGCACGGGGGCGGCGGCGAGGAGGGATCTCGGCTACGTCCCGCAGTTCCGGACGTTCGACTTCGAGTATCCCATCACCGTGCGGGAGATGGTTCTCTCCGGCCGCCTCGGTCACATCACCCGAATCCCGCGGCGTTACGGGGCCGAAGACCACGCCCGGACGGAGGAGGCGCTCGAGACGATGGGCATCGCCGGTCTCGCCGACCGGCAGATCCGGGATCTCTCCGGCGGGGAGCAGCAGCGGGCGATCATTGCCCGGGCGCTCGTCGGCGACCCGAAGGTGCTGCTCCTCGACGAACCGACGGTCTACGTGGACGCGCCGACGGCGGCGCAGTTCTACAGCATCCTTGACGGGCTCCGCGAACGGATGGCGATCGTCCTCGTGACCCACGACATCGGGGTGATCCCGGAGCATGTGACCCGGGTCGCCTGCTTAAACAGGCGCCTCTATACGCACGACACAAACGAGATCACGCCGGATATGCTTGAAGCCGCATACCACTGCCCGGTCGATCTCATCGCCCACGGGGTTCCGCACCGGGTCTTTTCAGAGCACCGGGAGGAGTGAGCATGTTCGAGGTGCTCGGGTTCGAGTTCTTCAGGAACGCCCTCATCGCCGGGGTGCTCGCGAGCGTGGCCTGCGGCATCATCGGGACCTACGTCGTGGTGCGGCGGATGGTCTCGGTCAGCGGCGGCATATCGCACGCGGCCTTCGGCGGGATCGGCCTCGGCTACTTCTTCGGGATAGACCCGCTCCTCGGCGCAGCCGGATTCACCGTGGCGACGGCGCTCGGGATGGGCGCGCTCCAGCTCCGGGCCCGGCAGCAGATGGACACCATCATCGGTGCGGTCTGGGCGGCGGGGATGGCCGTCGGGATCCTCTTCGTCTACCTGACACCGGGATTCGCCCCCGACCTCTTCTCCTACCTCTTCGGGAACATCCTCCTCGTGCCGCGGGGAGACATCCTGCTGATGGGGGTGCTCGTCGCCATCATCGTCGCCGTCGTGGCCCTCCTCTACCGGGAGCTCCAGGCGGTCACCTTCGACCCGGACTACGCGAGGGTCCTGAACCTCCCGGTCGAGCGGCTTTCGCTCCTCCTCCTCGTGCTGATTGCGCTCACGGTGGTGATGCTGATCCGGGTGGTGGGGATCATCCTGGTGATCGCGCTCCTGACACTCCCGGCGGCGATCAGCCGCCTCTACACCACCCGGATCCGGAGCATGATGATCCTCGCCGTCGCCCTCGGCATCGTCTTCACCCTGGCGGGGATAGGGCTCTCCTACCTTCTCGACGTCCCCTCGGGTGCGACGATCATCCTCGTGAGCACGCTCGCGTATGCGGGCGCCCTCGGGGCCGAGCGCCTCCGGCAGGGCGACTAGCGGGACAAACCGGTGCGCTTATGCCGGCATACGCAAGAGGTGAGTGAGCAATGGATCCGATCATCGAAGAGGGATACGCCCGCCTCCTCGAAACCCTTGAGGACCTGCAGGCGAAGAAGGAAGAATCGGCCTCGGAACTCCGGGGCAGCATGGGAGCCCTCCTTGCGCGGATGGCTGCCGATACGGCGCCGGTCGTGAAGCAGATCGGGCTCGAGATGCTCCGGCGCGCAAAGAGGGAGGCGTCAGGGGAACTCTACGACCAGGAGTTCTACGAGAAGAAGATGATCGTTCTCGGGAAGGGCGACCCGCTCCCCTACCGCCCCGACGACCCGAGCATGCCCGTCGATGCCCAGATCTGCGTCCTCGACGAGGACGGGGCCTTCCACGAACTGATGTACACCAACATCGAGATCCGGACGGACTCCTACCTCGCATCGCTCGCGCCGGAGGAGGCGTTCGACATCTACGGCTACGAACTCGTCTTCATGCTCTACAGGGCGCTCTACGAGTACGCAGAGAAAGACGAGGAACTGACGGCCGCGCTCGCGCGGACGCTCGAGTATCTCGCCTCCTGAAAATCATTTTTTTTGAAAGCGCCCCGGATGTCGAGGAGATCCAGGTTTAGCGGGCCGCCCCGGGGATTTGATCGCTGCATGCGTGTTACCCCCATAGAAGGACAGGCAGGACTCGATCAAAAGCCCGGTGCAATTGGACCATGGGAGAATCGCCTTGGGAGGGGGAGGGTTGCAGGGAGGGGGACCCCCCCCTGTCCCCTCCCCCCGTGGCGATACCCAATGGGAATCCGTGCACGGGTTCGTGGTGCCCCTATGAGCAATCGGCGGGACACCCCGAGGCTTCGGCAGGCTTTGGCACCCGCAGGACATAGTGGGGCGACCGGCAGAGGCAGGCCACCGTTATCAACACGCTGCCCTCCCCGCCACCCAACCCCTCACCGGCGCCCGAAGATGGGGATGAGCGGTTCGGTAGGATCGCGCCCGGCCCCGAGCGCCGTGATCGAATATGAGCGCCGGAACTCCCGGCCTTCGGCATTCTCGTAGGTGACGACCGCTTTTGCCTCCGAGACCATCGACGCCAGGCTGAACCGGGACTTCTCGTCCGGGTCGAGCGAGGCGACCTCGAACTCGATGTCGAGCGGGACGAGTGCGACATGGATCTTCTGCGCCCTCGCAGTCCCGGTATTGATGACGGTGATCTCCCGCGCATTCTCCGAGAGCTCCGCGATGACGAGCGGGTAGTTCGCCGTA
Source organism: Methanoculleus chikugoensis (assembly GCF_019669965.1). NCBI lineage: Archaea > Methanobacteriati > Methanobacteriota > Methanomicrobia > Methanomicrobiales > Methanomicrobiaceae > Methanoculleus > Methanoculleus chikugoensis. The sequence goes on along the minus strand of NZ_AP019781.1, from coordinate 940,636 downwards.
TCTCCCATGATATGGAAACTCATCAGGAGAACGATCACGAAGACGAGTGCGATGAGGGCGAAGATGGGCTCGATGAAGAGCAGTCCGAGCGTGATGAGGGCAGCCGTCGCCAGGACGATCTTCTGGTTCTTTTCCATACCAGATGAGTTGGTTCGCCGGAAATTATAAGAGTAGGTTTCGGACGGGGGCGGCAGGATGCAGTCCGGGCGCTCGGCCCCGGAGTCCCCGGCACCCATCCTGCAGAGGGGCAACACGACCCTATTATACCGTCATGCCGAAGTATGTACGAGAGACAGCATGCTTGAGTTGAAGTTCGTTCGTGCACACCCCGAGATCGTCAGGGCAGACCTCACGAAGAGAGGAGACACCGAGAAACTTGCCTGGGTCGACGAGGTGCTGGAGATGGACCGGAGAGCACGGGAACTCACCGTGGCGATCGGGAGCCTGCGCAACCGCAGAAACGTTATATCCCGCGAGATCAGCCAGGCGAGGAAGGCAGGAGAGGAGATCGAGGGGCTCCTTGCCGAGGCGGCGGGCCTTCCCGCGCGGGTCAACGAGGCCGAGGCGGAATACGATGACCTCACCGAAGCGATAAAGTATCGCCTGATGCGGCTCCCGAACATCCTGCACGAGAGCGTGCCCATCGGTAAGGACGATTCCGAGAACGTCGAGATCCGCCGGTGGGGTGAACCGAACCTTCCCGCGTTCGACTTGAAGAACCACGGCGCGCTCGCCGTCGAGCACGACTGGGCGGACTTCGAGCGCGCGGCGAAGATCGCCGGGTCCGGGTTCTACTTCTTGAAGGGCAGGCTCGCCCTGCTTGATATGGCGCTCCAGCGGTTTGCGATGGACATTCTTGTCGAGCGCGGATACACCCCGATCATCCCTCCCTACATGATGAACCGGGCCGCATACGAGGGCGTGACCGATCTCGCCGACTTCGAGAACGTCATGTACAAGATCGACGGCGAGGACGAGTACCTGATCGCGACGAGCGAGCACCCGATGGCCGCGATGTACAGCGACGAAATCTTCGAGGAGAAGGATCTGCCGCTCCGGCTGGCGGGGTTGAGCCCGTGCTTCCGGCGCGAGATCGGGGCGCACGGGCTCGATACGAAAGGGCTCTTCCGCGTCCACCAGTTCCACAAGGTGGAGCAGTTCATCTACGCCACGCCGGATCAGTCCTGGGATCTCCACGAGGAACTGATGGCGAACGCCGAGGCAGTCTTCCAGAAACTCGGCCTCCCCTACCGGGTCGTCCTGATCTGCACCGGGGATATCGGGACCGTCGCTGCGAAGAAGTACGACCTCGAGGTCTGGATGCCGCGCGAGGAGCGCTACCGCGAAGCGGTCTCCTGCTCCAACTGCACGGCCTACCAGGCGGTCAGGCTGAACATCAAGGTGCGCGATCCGACCGAGTTCACCGAGAAGCGCTACCTGCACACCCTGAACAGCACTGCAATCGCGACCTCCCGCGCGATCCGGGCGATCCTCGAGAACTACCAGAACGAGGACGGTTCGGTCACGATCCCGAAGGCCCTCAGGCCCTACCTCTACGGCGAGGAGACGCTGTAGCGGGACCGGCAACAATCTTTCCGGCAGGTGCAGAACGCCAAACAATTACTTTTTTCGTAACCCGGCTATCTCGCCCACCAGCGTCCTGTAGACCCGGCGCTCCTCGGTGACGTCCTCGTAGGTGACATACTCTGTCCCGTCCGAGAGTTCGACAGGCGAGAAGCGGATCGTCTTCTCCTTCCCGTCCCTGCACCGGACCTGAAACGTCCGCAGCCGGGGCCGGCCGGGGCCGGCCTGCTCCCGGTCGGTCTTCCAGACGGCGATCGCCTTCCGCCGGCAGACGGGATCGGGGAACGCCAGCCGGAACCAGTTCTTTCCGGTGGGGATATCCTCAAGCGTGTACCCGAAGAGGTCGGTGAACGCCCGGTTGAGGTAGGTATAGCGGCCGTCTGAATCGATGATCGCGGCGGCAAACGGCGAAGAGTCGATGACGTCCCGGAACCGCCGCTCACTCCGGAGGAGGTTCCCTCTTGCACGGCGGCGCAACAGAGCGACAGAGGCCTGATTGGCGAACGCCTCAATGACTTCCCGGTTTGCGAGATCACCCGGCCGCGTGAGTTTGATCATTATGCACCCCGAGACACCCTCCCTGCAGGAGAAGTTCCTCCCAAACCCCCTGCCGAGCCCGAGTTCTGTCTCGGCCTGCACACAGTGCTCTTCGGGGATCTGGTGAAAGAAAGTATCGTAGAGTGAAGGGCTCTCAAAGATCCTGTCCGTGGATACGCCAGAGCCCGATAGGAGCATCTCACTGAGAGGGAATGGTATGCCGATAAGTTCAGTCCCGATAACACCCTGCAGGCGTTCAATCTGTTCTCTGTCCCCTACGACCCCCCTGAACCTGATCTCCCGCCGCTCTGCGTCCAGGGTGCAGACAAATATGATGCTGTCGGGAGTGAGATCATGGAGACGGTCTCCGATGTAGTGATAGATGTCGACGGAATCTTCCATCTCGATGAAATCCATCGCAGTCCGGGAGAGGAATAACAGGTTCCGGACCTGCTCCTGTTCGCGCGCGAGGCTCTGCCTGAGTCTGTCGTCGGCGATCTTTCTATCGATTGCAATCGCGGCCTGCCGGACGAATGCCTCTATGAGTCCCCGGTTCGGCAGTTCAGTGCCCGCCTGAATGCTTATCCCGACATCTCCCACGATTCTCCCCCTGGAGACGAGGCCCATCAGGTAGGTGTCGATGCCCCCTGCAGCCTCCTCAACCTGCTGGCAGCTCTCCTCGGGGATCTCCATGTGCATGAGCCTGTAGAGGGGAGGGCCCTTGACAAGTTTCAGGTGACGGATGAGCTCTGCCGTATCAGCTTTCGTGATAGGAAACGCCATCCCCTCCACCTTCATTCCTACGAACTGCTCCGTGACCGCGATGGCAACAGGGTTTCCGACGACGCTTTTTAGAATGAGTATCTGGTCCGACTCATCGATGATGCCGACCCAGACCAGGAATCCCGGAGCAAGAGTGTATAATTCCTGTGCAACGTACTGGTAGATGTCGTCGGTCACATCCATGTCCCTGAAGTCCCGACCAGTCCGAGCGAGGAATTCCATGTCACTGACGTAGCGCTTCCGCTCGGTGATATCCTCAAGGACAAGGGTGCACCCTTTCTCCCCGTCCTCGAAGGTCGTCGGGATCGCCTGCATCTGGTAGAAGAACTCCCCGTCATCCCGCGCGTAGCGGATATCGGCGACCACCTGCTCCCGCTCGAGTCCCTCGATCACCGCGAGTGCTTCCGGAGAGGAGACGACGGGGAGGGCGGCCTCCTGGATGGTCCGGCCTATCAGGTCGTCCTTCGACCGCAGGAGGTGCCGGAGGCACTGGTCGTTGACCTGGACGATTCGCTGATCGGCATCCAGGATAATAATGAGATTCTTCGTGAAGCAGAGGAAGGCGGAGATCGGGACGCGCTGGGCGAGGGAGTAGAGTTTCGCGTTGCCGATCTGCCGGACGTCGACCTTGCCGGCAACTTGGAGGATCTCAAGGTGCTTCGAGACCGAGTTCCGGGTGACGCCGAGCTGTTTCGCCACCTCGGTGATGGTCATGCCCTTCGGCCGGAACCGGAGAGCACGAAGGATCCGGTTCGGGAGATCGTGCTCCTCCTGCATGGGAGCGGAGAAGGTACAGCACCATATATACCTTATCCACGCCGGCACCCGGGATAAAACAGCCCGAACACACGGCCTTTCCCCCCGATGTTCCCCTCACAGGTGCCGAGTAACAGCCCGGGACCGACGTCTGCCGGCAGCGATGCACCATACGCCCCTCAAAGGAGATACCATATAACCGAAAAAACCATACGAAAATCTATGCGCCTCTTTCCCTATGCAAAGCCATATATCCTCCTTCTCATCGGCATCACCGTAGCCGCGGCAGTCCTCACCTCCGGGTGCATGCAGAGCACCGGACCCGTGCAGGAAGCGGGCGACGCCTACCGAAACCCCCCGCCCACGGCGGTAGCCTCCGATCTCGAGTCGATCGTCTCGGCCGGGGTTGTGAGCGCCGGCGTCCCCGGCACCCTGATCGAGATCTCGACGCCGGGATGGACCTGGAGCCACGCGGCCGGCAACGCCTCGCTCTCCCCCGCGATGCCGGCGACGCCGGAGATGCGGTTCATCATCGCGAGCGTGACAAAGACCTTCACGAGCGTCGCGGTTCAGCAGCTTGCCGAGGACGGAAAGCTCTCGCTCGACGACCCCATCGACCGCTGGCTCCCGGCGGGCGTGGCGGAGGCGATCCCGGAGAGCAACACAATCACCGTCCGCCACCTCCTCGACCACACGAGCGGGATCGCGGACTACGACGAGAACGCGATCGTCCTCGAAGAGTACATGAACCCCGATACCCCGATCCCCTACCAGGAAGGGATGCGGCAGGGCCTCGATGCAGGCCCCCTCTACCCGCCGGGAACGGGGTACACCTACTCGAACGTGAACTACATCCTTCTCACGCTGATCGTCGACGAGGCGGCCGGCGTCCCCTACGAGGACTACGTCACCCGCAACATCCTCGTCCCGGCGGGGATGAACGATACGTTTGTCCACCGGATCAATCACATCCCCGGGCCGCATATGCGGGCACAGGAAAGCGAAGAAGACGGCACCGTCATGGACTTCAGCGACCTCTACATCCAGTTCGACCGGGGCGCCGGGGATATCGTGAGCACGACGGCCGATCTCAACAGGTTCCACCGTGCACTCCGCTCGGGAGCGCTGATCAGCCCGGCATCGCTTGCGGCGATGGAGAACACCTCCCCGCAGTCTCAGAAGATCGGGTTGGTGCCCGGTCTCGGGGAGTTGAGCGTCGGGTGCGGTTATGGATACTTCACGCAGCAGAACGCATCGGAGGGCCTGACCCTCTACGGCCATACCGGCGGGTACTACGGCTCGTACACGATACTCTACTACTGGGCCGAGAAGGACACCTACATCGCCATGAACAGCAACTCTGCGGCAAAAGCGGGCGCGGTGAATGAGGAGGTCCTCGCCCCGGTCCTCCGGTATCTCAGGGAAGGGACGGCGGCCGGGCAATAGGCCGGCCCGTTCCATATTTTTACGGAATTGTTCGGACGATCCGCTCCTTCGTCACCTTCCCGGCGATGAAGCGGGCGAGGGCAAGGAACGCCAGGCCCACGACCGCGAGGACCGCCTCCGCCGTCGCCGAGATTCCCGACCCGCCGGATAAAACGGCCTGGAGCCCGCCGATCAGGAAGATGAACCCGAATATGAAGGCGAACCCGAGGATCTGGTTCTCCCGCATCCCGAGCGCGAGCTGGGCCGCGCCGATGAGCCCGGCCGCGGCGGCGATCCAGACCGGAACGACGGCCGCGAGGTGGAGGAGGAGCAGGGGTTCGGCGGCGATGGGAGCGTCCGCCAGAGCAGAGGCTGCCCCCATGCTCACCGCGGCCGCGAGGAGGGTCGTCAGGTACGCCGGGACGACGACCCCGAGGGCTTTCCCCTCCCAGAGACGCTGGAGCGAGACCGGGGCGCAGAGGAGGGTCTCGATGGTGCCGTCCCGCTTCTCGCGGAGGAAGGCGTCGGAGCAGAAGATATAGCCCATGAAGACCCCGACCGGGAGGGTGATCGCTGCGATGCCGCCGGCAACAGCCGCGGCGTCTCCACCGGCTGCCGCGGCGATGCCGAGGGCGGTCATGACCGGGAACCAGATAGCGAAGATGAACGCGGTGATGAGGACGCCCCGGTTCCGGAGGGCGAGCCTTATCTCCCGGCGGGCGATGACGGAGAGCGTGCTCATGCCCCGCCCTCCGCCCGGCCGACGTGTTCGAGGTAGATCTCCTCAAGCGACCGCGACGACCGGCGGACCTCCTCGATACGGAACCCTGCCCCGACAAGGGCCGCAACGAGGTCGGGTATCGCGGCCGGATCGGCGAGGGTGCATCGGAGGGCGTCGCCGTCTGCGTCGCACCCGGCAACGAACGGGAGGCTCCCGACGGTCTCGCACGCGCGGGCGCGATCGCCGGGGTCGGTGAGGGCGACCGTCACGGCCGGACGGCCTGATGCCGCGGTGAGGTTCTCCACCGAGTCGAAGGCGCGGATCCTGCCCTCGGCGAGGATCGCGACCGTGGAGCAGATCCGCTGGACCTCGTCGAGGTGGTGGGAGTTTAAGAAGACGGTCATCTCCTCCCGGCGGGAGAGTTCGAGGATGAGGTCGCGGACCATCCTCTGCGCGCCGGGGTCGAGGCCGGAAGAGGGTTCGTCGAGGAAGAGGATCTCCGGGCGGTGGAGGATCGCCCGGGCGATACCGAGTTTCCTCTTCATCCCGGTCGAGAACGTCCCGACCGGGTCGTTCCGCCGGTCGGCGAGATCGACGAGCGCGAGGAGTTCGTCGATCCGCTCCGCCGGGTCGTCGACGCCGTAGAGCCCGGCGTAGTAGGCCAGGTTGTCCGCGGCGCTCATCCGGTCGGCAAGGCCGTTGTTCTCGAAGAGCACCCCGACTCGCGCACGCGCATCGTCGTCGGCGGCGAGGTCCCTCCCGAGGACCCGGACATCGCCCGCGCCGGGGGCGAGGAGGCCGAGCAGGATCCGGATGGTCGTGGTCTTCCCGGCGCCGTTCGGGCCGAGGTAGCCGAAGATCTCCCCATGCCCGACGGTGAACGAGACGTCGCGGAGGATATCGCGGCCGTCGAAGGACCGCGAGAGGCCCCGGACCTCGACGGCGTTCACGCCCGGCTCCTCCGCTCGATGCCGGGACGAATACAGGATCCAGCCGCATGACCGGGTGAAAACATACCGATCAATTCCCGGCCACGGGGCATCAAACCATCGGTTTGTGCGGAAACGACCATGAGATGGCGCCGGGCCTTATCCTGTAGGGTAGGAGGGAGAGTGACAGGCCTCCCTCTTACGCGACAGAGACGGGGGAGGGAGCAATGTATGGCTCACCTCTCCTGTACGGCTTTCATGGGAGTATCGCCATGACTGCCCCCGCCCCTCGGGCAGGCCGAAGGCCGGGTGGGGTGGGGGTTACAACGGATATACTGAATTGGTGGTGACTACGGGTGGATCCAGTACCGTACTCCGCCCTGCACCGGGGTTACAACGGATATACTGAATTGGTGGTGACTACGGGAGAGTTCTACAGGGTAGAAGCAGGGGTGGGGGCTACAAAGAGATACCGCCAAACACCCGGGCGCACCGCGCCCCATATCCTCCATCCGGCTCAGGCCTTCTCCCGCTGAAATGGGAACTATTATGGAGGCTGAGAGGGGAATATCATCATTATAGGCCGGAACGCTCCGTGCTCCACCCCGGGGCCGGTCGTTTCGCCGGGAGCCGCTACAATGGAGTTCTCTTACGGCATCGACGACCGGCCGCGGCCGGCATCGCTCCTCATCTTCGGTCTGCAGTGGCTGGCGGTGAGCGTACCCCTCGTCCTCATCACCGGCAGGGTAGTTGCCGGGCTCGAAGCCGGGGGATCGGCCGTCCCGTACCTCCAGAGACTCTTCCTCCTCGTTGCGCTGGTGCTGCTCGCGCAGGTGTATCTCGGGCACCGGCTCCCCCTGGTGCTCGGACCGGCGACGGTGCTCCTGGTCGGCATCCTTGCAAGCCTCGATGCAGGGTTTCCGGCCATCAATGCGTCGCTGGCGATCGGCGGGCTCCTCCTCACCGGACTTGCGGCGACCGGCCTCATCGGACACCTCAGACGCCTCTTCACGCCCCGGGTGATCGCGGTCGTCCTCATGCTCATCGCGTTCACCCTCGCACCCATCATCCTCGATCTCATCACGGACGGCGGCGGCACGGTTCCGGCGACGCAGACCTTCCTCTTTGCCGTCGCGTTTGCGCTCGTCCTCTTCGCCGCACACGGATTTCTCAAAGGGGTATGGAAGTCAACCCTGCCGCTCTGGGCGATCCTCCTCGGCACCCCGGTCTACATCGCTCTCTTCGGGGCGGTCTCTCTGCCGCCCGCGGATACCGCTCTCGTCGCGCTGCCTGAAAACCTGCTCGCACCGCTCGCCGTGCCCGACGCCGGGGTGCTCGCAGCGTTCCTGATCTGCTACCTCGCGCTCGCCACGAATGACCTCGGGTCGATCCAGTCGGTGGGCAGTTTGCTCAAAGCCGAGGGAATGGGCGAACGGGTGAACCGCGGGGTGGCCGTCACCGGCCTCGGGAACGCCCTTGCGGGTGTTACAGGAGTGATCGGCCCGGTGAACTTCTCGCTCTCCCCGGGCATCATCGCCGCCACCGGGTGCGCGTCACGGTTCGCCCTCGTCCCGGCCGCGGTCGGGCTCGGGCTCGTGGCCGCATCGCCCCTTGCCATCGGCTACCTGGAGAGCATCCCGGCACCCGTCATCGGCGTCGTCCTCACTTACGTCATGGCCGCCCAGATTGCGGCGGGGCTCATGCTCGGCCAGGAGAGCGGGACGGTCGGGACGTTCGACGGAGGGCTGGTCGTCGGCATCCCCCTCCTTCTCGGGACGCTGGTGGCCTTCCTGCCCCCGGAGGTCGCCGCAGGGTTTCCGGCACTCATTCGCCCGCTGATCACGAATGGTTTCGTTGTGGGTATTGTCACGGTCTTACTGCTCGAGCACATCGTCTACCGGCGGCTACAGGCTTCGGGCTGAACGGGTGCGCTCGTGCATCGCCTCCCGTTTCCCGCGATGTTAAACGAGAGACGATATTGCCGGAGAACCTCGGATACAGCATGAATTTTGAATAGGAGACCAAGTAGATATACAGTAAAGAGGACAGCGAGGCCGTGAGATTTGAGCGCACGACCACCTAGTTATCAGCCGTGTTCGAACAACTCCTGAAAACAAGCTAGAATGAGAAACGATGGGCCCGGTGCGATTCGAACGCACGACCTCCCGGTTATCAGCCGGGTGCACCACCGGCTATGCTACGGGCCCGACGCACTTGTAGTAGTGCCTATAAATGTTGTATAATCTTCAATTTAAAGGTTGTGCAAGAACCCTGCCCGGAATCGCCTGAGTGTGACATCACTGAAGAACCGACAGGGGCAACAGTCCAGGAGTGAGTACCCTCCCGGGACGAAAACCGTCGCGCATGGCTGCATCGGGGCGAGCAGAGGCGTTGCGATCATCGCCGCCCCTGCCGCGGGCAATGCGCATATCCTGAGGAAGAGGCGTCCGTGATCAAACCCCGGGAGAGAACGCCTTCATCCCCCGGAGAACGATGGGTTGCAACGGATGCGGCCCGTCGCGGCTGCCCCCCAATACCCGGCATTTCGGCACCGGATTGTTCCGGACAGGCATCCAAAGCGCTATGTTGAAACCCGACAATAGAAGTACAGTTGAGTGGAACAATGGCAATACGGTACCTACTCGGAAACGAGGGCATCGCTCACGCGTGCCTTGAGGCAAACATCGATTTTGCCAGCGGTTATCCCGGCACGCCGTCCTCCGAAGTGATCGACGTCCTCCGGGTGCAGAAGGAGCGGCCCTTCACCGTGGAGTGGTCCACGAACGAGAAGGTCGCCTTCGAGAACGCGCTCGCCGCCGCCTGGTGCGGGGTTCGCGCGCTCTGCACCATGAAGCACGTCGGGCTGAACGTGGCGGCCGACCCCCTGATGACGAGCGCATACACCGGGGTGACCGGCGGGTTCGTCATCCTCTCCGCCGACGACCCCTTCGCGCACAGTTCCCAGAACGAGCAGGATACCCGGCGCTACGCGCACTTCGCCCGGCTCCCCTGCCTCGACCCGGCATCGGTTCAGGAGGCGCACGATATGATGCGGGACGCCTTCGCCCTCTCCGAAGAGTTCGGTCTGCCGGTGATCTTCCGCCCCACCACCCGGATCTGTCACTCGAAGGGCGACGTCGACCTCGGAGAGGTCGGCACCGAGCACCGGGCCGCCGAGTTCCGGCGCGACCCGAAGCAGTACGTGGTCATCCCCGCGCATACCCGGGTGCTGCACAAGAAACTGAACGAAAAACAGCCAGACCTCAAGCGGCGGCTGGTCGAACTCGGCTACAACCGCCACACCATCCGGGGCAAAACCGCCGTCGTCGCGAGCGGCGTCTCGGCCGCCTACGTCCGGGAAGTGCTCCCCGCCGACGTCTCGCTCGCGATCGTCGGCGCCTACCCGATCGACGAGGAGTGGCTCCGGGACTTCGTCGACCGGCACGATAAGGTTCTCGTCGTCGAAGAACTCGATCCGGTCGTCGAGGAGGTTGTCCGGCAGGTGGCGACAAAGACCGAGGTCTTCGGTAAGATCGACGGCACGGTTCCGTATGAAGGGGAGTTCACCCCGGCGACCGTCGCCGCCGCCCTCGGGAAGGCGGGCATAACCCCCACGGCGACCTTCCCGGCGGCAGCCCCGGTCCCGGGAGTCCCGCCCCGTCCGCCGATCCTCTGCGCCGGGTGCATGCACCGGCCGACGTTTTACGCGATGCGGAAGGTCTTCCGCGACGGCATCTTCCCGAGCGACATCGGGTGCTACACCCTCGGGCTCCAGCTCGGCGCGGTGGACACCACCATCTGCATGGGCGCCTCGATCACCGTCGGGAGCGGGATCGCCCGGTCGGGGGAGGAGCGCCCCGTGGTCTCGACCATCGGCGACTCGACGTTCCTGCACACGGGAATACCGGGACTCTTAAACGCCGTCTACAACGGCGCCGATATGGTCGTCGTCATCCTGGACAACCGGATCACCGCCATGACCGGCCACCAGCCGAACCCCAACACCGGCATGACGGCCACGGGCGAGGAGAGCACCCCGATATCGCTCGACGCGATCTGCCGGTCGTGCGGGGTCTCCTGGGTCGAGACGGTCGACCCCTACGACCTTCCGGTGCTCCTCGACACCCTCCGCAGGGCAAAGGAGCGGAGGGGTGTCCGGGTCGTCATCGCAAAGCAGCCCTGCGTCATCACCGCACGGCGGAGCGGGATCAGGCGCAAACCCTACACGGTCGACCCCGAACGGTGCACGGGCTGCGGCGCCTGCCGGTCGTTCGGCTGCCCGGCGATCGCGTTCGTCGATAAGAACGCGACGATAACCGAACTCTGCGCCGGTTGCGGCGTCTGCGCGGACATCTGTCCGTCGGGCGCGATCGTCATGGGGGGACGGCGATGAAGCCCTCGTTCGACGTCCTGATCGTCGGGATCGGCGGCCAGGGAACCGTTCTTGCCTCGAACGTCCTCGGCGAGGCCTGCATCATCGAGAAACGGGCAGTCCGGAGCGCCGAGACCCACGGGATGGCGCAGCGCGGCGGGTCGGTGGAGAGCCACATCCGGATCGACGGGGAGCACGGCTCCCTGATCGTGCCGGGGACGGCCGATCTCCTCGTCGCCTTCGACCTCCTCGAAGCGCTCCGCTACCGGCATTACCTCCCGGCAGGTGGGAGGCTTGTCGTGAACCGGAACCTGGTCGTTCCGACGTCGGTCTACCAGCAGGGCATCGACGTCCCCGACGAGGAGAGCATCCTCGCCGCACTCGCCGACCTCGACGTCACCTGCATCGACGCCGCGGCCCTCGCAGAGGAGGCAGGGAGCATCCTCTCGCAGAACATCGTGATGCTCGGGGCGGCGTCGGGCGAGATCCCGCTCCGGCCCGAGACCCTCGAAGAGGCGGTGCGGCGATGCGTGCCGCCAAAGACCGTCGAGGCCAACACCGCGGCCTTCCGGCTCGGCCGGGAGAAGGGCGCCGGCACGCCCTGAGCGGGATCCGCCGCCCATCCCCACAGTCCTATTTTTCCGCAGAACGGGGCGCCGCAACCTGTATAACCCATCCTGCCGAGCTGGTATGCCATGAGCGAGCGGGGTAGCGTTGAAGGGCCGTTAGCGGTCGACGATGCCGGGCGCGAGCGGCAGCTCGCGTTCTTTGAGGAGCCGGCGATCCCGGACTACATCCAGCGTCTGGTCGAGTCCTACATCGAGAAGAAGACCGGGAAACCGTGGGACGACCCGGTCGTGCTCGACCGGATGCGTAACGCCATCCTCGCCCAGAAGAGCCGGTACTGGAAAGAGAAGCGGGTGAGTTACCGGAAGGCCTACCAGGTTCTCGGCTACCTGGCCTACCACGCGCCGGTCTACCTGGTGCAGTTCGAGCACATCCTCTGGCAGATCATCGACCGCGGGCTCGCAAAACCTCATATGCGCATCCTCGATCTCGGCACCGGACCGGGAGTCGTGCCGCTCGCCGTCATCGATCTCCTCGGGCGGCTCGGGAGCGGCTCCGCAGAGGTCTATGCCGTCGAGCAATCGGAGGAGCACTTCGAGGCCTACAACGCCCTCGTCCCGGCAGCCGCCGCGGCGCGAGGCAACGCCGTGCGGGTGGAAAAACCCATCCGTGCCGACATCGGGGCGCTCGAGGCCGGGGACCTGCCCGACCGGATTGACCTCATGGTCTTCTCGAACGTCCTGAACGAACTCCGCCATCTCGATATCGACCGGCGCGCCGACCTCGTCGCCGGTCTCGCCGACCGGCTTTCGCCCGACGGGACGATCGTCGTCGTGGAGCCGGCCGACCTCGCCAACTCTACCGCCATGCGGCAGACCGTGCGGGCGATCGCGGAGCGCGGCCCTGCGATCTACAGCCCCTGCTCGTTCATCCGGGGAACCGCCTGCAACCCCGTCCGATGCTGGACATTCGAGCAGAAAGGCGACATCCGGCCGACCCGGTTGATGGAGCGCCTCGCAGCGGGGAAAGACGGCTACCGGTTCATCAACGTCGATATCAAGTACTCCTCAGCGCTCCTGCGGAAAGATGCAAAGAAGCAGCACGCCTACCGCGTCCCGCCGGGGGCGAAGTTCGCCCGCCTCTCGCACCTCCGCCGGCATCGCGACAAAAAGATCAACGTCGTCGCCGCGCTGATGTCCGGCAACCTCGGCGACAACCGGACGAAGGTCTACAAGGTCTGCGACGGGACGCCTGCGGACCCCACCTACGCCGTCGTCCCGGCGACCCTCCGCGGCGCGAACCGCGACGCGCTCGAAGGTCTCCCCTACGGCGATATCGTCCGGCTCTACGGGGTTCTCGTCCGGTTCAACCGCGACCATGATGCCTATAATCTGGTCGTCCTGCCGGGGACACGGATCGAGCCGGTCGGGCGTCCGGGGGGAGAGGGGACGGAGATAGCGTAGATCCACTGAAGAGGCTTCTGCCGGAGTTTTGGTAAAAGGGTCTTGCAATCCTGTTCGGGGGGGAGAGCCGCATGGTCAGTTACAACTCCCATGTACGGGTTTCGAGGGACTGCGCACCTAGCGGTGCTCGAACTCCATTCCTATCGGAACATCGCTTATCGCCACGCACTGCCCCCGCCCCTGAGGGGCGGCGGGGGGAGGCCGGGCGAGGTGGAGTCACAGGTGTCCGTGTACAAGGTAGAGACAGGGGAGGGGGCACGCCCCCTTCGCACCTATCGGTGCTCAAACTCGCTCCGCTCGCACTCCCCGTCAGCCCCTCCCCCATGGCGATATTCCCACGGTCCACTGTATGGGGCTTTGCTCTCGTCTTTTCACTGTTCTAGTTATTCACACAATAGAGATGCTCCTAACCTAGAGAAGGAGAACGCATGTTCTTTCCACAGACCAAGAACTTTGTCGCTAACGGCCACACATCCCCTGCCGGGGCGCAAGGGAGCGCCCCCGCAAACCCGCCGGAAAAAAGATATTACGCCCCGCCACCGCCGGCACGGAACGGAGAGGCACTCCTGAGCGCGTAGAGCAGCCCGCCGTAACCGAGACTGACCGCGATAATCTGAACGATCGCCCCGAGCAGCGGGATGAAGATGAGGACCTGCAGGATCACGAACCCCAGGACAAATATCCACGAACGCCCCGGGCTCCACCCTGCCCGGGAGGCGATGACGTCCCCGAGGGCGTATGCAACAAAGAGCGACGAGAGCATCAGGGCGACGATGAAGAGCATTCCTGCGACGAGTGCGATGGGGAGGCCGACGATCGTGATCGCGATGATGACGAGGATGATCGCCGATACGACGATCGCGACGAACCCGAGAACCGTCAGGAGAACCGGACTCTTCTCGACCTGCCCGACCACCGCCGCAAAGAGGTCGGGGAACCCCCGGATGAGGAGGAGCCCGAGGATAAGGAACCCGACGGCGAAGAGCACCGAGAAGAGGTCGGGCAGCAGTCCGGGCTCCGGCGGCTCTTCGAACGTCACGTTCCCGGCCGTGCCGGGATTGTTGAACGTCTCGCCCGATACCGTCAGGTTGCGGAGAACCGATCCTGCGTTGGTGACCTCTCCCGCCGAGATGAACGCGTCGCGCTCTATGACGGCATTCCCCCCGATCCTGACCGTGCCCCCGGTGATGAGGGCGTTCGTCGCGTTCCCGTTCAGTTCGATATCGCCCCCGGCGGCAAGCACCTTTCCGCCGACATCGCCGTTGATGACCAGGGTTCCTCCCGCGGCGATGACGTCGCCGGCGACCGGCGCATCCACCGTCACCATGCCCCCGGCGACCGTCAGGCTGTCTACGGGGGCGTTGACTGTCACGGATCCGCCCGAAGCGACCACGTCGTCGGGGATGGGGGTGTCGATCACCTGCTGACCCCCGCCGAGGAAGGTGAGCGCCTGAACTCCGGACGGGATGAGCAGCAGGCCGATAATCAGCACTACCAGATGCTTCATACACCGGGAATAGAGCGCTCCCCTCAAAAATCTTCGCGCGAAAGGGAAGGTGATACCGGATCGGTGGTGCTCACGGCCGAGATTAAGGCCGATAAGCCCGCCATCCGGAGAAACCGCGTCCTGGAACCGTTCCCGCTACACCAGATCCCCGAGGCGGCGCTTGAGCTCGGCGAGCGCCTCGTCCTTCCCGGGAACTTCCGAATCCTGGACGGAACGAATGTTCTCCTCGATCGACGTTGCCATCCACTCCTTCGGGACGCCGGACGCCGTGAAGAGTTCCTGCCACTCCCCGGAGCCGAACGGGATGACTTTGACCAGTTTACCGAGAATGTTCCAGTCGACGACCCTGTACTCCTCTCCGGTGCTGGTATCCGCCACCTGTACCGACCGGTCGTCGTTGCACCTGATGACCCGGGCGTGGATGACGTAGACGCTCACCTCGTCTTTGTCGGTGAAGGAGATCTGGACGATATCGTCCGGCTGCGGGCTCTCGGGCACCATGTAGAGGACGATGTCGCCCGGATACATCAGCTCCGGCTCGTATCGGTCAGCGATGCCGATGTAGCCGGTATCGGAGACGTAGAGCCGGAGATACTCCTGGTAGAACTTCCGGACGATCCAGTAGACCGCTCCCGGGTGAGTCTCCGCCAGTTTCAGGAGGAGATTGTGGATGGCACTTGGAATGCTCTCCGGCCGATCCAGCACCTGGCGGGCCAGATTCTCGTACGCTTCCACAACCCCGGCCTCTTTCTGCGTTGCCTCTGCCATGCTAACAAACCCCGCTGCATAATACCGGTGGTAGGATAAAAGTGTTCCTCCGTGTTTTCCTGGCACGCCGCCCGGATAGGCGTATGTTCCCGGCCCCGTACCGGTCCCGGAGAAGGGGAACCGCCGGCACCGCCATCGAATACATGAGGAGAAGGAAGAACTATAACGCTTATATTCGAACGTGACCATAGAGTAAAGTAGAGGATATTGATATGGGTGGCATAAAGGATTCTACGTATCTTGATGTCCAGAAAGCCCTCTCCCGGCGGTTCTCTCCCCAGGACGGGTGGCAGTTCGCATGGTCTTCCGCCAGCAGTGCGCAGCCGGAGGGTCTGCTCTCCCGCCGGGTCGCCGGCAGGACGGAGCGGGTGCTCGTGAACGTGAAGATGGCTTCCAACGTCCCGGCAGGCACCGTCCAGGCACTCGAGGCTGCCGCAAGCGCCGGCAAAGCCGACAGGGCGGTTCTCGTCGTGCCCGGCGGGGCGGCCGTCCCGGAGGTTCCCGAGGGGGTCGACGTCCTGGAGATGGGCAACTGGCAGATCGTCGGCGGCCGCATCGCCTGGGCGAAGAACATCGAGAGGAGCGCGTTCCTCGAGGAGGAGCGTGCGAGGAGGGGCCTCGCGTAACGCGGCCCTTCACAACACTTTTACAACGACGTTTCGATAGTCCTCTACCTAAGAGAGGAACGTTGCATTTTCGCGATTTGAGCCGCCTTCTCGCCCGGTCCGTGCGATCCCCGGCATCCCGGGACAGCGTAGACGACGTTCACATGCATAGTAAAGGGCGTTTAGCCACGAGCCGTCCGCGAACCGGATCATCGCCTGCCATACGGGATCCTCATCATTCGCGCGGCTCCGCTTCCCGTCTCGTAACGGCTGTTTTCATGGAGAGAGTCGATCCGATACCTCCGATGTGTAGACGCGTGTCACAGAAAAGGTATATAGTGGAACATTGATTTCCAACCATGTACGCCGGACCGTGCATCCTGACTGCAGTTCTCATCGCCGTTCTCGCGTGCGCCGGGTGTCTGGGACCGGCCGGACCAGTCGTAAATACCACCCCGGAACCGACACCGGAGCCCTGCGAGACCTGCACCGTCCCCAAGGACTTCTGCGGCCCGCCCGGGGTCTGCCCGGGGGAGCCGGTGAACGGCATCTATGCCTTCACGGACAGGAACACCTACCGGATCGGGGACGTGGTGGAGTTCGGCATCGTCAACTGCGGCGATGAACGAAAGGCGTTCGGCACCCCAGATCCGTGGGTGATTCAGCAATGGGTCACAAACGCATCCGGGGTCACTCATCAGGGGAGCTGCGGTGACCCGGCGGTGGGGAACTGCACCGGCGGCATGTGGGTGATGATCGGCATCAGCGGGTGGTATCATACAGGCGAGACGGTGTACCTCTACCCCGGAGAGAACTGGACGGTGCAGTGGAACACTACGGACTGGTGGGATACCGCAAAGGTAAGAGGAGACCACGTAGAGCCGTTTGATCACCGGAAAAGGAGCGACGGGTCTTCGTATCAGATTAGTGAAGACCCTCTTACTCCCGGGATATACCGGGTGTGGTATATGTGGTATAGTAACAACGCATCCAAGGAGTTCGAGTTTGTGTGACGGATGAAGCGGACAACTCCGGCCCCCGGAAGCATAAGGGTGTGTACGCAAACGGAGAAACCACCATGAAACCACGCATTCCCACATGCATCGCAATGATAATCTTCGTCGTCCTTGCCAGTGCCGGGTGCCTAGAACCGACCGGTATCAACATGACCATAAACGCCACACAGGAGCCTACACCAGAGCCTTGCGAGACTTGCAGCGTCCCCGAGGGATTCTGCGGCCCGCCCGGGGTCTGCCCGGGGGAGCCGGTGGACGGCACCTACGTCTTCACGGACAAAAACGTCTACCGTATTGGGGAGGTGGTGGAGTTCGGCATCGTCAACTGCGGCGATGAGCGCATAATGTTTGCTCATCCATCCCCGTGGTTGATTGAAAGATGGATCGCAAACGCATCCTGGGGTACACCGGAGAACGATACCGACGGTACGTGGGAGATGGTCGGCCATGTTGCAGGATTTGTTCAAACAATGGCATGGCCTCTCCATCCCGGAGAGACGGAGACGACGCGGTGGAATACTACAGACTGGAATACTCCAGAGTGGGGGAGGGAGGTGCGGCCGGTGGACGATAACGCCACCCTCATCCCGGGGACATACCGGATACGGTACCCCTGGATTGGGATATCCCCGGGGGACCGGATACAGTACGTAGAGGACAACCTCAACTTCACCAAGGAGTTCGAGTTTGTGTGACGGGTGAAGCGGGCAGCCTCTGGCCGCTATGCAGCCCAACGGGTCCCATTCACCCGGAGGCATAAGGATGTGCGTGCAAATGGAGAAACCACAAATTCACCTATGCATCGCGATGATAGCCCTCATCGCCGTCCTCGCGACCACCGGGTGTCTGGGACCGGCCGATACCGCCGTAAACGCCACCCCGGAACCGACACCGGAACCCTGCGAGACCTGCACCGTACCCGAGGGATTCTGCGGCCCGTCCGGGGTCTGCCCGGGGGAGCCGGTGAACGGCACCTACGCCTTCACGGACAGGAACGTCTACCGGATTGGGGAGGTGGTGGAGTTCGGCATCGTCAACTGCGGCGATGAGCCCGTGGGGTTCGGCAGCCCACTCCCGTGGTGGATTGATAACTGGGTCACGAACACATCCGGATGTACGCCGGGCAATTGCACCGGCGGCACGTGGGAGCCCATAGCCGATGGCGGATGTGCTCCGGCTGTGATGTGCTTCCTCGACCCCGGAGAGAACTGGACGGTGCAGTGGAATACTACAAACTGGTGGGATACTGCAGAGGCGAGCGGAAGCCCCGTACATCCGTATGATATTCGGATTAGCGACGACCCCCTTATCCCCGGGATATACCGGGTGCGGTATGAGCCCAACTTCACCAAGGTGTTCGAATTCGTATGAGGGGGGAGAAGCAGGCGATTCCGACACCCGGGACCGGGGCACGCCATTTTCCGGGTGTAGAAGGAGCCGGCACGAACCGGGAGCGCAGAACCCCGGTCGGTCGGGTCACGTCACCAGCAAGGCGCTCCCGAGCCGTCACATCCCGAAGTCAAAGAGCGTCGTCCGTGTCGGGTCGACGTCGTGCCAGTCCCACCCGAGCGGCTCGATGATCCGCGAGAGGGGACTCTTGAGCGTCTTTTCAAGCATCGTCTCCCAATCGACGACGAACTCGGGCGGCACCTGGTCGGCGTACTCGAAGCAGACCACGTCCGTCCTCGGGTACTTCTCCGTGACGTTCTTGATGTAGACCCGTTTTGGCTTGCTGCCCCGCTTGAAGTCGGTCCCGAGATGCTCGTTCGAGTACTTGGCGCCCCGGATGTGGGCGTCGTCGTTCTCGTAACTATCGAGGTTCTTCCCGATCCCGCCTGGAATACCGGCCTCGTCGAGCGAGTACTCTCCGCGGCGGTACTTCCTGATAACGTCGCGCAGGTAGGCCTGCACGTCGCTGAACGCGTCCCCGCGGAGGATCATCTCGATGACGGCGCGCTGCACCTCCCGCGTGATCTGCGGGGAGTCGCTCCGCCGGATCTCGAAGCCGACGACATCCACCTCGTCGACGTCCTTGCCCTCTTTCCAGACCAGGTGCCCGGCGTAGCGCTTCTTCTTGCCTGCCTGGAAGAAGCGGCGGTAGACCTTCTCGAACTTGATGGAGAAGTAGTGCGTATCGGCGGCGAGCTCGGTCTTCGCGAAGCCGCCGTAGCTCGCGTTCAGCTTCGCCTCGATTGCCCTCGCACGGGCGATCGTCTCTTCGAGGTTCCCCGGCGGAACCTGCACCATACAGGAGTCGGTATCGCCGTAGAGGACGGTGTAGCCGAGACCGGTGATGACATCCCGGGTGTGCCTGATGATCGCCCGGCCGACCGACGTGACGGCCGACCCGATCTCGCGGTCGTAGAGCCTGAACCGGGTGTAGCCCGAGACCCCGTAGTAGGAGTTCATGATCACCTTCAGGACGTTCTGCTGGAGGTCGTAGAGGACGTACTCCGGCGACCCGAAGGGGTAAAGATTTCGGAGGCGCTTTCGCTCGTCCCGCTCTTCGAGGAGTTCGGCGATGATGCTCCGCGTCAACCCGTCCGGTTTCCGGGAGAACCGGACGCCGTTCGGCGCCCGCAGTTCGCCGTCCGGGTTCTTCGTCTCGGGCGAGGCGTTGATCGTCATCATCGCCATCGGGTAGAGGGACTTTAAGTCGAGGACCACCACGTTCTCCCGGAGGCCCGTCGCAGGCTCAAAGACGGTCGCCCCCTCGAACTCGTCCCCGGCGGCGAGGCCCTTGGAGGGGAGGACAAACCTTCCCGATGCCTTCCGCAGGACGTAGATGTCGATGACGTTCGAGGAGTTCAGCGTCCGATCGAGCGGGCACCCGACGTACCTGGCGATCTCCCGGTAGAACTCGATGATGTTGTTCTTTTGATCGATCCCGACGCAGAGTTCGACGTCGCGGCAGTTGTACTCCACGAGCCGCTTCGGGTCCGACCGCCAGAGCTCGGTGATCGTCCCGGTGTAGCGGACCTTCGTCACCCCGAGTTCCTCTTCGGCGACCGCGTCGAGCCGGTAGGACTCCTTCTGCGCCTGGTGCATCTTCCGGTAGGCACCGAGGAGATCGAAGATCGAACGCCCACGGATGGCGTTTCGTTCGGTCTGCCCGGGGATACGGGCAAGATCCTCGGCCGGGAGACCAAGCGCCGCCATCCGTTTCACGATGTAGGGGATATCGAACTCCACGAAGTTCCAGCCCGAGAGGATATCCGGGTCGCGCTCCCTCGTGTAGGCGACGAGCCCGCGGAGCATCGAGGCCTCGTCCGGGTACCGGACGACCCGGTGCCGCTCGTTGACAGAGAGGTCGGGCACGTCGCCCGCCGCCGCGCCGGGCTGCCAGAGGAGGGTCAGGTAGTCGCCGTCGAACGAGTCCCAGCAGGTGACGCAGATGATCGGGTCGCGCTCGGGCTCGGGGAACCCCTCCTCGTCCACGCACTCGATATCCATGATGCACGTCCGGGCGGGAGCCTTGATCTCGGCCGGCGCGAGGTCGGAGTACTCGACCTCAAAAGCACCATCAAGCAATGCAACAGCATCGGCCGGGAGTTCGACACCGGCGGTAAGGCCGCGGTCTATCATGAACCGGGTGGTAAACGGGATATCGGCCTCATAGTGCTGCTTAAAGTCATCGCGGACGGCACGGACGTCGCCGGGACGCCGGGTGTAGAGCCGCCGGAGGGGAACGCCCTGGATGGAGCGGTAGTCCGTATTCCGGTCAACGTCGACGATCTCCCGGGGGAGGGATCTGCCGTCCACCTGATCGGCAGGCACGTAGAAGTAAGGCCGAAAACCGGTCACCCGGACCTGGATGGCCTTCCCGGATGCGTCCCGTCCGAAGATGTGAACGACCGGGGTATCGGCACCGACGCTGTACTCCACCTGATGAATGCCGACACGCATCTTCCCGAAGTCGTCGAGGACGGTCGTAACGCTCATGCCGGGCTCAAGCACCCGGTCAGCCATCGAATCTCCTGCAGAGGTCCCTGACAAACGCCCCCGCCTCCGCCATCTTTGCGGACTCCCAGGTATCGAGATCCCACTCCTCGATGCCGAGGATGCCCTCGCGGCCTATCCGGGCGGGGACGCCGAGGGAGCAGCCGGAAAGACCGTATTCGCCGTCGAGCACGCACGAGCAGGGGAGCACCTCGCGCCGGTCGTCGAGGATCGCCCGGATCAGCATGGTGACGTGGTACGCAGGCCCGAAGACCGTCCCCCCTTTGCCGCGGATCACCTCCATGCTCGCCCCACGCATCCGGGAGAGGATTGCCTCCCGCTCTTCGATACCGAGATCAGCCCCGGCCTTCGAGAAGAGCGGCACCTGATGTTCGCCATGCTCGCCGAGCACCCAGGCGGGTCCCGGTTTCCCCGCTTCATCGAGGTAGCGGGCAAATCGCGCGCTGTCGAGCTGGCCTCCGAAACCGATGCACCGGTGCCGGTCGATGCCCATCATCTTCCAGAGGCCGTAGTTGTTCGCGTCCATCGGGTTCGTGACGGAGATGACGACTCCGGGGAATCCCTGCAGGAACTCGCTGCACCGCTTCGCCACCGGTATGTTGGCATCGAGGAGGTCTGCCCGGGTCTTGATATCCGGTGTCCTCGGGGTGCCTGCCGCAAAGACGAATATATCGGCATCCCGTATCGCGGCCGTTTCAGTGACGATCGCGATGTCGATACCCGTGTGCTGCAGGTCGAGCACCTGCGCCCGGAGGAGGGGCTCGTATACGTCGTAGACGACGATCTCGTCTACGAGACCGAGCGCGGCGGAGAGGAACGCCGTTT
This sequence comes from Methanoculleus chikugoensis, assembly GCF_019669965.1. Lineage (NCBI taxonomy): Archaea > Methanobacteriati > Methanobacteriota > Methanomicrobia > Methanomicrobiales > Methanomicrobiaceae > Methanoculleus > Methanoculleus chikugoensis. The sequence goes on along the minus strand of NZ_AP019781.1, from coordinate 918,818 downwards.
CGCCCCCCACCTTTCCGACGCCCAAGATTGCAAGCGAGGTCATAGTATCGGTCCTAATCAGAGTAATGGTATAAGGTATGCGCGCAAAGAGGCCCCGGACTGCACGGAGAATAACAATCCGGCGGGGAAAAAAGCCTCCTTACCGCTTCCCGTGCCGGTACCCGGGCTCCGGAGAGCGGAGCACATACTTTCCTGTCAGTACACTTGGCGCGAGAGTATAATAATACCCCGCTCCCACCTGTTTTCAATGGTTGCGCTTTATCCAGGCCCCATCGAGGTCGGCGGCATCCGGTTGAGGAACCACCTGCTGCTCGCGGCCGGCATCCTCGGCACCACCGGGGCGTCGCTCGCCCGTATCCTCGCGAACGGAGCGGGCGGTGTGGTCACGAAATCCATCGGCCCGAGCCCGAAAGAGGGGCACCCCGGCCCCTGCCTAGTCGTGGTCGACGGCGGCATCATCAACGCCATGGGCCTGCCGAACCCCTCGGCCGCGTTTGTGGAGGAACTGGCCGCCCTTCAAAGCGAGCCGGTGATCGTGAGCATCTTCGGGGGAACACCCGAAGAGTTCCGGACGGTCGCCGGGTGGTTTGCCGGTAAGGCCTCGGGGCTCGAACTGAACCTCTCCTGCCCCCACGCGGAGGGCTACGGGGCGGCCATCGGGAGCGACCCGGCTCTCGTGGAGGAGTGTACCCGGGCTGTAGCCTCCCTCGGGGTTCCGACCTGGGTGAAACTCACCCCGAACGTCGCCAATATCGCCGAGATCGGAGCGGCGGCGGAGCGTGGCGGGGCGGACGCGATCGTCGCGATCAATACCGTGAAAGCGATGCGGATATCGACGGCGCTCCGCCGGCCGGTGCTCGGGAACCGGTTCGGCGGGCTCTCGGGGAAAGCCATCTTCCCCGTCGCGGTCCGGTGCGTCTACGACCTCTACGAGGCGTGCTCCATCCCGATCGTCGGGTGCGGCGGGATCTCCACCGCCGACAACGTCGTCGAGATGATGATGGCGGGTGCGAGCGCCGTCGAGATCGGGAGCGCGGTCGTCGACGACATCGGCATCTTTGCCGCGATTGTAAACGATCTCTACAATCCTGACGGCATCGACGCGGACGAGATCGTGGGGTGCGCCCATGCATGAGCAGATGCCCGCAGGGGTCATGATAACAGAGATCGTCGAGGAGACGCCGTCGATCAGGACGTTCGTCTTCGACCGGAAGATTGCAGCGAGGCCGGGCCAGTTCGTGATGGTCTGGGTCCCGGGCGTGGACGAGATCCCGATGGGCCTCTCCTCCCCGTCGTCGATAACCGTCCAGAAGGTCGGAGACGCGACCGCCGCTCTCTTTGCGATGCACGAGGGCGACCGGATCGGGATCCGCGGCCCTTACGGGAACGGCTTCTCCGTCTCCGGGAGGACGCTCGCCATCGGCGGCGGCGTCGGGGCCTCTCCGCTCCTGCCGCTTGTTGCGGCCGGGCAGGTGGACACCTTCCTCCTCGGCGCACGGACGGCCTCCGAGCTCCTCTTCACCGACCGGATACGGGGTGCGGCGGCGTTGATGATCGCGACCGACGACGGCACCGCAGGCCACCACGGGTTCGTGACGGAACTCATCTCGAGGGTGGACCTCGCCGACTTCGACCACATCTGCATCTGCGGGCCGGAGGTGATGATGGCGGCGGTCCTCGCCATCCTCGACCGGGAAGGGTGTACGGAGCGGGGGCAGTTCTCCATAAACCGCTACATGAAGTGCGGGGTCGGTCTCTGCGGGTCGTGCTGCACCGACCCGCACGGCCTGCGGGTCTGCAGGGACGGCCCCGTCTTCTCCGGCGACGTCCTGCTCGATAGCGAGTTCGGGCATTACGCGCGCGACGCGAGCGGAAGCAGGCGCCGGGTCTAGTCCGTCCATCCTGCCCGAAAAGAGTGGGTCAGGCCAGGAAGTCTTCCTGGGGTTTAAAGAGGAGGGAGATGATGTTCTCCACCCACCCGAAGACCCTTGAGGTTATCGGGACTTCTTCCCGGGCCGCGGCGCCCACTTCCGCCCCTGTATCCGTGCTGGTGTTCCCGGGTGCCGGGGAGGCGGTCACGCCTGCCGTCGCCTCTCCCGGCTGTTCGGTCTCGTTGATAACGGCCTCCGGCGGATTCCAGGTCTCGACCAGGTCCGGATCGTTTGTGAAGAGACGGATTGAGCGATCGCCCTCGCCGCCCCCGACGACGAGGAACGAACCGTCGGGGGTCACCGCGACGGACTCCGCGCGGCCGCCAAGGCCGATCTTCTGGACCTCGACTCCCGTGCGGTCGATGACATGGATCATCTTGCCGGCTGCAGCGAAGATCCTGTCAGCCTCGTTCGTCAGGGCCGTCGAGACGACGGCATCGCCCACGGGGTATTTCCAGAGGTGTTCGCCCTCCCCCGTGGAGAGGTAGAGGCACCGGTCGACCGACCCGGCCGCCACGAACCGCCCGTCGGGGGTGAGGGCAATCCCCCTCACCAGTCTGCCGGTTCCGTAACTCCAGGACTCTCCTTCCCTGCTGTTGAGGAGGTATACCCCCTGGTTATCGCAGCCGATCGCGATCCTGCGGCCGTTCTCCGATATCGCGAGACCGTAACTGTCGGTTCCCATATCGTAGTCCCAGAGTTGCTTCTTGTTCCGATCAAAGATGTAGACCGCACCGTTATCGCAGCCGGCGGCGACATACATCCCGTTCGACGAGAGATCCACGCTCCGATAGATAAAAGATGTCTTCACTGTCCAGAGCAGGTCTCCGTCCCGGTTGTAGAGGTAGAGTTTGTCCGCAGCAACGCCGATCCACGACCCTTCGGGCGATATCCCGACGCCGTTCACACGCGCTCCGGCAGAGTTCTGCCAGAGGACGTTGCCCTGCCGGTCGAGAAGGTAGACCATCGAACCTGCAGAGGCAACGATCGTGGAACCGTCGTGCGTGACCGCCACGGAACTGACCGGGCCGCTTGCCCCCAGGCTCCAGACGGGAACGTAATCCCCCTTGTCGGCGGAGACAACCCCGCACAGGGCTGCAACAAGACAGCAGAAGAGAAGGAGCGGTGTCGCTATACGTCCTGCTCGATTTCCCTGGATCGCACGCCCGGAACGCATTATTCCGGAACCGTCCCGGACCCTGCCGGTAGAACTGGATGAAGTCACTTCCCCCGATGACATCACGGCCTGACTTCTCGGAGATAGTATATAGTTCTTTCGGGCGATGTACCGCCTCCGGCTCCCGGGGCGGTTCGGCGGGTCCTGAACGACCCCGATCAGGGACGGCCGGGGGTTGCCACGGTTTCGGGAGTGCCGGTAGAACTTTTCGAGGATTCGGAAGAGTCTCAGTACTTCACCAATTTCGGCACCCGACACCGGACTTCGCGTTCTTCGCGCCTTCGCGTGAGGTGACGGCGGGAGCAGTACCGAAATCTCACGCGAAGAGCGCGAAGCCGCGAAGTGCGACTGGCCGAAGGTGCGACGTTCCAGAGGAACGGAGCTGGAGCACCGTTAGGTGCGTGGGCAGGAGCATGAGCACCGCAAGGTGCGAAGTTCGGTGCCCGGGTGCTGCCGATCCCGTTGTAGGTCGCTATGCGAGGCTGCATTGGTCTATTTCAGATGCCGAAATTAGCGAAGTACTGTGGTTCGTAAGAACCGGAGTTCGAGCACCGTCAGGTGCGAAGTGCGAGTGTAGCGAGCATGAGAAGCCATCAAGCTTCGAGCCGCGACGTTCCATCAAGAATGGAGTTTGAGAAGCCTCGATGGTTGATCCTCCGGGTGGACTGCTCCAACCATGTTAGCAAAGTACTGAGCCGGATTCGGGAACTCACCGCTCGGGCACGAGAAAAGGGGGTTCCTGAACGGGGAATGCTCGCAGAGATACGGCAGGCCGGGCGGTCTCCCGTCCGGTTACGGGTCGGGGTTCCGTGCGAAAATCGGCGTGACGACGTTCAGCAAGGGCCACGCAGGTCGTCGGTGTCGCATCCTGCCGTGGGATTGATCGACTCCAGGTCTTCGAGATTGTTGATATTCGTAAACGTCAGCAGGTTGGGATCGATCTCGCGAATCCTTTCTACAGACACGTACCGGGTATTGAGACTCCAGATCATCGCCCGGAGCGAGAGTGAATCGTGCTCCTCCAGGTAATCGAGCAGTGCGCTCCTCCGGTAGACCGCGTGGAGCGGTTCGAGCATATCGGCGTTCCAGCTAGGAATAGCGGCATCGTAGCCGACTGCGGCGTCGAAGAGCAGCCGGACCACCCCCGGGTGGATGCAGGGCATGTCGCAGGCGGCAACGAAGACATACTCCCCGTGCACCGCGAGCGCCCCCGCGTGCAGGCCGCCGATGGGGCCGAGACCTCTCCGGACGTCCGATATGCACCTGATATCCCCAAGATGACCGAACCGCTCGCACTGCCCGGGATCCCGCGCAACGACCACGATCTCGTCGACCGCCTCCTCCAGGGTGTCGATGAGGCGGTCGATGAAGGTCTTGCCCCGGAACGTGAAGAAGTACTTCTCCCGCCCCCCGGCACGGCGTGCCGCTCCGCCGACAAGGACAATCGCAGATCGCATGCTCTTCTCTCCCGGCCGTCAGAGCCGCTCCCGGAAGCGGATCAGTTCAGCGATGCAGGTGTTGTAAGGCGCCCCGATGCCGTGCCTTTCGGCGAGTGCCGCCACCGCACCGTTCATGAAGTCGATCTCGGTCTTCCTCCCGCCAGCGATATCCTGGAGCATCGATAAGTGGTGGGCGGCCGTCGCGGGGAGCTGCGCCGTCCGGAGATACTCCAGGTACGCCGCCGGCGTCTCCCAGGGGAGAGCGACGCCTTCTGCTTCCGCCACCCGGTAAGCCTCCTCCACAATCGCGGTGACGACCGCCCATGCATGCGGATCGGCGAGCACGCCGTAAGGGACGTTCATGAGGGCGCCGAGCGGGTTTAGCGCGCAGGTGTAGAGGGTCTTACCCCAGATGTCCGTCCGGATATCGGCGGTCGCCTCCGCCCGGATGCCGGCATCCCGGATGAGGGCGGCGAGACGCTCGACCGCGTCGTCCGTACCGGACGGGAACCGCCCGATTTTCATCGACGCCGCCTCCACGGAGACGTGAACCGAGGCATCGCCCCGCCACTCGAACCCGGTGATGATCATGGCTCCGATGACCCGATCGGTGAACCGCGCAATGATCTCCTCGTTTCCGATGCCGTCCTGGAGGCTCACCACCTCGCGTCCCCCGATGGCGTCGGCGAACTGGCGACAGATCGCCTCCGTGTCGGTGGATTTTGCGGCGACGATGAAGTAGTCGGCATCCCGCCACGCGTCGGGGAGTTCCTCGGAGCAGCTGAACCGGTATGCGCCCTCTCCCCATATGCCGGTCATCAGAAAGCCCCGATCCTGCACCGCATCCGCGTGCCGCGCCCTCGCTACGGCATGAACGTCCGCGACGCGGGACAACTTTGCGGCAACGGTCAGCCCGACCGCCCCGGCACCCAGGACCACGATCTTCATTTCACTATATTATGACGGAGTTACCTGTTAACTCCTCTCTTTTCCGGGGTGCAGACATCTCCCCTGCGTTCCAGGGCAAGCAGGGTCTTTTTGATGGCGAGATCGGGGGAAAATCCACCAATGCCGGCTTTCGCGACGACCCGGTGGCAGGGCACCACGATCGGGGTCGGGTTCCGCGCCATCGCCGCCCCGACCGCCCGGGGCGCGGTCCCGACCATCCGGGCAACCTCGCCGTAGGTGACGGTCTCCCCGCAGGGGATTGCCCGGACGGCACGGTAGATCTTCGCAAAGGTCGTGTCGCCCTCGGTCGCGACGCTCCTGAGCGAGGAGAGGTCCGCCGGCCGCCCGGCACAGTAGCGCAGGAGTTCCTCCGGCACCGATCCTGCAATCCCTTCACGTGCGAACCGCACCCGGTAGACGAGATCGTCCTGCCATGCGACGTGGACGTACCAGAGGTCCAGCCGGCACGATCCGGTCAGGATCGCCATCTCTCGGCCTCCTTCCGGAACGCTTCAACGGTGCATGTCCTCATCTCATCCTGCATCCACGGCGGCAGCCCCGCATGAACCCGGCGTTCCAGGAACCTCTTCTCCCCGAGGACGAGCATACCCCTGTCCTCGGGCGTCCGGAGCACCCGGCCGAGCGCCTGCAGGGCGCGGTTGACCGCCGGGAGAGTGTAACTGATGAACTCCCCCTCCTCGCCGAACTTCATCCGGAAGTAGTCGATAACCATCTTGCGGACGCGGTTGAACGGCGCGAGCGGGAGGCCGATGACGAGCGCCCCCGAGAGCATCTCGCCGCGGTAGTCCAGGCCCTCGCTCCATTTGCCGCCACAGACCGCAAAGAGGATGCCCGAGCGGCCGGTTCCGGGGAGGGCCATGAACTCCCGGAGCATCACGGCCGAGGCCGCGGTATCCTTGGACTCGATGTAGATCTGTTTCTTTCTGATCCGGGGAGCGCAGCGATCCGCGAAGGTGTTCAGGAGGTCGTAGGAGGGGAAATAGATCGCGAGGTTCCCGGGGAGGGCGGCGAACGTCGTGATGTAGTCCTCGGTCCGTGCGAGGTTCTCCCGGTCCCGGCGCATCGAGTAAGCGGTGGTGATGTCGGTTGCGCAGAAGATGCGGCGGTTCTCCGGGGGAAAGGAGTTCGGGAGCGAGATCGTCGTGACAGGAAGGTCGCCGAAGTAGTAGCGGCGGTAACTCTCGATGGGCGAGAGCGTCCCCGAGATCAGGACGCAGCAGGCGTGCGCCCGGGCGATCTCCTGGAGTTTGGTGCTCGGGTCGATGTTTCGGACCTCAAGCGCCACGGCCCCGTCCTCCTCTTTGCGGTAGACCGTGAGGTAAGCCGGGTCGGCGGCGGAGCGGAAGATCCGGTAGAAGAACTCGGTCAGCCGCTCGATCGCGCTCTCCCGGAACTCGCCCGCCTGCATGTTCTTCTCGCGGATCCCCTCGCTGATCTTGAGGAGGTCGTCCACGATCTCCTCCACGTTCCGGTAGAGCGTGCCGGAGAGGATCATCCGCTGGAAGATCGCGGGATCGAACCAGTCCTCGGCCTCGTGCGAACCTTTGAGCGCCTCCATGAACCGGGTGATCTGCGGCAGGATCTGGACGATAGCGTCCGCCTGCGGCGACCGGCGGCGTCCGGAGAGTTCGTGGCCGGCCTGCACGATATCCCGCTCCTCGATCGTCACGCTCTCGATGCTCTGGACGACGTCGCCGCAGTTATGGGCCTCGTCGATGAGCAGCATGGCGTCGTGCCCCTCGATCCCGAGCGACTGGTAGAGCTGTTCCCGGATGATATCGTCGAAAAGGTGGTAGAAGTTCACGAGCACCACTTCGGCGTCCCGGGCGGCGTGCATCATCGTATCGTAAGGACAGATGTCGCCGCAGAACCCGGCCAGCTGGTCGGGCCAGATGAGCTCGGTGCTCACCCGCTCGGCCCGGACGCGCAGGGCCGCCGACGGGATCATCTTCAATCCCCCGTCCTCGGGCTCCACGAAGGATTTGCCGTGGATGAAGTAGGGGCAGATGAGCGGGTGTTCCGGGTCCATCTTCCGGATCTGCTGTTTGATCTGGCGGTCGTTCGCCGGGACAAGCGACCCCTTCTGCGCCCGCTCCCGCATCAGGGCCGTCGAGAAGGACTTGACGCCCTCGCACCGCCGGTAGATGTCACCTTCGCCGCCGAGCGGGCACATGCTGGACTTGCCGATGAGGTAGGCGAACTTGAGGTTGCCGCGCTTCTTCCGGATGAGCTCAAGCTCGCGCATGAACGTCGCAAGCTGGCTGATGGTCCGGACGGCGACGAGCACTTTCCGGCCCCGGCTCTCCGCGAGGAGCGCGGAGGCCACGCTCGACTTGCCGCTCCCGGTCGGCGCATCGATCATGGCGATGCCGCCGTCGCGGGCGACAGATGCGGCCAATTCAAGCATCTCCCGCTGATGAGGCCGGTACTCCCGGTACGGGAACCAGTCGTCGAGGCTATCCATTGCATACAGTTCGACGTCGTACGTCAATGTAGTTTGGGTGCCCGGGACGAAAGTGAAGGCGAGGAAGGCCGGGGAGAGGATGATGCCGGATCTACGGCGACTCTGCCGGGAAAACTTCGCGGCGCACATATCCGGCCCTGCTTCCCCTAAGAGCCCATAAGGGAGACGCGAAAGCCTGACGGAGCCCGGAGAATGCCGCACGGCGAAAGTATTATATTAGTTACCGTACACCTCCCGACTGAGGAACCATATGTCTTTCAAAACAGAGGTCATCGACAAGATAGCGGCCCTCGTCACGGCCGCATTTGGTCTGGTCGCCGCTCTCGCATGGAACGGCGCCATTCAGGAACTTTTTGCCCTCATATTCGGGGAACAGAGCACGCTCGTTGCCATGTTAGTGTATGCCGTCGTCGTGACGATCATCGCGGTGATTGTGGTGATCCTGATCGGCCGTGCCGCCGCAAAGGCGAAGAGAGAGGATGAGGTGGCGGCAGCAAGCAGGTGAAGCACGAACCCACTCTTTTTCGGCAGATTCATCTGAACCGGAATCAATCCAACCTTCCATGAGCCCGCACGACGGCCAGAGCCGGGGATCGAGCGGACGCATTACCGAAACCGACGTTTCCCGCTCACGACCGGTCACCGTCACGGTCATCGACTACGATGAGGCCCGCTTCAGTGAGCGAACGTACACGCTGCCGGGGGAGATCCAGATCGCCGTCCTCCCTCAGGGGGTCACCTGGATCGACGTCGACGGCGTCCACGATACCGGGGTGATCCAGGCGGTCGGGGATGCCGTCGGGATTCACCCCCTGACCTTGGAGGACATCGCGAACGCCCGCCAGCGGCCGAAGATCGAGGACTACGGCGATTACCTCTACGTCGCGGTCCGGATGCTCGCTCCCGGCGACGGCGAGTTCAACAGCGAGCAGGTCAGCTTGGTGCTCGGGAGGGGTTACGTCGTATCCTTCCAGGAGCAGCCGGGCGACGTCTTCGAGCGTATCCGGGAGCGCCTGCGTGCGGGAGCAGGAAGGCTCCGAAGCGTCGGGCCGGACTACCTCTTCCACGCTCTGCTGGACGCGATCGTCGACGGCTACTTCGCCAAGATCGAGGAACTCGGGGAGCGTGTCGAGATCGTCGAGGAGGAGGTGGTGGCGGACCCCGACCGCGGGACGCTGCAGGCGATATATGCGTTAAAACGGTCCTTAATCGCGCTCCGGCGTTCGGTCTGGCCGCTCCGCGAAGCAGTCGCACAACTCGAGCGGGGCGAATCGCCCCTGATCGATGAAACGACGCTCGTCTACTTCCGGGATGTCTACGACCACACCATAGAGGTCGCCGAGACGGTGGAGACCTACCGGGATATGATATCCGGGACGCTCGACGTCTATCTCTCAAGCCAGAGCAGCCGGATGAACGAGATCATGAAGGTCCTCACCGTCATCGCCACCATCTTCATCCCGCTCACCTTCATCGCCGGGGTCTACGGCATGAACTTCGCCTACATGCCGGAGATCAGCCATCCCTGGGGCTATCCGGCCGCCCTCGCCTCCATGGCGGCCGTCGCGGCCGCGATGCTCCTCTACTTCAGGAAGAAAGGGTGGATCTGAACCGCGACCGGCACCCCCCGCTCATAACCGGATACCGGTATCTTCCGTTGCGTCGAAGCCCGCGTGCGCCGGCGGGACCAGGGCGAGGGGCATGCAGGCGAACCGGCGACACCCGGAGAGGCAGGAAGAGAGGCGTGCGGCGCTCTGAATCGTCGCCGTCATCGTGATCTCCGGCGCATCAGGGACGAGTGGGAATGCTACTCGTTTCGGAGAACGGTATCAAGTTTAAAGGTCTTCGTTATCGGCGTCATCCTCCCCCGGATCCGGATCGACACCAATTACGTCCCGGTCGCCTACGGGATCGTCGGTGCGGGAATCGCTGTCGCGACCGAGAAGATCATCGTCTACGACGGCGGGCCGGTAAAAGATGCATGATCGGCCCGGCAGTGGTGTTTTATACCTTAGGATGAATGCCCCTTCCCCGGGATGGTGTCCATAACTCCTGCCGGGCGGCTCGCCGGGCGATTCCCCGAGACCGGCGAGGTGTATCCGCCTCTTCCCCGGGGAGCAGGCAGTCCGGAGGTTTGATGCAGCCGGAAAAAACCTGTGGGATACTCTCGATCCGGGTGATCGACTACACGCAGGACCGCATCGAGGAGCACGAGTGCATCGAACTCACCGAAGCATGGTCGTGGATCGGCCGGGAGACGGTCACCTGGATCGACGTCGTCGGGGTGCCGGAGCGCGACGAACTCGTGATCCTCGGCAGACAGGCGGGGATCCACCCGCTCACGATGGAGGATATCACGGCCCCGGACCAGCGGCCGAAGGTGGAGGAGTTCGGGAACTACGTCGCCGTCATCGCGAGGATGCTCTCGGAGAGAGGCGGCAGGGTTGCAAGCGAGCAGGTCAGCCTGATCTTCGGGGAGAACTACGTCATAACGTTCCGCGAGCAGCCATTCCGGGTCTTCGAACAGGTCAGAGAGCGGCTCAGGAACGAACTGAGCGTCATCCGGGGATCGGGGCCGGACTTCCTCGCGTATACGCTCCTCGACGCCATCGTGAGCGTCTACCTCGCCATCCTCGACGCGGTCGACGACCGGGTGGAAGACCTCCAGGGCAGGGTTCTGGCTTCCGCGGATCCGCTTGCCTTGAAGCAGATCTACGAACTCAAAGAAGATCTCCTGACTATCCGGAGAGCGGCCGTGCCGGCACGCGAGGTTCTCGGGTCGCTCGCGAGCCGGGAGTTGAGCCTTGTCCGGAAGGAGACGATCCCGTACTTCCGGGATATATACGACCGGTGCATCCAGGCGGCAGAGGTTGCGGAGTATACCCGGGATACGCTCTCCGGCGTGATGGATCTCCATACCTCGAACCAGAACAACAGGCTCGCCGAGATCACGACGATCCTAACCATCGTCGCGAGCATCTTCATCCCCCTGAGTTTCATCACCGGGTTTTACGGGATGAACCTCAGGAACATACCGCTCGAAGACTCGCCGCTCGGATATCCTCTCGTCCTCAGCCTCATGCTGGGCGTCGTGGCCACGATGCTCCTCTACTTCAGGAAGAAAGAGTGGATATGACGCCGGGCCCGAAAACCCCGGCGGCTGCCACCCTGCGCGGGTACAATGTTTTATGAACGTGTGCAGAGTATCACCCGCTGATGGCACCATGAAGAACAGACTCAGGGATCCTCTTGATGCGGCGATAGAACGCGGCCGCACCGGCCTCGATGCGAGGATGCAGGCACTCGCCGGGAAGCTCGCCTATGCGGATACGGCATACGCCCTCCCCGTGACCTACGCCGTCACCGGCATCGCCGTACGGGACGCGGATGGAGCGCGCGAAGCGTACCGGCAGTCCGGCAACAACCTCCTCGTCGCCTGCGAGTGCCTGATGGCCGGAGAAGGCGGTGTCGCGAGCCCCTGCACCGGGTTTATCCCCGATGCGGTCATCCGGGGGCTCGGCTACACCCTGGTCGACGGGAGCGTCACCGGCCTCGGCCTCCTCGTCGGGAGACCGGAGAGCCCCGATGCCGCCGCGGCCGTCTGCCGGGAGATGCAGGAGAAGTCGCTGCTCACCTTCCTTGCCGGCGGGGTCGTGGAGGCGCTCTCCGGCGCCGGTGTCCGCCTGGGGCTGGATTACCGTCTGGTGCCGCTCGGGCCGGAGAGCGCCCGGGGCATCCACTTCGCCGACATCCTCGCCCGGGTCGCGATGATGTTCGGCGGGGTGCAGCCGGGAGACGTCCACTCTCTGCTCGGATACGCCGCAGAGCGGGCGAAGGCGTTCGTGATCGCCTTCGGGAGCCTCACCGACGAAGAGGTCGCGTTCGTCGACGCCCTGCGGGTGCTCGGGATACCGATCCTCGCGGCAGGCGCGGGTTACGAGGGAGGGGAGTGGTTATCAGTCGCCCCCGTGGAGGCGGTTCGGACGGGAATGGATCTCAGGGGGATCAAGGTCACGGTCACGGCGATCCCGATACCCATGGCCTGTTCCCCTGCGTTCGAGGGGAAGAGCATCCGCAAAGAGGAGATGTACGTGGAGTTCGGCGGCGGGAGGACGCCTGCCTTCGAGCTCCTCCGGATGCGGCCCCGCGAGGAGGTCGAGGATGGGAAGGTCACCATCGTCGGGCCCGAGGTCGACGCCGTTCCGGAAGGCTCCGCCCTCCCGCTCGCGATCCTGGTGGATGTTGCCGGTGCGAGGATGAAGACGGACTACGAACCGGTGTTCGAGCGGCGGATCCATACCTTCATCAACTACGGCGAGGGGTCCTGGCACGTTGCCCAGCGGGATCTCATCTGGGTCAGGCTCTCAAAAGAGGCGGTGGCGAAAGGTGTTAAGATACGGGACATCGGGACGCTGCTTGTCCACAAACTCAAGGCAGAGTTCCCGGATCACATCGACGCGGTCCAGGTGACGCTGGTCACCGACCGCCGGAAGGTCGAGGAAATGCTCGCGGAGGCCCGGGCGGTCTACGCGGCGCGGGACGAACGGATCGCCGGCATGAAGGACGAGGACGTGGAGACCTTCTACTCCTGCACCCTCTGCCAGACGTTCGCCCCGAACCACGTCTGCGTCATCACCCCGGAGCGGCCGGCGCTCTGCGGGGCGATCACCTGGCTCGATGCCCGGATTGCCCACGATATCGCTCCCGCCGGGGCGAACCAGCCGGTCCCGAAGGGGGAGACGGTGGACGCCGTCTCCGGGGAGTTTGCAGGGGTGAACCGGTTCGTGAAGAAGGCATCCCACGGTGAGGTCGATCGGATCGCCCTCTACAGCATGATCGAGAACCCGATGACCGCCTGCGGGTGCTTCGAGTGCATCGCGGCGATCGTCCCGGAGGTGAACGGCATTCTCATCGTCAGCCGGGAGTTCACCGGGGAGACGCCGCTCGGAATGACCTTCTCGACGCTCGCCGGGACGATCGGGGGCGGCGCGCAGACGCCGGGGTTCATCGGCATATCAAAGAACTACATTCTCAGTGATAGGTTCCTTGAGGCCGAGAACGGCATCGTGAGGGTGGTCTGGATGCCGTCATCCTTGAAAGAGGAACTCGGCGACCGGCTGCGGGCGAAACTCGCCGCACAGGGGATGCCGGACCTTTTCGAGAAGATCGCGGACGAGGTCTCGGCGCCGACGATCGAGGATCTCGTTGCGTTCCTCAAGCGCGTCGATCATCCCGCGCTTGCGATGAGGTCGCTGATCTGAGGAGGGATGGTGCGTGACGGAGAAGAGTGACGAGAGAATGGCCATCCGGGAGGTGCGCCTCGGCGCCACGCAGGCTGAAGGGGGAACCCGGGAGGTCTCCTGCGTCATCGGGGGCGAGCGGAGTCTGCCGTTCTCCGAAAGGACGCCCGGCCGGCTCCTGGTGGCGCTTGAGATCTGCGACGACCCCCGGTTCTGGCCGCCGGTTGTCCGCGACTACGTGGGCGACCTCGCGAACAACACCGATGAGTGGGCGCGGGCCGCGGAGCGCACCTATGGCGCGGACCTGGTGCGGCTGAACTTCACGAGCACGAAGCAACGCGGTTTTAATGCGTTCGACGCGATCGCCGCGACGACGGAGGCGGTGCTTGCGGCGACGGCCCGTCCCCTGATCGTCGAGGGGAGCAACGAGCCGGAACTCGACAGCGAGGTCTTCCGCCGCTGCGGGGAGGCTGGAGAGGGCGAGCGGCTCCTCCTCGGGACCGCGGAGGCCGACCGCTACCGGAGCGTCGCCGCCGCGGCGTTGGCATACGGTCACGCGGTGATCGCCCAGTCGCCCATCGACGTCAACCTGGCCAAGCAGTTGAACATCCTCCTCCGCGAGACCGGCGTGCCGCAGGACCGGATCGTGATCGACCCCTACACGGGTGCGCTCGGCTACGGGTTCGAGTACACCTACTCGGTGATGGAGCGGATACGCCTCGCCGCTCTCTCCGGCGATGCGGACCTCGCGATGCCGATGATCAGCGCTCCCACCGACACCCTCTCGGTCCGGGAGGTGAGGGAGGCCGCACCGGCGGATCGGGAGGCGATGGCGGTTGCCTGGGAGTTCTACACCGCCTACGCCGCATTCGTCGCCGGCGCGTCGATCGTCTGCGTCCGCCACCCGCTGACCGTGGAGAGGCTCAAGAAGGCCCTTGAGGTGTGAACCATGGCGATGAAAGCACTCGACATCTACAAGCATCTCCCGAAGACGAACTGCAAGAGGTGCGGCTACCCCACCTGCCTCGCCTTCGCCATGAAACTCGCCATAGGAAAGGCGGATATCGAGGCCTGCCCGGACCTCGACCCCGATACGAAGACCCTCCTCGGCGGGGTGACCCGGCCGCTGGTCCGGCTCGTCGAGGTCGGCGCAGGCGAGCGGTCGATCGCGGTCGGCGAGGAGTTTGTTCTCTTCCGGCACGAGAAGACCTTCTACCACCCGCCCGGCATCATGGTGCAGGTCTCCGATGCCTGGTCGGAGGACGAGGTGCGCTCTGTCGTGGAGACGGTCAAAGAGACCGTCGTCCACCGGGTGGGGCAGGACCTCGTCCTCAACGGAGTTGCGGTGAAGTACGAGAGCAACCGTCCCGATCGCTTCGCAGAGGCCGTGGCGCTCTCCGGGGGCGGGAGCAGCCTCCCTCTCGCGCTGATCGCTGACGACCCTGCAGCCTTCGAGGCGGCCCTCGCGGCCGCGGGGCAGTACCGGCCGCTGGTCCACGCCGCGACCGAAGAGAACTGGGAGGCCCTCACCGCCCTCGCGAAGCGCTACGGCTGTCCTCTCGCCGTCCGGGCCGCCGGTCCCGCCGAACTTGCCGTCCTCGCCGTGAAGTGCGCGGAGGCCGGGGTCCCCGACCTCGTGCTCGACCCCGCACCGTTGTCACTCTCCGACTTCATCGCCACTGCAACGGAGATCCGGAGAGCGGCCGTCGGGCGGACCGAGCCTGCGCTCGGCTACCCCCTCTACCTCGACGCCGGCGCCTTCGGGGAGACCGATGCGGCCCTCGCGGCGGGCATCCTGAAGTATGCAGGGATCATCGTCACCCTCCCGCTCTCCCCCGCCTCGCGTGGGGCGGCGCTCACCCTGCGGCAGAACATCTACACCGACCCGCAGAAGCCCATCCAGGTGATGCCGGGCATCTACCCGATCAACGAGCCCGGGCCGGCCGCCCCGGTCCTCCTCACGGTGAACTTCTCGCTCACCTACTTCACGCTGCTCGGCTACCTGGAGGCATCCCGGATCCCCTGCTACCTCTTCATAGCGGACACGGAGGGGCTCTCGGTCCTCACGGCCGTAGCCGGCGGGAAACTGACGGAGACCCTCGTCGCCGACTCGCTCAAGAAGTTCGGCGTCGCAGAACTCGTGGACCACCGGTTCCTCGTCATCCCCGGCTACGCCGCCCCGCTCTCCGGAAAGATCGAGGACGCGACCGGCTGGAAGGTGCTGGTCGGCCCCCGCGACGCGGCCGATCTCCCCGGATACCTGGAGAAGGAGTGGAAGGCCTGATGCCGACCGTGACGTTCCTCCCGGGTTACCGGAAGGTGACCGTGCCGGAGGGGGCGACCCTCCTCGACGCGGCCCGCGCTGCCGGCCTCTCCATGAACGTGGTCTGCGGCGGAGAGGGTAAGTGCGGGAAGTGCCAGGTCTATGTAAAAGACGGCACGGTGTCGTTCGACCGCGAGAAGTACCGCAGGTTCTTCTCGGAAGAGGAGATCGCCCGCGGGGTATGCCTTGCCTGCCGGGCGTACGTCGTCGGCGACGTCCAGGTCGAGGTCCCCGCCGGGTCGCTCATCGAGGAACAGAAGATCCTCGTCGAGATCCCCGGCATGCAGGAGATCCCGCTCAACCCCGCCGTGCGGAAATACGAGGTCCGCCTCGAACCGCCGTCCCTTGAGGACACGACCCCCGACCTCGGCCGCCTGCTCGAGGGGATCGAGCGACAGGGCGGGCCGCCCCCGAACAGGGTCTACGCGCCGCTCGGCGTCCTCTGCTCCCTCCCGCAGGTGCTCCGCCGGAGCGGGTGGCACGTAACCGCCACGGTCGCCCTTGTCCCCGGCGGCTACCGCTTGAGCAGCGTGGACGAGGGCGACACCACGGGGAGACTCTACGGGGCGGCGGTGGATCTCGGGACGACCACGATCGTGGCCTACATCCGGAGTCTCGTCGACGGCCGGATCCTTGCTACGGCCTCGAACTACAACCGCCAGATCTCCTGCGGCGAGGACATCCTCTCGCGGGTGAACTTCTCCCGCAGAAGCGGCCTTGCGCGGCTGCAGCAACTCGCGGCGGAGAGCATCAACGAGGCCCTGACGACCGCCGCCGATGCCGCGGGGATCGACCGCGAGGAGATCCTGGAGGTGATGATCGCCGGCAACACGGTGATGACCCACCTCCTCCTCGGGATCGACCCCGCCTACATGATCGCTGAACCCTACATCCCGGTCGTGCGCCGGATGCTCTCGACGGCCGCCGGGCGGATCGGCATCGCGGCCCACACGAACGCCGGGGTCTACACCTTCCCGGCGGTCTCGAACTTCATCGGCGGCGACATCATCGCCGACATCCTGGCCGCCGGGATGGCGGAGCGCGAGGAGGCCACGCTCATGGTGGACATCGGCACGAACTTCGAGGCCGTGCTCGGCAACAGCGACTGGATGCTCTCCTGCGCAGGCGCGGCCGGCCCGGCCCTGGAGGGCGGGGAGGTGCTCTTCGGGATGCGGGCAAACCCGGGCGCGATCGAGCGGGTCCGGATCGACCCCGACACCCTCGCGCCGTCCGTCTCGACGATCAACGGTCTCCGACCGCGAGGGATCTGCGGATCAGGCCTCATCGACCTGCTTGCGGAGCTCTTCCGCGCCTGCGTCATCGACCGGACAGGGGGGATCAACCTGGAACTCGATCACCCCCGTATCCGGAAGGGGCAGTATTACCCCGAGTACGTCGTGGCCTGGAAGGAGGAGACGTCGATCGGGAAGGAGATCGTCATCACCGAGAACGACATCAAGAGCCTGATCATGAGCAAGGCGGCGATCCATGCCGCCTGCATGACGCTCCTCGACGCAGCGGGCCTTGCTCCCGGTGATATCAGCAGGGTCTGCTTCTCAGGGGCGTTCGGGAACTACCTCAACAAGGAGAACGCCGTCACCATCGGGCTGATACCCGAGATACCCCCCGAGTGTATCGAGAACATCGGGAACGGGGCGATCACCGGCGCGAACATCGCCCTCGTCGACCGCAGGCGAAGGAAGGAACTCGACGGGCTTGCCCGGCGGATCACGTATATCGAGCTGAACGCGGACCCGTCGTTCATGGACCGGTATACGTCGAGCTGTTTCCTGCCGCATACGGACATCGCGCTTTTCCCGCACGTGCAGCAGACGCTCGAGGCGTGCCGGGCGAAGCAGGGGGTGAGGTCGTGGCAGGCATGATCCCGTCCCCTGAACTCCTCGCGACCGGCGTGGGGGCGCTTCCCCACCGTGACCCCGACGCGGCGTGCCGGGCGGTGCTCGCGGCCTTCCCACGGATCCCTTACATCCCCACCCTGCCGAACCGGGGACTTTTAGAGGCGATCGTCGTTGCCGATGCCGAGCACCTTCCCGGCGGAGTGGTCCGGGACAGCGGGCTCGTGGTCGACCGGAGCACCGACCCCTCGGAGGCGATGGAGCGGGTCCTGCTCGACTACCTCGAACGGAACGCAGAGCCCTACCGGGTCGGTGAAGCCTACGGGTCGGGGTTCCACGCGATGCTGGGCCGCGACCTCTCGGACGCCCTCCTGGTCAAGTGTCAGGTGACCGGCCCGGTGACCTTCGGGATGCAGGTGGTGGACGAGACGCGCCGGCCCATCCTCTACGACCCGGAGTACGCCGACCTGCTCGGGAAACTTCTCGGCCTCCGGGCCAGATGGTGCGAGGAGACGATGCGGGAACGGATGGGTGCACGCGCGACACTCGTCGTGCTGAGCGAGCCCTACCTTGCGTCGCTCGGTTCAGCAGTCGTCCCGGTGGATGCCGGGGTCGCGGCCTCCGCCATCGAGGATATCGCCGCCCTCCTCGACGGGGGGTTCGGGATCCACTGCTGCGCCAACACCGACTGGGGATTCGTCCTCGGCCTTGCCCCCGCCGTGGTCTCGATCGACGCCTGGACCTACGCCCGCGAGTTTCTGCTCTACGCCGACGATATCGCCCGCTACATGGAGCGGGGTGGCGTGGTGGCCTGGGGGATCGTCCCCGCGGACCACGCCGTCTTTGCGGCGGAGAGCCCGGACTCGTTCTTCTCCCGGTTCCAGGATGTCCGCGCCCGCGCGACGGAGACCATCGACCCCGACCTCTTCGACCGCCAGTCACTGATCACGCCGACCTGCGGGATCCGGAACGCCTCCGAGGGAGAGGCCGCCGCGATCATGGCGGCGACCGCGTCGCTCTCCCGCCGCCTGCGGGGTGAGGAGCCATGATCCGGCCCTGCACCGTCGTCATATCCGGCAAAGGCGGGACCGGGAAGACGACGATCGCGTCGCTCCTGATCGATGCGCTGATCGCGGCCGGCAAGCGGCCGATCCTCGCCGTGGACGCCGACCCGAACGCGAACCTCCACGAGGCTCTCGGGATCGCCCTCACCGAGACGCTCGGGAGCATGCGGGAGGAGGCCTTCACCCGGTCCATCCCCCCGGGCATGGACCGGACTGGATATGTCAGATACCGGTTCCGCCGGGCGCTCGCGGAGGCGGAGGGCTACGACCTCCTTGCCATGGGCCGGCCGGAGGGGTCGGGGTGCTACTGTTTCCCGAACGCCCTCCTCACCGAGTGCATCGAGACGCTTGAGCGTGGTTACCGGCTCGTCGTCGTGGATTCCGAGGCCGGGATGGAGCATATCGCCCGGGGGACGATCCAGAGCCCGAAGGTCCTCCTGATCGTGAGCGATCCCGGGGCCCGCGGGATGCGGACCGCCGGCCGCATCCGGGACCTCGCGGAGTCGCTCGGCCTCTCGCGGGAGAGGATCTTCCTCGTCGTCAACCGTGACCGGGGCGACGACACTATCGAGAGCGATCTCCCCCTCATCGCCCGTATCCCGGAGGACCCGGGCATAGGGGAGGCGGATCTTGCCGGGACGCCGATCGTCGGGATCCCGCAGAACAGCCCGGCGCGGGCGGCGGTGCGCGATCTTGCCGCCCGGCTCGTTGAGGAGTGCGCCCGGCGAGGGGAGTGACGGCGCCGCGCCGGGACAACGCAACGGTTCCGGCGCAATCATACTGTCCGGACCCGCATTGCCCGGGACGGTGAAGGCGCAACAGGAAAACCTGTGGAGAACTCTCGATCCGGGTCGTCGACTGCACGAAGGAGCATGAGTGCGTCGAACTCACCGGGGCCGGGCCATGGATACGCCGACAGACGGCCACCCGGATCGACGTCGTCGTGGTGCCCGGCAGGCAGGCATCCGCCCGTTCATGATTCTGCGCAAAGTTCAGTATATACTCAAACTCCGACATTCCCGACTATCCGACAACGATCGTCTCGATGAACGCCGTCGCGGGGGGTAATGCTCCTTTACTTAAAAAAGATGAGGCGGATATTGAAGGTGCCCCCGGGTGGGTTCCATCGGCTTATAAGGTGGAGATGCCGATTTTTTCAGCAGGGAGATGTGTGATAACGGGGCGGAAATCCCCGTACCCGGGGGCACCGGACACGGAGGTGTGATATCGGGAAGAATGAGGCCGGGAAACCCCTGCCATCACTTCGGGCCGGTAACAAATACTGCCAGCAGTGCGAGATCCTCCTTGTCGGCGATGACGGTGTGACGGACGCCGGGCGGCGTGGTGAAGGTGTCCCCGGGCTTGAAGAGTATCTCTCTCCCATCGAGGATCATCTTCCCGTGCCCGGCGAGGATGGCGTTCCACTCCCACTGGCTCTCGTGAAGGTGGTCAGGAACCTCACAGTCCTTACGCACCCTGACGAGATGGGAAGAGAACGACCCCTTCGTGTCCGCTCCCGGCGCGAGATCCGCCAGGGCGACACCGGTCCATGCCGGGTTCGAGTACCACACGGGTCGCCTGCCCGCTTTCTCTGCAGGGAAGAAGGCGGCACCCTCCTCCATGAGCCGGGCAATGTTCTGGTTTTCCATCGTTTCTCCCATAGATCGGGATGGACCGGGCAAGCCCGGTTCATTCCGTGACGGCGGGGATGATCTCCTTGAAGATATCGATGCCGAGGTTCACGTTCGGGCTCGAGTTGCCGAGACAGAAGTGGTTGATGCCTGCAGCCTTGAACCGCTCGATCTCCTTGATCATCCCTTCGGCGTCGGTTGCGACCATGAAGTTGTCCTTCATCATGTCATGTCCGACAAGGTTTGCATGGAGTTCGACCTCCTTTGCATCGGAGACCTTGTATTTGAACATGGCGGGAACCAGGCAGCCGGCCCAGAAGCGCAGTGCCTCAATGGCTTTGTCATAGTCGGCGTCGACCGAGTACCAGACGAGCATGGCGTGCTCCATCTTGCTCGGGTCCTTCCCGGCCTCGCGGGCGCCTTTCTCGAAGTTCGGGATGGTGACATTCTTCAGCACGGAGGGCGGCGCAGACACCGTCATGAGGTGGTCGGCGTGCTTCCCTGCCAGCTGTGCTCCCTTCGGACCCATTCCGCTGAAGTAGAGCGGAACCTTGTCGTCGGGCTTGGTGTACAGAAACGCCTTGTCGAAGGTGTAATACTTGCCCTTGAAGGAGACGGGCTCCTTGCTCTCCCAGAGTTTCTGCATCACTTCGACGGCCTCGACGGTCATGTCCTGCCGCACCGGTACGCTCGGCCACTCGCCGGTGACCGGCACCTCGTTCAACGCCTCGCCGGCGCCCACGGCAATGCCCACACGACCGGGGTACATCTGCCGGAGGGTGGCGAACGTCTGTGCGACGACTCCCGGGTTGTACCGCATGATCGGGCAGGTGATGCACGTCGAGAAGAACGCCTTCTTGGTGGCCTGGAGTGCTGCACCCATCCAGGCCCAGGCCTGCCCCGTCTGTGCATTGGTGTGATACCAGGGGTGGAAGTGGTCGTCTACCCAGATAGAATCGAAACCGACATTTTCTGCTCTGACTGCCTGTTCAAGCGCATCCATGGGGCGGTACTGCTCAATAGATGCAAAGTAACCCATCTGTGTCTTCATGGTACTGGTCTCCTGATGATCGGCAAAGTCACCTATCCAAGGGCAGGCCTACCCAAATCTTGATACGCTACCAGTTCCAACGAGAGCACTGGTACGGCAGCTGAGGTCCACACATCTAATCCCACTTATCTGTGGTGGATCACGGCCATCCTACCCCATTGAAGGTTCTCTTCCGATCCTGTTGTGGTGTGCGGACTAGTTCTCCGCAGAAAGAATAATGTTTGCGACTGACTATATAGATATCGTTTAATGTTCAACAATGCCCGGACGGCGATCGGAGATATTGGCCTGCCCCGCGATTCATCTTGGATCATACCACCGGGGGATCGTCAAATTATCAGGAGAATCGTTGGGATTCCAGCACGAATAGCCCGACAATCCCCAGGACACGCGGGGAGCGGGGGGTTACACCCGGAGGGCAGGAGGGGGGCTGTGTTCAACAATAAGAGAATGTTTTATATACTAATTCCAGAAAAGTCATTCTCTCGCGTTACACGAGCATTGCACGCCTGGAACGGCGCTTCAGCCTCCTTACGGACAGCATCCGATACGTCGATCATAAAAGACGCGATCTCTCCGGAAGGTAGTTTGAAGACATAATGGGAGATCCAGGGAAAGTCCTCGCGGTTCCGGTATTTGAGCGGTGTAACAAACTCCGGCTTTTCGGTGGTCAGAACGCGATACAGGAGATCGTGCACGTACGGGTTCGGGAGATCGGGGAATTCCTCGAAGAGTTTCCTCCCGACGAGGTCTTCTTTGTTCATCCGCAGGAGGGCTGCTGTTACCCCGTTAACGTCTTTGATGATGTACTCGTTTCCTCCCTCAATCGGCTCGTAGATCAGGACGCCGTTGCAGGCCTTCTCGAAGAACGACCGGTAGCGCGTCTCCTTGAAGGCCAGCTCCTTCCGGGCCAGCCGCTCAGTGGTGATATCCCTGAAGAGGATGGCGAACTCGTGTGAGGTCACCCCGCCGTCTGGAGTGATCGGGGTGAAGACCACGTCGAAGTAAGCGACGCCCGACCGGGTGCTCGGAATCCGCTGATCCCGTTTCAGGCGGTCGAAATCGCAGGCGAGTTCCGTCTCGGCGACTTTTCCCTGCCGGATCAACTCGAGGATCTTCCCTTTATAGCAGGAGATATCGAAGATATTTCCTTCCGCCAGTTCCTGAACCCCGTTCAGGCCGAGGATCCCCAGGGACGCACGATTTGCGTTGAGAACGGTCCCATCGGCCGTAAAAAGGATGATCCCGCTGGGAACCCTCTCGAAGATCGTCCGGATCATCTTCTCCGAGTACTTCAGGGCGGCTTCGGTGTTCTTCCACGCCGTGATATCCTGCAGGCTGATCAGGATCCCCGGCTTCCCCACATGGGAGACCGTCGGGGCAAACTCGATGTGATAGATGTGGTTCGTGCTGTCCTCGATGTACTGCATCTCGGAGAGGTAGGTGCCGGACTGCCGGACCCTCTCGATATTCCGCATGATGGTCGGGTCCGAGAAGATACGGAGGTTCAGGTCGAAGAGGGAGGCGCCGAGGATGTTTCTCCCGCGGTGGATGCCGAGAGTCCTGATGAAACTCGTATTCACCATGAGGATCTGGAGGTCGGCGTCCAGGATGACGATCGCGTTTGAGAGGCGGTCAAAGAGTTCCGAGAGCGGGACCCGCTGCGCCGGGGTGTACAGCTTCGATCTTCCGAACCGCTGCATGCTCACGTCCCCGCTCGACTGGAGCATCTCGAGGTACTTGGCGACGGTAGCCCGGTTCATCCCGAGTTCGCGGGAGATTGCGGAGATGGAGAGGCCCTGCGGCGATCGCTTCTCAAGAAGGCTGACAATTCTACCGAATATATCCTGATACTCGCTCATGAATGCTATCCTCCGGACCTCACGGAGTTCACCGGGATCGGTTGTCGGTCGGGAGATCTCCCGACAAGATCATTAGGGAGATCGTGACTAGTATCTTTCGGGCTTCCGGGAGAGCCCCCCATTGCCGGCGGTCCGGAGACTCTCCACCGGACAACTCCCACTATCGCTACGGAATAGGCCTCCATAGCGATAGAACCGGGGCGACAGTCTGCTTCCCGGGGAGTGGAGAGCAGCCTTCCGGCAACCCTTTTTTGTAGCGAGAATGCCAACACTTCTCTACTATGGCAATCCATCCCATCGACTACCGGTACGGCACCCCGGAGATGCGTGCCGTCTGGAACGAGGAGAACCGCTTCCGGGCGATCGTCACGGCCGAAGTGGCGCTGGCCCGGGCTGAGGCGGCGCACGGGATGATCCCCCGCGAGGATGCGGAGACGATCGCAGCCTCCGCACCCGAGGCGCGCCTCGAGCGGGCGAAGGAGATCGAGGCCGAGATCAATCACGACATGATGGCGATCGTCAAGGCCGTCACCGAGGTCTGCGGCGACGCCGGGCGGTGGATCCACTACGGCGCGACCTCGAACGACATCCTGGATACGGCGACCGCCCTGCAGGTCCGCGAGAGCCTTGCGCTCATCGAGGAGAAACTGGGCAGACTCCTCGGCGTGCTTCTCGCCCGGAGCGCCGAGACGAAGACCCTTGTCTGCGCCGGCCGCACCCACGGGCAGATCGGCGTCCCGACCACCTACGGCCTCCGGTTCGCGATCTGGGCGAGCGAGGTCTCCCGGCACATCGAGCGGCTCCGCCAGATGCGCCCGCGGGTCGTCGTCGGGCAGCTCACCGGTGCCGTAGGCACCCAGGCGGCCCTCGGGGATGTCGGTATCGAGATACAGGAGACGATGATGGAGTTCCTCGGGATCCGGCCGGTGGACGTCTCGAACCAGATCATAGCCCGGGACCGCTACGCGGAGTACTTCATGCTCCTTGCAAACATCGCGACCACGCTGGACAAGATCGGCCTTGAACTCCGGCTGATGCAGCGCTCCGAGATCGGGGAGCTCGCGGAGGCGTTCGGGAAGAAACAGGTGGGTTCGAGCACGATGCCCCACAAGAGAAACCCGATCAAGAGCGAGCAGGTCTGCGGCCTTGCCCGGATCGTCCGCTCCGCGGTCGAGCCGGCACTGCAGAACAACGTCCTCTGGGACGAGCGCGACCTGACGAACTCCTCCCCGGAGCGGGTGCTCTTCCCCGAGGCGTCGGTGCTCGCCGACCACATCCTCAACGTGATGATCGGCGTGATGGAGGGCCTCGAGTTCAACAAGAAGAACATCCGAAAGAACCTGATGATGCTCCGGGGCGTGAACCTCGCCGAGTCGGTGATGATCGACCTCACGAGGCGGGGCATGAACCGGCAGGAGGCCCATGAGGTGATGCGGACGGCGAGCATGCAGGCCCTCGCCGAAGACCGCGACCTCAGCCAGGTGCTCGGTGAGCGAGCCGAGGTCACGAAGTTCGTCACCCGCGAGGAACTCGACGCTCTCCTCGACCCGGACACCTACATCGGGACGGCCGTCCGGCAGGTGGAGCGGCTGATCGAGAAACTCAAGCCGCTCTGCCGGTGAAGGGATCCCGGGCGGCCCTCATAGTTTGAACCGGGGAGGGGCATCGAAGAGTTTGCGATAGAGCGAACCAAAGAGCGCGGTGTACTCTCCGGCCCTCTCGGTGGAGAGGTACCGGGTCTTGTCCCCCTCCACCACTTCAACGATATACCCTTTTTCCACGAGAAACCGGAGATACTCCTGCCCGGTCTTCGAGTTCAGGTCGCACCGGTTGATGATGCCGGTAAACGACTGCGGCGTTCTGCAGAAGACCAGAATCTCCCAGTAGATCTCGAACGCCGTCCTGCGCCCGCTCATCGCCGATCCAGCTCCAGCGTTTCTTTCAGGAGAGACTCAGACTCCTCGATCCTGTCGAGCCGCTCGTCCCAGACCCTTGCGAACCGGGAGAAGTAGTACGAGGAGGCGAGGCTGGTAAGGGCAATCCCGATCGTGAGGAGCATGAACGGGATGACCAGGTAGTTGTCGAGGGTGAAGGAGATGCCGCCCGCTGAGATAGAGAGGTGCTCCAGGCCGACGGCAACCCCGAGGAGAAACGAGCAGACGCCGCCGAGCGTGCAGACCAGGATCATGGTACGGATGGTTGCGCGGTTGTCGCGGTAATGCGAGAGCATCCTTACGATGAGACGGGTGAGAGCCTCGTCCGGCACCTCGCCTCCCTTCTCATCCAGATCATCTTTGATCGCCTCGGTCCCTTCGAATATCCTGATGCTGGTGAGAATCCAGCGAAGGCCCATAAGGGTGGCGACAAGTGCGACGAACAGGACGACAGGGGAATAGATCACATACAGCGCGGCGGAGAAGGTCTCGTACATAGAGACCGCCTCTCCGACGAGCACGCTGATGCCGAGCGCCATCACAACTGCGGCAAAGACGACGTTCGCGATGGTAACAACATAGAAGTGCCGAATCTCGCTTCTGAATCGGACGGGTGCTGATTCGTGCATGGGGGTATTCACCGGTCTATCTATCTATTCGCGTTCTGCAAATAAAGGGGATGAAACTAAGATACGTATCGATGTTTCGCAGGCATATCCAAACGAACAGCCGATACCGGCCGACCCCTTGCTCAAAATAGAATAACGAGACGGGAGTCGGATCAGAACAGAGCGCGGCCCCCCGCCGGAGAAAGAGGGTGGTGGCGATTCAGACGGGATGCACCATCGCATCCCGTTCGGCCGCCACGATCTCCCGCAGGAGCCCGAAAGGTCGGCGATCAAGTAGTGCCCTGCCGGCATGTTCAGAACTTTTCCGCGATGCCGTAACCGTATGACCGCAGTACCTCGCTGCTTCGGGTATGCGGCAAGCACGAGCCCCCGCGACTCCAGAAACTCCTTCGGCGGAGACGATGGAGATGGGCTGGATCTGTTCGTCTTCGCCGGGCACCATCGACCAGGTATGGATGTAGTAGTCGACCAAGTATGGATGTAGTAGATGTCCGGCAGCCCCTCTTCTTCGTGCAGGTAGAGATCGCTTCCGCGCCCGAATGCCCTGCCTGCGTTGCCGCCCCGTGGTGCGAGGTAGAGCCAGACGTCACGGTCGGTGTCGAGGAGGATCTCACCTTTCTCGGATTGAATACATTTCTTCATGGTCAGTCACCTCTGCCCCGCTGGCCGTGCAGGGCGATTCGGCAGGCGGCGGCGATGACCCCGAAAGCCCGGTGAGGTGGCCACACCCTTCCGCGGCCCGGGCCGAGGAACAGGAGGTTCCGCCACCGCCCACCAGGTAGAGATATCATGACGAGTACCATATATTTTGATAATTTTAATATTAAGTACTACAATTTAAATCATTTGTAGCATAAATATCCCGGACGGCGTCACCGTCCCGGTCTTTTGCCGTCCGACCGACCCCGGCTCCCCGGCATGCCGGACAGTGCCCCGGGAACCAACCGATACAAGAAAACCAGATCTCTTGAACCTCTTCCGCGCCTGCTCCCGACGAACACAACTCCCGGGCACGACGGTTCACCGAACGTGCACCTGACGATGCTCGAAGGACGCTCCCTGAGGGGCATCCTGATCCTGAGGATGCACGCCTCCCCGGGGCAACCCTTGAAGATACACTCGGCGGGATATGGTCGAGCGTGGTGGCGCTGATCCTCTAGCCCGTCGTCGTCTTTGCCGTCGCATACACGCGGTTCATGCGGACGGATATCCGATGATAGACGGGCGCGCACTTTCGCTCCCCGGGAAGGGCTGCATCGGAGGCAAGCCGATTATTCCGCCGGGTTTCGATATTCGGGGAAGGTATGCAGGATTCTTACCGGGGTATGCACTCATACCCGCGATCCGGGGACCGAGGTACATTTCCACTGGAGATCGGCCGTGCTGCCGGGAGATGGCACAACGAGGGCATGTCAGGAGAATGCGACGGCCCGGGTACAGCCACGACAGTTCGATGCTTGTCACAGAAAAGGTATATGGGGGAACGTTGACGCCTTGAACGGTGACACTGTGTACGGTATCCCGCGGGGGCCGGGAACCCCGATTGCCGTCGTATCCCGGCCCCCAAAAGCGTGCCCGGAGGGCAATAGGGCTGCTGGGTGCCGGGGGATAGCCGTTGCGGTTCCGTGTTCCTCCAAGCACTGTTACGGAATTTCGAGTGACATAGTATTGCAATGGGAAGGGAATGTGCCAAATAGGATAGTGATGTGATGTCAATTGGTTCTTGTGGTCCTGTTCAGGACGTTAAATTGAACGCGTCGGCAAAGATTAATTCTGCAGAATTGTACCAGAGGGATAACGGTACCCGCTATGTTGTAATAGACTGGTATGTAAGTGGATGTTTCGATTATAGTCGACAGTTCACGTTCACGAGCTGCGAACTCAGTACAACGATCAAAGTGAGTTGGCCTAGTGGTTCGAGTGAGATCGTGAAACCTCTCTATACCGATTACTGCATACAGTCCGGTACGGACAACATAGCTGTGGCGCCTTCAGCTTCCCCCTATACAGTGGAAGTAAAAGTACATGCTGAATGTTGGGTCTGGGTTATCACATGGACAAATATCGGTAGAGAGGATGCTGCCGCTTCCTGCGTTATATACCCATGAAACGTACAGGAGAGGTCTGTGTGAATCAAAAAACGATCTGTATCGTCCTGTTGCTGATCGCGTCCGCTCTCCCGGCAGCGGCTGCACCCGTTGTTCAACTGACAAACGATTCGGCATTCGATGCGTATCCCTTCTGGTCGCCAGACGGTGCCAGGATCGCCTTCGTCTCATCCGACGGAGTCCATGCCGGTATCCGGGTGATGGAGCGTGACGGCCGGATCCTGACGCAGGTGACGGCCGACCGTTCGTGGAATCTCTTCACCGAGTTCGATCCCTGGTCGCCGGACGGGGAGAAACTCCTCTTCCTCTCCGACGACGGAGGAGGGCTCGACCTCTGGACGATGAACCCGGACGGGACCGGGAAGGTGCGCCTGACCGAAGGCGGCCGCATCACCCCCAGTCCGGGGCTCTCCGGCTACGGGGCGGACTGGAGCGCCGATGGAAAGCGGATAGTCTATACCTCCTGCCTCTTTGAGAATGCGGCCATCCAGGAAGGGTCGCCTGCGGTGAACCTCTCGGCCATCCGCACGGAAGCGAATATCTGGATCATGGACGCGGACGGGGGTAACAAGAAGCAGCTGACGAGCGACGGGGATGCACGTCTGCCCCTGTGGCAGCCGCAGGGGGACAGGATCGCATACCTCGCAGACAGATCCGGGAGCCGGGAGATCTGGACCGTGCAGAGCGACGGAACGGGCAAGACACAGGTGACGTTCAGCGAGGGGAGCGTATCCGGGTATTCCTGGTCCCCGGACGGTGCCAGGATCGCCTACGTCGTCGCGTCACCGCCGGGGACATTGCCGGAGTTCTCTCTCTGGGTTATCGATAGCGACGGATCGTGTTCGGAGCAATTGACAACCGGAAACCGGGACAAATCACCGGTCTGGTCGCAGGACGGTACTAGGATCGCCTTCCGGTCGGAATCGCGGGACCAGACGCTCTGGGTGATGATGAGCAACGGTTCCGACCTCGCACCCCTCGGCCCCGATAACCCGGCATTCATGATGCAGCAGTGGTCTCCCGACGGCAGAACGATTGTCGTGAGCGATGGAAACGACCTGTCTGCAATCCAACTCGAAGACCCGGCGGCACCCGCGTCGCCGGGATTTGAGGTAGTTTCTGCAGCGGGTGCACTGCTTCTCACAGTATGTCTGCTCAGACTGCGAAAACAGGAATGAAGGGGAGCGGAAATGTGCCGCACGAAGACGATTACCGGTGGAGCGCGACGCGTTAACGGGTGTCGCCATCGCCGTCTTCACGCCGCTCACTCCTTCTCCCGTGCTCCCCGCAGTGTTTTTACATCCCCCACGGTCACCACGCGAACCACACCGCTCGGGACGTCGCCTCCGGCATCGCCCATCCGGTCCTCGATCCAGCCCTCCATCTCCAGGTACGCCGCCCGCAACCCTTCGAGAACATCCGGATCGGCATCCCAGAGGGCGCGTTCGTGCGCTTCAAGCAGCCGTCTCCCGATCACCTCCAGCGCCCAGGGATTCTCGTGGGAGCAGACGTTCGCGAGCGGGAACGGCGTGGGGGGACGCTTTCGCTCGATACGTCGGTGGAGACGATGAAGATCAACCGGACTTCCCAGTCACCGCCCACGATTGAAATCGTGGTCAATACAGGCCTCCCGGTTCCGCTGAACACGCCACTCTGGGAGGCGTGCAACGAGACGCTACACGAGACAAGGACATATGCCAATGTCGTTAACTGCACGTCCTCCTCCAGAGACGGCCGGGTGACGCTCACCTTTGCCGAGGGCCACGCGCCCGAGGTGACGCTGCGTCCTGCCAGGATCGCCATATCCGCCCGGGGGTGACAGATTCAGGCGGAAACCCCCCAAACGCCCGCATTTGGCGCCGGCCGGTGTACGCACATTTATAATTCACCAGTGCAAACACTGAAGCGGATCCGTTTTTTTGAGGCGCGCGCATACCGCGTGAGCCTCCCGGCGATACCTGCCGGATTACGGAATATGCCGGCCATGAACCTGACGGGATGGATCGAACGCGACGGGGTGCGGCTTTCACCGACTGACGTGGAGCGGATGCTCAGCGAGGAACCGGAGGCCCTCACCCGGTGCGGCGGCGAGTTCCTGCTCACCTACGGTGATTGCACCGCACGTGACGCATTCGGGATCATGCCCGGCCCGGTTCCGCCGGGAACCATATGCTGCGGCGGGCGGGAGGTTGCCCGGGTAGCCCCCGACCCGGCGCCCTGCACGCTTGAAGAGGCGATCGTCACCGCAGTCAGCCTCCGGAGCGACGAGGGCGTCGTGGCGTTCTCCGGCGGCGTGGACTCTGCTCTCGTCGCCCGCCTCGCCCGCCTCCCCTGCGTGGCCGTGGGGCTCCGCGGGTCGCACGACGTCAGGCGGGCCGCCGCAGCCGCCCGGATGATGGGGCTCGACCTCGAGATCGTCACACCGACCGAGGACGAGGTCGCGGAGACACTCGCCCGGGTCGTCCGGGCCATCCCCGACCCGACGAACCCCCTCGAGGCCTCGATCGCGACGACCCTCTCCTTCGTCGCCGCGTGGGCGGAAGAGCGCGGCCATACCCGGATCCTCGCCGGGCAGGGGGCGGACGAGCTCTTCGGCGGCTACGCCCGCTACCTCGCCTCCCCCGACCTCGCAGCGGAACTCGAACGGGACCTCGCGGACCATGGACGCCAGAGAGCGCGGGACCAGGCGGTGGCGGCGCTTCACGGGGCATACTTCTCGATGCCCTACCTCGATGTCAGGGTGGTGCGCGCCGCTCAAGGGATCCCGGCCAGGGAGAAGGTGCGCGGCGGGGTGAGAAAACACCCCCTGCGCGAGATCGCGGAGCGGCACATTCCCGCCGAAATCGCCCGGGCCGAGAAGAAAGCGATGCAATACGGGAGCGGGATCTGGAGAGCGATACAACGGCTCGCACGTGACAATGGTTATAAAAAGTCGGTACAAGGGTACTTAACGGAGATCAGTAGGGCGGAACATGATTACTGAGAGCGATATTGAGCATATAGCAGAACTTGCGGATATCGGCATATCAAGAGACGAGGTGCCGGAGTTCACCAAACAGTTCAACGCGATCGTCGAGTACTTCGAGGTCCTCGACACCGTCGAGGGCGAGAGCGCCCCGGTCGTCGGGATCACCAACGTCTTCCGGGAAGACGAGCCCCGACCGGGCTTCTCGCAGGAAGAGGCACTCGCGAACGCGGGGTCGACCGAGAACGGATTTATCAAGGCGCCGAGGGTGATGTGAGTGGCGGGAACCCTCGACTTCTCGCCGGACGACCGGTACAATGCCTTCATCACCACCTGCCGCCAGGCGCCGTTCTCTGACGGGACGCTCGCCGGCACCGCCGTCGCGGTCAAGGACAACATCTCCACGACAGGGATACGGACCACCTGCGGATCGAAGATCCTCGAGGGCTACGTCCCGCCGTATGACGCCCACGTCGTGGAGCTCCTCCGGCAGGCAGGTGCCGCGATCGTCGGCAAGACCAACATGGATGAGTTCGGGATGGGCTCCACCACCGAGACGAGCGCGTTCGGCCCCACCAGAAACCCGGCAGACCCGGAGCGGGTGCCCGGCGGTTCGTCCGGCGGGAGCGCCGCCGCCGTCGCCGCGGGCCTCGTCCCGATGGCGCTCGGCACCGATACCGGCGGCTCGATCCGGTGCCCCGCGGCGTTCTGCGGGATCGTGGGCCTCAAACCCACCTACGGCCGGGTCTCCCGCTACGGCCTCATCGCCTACGCAAACTCCCTCGAACAGGTCGGGCCGATGGCGCGGACGGTCGAGGATGTATCGAGGCTGATGTCGGTGATCGCGCACTACGACCCCCGCGACTCGACGATGCTCGACCGCCCGTATGACCACCGGCCTGTAGCCGAGGTCAAAGGGCTCAGGATCGGGATACCCGAAGAGTACTTCGGCGAAGGCGTCGACCCCCGTGTGGGAGAGAGAGTCCGGGACGCCATCGGCGTCCTCGAAGGGCTCGGGGCCGAGACGGTCCCGGTGAGCATCCCCGGGATGCGGCACGCGCTCGCGGCCTACTACGTCATCTGCACGAGCGAAGCCTCCTCAAACCTCGCGAGGTTCGACGGCGTCCGCTACGGCCCGGCGGTCGATACCAGGAAATCCTGGCACGAAGCCTACCAGGATCTGCGGCTGGAGTTGTTCGGCGCCGAGGTCCGGCGCCGGATCATGCTCGGGACCTTCGCCCTCTCGGCCGGTTACGCCGGCCGGTACTACGCGAAGGCGCAGGTAGCCCGCCGAAAGATCCGGGAGGACTTCGAGCGAGCCCTTCGGGAAGCGGACGTCATCGCCGGCCCGACGATGCCGACGGTCGCCTTCCGTCTCGGCGAGAAGACCGACCCGATCTCGATGTACCTCTCAGACATCCTCACGGCGCCCGCGAACCTCGCCGGGATCCCGGCGATATCCGTCCCGTGCGGCAGGGTGGACGGACTCCCCGTGGGCCTCCAGATCATGGGAAGACAGTTTGAGGACGAGCGCGTCGTCGATGTCGCGTTTGCCTACGAGCAGGAGGTGAGGGCATGAAGACGATCGTCGGGCTCGAGATCCACGTCCAGCTCTCGACCGCGACAAAGCTCTTCTGCGGGTGCTCGACCGACTACCGCGACGACGAGCCGAACACCCACTGTTGTCCGGTCTGTCTCGGCCTCCCCGGCGCGCTCCCGCGCCTGAACAAAAGAGCGGTCGAGTACGGCCTGAAGGTGGCGAAAGCCCTCGATATGAAGGTCCCGGAAGAGTCGGAGTTCGCCCGGAAGAACTACTTCTATCCCGATCTCGCAAAAGCCTACCAGATCACCCAGAGCGATAAACCGCTCGCGGTAGAGGGGACAGTCGAGATCGAGGACGACGAGGGGCACGAGAAGATCGTCCGGATCACCCGGGCGCACCTCGAAGAAGACCCCGGAAGGCTCATCCACGTCGCGGGCGGGTCGAAGTACTCGCTCGTCGACTACAACCGATCGGGTATCCCCCTCCTTGAGATCGTCACCGAACCGGACATGCGCTCTCCACAGGAGGCGCGCCGGTTCCTCAACAAACTCCGGACGATCCTCGAGTATCTCGGCGTCTTCGACGGCGAGCGGGAGGGCGGCCTCCGCGTGGATGCAAACATATCGATTGAGGGCTCCGAACGGGTCGAGGTCAAGAACATCTCCTCCTACAAGGGCGTCGAGAAAGCCCTCACCTTCGAGATGACCCGGCAGAAGAACCTGCTCCGGCGCGGCCAGAAGGTGGCGCGAGAGACCCGGCACTTCATGGAAGGGCGCGGGATCACCACCTCCGCCCGCAGCAAGGAGGAGGCGCACGACTACCGCTACTTCCCCGACCCGGACCTCCCGCCGCTCCGGGTCGCAGACTGGGTCGCGGCAATCGACCTTCCTGAACTGCCTGTCGCCCGGAAGAACCGGTTCATGGCGCAGTACGGCATATCGCTCAACCACGCCAGAACCCTGACGGGAGACCCGAAGCTCGCCGACTTCTACGAGGAGGTCGCTCACGTCGACCCCGTCCTCGCCGCCACCTGGGTGGCCGACACGCTCCTTGGAGAACTCAACTACCGCGAGATGAGCATCGCCGCCGTCCCGGCCGAGCGCATCGCGGAACTCCTCGCGCTTCTGCGGTCGGAGACGATCACCGATGCGGCCGGCGTCCAGGTTCTGCGGGAGATGCTCGATGCCTGCGCCGCCGGCAAGCCCTGCGAACCTCCCGCCGCGATCATGGAGCGCGAGGGGCTCGCCAGGGCCACGGGAGGCGAGTTCACGCAGGTCGTCGAGAAGGTGGTCGCCGCGAACCCCCAGGCCGTGGAGGACTACCGGGCCGGCAAGAAAGGAGCCCTGAACTTCCTCGTGGGGCAGGTGATGAAGGAGACCCGCGGGCGGGCAGACCCGCGGGAACTCGGCCGCATCGTATCCGGGTACATTGATACAGGCGGGGTGTAATCCGCAGTGCATCTGATCATCGCAGAGAAGAACATCTCGGCAAACCGGATCGCGCAGATCCTCGCCGGCAGCGAGAAGGTGAGAGCGACGAAGGACGGAAGCGTATCCACCTACTCCTTCGACACGAAGACGGTGGTCGGCCTCAAAGGGCACGTGGTGGAGGTGGACTTCGAGCCCGGCTACACGAACTGGCGGAGCGAGACCCATACGCCACGGAGCCTCATCGACGCGGGCATCGTCAAGAAACCGACCGAGAAGAAGATCGTCAACCTCATCCAGAAACTCTCGAAGAAGGCTGACCTCGTCACCATTGCCACTGATTACGATACGGAAGGAGAACTGATCGGGAAGGAGGCCTACGAACTCGTCCGTGCGGTGAACCCCGGCGTCAGGATCAACCGGGCCCGGTTCTCCGCGATAACCCCGGCGGAGATCCGTTCCGCGTTCGAGAACCTGACCGACCTCGACTTCGACCTCGCGGCCGCCGGCGAGGCCCGCCAGGCGGTCGACCTTATGTGGGGCGCGTCGCTGACCCGGTTCATCAGCCTCGCGGCACGCCGGGGCGGCACGAATATCCTCTCCGTCGGCCGGGTCCAGAGCCCGACGCTCGCCATGATCGTTGACCGGGAGCGCGAGATCGAGAGTTTCGTCCCCCAGACCTACTGGATGCTCTCACTCGAAACCGAGAAGGACGGTGTAGCGATCGAGGCGCGGCACACCGCCGGGCGGTTCACCGACCACGATGCGGCCCTCGCCGCGGAGGCGGGAACAAAGGAGCCGCTCATCGTCACGGACGTGAAGGAGGGGCAGAAAGTCGACCGGGCGCCGACGCCGTTCGACACCACGACGTTCATCGTCGCGGCGAGCCGCCTGGGCCTTTCGGCGGCAAACGCGATGCGGATCGCCGAAGACCTCTACATGAACGGGTACATCTCCTACCCGAGGACCGATAACACGGTCTACCCGAAGTCGCTGAACCTGGACACGATCCTCAATACCCTCAAAGGAGGAATCTTCGATAAGGATGTCGCCTGGGTGCAGCAGAACCGGCGGCCCGTCCCGACCCGGGGCAAGAAGGAGAGCACCGACCACCCGCCGATCCACCCGACAGGGGCGGCGGCCCGGGAGGCTCTCGGGCAGGACCGGTGGAAGGTCTACGAACTCGTCGTGCGCCGGTTCCTCGCGACCCTCTCCCCCGACGCGAAGTGGACGACGACGAGATGCACCTTCGACGCGGCCGGCGAGCCCTACAAGGCCACGGGCGGCAGACTCCTCTACCCCGGGTGGCGCCGGGTCTACCCCTACTCGGAGGCGAAGGAGAACATCCTCCCGGTGCTCGCCCCGGGTGAGAGGCTGCCGATCAGGGAGGTGAACCTCGAAGAGAAGGAGACGCAGCCGCCGGCGCGCTACTCCCAGAGCCGGCTCATCCAGGTGATGGAGGAACTCGGCCTCGGCACGAAGAGCACCCGGCACGAGGTGATCGGCAAACTTGTCTCCCGCCGCTACGTGGAAGGCAACCCGCTTCGCCCGACGCTCGTCGGCCGGGCGGTCATCGACGCGCTCGACAACCACGCCGAGACGATCACGGAGCCGGAGATGACCCGGACGCTCGAGGAGCACATGCAGCTCATCAAGCAGAGCCGGCGCTCCCGCGACGACGTCGTCACCGAGTCCCGCGAGATGCTTCATAAGGTCTTCGACAAACTCGAGGCGCATGAGTCGGAGATCGGCACCGAGATCATGGAGCAGACCGCCGAGGAGCATACCGTCGGCCCCTGCCCGGCCTGCGGCCACGATCTCCGGATCCGGCACATCGGCGTCTCCCAGTTCATCGGCTGCACCGGCTACCCCGAGTGCCGGTTCAACATCAGCCTGCCCGGCAGCACCTGGGGCAAGGCAATCCGGGTCGAAGCGACCTGCGGAGAGCACAACCTCTCCCACGTCCGCCTGATCCGGAAAGGCGCCCGCCCGTGGGACATCGGCTGTCCGCTCTGCAGCCATATCGCCTCGAACGTCGAGGCGCTCCGGATGATGCCCTCGATGACCGACGACCTCATGCACCGCCTGCACGCGCACCACATCTACACGGTCTCCGAGATCGCGGGCATGCAGCCTGAAGAACTCGCGAAGGCCGTCGGCGCCGGGACGAAAGAGGCCGCAGAGCTCGCGAGAGAGGCAGAGGATGCACTCGAGGTTCTCCGCCGCCGTTCGGAACTCAGGAAGTTCGTCAGAAAGATCGTGCCCCCGAGGAAGGGGCGGAGCCACGCGAAGATCATCAAGAACCTCCTCGAACAGGGGATCGGCGATATCCACGCGCTCTCGCTCGCCGACGTTGCGGCGATCAAGAAGGCCGGGATACCTGAGACCACCGGAACCGAACTCCTGGACGCGGCCCGCGGGCTCTGCAACGAGCGCGCCCTCCGGGAGGCCGGGGTTCCCGCAGTCAGCCTGAAGAAGTACCAGGCAGGCGGCGTCTCGAGCCCCGACGACCTCTGCTACCTCCCCATCCCCTACCTTGCAAGCAAAACCGGCATTAACCCGGAAACCGTACATAAACATGTGGATCTGGTCTGCAGGCACCTCGGTCGCCCCGCCCCCCAGAAGATCTCCAAGGCAGTCTTCGAGCGCGGGCGCAAAGAACTCCTGGAGATCCCCGGGCTCGGCGAGGCGACCGTGGACAGGCTCTACCTTGCAGGCATCTATGACGCCGCAACGCTTCGTGAAGCCGACCCGGAGAAGGTCTCCTCCATCACCGGCATCCCGAAGGCCAGACTCCGCGACTACATCGGCCACCTGAAGTGACACCATGCACGCGAACTGGAAGACCTGGGCACACGTAACGAAACTTGACCCTGATAAACGCCTCCCCGAGGGAGCCGTCGAGGAGATCGCGACGAGCGGAACCGACGCCCTGATGCTCTCGGGCACGCTGAACGTGACGCGGGAGAACCTCCATGAACTCCTGGATCTGGTCTCCTCCTACGGGCTGCCGCTGGTGGTGGAACCGGCGAGCCCCGACTGCGCCATCTTTGATAACGGGATCGACCACCTCTTCGTGCCGAGCGTGTTGAACACGAACGACGTCCGCTGGGTCGTCGGGAAGCACTACGCCTGGCTCCGCCAGGCGAGCAGTATCGACTGGGAGATGGTGGTGCCCGAGGCCTACATCGTCCTCAACCCGAACTCGGCCGTCGGCCGGGTGACGGGGGCGGACTGCAGCCTCTCGGGAGAGGACGTGGCCGCGTTCGCACAGGTCGCGGACCGCTACTTCCGGTTCCCCATCGTCTACATCGAGTACAGCGGAACCTACGGGGATCCCGCAATCGTGCAGGCGGCGTCCGAGGCGATCGAGCACGCCACCCTCTACTACGGCGGCGGGATCCGTTCGGCCGAGCAGGCGGCGGAGATGGGCCGCTATGCCGACACGATCGTCGTGGGGAACGCGGTCTACGAGGAAGGGATCGACGTGCTCCGGGCGACGGTCCGGGCGGTACAATGAGGCATGCCTGAGATCTCGATCGTCCTGGTCGAACCCCTCTACGAGGGAAACATCGGGTTTACCGCCCGGGTGATGAAGAACTTCGGGTTCACCCGGTTGGTTCTCGTCAACCCCTGCACGCTCGGCGACGACGCGACCATGCGCGCCTCCCACGCCCGCGACGTTCTCGAAGGCGCCCGGCAGATGACGGTCGAGGAGGTCTACCGGGAGTTCGACTTCGTGGTCGCGACGACCGGCGAGGTGAGCAAATCGGTCTGCACTCCGATGCGGATGCCCTACTACGCGCCGGCGGAGGTCAGGGAGATCGTCGGCGATATCGACGGGAAGGTCGCGATCCTCTTCGGGCGGGAGAACTGGGGGCTTGCGAATACCGAACTCAAACGGGCGAACCTCATCTGCACCATCCCGACCTCGGAGATCTATCCCATCCTCAACCTCTCCCACGCGGTGGGCATCCTCTGCTACGAGCTCGCGAACCTGCCGCGCGGGACTTACCCGCTCGCGGGGCAGGTCGAGATGGATTCGCTCTATCGGCACATCAGCGCCTTCCTCGACCGGATCGACCATCCGGACTTCAAGCGGGAGAATACGATGACGCTCATCCGCCGGGTGCTCGGCCGGACGAAACTGACCATCCGCGAGGCGAGCACCCTTCACGGGCTGATGCGCCGGACGGA
This sequence comes from Methanoculleus chikugoensis, assembly GCF_019669965.1. Lineage (NCBI taxonomy): Archaea > Methanobacteriati > Methanobacteriota > Methanomicrobia > Methanomicrobiales > Methanomicrobiaceae > Methanoculleus > Methanoculleus chikugoensis. Next base: position 881,008 of record NZ_AP019781.1, on the reverse strand, counting down.
GTGGCATCTCGAAAACAAAGAATAGGTTGCGGGAGAGATCTACTAGAATGATTCTTGTCGACTGGCAGATAGAGGATCGGATCAGGCGCGGGCATATCCGGGTAGACCCCTTCGAACCATCCCTGATCCAGCCAAATTCCCTGGATATCAGGCTCGGTTCGCACTTTGTCTGGTACGTTCCCGGAGAGACCGTGATCGACCCCTACGACAGAGAGACTGTCTGCAGAGAGACCGAGGAGACGGTGGCCGACTCGATCGTCCTTACACCGGGCCGGTTCCTCCTCGCCGAGACGCTCGAGTCGATCGAGCTCCCCGACGACGTCGTGGCGAGCATCGAGGGGAAGAGCAGCATCGCGCGCCTCGGGGTCGAGCTCCACCAGACGGGGGGCTGGATCGACGCGGGCTTTCGGGGGACGATCACGCTCGAGATGTGCAACGTGAACTCCCGGCCGGTCAAGGTCTATGCGGGGATGCCGATCGGGCAGCTGGTCTTCTACCGCACGGATCGTGCCGCGCGCCCGTACAACATGAAGCAGGACGCGAAGTACATGGACCAGCGGCAGGCGACCCTCTCCCGCTACCACGAGAACGCGCGCCGCGCACAGGAGTGACACCGGGAATCCGACAGGATGGCGGCCCGGGGTACGTGCTCCCTGCCCGCCGAGCGTCATGCACTATATAGCAGGAAAACAGATATTGAACGATTCAACTGGGGATACCAATGCGACTTCTTCTGATCCACTCTGACCATATCGAATACGAGGCCCGGAAGAAGACGAAGGTCGCCGAAGAGGACGCGGTCCCGAAGGACGCACTCGACGAGGCGCTTGCCGTCTTCTGCGCGGTTGAGTCTGTCGACGAGGAAAACATCGAGGATGCCGTCAGGCAGGCGGCGGACGAGATCATCACCACCGCCCGGCAGCTCGGCACTACCAATATCATGATCTACCCCTATGCCCACCTCTCCTCCGACCTTGCATCGCCGGATGCGGCGGTGAGCGTTCTTAAGGGCATCCAGGAAACTCTCGCCGGTACAGACGACGACGTTGTCGTGAAGCGGGCGCCGTTCGGCTGGTACAAGGCCTTCTCGCTCTCCTGCAAGGGCCACCCGCTCTCGGAACTCTCCCGGACGATTGTGCCCGTTGAAGGAGCGGCCGCACCGAAGAAGGAGATCGAGCACGAGTTCTTCGTCATCACCCCTGAGGGGGACCGCAAAGACGCAGCCGAATACGCAAAGGAGAACACTCCTTTTGCCTCGCTGATCCGCAAAGAACTCGGATATCCGGGGCCGGAAGGGGGCGAGCCGGCGCACGTCGACCTGATGCGCGCGAAGGAACTCGTGGACTATGAACCACGCGCGGATGTCGGGAACCACCGCTGGATGCCCCGGGGGAAACTGATCCGGGACCTCCTCTCCGACTACGTCCTTGCGCAGGTGCTCGAGTACGGCGGGATGCCGGTCGAGACCCCGGTGATGTACGACCTCGGCGATAAGGCAATCTCGGAGCACGCCGCCAAGTTCGGGGAACGGCAGTACCGGTTCAAGAGCGGCAACCGCGACATGATGCTCCGGTTCGCGGCGTGTTTCGGGATGTTCTCGATCATGCACGACATGCACATCTCCCCGAACACCCTCCCGATGAAACTCTACGAACTCTCGACCTACTCGTTCCGCCACGAGCAGAAGGGCGAGGTGATCGGGTTAAAGCGCCTGCGCGCATTCACGATGCCCGATATGCACACCCTCTGCCGGGACGTGGACGGCGCGCTCACGGCGTTCGAGGAGCAACTTGCGATAGGCTGGAAGAGCGGCGAGGATCTCGAGACACCGCTCGTCGGGATCTTCCGGTGCACCCGGGACTTCTTTGAGCAGTACGAACTCTGGGTGAAGGGGATCGTCGCGAAGTCGGGCGTCCCGATGCTGGTCGAGGTCCTCTCGGAGCGGACTCATTACTGGATCGCTAAAGCCGATCTCGCAGCGATCGATGCGCAGGGCAGGCCGATCGAGAATCCGACCGTCCAGATCGACGTGGAGAGCGCCGACCGGTTCGACATCAAATACTACGCCCCTGACGGGACGGAGGTTCACCCGCCGATCCTCCACTGCTCGCCGACGGGCTCGATCGAGCGGGTGATCTGCGCGATGCTCGAGAACACCGCAACCCAGGAGGTCCCCTCGTTCCCGACCTGGCTCGCCCCGACCCAGGTCAGGCTGGTGCCGGTGGCGGAGCGGCACGTCTGTTTCGCGGAAGAGATCGGCGCCCGCCTGAACGCGACCGGCATCCGGGCGGATGTCGACGACCGGGACGAGAGCGTGAACAAGAAGGTCCGCGAGGCCGGGATGGACTGGGTGCCCTACGTCGCGGTGATCGGGGACCAGGAGGCCGAGACCGGCCGGCTCATGGTCACCATCCGGAGACTCTCGGAGAAGAAGAAACCCTACAAGGAGTCGATGACTGAGAGCGAACTCATCCAGGCGGTGAAGCTGGAGACCACCGAAAAGCCCTTCCGCCCGCTCTACACGCCGAGGCTCCTCTCGCGGAAGCCCCGGTTTATTTAATCTCTTTTTTTGCAAAGCACGAAGCCACGCTGCTGCAACTCCCACCAAATGGTTCGCACGCTCCTTTCAGTCGTGCCTCGCACCTGACGATGTCAAACAGGGGATATCCCACCTACCGTTCTTAGAAACGCCACAAACCCAATCTACGGCTTTCCACCGGTTATCGCCACGTGGAGGAGGCGGCTCGCGGGGAGGGGGGATACCCCCCTCCCCTGTCCCCACCCCCTATGGCGATACTCCCACGGTCCACTGCATCCGGATTTTCCCTCGATTCGGTCACCTTCTTTGTCGCAAATCGAAGCTCCTCAGCCTCTTCGAACCTCCCGGATTTCCTCCTCAATCGTCGCTTGCCTTGATAACTACACATGAAGACCTGCAGGCATCTCACACACCTTGATCCAACACCACACCAAACCCCGCCCCCAACAAGGTATAAAAACCTCAAACGCTACTGTCCCACCGGTGCATGAGTCATGGACACCGACGAATATCGTTCTATCATATCGAACGCTATCGAGAGGGAGATCGAATCCTACACCTTCTACCGCACGGTCAGGGAGAAGGTCACGGATGAGAACTTAAAGAATCTCTTCAACGAGCTTGCCGGGGAGGAGAGCAAACACCGAAAGACCCTGGAGGCCCTTCTCTTAAAAGAGCCCGGGAAACTGGGGTTCGACACGAAACGGGACTACAAGGTCGCCGACACCCTCGATGTCCCGCCGCTCTCGGCCGACTTGAAACCGCTCGACGGCCTGGTCATCGCGATCCGGAAAGAACTCGACGCGATGCAGATGTACACCCAGCTCGCGGGCCTGAGCGTCGACCCCGACCAGATCGAGCTCTTCGAGAGCCTCGCCTCGATGGAGCGGGGCCACAAGGCGCGCCTCGAGGACATCTACACCAACAGGGCGTTTCCTGAGGCCTGGTGAGAACCGGGCGTGTCGGGAGACTAGACGTCTCTTTTAAAATGATGGGGGGATCTTCCCCCGCATCACTCCGGGGTACAGTATGCGCCCTTGAAGAACCAGTTCCGGTAGACGATCGGGGTTATGAGGGTGGTCAGCAGGCTCATCAGGATACAGGCCACAAAGATGCCCTGGTCGATGAACCCGGCATTCAACCCGATCAGCGCGATGATCATCGTCACCTCTCCCCGCGCCGCCATCCCGAACCCGACGATGAGGGAGTCCTCACGGCACATCCCCATCAGCCGGGCAGGGAGACCGCACCCGACGATCTTGGTGACGAGAGCGACCACGGTCAGCGCCGCAACGAAGAGAGCGATCTCAGCGGTGAGTGCATGGATGTCGACCAGGACTCCAAGCGATATGAAGAAGATCGAGGCGAAGACGACCTCGAAGTATTCGGCGCCCAGTTTGACGCTCCTGCTCTGCCGGAGTTCGACATCGCTGAAGGCAATTCCGGCGAGGAACGCCCCGATGATCCCCGATAGACCGATGAGATCGGCGACCAATGCGTAGAGGAACGCCAGCATCAGGGCAAAGATGAAGACAAAACCGCGATACTGCCGCGCCAGGGGGGATGCATCCATCCGCTGGATGAGTCTTCGTACAACGAGGACCCCGACGGTACCGGCGACGACGACAAAGGCCAGAGCTATGGCGATCGTCTGGATGAATGACCCGATCGCGACTCCCCCGGCCACCAGGTCCAGGGTGATAGAGAGCGCGAGTAAAGAGAGGATATCGTCGATGACCGCTGCGCCGATGATCGCCTTCGCTGCCTCGGTCTGGAGCATGCCGATCTCCTTGAGGACGTTCGCGGTGATGGCGGTGCTCGTCGCGGTCAGCGCCGTCCCGACGAAGACCGCGGTTGCGAAGTCGAACCCGAAGAGGATGGTGACGGCGTAACCGCCTACCCACGGGACGACCACGCCGAAGAACGAGATGACGCCGTTACGAAGCGTGAGGATATCCTTGAGATTGAACTCGAACCCGATGGCAAAGAGGAGGATGATCGCCCCCATGTGGGCCAGAGCCGCGACAAAGTCCGTGTAGGTGATCAGGCCGAGCACGCTCGGTCCGACCAGGATCCCCACGAGGATGGCCCCGACCGTCGCCGACTGGTTGATCCTGGATGCCAGGAGATAGCCGGCGAGCGCGAGGAAGAGGAGGAGGCTCACCTGGAGTTCGATAGATAATGCACTTTCCATGGTTTACCCATGATCTGGGAGGGAGGCCTTAAGAAATATGTGGAACACGGGAGAGTTGCAGTGCAATCCAGAACCATCTCTCCGCCGCACCCGAGATTCTGCCTGATGACACGGTCTCAGACGCCACCCCGGCAACTACCGGACAAACCCGCTCCTCCCGGCATACCGGGCCGTATCCCCGGCCATCTCTTCGATCCTGATGAGCTGGTTGTACTTCTCCACCCGTTCGCCCCGTGCCGGTGCACCGGTCTTGAGGTGCCCCGTCTGCATGGCGACGGTGAAGTCGGCGATGAACGTGTCGACCGTCTCGCCGCTCCGGTGGGAGACCATCGCGCCCCAGTGCTGCTGCTGCGCGAGATGCACCGCGGCGATTGTCTCGGTCACCGTTCCGATCTGGTTGGGCTTGATCAGGACGGCGTTGGCGGCCCCCTTCCGGATGCCCAGATCGATCCGATCGACGTTCGTGACGAAGAGATCGTCGCCGACGAGTTCCACCCGATCCCCGAGTGCCTTTGTCAGCAGCCGCCAGCCGTCCCAGTCGTCCTCGGCAAGGCCGTCCTCGATGACGATGACCGGGTATGCCGCCACAAGGTCGCGGTATCGGTCCACCATCTCGGCAGCGGTCAGGGTCAGCCCTTCGGTCCTGAGGTTGTAGACGCCGTCGTTGTAGAACGCGCTCGACGCCGGATCGAGAGCGATCCCGATCTCCTGACCGGGCGCGTACCCGGCACGTTCGATTGCTTCCACGATCAGGTCGAGCGGCTCGGTGTTCGTGGAGACCGCAGGGGCAAACCCGCCTTCGTCGCCGACGCCGGTCGTGTAACCCCGCGCTTTGAGGATCTCTTTGAGCGCATGGTAGGTCTCGCTCCCCCACCGGACCGCTTCCGCGACGCTCGGAGCGCCGTAGGGTGCAATCATGTACTCTTGAAAGTCCGGCCCCTGCCAGTTGGCGTGAACGCCGCCGTTGAGGATGTTCATCATGGGGACGGGAAGGAGCGGCTTGAGCGGGTCTCCCAGGTACTCCCAGAGCCAGAGACCCTCTGCGGCGGCGGCTGCCCGGGCGGCGGCCATGGAGACTGCAAGCGTGGCGTTGGCGCCCAGGTTCCGCTTGTTCGGTGTTCCGTCGAGATCGGAGAGTGACTCGTCCACCGCCGCCTGATCACTGGCGTCCATGCCCTGCAGGGTGGCGGCGATCTCGCCGTTGATCCGGCTGACCGGCTTCTGCACTCCTTTGCCGCCGTAACGGTCTTTTACGCCGTCCCGAAGCTCGACGGCTTCGTGTTTCCCGGTCGATGCGCCGGACGGGGTCGCGGCACGCCCGGACACCCCGCCGGCGAGTATTACATCCGCTTCGACGGTCGGGTTCCCCCTTGAGTCCAGGATCTCGCGGGCATGGATCGATCGTATCCTCGTATCAACCTCGGTCATGCTCGATGGCACCGGGAGGCGGGAGGGTATCGAGCGCAAAAAAGGTATCGACGGCGCCGGGGTCACGCGGGCGGTGGCGGCAGCATGGGCCGATATCGCATTGCCGTTTGCGATGAACCCGATTGCCCGTTCTCGTCCGTCATCGGAGGTTATTGAGGCACAGGGCAGGTATGCGAAGTTCTATTGAGACACAAAAGGAACCGGCGGCGGTGCGGGTGATGCTCCCTCCTCACCACGTCCGACCGCAGTGCAGGCAGCGATCCCTGTGCATGCTGAGGATATTCCCGCACTGTGGACAGGTCCAGCGAACTTTCTCCAGTTCAACGAACTCCGTGACTCCCTGTTCCCGTATCTCGCGCAGGTTGTCGAGCACGCTTGTCCGGTATTTTGTGTAGCGCCTGTCTAGGTGTTTCAGCCGCGTGCAGGGATATCCGGCGCATTCGTAGCAGTACTCCCCCGTACGGTCTTCGCACTGCCGGATCCCGCACCGGGCGCAATACGCGTTCAGCCTGCCGGCATCCTCCGTCCGGCAGCCCGGACACCTGTTCTTCTCCCGCAGGTAACCGATGCAGAGCCCGCAGTTTATGCCACAGGGGGCGATCAGGAGAGGAGAGAGATGGGTCATTCTCGTATGCTCGCCGTACGCCAAAAAGTCCCTTCCGGTTTCGCCGCCGAACAAGATGAGAGTGGCTGCAAAATACTCACGTGCGGCAATGTGAAGGCCGGATGAATGCAGTACCCCCGGGCAATATCAGAACTTTAAGTTCAATATCCCAGGCATACCGCGCAGATCATCCCAGTTCACGACCTTAGGTAGGCAGATTCAATATTTCCGATAGACTTTACTCCGGTTTCCGACCTCGACCAGGGTGATTATCATTGTATTGCCCTCGATGGTGAGGATCGCTCGATACTGCCCAACACGAAAAGAGTACAGGGGGCTGCGTGAGTGCCCCTTCATCTTTTTAACGTAAGATTTGGGGTGCGGTTCATCTGCCAGAGCATAGAGTTCATCCTTAATTTGTTTGCGATCAGGCTCGGGGATTTTATTGAGGTCCCGCTCGGCACCCGCCGTGATGAGCAGTCGCCATATCATAGGTCCTGTTCCCGGACATACTCCTCGAAGGGACGAACTCTGCCGGCCCGAATGTCTTCAAAGGCTTCTTCAATTTTCTTCATGGACTCTTCGGAAAGCGGTTCCGGATCATACGCCATGTCCAGGAGACGGTTCAGCGTCTCGTCGTAGGTTTCTCGTGGGTGGAGTTTCATATCATCCAGGCGAGACTTGGTCTCGGGTTGGAGTTGGATCGTCGTTACCATAGTCCACTATAGGCGAGTATGGGGAATAAAGGTTATCCCGTGTCACTCTCCAGATTTTCCCTTAGGATACACACACCCCATGATCCGAATCCGAGGTGTCTGTCGGCAGCAGGCTCTAACTTCATCCGGGATTTGAGAAGGTCCATCCGATAGCGGATTCCCTCATCAATCAAACTCGCCGGCACCCTCCCCGATAATGCCGCAATAAGGGAATCGGTAGATATGGTGCACCGTTCGAATTGCTCTCCAATCTCGTGCCATTCTTAAAAACTATGCCTCGGGTAGTAAACATGAAGTTTTCATACCCCCGGGCGGATTCGAACCGCCGTCGCCGGATCCAAAGTCCTGCATGATTGACCACTACACTACGGGGGTGCCGAGAGAAACGAACACGAACCGCCGATACAGCAGGCATCGGCTCCTATATTTTATGTACCGCGGGATTATATCGGTTTGCTCGCGGGCAGAAGGGGTGAGGAGGGGAGGCCAGCCGGGGCTACTCACGTCCGATCGAAGTCGTCCTCGAACCTGACGATGTCGTCCTCGCCGGTGTACTCCCCGATCTGGACCTCAATCAGTTCGAGCGGCAGGAGACCGGGGTTCGCGAGCCGGTGAACCGTTCCCGCAGGGACGAACGTGGACTCGCCGTTCCGGAGGAGGTAGGTCGCATCGCCGATCGTCACCTCGGCGCACCCGGTGACGACCACCCAGTGTTCGGAGCGGTGGTGGTGCATCTGCAGCGACAGCCGCCGTTTCGGGGGGACGGTGACCCGCTTGATCTTGTATGACTGCCCCTCCTCAAGGTTCGTGTAGGAGCCCCAGGGGCGGTGGACCTGCGTGTGGAAGAGAGCACGCGAATCCCCCTTCTCACGGAGGGCTTTTGCAATCTCGCCCACCCGCTGGGCCTCGTCCCGGGCGGCAACCAGGATCGCGTCCTTCGTCTCCACGATGGCAAGGTCGCGGACCCCGACGGTGGCGACCAGGCGGTCGGCGATGATCAGGTTCTCGGAGGAGTCGATCCCGATATGCTCGCCCCTGACTGCGTTACCGCTCCCGTTCTTCTGGAGAGCAGCGTAAAGTGCGTCGAAATTCCCCACGTCGCTCCAGTCGCATTCAAGCGGCACGACCGCCGCCCGCCGGGTCTTCTCCATGATCCCGTAGTCGATGGAGAGAGCGGGGGTTGCGCCGTACGCCTCCTGAATGGGCTGCTCGAACGCCCGGGCCACCTCCGGTGCACACGCCTCGCACTCGGCGAGGAAGAGGCCGGCATCGAAACAGAACATGCCGGAGTTCCAGAGGTAACCGTCGGCGACGTAGTGCCCGGCGGTCTCGATATCGGGCTTTTCGACGAAGGCGTCCACGAGCGAGCCGTCGCCGAGAGGCTCGCCGGGCCGGATATAGCCGTATCCGGTGTGGGGCGAGGTCGGCCGCACCCCGAAGACAACCAGGTAGTCCTTAGTAAGCCGCTCCGCCCGGCGGAATGCGTCGCGGAACTGCCCGGCCGCGGTGATCAGGTGATCCGAGGGGAGAACCGCGACCGTATCCGGCCCGTCATCCCGGGTGATCTCGCGAGCGCCGTAGTAGATCGCCGGCAGGGTGTTCTTGCCTACCGGCTCCACGAGAACGCGGCAGTCGCACCCGATGGCGGCGAGCTGGTCTCTGACCAGGAACCGGTGATCGGTGTTCGTGACGATGGCGATCTCCTGCGGCGAAGAGAAGAGGAGCGCCCTCTTCACGGTCTTCTGGAAGAGAGACTCGTCGTCGACGAGAGGGATGAACTGTTTCGGGTAGTGTTCCCTTGAGAGCGGGAAGAGGCGGGTGCCGCTCCCCCCTGCAAGTATGAGCGTCTTCATGGGATGACTCCGTGCCGGAGGCACTCGATTATGTACTCTATGCGGCAGGGAGGATAAAAACGTAAGGTTCTCCGGGAGTTCGGGCGAACCCGGCGCTCTCACGATGCGGCCGGGCGATAGGGCGCAGTAAGGCGAACCGTATCGCACCCGACAGTGTATCGGCCCGATATCCCCCGGGAAAAAGAGTGATCCTGACCCGGTCAGGCCCGGGTCATCGTCGAGTCCCCCGGGTAAAGCGCCCGGGCCTGCGGATCGAGGTCTTCGGCCACCGCAAGAACATTCTCGGCCTCATGGTAGTTCCCGAGCCTGCCGAGTACCATGCCGTACGTCACCAGAGCAAAGATGCACGACCGGTCGATCGTGAGCGCCTGCCTGCACGCAAGGGCCGCTTCCTGGGGGCGATCGAGCCGGGCGAGGATCACCGCCCGGTTGTTCCAGGCATAGACATCATCGTTGTCGCAGAGTATCGCCGCACTGAATGCAGCGAGCGCTTCTTCGTAGCGTCCCTGCCTCTCAAGCGCCACACCCCGGTTGTTCAGGGCGGCCGGGTCATGCGGACCCTCCGTGGCGACGTGGCTGTACGCCCGTGACGTATCTCTGCCATTGCCCTTACGGGGCGTCTCCGGTGTAACCAATTGGGGCATACGTCTTCACCTCGCCCCCTTTACTGTGGAGTAACAATATATAGGTTCCTGCACCTCCCGTGCCCGGGAGCGTAGCGACCCCGGATCGACCGACGGGTTCTCACAGGAGCGGTTACCGATCAGCGTCCCTGAACCACGCCACGGTTTCGCGGAGCCCCGCTTCAAGCGTGGAGCGTGGAGAGAACCCGAAGGCATCCCCCGCACTGGATATGTCGGCGAGGGAGTCGCGCACGTCCCCCGCCCGCGGCGGTTCGTATATCGGCCGGCGGTGTATGCCGGTGATCTCCGCGAGCATGGACGCAAGGTGGTTCAGGCTGATCCGGCTGCCGCCGGCGATGTTGAAGACACCGGAGGCATCGCTCTCCATCGCCAGGATGTTCGCCCGCGCCACGTCGGCGACAGAGATGAAGTCGCGGGTCTGCTCCCCATCGCCGTAGATGATTGGCGACTTATCCTCGAGCAGGCGGGTGATGAACTTCGGGATAACCGCCGCATACTCGGAGTTCGGGTCCTGCCGGGGGCCGAAGACATTGAAGTAGCGCAAGAATACCGTCCGGACACCGTAGAGGTCGGCGAAAACGCTCCCGTAGTATTCGCCTGCGAGTTTCGAGACTGCATAGGGGGAGAGCGGCCCCGGCGCCATCGTCTCGTGTTTGGGGAAGACCGGATCGTCGCCGTAGATCGCCGAGGTGGATGCCGCCACGACCGTCGGGACGCCGCACTCTTTTGCCGCCCAGAGGACGTTCAGGGTTCCGGCCACGTTCACTTCGTTCGTCTCCAGGGGGTTTGCCACAGACCGGGGAACAGAAGCGACGGCCGCCTGGTGGAAGATACCGTCCGCCCCGGCGCAGGCGTCGACGAGCAGGGGAAGATCGGTGACGCTCCCCTCGATGAACGTCACCCGGGGACGAGCCAGGAGATGAGCGATATTCTCCCGCCGTCCGGCGGAGAGGTCGTCGACGATGACGAGATCGTGACCCCCGCGTGCCAGTTCCTCTGCGAGATTGGATCCGATGAACCCCGCCCCGCCCGTGACGATGTAGCGCATGTGAGTAGGGTAGGCGCTTCAGTAATTTGAGCGTTGCCGGGAGAGGGGGAAAGGAGGGGAGTGCCCTTTCGGGAGAGACGGGGAGGTTCTCCGCGGATACCCCCGCACGCCTGCGCCATGGAGTGCCACGTCGGCCGCCACCCGTATAGCATCATACAGTTTATTTGGATCGTCCGCCGGGCCGGATCACTCCTCCTTTTTTCCGTTCGAGAGCGGGAAATACTGCTGATAGACGCGTTTACGCTCGTCGATATCGGTATGCAGGTAGATCTCGGTCGTCTTGATGGAGGAGTGCCCCAGATTCTCCTGCACGACACGGAGGTTCTTTGACCGCCGATAGAGCTCGCTCGCGTAAGAATGGCGGATTTTATGCGGCGTAATCCCGGATGGAGCGTTTTCCTTGAAGAGGTGCTGGACGGTCCGCGGGGAGATATGATTGCCCTGCTGACCCACAAAGAGCGGCCCCTCGATCTTGTTGCCGATAAACCGGTTGATCTCTTCAAGCGTCTCGTCGTCGACGAATACCGTCCTTATCTTATCGCCTTTCCCCTTAACTCGTATCGTCTGCTCCTCAAAGTCGATATCTTCGACGCACATCGCGCAGAGTTCCGAAACACGGACACCTGTTGCGTAGATCAGGCGGACGATCAGCCGGTCGCGCTCGCTCTCGATGGTGTTGATCAGGCGGATCACCTGACTGTGTTTGAGGTATTTCAACTCCTGATTCTTGATCCGGGGCCGCTCCACCCCGAGCATCGGGTCGGCGACAACGGCCCCCTGCACGTAGAGATACTTGTAAAACGAGGAGAGCGTCGAGATCATCCGGTGGAGAGTCTTGGGCTTGTAGTCCTGCTTCTCCGTAAGATACGAGAAGAAATCGGTGACGAGGGCCGCAGAGACGTTGACGTCCGCATCCAGGGGAGCGTCCTCAAACACGGCCTCATCGAACGGGACCTCGTCCGAGTTCTGCCGGAGCCAGGCGTATCGGGCGAAACGCCGAATGGTCTGAAGGTATTTTTCGATCGTCCGGGGCGAATAATTCCGCATCCGGAGGTAACTGCTGAAGCGATCCAGCCATTCCGAGAAACAGGCGTTTTCCATTGTACAATACATTAAATAACGGAGCATATCAAGATTGCGGTAAATGCCTATTCCCCGCAATAAATTACATCACCCAAAAACCCCGCCGGACCCGAGGGAGGCCACCGATCCCCGACCCCCCACGTATGCGCCGGAAGAGTCGCTCCAGAGGCGGCGACCCGGCGGAAGAACCGAACCAGGCACCAGATACACAGACGGGGGAGCCCGGAGAAGGAAATAACCCGTCAGAACCGCAGCCGCAGCAGACGACGTCGTACTTCCGAGATCACTCAAAAAATGCGCCAGAGCATTAAAAAAGGGACCGGTTTCACCCGAATCCGTAAAAAAAGAGTATTCGGTGATGCAATCGATATCGGATATCGGAGTTCGGAGGTATGCGGGGCTGCCCATCCCCGGTGGGCGGGTGGCAAACCCTACAGAATACATCCCCTTTCAGGTATATGAACCCCATACCGCGCGGGATGAAAGTGAACGATCCGGGAGCAGCATAGGTGCCACGCAGCCCACACCTCCGGCCCATATATAAATGACCCTCACAGGTGCGAATAAACGCCCGATCGGCCCGGGAGACAACCTCACCCATAGGGGCGAGCGCGATCGTGGCCCAAAAGTCCGATGTGGGGGTGCCGGATTCCCGGCGGCCGCCCCGAAGGAGAGCGCCCAGTACCAGCACTTCGCACATAACAGCCCTTGCAATCGACCCATGCAGCCTCGCATAGCGACCTACAACAAGATCGGCAGCACCCCGACTTCGCGGCAACGCGATCTTCGCGCGAGAGCATAGTGCCATCTTTACCCATTATCTCACGCGGGAGAACGCGAAGAGAGGTCGATGGGCTTGACCCCCTCAAAGATTACCTCAACCGTCTTAGCGAAAGAGGTTGTCCCAAAATGCTGTTACCGGGAGAGGGGGACACCCCCCCGGACCCTCCCCGCGTGGCGATACCCAATGGGAAGCCGTTTTACCCCCGGCTCAGGACGTGGCTCAGATAGCAGATACCCAGGAATTAAGGGCTCCGATTAGGATATACCGAAGGTTCGGAGATCTTTTTGGGATGACCTCAAATACTGAGTCCGGAGACCCCTGGAAGTTGCGCACACCAGAGCCCGAGTGACCCTGGAAGCATCGAATCCCAACGGCCGCGGACAGGCCCCGGAGTATCCGGGAGCGATACCCACCGAGTATTGTGCCCGGATAGTGCAATACACCGCCCCGGATGAGCGGATCATACCGCCCCGCACCGGGAACAAAGGGGCAGGCATAAACCATATGATGCTATATAATTAACCGGGGCGATTATGACGCCGGTAGCCTGCAGAGCAACCGATCCCTGCGGCGCACCCGGCTTCTCCCGAAGCACCACCGCTCGACCAGCCTTATTGAAATAGCAAAACCAACAAGAGGTAGATAAAATGGAAGGACCAGACAGCATCAAAGACCCGAACAAATACCAGAAGTTCAAGAAGGTGGACGGCGCCACCTACCAGCGGGTCAACCAGTTCCTGCGCAAACACACCCACATCACCGCCCGTGAGTGGGCGATAGCCCGCCTCTGCGCAGACTTCAAGACCACCAGCGGCTCAGAGATGACGTTCATCGGCGAGAACCTCCCCGAACTCTGCCCGTTCATGGTCGACTCCTACTCCCCGCAGGCAGTCAACCAGGCAAGGAGCTCGTTCAAGAAGAAGGTGAAGAAAGCAGGAGCCACATTCTTCTACGGAGCAATGTGCGGTTTTTTCACCGCAGAGGAACTCGACGAGATCCTCTTTGAAGCGAGCGAGGTCGCCCGGTTCCTCCTGGAGGTGGAAGGAACGAGCCTGAACCTCGACGACGAGATCGACGTCGAGGACCGGATCACCGAGGTGATGCGGGGCGTGGCCGAGGCGGCTTCGGTCATCCTGAAGGCCCGGCCGGGCCAGGAAGGTGGGGGCCGGGGAGAAGAAGAACTGGGAGAAGAGCCGGAAGTACAGAATCAAGAAGAAGGAGAGTTATGAAGATCATACAGGTCGTCGGCCGCTCGAACGCCGGGAAGACCACGTTCATAAAGAACCTGATCGGGGCGCTTTCCGCACACGGGGCCGTCGGAGCAGTCAAACATCTCGGGCACCACGGCTTTTCGCTCGAGCCCGGAAAGGACACCACCGCGTATTATGAATCGCATGCTGCTATATCCGGCGGTGTCGATGAAGAGAAGTCGGTCATCGTCAGGCGCGAGAACGATCTCAACTCCACCCTGGAGGTTCTCTGCAACGCCGGGATTGAGTATGCTATACTCGAGGGATTCAAGTCGAGATCGTTCCCGAGGATCGTGATCGGCGATCTCGAGAGCGAGAACATCGTGCTCCGCAACCCCACCATCGAGGAGGCGATCGCCGCACTCGACCGGTTCGAGGACTACTACACCGTCGAGGGGCTGGTCAGGGATCTCCGGCGCGAATGCGGCGTCTCGCACGCCGGGGCCATCCTCACGTTCAACGGGATCGTCAGGGAATGGTCGGAGGACGACCGGACCGAATACATGGACTTCGATAAGACCGTCGACGCCGTGGCGGAGAGCATCCGGAAAGAGATTGCAACCGTCCCGGGAATCATCGGCGCCCGGTTCTACCACCGGAAAGGACGGCTCTATGCCGGAGAGGATATAACCTATCTTGCTATACTTGCAGAGCACCGGCAGGAGGCCTTCGCCGCCGCCGCCAACGCAATCGACAGGCTGAAACGGGAATTACACGACGTGGAGAAGTGACAGGATGCGAAACGGAAAACAGATGTTTGGAACGAACGGCGTGCGGGGCGTGATCGGAGAGACGATGACGCCGGCCCTCGTCCTCAAGATCGGTGCAGCGCTCGGATCGATGAGGAGAGGCCGCATCGCGGTCGGCAGAGACACGCGGACGTCCGGCGAAGCCCTGACCCATGCCCTCAAGGCCGGGCTCCTGATGACCGGGTGCGACGTGGTGGACATGGGCGTCCTCCCCACCCCGGCCCTGCAGTATATCATCAAGACCAATCGGTTCGACGGCGGCGCGATGATCACCGCATCCCACAACCCGCCCGAGTACAACGGCGTGAAGATCATCGAGGCCGACGGCACCGAGATGTCCGATGAGGAGATCATCCGGCTCGAAGGCCGGTTCTTCGCAGAGGAGTTCGATGTGGTCGACTGGGATGGCGTCGGCAGCGAGAGCGCCGCACCCGACCGGCTCGAGGAGTACATCGAGGCAGTCGTGGCGCACTTCCCGGAAGGCATCGGCAGGGGTATGACCGTCGTCGTCGACCCCGGCTCCGGGCCCGCGGCGCTCACGACCCCGATCATCCTCTCGAGGATGGGGTGCCGGGTTCATACCATCAACGGCAGGCTCGACGGCACCTTCCCGGGCCGGATGCCGGAACCGACACCCGAAGGACTGCAGCCCCTCTCGGAGATGGTCCTCGCCACGGGCGCCGACTTCGGGGTGGCGCACGACGGCGACGCCGATCGGGCGGTCTTCGTCGATACCAAAGGACGCTATATAGAAGAGAACTACGAGTTCGGCCTCATCGAGGACTATGTCTGCGGTAGAAACAGCAACGGGCTCGTCGTCACCCCGGTCGCCACCTCCCGGCTGATACGGGATATCGCGGAGAAACACGGTTGCACCGTTGATTATACACCCGTCGGGAGCATCTACGTCGCGAGAAGGATGATAGAGCTGATCGGCAAGGGCAGGAAGGTCTCGTTCGGCGGTGAAGGAAACGGCGGGCTGATATATCCCGACCACCAGTTCTGCCGGGACGGGGGCATGACCGCCGCCATGATGGTGGCGGTGCTCGCGAGCCATAACGGCAGGAAACTCTCGGATATCGTCGACGAACTCCCCGCATACCACCTGGTCAAGGAGAAATACCATACCGCCGACCCGGCCGCACTGGTTCGCACCGTCGAAGAGGCGTTCGCAGGAGAGACCATCGAGAAGATCGACGGCATCAAGATCGTCAGGGAGAACGCCTGGGCACTGGTGCGGGCATCGGGCACGGAACCGATGATCAGGATCATGATCGAGGCAAAGGACCCGGCCGTCGCGGACGCCATGTACCGGGAGATTATGATGGTCGCGACGGGCCGAAGGGCCGGAGCGTGAGAAAACGCGAAGCGTTTTCGAGTCGCGACGGACGGGACGTCCGGAGCGTGAGCACCGCAGGCGCAAGTCGCGACGGGTCGCTAAAACCAGGGCAGATTACTAACACCACAGGCGCAGGCGATCCGATCGGCCAGATCTCCCCAACCCCTCGCCTGCGGGATCGGCATACTATGAAGCAGTTCCGCCCGGGCTGCCCGGGATGACTGCTATCCTCCACCTTATCCCCGATATTTTTGAGGAACTCTCCAAATCCATTGAAAAACATTCTTGTGAGAGGGGGGCAACCTATATATCTGATAATGGATATGCATGATGCAGAACCCACGAGAGAGCGCTGATCAAAATGGATGGAAAGCTACAGATAAAACAGAAGATCAACTCCGCTATCTCTTCTGGCGATCTGCGTGAGCTTGAAAAGGTAGCTTCGGACATATCGGAGACCCAGACGAGGAAGGAGAAGAGATCGCTCTACGAGCAGATGAATGCCGCCCTGGTCGAAGCGGCATTCGACGAAGGCCAGCCGGAACTCTTAAGCCAGCTCGTCGAACCGACCAGAGAAGAGATATTTGATCTCGCCAATCGTGCTGCCGCCATCTATAGCGAGAAAAAAGACGAAGCGTGGTTCTCCGCGATATTCACGCTGGTCGATAAACTCGATCGCAAGAGCCATCAATCCGATATCCTCGCCCGGATCTCCCGTGACCTTGTCCAGGCGGGGGTTGATTCCGGCGACATCCATTACATCGAGAAAGGAGGAGAGGCCTTCGATAAGATCAGCATCCGCAAATACCGCTCGGCCATCCTCTCCGAGATCATCCCGCTCTTCATCCGGTACGGGCAGAAGCACCGGAACGTCGAGATCATGCAGTATGCTCTTCAGATGCTTCCCGAGATCGGCGACATATCGCGGCAGTCGCAACTCCACGCCGACGTGGCCCGGGCGATTGCCGGGGCCGGCATCGAAGCCGGTGAGATCAACCTCGTGATCCGCGGCCTTCTAAGCGCCGCCGAGATCAACCAGAAGATCCGGCGCACCAACTCGATCGCCGACATCGTGGACGCCGCCTGGAAATCCTCCCTGAAGAAGGAGATCTCCGATATCGAACATATCCTCGACTCTCTCCCGGATATCCCCGAAGAGCGGCTCACGGAAGTTCTCGCGATCCTGACCGAGCAGCTTCTCGACCGCCAGCGGGACAAAAAACAGGTATACACCAGACTGCTCAGGATCGACGACGAAAAGCCGTGGGCAGGCCAGACCCTCGTCCTCGAACTCCTGAAGAAAGCCGAACGGAGCGGGGAACGCTGGTTCCTCGAGAAGGCGTTCGAGTTCAACGCCCGGGGCACGGGAGAGACCCAGCTTCCCATCGAAGAGATCGTCCTCTCCGGGATCGCGGTCGTCGAGAAGAGCGGCAACCCGACCGTCCTCCTCGACATCACGCCGCTGATCGACGAGTCCTCCGATGCTGCGAAAGCGGCCCAGCTCTACCGGCAGATCACCGACGCACTCTCCCGCATGGGTGACTTCCATCACGCAATCGAGGTCATGAAGAAGGCCAGCAGCAGTGCACAGAGGATCAACGCCCAGTTTTTCGACACCAGTGTCCGCCTGATCAAAGAGGGGGTTCGGCGCGACGAGATCGGGCTCGTCCGCGAGAACATCCTCGCCACACTGGAGATCGAGATCGCCGATTCGCTGGTTCACCAGGCGGTGACCGACTTCTGCAAGGAGTACGACTTTGACGAGGTCGTCAGGCACATACCAGCCATAAAGGAACTCGCGGGCTCGCACCGCACACAGGACACCCTGCTTCTCGAGTGCAGCACCATCCTGATCGAGCGGGGGTTCGTCCGCCAGAAAGAGCCGTCGCCCCTCGTGGATCTGGTGAGCCAGATTGGCGAACAGGATCTCCGCGAGCAGGCCATCTCGACCATCGCAGTCGAGATGGCACGGGTCGGCGTCACCCGGAAAGACCGGGATCTCCTCCGGCACGCGACCGGACTCACCTGCGAGATCGTGGATCAGCGGGCACGGGCCGAGGCGATGGGGGGCATCGTGGACCAGGCTGCCGTGCTCGCCGTTGAGGACGGCGACCTCGACCTGCTTCACGGGATGCGGGTTCTCTCCACGTCCCTCTTAGAGCGGGACTACTGCCTCTTTGCGATGGGCAAGGTCGTCCACGGCCTGATCATGTACGGGATCGAACAGCTCTCGCTTCAGGCACTGGACGAGGCGGGCCAGATCCTCTCCCAGATCGCCGACCCGTCCCTGCAGCGGCAACTGGCCGATCCCCTCATCGAAGGCTACGTCCGGGTCGGGAGCCTGCAGGTGGCGGACCACCTCTCCCGGGGCGAGGCGCAGATCTTCGAAGGCATGATGGAACCGTTCGAGATCGCGCTCAACCTCCTCAAGACCAGCACCTCGCGCGAGGAGATATCGATCAGGATAGCAAGTTACGTCGATATCATGCTCGAGTACACGCAGGTCTACGCGAGCCCGATCTTTGCGGCGCCCATGTCGCTCTTCTCTCTGGAGATCGAAGGCGAATACGAACGGACCGCCATGATCCAGCGGATCCTCACGTTCTTCACCGACTACACGAAAGAGTTCGACTCGGCCGATCCGTATGAGGTGACGGCTTACCTGCTCGAAGGGAGCGAAGGAGGGGCGGCGGCGCAGCCGGTGCTCGAACTGATGTACCGGCTCTTCGAGCACACCAACGAGGTCTACGCGCGCTACACAGGGATGTACCGGATCGTGAGCGCCTACTCGGCTCTCGAAAACGTTGAGCAGGCCGAGACAATCATCCGGAGGCTCCACGAGACCATCGGCGACCTCTCCGATCCGTCCGTCCGCGCGATCATGCTCGCCGACCTCGCCGGACTCATGGCCGGGATCGATCATGATGCAGCCAGAGATTACCTTGCCGAGGCGCAGGAGACGCTTGATGCCGCAGGGAGCGAGCGAGAGGCGTTCGTCAGGAAGAACCTGATCTACGCCGCAAGAAACCTCAATGCCGTGAACCGGCAAGAGAATGACATCGAATGGGCAATGGGGCAGGTCGACAGGATCGAGGATCCGGTCGAATACGTGGACGCTCTCGCGGCGGTCTTCGACATGGTCAGCGAACCTGCGCAGAGGAAAGAGATCCTCTCGTCGATGTGCCATACCGTCGTGAACATCCCCTCTCCCTACGTCCGGCTCTCGATGCTCTTTGACGTGGCGCAGTTCGCCGAGACGTACGGCGACGAAGAAGAGATCGAAGAGCTGTTAAACGGCATGGAGCAGACCACCGGTTACATCCAGATCCCGTTCATCACCGCTATGGCGCAGCAGCGGATGGCCCAGATGCTCTTCTCGTTCTACCGGGCAAGCGGGAAACCGGCCGCCCGAGAGCGCGCCGCCGGTATCGTCTCATCCATCGAAGACGACAGGATCCGGTACAACCTGACGGTCCAGCTCGATCAGAACATGCCCCCCTCATGGAAGAACACCGTGTACGCCAGGATCCTCGACTGCCGGGACAAGATCCGGAACGGCGAGTACACCACAAAGGACATGGTCACGCTCGATCGGGCGATACGTGCGGCGCCCGACAGGGCAAAGCGGGCAGCCTACTACACGGAACTCTACCTCATTGCCCGGGGCGCAGGACAGCAGGAGGTTGCGGACAGGATGCTGCTCTGCGCGCTCGAGGAGGCCCGGATCATCAGGCCGCTCTCGCGTCGGGCGTTCGTGCTCGGCGATATGGCATGCCGGATCTATGCGGAGCGTTATGAAGACCGCACGAGGGAGATCCTCGATCTGGCCGTGAGCGAAGCGCTCAACATCCGCGACTCGGCGATCCGGGACGAAGTTTACGACGAGCTGGATATGTCCATGCGGATCATCCAGGAGCACTGGCTGTGAAGACGATCGAGATCCGGGTCTCGGGAAGAGTGCAGGGCGTCGGGTTCCGCGCGTGCATCAAGAGGATCGCCACCAATCTCGGCGTCGGCGGCGAGGCGATGAATCTTCCCGACGGGCAGGTCCTCATCACCGCAACCGCCGACCCGGTCATCCTCGATAAGTTCGTCTCTATGCTCTACGGGTGCCCCCGGGTCGTCGTCAGGGATCTCGTCCAGCAGGAGATCCCCCATTCCGCGTACCCCGAGTTCACCATCCAGCGGGGCAGCTACCAGTACAGCACATGAAACTCGGCGTTTGCAAGGAGCGCATCCCTCAGGATGCGCACCTGCGCGTCGATACGGGTCTGGTCGATGGAGTCGCGGAGCGCCGTGCTCAGCCGGGCCGAGAGATCTCCCCCGAGGTAACACCGCTTTTCCCCGCATTCGTAATCGCCGCTTGAGATCTCTTCGCGGGCAAACCGGATGACGGCACGATCCACCATCGAGGCTTTCTGCGGTTCGATGAGGTCGTGGACGAAACTCCCCGCCCCTTCGTGAAGCATGCCGAGGTCGGGATCGAGGTGAGCCCCGACCACCGAGACGCAGCAGTTGCCGTAAAGCATCGCGTAACCGAACGCAAACATCGCATTGACGGGGTCGAGGTAGGGGCGGCTCGTCCTGCGGCGGAACCCGAGTTCCGGTGGGAGCGTGCGGGAGAGGATCTCGTAATACATATCGGCGGTCAGGCGGGAGAGTCGACGCAGATTCTCCATCGTGACCGAGGCCGAGAGTTCCTCCCGGGCCTGATAGAGGAAGTCAAGTTCTCCGGCATAGAAGATGTCGTGCCCGGTCTGATCATAGAGTTCCTCGAGGAGGAGAAGCCTCGACTGGAGGGCAGCCCGCGCGAGCGGCTGAGCGAACCGGTGGGGGCCGGCCCGCTCCTGGGCGAGGCGCACCGCCTCGTCCGGCCGGTAGCCGTACGGGTAGAGGTATCCGACAGGCGTGCCGTCGATGTCGAAGATGGTGATGGCAGCGCCGGCTTTGAGGAGATTCGTCACCGCCGAGGTGTGCAGGGTATGCCCGCCGACGATCAGGAGGTGCTTCACCGTCTGTATGGGGTAACGCCGGGTATCGCTCCCGCGCGCGATGATCAGCTCCTGTGTCGTCGCCTTGATGTGCCCCCCGTAGCCGAAGACGGGGAGCCAGGGTTCCGTCGCTGTCATTCGATCACTCTGGAAATGAACATTGGGCTGCTTTTGGTGATTAATGCATCGAATCTCCCGGATACAGAGAACACAACATCGGCAGAAGGGGAGCGGATCGGCCGGCCGCCTGCCTGTGCCGCCGCCGTCCGGCGCGGGTCCTTCGGGGGTTGTTCAGGAGACGCTTCGGGAAGGAAGGGGCTGGACGACCCGGGACTGTGTAACCGGACCGGAGATTGACACGGTGTGTCGTGCCAAGTCTTGACAAACCTTTTCCGCACCGCCCGCCCACATAAAGATAAAGTATGTCCGGCGGTGCCAGGAGCACCGACAAACGACGTTCCTTCAGGATGCGACGGTTCGTCAGAATCGGAGCTGGAGAAACCCGGAAGGGTTTCGGGAACGGAGTTTGAGCGCCGGAGGTGCGAAAGTGCGATTCCGGCAGGGAATGCCGCACCTTGATGCCGGGCAACATAGCCGGGATGGGGCACGATCTCTCCAACCGGTAAAAAAAACGATGGGATACTATGTTCTGGAATAGAGCGATGGAGACGATCCGGCCTGACGAACTCGCGGATCTGCAACTGAAGCGGCTGAAATGGTCGCTGCACCAGGCACAGAAAGTAGGGCTATACCAGAGAAAACTAAAAGAAGCGGGCATCTCGCCGGACGAGATCAGGACGCTCGACGACGTGGAGAAACTCCCCTTCACCTACAAAAAGGAACTCCAGGCCGGATACCCGTTCGGCCTCTTTGCGACCCCCTTGAAAGAGATCGTCCGGATTCACACCACCTCCGGCACGACGGGCAAGCCGACCGTCGTCGGCTACACCCGCCAGGATCTGGATAACTGGTCGGAGTTGATCGCGCGGAATTTGACGATGATCGGTCTTTCCGAGGACGACGTCTTCCAGAACGCGGTCAACTACGGCCTCTTCACCGGGGGGCTCGGGTTCCATTACGGCGCCGAGAAGATCGGGGCGACCGTGCTCCCGAGCGCGACCGGAAACACCCGGCGCCAGATCGAGATGATCGAGGACTTCGGGGTGACCGCGATCCACTGCACTCCGAGTTATGCCCTCCACCTCGCCGAGGTGGCCGAGTCGATGGGAAAGACGCTGGACTCCCTCAAGACCGGGATATTCGGGGCCGAACCCTGGTCGGAGAACACGCGGGCAGAACTCGAGCGGCGCCTCGGCGTGAAGGCATACGACAGTTACGGGCTCTCGGAGATGTACGGCCCCGGTGTGGCGTTCGAGTGCCCGGAGAGGGACGGTCTCCACCTCTGGCACGACTGCTACCTTGCGGAGATCATCGACCCGAAGACGGGCGAGCGTCTCGCTCCCGGCGAACGGGGCGAACTCGTCATCACCCCGCTCGTCAAGGAGGCCCTGCCGCTCATCCGCTACCGCACCGGCGACGTGACCCGGCTGATGGAGGATGGATGCGCCTGCGGGCGCGGACAGAAGATCGAACGGATCACCGGCCGGAGCGACGATATGCTGGTCATCCGGGGGATCAACGTCTTTCCGTCCCAGATCGAGCACGTGCTGCGCGCCCTCCCGGAGGTCGGGGAGCAGTTCATGGTATATATCGATCGCGTCAAACATCTGGATGAGATGACTATCGAGGTAGAGATGAGCAGGGCGGGGTTCTCCGGCGAACTGCAGGACCTCGCCCGTATGCAGAAGAAGATCTCCGGCGAACTTCACAACGTGCTCGGCCTTCGGACCGCGGTGACCCTGGTCGAGCCGGGAACGCTCCCCCGGTTCGAGGGGAAGGCAAAACGGGTCATCGACCGGCGGGGAGCGATCTGATGGCTCCGTGGAACCCGCGGATTGAGGAGATGCCGCTCGACGAACTGCGGCGCCTCCAGTTCAAACTCGTCAAATCCCTGGTATATCGGCTCTACAGCTTCAACGACTTCTACCGGAGCCGGATGAAGGAGCACCAGGTTCACCCCGACGATATCAGGACGCTCGAAGATGTCGCGAAACTCCCGTTCATGTACAAGAGCGACCTGCGGGACGGCTACCCGGACAGGATCTTCACCGCCGAGCGGAATGAGCTGGTCAGGTACCACGTCTCTTCCGGGACGACGGGGAAACCGACCGTCGTCGGCTACACGGAGCGGGATATCGAGAACTGGAGCGAGTCCCTGGCGCGGGGCTTCTCCTCCTGCGGTCTCGGGCGGGGCGACGTCATCCAGGTCAGTTACGGCTACGGCCTCTTCACCGGCGGCCTTGGCGCCCACTACGGCGCCGAACGGGTCGGCGCAACCGTCCTTCCGACGAGCGTCGGGAACACCGAGCGGCAGATCGAACTGATGCAGGATCTCCACGTCACCGCGATCGCCTGCACCCCCTCCTACCTCCTCCACATGGGAGAGGTGGCGGAGAAGATGGGCGTCTCGATCAAGAACGATACCGAGCTGCGGATCGGCTTTCTCGGCGCCGAGCCCTGGTCGGAGCAGATGCGGAGCCGGATCGAGGACTGGCTCGGAATCCGCGCATACGACATATACGGGACGAGCGAACTCTCCGGGCCGATGTTCACCGAGTGCGCCGAGCAGCAGGGTGTCCACATATGGGGCGACCTCGCGCTCGTCGAGATCGTGGATCCCGCGACCGGCGAGGTGCTCGCGCCCGGCGAACAGGGCGAGCTGACCATCACCATGCTGCAGAAAGAGGCGCTGCCCATGGTCAGGTACCGTATCGGCGACCTCACCGCCATCGAGGAGAGCCCCTGCGCCTGCGGCCGGACCCACCCGCGCATCAACCGCATCCGCGGGAGGGTGGACGACATGCTGATCGTCCGGGGCATCAACGTCTTCCCGTCGCAGGTGGAGCACGCGCTGCTCGAGATCCCCCAGGTCGGCAGACACTTCCAGATCGTCGTCGACCGCAAAGGTGCGCTCGATTCCATGCTCGTGCGGGTGGAAGTGAGCGAAGAGGCGTTCTCCGACAAGATCACCGAACTCATGGTGATCAAGAAGGTCGTGGAGCACCGCCTGCGGAGCTCGCTGAACGTGGGCGTGGACGTCGAACTGGTCGAGCCGGGAACTCTTCCGCGGTTCGAAGGCAAGTCGAAGAAGGTTGTTGACAGGAGGTCATTGTAATGGAGAAGTCGTATATCGTCAAACAGATCTCGATCTTTTCGGAGAACCGCCCGGGGCGCCTCGCGGCGATCGCCGGTGCGCTCCGGGATGCGGGAATCAACATATTTGCGTTCAGTATTGCCGAGGCGGACGGGTTCGGTGTCGTCCGCGCGCTCGTCGACCGGCCGGAGGACGCCCACCGGAGACTGACCGATCTCGGGTTCAGGGTCTCGTTCACCGACGTCATCGGCGTGAAGATGCGGGATGAGCCGGGCGGCCTCTCGGACATCGCGTCGATCCTCGGGGATGCCGGGATCAACATCGAGTATGCCTACGCCTACTCGGGGAAGGACGCGGCGGTCCTGATCCTGCGCGTTGACCAGGCTGAGGATGCCGTCCGGCAGATCCTCGGCCACGGCGGGGAACTCCTCAAAGCATCCCTTTTCCGATAATTCAAGATCAAACCGGTTCCCGGGGCGTTCCCGGGTCCTCGGCCTCGCCTTTGCGGAACATGTGAACCCTTCCCGTAACGCGCCGGATAGGAAGGACGAATGCAAGGCCCATCCCCGGCTGATCCAGTTCTGCGGCGGCGATGATCGCGTCGAGCACCGCGTCCGCCCGGTCGGCGGCGACGACGGTTAAGATGATCTCTTTCTCGGGCTCGATAGCGATCCCGAGAAGAGATTTCACTTCACGGATACCGGTCCCGCGGCCAAAGATGATGGTCCCTCCCTCAGCCCCGGCGCCGCGAGCCGCTGCAAGCACCGGCTCGGACCAGCCCCGTTTTACGATCGTGACAATCAGTTCGTTATCGGACTCATTACTCAAGTTTCTTCACCTCGTGTTCTCCGGTAGAGGATGCCGAGCGCCAGCACCGAGAGGATGGGTGCAAGCGCTATCAGCGCGATCAGCCCGAACCCGTCAACGACGGGGTTGCGGCCCTCGATCCCCGCCGCAACTCCGACGGCAAGGGAGAGGAGGAAGGTGACCGCCATCGGGCCGGTGGCGACACCTCCTGAATCAAACGCGATCCCGACAAAATCCTGATCGGTGAAGAGGAGAAGGACGATGACGAGGAGGTAGCCGGGAATTATGATGGAGAGCAGTGGAATGCCATAGACGAGACGGGCCATCCCGAGCGCTACGGAGATCGCAACCGCAACAGAGAGGGTGTAGACGATCAGGGATTCCTTGATGTAGCCGCTCGAAGATTCTTCAACCTGGTAGCCAAGAACCCGGACCGCGGGCTCCGCGTAGGTGGCGAGAAAACCAAGGAGAAATCCGAACGGGATGAGCAGCCACAGGTGGCCGAACGCGGTGACAGCCTCCCCGATCGCCCTGCCAGCCGGGAGGAACGCAACATTGACGCCCTGGAGGAAGAGAGCCATGCCAAGGGCTGCGATCAGGATGCCCCGCACGAGGTTTATGACGTAGACCCGCGGAAGTTTCAGAAAGAGCACCTGGAAGACCCCGAAGAAGATGAGCAGGGGTAGAAGCGCCTGCGCAACCTCAAGAAAGACCTGATCCATTCCCTCGAGGAGGGGCGCCACGATCATAGATAGATCACTCCCACCAGCATGACGCCGATGACCGGACCGAGTGCGGCAAGCCCGACCAGCCCGAAGCCGTCCGTGAGGGCCGAACGCCCGGCGAGAACCGAACTGACGCCGGTCCCGAGCGCCAGGATGACCGGAATCACCAGGAGCCCGGTTGTCACGCCGCCTGCATCAACCGCGACGGCGAGGAGATCCGGCGGTGTGAACGGCGCAAGAAGAAGGACGATACCGTAGCCGGCGGCAAAGAGGTAAGCAAGAGGGAATCCGAAGATGATGCGAAGGACTCCTATGGTGACAATGAACCCGACGCTGACCGCGATCACAAGGATCAGGGGACCGGACGGGATGCCGCCTCCCGAGGCGGTGTCGAGCATGCCCGCGAGGATACGGATATTCGGCTCCGCGATGGTCGTCAGGAGGCCGAAAAAGAACGTTCCCGCAATGACCAGTGCGAGTGAACCCCGGGCAGGGAGTTCCGACCCGATTGCATCGCCGATGGGGAGGAGGCCCGCCTTCACGCCGGAGAGAAAGAGGGCAATTCCGAGAACAACCATGCCGCTCCCGAGCAGGAACAGGAGGAGATCAGACGGCGCCGCACGGAGCACCCCGACCTCGAGGATGACGATGATCAGGATGATCGGGAGGACTGCCTGGACGACCCCTACGACCTCCTCCCTGATCTCCTGCAACATGCCGCCGCTCCTCCCCGGAAAACCGTTCGGGTGTCGGATGATCTACCTGTGTCACGCCTTCAGATAAAGGCAGGGGCGCCGCCGGTCAGTGCCGTTTCTCCCATTTCAGGAGTTCGGAGACCTCTGAGAGCGTCTTTCCGCGCCGGATCTCCTCCCGGATCCGCTCTTCGGTCTTTTTGACCTCCACCGCGCGCCGGGCAACCTCGTACGCGCGCTCCCGGGGAACCACCACGACCCCGCTCTCGTCGGCGACGATCCAGTCTCCCGGCCGCACCTCCTGGCCGCAGCAGGTGATCTCGGTGTTGATCTCCCCAAGACCCTTCGGGTCACCGGCGTTCGGGACAGTCGCCGTGGCGAAGACCGGGAACTTCATCTCCCGGATGTCGTCGACGTCCCGGACCGCTCCGTCGATCACGACGCCGGCAACCCCCCGGTTCTTCGCAGAATGGGTGGCGAGTTCCCCCCAGGGAGCGACGTCCGTCCTCCCGTCATTGCTGGCGACGAGAACGTCGCCAGGCCCGGCAAGATCGATCGCCTCGACGGGTTTTGCCCAGTCCCCGGCGACAGTCCGGACGGTCACCGCCCGGCCGACCGCCTTTACCCCGCCGCAGATCGAGACGATCCCCGCCATCGCGCCCTTCCGGTGCATGGCGTCGGTGACGTTCGGTGCGGAGACCGCTTCGAAGAGGCGGCGGATAGCAGCCTCCGGGCTCTCCTCCTCCCGCTGCCGGACTTCCGGCCGGTCGATGGCCTCCCTGACCTGCCGCGCCGCCCCGGTCACGTCGGCGGCCTTGACGATGTTCCCTCCCACGATGACGACCGAGGCACCTGCGGCGACCGCCTCGGATGCGGTTGCTGCATCGAGCCCGCCCGCAACGGCGATCGGGACGCCCACCTCTCCTGCGAGGCGGCGGAGGAGGTCGAGCGACGATCTGCCGATCATCTGCTGGTCGATGCCCACATGGGCGTTGATGTAGTCGACACCGAGCGCGGCAAGTTCCCGCGAGCGGGAGACGGGGTCGACGACGTTGATGAGGTCGGCCATGAGCCGGACGCCGTACTTGCGGGCGGAGCGCACCGCCTCGACGATGACGGCATCATCGGCATCGGCGAGGATGCAGACGATCCCGGCGCCGGACTTCGCCGCCATCTCCACCTCGACGGCCCCGGTATCGGCGATCTTCATATCCGCGACGATCTCACGATCAGGAAAACGTTCCCGGAGCGTCCGTACGGCCTGCATCCCCTCGCTCTTGATCAGGGGTGTCCCGACCTCGATCCAGTCCGCACCGCCACGGACTGCTTCACCTGCGATCTCAACCGCACGATCGAGCTCGAGGAGATCGAGCGCCACCTGGAGAGTAGGCGTTGCCATGCAGTACAGTATGGCGAGGGTTCTATTTATCTGGTGCCGGGCCGGGGGAAACCTATATCCCATGAGATGCTTGAGGTGGCCGGCGACACGGATGTGATGACGGATGGTCGAGATCGGTTATAAACTGGCATGCGAGGAGCACGGCCCCCTGGAACTCGTCTGCAACGCCCGCCAGGCGGAAGATGCCGGATTTACGTTTGCCATGATATCGGATCACTACCACCCCTGGACGAGCAGGCAGGGGCAGAGCCCGTTTGCCTGGGGCGTGATCGGCGGCATCTCGCAGGTGACGGCGGATCTCCGACTGGTGACGGGCGTCACCTGCCCGACGATCCGGATCCACCCCGGGATCATCGCCCAGGCCGCCGCAACCGCCGCCATAATGATGCCGGGACGGTTTGCCCTCGGCCTCGGGTCGGGTGAGAACCTCAACGAGCACGTCTTCGGCAGCCACTGGCCTCCGGCGCCGGTCAGGATCGAGATGCTCGAAGAGGCGGTGGAGGTGATCCGGCTGCTCTGGAAGGGCGGGATGCAGGACTATTACGGCGCCTTCTACACGCTCGAGAACGCACAGGTCTTCTCGCTCCCGGAGGATCTCCCTCCGATCTACATCGCGTCCGAAGGCCCGATCAGCGCATCCATGGCCGCGCGGGTCGGAGACGGGTTCATCAACCCTGGCAGCAACGCGGAGAAGAACCTCATCATCTTCCGGGACTCCGGGGGCGCCGATAAACCGGCATACATCGAGAACTCGGTCTGCTGGGCCCAGACCGAGGAAGAAGGGCAGAGGACCGCATACGAACAGTGGCCGATTCCCGCAAACGCCGGGGAACTCAACCGGCTCCTCCCCACGCCGACCCACTACGAGCAGGCGGCGAAGATGGTGACGCCGGAGGACGTGGCGAAGCATGTGGTCTGCGGGCCCGACCCGGAGGCGCATATCAGGAAGATCGAGGAGAGTATCGGGAAGGGGTTCGACCACGTCTGCATCCACCAGATCGGGGGCCAGCAGCAGGAGTTCATGGAGTTTTACACAAAGGAGGTTCTGCCGCATTTTGGGAAGTAGGAGGGGGAATGGAGGGTTTTGGAGGCACAAACCCTGGCGAGGGCAAGCCGTGGTAGGCGGAAAACACCAGTGATTGTGGGTCTTGCCACGTAAAAACCTACAAATGAGGAGGGATCCCAGTGCAGTGGACCGTGGGAGTATCGCCATGGGGGAGGGGCTGACGGGGGGGGCGTGCCCCCCCCCCCTGTCTCCAACTCATACCATTGATGCTCAAACTCACCGTGTTAGCATCCCCCGTCAACCCCCACCCCGCCCGGCCTCCGGCCTCCTCATTCGCACCTGCGGTGCTTAAACTCCTGCTGTTCCAGCAGTCGTTCCCCGCCCCAAGGGGCGGGGGCAGTGCGTGGCGATACCCCATGGAAAGCCGTGCATGAGTTGTGATTGACCGGAGGACACGAACCCATGCGGAAGATGACGTTCCTCCAGGAAAGGAGTTCAAGCACCGACAGTATAAATGGCGACGGGTCAAAGGTGCGGCAGACAGCACGTCTAACGTGCAGACACTATCAAAGATTAAATCCCAGGCAAAACCCCTCCAAAAAACCCAAAAAAAAGTTACGCTTCCTCCGGATCCTCCAGCTCCTCCAGATCCGTCCGCACCCGACAGATGCTCTCCACCGGCAGGACGAAGATCCTGCCGTCGCCGGGCTTGCCGGTACGGCCGTTCGCCCGGCAGATACCGATGACCCTGTCGACATCGGCATCCCTGACGACCATCTCGATCTTCACCTTCGGGATGAGTTCGACCGGCACCGTCTTTCCCCTGAACTTGAGGGCAATACCCTTCTGCGCCCCCCGCCCTATCACTTCGCTCACGGTCATCCCATAGATGCCGCCTGCCTCGAGTGCCGTCCTCACGGCATCGAACATCTCGGGCCGTATGACTGCGGTAACCATCTTCATCCGCACCACCTCACACCCGCACGGACTCACCGTGCTGGGCGATGTCCAGTCCGACATACTCCTCTTCCTCGGTGACCCGCAGGCCCATCACCGTATCGACGACCTTTGCGATGACGTAGGTCACGCCGAACGAGTAGGCCACGACGATGGCCACATCCACAACCTGGATGAGGAACTGGGTCGGGTTCCCGTAAAGCAGACCGTCCACGCCGCCGATAGCCGCGACCGCAAAAACTCCAGTTGCGAGGGCGCCGAAGATGCCGCCCATGCCGTGGATCGCCCAGGCGTCGAGGCTCTCGTCGAGCCCCTCCCGAACCCGGAAGAGCAGCGCGCCGTAGCAGACGAGACCGGCAGCGGCCCCGATGGGAATCGCGGCTATGGGTGTGACGAATCCGGCCGCCGGAGTGATGGCGACGAGCCCGGCAATCGCTCCGCTGATGATCCCGACCGATCCGGGCCTGCCGCGAACCCAGGCGGCACAGAGCCAGGCGAGTGCCCCGGCAGCGGCGGCGATGTTCGTCGCGATGAACGCGTTCGCTGCAAGGCCGTCCGCGGCGAGAGCGCTCCCGGCGTTGAACCCGAACCACCCGAACCAGAGAAGCGCCCCGCCGAGGAGGACCATCGGGATGTTGTTCGGCTCCATGCCGTGGCCGCCGAACCCGAGACGCTTCCCGATGACGAGCGCGAGCGCCAGCGCCGAGAAGCCGGAACTGATGTGAACGACCGTGCCGCCGGCGAAGTCGAGCGCACCGAACTGGGCCGCCCATCCGCCGCCCCATGCCCAGTGGGCAAGCGGGTCGTAGACCAGCGTCGTCCAGAGCAGACCGAAGACGACGAAAGAACTGATCTTTATCCGTTCCGCAACTCCAGACGTCACGATTGCAAGCGTGAGTCCCGCAAAGACCATCTGGAAGGCCGCAAAGAGTAGATCGGGGATGCCGTAACCTTCCATTCCGACGCCCTGCAGGAGGGCGTACTCCAGGCTCCCGATCAGCCCGTTGATGTCGGCGCCGAAGGAGAGGCTGTAGCCGCAGACGACCCACTGGATGCTGACGAGGGCGAACGCGATGAACGAGAGCGCGATCATCGAGATGAAGTTCTTCCGGCGCACCAGCCCGCCGTAGAAGAGCCCCACTCCCGGGGTCATCAGCATGACCAGTGCCGTACAGACCAGGATAAACGCCGTAGCGCCGGAGTCAATCATGCCCCGGCCCCCGGCTCACCCACAAACTGTTCTCGTCATTCATCGGAAGGAAGATTCCTTCCAATGCATATAATTTTTTCCACAGCCTGCGTACGGCATGAAAGGACTGATGCATCTGCAGGCACAATCATATCTCCGAGATGCGATGAGCACAAGGGGAGATGTCCGCCGGGTCTGCGCCCGCCTGCGGTCGGCAGGGACCAGGAGAGAACTCACGACGATCCTCTACCGGGAGGTGTCCGGCTACTCGCTCTTCGACCTCCAGGAGATGCGGGCGCGGGTGGAGCGCGACCTCCGGTCCGTCCCCGCCGGATACCGGCGCCGGCTCTACCCGAGCGTGATGGAGCAGATCTTCGAGACGCACCATACCCTCATCTCCGCCGCCCGCCGGGGAGATCTGGAAGACGGGGAGAGGCCGCTCCCGGGGGAATACCGGGACTTCTGCGACATGGTCGAGAAGACGTGCCTTGCCGGAGGCGAGGAGGAGCGGCACCTCGAACTCCTCTACTTCCTCCTCGCCGCCTTCAACATCTTCGTCCTCGACCGCCCCGCCCACCCCGTGGGAACGCCGTTTCCCGGCGGGTTCGAGGTCGAAGTCAGGAACGGGGAGTACCTCTGCCCGGTCAGGGAGAAGGCCGACGACGTCCCAAACGCCCTCTGCCCCTACTGTCCGGCAAAGCAGAGCGACGGATGAAGAAGAAGGCGTGAAAAAAGAAGTTCCGTTATACGATCCTACTCTTCTTCCTCGTAGCGCTCGAAGAACGTGACCTCGTCAAGAAACTTCTTCGTCTTTATCTGGATCTCCTCGGGGTATCCTGCAGGCACGAGCGATACAAGCGTATACTCCTCCGGGACGTTGAGAAGTTTCCGGACGTCCTCGGCGTAATCCTTCTTCTCCCCCGCCACCCAGCAGGTTCCGACACCCCATGCCTGGAGCGCGAGGAGGAGCTGCATCGTCGCCGCACAGCAGTCTTCGAGGTAATACTTTGCATCCCGCTTCCCGAAGACGACGAAACAGATCGGCGCATCGGCGATAAACCTGGCGTTCTCGGCGAGATCGGCAATCGCCCGCAGCGTCTCGCGGCTCTGGACCGTCCCGAAAAGCCAGGGCTGCTCGTTTCGTGCGGTCGGAGCAAGGCGCGCGCAGTCCAGGGCGTCTTTGATGATCTTCTCCTCAATGGGATTGTCCTTGTACTTCCGCACGCTGTGCCTGCTCCGTATCACGGTGACACCGAGATTGACCGTTCCACCAATCGGACTCATGCAACGATGGTGGGCACTCCCGGCCTAAATACCTTGGGGAAACGGATGAGGGGAGGGCTCCAGCAGAAAGGCCGCCCTAGAAGAGGCCCAGTATCATCTGGAGCATGTTCGAGAAGCCGTCGGTGATGACCACCATCGGATCGACCCCAAGGATCGGGAAGATGAACAGGAAGTACGTGATTGTCCCGAGCGTGCTCCCCACGTTCGTGAGAGCTGCAACCAGCACTACCCGGAAGAGCGGGATCCGCCGCATCTCCGAGAAGGTCTCGGCAGCGATGATCTGCCGGAAATCCCCGATAGCAGGTTTGCGAATCTTTGCCTCGACGATGGCGGCGAACCATCCTGCCGCAAGCAGCGGGTTGAGCGACGTCAGCCAGGAGACCGCAAACGCCGTGGCAGCCGAGAGAGGGTGTCCGCCGGCTGCAAGCGCGAATACGGCGCTCAGGACGCCGTTGATCACGATCCAGTAGAGGAGAGCGGTCAGCAGGACGTCAATCCCCACGCCCGAGAACGCTATCGCGGCGATCAGGAGGAGGAAGAGGAGGGTGACGGCAGCCCCGATGATCTTCGCCCACGGCAGACTCTTCACCCCGGCGGTCAGGGTCGGGAGCGGCGGCAACATCTCCGGGGCGTCCAGGTAGCGTTGCACGCCCTGGATATGCCCGGCGCCGACGACGACAAGTACCCGCTCGTACCGGCCGGTGAGCATCAGGACCTGGTGGGCCAGATAGGCGTCCCGTTCGTCGATCAGGGCCTGGGCGCCCCGGGGAGAGAACTTCCGGAACTCCTCCATCGCGGCGCTCACGACGTCCTGGTCCGTGAACTCGTCAACATCGATCTTCTCGCCCTCGACGCTCACAAGCGAGTAGATCAGGGCTCCGACGAGTTTGATCTTCTCCCAGATACCCATCTTGCCCCAGAACCGGGCAAGCGTGATCCGGATATCCCGGTCGATGAGCGCCACAGGCTTCTGGTGTGCTTCAGCCTCCTCGATGGCGGCGATCATCTCGGCACCGGGCTTCACGCCGGTTTCTGCGCCGATTCGTTGCTGGATGTAGGTGAGCACCCACTGAACGAGGAGCTGGCCGAAGTTCCCGCCTTTCAGGATCTCCGCCACCGAGGGTTCGGCCGTCTCCTGGGTGAGCGATATGAATCTTCCCCGGTCAAGCTCGACGCCGACGATATCGGGCTGGAACTCTTCGATGGCGGATCGAACCTCCTCAACGCTCTTCTGCGAGACGTGGGCCGTCCCGACGAGACGGATCTCAGTCATGGAGCACCTTCACGCCCTCGCTGTCGATCACGGCGCGCTTCCCCGGCGGCACCACCGCTTCATGGAAGACGGCGCGGATACCGGCCTCCTCCACCGTCTCGGCGGCCTGCCGCCTGCAGAGGTCGGTCGCCGCATCGCGCGCATCGCAGGGGGAGAACCGCGCACCGAGGCCGGGACACTCCGATACCGCGAGGTCGTCGTCCACCAGCATGAACGGATAGGTGCGGCAGATCCAGGGGCGGTGAGCATAGATCGAGCACCGCCCGTCCCGGAGGAAGATGCAGGCATCGACCGTTCGCCTGAGGCACCATGCAAGAGTGTACTCCCCGCCGCCATCGGCACCGATGAAGTCGGGATAGGGCTCGGCAACCTCGTCCCAGGCCATACCGGTCGCCGCCATGATTGCCCGGACCTCGGCAGGACTCACCAGCACGAGGTTCGAGTCCTCCGCGACCCGCCGGCAGCAGCCGCCGCATCCCCTGCAACGGAATCCAATCGACCCGAGTTGAGCCGCAACGTCATCTACTCCGAGCATATCCTGTCAAAATTCTCAAAGAGAAGCCTTCCGTTGACGGTATGGCTGACCTCCGGGTGCCACTGGATCCCGTAGAGGTGTTCACCGGGAGATGCGATCGCTTCCACGTCGCAGATGGACGATCCTGCAAGCCGGACAAACCCTTCCGGCACAACCGAGACCTCGTCCGCGTGCGATGCCCATACCCGTATCCGGTCGGGGTAGCCCTGGAGAAGGGAACTCTGTTCGAGGATCTCGACCTCGACGGCACCGAACCCGCCGCTCGCACCCCGGCGGATCGCGCCCCCACGGGCCGTCGCCATGATGTGCAGCCCAAGACAGATCCCGAGGACGGGGAGACCGAGGTCAATGTAGGCAGAGGCGACGCCGGCACGCGCAAGGGTCGGGCCGCCACCGAGGATGACTCCCCGGCAGCCCCGGGCGACCTCGGCCGGCGGCGTCTCATTTGAGATCATCGTGGCTTCGATCTCCATGTCACGGAGCGTCCGGAGGATCAGATGATTGAACTGCCCGTAATTGTTGACCACATAGAGTGGAAGCATTGCTTATAGATGGATGTAAAAGGGTAAATAGTCCTTCCCTCAGGAGTACTTCCTGACGAAATCGAAGACTTTTCGGGAGATCTCTTCGGGCTCGTGACCCATGAGGTAGGCGAGCGTCAGGGCTCCTCCGGCCCCCATACCCTCCTTGACCTCGCCGATGCAGTAGCGGGCGAGCCCGACGTGGCCGATCTCGGCGAAGTTCGGGTCGACGTAGTATGCGGCGGTGCCGACATCGGCAACCGACCGGACGAATCCGGCGGACGGATCGTCCCTGACGTAGACCGTCGTCGCGAGGTGCGGCACCCGTTTCCCGAGCGCTTTCAGGACGGCCGCAACGGCAAGCATCTGGGTTCCGCCCGCAAAGAGGATGTCGCCGGTATAGGTGCTCGCGATCCCCGCCGCAACCGGCATCATAGGGTCGCCCGCAGCACGCAGGATCGCGAGAGGCCCTCTCGCACCCGTCGCGTCGATCCGGGCGAGCGCTTCCCGGCAGATGGTGTCTTTCAGGCCGAGGGGGTTCTTCGCAAACGCGCTGCTGACCGAGGCGTCGTAGCCGAGCGCCCGCAGAACGCAGAGGGCGGTGGTGGTGCCGCCGGGGACGCACTCCCCGAGCATCAAAAAGTCGCTGTACTGAGCAAGAAGCCTGCCGACCATCTCCCCCCGCTCGAAGAGGGCAGCCGCCTCCGGCACTGCGTCCTCCGTTCTCGGATCGCCGCCGGGGCTCCCGTAGACGTCAAGGCAGGGGACGGTGGGAGTATGGGCGAGCCCCGCGTTGATGATGACGGGGCATAGCCCGGTCAGTTCCACCATCGACCGGGTGATGCTCGCCGGCGTCGGGCACCCCGTGGGGGTGTTCGGCCGGGCCGCGACACTCGTGATCGCGCCGGTCGTGACGAGCTCCGCGTCCAGGTTCGGTGTCAGCAGGGTCTTTTCGGGGGTCGGCCCTGCGCCCGACACGCCGGGGACGGTGGAGAGCATGGTGTTGCCGAGGACGAGTGCCAGCATCGGGCGCTCGGGCCTTATCTGCAGGTCTTCTGAGAGGAAGGGATGAGACATTATTACAGGGTAGGCGCCGCAGAATAGAAGAGGTTGCCGTCGGGGCGTGCGGGAGGAAGGCAGGGGTCGGACGTGAGCGTGGAGGGGGCGCGCAGTGGCCGGGTGTGGCGGAGCGTCGCGGTCGCACCCGGTGCTCCGCTCCAGCTCCGGCTGCTCGAACCGGACGGTGCGAGCGCCCATCGCTAATACCAAACTCCAAAATACCTCCCCTACCCTAATACTTGAATAATGTTCGAGATAGAGCGCAGACTGGAAGAGAAGGGCATCGTAAGGGGAGATATCGTCGCTGCCGCGATGGAACTCTACGTTCCCCACGGGATAGAGGCGGATGAGGCCGCGCGCAGGCTTGACGCAAAGATCGGGAAGGCACTGGAGGACCCAAACATTTCATCGCTCCTCCTCGGCGCCCTCCTGCTCGAGGACGAACTCTACGTAAAGCGGAAAGACTCCGAGATCGCCGACGACCCGGTCTTCCTCCTCTCCGACGAGATCATCGGGATGGCCATCGCCGAGGTGATCGGGGGGACCTATGCGCGGTTTGAGTTCACCCGCTACGACCAGAAGAAACCGGGGATCCTGGGCAACCTCGGGCCGTTCCTCGACGACGCCGTCGCCGGGCTGATCGCGGGCTGCACGTCGCGCCTTTACAGCGAGTCGATGGGATCGGTGTGAAGTCGGTCCTCGCCCTCCTGCAGTTCTGCACCTCCCTCCCCCTCGGGAGACCGGTCGAGTTCGAGCACTTTGCCCGCCGCTCCTACCTCTACCCGCTCGCCGGGTACGTCATCGGCGGGATAGCGGCCGGAATTACCTGCTGGATAGCGTCCCCCGTAGTGGGTGCGGTCGTCGCTCTCGCGACGGTGCTCGTCCTCTCCGGGTGCAACCACTTCGACGGCCTGCTGGACTTCGGCGACGGGCTTATGGCCCACGGCAGCCGGGAGAAGAGGGTCGCGGCCATGACCGACCGGACGACCGGCGCCGGAGCGGTCGCGGCGGGGATCGTCGTCACGCTTCTCGCGTTCGCCGGGCTCCAGGCCGCCGCGCACCTCCCGGCGGCCATCCTCATCGCCGAAGTCTGCGCAAAGGTCGCGATGTCCTGGCTCACCACGCTCGGCGCGCCGTTCCGGGAGGGGATTCACTCCTACCTCCACGGGTTTGCAAAACCGTGGTTCGTCGTCCCGGCCTTCCTGCTCGCACTGCCGCTCTTCCTGCTGCCGGTGCCGCGGGCGAATATCGCGCTCGCCCTCGCCGCTACGGTCGTCATCGCCGCACTGATGCTCGCTCTCTCCCGACGGCTTTTTTGCGGCGTCAACGGCGACGTCGTCGGCGCGACGAACGAGATCGTTCGGGCAGGGATCATTCTCCTCCTCGCCCTCCTGTAATCACCTTTTTTATCCCGGCGGCCGCTACTACTGTAGAATGATACAGGACCATACCCTCTACTCCCGGGGAGGGATCATCACCGAGCGAAACGCAGACTATGCGACGGTACGGCTGCGGATTCCGGCAGGAGTTCTCTCCGCGGCGCAGGTCAAGCAACTCGGAAAAATCAGCGAGAAGTACGGTGACGGCTCGCTCCACCTCACCATGCGCCAGACCGTGGAGATCCCGCACGTGAACCCCGACAACCTCGCAAAGATCGCAAAAGCCCTCGAGAAGAACGGGACGCCCATCG
The DNA here is from genome assembly GCF_019669965.1 of Methanoculleus chikugoensis. Lineage (NCBI taxonomy): Archaea > Methanobacteriati > Methanobacteriota > Methanomicrobia > Methanomicrobiales > Methanomicrobiaceae > Methanoculleus > Methanoculleus chikugoensis. The sequence goes on along the minus strand of NZ_AP019781.1, from coordinate 843,435 downwards.
GGGCGGAACAGAACGAAGTCGTCAACGTCATGGCCTGTCCGGGCACGGAGCGATGCAAGTACGCCAACTGCGAGACGATCGACCTTGCCCGGAAGATCGACGAGCGGGTCTTCGGGAAAGAACTCCCGATCCGGCTCCGCATCGCCATCTCCGGCTGCACCCATATGTGCAACAGCCCGCTCCTCAACGACATCGGGATCATCGGCAGGATCCGGCCGTTGCGCACTCCGGGGCTCTGCACGGGGTGCGGCACCTGCGTGGAGTACTGCAGGGAATGCGCCATAAAACTGAAGAACGGCATATCGGTTCTCGACGAGAGCAAATGCGTCCAGTGCGGGATATGCATCCACTCCTGTCCCTACCACCTCCTGAAGTCCGAGTACGCCCACTACCAGATCATGGTCGGCGGCCGGCGCGGAGCCTCTCCCACTACGGGAAAAGAACTCGTCACCGTTGAGACGGAAGAAGAGGTCGTCGAGGTCGTCGACCGCATCGTCTACTGGGTCTACCGCACCGCATGGAGCGGCCGGCTTCTCGCGGATCAGATGGACGAGATCGGGTACGACAGGTTCGCAGAAGGGATCCGAAGAGAGTTCGGGCAGAACGACCCTGCCGAGGAGGAGTGAAGGATAGCCCCGTGCGCCGGCGCCGGAGGCGGTAACAGGCCGATGACCGCCCCGGTGAAGAACCGGCACCGGGATCTACCGGCGGTACATTGAAGCGAACCCTTCGCCCGCGTCATCATCGCACTCGATAGCAGTGCCGTCCCGGACAAGGGTATTGAACATCATGGCTGCGTTGAGCAGGTTCTCGTCCGGATTTCCACCTTGCTGAACGCCGGAGAAAGCCTGGCGCTGCGGCGTCGGGATCGTCCGCTTGCCCACCCGGACACCCGCACAGTGCCTGCAGTAGCCACAGTGGGAGTGAACCGAGACCTCGCGATCTGCGCATGCTACCTTCACCCGGTCACTTCCATCGTCACGGTGAAACTCAAGTATCTTCATGGTACGAGGAACGTAGATTTCCCGAGAATAAGATTCTGTCGATTACCGGGGTTTTTTGAAGCGTGCGCGCTACTGGCGCGCATAGAAATGCTTTATATGGAAGACGTCCTACGTATAAGATACTCGCATAAGCAGGCTGTTCGAGCTGACACGCCTATTGAGTGGAGGATACAAACTATGGCAGCTGAGAAGCCCCACATGAATTTAGCAGTAATCGGACACATCGACCACGGGAAGTCTACCACCGTCGGTCGGTTGCTCTTTGAGACCGGAGCGGTACCGCCTCACATCATCGAGTCGTTCAGGAAGGAGGCCGAATCCAAAGGCAAGGGCTCCTTCGAGTTCGCCTGGGTGATGGACAGCCTCAAGGAAGAGCGTGAGCGTGGTATCACCATCGATATCGCCCACAAGCGGTTCGACACGGACAAGTACTACTTCACCGTCGTGGACTGCCCCGGCCACCGTGACTTCGTCAAGAACATGATCACGGGCGCATCCCAGGCAGACGCCGCGCTGCTGGTCGTCGCCGCACCCGACGGCGTGATGGAGCAGACCAAGGAGCACGTCTTCCTCTCCCGTACGCTCGGCATCAACCAGCTGATCATCGGCGTCAACAAGATGGACGTCGTCAAGTACGACGAGAAGCGCTTCAACGAGGTCAAGGAACAGCTCTCCCAGCTGCTCAAGATGGTCGGTTACAAGCCCGACGCCATCAGCTTCATCCCGATGAGCTCGTTCGTCGGCGACAACATCGGGAAGCTCAGCGAGAACACTCCCTGGTACAAGGGCCCGACGGTGCTCGACGCACTCAACGCGCTCACCGAACCCGAGAAGCCCACGAACCTGCCCATGCGTCTCCCCATCCAGGACGTCTACTCCATCTCCGGTATCGGGACCGTCCCCGTCGGCCGTGTCGAGACCGGTATCATGAAGAAGGGAATGAAGGTCAGCTTCATGCCCGCGAACAAAGAGGGTGAGATCAAGTCCATCGAGATGCACCACGAGGAGATCCCGCAGGCACTTCCGGGCGACAACGTCGGGTTCAACGTCCGCGGTATCGGCAAGGGCGACATCCGCCGTGGCGACGTCTGCGGTCCCGCCGACGTACCCCCGACCGTTGCAGAGGAGTTCATCGCTCAGATCGTCGTGCTCCACCACCCCAGCGCCCTGACCGTCGGTTACACCCCGGTCTTCCACTGCCACACCGCCCAGATCGCATGCTCCTTCGTTGAGCTCATGAAGAAACTCGACCCGCGGACCGGCCAGGTCAAGGAAGAGAACCCCACGTTCCTCAAGACCGGCGACGCTGCAATCGTCAAGATCCGGCCCACCCAGCCCATGGTCATCGAGAAGGTCAAGGAGATCCCGCAGCTTGGGCGGTTCGCGGTCCGTGATATGGGATCCACCATTGCGGCAGGCGTGTGCATGGACATCACACCCAAGCAGATGAGATAAGAAGATACCTATAATTTTTTGGTGGTTAACATGCAGAAGGCCAGAATACGTCTTTCCGGAACTGATTTCGAAAAAATCGAGATGGTCTGCGACCGGATCAAAGAGATAGCAGAGCGTACCGGCGTCAATCTGGCAGGTCCGATCCCGCTGCCCACGAAGAAACTCGTGGTCCCCACCAGGAAGAGCCCTGACGGCGAAGGTACCGCAACCTGGGATCGCTGGCAGATGCGGGTGCACAAGAGGCTCATCGACATCGATGCCGACGAGCGTGCGCTACGCCAGCTGATGCGCATTCAGGTTCCAAAAGACATCGGCATTGAGATTGTGCTGGAGAGCTGAGGTGAGTGCGGCGTGAAGGCCGCCGTGTTCGCGGCAAGGTTCCGTGAACGACTCCCGTTCGAGGGGCTTTTTCTCCTCATACTTCTGGCCACAATTATTCTTCGTTTTTACTTTCTAGATCTGAAACTCTACCACCACGACGAGGCTATTCACGCGTGGTTCTCATACAAACTCCTGACCGAGGGGGCCTACATCTACGACCCCATGTACCACGGGCCGTTGCGTTACTACGTCACGGCCGGGATGTTTGCACTCCTCGGTGACTCCGACCTCGTGGGCAGGCTCGTCCCGGCACTGCTCGGCACCCTGCTTGTCCCGTTGCTCTACCCGATCTACAAGCTCGGGTACCTCGACAAGAAGCAGACCCTGGTAGCGGCGCTCTTCATCGCCATATCGCCGAACATGGTCTACTTCTCACGGTTCCTCCGTGACGATCCCTTCATCATCTTCTTCACGATGGTGCTCCTCGTCGCTCTCCTTTACTACTTCGAGCGAGGGCAGATGCGGTATGCACTCATCGCCGGGACGGTGATCGGCCTCGGGATATCCACGATGGAGAACATGCCGATCGTCATCCTGATCTTCGGGACATACCTCCTTTACCTGGTCTGGACGAGAAAGGTTCGGCTCCCGAAGCGCTGGGTTCGGGATCTCGCGCTCGTCGCCCTCGTTGTCTTCGGGATCATGGCGGCCTTCTACTCTTCGTTCGGCGCCCATCCGGAGATGATCGTGACCTGGTGGCTCCGGGCCATCGAGCACTGGACCGCCATGCATCAGATGCAACGTCTCGGAGGGCCGCCGTACTTCTACATCCTGCTCTTCATCCTCTACGAGGTGCCGATCCTGATCCTCGCCGTGGTCGGGACGTTGCAGTTCATCGATATCCGCGGGATTATCACCCGCCGGAGAGAGAGGGGAGAGCGTCCGGCAGAGCTCCCCGGTGAAGAAGCAGCGGACGAGGCCGCCGGAGTTACAGCCCCGCCCACCCTTCAGGCACCGGGCTGGAGGGACCGGCTCCGCGAGATCCTCTCAGGCACCGGTGAAATCCAACCGGTCGACCGGCAGAAAGAGTTTGCGCGGTTCGCCATCTTCTGGATGCTCCTCTCGATTACAGCCTACGCCTACATCGGCGAGAAGGTGCCATGGCTGATCCTCCACCAACTCCTGCCCATGATCTTCGTCGCGGTCTATGCGATGACCACGAAGAAGGCGGTCATCGCCGTCGCGGCAAGCGTCTTCCTGATCGTCATGACGTTCCACGTGGCGTACACCCCGGCGGATATCAACGAGCCCATCGTGCAGGTGCAGAACTCCGAAGACCTGCGGGAGGTCTTTGCGAAGATCGATGCCGCGGATAAGGTGGCGGTTGCGACCGACTCCTACTGGCCGCTGCCCTGGTACTACCGGGGCGACCGCGCCTCGAAACTCGCGTATTACAGCCAGAAGGTGAGCGAGCAGACGATATACGGAGGAGACTTCGATCTCGTGATCACCCACGATGCCGATACCTACCCGACTCTCGAAGGCTACGTGAAGGAGACTTATCGGCTGAACTACTGGTTCTCGTACGAAGAGAATAAGGACAGGCTGCTTGAGTATTACTTCCTGCGGGACGGAAAGGTGGGGAGCAGGAACCTCGAGGTCTTCTCGAAGGTTCCCGCAGGGACGACTGCCTGACACCCCTTTTTCGGTTCAGCGGTAGAAGATCTAGGTTCCCCACATCTCCTTCTTCTCCTCAAAATCTCCCGGAGTTCTCAAGACTCGGATTCTCGCGCTTCGCGTCCTTCGCGTGAGGCTCTATCACTCCCTTGTACTGAATACTCACGCGAAGCCGCGAAGAGCGATGGGCGGAACGCCCGGAGCTTGAGCACCGCAGGTGCGAAGAGCGCGAAGTTCGGTATAATCACCTGCAACTCCCCTTCGCGGCTTCGCGTTCTTCGCGCGAGTTAAATGGGCAAAGATAGCAATATGGCTTCACGCGAAGCCGCGAAGAACGCGAAGGGAGGTCGATGGTTTGACCTCTTGAAGATTACCTCAACCGTTTTAGCGAAGTACTGGGGTTTTAGATGACAACAAGCAGTAGGGTCAATGGACTTTACCAGGAGCGTTGGACGCTACTCACGCCGGAGAACAGGTACAAAAGATGAGGGTGCGAAAAGAGGGCGGGTGTCAGGGCTATCCGAGTTCGTCCCAGCCGGTCTTCTTCCGGTATATCACGACGCCTGCGACGATAAGGACGATGATGACCCCGATGCCAATGTAGAGGAGGAGGTTACCTCCAAGATTGAATCCTTCGCCGATCTTCTCCTTGAGCGCATTCGCATCGGCCAGAGCCTCGTTCGCCTTATTCAGGCCGTCCCCTGCCTTCGACCGCGCCAGCGGATAGTTCTTGCCGTTCAGGTTGTCCTGTGCCTGGGAGTAGAACTGGACGGCGCTCTCCCGCTTGGTCATGATGGCGACCACCTGCGGATCGGCACTCATGGAACGGTTCTCGACGAAGTAGGTGATCATCCCGTCGAGGGACTCGATCGCCGCGCCGGTGTCGGCGACTGATTTCTCGGCCCATGCCTTATCGAGGAGCGCAATCCCCTCGTCGATATCTTTCTTTGCGGTGGCGATGTAACTCGCCGCCTGCGACGGGCCTGCAGACCCGGCGCTGGTGAGCGCCTGGCTCGCGGCGTTGTACCTGGCCTGGACGGCGGCGACATCCACGCCCTGTGCGGATTTCTCATCGAGATCGGCCTTCAGGTCTTTGAGGCGCTGCTGCTGGGCGGCAAGAGAACCCTCGACCTGGGCCGAATTCACGACGTCGCGGGTCACGGAGTGAGTGTCCTTCACATCTTTGTCCCGCAGGTGCTCGATCTTGGTCACCAGAACCTTTAAGCCCCCGGTCGAAGGGACAACGCCCCGCACCTGGGCATCCAGCTCGATATCGCCCTTACCATAGGAGATCTCGAACTCCGTCAGAACCGGGTAGTACCCGGTCTTCTTGGTGGTGTAGATGGCGACCCCGTCGCGGTAGACGATGAAGTCCCAGACAGGGTTCTGCAGCCCGGTGCTGAACTCGAATGACTCGTCGTTCCCGCCATCGGTGAGCATATCATAGGTGAGCACGTAGCGCGCGGTCACCTGCTGACCGGGTTCGAGAGCGCCGCTTGCGGGGTTGACGGTCTCGGTCTTGACGTCGAACGCCGATGCTGCCTGCGCGACACAGACCAGTGCCAGCAGGAGAATGAACCATCTGCTGATGTTTGCTTTCATAGCGCATCCTCACTCGAACAGCGGCTCTATGCCGTCGTCAAACATGGTCGAGCGTTTTTCCTTAGACTTGAGGACATCTTCCTTCGTGGACTTGGCAATCTCAAGAAGTTCGGTGATCCGGGGAGCGTTCCCGATCGTCGCGAGAACCACCACCGCGGCGATGTAGTCGCTCTGCACCGGGTAATCCCCGCCACGCACCTCGACGCCGGCGATATTCTCCTCCACCCAGCTCTTCGACTTCTCGACGCCCTTCCTATCCATCTCATCCGGCGGTCCCGCGAGAAGGACGAGACCGCGCTCGGCCGTCGAGTAGTCGCACGGCAGGGTGAGACGCCCGAGCATGGCACGCCGAACAAGAGCGATGATCTTCGCCGACTTGTCCTCGCCGGTCAGGACTTCCTCGGTCTTCTCCTTCTTGCGCACCAGGCCGGAGAGGAGCCCCTGGCTCTGCTTCGTACGGGGGCTGATCTTCTCGCTGATGGCGTATCCGACAGAACTGATGCCGCCACCCCGGAGAGTGTTGATGACCTCGCTCGAATCCACAACCATCTCGCCGACGCCGGCCTTGCCGACCTCGCCTGCACGGAAAAGCACTCCGAACCGGCGGACGATCTCGTCGTTCAGCCGGTTATACGCATCCTTGACGCTCTCTCCTTCATTCTTCCAGGCACTATTGTCGAAGATGAAGGTATTATCCGCCTCGTTCACCAGGGTGCTCAGGGAACGCGCTGCATTGTAGGAATAGAGTCGGCCTTCCTCGGGGGCAGGCAGGATGCCGATCGCATAGACCGGTTCCCGGTAGATGCGCTTTAAGTGGCGGGCGAGGACCGGCGAACCCCCTGAGCCGGTTCCGCCGCCGAGGCCGGCGATGATGACAAAGGCATCGATGTCGTGCGTACCGCGCGAATCGATGGCGTTGATAATAGCATCAATCTCATCGGCGGTCACCCGCGCACCGGTCACGTTGTCGGTCCCGACACCATGGCCTTTCACCACGGTCTGTCCGATCAGGAGCCGATCTTTAAGTTCGATGTTTTTCAGCCCCATCAGGTCGGTACGCGCCGTATTTACGGCAATCCCCCTGAAATTCTGGGTCTGCATTCGTTTGTCCTGTTCGATGAACATATCGACAATTTTGCCCCCAGCCTGACCGAATCCTATGAAGAAGACCCTCATTCAGCTTCACACCCTCATAATGACTAATTAATTATATCCACGCTTATGTATAAAGACCATGCATACAATATAACCCAAAAGTGTTCTTATAATTTTCATACGTAGGGATAAATGATGAAGATCTGCGTTGTGGGGGGAGGTCTGTCCGGTCTGGTCTCGGCTCTCGAACTCGCCGGGACACACCAGGTAGATCTCTTTGAGCAAAGGCCCGTTCCGGGCGGCTGCCTCGGTTCGTACCGGATCGGCGATTACTGGATCGAAGAGTATTACCACCATTGTTTCGCCGGCGATGCCGCCCTGCTCGACCTCTTCGATACGCTGCAGGTGGCGGATCGACTGGTATGGCTTCGAGGTTCCACCGGCTACTACGTCGACGGAACCATCCACCCGCTCACCACCCCGACCGAGATCCTGCGCTACCCCCATCTCACTCTCATGGAAAAGGCCCGCCTCGGGCTGCTGACGCTGCGCTCCCGCCGGTTGGACGTCTCGGCGCTCGACGGGATCACGGCCAAGGATTTCATCCTGGATAACCTCGGTTCCGGGATATACTCCTCGTTCTTCGAGCCGCTCTTAAAGAGCAAGTTCGGCGACCGCTCCGGTGAGGTCTCCGCCGCCTGGCTCATATCCCGTATCGCCATCAGATCCGACCGGGGTGCCGGGGGTGAGCGCCTGGGATACCTGAAAGGGGGTTTCCGGCACTTCGTTGCGCGGCTCGAAGAAGAGGCGACACGACGGGGCGCCTCGATCCTGCCGGACACTCCCGTCGAGGAGATCCAGCGGGAGGGGAGCGAATGGGTCGTCAACGGAAGATCGTATGACGCCGTCGTATCGACGCTCCCCCCGCAGGTGACTGCAGACCTTGCCGGTCTCGATATCGCCGAAATACCCTATCAGGGCGCCGCCTGCATGACCCTCGCACTCGACAGGGACGTGACCGACGGCATATACTGGCTGAACATGAAGGATGCGGCTCCTTACGGTGCGGTGGTCTCGCACACCAACTTCGCTCCGTTCGAGTGGTACGGCGAGCATATCGTCTACCTTGCATCCTACTTCACCGGCAGGCTCCCGGAGGGATTCGAGCAGTCGATGCTTGCCGACTTCTGCCGCCGGTTCTCCGTCGACGAGGACGAAGTGCACTGGCACCGGCTCGCGGTCGACCCGTATGCCGGCCCGGTCTACACGACGGGGCTCCGCAACCGCCTGCCCGACTACGAAGAGCACGGACTCTTCCTCGCCGGGATGTTCAGCCCTCCGAACTACCCGGAGCGGAGCATGAACGGTTCGGTCGTTGCCGGGCAGGAAGTAGCAAAGAGGGTTCTCGCGAGGTATCCGGATGCGTGAGATCGAGGTGAGCGCCGTTCTTCCGGTCTACAACGATCTTTTAGCGCTCAGAACCGCCATACCACAGTCGCTCGAAACATTGGAGGCGATCGCTCCGGGGAGGTTCGAGTTGATCGTCGCCGAGGACGGGAGCACCGACGGGAGCACCGAGTTCGTCAGGGAGCGCGAGGCTAACGATCCCCGTATCCGCCTGCTCCATTCCGACGAGCGGCTCGGGCGGGGACGGGCGCTCAACCGTGCATTTTCCGGGGCGTTGGGATCGATCGTCTGCTACTACGACGTGGATCTCGCGACCGACATGCGGCACCTCCCCGAACTGGTTGACGCCATCCGCAACGGCAACGACATTGCAACGGGCTCCCGCCTCCTTCCCGAGAGCGTCATCGTACGGAGCGGCGGGCGGGAGATCGCGAGCCGCGGCTACAACACGCTCGTCAGGACGATCCTCGGAAGTTCGCTCTGCGATCACCAGTGCGGGTTCAAGGCGTTCCGGCGTGACCGCCTTCTCTCCCTGATCCCGTCGGTGACCGCAGATCACTGGTTCTGGGACACCGAGGTGCTGGTTCGGGCGCAGAAGAACGGCTACCGGATACAGGAGTTCCCCGTGCAATGGCGGCAGGGCGAGGGGACGACGGTACGGAGGAAAGACGTAGTTGAGATGGGATCGGCGATTCTTCGCCTCTGGTGGCGCCTCCATGTGGAAAAAAATTAGCGCTGTCGTCATCCCCACCCTGATCGCGGTCGGAATCGTCGCCTACATGCTCTACCGCGTATGGGACGACCTCCTGCTGACGCTCGAACATGCGGTGCTGCCGTTCCTCTTTGCCGCCGTCGGGATCTGCGTCACTGCCTGGATCCTCCGGGGGTACCGGTACCGGTTCATCCTGCAGGGGCTCGACATCAGGAAAGGCCTCTGGTTCTCGACCGCCTGCATCTTCATCTCCCAGACGGCGAACCTCATCGTCCCTGCGCGTCTCGGCGATTTCGTGCGGATGCTCATCCTGAAGCACGAGGATGACGCCACCTACTCGCAGGGGTTCTCGTCCCTCGTCGTCGAGCGTGTCTTCGATATCCTGATGGTCGCGGTGCTCGGTGCCGTCGCGCTCCCGTTCGTCCTCGCGGTACTCGACGTACCCGACTGGTTCATCACGGTCATCGTCGTCCCCCTCGCCGCAGGAGGCGTCTTCTTCGCCGTGCTTCTCCGGTCGGGCAGGATAGAGTCGGGGAACCGGATTATCGCCGCCATCCAGAGGATGCTCGACGAAGTGAAACGGGCCTCCCTCAATCCCCGGGCCCTCGCCGTGCTCAGCGGCTCATCGCTCCTGATATGGCTCGTCGATGTGCTGGTCTGCTACGCGGTCGTCCTGATGTTCCAGGCGCCGGTTCCATTCGGCATCGTCGTCCTCGCGATCGTCATCGGCAACCTCGTCAAGGCTGTTCCGATCACCCCGGGAGGAGTGGGCACTTACGAACTCGCGCTTGCTCTGACGTTCGGGATCGCGGGAACCCCGGCGGCCACGGCAACGCTGATAGCGGTCATCGACCACCTGATCAAGAACCTGGTCACGCTCGTCGGGGGCGTCGGGTCGATCTACTACTTCGGCGACTGGTCGATGAATCTCTTGAAAAGAGCATTCAACAGGGAGATCGAGACGGAGGATACGTTTGGCGGTTGAGTTTATCGTTCCCGTGCTGCTCTGGCTTCTCGTCGTCAAGATGCTTCATCTCGCCGTCTGGCCGGCACTCGACCGCACCCTCGGCAACCTCTCGGCAGCCGCGGCATACCCGGCATCGATCCTCCTCTTCACGCTCGGTACGTGGTACCTGGGACTGACGGGCCTTCCGATCGTGCTCGCCATTCTGCCGTTTGCGGTCGCAATCGCGTACGCAGGGTCGCGCCGGTTCTTCACGCGGGAGCGGCTGCGGTCGGCGCTCACCTGGGACCTCGCCTTCCTGCTCCCCTTCCTCTTCATGCTCGAGGTGCGCTGGATCAACCCGAGCATCTCCTACGCCGAGAAGTTCATGGACCATGCGATCCTCGCCTCGATCATGCGGGCGCCCGCCGTCCCGCCGCTCGATCCCTGGTACGCGGGAGGGACGCTGGACGTCTACTACTACCTCGGCTACTGGACGGGGGGAGCGCTCGGGCTTGTATCCGGCGTGCCTTCTACGGTCGCCTTCAACCTCGTACTCCCGACGGTGCTCGGTCTTGCCGTCGTTGCGTTCTACGCCCTCGGACACCTCCTCCTCGACCGTTACCGGTGGCTCCCGGTGGTTGCGCTCTTCCTCCCGAACCTTTCGGCAATCTATCATATCCTGATCGGGGACGCCTGGTTCGACGTCCTCTGGGGGAGCACCCGGACGATCGAGAACACCATCAACGAGTACCCCATCTTCTCGATGCTCTGGGGCGACGTGCACCCGCACGTCATGAGTTTCTTCAACCAGGGGTTCCTGCTCTTTCTCCTGGTCTTCGCCTACCTGCGGTGGGGAACGCTCTCCATGCGGGGGCGGGCGCTCCTTTGCGGGCTCGCCGCCCTCTCCCTCGGGTCGATGCCCGGGTTCAACTCCTGGGACGTGCTGGTCTATGCCCCGGTCACGCTGGTCTTCGGCCTCCTGATATGGTGGCGCTACGGGAATCTTCGACCGGACAGCCTGAAGTCCTGGATGGTGCTTGCAACGGTGCCGCCGCTCGCGATCCTGACGTATCTCCCGTTCTACCTGCAGCTCAACAGCCCCGGCGTCGCGGGAGTTGCGATCGTCCCCACGCCCTCCGCACCGGTGGAGTTTCTCCTGGTTCACGGGTTCTTTCTCGCGGTGCTGATCGCGTACTGCGCTCCGGATATCCGGAGGCGCCCCTACCTCCTGCTCGCCGCGGTCCCGTTCGTGCTCGCCGGCTACCCGGCAGCGGCCATCGCCGCCGTTCCGCTGGTCTACCTCGCCGCCCGCCGCCGCTTTTCGGCCATCGATACGCTTGCCATGCTCGGGCTTGCGATCGTCCTCGTCACCGAACTCATCTACCTCGTGGACAACATGGGAGAGACCTACTTCCGTATGAACACGGTCTTCAAGTTCTACCTTCCCGCGTGGTTCCTGATGGGGACGGCAAGCCTCGCCGTCGTCGGGGAGTGGCTCCGGGGCGCCGGGATCGACCGGCACGTTTCCGCCCGGATGGAGAAGGCACTCCCGGTGCTGGCCGCCGTGCTCCTCCTCGCCGCGCCCTTCGCGATCAACGTCGACTTCGGCTACGGGAGCCATACTCTCGACGGGGCGGCATACCTCGAAGGTTCGCATCCCGGAGACGCGGCGGCGATCGCGTTCCTCCGAACCCTCCCCGGCGACCACGTCATCGTCGAGGCGGAGGGCGGCGACTACACCTACTACTCACGGGTCTCGTCGTTCACCGGAATCCCGGCCGTCATCGGGATGCCCTTCCACGAGTACATGTGGCGGGGCGACGAGGGCCGCATCAGCGAGCGAAGCGCCGACGTGCGGGCGATCTACGAGCAGCCCGGCCGGACCGTCGATCTTGCGCGGGCGTACGACGCCACCCTGCTCTACGTGGGTGCGGCAGAGCGCGAACGCTATGCCGTCTCGATCCCGACGGATGCGCTCGAACTCATCTACGACGCGCAGGGAGTCCAGATCTACCGGATCCCTGCATAAACCGTCTGCGACGACGTCCATGCGGGCCGGTGCGAAAACAGCGGAATCCTACCCCTGAAAAGGGAGGAGAATGACAAACCTTTATCACTCCTCTTATTGACATAATACAGCGCATTCGATCAGCTACGCTACTGATGAATGATGACGGAGCAGCAGAGGGCTGCACCCGAAAGAGGTGAGTTATGGCAAAGGCATACGTAAAATTCGAGATTCCGGAAGAGATCCAGAATAAGGCCCTTGAAGCCCTTGAGATCGCAAGAGACACCGGCAAGGTGAAGAAGGGGTCCAACGAGGCAACGAAAGCAGTCGAGCGGAACATTGCCCAGCTGGTTCTCATTGGTGCGGACGTTGAGCCAGAAGAAATTGTGATGCATCTGCCGCTGCTCTGCGAGGAGAAGCAGATCCCGTTCGTCTACATCTCCAAGCAGAACGACATCGGCTCCGCGAGCGGCCTCGAGGTCGGCTCGGCAGCCGCCGCGATCGTCAAGTCCGGCAAGGCAAAGGACCTCGTCGAGGAGATCGCGAAGCAGATTGCTGCACTGAGAGAGTGAGGGATAAATCATGGCAAACGACGGAACGCCCGCAGAAGTTATCGAGATCATCGGCATGACCGGGATGCATGGCGAAGCCCAGCAGGTCAAGTGCCGGGTTCTCGACGGTCCGAACAAGGGGCGGATCATCACCCGCAACACGGTGGGCCCGATCAGGGAGGGAGACATCCTTTCGCTGCTCGAGACCGAACGTGAAGCGAAGAAACTCTCGAGGCGGTAACCATGGTCGACAAGTACGTCTGCACGTTCTGTGGAGAGGTTCTGGAACCCGGAACCGGCAAGATGTTCGTCAAGAAGGACGGAACCATCTACTACTTCTGCAGCACCAAGTGCCAGAACAACTACAGGCTCGGCCGGGTGCCGCGCCGCGTCGAGTGGACTGCGGCCGGACGGAAAGCCCGCGGTAAAGAGTGATCGGCATGGACCGCACCTTCGTGATGGTCAAACCCGACGGCGTCCAGCGCGGGCTCGTCGGGGAGATCGTCTCCCGGTTCGAGGCGAAGGGCCTCAAACTCGTCGGGGCGAAACTCGAACTCCTCCCCGAGGAGCGGGTCGTCGAGCAGTACCGCGAACACCTGGAGAAGCCCTTCTTCCCGGGCCTTAAGGCCTACATCATGAGCGGACCCTGCTTCCTGATGGCCTGGGAGGGGAAGGGCGTCGCCGCGGTCGTCCGCAGGATGGTCGGCGCCACCAACCCCGCGGAGGCCGAACCCGGTTCAATCCGCGGCGACTTCGCGCTCGATATCGGGCGGAACGTGATCCACGCTTCCGACTCCCCCGAGAGCGCCGCCCGCGAACTCGGCATTCACTTCGCACCGGGCGAACTGGTCGATTACTCCCGGATCGACGAGCCCGTTCTCTACGAGTAAACGGCAGAGCCGCCGGAGTCCGGCGGGAGCCGTTTCTTTTTCTTGGAGATTTTGTTGCGTAGCGGTGCGCGGGGATTTTGCTGTGGGCGCTCCTCAGGTGATCAGAGTCATCTCGATACCGGGGGTGCTTCTCATCTGGGGGTGAAGATTCGTAATCTTCATGTTGCGAATGCAAGCGCGCATGACGAAATGCGAAACCGCCATAGTGGGAGAAACCACGACACAGTGAACCGGAAAAGACTCGCACCCTCGCACCATTCTATGCTTAAACCCCTGCCGGGACGGCAGTTGCACTTACGAACCATCGCACCTCACGCAGCCCGTGCACGGCTTTACTGTGGCTATCGCCACGCACTGCCCCCGCCCCTTGGGGCGGGGAACGACTGCTGGAACAGCAGGAGTTTAAGCACCGTAGGTGCGAATGAGGAGGCCGGAGGCCGGGCGGGGTGGGGGTTGCAGATAGACATATGAGGGAGAGACAGGGGAGGGGGCACGCCCCCTCCCCGTCAGCCCCACCCCCAATGGCGATATCTCCATGAAATCCGTGCCAGACGCAACCAAAGAAAATCGTCAGGTACGCAGTCCTCACAGTCCACCGCGCCGGGCTTCTTCCTCGTTGTGGCCGTTGAATATCAACCACCTCCCATCACACCACAAACCACCCGGACCACGAAAAAAGCCCTCGAAAGAATAACCCCGCACCGCCGGCCCCCTTCGTTGGAAAAATTCTTCACAAAAGAGGATTTCCGGAGCAACAGATCGGCCTTCCTCCCCCAAAACCACAAGTGCTAATATCGAACCAACCAAATATCAGACTATAAATGGTGGATCTCCTGAGTTTTGTGCTGCTGAGTTTCTCTTCGATCCTCATCGTAGTGAACCCGCTTGCAGCAACCCTGATCTTCGTCTCCCTCACCGGCACAATGGACCAGGCAGCCAAACTCAGGGTCGCCCGTGACGCAACCCGTTTCGCCCTGATCACCCTGCTGCTCTTCACCTTTGCAGGGGGCTGGATCCTGCAGCTCTTCGGCATCTCCATCGAGGCATTCCGCATCGCAGGCGGAATCCTCCTCTTCGGCATAGGCATGGACATGGTCTACGCCAAGACTTCCCGGACGAAGATGACGGCTACCGAGAAGTACGAAGGGCAGGACGCAGACGACATCGCCGTCATGCCGCTCGCAATCCCGATGATCGCGGGGCCCGGTGCCATCACCTCCGTAATCGTGCTGATGAACGAGGCGATGGCCACAAACGGCGCGACGGGCATGAACATTGCCGCAATCGCCGTCGTGCCGCTCGCTGCCGTTACGGCCATCTGGATCACCTACTATATGATGCGGAATGCCGACATCATCGTCCGGCGCATCGGCCAGCGGGAATACCGCGCCGTCAACCGGTTGATGGGGATGCTCCTCATCGCGATCGCAGTCCAGTTCATCATCATCGGCATCAGAACCGCCTTCCCCATACTCACCGGAGGTATTGCATGACACACGATCTTACGTTTCCCGGAGCCGCCCTGATCAGCACCTGCATCATTGCAGGCGGGATCCTGATCGCGGCGCAGATGTTCGCTGTCGCTATCCCGTTCGCCCCGTACGTCATGGTGGCGCTCGCCGTGCTCGTCGTCCTCGGCGCCGCCATGCTCATCTTCTCCTGCCGGGGCCGGGACGCGAGCCCGTCTCAAGAATGACGAAGATAACGCTTGCCCAGATCACCGGAGGCCGCGGCAGCCCTGCGGAGATGCTCGAGGCGGCCGGCCGGATGGCCGGGGAGGCCGGAGCGGCGGGAGCATCGCTCATCTGTTTTCCCGAGCAGTTCGTAACCGGATGGTCGCCGAAGATCCCGCCGGGCTCCGGCGAACCCCTGGACGGCCCGCTCACTGTTGCGTTTTCGCGGATAGCACAGGAGAACGGTATCGCGGTCGCAGGGTCGATCGTCGAGGCGGGAGAAGGATGTCTCCCGAAAAACACCGTCGTGGTGCTCGATAAAGACGGAGAACTCCTCGCCGCCTACGCGAAGATCCACCTCTTCTCTCCCGAGGGGGAGGATCGATACTACACCGCAGGCGACCGGATCGCCACGTTCACCGTCGACGGGACGAAGTTCGGGATTGCCGTCTGCTACGACCTGCGGTTTCCGGAACTCTTCCGGATCTACGCCATAGCCGGTGTCGAGTGCATGCTGGTCCCGGCGGCATGGCCCTGCTCCCGGCTCTCTCACTGGGAGACCCTGCTCCCCGCACGGGCTCTCGAGAACCGGTATTACGTGGCCGGGATCAACACGGCCGGCCGGCCGGGCGCGCCCTGCTGCGGGGGGTCGCTCGCCGCCGATCCGGACGGCACCGTCATCGGCCGGTGCGGGGCCGGAGAAGAGGCCCTCACCGTCGAGGTCGATCCGGCGGCGGTTCATGAGGCACAATCCACACTTCCTTCACTTTCAGACCGCAGAAGTGACCTTTATCACAGACTGCTCTCTAAATTTTAGAGATTTCCCATGCGGGGTGACCAGCACGTATCGCTCAGTCTCGCCACGGCAGCGCTCCTTATCGCTCCCTGGGCCACCACCATCGACCCGCCTGTGATCGCCGTCCTCCTCTTCGGTGTTTTCGTCGGATCGCTTGCCCCGGACGCAGACGCCGTCGATGCGGCGATATTCAACGGGAGAATTGCCGGTGCGAAAGGGAAGAGAGGGCAGGTCGTAAACGGTTTTGCCGTGGTGCTTCCGGTCTTCGGCTATACCATCAGGTATCTCATTTACTACCCGCTCTCCCTCGTCTTCATGCTCCTCCTCCGGAAGAGTTACCGGCACAGGCACCGCGGGCTGCTCCACTCGTTCTCGGGCGTCGCGCTGACAGCGCTCGTCCTCTCCGGTTACCTGGCGCTCATCCTCACCTGGCTCGGGAGTTCCCTCGCGCTCCTTCCGGCGTTCGGGTGCGCGTTCTTTGCAGGGTGCATTCTTCACCTCGTGGAGGACACCTGCACCCCGGCCGGGGTCGCCTGGCTCTATCCCTTCTCCCGGCGGCGGGTGGCCGGGCGTGTCCGGAGCCGGGGATCCTTTGAGGTGCGCCCTGCAGCCTTCACCATCGTACTCGTCATAGCGGCGGCCGGGTTCTCCGTCGCGCCGTTCGTGACCGACATCCCGGTCGAGGAACTCGGATCCCTCGCGCTCGTCGCCGCCCCCGTCCTCTGGCTGCTCTTCATGCTCGTCTCCCGCGTCCGGCCCGAGCGGCGGCAGTAAGCCGAACCTTCCCGGAACCATGGCATATCTATACGTATCCGCGCGACCAACGATCCTCTACTATGTACCGTCTCGTCTGCGTTCATTGTGGTGCAATCTACTCACCGGACCAGATCATCTATACGTGCAACCGCTGCGGACACCTGCTGACCGTCGAATACGACATGGACGGCATCGACGTCTCACGTGACGAATGGAACCGGCGCCCCCTCTCCGTCTGGCGCTACCGTGAACTCCTCCCGGTTCGGGGCGAACCGGTCTCCCTCCAGGAAGGAGGCACCCCGCTCTACCACCTGAAAACCATCGGCAAGGAACTGGGCCTCCCCGAACTCTACGCAAAACACGAGGGGATGAACCCGACCGGTTCGTTCAAGGACCGCGGCATGACCGTGGGCGTCAGCATGGCCTGCGAACTCGGGATGACGAGCGTCGCCTGCGCGAGCACCGGGAACACCTCCGCAAGCCTGGCCGCCTACGCAGCGAAGGCCGGCGTCCCCTGCGTCGTTCTCCTGCCCGCAGGAAAAGTCGCTCTCGGGAAGGTTGCCCAGGCGCTGATGCACGGCGCCCGGGTCATCTCCATCCGCGGCAACTTCGATCGGGCGCTCGAGATGGTACACGAACTCTGCATCACCCACGGCCTCTATCTCCTGAACTCGGTCAACCCCTACCGGCTTGAGGGACAGAAGACGATCGGGTTCGAGGCGATCGACCAGCTCGGCGGCGAGGTGCCCGACCGGATGGTTCTCCCGGTCGGGAACGCGGGCAACATCTCCGCGGTCTACAAAGGGCTTCGGGAACTTGAGGCCCTCGGGTTCATCGACCGGCTGCCGATGATGACCGGCATCCAGGCTGCCGGCTCCGCACCCGTGGTGAGAGCGATAGAGCGGAACCTCGATGTGCTGGTCCCGGAGTCCGCGCCCGAGACCATCGCGACCGCGATACGGATCGGCGCTCCGGTGAACGCGGAGAAGGCGCTCGTCGCCATCCGGGCGACGGGCGGGACGGCGGCATCCGTGACCGACGAGGAGATCCTTGCCATGCAGCGCGATCTTGCGAGGAAGGAGGGGATCGGGGTCGAACCCGCCTCGGCAGCCTCGGTCGCCGGAATACGGAAACTTGCCGAACTCGGCCTGATCGATAAGGATGAGCGGATCGTCTGCGTGGTGACCGGTCATCTCTTGAAAGATCCCGAAACAGTGGTGCGACAATGCGAGCCCCCCACCGAGATCGACGCGGATCTGCCCTCGCTGCTCTCTGCCTTGCGCTGATCCTGATCGCTGCTCCGGCGACGGCACAGGAGGCCGCCGTCCGGGTGCTCCCCGACGGCACCGCCTACGAGGCCTCGATCACGGTCACGGGGAGCGAACACACCTTCTGGACACCGGGAATGCTCGGGGAGCGGGTTCCGCTCCAGGTCGAGGATCTCAAGGTGCTCGGTCCCGCGGGCCCGGTCGAGTACCAGGACGCGGGAAGGGGCGTCATCACCTTCCCGGAAGGGAACTACACGATAACCTACCGGGCTCCCGTGAGGGATAACCGCCTTGTCGCGGCCTTCGATACACCGTATGCCGTGACCGTCGACCTGCCCGGGGGCTTCGACGTCAGAAACCCGCTCATCGGCATGGTCAGCCCCGGCGCCGTGATCTCCACCGGGCCGAACGGGACAACGGAGGTCGCCTGGGACGGGATACGCGTCGTGGAGGTCCGCTTCTACACACCCGAGCGCGAGATCCTGCTCACCACCTTCGGCACCATCTGGCTCGCGGTCGCGCTCGTCCTGATCCTTCCCCTCGTCATCTCGCGGAGGAAGGAGGGCGAATGATCGAGATCGTCGCCGCATCGTTCCTGATCGGGTTCTCCGGGGCCGCCTCGCCCGGCCCCATGACCGCTTCGGTTCTCGGCCTCGGGTCGCGGCAGCCCGGGCGGTTCGTCACAGGGCTGGTCGCGGGGCACGGCATCCCCGAAGCCGCCATGGTCGCGGCCATAGCCTTCGGCGTGCGCGACGTTCCGCACATCGACCTCATCGCCCTTCTCGGCTCAGGTATTCTGATCGCGTTCGGCATCGTGCAGTTCCTCCGTGCGGGAGAGAGTGTCATCGTGAAGGAGGAGACCCGGGCACCGGTTGCCCTCGGGCTGGCCTGCACGCTCGGCAACCCCTACTGGTGGGTCTGGTGGCTCACGTTCGGCGTCGGGTTTCTCGCGCTCCACCCGGCGTTCGTCGAGTTCTACGTCGGGCATATCGGCGCGGATATCGTCTGGCTCGGGCTCCTTGCCTTCGCAGTCGCGCGGGGAGCGAACGTTCTCGGCCCCCATTACAAAAAAGTGGTGCAGGCGAGCGGACTCGCCATGGTTCTCTTCGGGCTGTACTTTATTCTGACGATTCTTTTCGCTTGATGTCGATCCCGAACCGCTCGGCGTTGGAGTCGGCGATCGCCTGAATCTGCGCGATCACGTCGTCCCGGCGGGCGGGCTTGAAGAGGTGCCGGAACCGCTTCTGCTTTGCGAGGTACTCCTCGACGGGTTTCCGCCGTACCTTCTTCGCCTTCTCCACCCGGCCGTCGACCATCTCGTAGTTCACCCAGAGACCGGTCTCGATGGCGAGTTTAGCCATGTTGAGCGTCTCGCCGGACTCAAAGCCCCATCCCGTGCAGCAGGGGGTGTGCACCTGGATGTAGCAGGGGCCGGGGGTGTTGATCGCCCGCTCGACCTTCTGCACGAAGTCGTTCGGGTAGGCGATCGAGGCGGTCGCGACGTAGGGCGCGCCGTGTGCGGCGAGGATCGCGGGCATGTCCTTCTTCGGGCGCGGGTTGCCGAGCGAACACGACCCGGCCGGGCTCGTCGTGGTGCTCGCACCGTAGGGTGTCGCGCCCGACCGCTGGATACCCGTGTTCATGTAGGCCTCGTTGTCGTAGCAGATGTAGGTGATGTCATGACCGCGCTCGAAGGCGCCGCTGATACAGAGCACCCCGATATCGAGCGTGGACCCGTCGCCCCCGATGCAGACGACCTTCTCCGTTCGTCCCTGCCGCTTCAGCGCGGCCTCGATGCCCGACGCAACCGCTGCAGGGTTCTCGAAGAGCGAGTGGATCCAGGGGACGCCCCAGGCCGTCTCCGGGTAGGGCGTCGAGAAGACCTCCATACACCCCGTCGCGGCAGCGATGATGACGTTCTTTCCGGTCGCCTTGAGGAGGAGCCGGGCCGCAAGCGCCGGGCCGCACCCTCCGCACGCCCGGTGCCCGGCCGAGAAGAGCTCGCACCCTCCTCCCTCTACTTCGGCCATTCAGAGCACCTCCGTCCGTAGTCCATAGAACATATCTCCTTCTCCTTTCTCGGCGAGATCGACGACTGCGGCGATGTCCCGTTTGCGCACGTCGCGCCCCCCGAGGGCGATGATGTAGTCGTACACGGAGATGCCGGAGCCGTAGAGCGCCGCCTTCACCTCGGTGCCGACCGCCCCGCCGTTGCCGAGCGATATGTTCTTGTCGAGCACCGCGACCGTCGAGACACCCTTCAAGGCATCCGCAATCTCCTGAGCCGGGAACGGCCGGAACATCCGGATCTTTAAGAGCCCGACCTTTCGTCCGTGCTCGCGCATCTCGTCGATGGCGTCTTTTGCAGTGCCGCAGATGGAGCCCATCGCAACGAGCGCGGTATCGGCGTCCTCGAGCCGGTAGCCCTCGACGAGCGCGGAGTAGTCCCGCCCGAACTGCTCGCCGAACTCGCGCCCGGCCTTGACGAATGCCTGTTTGGCACGCTGCATCGCCCGGTCGACTTCGTAGCGGAATTCGGTGTAGTACTCGGGCGTCGCATACATCCCGAAACTCAGCGGATTTTCCGCGTCCAGCCGCTGGTACGGGTTAAAGGCCGGCAGATAGGCGTCCACCTCTTCCTGGGTGGGAAGAGCGACCGGCTCGAAGGTGTGCGTGAGGATGAAGCCGTCGAAGCAGACGAACGCCGGAAGGAGGATGTCGTGATCTTCACAGACCTTGTAGGCGATCAGGTGGAGATCGGCGGTCTCCTGGTTGTCCTCGGCGTAGAACTGCAGCCACCCCGAGTCACGCAGCGATATCGAGTCCTGCTGGTCGTTCCAGATCGAGAGCGGCGCGCCGAGCGAGCGGTTCGCGATCGTCATCACGATCGGCTGGCGCATCCCCGCCACGTTGAAGCAGACCTCGAACATCAGGGCAAGCCCCTGGGACGTCGTCGCCGAATAGACCCGGGAGCCCGCCGCACTCGCACCGAGGCAGGCGGAGAGGGCCGAGAACTCGCTCTCGACCGTGATGTACTCGGCATCGATCTCGCAGTTCGCCACCATCTGGGCGAGGTCTTCGACGATGTGCGTCTGCGGCGTGATCGGGTAGGCTGCGATCACCTGCGGGCGGCAGCGTTTCACGATCTCGGCCACCGCATGCGACCCTTCCATAAACTCCAGCATTATTTCTCCTCCTTTTCCATCCGGATGCTTTTCTTCGGGCAGATCTCTACGCAGATGCCGCAGCCCTTGCAGTAGTCGAGATCGGGCTCGAACGTGCCCTCCTCGGTCTCGCGGACGCACCCTTCCGGACATACCAGGGCGCACATGCCGCACCGGCTGCATGTCTCGGGATCAAAGACCGGTTTGAAGACCCGCCAGGCGCCCGTCTTGTTGTCAAGCGCTTTCCCCGGCGGCGCGACACAGCCGACCCGTAGCGCCATTATGCGGCACCCCCGATCTGGTTGTACGCGCGTTCCGCCGCCCTGACGTTTTTGTCGGCCATGCTCCCGGAGAACCGGCTCCGCAATGCATGCTCCAGCGGCTCCAGCTTGATCTCGCCGGTGGCAGCGGCAAACGCGCCCATCAGGGTTGTATTGGTGATGGGCACACCGAGTTCTTCGAGCGCGATGGTGGTCGCATCGATGGTGTAGACCTTCACGCCCTCCGGAACGTGGGAATCGAAATCGGACTTCTCGGTGTTGATGATGGCAATTCCGCCCGCTTTCATACCGTTGAAGACGTCGACATCCCCGATCAGGGTCGGGTCCTGCACGATGATGTAATCGGGTTCGTAGACCTGGCTGCGCAGCCGTACTTTCTCGTCGCTGAACCGGACGAACGCCTGAACCGGGGCGCCCCGGCGCTCTACACCGAAGGCCGGGAATGCCTGGGAAAAGACACCTCCCTCAAATGCAGCGTAAGCAATGAGTTCGGCGGCGGTCACGGAACCCTGACCACCCCTGCCGTGAATGCGTAACTCTCTCAAACAAAAACCCCCTTTAAATCTTAATGATTAATAATATAAATACCCGGCACTCAACAGGGCGGGCCGGAACATCTGTTGCCCCCCGGAGGTGATAATTTTTGCCGGTGCCGGATGAGGAGACGCGGGAGACGAGACTGCCGCCGATCACTGGACGTTTGCAAGGCGGCTTCTGAGATCCTCGGCGGTGCAGTGCCGGACTTCCATGAGAGCCGAGACGATCGCATCCGAAAAGACCAGCGCCACGGTCTCGAAGAGTGTCCCGAGCGGGGCGAACGATCCGGAGACCGATCGGTACTGTCCGGTGAGCTGGCGGATCTCGAAGTCGTGCGGGATATCCGCATCTTTGAGCCGGTTGTTCCCGATCTCGACGACGCAATCTGCCATGCGGCCGATACGCGAGTCAGCCGTCGAGGTGACGAGACAGATCTTCCCCCCGATCTCCCGGGCGGTCTCGCACGCATCCACGACCGACCGGGTCTCTCCCGAACCCGAGAACGCGACGAGGACGTCTTCCGGGCCGAACGCGGGCGTGATCGTCTCACCGATGACGTAACTCTCGAACCCGAGATGCATCAGCCGCTGGGCAAACGCCCGCGCGACAAGGCCGGAGCGTCCGGCTCCCGCGAGATATATCCGTTTTGCACTGAGAATCTCTTCGAGAAGCCGGCCGGCATTTACCTGATCCAGCGTGCGCGCCGTCTCTTCGAGACGCGACGTCATCAGGAGCATGAGATCGGCGATACTGGGGCATTCCTGCTGCATGGTTCCGGCCTCTCCTCTATTCAATCCACTATACGACACCACGTCACTTAAAAGAGTAGGAAACAGGAGGTTCGGCCCCCGCCGGTCTGCCCGGGCGGGGGCTACCGCTCAACCGCGAGCCCGAGGATATCGGTTGCCCCCGAGAAGACATCGCAGGCGATCCGGGCGAGCCCCCGGGAGGCGCACCACTCGTCGTAGACGGTGACGTTACGGGAGAGGAGTTTCTTCACCCGCGGCGCGATGGCGGGCGCCATGGAGCCGGCGAGGGCGACGTTCGCACCGGGGTTGAGGAGAAGCATCGAGGCGCATTCCATCGCGGCAAACATGGCCATCGTCTCCGTCCGCAGATCGGAAGGCACCGTGTAATTCACGCCTGCGTGAAGAAAAGCGTCGTTTGCCGTCGACTCGCCCCGGTCGATCCGGCGGATGGCATCCACGTCGAGGGCGCCGTGCCGGGTGCCGGGCGCGAAGACGCAGGCGTCGAACGCACCGGTGATCCTTCCGGCGGTCACGAGGAGGGTGACGGTGTTCGAACTCGCGTCGCAGACCACGACGTCGTCCCCGAGGTCGTGCACGACCTCATACAGGATCCCGATCTTCTCGGGGCTCGACTGGTGGGAGTAGGCCTTGAACCGCGGGTCGGTCGGCGATGCGCGGTGCAGCCCGGGGATGACGACGGCGGGAAGACCGCTCTCCTCGATCGCGTCGTAGACCCTGGTGCCGCCGCCGATGTGCTTGCCGGCACCTTCCCGTGAGATGACACCGCGGTTCCTGACTCGTTCAATCCCGGTGATGGCCGAGATGCCGTCGCCCATCGAGTAGCAGACGGCAATACCCTCGATCTCGTCGAGCGGAGCGAGTCGGGCAAGATCGTCGGCCGAGAAGCCTCTCGCCTCTTCCCGGGAGATCTTGAACTCCGCGTCCCCGCTTGAGAAGCGCATCGCGGTGGTGCCGTGGTCGATGCCGATGAACATGATATATTCCGTTGCACCCTCCGGGGGAAGTAAGTTTTTGGATCGCTCCATGCAAAGAGGCGTAAATCAGGCCGTGCCGACCTGGTAGCGCCTCTTTACGTACTCAAACGCGCCGACGACGGCAAGTCCCGCAAGGAAGAAGACCCAGCCGCCACCCACCATATCTCCGGCCGCGGCTCCTGTATCCCAGAGCATCCGAGCCGAACCGAGCATCAGGCCGGTGAGCAGAGCGAGCATCGCCGCGTGGTAGGTCGCGAGGAGGTACTTGAGGGCTTTCGTGAAGAGGAGGAGGCCTGCAACACCGCCGGCGATGTAGGCCAGGATCTCGGGAAGCAAGAATGCGCGGAGCGCCGCAAGCATGAACTCGTACTGGTTGAGAACAAGGGTCATGTAGGCTCCCGATATCCCGGGGAGGATCATGGCGCAGAGAGCCACCATCCCGGTGAGGAAGAGGACCGGCAGGGAGTGGCCGGCGTCGAAGCTCCCGAGGCCCCCGAGGAGGTAGCCGGCGCCGGCCCCGACGACGAGGTAGGCGACGGTGGCCGCGTTCGGGGAGCGGATCTCAAAGAATATCGCGACCGCAGAAGCAATGATCAGGCCGAGGAAGAAGGAGTAGGTCGCTACCGTGTGGTCGGTGAGGAGGGTAAGGATCACCCCGGACATCAGGAGGAAGGCGGTGCCGATACCGGCAAGGAGGACGACGATGAACGGAAGATCGATCTTCTCGATGTCTGCCCTGAGAGACCCAAAGTCCCCCCGGACGAGGTGTTTTACCGAGGCAGGGTCGACACTGCCGATGGCTCCGACCAGCCGCTCGTATATCCCGGTGATGAGGGCGATCGTTCCCCCAGAGACACCGGGGATGATATCGCAGGCCCCCATCGCGAGGCCGCGGAGATAGATCCCGGCGTGTTCCCGTATATCATCCGGGCGCAGGCTCATCGTCCGGCTCCGCTCGGGCTATCGACGAACGCAAAAATTCGGCTCTGCAGGCTGACGGCGACGGAAAACCGGCCGGATCTGCAATGGGTGCATGCCTCTCTCAATCGGACAACTCCTTGTGATTCATCATATGTCGGAGGCAATCATGAAAAATCTGCCCCGAACGAAGGTACCGGATCGTGGAGTGAACGGCGTGCGCACATTAACTTTTCTCCGGGTTGAACTCCCCCGCTCGTGCCGGATAGAGAGGGCGTCTCCCCGCTCCACCCATAAGTAAATCCTATAGCATGAGAGGGAGATTACTCTATGATGTTCTCTATCGTAACGGGCGGTGCCGGGTTCATCGGTTCGCACGTCGTCGACGCGCTGGTCGCGGCGGGAGACGACGTGCTGGTCATCGACGACTGCAGTGCGGGCACCGAGACGAACCTCGCGCACCACGCGGCAGCCGGGCGGGTCGCCCTTGTCAGGCAAAACCTGCTCGACGACGGGTGGCAGGAACGATTTTCCGGCGCAGACCGGGTCTACCATCTCGCCGCAGACCCCGACGTCCGGCAGAGCGCCGTGACCCCGGACTCCCAGATCAGGAACAATATCGTCGCGACGCACCGGGTGCTCGAGGCGATGCGGGCGCACGGCGTTCCGGAACTGGTCTTCACCTCGACCTCGACCGTCTACGGC
Source organism: Methanoculleus chikugoensis (assembly GCF_019669965.1). NCBI lineage: Archaea > Methanobacteriati > Methanobacteriota > Methanomicrobia > Methanomicrobiales > Methanomicrobiaceae > Methanoculleus > Methanoculleus chikugoensis. The sequence continues at coordinate 817,925 of NZ_AP019781.1, read as the reverse complement.
GATGCCGCCGTCATCCCCACGCCGGAGACCTATACGCCGCTCGAACCGATATCCGTCTACGGTGCGACGAAACTCGCCTGCGAGGCGCTCATATCGTCGTACTGCCACTCGTTTGAGATGACGTCCTGGGTTTACCGGTTTGCAAACATCATCGGCGAGCGGAGCGGGCATGGGGTCATCACCGACTTCATCCGGAAACTTCGCGAGAACCCGCAGGAGCTCGAGATCCTCGGCGACGGCAGGCAGACGAAATCCTACCTGGAGGTCGGAGAGTGTGTCCGTGCCGTGCAGTTCGGGATCGAGCACTCGCACGATCCGGCGAACACCTTCAACATCGGTTCCGAGGACTGGATCGACGTCGTCAGGATCGCCGATATCGTCACGGAGGAGATGGGCCTCTCCGGCGTCCGCTACCGGTTCACCGGCGGAGCGCGCGGCTGGGTCGGCGACGTGCCGAAGATGCAGCTCTCGGTCGAGAAACTCAAGGGTCTCGGGTGGCGGTGCCGAACCACGTCGGAAGAGAGCGTCCGGAGAGCGGTCCGCGCCATGCTCGGGTAGGGGGCACGCCGCCCCCGGATCAGGGATTACCAGGACTTGCACAGGGTTTACATGAAGTACGTCGTCATTCTCGGGGACGGCATGGCGGACGAGCCGCTTGCCGAACTGGGGGGCAGGACACCCCTCGAGTACGCAGAGATACCGAATATGGACAGGATCGCCCGCGAGGGGCGGTGCGGGATGCTCCGGACGGTGCCGGGGGGATTCGAGCCGGGGAGCGACGTCGCGAACCTCTCGATCCTTGGCTACGACCCCCGCACCTCCTATACCGGGAGGGGGCCGCTCGAGGCGGCCAGCATGGGCATCGATCTCGGGGACGGCGAGATGGCCTACCGGTGCAACCTGGTCGCGATCCGCGACGGCGTGATGGAGGACTTCAACGCCGGGCACATCTCGAGTGCCGAGGGCGCCGAGCTCCTCCGCAGCCTCTCTGCCGCGCTCGGCGATGTCCGGGTCCACCCGGGGATCAGCTACCGGAACCTGATGACCGTTCCCGGCGCGCGGGGCGCCGTCACCACCCCGCCCCACGACATCGTCGGTCAGCCGGTCACAGAGTTCCTCCCGCGCGGAGGCGACGCCGAACTCCTCCTCGACTGCATGGAGCGGGCACGCAAGGTCTTTGTCGATCATCCGGTCAACCGGCGCCGCCGCGAGGACGGAAAGACCGCTGCAACCGATATCTGGCCGTGGAGCGGCGGGAAGAAGCCGTCGCTCGCGCCCTTCCGCGAGAAGTACGGCCTTGTGGGCGGCGTGATCTCCGCGGTCGATCTTCTCGGCGGCATCGCCCGCCTCGCCGGGATGGAGGTGATCCACGTTCCCGGCGCCACCGGGTTCATCGACACCGACTACGAGGCGAAGGCACGGTACGCAGTCGACGCCCTCGACCGCCTCGACTTCGTCTACATGCACGTCGAGGCCCCCGACGAGGCCGGGCACATGGGGAGCGTCGAGGAGAAGGTGCGGGCGATCGAGCGGCTCGACGAGGCGATCGGGATCGTCCTCGACCGCCCGGACACGACCGTCGCGGTCCTCCCCGACCACCCGACGCCGATCCGGTATAAGACCCACACAGCAGACCCGGTGCCGTTCGCGGTGCTCGGGAAGGGGAGGGACGACGTCTCCGCGTTCTCCGAGCGCGAGGCGGCAAAGGGCTCGTTCGGGCTCATAGAAGCGCCGGACTTCCTCTCCCTGTTCTTTTCGCCGTGAGCCGCCCCTGAGAAGGGCGGATCTTTTGGCACCACCTTTTTGTAGTCCCCATGTACAACGCTACCCAAGGATATGGAACCCCTGACGGCAGACAGCATCGTCGAGAAGATACGGGAGATCGAGCAGGGCGTGGGAAGGCTCTCCCCGATGCAGAAGGTTCTCATCGGAACCGACGGGTCGGTGACCGGCCTGCTCGAGATGGCGACCGGCCACCCCGTCACCATCACCACCCTGGTACAGGACGTCGTCGGCGCCGATACCGAGGCGGCGGCGGCACTCGATATCGAGCAGGGCGACGAGGTCAACTACCGCGTCGTTGAACTGAAAGACGGCGTAACGGGAGAAGTGCTCATCTACGCGGTCTCCTGCACCCCGCTCCGGCGGCTTAAACCGGAGTTCAGGCAGGATCTCATGCGGGCCGATATTCCCATCGGGAGGATTCTCCGCCGCCACCGGATAGAGTCGCGCCGGGAGATCACCGACGCCCGCGTCGTCCGTGCCGGCACGGATCTTGCCCGGACGTTCAACGTCCACCGGTGCGAACCGATGCTCTCGCGGAAGTACCGGATCATCCACCGCGAAGAGCCGCTGATCGCCATCGAGGAGATCTTCCCCTGCACGGCGTTCACCGACGAGATCAGGGTGCTCGTCGATGCTCCATCAAGGATCCACATCACCCTGCTCGACATGAACGGCGCGTCCGGCAGGGTGGACGGCGGGGTCGGGGTCACCCTCGACGAGCCGGGGTGCGTGCTCGATGCACGGAAAGCCGCGGGGATCGAGGTTCGCGGCGGCGACGAGGAGTCGCGCCGCAGGGTTGCCGATGCGGCCCGGGCGGCGAAGGAGACGCTCGGACTTCCCGGGGGCGCGGAGATCGCCCTGCATGCCGCCGCACGGCATCACGCCGGGCTCGGGAGCGGGACGCAGGTTGCTCTCGCCACGGCCGCCGCCCTCTGCCGGCTTTACGAGCGGGACGTCTCCGTATGCGATCTTGCGAAGGTCGTCGGGCGCGGCGGGACCTCCGGCATCGGCACGGCGGCGTTCGAGCAGGGGGGGTTCATCCTGGACGGCGGGCACCGGTTCGGCTCTCCCGGGGGCAAAGATGATTTCCGCCCCTCGGCGGCGTCGCGGGGCGTCGCGCCCCCGCCGGTTCTCGCCCGGCACCGGTTCCCGGAGGACTGGCGCATCCTGCTCGTCACGCCGCAGGTAGGCGCAGGAGCGCACGGGAGAGGGGAGGTCGATATCTTCCGCACCCACTGCCCGGTTCCCCTCGACGAAGTCCGGGAGGTCTGCCACGAGGTGCTCATGCGGATGATCCCGGGCCTCGTCGAGCACGACCTCGACCTCTTCGGTTCGGCGATCAACCGGACACAGTCGCTCGGGTTCAAGAAGGTCGAGGTGGGCCTGCAGCACCCGGTCATCTCCTCGCTCCTCGAGGCGACGGTGCAGGCCGGCGCCGCCGGAGCGGGCCTGAGTTCGTTCGGGCCGACGGTCTACGCCGTCGGGGATTCCGGGATGCAGGATGTGACCCGGGCGGCGAGGGAGGTGCTCGGCGAGCAGGGGGGGTCGGTGCTGCTCACGCGGGCGAGGAACTCCGGGGCGAGCGTGCGGGCGGAGTGACGAACTCGAATGCTCCTTCGCGTCTTTCGCGTGAGGCCGTTTCGTTGCATGGAGACCTCAGTACTTTGAAAAGTCTTCCGGATCAGCCGGACAATAGGGACAAGGATCATGACTTTCTGTCACCTTTTCAAATTGGTTCTCATCCGTCCCGGCATGCAATGGTGGAGACTCCTGTTTAGGGGAACCGGATGATTTCAGGTTCTTCGATGCCTTCATAATCTCTACCAGGGCGTTGAGGATCAGACCGGATGTGATCAGGAGCATCCCCATGATGAGGGTGAGAGCACTGACCATCGAGAACGCAAATGGAAATCTTGCTGTGATGTAGTAATCCGAAAAAGCCATGAACCCCACAAAAACCCCGGCTATGGTTAATAACAGTCCGGGCATGCCGAAGAACCATATCGGCTTCTTGCAACTGACAAGTTTGATAATTGCATTGAGAACGGACAACCCGTGAATGAACGGATTTTGTGACGAAGTGTTCTCAATGTCATAGCGAACCCGAATAGGTTCCTCCGCAACTTTAAGATTCTGAGCGCCGATTTGAATGAGAATCTCCGAACCTGCCGACATATCGTTCCCGCCGAGCTGGATTGTTTGGATCGCTCGTTTTCCGTATGCCCGGAATCCACTCTGTGAATCGGTAATATTCATATCACTTGCGTATTGTGTGGCGGTATCGAGGACCTTCATCCCGACCCTTCGATAGGCCGGGATGTCCCCTCTTGCGCCCTTGATAAACCGGGAGCCTATGACAACATCGTTCCCCTCGCGAAGTTTCCTCAGGAGGTTTTCGATGTCCCGGGGATCATGCTGACCATCGGAATCCATGATGACAAGCTCGTCCGCCCCGATTTTCCGCACTGTGTCGAAGATTGTCTGAAGAGCCCCGCCATAACCGCGGTTGACCTCATGCTGTATGACGAGGGCACCAAGCGCTCTGGCAATCGGCACTGTGTCATCTTCCGATCCATCATCGACCACGAGGACAATATCGGCATACTGCCGGGCCCCCATAACAGTCTTGGCAATATACCTCTCTTCATTGTAGGCCGGCATAGCCACAACAGTGCGGGTAGAAGGGTGCCTCGCCGGATTACCGGAAGGGTCTTCCGAATGAAAACGATTTCGTTCAACGGTTCGAGCAGGTGCAGGTGATAACCTCATCGAAGAGCCTCCTCAAAAAACGACTGATAACCGGTCAGGTGTACCAGGAATAGAAGGCCGTAGTAGGAAACCACATCCGACTTCCTGCGCTGTATCAGGGTATGGAGAGTACGGCGGGGGTAAAAACGAATGCTGTATGGGGTTACATCCCCGATTCGCTCCTGTGTATCGCTTCCCGGAGAGTATATGCAGCCAATGTGTTTGCAGGTGGAAAGGCAATTCCTTTCAAAGGGTTCCCTGCAACCACGGACAAAATCGACATCGTTCGGCATCAAGCGATACATACTAATCAACCCCCCTGCATGCATGTTATAGCGTGGTATTGAGTTTTTCGCATCTGAACAATATCTAACCGGATTTGGGATATTCGGTGCCCGTATGTTGACCATTGCTTTGCAGCAACTCTCCAGCAGGCACTCGATGATAGAAGCCACACCGCTTAGTATATATTTTTTGGGGAGTGCGATGATCTCAAAAGTCCTGCAATCCACCCTGAACATTGGTTTGCCAAAGGAAACGCGGATATCGTCTCATTTTGGAAGTATAACAAGTCCGGCAGGCGGAATGTCGTATAGAACACCAGCTCACCAGAAACGTGTGTAACGCCACGGTCACCAGCACCACCAAGAGTAATATATAATTATTGTTGATAATGTAAATTCTATTAAAGCAGAACATTATGTGAAAATCGAGAATATTATAGATAATTTAAACTATTTGTGCCATAGAATCAACGATATTGATAAAGAAATAAATAAATATAAGACCTTAAGAATATACTACTGAGGGGCTACCCTCTATGAATCCTCTGGGGCTGCATCGGCCTCCAGAGGGCATTCTACGGAGATGATGCATGAAAAAAACCCAGTTTCTGGTACTGACATTGTCCGTGGTGCTTGCTATGGCCGCACCAGCACTGGCAGCCCAGGACCAGACCCCCCAGGGTTCGTATGATGTCGCGGTATACATCGACGATACGAAGGTCCTTGCGGAAGGCAGCGACGGACAGATCATCAGCGACGGAACAGCAGGAATCGATGACAGTAAAGTCATACAGGCCGCAATGAAGGCCGTCAGTAACGGCAGCGTGGTCATTCAGGCCGGAACCTATGCTCTGAACAGCCCCGTTGAAGTAAGAGTATCCAATCCTACCCCGGCTCCCTCCGAAAAGCCGGACCTCGTGGTGACTGATATCTCCTGGAAGCCGAAAAAGCCAACATCGGGAAGTCCAGTGACGCTCCAGGCTACGATCAAGAACCAGGGCGACGTCCCCACACCTGCGGGTGTGAAGCACAGCGTCCTCTTCACGTTCGATGACGGCGGCGCCGGATCCAGCGTCTGGTCTGACACCCACACGGCATCGATCGCCCCCGGGTCCTGGGTCACCCTGACCGCGAGCGGCGGATCAGCCGGTGCAACCTGGACGGCCGTCGAAGGCACGCACACCGTGAAAGCCACCGTGGACGATGCCGGCCGGATCGCCGAAAGCGACGAGACGAACAACGTCTGCAGCGAGCAGATCACGGTCTCGAAGGCCGCATCGACACCGACTCCGACTCAGACACCGACTCCCACGCCGACGGAAGATCCTTCCGACGTGCCGAAGCCCTACAAGGCGCATGCGATGCCCGGCCGGATCAACTTCGTTGACTTCGACTTCGGAGGCGAAGGTGTTGCGTATCACGATACCGAAGCAGGCAACCAGGGCGGTTACGCATACCGCACCGACAGCGCCGACGTCGATATCGGTGAGCGGAGCGGCGTCAACGTCCCGGTTGTTTCCCACACCTATGCCGGAGAATGGATCCAGTTCTCCGAGGTGCAGGTAGCCGAATCCGGCACCTATGTTGCCACGTTCTACACCAGCACTACGGAAGACGGGAAGTCATTCTCGGTTCTGGTGGACGGGAAGAAGGTCGCTACGGTCGACGCGCCCAACACGGGCGACTGGTACACGTTTGCTCCCATCACGGTGCAGATACCCCTCACCGCCGGTAAGCACACGATCCAGATAACCATGGATACCGGCTGGGTTGACATGGCGTATGTCGAGTTTGCAACCGAAGCACCGACACCCACGCCCACAGCGACGCCGACCGTGACGCCGACGCCCACTGCAACGGCGACACCAAAGCCGACCCAGACTCCAGTGCCGACTCCCGGCGATGAGTATGGAGCGGGTGCAAACCCGACCGGAAACCCCATCGGCGGAGGTGACGGGTATACGGACATCATCAGCCGGAACGACCCCCGCGTGAAGTTCATCGTCGATACGCGGAGCGAACTCCTCTCTGCCCTGCAGAGTGCACGCTCCGGAGATATCATCTATGTCGAAGGCAACGCGAACATCGACATGAGCGGCTACTTCAACGTCCGGGTGCCGACCGGGGTGACAATTGCGAGCAACCGGGGTGAGGATGGAGCTGCAGGCGGGCGGATCTTCCAGAACAGGCTCGCCAATGACAATCGCCCCTCCGAGTACTGGCCGCCCTTATTCAAACCCTCCGGGGCCGGGACGAAATTCACCGGCCTGCGTATTGAAGGGCCGGATAAGACCACGAGTGCTTCGGATCTAAGGTGCGGGATCCAGACAAATTACCAGATGGAAGTTGACAACTGTGAGATCTGGGGCTGGAGCGGTGCCGGCATCGCGGTCTACGGCACAGGAGGGGGATCCGACATGAAGAACGGCGGATACTTCCACCACAACAACATACACCACTGTCAGAGATCTGGCGTTGGGTATGGTATCGTCGTGGCCAATGGCGCAGTATCCCTGATCGAAGCGAATTACTTCGACTACTGCCGGCACGCAATCGCGGGTGACGGTCATGTCGATAACGGATACGAGGTGCGATACAACCTGTTCGGGTACAACTTCCCGAAGAGTAACAATGCACACGTGGTTGACATGCACGGAGTAAGTACGGCATCCGGGAACGTCGCCGGCGACAGGCTGATCATCCATCACAACACGTTCGAAGCTATCAGCACAACCGATTACTGTATTGCCGTCCGGGGGATCCCCAAAACAGGGGCCTACATCGACCACAACTGGATCAAGTATACCGGCGATCCAATCGGGCGAACCGGCGTTACAACCAGCCAACTCAACACGCGCATGTACATCGGTGAGAACAAGGGACCGAACGGCCAGATCCTGTCGACGCTTAACCAGCGTATCATCTCGACCAGTCTGTCGTAACGGCCCTCATCCTTTTTTTGTCGTGTCGCGGATCCGGGAATCCACACCGTCAATATGCCGCGACAGACATGGCGTGAAGAACACCATTACACAGTCGTACGCTTTCTCGTGAACCCATAGTACCCCGGTCTGACACCTGTCCGACCAAAAACCCGGAGCAAAAACATTTTCACAACAGAAGGTATAAGGCGCGAGATGGATGTGTCACAAAAAAGTGGTCATTGTTCTGACTCTGTTCAGCATAGCACTGCTCACTCAACTAGCGGTCGGAGATGATCATCATGCATTTATGAAGAGCGGAGAACACGGAATCCAGGAATTGAGAAACTCCCTTTTTGATCCCTTTGGTGCCCAAGAAAATATACCGTTCATGATTATTGGCGAGCGAGCCGGCAACACACTGCATTCTCTTGAACCGGAAAAGACAGATCCCGTGAATTCCCTCTCATTTCCCTTCAGGGTTAACTCGGCATTGGCATCTGCAGCACTCAACCAACTCCCGACGTTTGGTGCCGAATCGAATCCCACCGGCAGCCCCATCGGCGGAGGGTATGCCTATCATGATATAATCACTCCGACGGATCCAGCGGTGAACTATACCGTCACAACCGCAGATGAGCTGCTCACTGCCCTTCAGAACGCAGAGCAAGGAGATGTGATATATATCGATGAAATGGTCAACATCGATCTTACAGATACACCCGAAGTTGTCATCCCTGCCGGTGTAACCCTTGCCAGCAACAGGGGAGCCAGAAGCACGGCCGGATCGGCGGCATATTCATTTAACATCAGTAAACCAGGAAATTACGTCCTTTGGGGCCTTACTTCTGCACCCCGGGAGAACGGCAAATCCCTCTGGGTTTCAATGGATGAAAAGGAGAGTCGACATTGGAACCTTGAAGGTAGTTCAAATTGGAGCTGGAATCGCGAAGGAAGCCACAATCTGTCTTCCGGGCAACATTGCCTGGTTATCCGGGGGCGGGAGAATGGATCGAAACTCGACAGACTCTTTATTACAGCAGATCCGGACCTTGTCCCCGATGCTGCCATAAAAGAACATGAAAAAGAAGATCACATATGGTTGGAAGCGGAATCCGGCTTAACATCGCCTCCGATGAGGAAACTCCCGGACCCGACAGCATCAGGCGGAATGTGCATCTCAATCCTCGAAGGCTCCTGCAGGAATGAAACTCCAATTTCTCCCGGCGGAAAAATCTTTCTGACGAGAGCGGCCAACTCACGGTATCCGACCGGGCTTGTCACAGGCGGGGAGAATACCAGGATCACCGGGATCCGTCTGGAAGGTCCGGACATGACAACCGAGAATGTGAATCCACCAGCTCTTGGGATTTATGCCTCCTATCGAACGGAAGTTGACAACTGTGAGATCTGGGGCTGGAGCGGTGCCGGAATAGGGGTCTACGGCACAGGAGGGGGATCCGACATGAAGAGCGGCGGATACTTCCACCACAACAACATACACCATTGCCAGATGAACGGTCTTGGATATGGCATCATTGTGGCCAATGGTTCAGCATCCCTGATCGAAGCGAATTACTTCGACTACTGCCGGCACGCAATCGTGGGTGACGGTCATGTTAATAACGGATACGAGGTGCGATACAACCTGTTCGGGTACAACTTCCCGAAGAGTAACAATGCGCACGTGGTTGACATGCACGGAGTAAGTACGGCATCCGGGAACGTCGCCGGCGACAGGCTGATCATCCATCACAACACGTTCGAAGCTATCAGCACAACCGATTACTGTATTGCCGTCCGGGGGATCCCCAAAACAGGGGCCTACATCGACCACAACTGGATCAAGTATACCGGCGATCCAATCGGGCGAACCGGCGTTACAACCAGCCAACTCAGCACGCGCATGTACATCGGTGAGAACAAGGGACCGAACGGCCAGATCCTGTCGACGCTTAACCAGCGTATCATCTCGACCAGTCTGTCGTAACGGCCCTCATCCTTTTTTGTCGTGTCGCGGATCCGGGAATCTGCAGCCGTCCGTGCACCGATGACGGAAACACCGTGAACACTCACATTTAGGCAGTTCTGTCCGATGTGCATGATGACATTATAGTGTTATAAGGCGAACTCTATCGCCTAACACGCTATACACGCAGAACTGATACCCCAACAATGGGTAAAAGAACTGGAAGGCACCTAAGCTATATATAGGGCAGGCGAAATGGTCTGTCGATGAACTTCATCGTCCTTGATGAACACCCTCCGGAAGATGGGCGCGTTGGTCGGCACATAAGATATCTACTGCAAAATAACGAGCGTGTCTTTCGCCTGCACTTCAGTCTCTTCGATCCTACCCTGGAGTCAGGCCATTTCTCCCTCTACGGCGAGAAAGGTTTCAGGATCTCCCCTCCATCCTCCCATATGCGTCCATTGAATTTCTGTGTATTTAATATGAAATATCTCCTCCCCTTCTGTTTTTATTCCAGGATAAAATGGATATTGAAAGAACTAGGTGTAGATCTAACCGCCCCGGCGGTACTACACGTCCACGACCCCTGCCTCCTGAAAATTGCAACTATGATGAAGAGAAAACTTTTCCAGAGCGCAAGGATTGTCTACGATAGGCACGAGTTTTACGAAGTATTCAATAAGAGAACCCAACTGCCAACGCTAACCCGCCACAGATTGTACGAGCTTCTTGCAGAGGATGCGGTCGACGGAGTCGCCCATGCCAGTTTGGGGGGGGAATCGGATCCCAGGTTGCTCTTTCCAAGAGCAGAACACACGCATATCCCAAATTTTCCCCTTACTGATACATACGATGAGGCACGTATCCGTGAAAAGATTCTCATGTCGGAGAACAACTCTGCATTTAATCTCCTTTACATCGGCTCTCTCAACCCACATGACCGGGACGTCCGGCTCATGCTGAAGATCGCCGCGGATATACTGGCCCATATCCCAGAGACCACATTCTTCATCGGCGGACCATCCTACGGTAATGATGAGGAGTTACAGCAGATGATGATACCATTGCGGGAAAAATACGGCACGCGGTTTCATTTTCACCTGGGATACGTGGGCAGGAACATGGCCCAGAGACTCACCGAGGACTGTCACATCGGTCTTCTCTTCATTGACCCGGAGACCACGTACTGGATCAAAAGTTCTCCAAACAAGTTGTATGAGTATCTCCGTTGCGGGGCGATTCCGGTAATGCGAGCATCCATTGAATCGCCTGAGAGTGTATCTTCATGTTCGCTCCTGTTTGACCGGTATACCCCCGAAGAGGAGATCGTCTCAAGCCTTCGAGATCTGGCGACCGATCCCGAGAGGTGCAGGAGGATGATGGAGGATGCACTCACTCTCAGTGCTCAATTCACATTTAATACTGTGGGTCCGGAATACTTCAGGTTGTACAATCGACTCTGGAACGGTCGTTCGTCGCCGCTATAATGCCGGGTACATCTATCGGCCAATCAGGATAGCCGGTGAAGGCCGTCGCAATGGGCTTTTAAGTACCCTCATCGCAGGTGAAGACCCGGGTTCTCTCGGTCCCCGCGGACCCTTGCAACCTCTCGACCGGAAGGTAACATTCCACACCTCGCGGCTCAGCACAACCGCAAGAGCCACTTAAACGGCAGAAAGGTCTTCCACGGCGTGAAGATCCGACCCCCTGATAAGCGGCACGCCGTAATGATCGGCCAATTCGAGCTACATGTCTTCCGGGACCGCGCACTTCCGGTTCATTTCCAGGGCGATCTCTTGTTCCCCCATCTCTTTCAAGACGACGGCAAGCTCGCTCTCACCGATAACCAGATTGGAACGATTGAGAAAGGCGTCTGGATGAGGCCGGGTATTTACGCGTTCGTTGCGGAAACAGGCGATCGGCGAGCGGACATAGAGGGGATATCATGGGGAAATATATGGAACGACACGCTCGGATGATCAACCTCCCCAAAGATCCATATCCATCGCGGGGTGTTTGGCTCACCTCCAGGAAGAAAGGTGAAATTTATTATGGTTGACTGCTGAAGGCGCTACCATCTAGAGAGAGGAACAGGATCCGGAATGAAGATTCGGTTACTGGAGAGAACGGCCTGTTTTTTTCCATATCTGGTGTTGTTTGCCTACATCGTAGGGGCAATCTCCTGCTACATGTTTGGCATGACGGGCTACCTGATCAACGGCTCAATTATGGCAATACCGGTATTCATCGCATCCGCTGCATTCATTCTCATTAAGAAAACCGATATCGACCTCTTAACGAAGGTGACGTTGTTCCCCTGTTCCTCTTCGACGTCGGTAACACTCTTTTTACTAGCCTATACGTTTTCCATCCTGCTCCTGTTCGCGGCCCCGGTCGAACCGAAATTGAGCCTTGGAGCGGTGATTATCCCGTACGCTATAATATTTCTCCAGACTTTATCACGGAGGATACTTCCTGCGGTTGTGCTCTTTGAGATCATGCTCGTCCTTGCAGTCACGATTTACAGTTATACACTCAGATCAGCCCTGTACTTCGGGGCTACGGACACAATGCCGCACATCTACATGTCCGCCGTAACCCTCCTTTCCGGGCATGTAATCTCAGGAGGGCTCGGAGATTATGCCTATTTCCCCCTGTATCACGTATTTATGTCCCTATCATCGCAAATCCTGGGTCTGGATATTCAGACCGCTCTGTTCATCGTCACCTGCCTGATCTACGTTACAACAGTGTTGTTCCTGTATCTTCTGGTCAACGGCATCTTTCACAATGAACAGATCTCTCTTATGATTGCTCTTATCTATGCCATGAATGCCGACGTCATATACTACGGCACATATATGGTGACCAGAACCCTCGCCTATGTCGGGTTTCTCATCCTCCTGTACCTGCTTTATTCCCTGGAAAAACCAAAGGCTAACTCAGAACGTGTCATCACGAGGTCCACAGGCCAGAGATTCTGCGTTGTGGTCGTACTCATCTTCATTCTTTTAGTCCACCAGATCTCCACTCCGATGATCATCATCCTGCTCGGGCTCCTCTTTGGTATCGAGAGATTCATTCACGATAGAAGGCATGTGAACCTGATCCTCTTGATGGTGCCCATCACCCTGTTTGCCTGTTACTGGACCTTCACTGCCTATTCTTTCTTTGAACAGATACTCCCACGCGTCGATCCGGCGCTGTATCAAACGATTATTCTATCCGGGGTGGTAAATCTGGGTCTCAGTTTCCTAACGGACAACCTTGATACGTTGTTTGTTGTATTTTTTGGCGTGATGGGAATGCTTTATCTCCTATGGAAGCAGCAGCCGAGATACTCAGTAGTATTCGGGATTTTCGGAATGATAGCGATCCTCCTGAACGTTCCGAACATCCTTTCCGTAGTATTCCAGTTTATGCAGATACTCCGAATCGACAGGTTTGCATTTCTGTTTCTGCCGTTTCTTGCCATCGTTATGGGCGTTGGGATATACATCCTCACCAGACATCTATCAACTATGAAGATATCGCCAAAACTGGTTGGAACACTGCTGATTGCTCTGGTTGTTCTCTACGGCATCGGTTCCCTGGGGCTTGTCAAGCATGAGCCGTCGTACCAACGGTACTCCTTCGAACAGGATGAGATCGCCGGATTCAACCACGTGCTGGAGACGGTACCCGGGGACTCTTCCCTGTTCTCGGATTACTATACGAGCCGTTTCTTCGCCAGGCAGGGTAGGTACGAGCCGGAAATTCCGGGATTGCCTTATTACACCCTTCACTGGATGCAGGATAATCTGACGGTATCGGGCAAGAGCGGATACATTATTATTCCGTATGAGCAGTTCCGGAAAGGTGGGTTACTCTACGGGAAGAGCGCTGGATTTGATCCGGAGAATAACCAGCCCTATCTCCCGACAGAGGAAAACATCCGGTATATCACGCTTCAACTTTCCTCTAAGGACAAGATTTACTCGAATGAGGGCATCGATCTCTATCGCTTCATGCACTGAAGTATGCAGGAAAGGCGCGTCTTTTCGATTTACTCAACGCATCCGTCAAGCTGCAATCCGGATCCGGCATCGACGCATCATTGCCCGGAGTTTTTCAAAACAGGGAGCAGGACGCCATCGGGTCATCGATACTTACCGTGCAGGCCAACCCATACAAAGCCAATAACTCCGTTCGCACTCACTCCGCAACGGCAAATTGCTCATCACGAAAAAAGGCTACACTTAACCCTGATCCATAACTCTCTACCCGAAACGCTCCGAAAAATTGAACCTATGGATATCTCATGCCCTGCTTCACCGGAAAACATAGGAAAATTAACCGGAGGACAGACCTGCTTTGAGGAGCAAGGGGCTCGTTTCCACGCAAAAGGGCCTGCTGAGAAAGATATATATCCTTTTGCTAACATGGCAGTGTAACCCGATGGACACCTGCCCGACATTACCACAGCACCTGCCCATGAAAGAACTGGTTCCGACCGCAGGGGATCCGACACCATATGCGATGAGTAGTCTATGGGGAACCTTCTGCACGAACCGGGCCCGACCAATACTCTCTGTCGCATTCGAGATTTCAGCTAACGCGGTAAAGAAAATCACTTCAAAAACGTTCTTCGATATCAACAAAATTTTCTGCAGCATGTGTCGTAGACGGTAACCGATAAGATCGATTGGCCGCCCGAAGAGCACAACCCTGGACAATCGGTATGTGCCGGTTATTCGGGACGGCGAAGCCAAGGAGCCTCGATGTCGGCCCTGAGGTTCATGCCAAGCATGCTGGTGCATTAAAGGAGATCGGATGACGGGAAATGAACACAATGCGGCAATAAACACAATGCGGCCTCCTCACATAACATCAGCAGTAAAAATGCGGTTTTATGAGGTGAAGGAGAGATGACATTATTATGGCTCTTTGTAATCGTCGGCGTGTCGGCGTTGTTGATCTGGCAGTTTGTAGGATATCCCCTATTAATGGCAACCGTCGCTCTTAGGGCAAAACCCAGGGTCGTGGATTATACGTACCAACCGTTCGTCTCGATCCTGGTTCCGACGTATAACGAAGAGACCGTTATTGCACAGCGGATAGAGAACCTTTTGAACCTTAATTATCCCGGAGAGAACTACGAGATCATTGTGGTTGATTCCGGTTCTCTTGACGGAACCGTCGGCGTCGTGCAAGATCTCCTGCAAAGTTATGGGGATCACAATCCGCCAGTGAAGATCATTCGGGAAAAAGAGAGGCGTGGGAAAGCATCCGCAATAAACTTCGGAAAGAGGGCAGCAAGAGGAGATTTCGTCTTGGTGACCGATGCAAACGCAGCCTTTGACCCGAACGTACTCCGAGAAATCATGCCGCACTTCAAGGATCCAAAAGTAGGGGCCGTAGGGGGTAAATACTGTGTTGCAAATCCAGAAAATTCTCTTGCGGCCTCTACCTCTTTCTACTGGGATCTGGAATACATGATGCGGGTCGGTGAATCCGCGCTGGACTCGGCATGTACCTTCCACGGGGAGATCAACGCATGGAGGAAAGACCTCGTCGATGCCGATGTCCGGATGCTTACTGAAGATTTAGACATGTGCGTCTCCATCAAAGAAAAAGGATATAAAATCGTTTACGAGCCCGGTGCGATCGTATACGAACCCGCTCCCACCACGCCGGAGGATCAGATCAAACAAAGAAAGCGGACGAGCATCGGGACAATCCAGATTCTATTTAAACATGGAAAGTTCCTGATATCCGCAAAAGACTGGTATCGAAGATTGATCTTCCCCTCACATAAGGCACTGACCATGATTTCTCCCTTCATGATCCTGACTATCCCAATACTCTATCTGGTCATAGGGGATCTTCAGGTTGCACTGGCACACCTTATTCTCACGTTAACTTTCTTTGTAAGCCTTTTTGCTGCACTTCTTTTTGCGAGATCCCGGTTGTTACCCGGGAGGAAAGATGAAACAGCTTTCTCAGTGGCTTCAATTCCCAAAATTATACACTACGTACTGTTGAACGAATATCTCATACTCCTGGCATGGAAGGATTTTCTCTTTGGGAGATACTCAGTCCTATGGGAAAAAGCAACGACAACTCGCTGAAGGTTTCAATTCCGATACCTACCTCCGGTCCGGCACCACCGCATCCCAGTACTCCGGCATCCGTTCTTAATGAGGCATACCTGAACAGGCGATCAACATACCCCGGAAGTATCGGCAAAGGGCTCCGGAAGGAGTCCATTGCCCCTGCACTTGATACCTTCCCCAGAAGCGCCAACACGGCGAAGACACCGAACTGCACCATGCCCGTGAGATGAACCAGATTTTCCTTGAGATCTTGACCCCAGCCGGAGTAAAACCCCGTATTCCGGGGATAGGTAACCTGAGTTCGCACAATTCAGACATGAACCCCCGTCTCTGCGGCATGCCACCGGTTCAGGCATCAGGAATGTGAAATACATGAAAATTATCATGCTCCGCTCCAATCCCATCGATCCGGATGTAAGGCTGGAGAAAGAAGCGAAAACATTGGCGAACGCGGGTCATGATGTGACGCTGGTAGGATGGCAAAGATTCGGTAATGCGCCGGTTCAAGAAAAACGGCACCGTTATACCATTAGGCGCTTGAAATTTAGAGCTCCCGTTGAAAAAGGGGTAATCCTATATCTCCCGATCTGGTGGATTCTCGCGTTATTCTGGTTGTTAAAGGAAGACTGGGATGTTGTCCATGCTGCCGATCTTGACACATATGTCCCTGCCATCCTTGCCGCCAAATCCAAGAGGAAACAACTGGTCTACGACATCTTTGACTTTTATGCCGATCTGGTGGTGTTGCCCGCATACGTCAGGAATTGTGTGGCTGCGTTTGATATTTACTTAATGAGATTCGCAGATGCAGTCATTGTAGTAGATCCCAGCCGATTGAGGCAGATTGGAAAAGACGGGGATAACGGTATCAACATCATTTATAATTCCCCTGAAGATTCCCGGCACTTAGCGACGGTGGATATGCGGCAAGAGCAGTGGAAGCCGTTTAAGATCTTCTATGCCGGAATACTGGGAGAGGGTAGGGATTTCGAATCGGTAATTCATGCAGCAAAAGATATTGGGGATGTTCTGGTCGAATTTGCAGGATTCGGATACTATGCAGAGTATTTACGGTCTATAAGCGAACAGGAGCCCCATGTCACATTCGTCGGAAGAATTCCTTATGATGATGTCATTTCGAGGACGTTACAATCGGACCTGCTGTTCGCCCTCTACGATCCCGATGTCCCAAATAATCGTTATGCCAGCCCTAACAAACTATTTGAAGCGATGATGTGCGGGAAACCGATCCTGATCAGTGACGGGACAGCAATGGCTGAGATTGTAAGGGAGGAGAAATGCGGCTTCGTCGTGCCGTACGGGAACGCTGACGCGATCAAGCATGCAATCCTTACGCTCAAAGAAAATCCCGCCCTGTGCAAGCACCTTGGCAAGAACGGCCGGGAAGCCTATGAAAAAAAGTACAATTGGGAGAACATGGAGGAGCGGTTGCTGAAGATTTATGTTGGCTTACAAAAGAAGTAAGCTTAAAACAATTCTTCTCCGATACGGAGTGTTATTGTGACCTGCCGATCCGAAGAAAAATTACCCCAAAAGATCCGGGTAACAGGAGCCTGCGCTTGAATCGAATACCGGGTATCTCCGACACGGCACAATGGCGGTAGTGCTCTACCTGACCCGGTAAGCCGCCATGCCATACACAACCCACCTTTCGCACTAACCTGACTCCTTAGTCGAAATATCAAACCGCAAGATCCTTGTACTTTCGGGAAAAACCTCTGCTGTGCCCACCTCTGCTGACTTCATCGAAGGCTCCAACGTCTCGATCGGCCATCTCGGGATCGTTGCCGGTGCTTTCGACACCCTCGGGATCGCCGAGGTCGTTGACCGTGCCATTCCCAAGACGCGGCACCACCACCTCACCCACGGGGATATTGTCAAAGCCATGGTGCTCAACGGTCTTGGTTTTGTCGAGCGCCGGCTCTACCTCTATCCGGAGTTCTTCTCGGAGATTGCCGTCGACCGGCTCCTCGGCGAGGGCATCACCACCGAGCATCTCAACGACGACGTCCTGGGCAGGACACTCGACGCGATCGCCGCATACGGTCCGACCGAGCTCTTCAACGCAATCGTGGCCGAGTGCCTCCTCGCCAGCGACTACGGCACGCACTGCCTCCACGTCGATACCACAACGTTCAGCGTCAGCGGCGAGTATGACGCCGACTTCGACTCCCGCGATATGACCATCACCTACGGCCATCCCAAGGATGGTCGGTGGGACCTCAAGCAGTTCGTCCTCGGAATGGCGACCGATCAGCACGGCATCCCGCTCTTTCTGCAGACCTTCTCCGGGAACGAGTCCGATAAGAAAACCCTGCTGACGATCATCACTCAACTGACTGAGAACCTGCAGCACCCGGGCAAGGTCTACCACATCGCCGATGCCGCGTTCTATACGGCCGAGAACCTCGCGACGCTCGGCACTCATACCTTCTGGATCAGCCGGGTACCAGCGACCCTGAACGAGGTCAAGGATCTCGTCGCCGCCGATCTCCCCCTGCACCCGTGCGCGGACGATCGCTACCGATATGCGGAGCATATGTCTGAATATGCCGGCATCCCGCAGAAGTGGGTCGTCTACCACTCGGCACCGATGCAGGAGCAGCAGGAGAAGACATTCGCAAAAAGGCTGGAGAATGACAGAAAAAAGGCAGAGACGTCGCTCCGGAAACTCGGCGCACGGGAGTTCGCCTGCGAGCCGGATGCCCGGATCGCCGCCGAGAAGTGGCTGCAGGAGCACCTGCAGTTCCGTTTTAGCTCTCTGGACATCCGAGCAACTACCCGGAAGCTGACGAAGAAGCGGGGCAGGCCGAAGGCGGATGAACCGGTGGAGACGGTCTATACGGTCTCTGCAGAGGTTGAGTACAACCCCCTGGTTGTCGAACAACGTCGGCAGAAACTCGGCCGGTTTGTCCTGGCGACGAACGATCGGGAACTCTCACCGGACGAGCTGCTGACGAACAACAAAGAGCAGGGCACGGTGGAGCGGGGGTTCCGGTTCCTCAAGGATCCCTCGTTCCGGGTGGCGGAGATCTTTCTCAAGAAACCCTCCCGGATCCAGGCACTGGCGATGATCATGGTCCTCTGTCTCTTCATCTATGCGATGACCGAGTTCCGGCTCCGCCGGAACCTGCAGGAGAACGGGGAAACGGTGACCGGCCAGACGAAGAAGCAGACCCAGAACCCGACCTTGAAGTGGCTGTTCTTCCGCTTCCGCGGAGTCCGGGAACTCCGGTTCCAAGCGGGAGAGGCGGTGACGGTGCTGGTTACGAACATGAACCCGGAGTTCTGGAAGATACTCCGGTTGCTTGGAACGGAGTATGAAAATTACTATTTGTGATCAAAGACATGCGGAATGTGGGACAATTAAAGCATTGCCGGAACAGGACAAAAATCAGGGGTGCAAGAGCAATGGAGGGATCATGGCTCAATCCGTTTCAGCCAGGCTTCCCTCCAGAAAAGCAAGCACGACCTGTCGCAATCACTGTGCCTCTTCCCATCGCAGTAGACCCCCTCCAGGAAAACCGTAGGACTCCTTAATATTCTTACTTCACCGTTAGATTCAAGGGTGATTGACCGTACCTTTTTAAATACGCGGCATTTTTCCCCACAAAAATCCTCCATTTCCGGCATGAAGAGCAGACCTTTGTATTTCCCATTCTCATCAAGCGTGGAGCGTATTTCTTCTAAAGACCGAACCTGGACAAATTCACCGGGTTGTAGATCGAGTACCTCTTCCACAGGCATAACCTCCTTTTGGGTAACGGTTGGTCGATTTGTGCTGCAAGCGTCGTCGCTTAAAGGTGAAAGTATCGGCTGAACCTGCCTCCATAATGGAGCGACGTATGGAACCTGTTTAACAATAGGTACCAGAGGAGTCTTGATAGACGCATTCCATACTCTCTGCACGCGAAACACGTATGACGGCCGCGTAAATCCGTATACTTCCTGGGCCATGAAGGTACAGGGTATTGCACGTTGGTTCATACTTCCCCCCGTTACTTTTACCAAGAGATTAACTCCTGGACGCTACCGACCAGCAGTCACGCAATTAAATCCATCCATTGCAATTATCAGGATTTACCAGCATATTATGGACTATTCCTGGAAAGAATGCAAGATTCAAATCACATTGTTCCATTTCATCCAGCAGCACGGCCGGCATAAGCTCCTGATTTGACAGGGTCCAGGTCATCATACTATATAAATCATTTGCTGCAGATATAATTCCCGACACCTCCGGAGAACGATACAGGATCCTGGAGTTAACTCTGACCCCTGATTCGAAATGGGGCAGCATACTGAATGATAACTGAAAAGAGTTTCAAATCATTCCCTCTCAAATACTCTATCTGTCTCCAATCGCCCCTCGTTCAACGGAGTGTGGTTGCCAATGGTTTTCACCGGCAACTCAAACCACAGGGTCTTACCGTCGAAGGCTGCTCCGCTGCGACGGTACCTAGGCGGAAACAGGAGCAATATCTCTCGAAAAGAAGGTTAGCCTACCGACGCAACAACTATTTCGGAGTGAAATCTCAGGCGCTCATGGACAAGGCCATGCACAGGGCTGCCTGCGGTCGTCTCTTGCCGATCAAGGAGAGAGAGGGAAACAAAGCCATCAAGAGATCCTGCTCATCGGCGGAGCAGCCGTTCGGCCGGCTCGGGGCGGCCCCGGATGTCGGCTGCTTCATGGTCACAATCGTTAAAAACCGCCTCTGTAGAACGGCTTCAGTCGCCCCCGGATACTGCTCAGCCGACATGGGGAGAAGGTGCGATCCCCCGACGAGGTTTTTCTGCAGAGTCAAAAAACCGTCATTACTCATTAATACTCCACATTGTGTCATATAGAAAGTTTTTTTTACATTCGGAAAAGTAATGGCCCTTCCATGGGCTATTCCATACAAGAACTGTCGGAGGAGAATGCGGGGGCCTGGGATGAGTTTAACAACCGGTGCCCGGAGGGGACATTTTACCATACCACAAAATGGAAGAGTACACTGGAAAATACACTCAAAATCGACCTTAAGTACTGGATCCTCCGGAAAGAGCAGAAGATAGTCGGCATATTCCCTTTGAGGCATCGCACAATAGTATTTCTAAATGGGCTTGACCCTATCCCTTATTCAGGATTCAACAGTATCCTGCTGGATGATGATTTCAATCCCCGAGACCTGAATGAAATACTTGCTCTGTTCGCATCGAAGTACGCGTTTTTTTCATTGAATATGAATAATAAAGCGCTGTTTGACCATATAGGATACAACCATCATCCCACCGACAATACAGGCAATATGGTATTGGATTTACAGCAGAAACCACCAGACAGTATCTGGGAAAACTTCCCTGCCAGAAAAGGACAGAGGAAGTTTATTCGCAGGTTCGATGAGAAGGGATTTGAAATCCGTGAACTCCGCCGGCAGGAAGATGTGAAAACGTTTTATCGGTATTATGCTGAAAACCTCATACGCATAAACGCAGATATTTTGCCTCTCACTTTTTTCCAGAAACTTCTGGAAACATATTCGCAGGATGAGATGCGTGTGACATTGTTATCAAAAGGGGACATATATGCCGGGGGATTGCTCACCTTCGTCCATCCCGCCAGCAAGACAGCATATTTCCAATATCTCTCCCTGAATCGAAGTCTCCCCAACACATATCACCCCACCTATGCACTCTTCTGGGAAGGGCTTAATTGGGCGTGGGAAAATGGATATCAGAAGATCTCCTTCGGCCGGCAAAAGATGGATCCGAAGAATACCCGTTTTCGAATAAAGACAGATTTTGGAGCAGAACACCTGCCGATATATTCGAGGGTAGTCCTGTTCTCTAAAACTACCTCGTTACTCTATCGGCTCAGAGAACGATATCATGAAGCCGGCATGAACAGAACTCCTCAATAACCAGAGGAACCCGACAGTGCGATGGGATGTGGAAAGGCTTGAAAATGATAAATCGAACATTCCGATGCATTGGCCGTCGACTCGATCCCGGGCATGGTTCTCCATATGGTAACCGTTTACTCAAGGCTGAAGTCGCCTAAAACCCTCTGCCGGGCGGGGCTGACCTTCAAATCCCGCGTGTGCATAATAACAGGGCCGGACCGCACATCACCATCAGGCATCTCGTATGGATTCCGCCTCCCCGACATGTTATCAGGTGCCGACATGAGGCTGAAATAGAAGTCGGAGATCACTTCTCGTCTAGTGAGTCCGCAACCTGCAAGGCCTCATGATCGTTTCAGACTGTGCTCGACAGCAGTGGAGATCGATGATAGGATCCGGGAACATAATGCCAAAAGGGCTTTACCAGATCCTGCCATTTTTGGGGGGGCGGGAGGAAAAGCATAATATCTCCCATTCCAAGTGTGCGTGAGGGAGTCGTCTGCAGAGAATAGATCTGCTCAAACAGGACAGTGAGATCTGGAACCTGTTTACCAGAAAGGAAGAGTACAATGCGTGCAGCCGTGACCGGTATGACCGGTTTCCGTACTACAGGAGTTGCCACCGGGACATATCCGTACCCCGGGCATCACAGTTGTTGACGGAAAAGGGTTACCAGTGCGAATATCCGGAAGCACAGCCATTCGCAATCTGTCTGACACACGATATTGACACGGTATACAGGCCCATACATTCCAAGAGCCTTGAAATCCTGAGTGCACTGAAGAACAGGGATTTCACACGTGCCGGCCGGATCGTCCCACAGCTGCGCTCGAAGAAGTGTCCGGAATGGAACTTCAAGGGGATTGCCGCTCTCGAAGAATCCTACGGAGCATCCTCCAGTTTCTATTTCCTGGCCCTTGACAAGGGGGACAGGGACTGCACATACGCGATCGAGGATCTGGAGCAGGAGATGTGTACACTCCTTGACGGGGGATGGGAGATCGGCCTGCATGGAGGATGCGAGGCCTACCGTGACTTTGAGCAGCTGCAGAGAGAGAAGCGGCGATTAGAGAAGGTTCTGAATCAGACAGTAAACGGATATCGAAATCACTTTCTCAGGTTCCGGGTGCCGGACACCTGGGAACTGCTGGAACGAGCAGGGTTTCGGTACGACACCACCCTCGGATACCCGGACTGCACCGGGTTCCGGAACGGGATGTGCCACCCGTTCCGGCCGTTTAACATAAATACCAGCAGGGAAATGACTATCCTGGAGATTCCGCTCGCAATAATGGACAGGACACTGCTTTCCTTCATGCGGTTGAACATGGAGCAGGCCTGGACTCAGACAGAGCGCCTTCTCGATACCGTCGAACGGCATAACGGCGTACTCACTATCCTCTGGCATAATACGTTCATGACCGGTGCACCGCTTCAATTCTACCGGAAGATCCTGGAGTACGGCCATGAGAAGGGCGCCTGGATGACGAGCTGCAAAGAGATTGAAGCATGGTGGCAGAAGAGCGGAATGCAGCCCCCTTGACTTCAAGGGGCACCTGTCCTTAACACTCTACGGGCGCCTTTCACCCGATGATCCCGGCACCCTCTCCGACCAATCCGGGGACAATTTTCTCAAACCCGCTATCGAAAGAGGCCTAACCGTTCCATCCAATCGATGTGCTTTGTGGGAATCGAACCCTGGATCATCCCTATGAGTTCGCTACGAAGCAGAGGATCTGTAAAGAAGATCAAAAGATAATAGGCAACCGCGGTTATACCTGCGATCCCAAACAGGAGTAAGAGCGGGAGCCCGACATATACCCCGAGCATAAGAGGAAGAGAGATGATGATGCTCAACAGCAGGTGCCGGCCCAGACTGAGCATGCTGTCCCGGGATCCAGCCCCGGATTCCCGTAAGAGGTAGACACTCTTCGCTCCCCATATGAGCATGCCGCCGATGGAGAAGATAGCAAGGGTTAAGAGGGGGTTACCGGTGGCGCCGACGACAGAGAAGATGACCACCCATGCACATAGGGTCATGACCTCGAAACATGAATAAGTCTTCTGTTTCTCCAGAACTCCGAACAGCGTTGTAATCGGCGAGACAATGAAAACTGCGAAGAGCCAGGGGGCGAGGATCTGTGCATAGGTACCGGCGGTAAGCCAGTTCGCCCCGAAGACGAAGGTGAAGAGATCCTCGGCAAGGATGATGAAGATGATAAAGGGGAAGATACCAACGGCGATAAGCCGCGTATGGACCTCCTGGACGACGGTCTTCACACCACCGGTTTGATTCATCTCCTCGCTCGCTTTCTGATAAAACACCTGGGAGATGGCTGTTCCCACCATCGCCATCGGCAGTTTTACTGCCATTATAGCAAGAGCATAGTTGCCGAGGACGGTGGGGTTGAAGAAGTAGGCAAGCATGAAGGCAGGCAATTCCCAGGACATGCTGTTTGCAAGGTTTCCTGCGGTTCCATAGGACGCGAACTCCCTGTACCGGACGGCAAGTTCCCTCATCCGCCTCATCGTAACGGATTTCAAGTGGCTGACGTCCTCCTGCGTTCCGAAGAGCATGAAGAGGTCGGCAAGAGCAAAACCCGCCACCGAACTGAGGATAAGACCCAGGGGGGAGGCGATGATCAGCCCGCCACCGATCTGGAGCACTCGTGTCGAGACCGAATTCACAACAATGCCCTTGGAGAGTACGCCATACCTTGCCTTCCGGGAGAGCCACCGATTCAGGATCACGAAGAGACTATTGAAAGTGATGAAAACCGGGAGCCATATGAGATAATCGGCGATCATCGGCGTTTCAAAGACTGCCCCGAGCCAATCTGAAAACCCGATGAAGACAGCGCCGGCTGCGGCAGAGGTGCCTAAAATACAGACGATACAGAGCACGGAGACATTCATGGAGTCCTCATCCTTCTCCGGCAGCATGATCACATAATGGTAGGAGAGGGAGGAGATGACCACGAGCACCGCGGCAATAGAGAGGAAGAGCTGGGCGACGCCGAAATACTCCGGGGAGTAGATCCGCGTAACTACCGGGATGAGGAGGATGCCGACGACCTGCGCGAGCACGGTGCCCGTCGTCAGTTTGAAGATATTGCTGAGGAAACTTGCCACGCGATTCCCCTGTCTCCTATCCAATCCCGGCGGGGCTATATGTGTTTCGCCCTGCACTCAGAGAGGGTCCAAAAAATTATAGACGGATACCAGGCAAGAGGTTCCGGAAGCATCAGAAACGAGGGAGGGGCGTCTGGTTCGATTCGGAACTCTGCAAGAAGCGCAGTGCCATCGAACGGTTCTCCAGCCGGATCGAGGCATTCAAGAAGATTAATTCCCGATATGAACGATACGAGGCCTCGTTCCTCGGCCTGATCCGCCCGGCATTTGCTATCACGAAATGGAGAGTTACGGGATGAACTCAATATCAACGCCACCAACAACCTCTTCCTCAAGGCAACCATGCAGATGCATGAGATCTTCCGGCAGAACCCGGAGATACGGCGTCTCTTCACCTATGCGGAGATGTGCAGTGAAACATTCAGTGACGACCGGGACCGGTTCCCCCACGATGTGAACAACCACGTGAGCCCTTTGAGCCCCGGGCCTCACGCCGCCTCGCCGAGCACAGGGCTGCCACCCCGAGGACCTGATATCCAGCCGTTCGCTGTCTGCCTCACCCGTGTATCGACGGGGTTTACCGGTTCGCGCTCCCAAGGTGTGATGCATTGCGGCCCCTGAAGGCCGGCGAGATCACAAAAACTCTCACCGGCACCCGGCAGTTCCGGTTGAACGAACTTCCCTGGTTCAACTTCCGGGAGATCACGGCCCTTGAGGAGGGGTGCGGTGCCCGGTCGATTTTTTACTTCCTCGCCCTCGCAGCCCAGAAGCAGCGGCTGGAAGCGGCCCTCGGCCGGCCGGTCGTCGGCTACCTCAGCCGAGCGGGGTTTTGCGGCGAAGCCACCATCGGGTATGCCGACGGCATCGGTTTCAGGGGCGGGATGTGCTACCCCTTCAAGGCTTATGACCTCAAGGCCGGCCGAGAGATTGATATCCTAGAGATCCCTCTTGCTGTTATGGACCGCACGTTCGAGGGTTATATGCGGCTCGACGCCGGAAAAACCCGGGAGGTCGCCCGGTGCCCCATCGACGCAACCGAACGCTGCCGTGGGGGGTTCACCCATTCTCCGGCATGATTCCTGCATGAAGGAGGGGCTGAAGATCTACGAGAAGATTCCGCGACACTGTAAGGGGAAGGGACGGCGCGGGGCGGAAATTGCCGATAGATTGATATGATGGCAAATGACCTTGAAGCAAGAGTTCTTGAGTTCCAAGAGTACGGTTTGTGGAACGAACTTGCTGTTCAGTCTCCTCAAGGAACCATCTTTCACAATACCGACTACTTGCAGGTGGTTGCAGATGCCTCCTCAAGTAAACTCAAAATCTATGGGTGTTTTAAAAATGATGAACTGTTAGGTGGGTGTTCGCTGTTTGTAAAAGACTGGGGCGGGGTCGTTTCTTATGCGGTATCATCGGGACCGCTCACCCCATATGGAGGTTTTCTCCTCCCGGGCCCGGACACCTCAAAAGTGCGCGAAAGTGAATTGGTCCAACACGGCATCATCAATACACTCTGTGACAGCATCCGGGAAGATCGCTATTCTTCAATAACCATAACCAACTCGCCGGATTTGCCGGATATTCGACCCTGTTTATGGCGTGGCTGGAAGGGAAGTGTGGCGTATACGTATTACATCGATTTAGAGGGCAATTTTCCTGAGAGGTTTTCAAAGAGCGTTCGAAGAGAAGTAAGGAAAGCAGAAGATACTGGTTTGCATATTGAGAAACTCAATGATGTTGCGACGCATCATAAGTTACTTACTCAAGTATTTGATCGTCAAGATCAGGATACTCCAGTTGAAGAGAATTTTTTTACGAGCATGCTTGGCCTCACTGAGAGAAAAAAATGTGGCGGCATGTGGGTTGCACGAGATGAGTCTGAAAATATCTTAACATCCCGCATCTGGATCTGGGATAACAAAAGGGCATACGCCTGGAGTGCAGCTTCGAACCAGGAATTTCGGGATAGTGGGGCAAATCGGCTCTTATTTGTCAGCCTTCTTGAGGAGATGCAGAAGATGGGATTTCATCAGGTCAATATGATGCATGGAAATACACAACGCCTGAGTTATCATGCGACAGGGTACAATCCAATTTTGGTGCCGTATTATAGTGTTGCAAGAGGCGATTTTGTCTATAACCTGGCATCGACCATCCAAACGGCAATAATGAACCGCAGATGAGAGTGAAAAGCGGGGCACTAGAAGGATATCCCACGGAACAGCCCCGAAAGTAAGCGTGAGCACCGCCGGGTGCGAGCGGGTGTCCTCTCCCGGTAACAGCGCTTTGGGATGAACTCATGCATAGTATTGTTCGTACTCCGCCGGATCAGCGGTAGTGCTGACGCTGTGCGCTATCATTTTTGATCGGCAGGGATGGGGAGATATGATGGCATAGTGGGGCCACCATCAAACCCGCAGGCCGTCTCCGGGATCTGCCCGGGCCTCACCGAAGGGAATATATGTAATACCCACGATTTCAGGCATGTTCCACCGATGCGTAAAAGAGATATTGCACCAATCGCCCTGATGGTCTGGATGCTCACCGTGAGCAACCTTATGGGTATATCCTACGGCTCGGACTTAAAATATTTTATAGCCGTCGCGCTTGTAGGGTTCTTCGTCATTCTCTACCTGATTCATCCGGTTTTCTCAAAACCGGGGTACATCCGCAATACCTACCGTATGGGAATTGTGTGTGCGGCGCTTTTTTGTCTGATCATTTTCCTGAGAGTACTGGAGCTGATCGAATACTTGAGATGACCAGCATGCAAGGGACGTTCCACCCCCTATCCAACGGGTTGCCCTTAGATACCAGGTATGACAATGAACGGGTATAACCATTACAGAATCGGCTCCTACCTCCTCATCGGCTTTGCACCTCTGCTTATCCTTGCAGCCGTACTCACCGATCCGCAGGAATACATGCAAAGCCCGTTCCTCATGCTGAGCGCAACCTGTTTCATCGGAGGAGGCTTTCTCTTCGCTCTCAGCGGAGATAAACCCATAGATGCATGGCTTGCCGGCCGACTCTCCGTGCAGGGCATCCCCACCCTCGGCCACATCATCCGTGACATGGGCGGCTCCGGGCCCGCGGTTTTTCTTCCACCGGAGAGCGAAGGTGGGAGAGTCACGCAATTCACTTCGACCCGGTCCGATTACAGATCCTTTGCGGCTGAAGGCGGCGGATTCGCGTACCATAACGGGAGCACGGGTATCCTGACTCCTCCCCTGGCGGCTCCCCTCCTGGATGACCTAAAGAATGACAACGATCTCGCCCTCCCAAAGGATTACAGTCTGCTCATGGGAGCGATCCGCGAGGTGTGCGAGGAAACTCTTTCGGTTACCGAGTGGATGGATATCCGGAGAGACGGTGATCGGGTAATCTTCACGCTGCACAACTATCTGCTCTTTTCAGGCTGCGCTTCGCTTCACGCGGATTCCCCTGAGTTCTGCATGCTCTGTCCATGCTCGATCTGCAGCCTGATCGCATGCATGATCGCTGAGGGGCTCGGGTGCGAAGTCAGCCTGAACCGGACTGCTCTGGACGATGCCGACCGTTCACTCCGAGTAGAACTGTCCTGCGCCTTCGCGGGAAAATCCTCGCTACCGGCCTGATGGATATTCAAGGAGAGAAGAGTCGTTGCGGCATCAGTCCCCTGCTTCATCACCGGTCAGTGGGGGTAACTTTCATCATCTGCCGCCCGGCGATCCCGGTACATACTCGGTGCACAAGCAGTTAATGGTTCGGCATCCCGAGTTCCACCGACCGGTGCCGCACCATGCTCCACCGGGATTCGGGAGCTCCGGGAAAGCCGTATGCGTCGGGATACGCATGCTGGAGGTCAAAATCAGGGCAAAATATATATTCTCGGATCGCCTGTCAGGGACTCAACGTATCGGGGAGGGAAGGCAGTATTCACGATTATCCGTACATGATACCATCTCTCGCAGATGCCGGCAGAGTTCCATCTATCCGGCCCGATGGGATGGAGGCCTTCAGATCGACGATGAAGACCGGCTGCAGGCCCGGATCTTCCGCCCCGGGCAAACATTCCGCAGGAGGAGCGGTGTGACATCGGTGCGGCTGCGAGCGGTGGGAGACGTGCTGCTCTGGATGAGGAACGGCAAGAGGCCTTTTGCCCTGGTTCAGCATGAACTCCGGCAGAAAGACCTGCTCTTCGGGAACCTGGAGACGGTGCTCTCCGAGAGCGGAACCGAGAGGAAGAAACGCTGGGTCAATACAACCCCCCCGGCGGCGGGTGAGTACCTCAGAGAAGCCGGGTTCGACATCCTCAGCGTGGCGAACAACCACACGCTCGATATGGGCCGGGAGGGGTTTGAGAAGACCCTCGAAGGGCTTGAGGCACGAGGCATCGCCTACGTCGGAGGGGGAAGAGGCGATGAAAAACTCCCGGGGCTGATCGTCGAGCGGAGCGGGATCAGGTTCGGCTTCCTCGCATACACGACCGGAAGGTTCCGGTCGCCGCCGGGTGTCACCGTGGCCAAACTGAAGAGGAAGAGCGTCATCGAAGATATCAGGGCGCTGAAGGAACGCACCGACCACGTCATCGTCTCCCTGCACTGGGGGATCGAGAACACCTATTACCCCTCGCCCGACCAGGTCAGGCTTGCTCACGCCTTCATCGAGAACGGGGCAACCCTGATCCTCGGGCACCACTCGCATACCATCCAGGGGCTGGAACGGTACAAAGGCGGCCTGATCGCGTATTCGCTCGGGAACTTCCAGTTCGATACCGAGATCTTCAAGGAAGGGATCAACAGCACCATGATCCTCTCGGTGGACTTCGACCGGCACGGCATCCGGGATTACACGACCATTCCCTGCGTCATCAACAGCGACTTCCAGCCCGAGGTGGCGAGGGGGCAGACCAGGAAACTGGTGGAACGCTGGATAGCGAAGTGCTCCGAGAGGGTGCGCAACGGGGGCGTCACCCGAACGTGGTGGTTCGAGCAGATCGGCGCGGATTACCTGGAGTACAACCTGGAGAGTTACCGTTACCGCATCCGGCAGCACGGGCTTGCGCCCCTGCTTGAGTGCGGGGTCTGGCTCTTCACGCCGTTCTGCCTGAACTGCTACGCGGGCCTGATCCGGAAACGGCTCCGGGAACGCGGCACGGGGGGACGGGCATGAAGATACTGCAGGTGACCCCGTTCTTCAAACCGCTCTGGGAATCGGGCGGGGTGGCACGAGTCGCATACGACATCTCCCGGACCCTGCACGCGAACGGGCACGATATCACGGTCTACACGACGAACCGGAGCATCTACCCGAACGATCTGCCGACGAACCGCGTCACCTCCGTCGACGGGATGAACGTGTATTACTTTGAGAATTTACGAAAATACGCCCCGGGTGTGACCCCGCCGGTGATGCCCTACCGCATGCCGGCGGTCGCGAGGCAGGAGATTCCCGGGTTCGACCTGGTCCACATCCATGACCACCGCACCATGCTCACCATCATCGCCTCGCACTACGCGAGGAAGTACGGCATACCCTACGTGCTCCAGGCGCATGGGGCGCTCCCACAGGATACGGGGTCCAAACGGATGAAGCGGCTCTTCGACCGGTTCTGGTCGGATACGGTGATCCTCGGCGCTGCGGGGGTTATCGCGCTCAACGAAACAGAAGCGGAGCGCTACCGCGAGCTGGGTGTTGCCGACGAGAAGATCGCGATCTTCCCGAACGGCATCGACCTCGCCGAGTACCCCTCCCTTCCCGCCCGCGGCAGGTTCCGTGCGGCATGGGGGATCGACGACGCCACGAAGGTCGTGCTCTACCTCGGGAGGCTCGACCCCACGAAGGGGATCGATCTTTTGATCCGCTCGTTTGCCGTGGTTGCGCGGGAGTTCGACGACGCCGTCCTGATGCTGGTGGGTGGGGATATGGGCCACAACGATGAGTTCAGGCAGCGGGTCGGGTCGCTCGGTCTCGACGACCGGGTGGTCTTCACGGGGTTCGTGAGCAAGGAGGAGAAGATGGCGGCGTACACCGACGCCGACGTCTTCGTGACGCCGAGCTTCACCGGATTTCCCGTCACGTTCCTCGAAGCGTGTCTCTGCGGAACACCCATCGTGACGACGGGGAAGGGCGATCTGCTCGGGTGGATCGACAACACCGTCGGGTTCAACACCGGGTATACGCCGGAGGCGCTCGCCGGCGCCATCGGACGTCTGCTTACCGACGAAGCGTTGCGGGAAAGGTTCGGGGAACAGGCGAAAGAACTCGTCCGGACCAGGTACAACTGGGAGACGATCGTCCGCGACATCGAGACGTTTTATGCGAAGGTTGCCGGGAGCGCGGAAGGGAATGCACCGGCGGACGTCTCACGAGAGGCGGTCCCGAAGGCCCCGGACACCTTTTGATTTTTTCCGCCCGGCAGAGCCGCTCCCGGGAATACCCGGCATACTCTCAATAGAGGCCGGAGCATGAGAAGAACGAAGTTCTTCGAGAGCGCGAAGTCCGGATGGGTATTGACAGCCCCCTTCGCGTTCTTCGCGTCTTCGCGTGAGGCAATTGTGCGGGAACAGCGATGCAGTCTCGCGCGAAGGCGCGAAGGCGCGAAGTTGGTGAAGGTGTTCGCAGTTCCTTTCGCGCTCTCGCACCTGACGGTGCTCGAACTCCGGCCCAAAGGGCCGTCGTTCTTCGCGTGAGCCGCAGATATGAATAATCCGGAGGGGATTCGTCCTCAGGAGGATTTAACAAAACGTAAAAAAGATTAGGACCGGGCCCGTCAGGCCCGATGGTATCGACCGGTTTACTCGCCGGCAGACGCAACCGCCATGCCGTCCGTCTGGACGTTCTGGCCGCCTTCGACCAGGAACGCCTTCTCGGAGGCGGAGGTTACCTCTCCCGTGTACTGGACGTTCTGGTTGTTCTTCGCCCAGACGAGCGTATCGACCCGGTCACCGGAGGCGTGGATGTCCACTTCGGCATTGCTGAACTGGCCGTTCGTGCCGCCGAGGCTTGCACCCTTGCCGTCGATCCCTGCCGGGTTCACGAGTTCGAAGTTCTCGATCCGGATGTTGCTCGCGAGGTCGACCTGGAGGCCGTAGCCGTGCGAGTCGATGCTCGTGCAGTTCTCAAGCACCAGGGCGGGGTCGGTCGAGCGGCTCGGGATGCTGTAGTAGCCGGCCGGCTTACGGTGGGTGTAGTCGGTCTTCCCGGCGCCGGTGTCCTTGTCGACACAGTCGTAGAGTTTGCCGCCGTTCGTCGCGTAGAACCCATACAGCGAGTTGCCTTCCGCGACGCAGTTCTTGAACGTCACGTCGGCGTTCGGGGCGTAGTATCCGCACCCGAAGTAGTGGGTCGACATGTCGCTCTGCTTGTAGGGCACCGACGGGTAGGGTTTCTGCCCGTTGTTCTTGCTCGTGCAGTTCTCGAGGACGGCGTTCGTCACCTTCGGGTCGAACTCGAAGTGGAACCCGGACTCCAGGTTACCCTCAGCAAGGCAGTTCGTCACTCTGAGACCGTCCATGTCGTTCAACTCCGCGAAGTCGAACCCAGTGATCCAGGGGTTGAACGCGCCTTTGCTTCCGCAGTTGATCGCCTGACAGTTGTCATAGCGGACGTCCTTGATCACCTTGTTCGTCGATCCCCAGGCATTGTGGAGGAACCCGTAGGTGCCGGTGTCCACGGCCTTGCAGTTGACGAACTCGACGTCTTCAAGGGTCGGGGCATAGACCGCCGGATCGTGGATCAGGAGATAGACCGCCTGGATGCTGGCATCAGCGGTACCCGTGATGTTGTGAATCTTCGCGTGGCTTGCACGGATAGTCATCACACCGAGCCACTTGACGCCGCTGCTGTAGCCGCTGCCCTCGATGTGGAACCCGTCGAGGGTCACGTACTCCTTGTCGACGCTGATACGTCCATCGCTGGTGAAGACAAGGTTCGTTGCATCCGGACCCTGTCCGGAGAGCGTCGTGCCTGCCGGCGGCGCGATGACGCCGGCGCAGTTGAACGTACCGTCCGAGAGGACGACGTTACCGCCTTCGGGCAGCGCGGCGAGCGCCGCCTGGATCTCGGCCTGGTCGTCGACTCCGTCACAGACATAGTCTGCCTGGTTCTTCGACAGCTCGGTGCTATCGCTTGCAGCCACAGTGAGCGTGGCCGGACTTGCGGACTCGGCTGCACTTACCGGAGAGAGTGCCCCAATAAAGCAGCACACCAGAAGTGCTGCAGCCAGTCTCAGTATATTCTGCCTGTCTGTCATGCCATTCAGCCTCTCTGTGAGGTATCACTACCGTCTTTCCATCGCAATATAAATATTTTACCGTGAAAATAAAATTAATTTGAGGAGTTAATCGGCAATATGGGCCGCACCGATGCGATATGCTGTGGTGACATGGCATCATAACAGAGATCGTTTTCTGCAAAAAGATATTATATAACTAGTTTGATTAAAACCGAAGATTACAAATACTCGCGCTTCCCGCCACCGTTCGACGGGAGTGACCCTCCCCGAAACGCTTTCATCCGAAACGGATGGGGGTTCGGTCTCGTGCGCCGGCATGGCACGGGCCATCCGGCCCTCGCTACGAGGCGACGGCGTGAAACGGCAAGGATTCCATACCGCTTGCGCGTATCGAAAACCGTTGCGGCCTGATGCAGCAGAAAGACCATGTAGAGACGCCGGGAGGGAAACGGCCGCCGCGGTAGATGCCGCCGGCTCTCTGCAGACCCCACCAGGGTTCATCCGTCAAACAACGCTTCAGGGCACAATCTCTATATAGAGCATCCTCATAGAGAGGGCCCCTATGCGCGTGGCGTGCCTGACCTTCTGGTTCTACGACTACACCATCCAGATGGCAAACGAACTTGCCCGGCATACCGAGGTGCTGCTGCTGCTCCCGGACTACAGGTCGGAAGAATATGTGGAGAGCATCGACCCGACCGTGAAGGTTCACATCTTCGGCTACTCGCGATACGCCGGGAGGTTCGGTCCGTCGTGCTACCCGGTGCTCAAAGATATCGTCGCCGCAATCGACGACTTCGCACCCGACGTCGTCCACTTCCAAGTGAACAACCCCATGCTCTGTCCGCTCCTCCCGATGCTCCGGAAGCACCCGCTGGTGGCGACGTTCCACGACATCGAACCCCACCCCGGCGAAGACCGTCTCCTCGACGCAGGTTCGCTGCTCTACCGGCTCACCCTCTTCGTATCAAGGGTCATGCCCGACCGGATCTTCGTTCACGGGAAGGCACTCCGGGAGACCCTGGTGAAGGACTACCACGTCCCGGAGCGGAAGGTGCACGTCATCCCCATCGGCGAGCACGAAGTGGCGCCGTTCGTGAAGTTCGAGCGGGCCGACCTGGAGCCGGACGGCCGGCGGGTCCTCTTCTTCGGACGCATCCACCGCTACAAGGGGCTCGACTGCCTGATCCGGGCGGAGCCGCTCATCACCCGGGAGATCCCGGACGCCCGGATCGTCATCGCCGGAACGGGCGAGGAGTTCAGCCGGTACGAGGAGGCGATGGCGGGCCGGGACACGTTCGAGGTCTACAACTACCGGATACCCTATGAAGAGGGCGCCCGGCTCTTCCAGCAGGCGAGCGTCGTGGCGCTCCCGTACCTCGAAGCGTCCCAGAGCGGCGTCATACCGACCGCGTACGGGTTCCGGCGGCCGGTGGTGGTGACCGACGTGGGGAGCCTGCCCGAGGTCGTCGACGACGGTGTGACCGGCTACGTCGTGCCGCCGCGGGATCCGGAAGCACTGGCAGCCGCGATCGTCCGCCTGCTGAAGGACCCCGGGGCGTGCCGCCGCATGGGGGAGCGGGGTTACGCGAAACTGAAGACGGACATGGCCTGGTCGACGATAGCACGATCTCTCCTCGCTGTCTACGGTGAACTGGCATCCGCCCGGGGGAAGGGAAACGTTCCCGCGGACGAGGCGTTCGCCGATAACGCCCCTGCTGCCGGGAACGAGCGTTGACCGGATCTCCCTCCCGCAACGGGGCCCGAACCGGCGCAACACATTAATAGGTTGGCCGGGGAGTAGGTGCACCGATGCAGCAGGCGGCCCGTCGGGTGTCACCGAAGGAGAAGATTCGCTGCCCACACACGTAGCCGGCCAGAGACATGACAAGGGATACCATGCACCTTCGAAACCCGTTCCGAATGAATGACTGGGATAACAGAACGTTTTTCTGGACATTCCAGGCGATCCAGTTCGTCTTCCTCGCGGTGGTCTGTCTCGATCTCATCGGGTATTACGTACCGATTGCCAGGGAAGCCCTGGCGTTCCTGTATCTCACCTTCCTCCCCGGGGTCCTCGTGCTGAAGGCGCTCAGGCTCCACGATCTCGGCACAATCGAGACGGTGCTCTACTCCGCCGGGCTGAGTCTCGTGATCGTCATGCTCACCGGCCTTACCGCCAACGTCGTATATCCGCTGCTCGGGTACACGCGGCCGTTCTCGTTCCCGATCCTCCTCCTCACGCTCGTCGCCGTCGTGCAGGTTCTGCTCTACCTCGCGCTCACCAGGGATAAGGGGCGTACCGGTGAGAGCCCCAGGCTCGCCGTCCCCTCCTCCCCTGCGGTACCGTTCCTGATACTGCTCCCGTTCCTTGCGATCATCGGAACCTACATGCGCAACAACTACCACATGGTCACGCTCCTCTTCCTGCTCCTCGTCCTGATCGCCGTCATCGGTCTCGCCGTCGGGTTCGACCGCTTCATCCCGAAATCCTGCTATCCGCTCGGGATCTACGCCATCGCGTTATCGCTCCTCTACCATACCTCGCTGATATCGGAGTACGTCTGGGGTTACGATATTCACCACGAACTCCACCTCGCAAACGGCGTGCTGATCTCGGGGCTCTGGGACATGGCCATCCCGTATAACACGAACGGGATGCTCTCCGTCGTTGCGCTCGTCCCCATCTACTCGCTCATATGCGATCTCGACCCCGTCTGGATCTTCAAGATCGTCTACCCCCTTCTCTTCGCGCTCGTGCCGCTCGGGCTCTACCGGGCGGTCGAGAAACAGACGGACGCGAGGATAGGGTTTTTCTCGATCTTCTTCTTCTTCTCGTTCTTCACGTTCTACACGGAGATGATCTCCCTCGCCCGCCAGCAGATCGCGGAGCTCTTCCTCGCGCTGACCGTTCTTGTGATGATCGACAAGACCATGGACCGGGGGAAGCAGGCGTTTCTCATGATCGCATTCGCGTTCGCCATGATCGTCTCGCACTACGGGCTCTCGTACATCTACCTCTTCTCGCTCGTTCCGGCATGGCTGCTGCTTGCCGTTCCCGAGCGCCTGCAGTCCCGGCTGCCGGAGAGGCTCGCCAGGGGCGCGGCCCTCCTGAGGCACGATCCCCTCGCTCCGGCGGGAACCGGCGGGAGGACGACACCGGTGAGGACGCTCATCCTCCCCTACATCGTCATCTTCGCCGTCCTGGTCTACCTCTGGTACTCGACGGTCGCCGAAGGCACGGCGCTCGCTACCGTCACCGGCATCGGGGACAAGATATGGAATACCCTCTTTATGGACTCATTCAACCCGACAACCGCCCAGGGGATGCATATCCTCACCAGCCAGTCGACGACGCCTCTCCACGGCCTCGCGAAGATCGTCCATGTCGCCACCCAGGCCCTCATCGCCGTCGGGCTGCTTGCAACCCTCGCAAGACGCGAGCGGTGGCGCATCGAGCCCGAGTATCTCGCCGTCTCGCTCGTTTTCCTGCTCATCAACGTAGCCGGCATCGTCGTCCCGTTCTTCGCAAGTTCGCTCAACACCAGCAGGCTCTACCACATCACCCTGATCTTCCTTGCCCCATTCGCGATCATCGGCGGCATAGCGCTGTACGAGAGGTTGACCGGGTGGATACGCGCAGTCAGGGTTGCCCCGTTCATGGGGACGGCGTACCAGGCCCTCTCCGTATTCTTCGTCGTCTTCTTCCTCTTCAACAGCGGGCTCCTCTACCAGGTCATGGACGACAACCCGACATCGATGGCGCTCGACACCGCCGGCGACAAACCGGTCTTCAACAGCAGGGAGGTGCAGGGGGCAGTATGGCTCTTCTCAGAGGGGAACGAGCGCCCGGTCTACGTCGACGGCACACGCTGGTGGCTCCTGCTGGGGTTCAACCCGGGCAGCCAGCGGTACGTTCCGGCAAATGCGTCGCTGCTGGAACCCAACTCCTACCTCTACTTCGGCACGTACAACCTCGTGCGGGAGAGCATCCGGATCGAGACGCAGGATCAGGCGGTCACCACGGCAACGTATACGGATGCAGACCGGTTCATCCGGAGCCGCCACCGGATCTACGACAACGCCGGTTCCGCCGTCTACTACCGGTGAAGAACCGGCCCGGGTTCCCATAGCGCGCCGGAAAAACCTATAGCCATCCTTTCTTCTTCAGGATCAGACCGACGAGGAGCGTTCCGGCGACGTACGTGGCGAGCCACGCGTATCCCATGCCGATGAGGCCGAACCGGTTCATCAGGGTGTAGCCGAGCCCGAGCAGGGCGACGCTGATAAAACCGCTGAGGACGACGAGGCTCCGGATATCGTTTCGGACCTTCGCGACGGATATGAACGTCTGGCAGACGGAGACGAAGAGGGCGGATGCGGCAAGCACGCGGAGCAGGGCCATCCCTTCGACGTAGTCCTTACCGATCAGGTTGAGGATCTGCTCTCCGAAGAGGGAGAGGCCGATGATCGCGGGTATGAGCAGGGCGAACATGCTCGCGAGCGTCCGGAGAACGCTCCTCTTCATCTCCCCCCCGTGGCTTCCCTCGACGAAGAGCGAGGTCGTGAACGCGTAGGGGATCATGAAGAGGATCGAGACGATCGCGTAGGTGATGTAGTAGTTGGCGGTGCTCTCGGCCCCGAGCACGTTGAGCACCATGATCGGGATGAGCATGTTCGGGGCGGACATCAATATCCCGGCGACATACGCACCGGCGGAGAACTGCCATGCCTCCCGCAGGAAGACCCGGTCGACGCACGGCGTCGGCCGGACAGAGCACCGGGCAAGGAGGATGAGCGCCAGGACGAGACCGAGGATAAACGAGAGGCCGAAGGCGCCGAAGATGCCCACCGCGCCGAGGAAGACCAGGGGGACGAGGAAGAGGATCCGCGTCCCGTAGAGCAGGTTCAGCGCGAAGTAGTGTTCGGACTTCCGCAGGGCGTTGAACGCACCCTCAAAGACCCAGGTGACGGAGTAAGACCCGAGGATGACGAGGTAGAGCGGCGCGATCGATCTGACGATGGCGAGCTCGGGAGCCAGGACGTCGACCGTTGCGATGAAGAAGAGGCCCGCACCGAGCGCAACCGCCGTAGGGACGAGGACGGCGGTTCCGAGCACCCTGTTCTTGTCGCGGGTCGGAAAGAACCGGATCACCGACTGGTCGAGACCGAGGCGGGAGATGAGGATGAGGAGGCCCATCGACGACATCAGGGCGGTTGCAATACCCACGTCCGCCTGCGAGTAGAACCGGGCGGCGATCATCCAGAAGAAGAACCCGAACCCCGCTGCAACGAACGACGAGGCCATGATAAAGAACGAATTCCGGATAAGCGGCTGCTGTAGGTGCTGCCTGACCTCACTGAAGTTCTTCGGGAGCGCTACTGCCATTCGGCCGCCTGTATCGGTCGGCACCTATATAGATGTATCCGCCGCTCCAACCCCGCGAGAGCCGGAGATCCTCCGGGAGAGAACGTTCAGGGCCGTGTTGCACGATGCGGCAACGGACGATGCCTGCCGGATCCGGGGAGGAGCGCCGTCCATAACCAATATGACCAAGCACCGTACAGGTGTTACGGGGCGGCACCCGTGGCAAAACCAGGAGGAGAGGAGGGATCAACCACTCCTCCCGATAGATGCTTTAGAGAGAAGAGGTCCTGCCGAAGAAGAAGTCGGCGATCAGGGCAACATCCTTCCAGTCCACGGTGCCGTCTCCATTAACGTCGGCAGCCGGGTCGGACGGCGTTGTTTTCTGCGCCATCTCGGCAGCGATCGTCACGTCGACCCAATCGACGTTGCCGTCTCCGTTAAGGTCGCCCCTGACGGGAACCGGCAGACTTCCAACGACAATCTCTTTGCTCATGACATTGTTGGTCTCATCGCTCTCGGCGATCCGGTTGACGTCGTCGACGGTGGCCTTCACGGTGTGCGTGCCCACCATGGCCTTCCAGGTTGCACCGGCCGAGCCGCCGTTCGCGGTCAGGGTAACCGATGCACCGGGAGCG
The DNA here is from genome assembly GCF_019669965.1 of Methanoculleus chikugoensis. Taxonomy (NCBI): domain Archaea; kingdom Methanobacteriati; phylum Methanobacteriota; class Methanomicrobia; order Methanomicrobiales; family Methanomicrobiaceae; genus Methanoculleus; species Methanoculleus chikugoensis. The sequence goes on along the minus strand of NZ_AP019781.1, from coordinate 778,861 downwards.
ATGGCCGTAGCGTGGGTGTCCGACCAGACGCCGGGGCCTGCCGCGCCGTCATCGAACGTGAAGAGGACGCCGTGCTTGGTGCCCGCAGGCGTCGCGGCGGTACCCTGGTTCTTGATCGTGGCCTTGAGCGTCACCGCATCCCCGGTAGCGGGGTTTGCCGGCGTCCAGGCGATGTCGGTCACCACAAGGTCCGGCTTCCCGGAGGGGGCCGGCGTGGTGGGGGTGGGGGTCGGGGTGGACCCCGACGCGGCCTTCGCGACCGCGATCTGTTCGGTGCGAACGTTGTTGGCATCGTTCGACTCAGCAATCCGGTTGACGTCGTCGACGGCGGCCTTCACGGTGTGCGTACCCTCGACGGCCGTCCAGGTTGCACCGGCCGAACCGCCGTTCGCGGTCACGGTGACCCAGGAGCCGGGGGCGATCGATGCCGTGTGGGCGTCGGACCAGACCCCTGCACCGGCGGCACCGTCATCGAACGTGAAGAGGACGCCGTGCCGGGTGCCCGCAGGCGTGGGGGCGTCGCCCTGGTTCTTGATCGTTGCTTTCAGCGTCACCGCATCCCCGGAGGCGGGGTTTGCCGGCGTCCAGGCGATGTCGGTCACCACAAGATCCGGCTTCCCGGAGGGAGCCGGCGTGGTGGGGACGGTCGGGGTCGGTGCCGGCGAGCCGGTGGACGTCACCTTCACGTTCTGGAGGGTCGCCTGACCTGCCGGAACCGTGCTCACGACGGTCACGCCGGGGGAACCGGCGGGGAGGGTCTTTGAGACGATCTCCATCTCCTTCACGAGGACGTTCTGGGTCCTGTAACCCTCGATCACGAACGGTTTTGCCGCATCGGAGACGATCTGACCGGAGAAGACGGTGTTAACGTTCTCCTTCGCCCAGACAAGCGTCTCCACGCGGTTGCCGGACGCATAGATGCTCACCTCGGAGTTATCGAACTGGCCGTTCGTGCCGCCGAGGCTCGAGCCCTTGCCCTTGTACCCGATCGGGTCGATCAGGTGGAAGTTCCGGATCTTCACGTTGTTCGCGAGGTCGACCTGGAGGCCGTAGCCGTTCGTGTTGATGCTCGTGCAGTTCTCCATCACGGTAGAAGGGTTGACCGAGCGGCTCGGGATGCTGTAGTAGCCGGCAGGCACCCGGTAGGAGAAGTCGGTTCTCCCGGCACCGGTGTCCTTCTCGACACAGTTGTAGAGCTTGCCGCCGTTCGTCGTGTAGAACCCGTTCATGGAGTTGCCCTCCGCGACGCAGTTGATGAACGTCACGTCACAGTTCGGGGCGTAGTAGCCGCACCCGAAGTAGTGGGTCGACATGTCGTTCTGCTGGTAGGCCCGCGTCGGGAAGGGTTTCTGCCCGTTGTTGTTGCTCGTGCAGTTCTCGAGGACGGCGTTCGTCACCTTCGGGTCGAACTCGAAGTGGAACCCGGACTCGAGAGTGCCCTCCGCATAGCAGTCCTTCACGCGAAGGCCGTCCATGTCGTTGAGCTCCGCAAAGTTGAACCCGGTCACCCAGGGGTTGAACGCTCCGAACTTGCCGCAGTTGATTGCCTGGCAGTTCTCGTAGCGAACGTTCTTGATCACCTTGTTCGTCGTCCCCCAGGCGTTGTGGAGGAACCCGTAGGTCCCGGTGTCCACGGCCCTGCAGTTGACGAACTCGACGTCTTCAAGGGTCGGGGCATACACGGTAGGATCGTGGATCAGGAGGTAGACCGCCTGGATGCTCGCATCCGCCGTTCCCGCGATGTTGTGGATCTTCGCGTGGCTTGCACGGATGTTCACCACGCCGAGCCACTTGACGCCGCTGCTGTAGCCGGTTCCCTTGATGTGGAACCCGTCCAGCGTGACGGACTCGCGGTCGACGTTGATCCGCCCGTCGCGGGTGAAGACAAGGTTCGTCTCCGATTCACCTTCCCCCTTGAGGGTGGAGCCTGCTTTAGGAGAAATGATCCCTGCGCAGTTGTAAGTACCACTGGAGAGGAGGACAACACCGCCGGATGACGGCAGGGCATTCAGTGCTGCCTGGATCTCCACGTGATCGTTGACCCCATCACAGACATAGGCAGCCGCCGCTTTATCGGCCGCACTGCTGTCGCTTGCCGCGACAATCGTGGTGGGAGTCGCTTCGAGCGCCCCGACAATCGGGATGAGCCCGACAATCAGGAACACTGCAATAAGAAGCTTCGTTGTCCGTCTATCTCGCATTATCTCACCTCTTGGGAGATACTCCATTATCTGATAGCCGTATTTTAAAAGGTTTTTTAAATAAAATGGGCTGATTTAAAAGATTTGAATTTTAAAATAACCAGCCATTAACGGCATAATCGATAATTTCCATCATTTTGGGAATTTGTGCCCCGACAAAAAAGAATATATACAAATTCGAAATTTAGCGCATACGCCCACAGAATACGCGCCTCGACCGGGGATCCTCGGGGGTATTCCGGACGGGTGAACGGGGGCAGAATACTCAATATAATACGGCAACTAGTATAAAACTCGCGGAATTGTGCGACACCCCGCACCCGGCCGACCGCGGCGGCAACTACCCCCTGCCGCACCCCGGCCGGAAACGGCACCGGTGATCCCGGGGACGTACGGGCAGTCAGAGCGAGCCCGAGGTGACCGCCACGTTCTCAAACGTCACCGCACCGGCAGGAACCGTATTCGTGAGGATGACGCCGTTGGTGAACGGTGCGAGGTTCGCGGAGACGATCTCCATATCCCTGATCCGGACGTTCTGCGTGCGATCGCCCTCGATCACGAACGGTTTTGCCGATTGCGAGACGATCCTGCCCGAATACTCGACGTTCTCGTTGTTCCTTGCCCATATCAGCGTCTCCGCCCTGTCGCCCGATGCATAGATGTTGACCACGGAGTTAGACAGCGGCCCCCCCTGCGATCCTCCGAGGTTCGTCGCCTTTCCATCGATCCCGGCCGGATTCTCCAGGGAGAAGTTCTTGATCAGGACATCGCTTGCGAGGTCGATATGAAGGCCGTAGCCGTACGAGTCGATGCTCGAACAGTTCTCAAGCACGAGGGACGGGGCTATCGATCGTGTCGGGGCGGCGTAGAACGATGCAGGCTCCACGATCCGGTAATCGGTCTTCCCGGCTCCGACATTCCGGTCGACACAGTTGTAGAGTTTGCCGCCGTTCGTCGCGTAGAACCCATACCGGCTGTTCCCCTCGGAGTAGCAGCTGATGAAGGTGACGTCACCGCGGGGCGCGTAGTAGCCGCACCCGAAGTAGTGCGTGGATCGGTCGTCCTCGCGGTAGGCCTTTGTCGGGTAGGCTTTCTGCCCGTTGTTCCTGCTGATGCAGTTTGTGAGGATGCAGTCGCGCTTCTCGGGATCCCACTCGAAGTGGAACCCGGACTCCAGGTTACCCTCAGCGAGGCAGTTCGTCACCCGGAGACCTTCGATGTCGTTGAGCTCCGCAAAGTCGAACCCGGTCACCCAGGGGTTGAACGCCCCGTCGCTCCCGCAGTTGATCGCCTGACAGTTCTCGTAGCGAACGTTCTTGATCACCCTGTTCGTCGACCCCCAGGCGTTGTGGAGGAACCCGTAGGTCCCGGTGTCCGCGGCCTTGCAGTTGACGAACTCGACGTCCTCGAGGGGAGGAGCGTAGACGTCCGGGTCGTGCAGCAGGAGGAAGACCGCCTGGGTGGTGGCATCGGCGGTCCCCTCGACAGCGAGGACCTTCGCGTGGCTCGCATAGATGGTGACCACGCCGAGCCAGAGATCGGGCTCGGTCTTCGGGTATCCGGTGCCCCTGACGTGGAAGTTGTAGAGCGTGACGGACTCGCGGGAGACGAGGAGCCGCCCGTTATCGGTGAACTCGATGAACGTCGCATCCGCCCCCTCCCCGCGAAGCATGGTCTTCGCGCCCGGGTAGATGTTCCCAGCGCAGTTGAACGTGCCTTCGAGGAGAGCGACCGTGCCGCCCGAGGATAGTGCATCGAACGCCGCCTGGATCTCCGCCTGGTCGTCGGTGCCGTCGCAGACGATGTCGGCCCGGGCCTTCGCTGCAGCGCTGCTGTCGCCTGCCGCAACGACGATCGTCGGCCCGGCAACTTCCGGGGGCACCGCCGGCGTCGTGGGGATGGGGGTGATCGGGGGAGGGGGAGGGGGAGGGGGCACCGGCACCGGAGGGTAAAAGTGCATGATCAGCACGGCGGCAACGATCACCGTGAGTATGATCGCGACGGCGATGAGGATGCGCCGTTCTCTCGTCCCCAACTGCAGTCCTGCCGACATGAAAGTACCCGTCCGTTATTGCTGCTACCCGGGGTCGTGCGGAGCCGCGAGAGCCCGGCGACACCTTCCGCCCCGGATCAACCCCTATGGCACGGAAGTACCATTTAAGGGTTTAGCCGGCCCGTCCTCACCGGAGGGTTCCGCCGGGGATTCCGGAAAGGAAACGGCCGACTCTGGAGGTCGAGGGATTTACGCATGAAACCTTCCGCACCACGGGCGCCCCGGGGACCTATGCCGCACCGCCGGCCGGCAGCACCTTGAGACCCGTCAGGTCCACACCCCCTTCCAGGTTCCACTCGACCGCCACCGGGCGGGGAGCATCGGAGACGATCGTCCCGGAGTACGCGACGTTTCTGTTGTTGACGATGGAGACCAGCGTCTGCGGCCGGTCGCCCGACGCGGAGATATCGATGACCGAGTCGGAGATGCCCGCATCGATCGTCGAGTTCACCGGGAGTTCGCCGGACGGGCACCCGAGCATCGCCCCTACACCGTTGATACCCGCCGGATCGGTCATGGTGAAGTTCCTGATGAGCGCGTTCTCCGTGCCGCAGACAAAGAGGCCCCAGCCGTACGAGTCGAGGCTCCGGCAGTGATCCATCACGATGGACGGGCTCTTCGAGACAGGCAGGGATTGGAGGATGCAGTAGGAGATGGGTTTCGCGGAGGTGCCGGCGGTCGAGTTACGGCCGGTCTCGCTCTCGGTGCAGTTGTAGAGGAGCATGCCCTCCGGGTTGATGACGAAGAACCCGAACGCACCGTTCCCCTCTGCCCGGCAGTTCACCAGCGCCACTTCCCCTCCCGGGAGGTAGAAGCCAGCGCCGAAGAAGTCGGGGTCGCCCACCAGGTAGTCGTCGGGATAGGGTTTCCGGCCGTTGTTGCGGCTCACGCAGTCGGTGAAGACGCAGTCGCGCTTCTCCGAGTCCCACTCGAAGTGGAACCCGGACTCCAGGTTGCCCTCCGCGAGGCAGTCCGCCACCCGGAGACCCTCGATATCGTTCAACTCCGCGAAGTTGAACCCGGTCACCCACTGGTTGAACGCACCGTTGCTCCCGCAGTTGATGGCGGAGCAGTTCACGTACCGGACGTTTTTGATCGTCGTGTTCTCAGTCCCCCAGGCGTTGTGGAGGAACCCGTAGGTCCCGGTATCCGCGGCCCGGCAGTCGGCGAACTCGACGTCTTCGAGGACGGGGGCGTAGACGTTCGGGTTGTGCAGGAGGAGGAAGACCGCCTGGATGCTCGCGTCCGCCGTGCCCGTGACGTTGTACACCCGGGCATGGCTCGCGTAGACGGTGAGCACCCCGTGCCACCGGGTGAGGTCGAGGGTCGTATCCGTACTCGCATTCACGTAGCCCGAGCCCCGGATGTGAAATCCATCCAGGGTGACGCTCTCCTCCGAGACGTTAAGGAGGCCGTTCCGGCTGAACTCGAGGGACGTATTCTCCGGCCCCTGCCCGAGAAGCGTCGCTCCGGCGGCGGGGATGAGGCTGCCCGAACAGTTGAACGTGCCGTCCGAGAGGACGACCGTGCCGCCCGGCGGCAGCGCATCGAGCGCCGCCTGGATCTCCACCTGGTCGTCGAGGCCGTCGCAGACGTAGTGCGCATCCGCTGCAGCGCTGCTGTCGCTCGCCGCCACAACGATCGGCGCCGCGGGCGTGGCGGCAACACCCTGGACGAGCAGAAGCCCGACAACTACGCCGACCAGGAGAACGACCGGCAGGTCCGCGGCGGGTGGGCGTGGCCGGGATGGATCTGACGCTTTTTGACGCAGGCGGGTAGTCATCACGCTCCTCGATCATATCGTACGGGCTACCGGGTAGAGGTGTCGGAAACTTCACCCCGATATAGCAGCAGAGATATAAAAATTCATGCGCGAAGAAATAGCCATACGCCATCATACACAGGGGTTCCGGCACCCACGCGGGCGGCGGTCGGAACCGTCCCGGATACCCGGGACAGCCACCTGTCTTCATCGTGCCGCCGACTGCCGGCCCGGATCGCCCCCGGTGCCGGGGCGGAGAAATGCGGCCGGACCAGCCGTTCGGCGGGGCGATGCGGGTCGCCGGTGGAATTGTATATAAAGAGATACAATATTATTCGGGAAATATGTCCAGCAAGAAGGAAGTCACCATCGGGATCACCATCAACCTCGAGAACTACGAAAATCTCCGCCTCGAGGTCGAGGGAGATGTAGAGACCCACGAGGATGTGGACGACCTTATCACATTCCTCGACGGGATCCTTGCCCGGCTCGGGCGCGGCGATCAGGCAACCGCCGAGCGCGTGGATGCATACCGTCGCCGCGTTCTCGCGGCAAGGCCCGCGGTCCGAGAGGCACCTCTCCCGGAGAAGAAGGCGCCTGAGCCGGCAGCCCCGGTGACGGTGGCGGAACCGGCTGCCCGGGAGGAGGAGAAGAGAGCCTGCCCGACGCCCGAGGTCATCGAGGCGGCGATTCCGCCGGCACCGGAGCACCCGGAGCCGCCCCGGGTGCCGAGACCGCCCGAGAAGCCGGAGGAGAAGCCCCCCGTACAGCCGGAGGCGGCACCGCCGCAGCAGGAACCGGTTCCGGCGAAACCGTCCGGGGTTCCGGCGGGGGATGTCTGCGAGGTCTGCGGGGCGGAAGTGACGAAATCGCAGGCAAAACTCTCTCAACTCTTCATGAGCAAAACGCTCTGCAAGAAGTGCATGGAACAGCCTTAATTCCTGCAGGATCCGCGCGATGAGGAGAAACCAACCTGGAGGATATAAATACTACCGTACCCGAGGATTGTATAATGAAGAAGAACCTGCTCATGTGGGACGAGACGCTTTTTCGGGATCCCGAGGTCTTCGAGATCGATTACGTCCCCGAGCAGTTCAACCACCGTGACGCCCAGATCCGGGAACTCGCGTTTCAGGTCAAGCCCGGGCTGCGGGGGGCGAGGCCGCTCAACACCATCTGCCGCGGCCTCCCGGGAACCGGGAAGACGACGAGCGTCAAAAAGGTCTTTGCCGAGATCGAAGAGGCTACGAAGAAGCTCGTCCCCGTCTACATCAACTGCCAGATCGACAACACCAAGTTCGCTATCTTCTCGCAGATCTACCGCCGCGTCACCGGGCACCCGCCGCCGCCGTCGGGCACGTCGTTCAAGCAGGTCTTCGACGCCATAGCGAAAGTGCTGCAGCGCGAAGAGCAGGTGCTCCTCGTGGCGCTCGACGACGCGAACTACCTCCTCTACGAGAACGAGATCAACCAGGTGCTCTATCCCCTGCTGCGCTCGCACGAGGCCTACCCGGGCGTCCGGATCGGGGTCGTCGCCATCGTCAGCGACATGTCCGTCACCCTGCAGACCGAGGTCGACGCACGGGTGGCATCGGTCTTCCGCCCGACCGAGATCTACTTCCCCCCCTACTCAGCGGAGGAGATCCACGGCATCCTCGAGGAGCGTGTCCTGCAGGGTCTCTACCCGAACGTCCTCCGGCCCGATATGCTGGATCTCGTGGTGGAGCAGACGATGAAGAGCGGCGACCTCCGCGTCGGTATCGATCTCCTGAAGCGTGCGGCCCTGAACGCCGAGCGGGAGGCACGCCGGTCGGTCGAGCGGGGGGATGTCTGCAAGGCATACGAGGTCTCCCGGTACCTCCACCTTGCGTTCTCGCTCCGGGCGCTCAAGGCCGAGGAGCGGGAGGTGCTGGCCAGGATCGCGGATATGTCGGCCCGCGACGATAAGGAGATGAACGCCGGCGACGTCTACCGGTTCGTCAAAGAGCAGGTGGGCGGGGTCAGTTACACCAAGTTCTACGAGATCATCCAGAAGTTCGATGCGATGCGGCTCTTGAACCTCCACTACCGCCAGGGAAGGGGGCGAACACGGCTGATCAGTCTCCGGTACGATCCCGGGCGCGTGCTGGAACACCTGGGGCAGGAGCAATCGATTTGATAATCCTTATCTGTTCCCCCACCGTTTGTACTCTGATGAGGTTTTCCACATGCTCAGCGTGAACGAACTGGCACTGGATATTTTTGAGGAACTCTTCGAATACGCCGAGGAGTTCAATGCCGCCCCGCACGAGCTCGACAACGGCGCACGCATTGTTGACTGCGGCGTCAGCACTTCGGGCGGGTACCTGACTGGGAGGCGGTTCACCGAGATCTGCATGGGCGGGCTCGGCGAGGTCGACATTACGATGGGCCGGATCAAGGAGTTCCCCATGCCGTTCATCGAGGTCAGCACCGACTTCCCGTCGATTGCGTGCCTCGGCGCCCAGAAGGCGGGCTGGACGATCAGCGTCAACAAGTACTTCGCGATGGGGAGCGGCCCCGCACGGGCGCTCTCCCTGAAGCCCAAGCACACCTACGAGGTCATCGAGTACGAGGACGAGTTTGATTACGCGGTCATCTGTCTTGAGAGCGACCACCTCCCGAACGCCGCGGTGATGGAGAACATCGCCGAGGCCTGCAACGTGGACGTGGCGAACACCTGCGCGGTCGTCGCCCCCACGGCCTCCCTCGTCGGCTCGATCCAGGTCGCCGGCCGCTGTGTCGAGACCGCGATCTACAAGCTGAACGAGCTCGGGTTCGACACCAGAAAGATCACCGCGGGTATCGGCCACGCCCCGATTGCGCCCGTCAAGAAGGACGGCACGAAGGCGATGGGCTGCACCAACGACGCGACGATCTACCACGGCAGCATCATGCTGACGATGAACGCGCCGGAGATCAAGGACTACCTGGATCGGATCCCGAGCAACAAGTCCAAGGGATACGGGAAGCCGTTCTACGATATCTTCAAGGAAGCCAACTTCGACTTCTACCAGATCGACACCTCGCTCTTCTCCCCGGCCGAGGTCGTCATCAACGAGCTCTCCGAGGGCAAGGTCTACCACGTGGGAGCCGTCAACCCCGAAGTGACGCTGAAGTCCTTCGGGTTTATCTGAACTCTTTTTTTAGGCCCTGTTGGTACGTTTCCTCAACTCTCTTTAGAGGGGCGCCTCTATCGAGGCGTCCCGCGGAGCGGATTCTTACCGGAATACCAAGGATCCGCATATAACTTCCCATGGGACTGCGCATCTAACGATGCTCGAACGACCGCCGTGCCGCCGATCGTTTATCACCACGCACTGCCCGCCCCCTTGGGGGGGCGGAACGACGTTCCATCAGGAGCGGAGTTTGAGCACCGTCAGGTGCGAATGAGGAGCGCGAAGCGCGGGCGGTGGGGGCTTTTGAGGAGAGGCTTGTGAGCACGAGCCGCGACGGACGGAAGAGCACGGACACGACAGCCCCGGAATCAGGAGCAGGCAACACGTTTATCCGTCACGGTGCAAAACACTATAAGGCATCCACGGGGCTTGTGGTCTAGCCGGTTATGACGTCGCCCTTACACGGCGAAGATCCCCGGTTCGAATCCGGGCAGGCCCATTGCTGTTTGGCACTGGCGGCGCAGCGTCATTGGTTCGCTCTTTTATATTCCACAAGGTTTCCTGGTTTCTTGATGCACCATTTGAGTCCTAGGAGCGAATATTCACAGCAGACCTGTGCGGTGGGGGTTGCCGGAAGCACAACTCTGTTGTCCTGCGCGATGATAGATGGCTTTTGCCCCTAGTGCTCAGTCTCGTAGCGGGCTATTCGCTCTCCGGACAGATAGTCGATGAGAGCTTGTCTGCAAGAAATGCAACTCAATTATGCAATTAAAGAAGGGTTAGTCTTGATTGATACTACATGACGCTATAAATTGAGATTTGTCCTCGATGCTTTTTTGTATAACTGAAACCAGCGAATCTGGCACCTACACCCAGGAGAAGAAATATATATTACAGTCTCCAGGGGGGGGTAGTCGGCGATGGAGAACACCGACCGGGAGCGTCATGCTGGTGCAACTGGCAACCTGTACGGCTTACAGGTTGAAATGGGTTACCTCACTGGCACCTTGAACTGCAGCAATCAAGATGTCACGTGCAGGTTGATCCGTGATGTTGTACTTGACGTACGTGGGCTTATGGACAATCTAGAAAATTGTTCATTGTCCAAGGTGTTCGCCACACCGGCGCACATTTGCATGGGTGGGATACTCTTTGACAATCCAATCTGTGTACGTTGTGAACACACAGGTGGTTAACGTCGATGATCGACCTCTTAAGCCGCCTTCAACCTTAACCCCAAGTTGGGGATCGATATTTCGTAGTGAGAATTGCTTTTCTGACCTCTTACACCTTAATGATTCAGAATCGGATGTTTCAGATGACAACTCAAATCCACAAGCACCAGAAGTCCAAGGAGTCAGCCAATTATGCTTTAACCCACGTGAATTTCGGATTAGACCAAAGGGGTATACGGACAACGAGCTTATTGAACTTCTGCAAAGTGTTGGTGGTACACAAGGAAGAAGATCATGTGACAATCTTCTGTACTACTGCCCAGATATTGGCGATTATAGAATTTCTTCTTTTTACTTTGAACTTAGAAATCCAGTTATTTTTGAAGCCATCGATATGCCAGACGTAAGTAAGAACGTATCAAAATTAAATGCAAGAGGCAAAATTCACGCCCACTTCTACCCTTGTGGATATGCAGTTATTCATGTCCCCATCAAATTAAGTTGGAAAGGACACCTGCAACTAGCGGAAATCAAGAATCTTGCGTCTAAAGTATACCCGGGTAAAGAAAGTAATTGGAGTTGGGCGTCAAATATCCACGAAGGACAATTGCATTCAATTTTAGAGAAATTTCTCAAGGCTTTCAACCAATCAGTATACTCAATCAAATCAAAGGGAGTAAACGTATCACAATTTTCTGATCGGGGTTGGCTTACCACATTAAAAATAGCATCTGACGTCAGTGCAAAGTTATTTGCGAAAAAATATTTCAATCGAGAACTAAAGAAGTTGGACTATTTAGAGATTTTAGATGATATCTACCTATTAGGGACCAGTACATACACTAGCTTTGTTTTCTCATCTATTCGAAATAATAGGAAGGCACTACATATATTTTGGGATCTGCTCTCACTAGTTGAATTGTCTCTTATAAATCTAAAAATTTACGAAGACTTAGACTGGTTCCTAGAACAAGAAATAGACAAGTTAAAAGCTAAGAATAACAGTATCTTTGAGCGATATAAAATCTCACGGGAAAATCTGCGAAGATGGGACTATGACGAACCATCTGTTCGAAAATTCTCTAGATTTTTAAAGTATCAAAATGACATCCTTAATAGGAGTATTTACTTAAGAGACACGCACATGGAGATGATTCGCCATCTTTATAATTTTTACGGCGTCAACGGTCAATGCACGACATTTGAAGACAATTTAAAAGAATGGGAGAATGAGGTGAGGGTTAGTACACCTACACCTCTTCGAATAGTCAGAATAATCTGGAGCATTATACCATTTTTCAAACCACCTTAAGTGCGCTTTAGAATTCTCGCCTGTCGACACGTTTAAATTTTGTCTTATTGCGATGAACGCTTATGGAATACGGATTCTCGGAAAACGCCTTCTCGATAGTGACATACCCGGCTTTTTGCAACCGTCGTAAATGAGCCGAGGGGTTACCCGATGTCAGCCCCATCTGCTCCTAAAGACAGGCACGTCAGCACGCCCGGCAAAAATATGAACGCTATGATTGCAAACCGAGTCGGTACGTGAATCATCTCACCATAAGGGCAATTTCCATCCTATTTCATAATATTCAAAATATCCCCAACCAAACACCCCACCAGGAACACACCGCCGCCGGCCCCCTACAGCCCCCCGGTCGTGCACTCCAGGGGTAACCATACCGGGAAAAATGTCCAGGAGAATCTCATGCTACTTCTTGTTCTCACAACCGCAACGGTGCTGCTCGCGCTCTGCATCATGACGGGCCGGGCGGCCGACGGATCGAACGTCACCATAACCGGAACCGACGGCGACACCCGCGAGGGCTACGTCGGCGTCACCGGCGGCCGGGTCTGGTTCCGGATCGTCAGTGCGGAGAGCGCGGGAACGCCCCTCCTTGTCCTCCACGGGGGGCCGGGGATGACGCACGACTACCTCGAACCGCTCGAAGCCCTCGCGGACGAGCGGCCGATCGTCTTCTACGACCAGCTCGGGTGCGGGAACTCCGACCGGCCCGGCGACCCCGCTCTCTGGACGGTGGAGCGCTACGTCGACGAGGTCGGCGAGGTCAGGGAGGCGCTCGGCCTCTCCCGGGTGCACCTCCTCGGGCAGTCCTGGGGAGGCGGGCTCGCGGCCGAATACGTCCTCGCTAAAAAACCCGACGGCGTCGAGAGCCTCATCCTCTCCGGGCCGCTGCTGGACGCCGGCCGGTGGGTCGCCGACCAGCGGGCGAACCTCGCGGCGTTCCCCGACGAGATGCAGGAGGATATCCGGGAGGCGGAAGCAGGCGGGAACTTCGACTCGCCGGAGTACCAGGAGGCCATAACGGCGTACTACACCCGGCACGTCTGCCGGACGGATCCCTGGCCCGAATGCTTGAACAGGTCGATCGAGCACCTCGCCATGCCGGTCTACCTGCAGATGTGGGGGCCGAGCGAGTTCACCTGCACGGGAACCCTCCGGGAGTTCAGCGTCGCCGACCGGCTCGCCGGCGTCCCGGTTCCGGTGCTCTTCACCTGCGGGGAATACGACGAAGCGCCACCCGCGACCATGGAATACTACCGGAGTCTGGTGCCGGGATCGGAGCTCGAAGTCTTTAAAGGCGCCTCGCACAGCCACCACCTCGAAGAGACCGGGGCATACCTCACGGCCGTGCGGGAGTTCCTACGTCGGGTCGACGCGGCACAGTGATCCGGGGACAGGTAAACCCACTCTTTTGCGCCCAGGAGAACCGTATCACAACTCCGGAGTCTCGCGCGAAGGCGCGAAGAACGCGAAATCCAGAGAGTTGCTGGCAATCCCCTTCGCGTCTTCGCGTCTTCGCGTGCAGCAACGTCGATGGAGGTAGCAGGTGCTATGCCTCAGGGTGAGGCATTCAACAGAGCCCTATTTTAGCACTCGTGCAGGCCGGGGGGACACCAGGCGCCGCCGCTCTTCCCCATCCCGGAACCCACAGCGACAGACAGCATCGCGGCATCCCCATCCGCAGGGAGAGGTTGCGTACCACGCCGGTCTTCCGGGCATCGAAACTTATATTGCCCGGAGAGCAGGATCACCGCCGCGGTGCATCATGAAGTTAAGCGCAAGAAACCAGCTTCCCGGAAAAGTAAAGGCCATTGATGTGGGCGTCGTCACTGCAGAGGTCGTCATCGCGCTGGACGGCGGCGGCGAACTTACCGCGGTCATCACGAAGAAGTCCGTGGAGAATCTCGGGCTTACCGTCGGCAAGAAAGTCTACGCCGTGGTCAAGTCGACCGAGGTCATGGTCGCCATCGACTGAACAACCCACCCCTTTTACCCCGAGCAGGGCGGCAACGCATAAATAGACCGGCAACCGTTCTGCCGGCATACCCACCGTGGGGCACCCATGGCACGAGAATACCCTCCCCTGCTGATTGCGGTCATCATCTGCGTCCTGATGACCGTGCTCGCCGGCACCTACGCCCTCCTCGCGAGCGAGGGCGCACCCCCTCCAAAAGAACCGGCCCTCCCCCCGGCCCCGGCCGGAACCCCGGGAACCCCGGTCGCGACGGGCGCCCCGGTGCAGGTTGCGTCCCGCACGTTCTCGATCAGCGTCACCCCGTCGTCCGCCACGGCCCGGCCGGGCGATACCGTCAGGTTCACGCTCACGGTGCACCCAGAAGACGGATTTGCCGCTCCCATCGAGGTCAACGTCACCGCTACGGCGCTCGGTGGCGTATACCGCGATAACCATGACCTCGGCACGATCTCCGTACCCTACCCGCCGCTCACCTACGAGGTCGCGGCCCCCGACCTCCCGCCGCTCGTCTCCACCGCGACCGTGGATGCCGTGGTCACGGCGACCGGAGGAGGCACCGTGCGGACCGAGCGGGTGCAACTGGTCATCAGGAGATAGGGCACCGGCACGGCACATCGGCCGATATGGTCGTTGCAGGCGAATCGCGGCGCGTTCGGGCCGCATCTCCCTTCTCACACGCCTACATCCCGGACACCCGTCTGAGATATCCCCAAATTGCCCTTAAATCCCTCAAATCATCCAATTTAAAGGACGGTTCTGAGTTACCCGCACGGCCTGCGGGACGGTTACCGGGGTCGACAGCCGCAACGGAGAATCGAGAGAATATCTACAATATAGAGAGTATTGTGCAAACCCCTTGATTTCCACTGGAGATTTTGGCAGGCGGGCCTGAACTGCCCGGCAAGGGTGGGGCGGTACCCCGGCACCCGGTTCTCGATACCGGCAACGATCGCTCTGCCCCGGGGATAAACCGGAGCAAAATGGGGCCGGAACGGCAGATCAGCGCGGCTCCGGGCGTTAAGAAAACTCACTCCACCGCATCGAACCAGACGGGATCGGGGCAGTCCGCCGGCCCGCCGTAGTTGATGGTGATCTCCTCGTCCTTCGAGATGGGGCGGTGGGCGGAGATGCGGATCGCGCCCCGGAGATGATCGCAGACGTGATCCGCGTTCGCGTGGTAGGAGTGGTTGTAGAGCGACCCGTAGCCCAGCGCCACGGCGGCGTGCTCCCCCCATGCGAAGTAGTAGTCGAAGAGGTGCGTCTTATCAAGGTGTTCCTGCTCATCCGCTCCAGCGAGCACGATAACCGGGCAGATCTCGATCATCTCGCCGGCCGCAAGATCCCTGCGGGCGAAGACGCCCCGGCCGCGGGACTGCGAGGAATCGACGTATACGGCTTCCGGAGGGGAGAAGACCCCTCCTGTATCCCTGGAATTCTCGATCATGGTTTCGCTGCGACTCCACATCTGCAGATAAGTGCGGTTTACTCTGCCGGGCAAAAAGGCTGCGGGGGCCCCGTCCCGATAGACCGGAATTCCGGCCCGAACCGGGCGGGAATGCTGCATGCCTCCCAGCCGGGAACCCCCTGCGCGGCAGAAGGGTGAGCGAAAGAATGTTGTAGTCGCACGACTCCACTGACCCTTTCGGGAGGAGGAACGATCGGGGACATCATCGTAGCGCACGACCTCTTGAAGCGGTTCGGAGACCTCGTCGCGGTCGACCGCATCGCCTTCCGGGTCAGAGAGGGGGAGGTCTTTGGGTTTCTCGGCCCGAACGGAGCGGGAAAGACGACGACCATGAAGATGATCCAGTGCATCTCCCCTAAATCCGGCGGCACCCTGGAGGTCTTCGGCATGGATGTGGATACCCACCACCGCCGGATCAAGAGCCATCTCGGGGTGGTACCGCAGGAGAACAACCTCGACCCGGACTTCTCGGCCTACCGGAACCTGCTGATCTACGCCCGCTACTTCGGCATCCCGAAGCGGGAGGCGGAGAGGCGGGCCGAAGACCTCCTCGCATTCATGCAGCTCGACGAGAAACGGGACGTCCTGATCGACAACCTCTCGGGCGGGATGAAACGGCGGCTGATCATCGCCCGGGCGCTCGTCAACGAACCGGAACTGCTCATCCTGGACGAGCCCACCATCGGTCTCGACCCGCAGGCGCGGCACCTGATCTGGGAGAAACTCCGGAGCCTCCGGGCCGAAGGAAACACCCTCGTCCTCACCACCCACTACCTCGACGAAGCGGAACGCCTCTGCGACCGGCTGGTGATCATGGATCACGGAAAGATCCTCGTCGAGGGCACCCCGGCGGACCTCATCCGGGAGCACGCGGGAAGCGACATCGTCGAGGTCGAGCGGACACAGAAGGTGGTTGGTCGCCTGGAGGAACTCGGGCTGAACTACGACCTTGCCGGCGACGTGGTTCAGGTCTTCACGGACCGCCCGAACGACGTTGCACGAGAACTGCTCGAGGTCTGTCGGCACGAGGCGGCGGTGACGGTCCGGCCGGCAACCCTCGAGGACGTCTTTCTGCGGCTGACCGGCCGGAGCCTGCGGGAGTGAGCGATGATCGTCGACATCACCACGAGAGTCCGGAGCGTCTGGCGGAGGAACTGGGACGCCTTCCTCAGGACATACAAGGTAAACTTCATCCCGCCCTTCGTCGAGCCGGTTCTCTACCTCCTGGCGCTGGGGTTCGGTCTCGGAACCTACATCGAGGCGGTCGACGGGATCCCCTACCCCGTCTTCATCGCACCCGCCCTCGTCTCGATATCGGTGATGTACTCGGCCTTCTTCGAGTGCACCTACTCCTCCTTCGTCCGGATGTACTACCAGAAGACGTTCGATGCCATCATCGCGACCCCGGTCGGCATCGACGAGGTGATCGCGGGGGAGATGCTCTGGGGCGCCACCCGGGGAATGATCTACGCCGCACTGATGCTCCCCGTGCTCCTCATCTTCAACGTTGTCGCCATGCCGTCGTCCCTGCTGCTCATACCCTTCGCGTTCCTCGCCGGCCTCCTCTTTGCAGGCATCGCGATGTGCTTCACCGCGATCACGCCGAGCATCGACGCGCTGAACTACCCCTCGTTCCTCTTCATCACCCCGATGTTCCTCTTCTCGGGGACGTTCTTCCCGCTCGATCTGCTCCCGGAACCAATCCAGTACTTCGCCCTCGCCGCTCTTCCGCTCACGCACGTCGTCGCCGTCAACCGGGCAATCACGCTCGCGGCGTTCTCGCCGGTAAACCTCCTCAATCTCGCCTGGATAGCGGCGGCTACCGTAATCTTCTTCGTTCTCGCCATCAGGCTGATGCGAAGGCGGCTCATCGTGTGACGGCGCGATCGGCTAAAAAAAAGGGTTAGAATCGGGGTTTTCTGTGCTTCGGGAGGCAGTCGCGGCAGTAGACCGGCCTGCCCTCAGTCGGCTTGAAAGGAACTTCGCACTCTTTACCGCAGTCGGAACAGACCGCCTTGTGGAACTCACGGGGGCGGTCGTCATACGAACGGGGGCCCCTGCGGGGGTATCTCTCTTCCATCGGAACTTCACTCACTTCTGGAAACAGAATTCGTACTGGCTACTCAGAACCGGGGTTTCCTGTGCTTCGGGAGGCAGTCGAGGCAGTAGACGGGCCGACCCTCCGTTGGCTTGAAAGGAACTTCGCACTCTTTACCGCAGTCGGAACAGACCGCCTTGTGGAACTCGCGGGGGCGGTCCTGAAACGATCTGGGGCCCCTGCGGGGATATCTCTCTTCCATATACTCAACCATGCAGATAATCTGCACATACACAACTACCTGCCTGCATATATAGGTGTTTCTTGGGGATCCGGGACCGGGGAGCCCGGCCCGGGGAGGCCGGTGCGTGTTCGGGATATGCGGGAACCAAAACCCACCTTCAATGTGCCTGTTTCCCGCTAAAGAGAGGATCGTGACGCAATGCTTTTATCGATACCATCCTATCGAAAGATCATCCAACTATGTACAGGATAACCGTTCTCTTTTGCAACCCGGCAGAACAATGGTTCTATTCCGGAAACGGAGCCGGGGGGAGTGGGCCGGCATGATCGACGAGGTCCACACCGACGAGCCTCCCGATAGCAAACGCAAGGCAAAACACCGGGACAAAAGGACGATCGGTCCGGTCCCGAACCTTGAGGAACACGTAAAATCCGACTGGTGGAGGGGTATCTTCAATCGCCTCTACCTGAAGACCGACGGCGATGTCGTCGACGACCCCGGGATCACCGAGCGGGAGATCGACCGGATCGCCCGGGTTCTGCATCTCCAGCCCCACGAGAGGGTTCTCGACCTCTGCTGCGGCCAGGGCAGGCACACCCTCGAACTCGCGCGCAGAGGCTACAACGCCGAAGGCCTCGACCAGTCGCACTACCTGATCCAGCGGGCCCGGTCGACCGCGAAGAAAGAGGGGCTCCCCATCCGGTTCCGGGAGGGGGACGCCCGGCGGCTCCCGTACCGCACCGACACCTACGACGTCGTCCTCATCCTCGGGAACAGTTTCGGCTACTTCGATTCTGTCGAGGAAGACCTGCGGATCCTCACCGAGATCCGGCGCATCCTCAAACCCTGGGGACGGGTGCTTCTGGACGTCGCCGACGGCGAGTACTTACGCGAGCACTTCCAGCCGAGGTCGTGGGAGTGGATCGACGACGCCATGTTCGTCTGCCGCGAGAGGTCGCTCTCGTTCGACGAACAGCGCCTGATATCCCGCGAGGTGATCACCGACGTCGAGAAGGGCGTCGTGGCCGACCAGTTTTACGCCGAGCATCTCTACACCCCCGAGGCGCTCCGGCGGCTTCTGGAACGGGCGGGATTCTCCGGGATTGCCTTCCAGGAGATCGCGACCGAGTCGCAGCGCAACCAGGACCTCGGGATGATGGAGCGCCGCCACATCGTCACCGCGCACGTCAGGAAGGAGTGGTCGGCGACGAAGACGAAAGGCCGGGAGAAGGCAAAACACGTCGCGGTGCTCCTCGGCGACCCGGCCAGGCCCGATGCCCTGAAACCCTCCTGCGCCTTCGACGACGACGACTTCTACACCATCGACCAGATGAAGGCGGCGTTGCGGGAACTCTCCGGCTACCAGTTCACCTACCACTCCAAACACGAGACGCTGATCCAGGATCTCCCGCGGCTGAAGGGGAAGGTGGACTACGTCTTCAACCTCTGCGACGAGGGGTTCAACAACGACCCGAGGAAAGAACTCCACGTGCCGGCGCTTCTTGAGATGTACGGCATCCCGTACACGGGAGCCGGCCCGCAGTCGCTCGCGTTCTGCTACGACAAATCGCTCGTGCGCGGGATCGCAAAAGAGATGGGGATCCCGGTGCCGGACGCCTGCTTCATCACCCCCGGCGACCGCACCTACGATGTCGGGATGAAGTTCCCGGCGATCGTCAAGCCGAACGCCGGCGACTCCTCCTACGGCATCACGCAGAAGAGCATCGCCCACACCATCGAGGAGCTCGCCGACATCATCACCTCGCTCCGGACGACCCTCGGGTACGACTGCTCGCTCCTCGTCGAGGAGTTCCTCACGGGAAAGGACATCAGCGTCGGCATCATCGGAAATCCGTCGGGCTACAGCATGGTGCTGCCCGTCATCGAGGAGGACTACTCCGCCCTGCCCCCGGACCTCCCCCGTATCTGCGGCTACGAGGCAAAGTGGCTCCCGGACTCGCCGTACTGGAAGGTCACGTCAAAGCCGGCGGATCTCCCCGAGGGGACCGAGAAGATGATCGTGCGGTGCTGCCTCGCCCTCTTCGAACGCCTGGAGTGCCGCGACTACTGCCGGTTCGACTGGCGGCTCGACGAGCACGGCAACCCGAAACTCCTCGAGGTCAACCCGAATCCCGGCTGGTGCTGGGACGGCCACCTCGCCAGGATGGCGAAGTACGCAGGCCTGAACTACTCCGAGATGCTCGGCCGGATCCTCAAAGCCGCCGAGGAACGGTTCGGGATGGAGCCGGAGAGGGATGCGCGCGAGACCGGCGAGGAACGCCTCCCGTTCGACCTCAGCCAGGAGACGGCCTGACCCTACCACCTTTTTACCGGTCCACCCGGACCGGCCGGCAACCATCAGTATATAACATCCTCCGGCGCATAGATTAGTTATATGGCCGACGAGTATCGAACCGCAACGGTCCAGGGAAGGGAGGTTCCCTACGATCCGGAGCAGTTGCGCAAGATCAGCGAGCACCCCTGCTACTCAGATAAAGCCTGCCACGCCTTCGGGAGGTGCCACGTCCCCGTCGCTCCGAAGTGCAACATCCAGTGCAACTACTGCATACGGGACTTCGACTGCGTGAACGAGAGCCGGCCGGGCGTGACGAGCAGGGTGCTCTCCCCGGAGGAGGCGCTCGACCTTGTTCGGAACGTCGTCAGGGAGTACCCGTACGTGAAGGTGGTCGGGATCGCAGGTCCGGGCGAGCCGCTCGCAAACCCGGAGACGTTCGAGGCGCTCAAGCTGATCCACGAGGAGTTCCCGCACCTGATCATGTGCATCAGCACGAACGGTCTTGCGCTCCCCGAGTCGATCGAGGAACTCGCGAAGTACGATGTCGGGAACGTCACGGTCACGCTCAACGCTGTTGACCCCGCGATCGGTGAGAAGATCTACTCCTGGGTCGAGTACGACGGGAAGAAGTACCACGGGCGCGAGGCGGCCGAACTCCTCCTCGCCCAGCAGATGAAGGGGATCGAGATGGCGGTGGCAAAGAAGATGTTCGTCAAGATCAACACCGTCTACATCCCCGGGATCAACGACGAGCACATTCCCGAGATCGCAAAGAAGGTCGGGGAGATGGGAGCGTTCACCTTCAACGTCATCCCGCTCATCCCGCAGTACAAGTTCGCCGCGATCACCCCCCCGACGCCGAAGGAGAAGCGGGAGATGCAGGACCGGTGCGAACCCTACATCAAGCAGATGCGCCACTGCGCACGCTGCCGGGCGGACGCGATCGGGAAACTGGGCCAGGACGTCCAGTCCTGCGTCTACCAGCAGATGAAGGATGAGAAGAAAGAATAACCCCTTTTTTACCCGCCGCGGCTACCGGCCATGAAGACGATCGAACTCCGGCCCGACCAGCCGTTCGACCTCGACCTGACGCTCTCCTGCGGGCAGGCATTCCGCTGGGAGAAGACAAACGGGTGGTGGCGGGGCGTCGTCGACGGCCGGGCCGTCCGGATACGGCAGGACGGATCCCGTCTCATGTTTGAGGGGGCGGACGATGGGTTCGTCCGCGACTACTTCCGGCTCGACCAGGATCTTCCTGCCATCCTCTCGTCGATCGACCGCGACGCGGCGATCGGCGCCGCCATCCGGGAGTGCCGCGGCCTTCGGCTTGTCAGGCAGCCACCGTGGGAGTGCCTGATCTCGTATCTCTGCGCCACGAACACGAACATCCCGGCGGTGAAGCGGCGGGTCGCGCTGATGGCGGAGCGCTACGGGAGGCCGGTAGACGGGCCCTCCGGCAGGGCATACGCGTTCCCCGGACCGGAGGCGCTCGCGGGGGTTCCGCACGGGGACTTATGGGACTGTAAACTCGGCTACCGGACGAACTACGTCCGGGAGGCTGCCGGATATGCGGCAGAGCACCCGGACTGGGCGGAGCGGGTCGCCGCCCTTCCGTTCGAGGAGGCGCGGCAGGCGCTGATGCAACTCCGGGGCGTGGGGCCGAAGGCGGCGGACTGCGTGCTGCTCTTTGCGTTCGGGTTTTTTGAAGCGTTCCCGGTCGACGTCTGGATACGCCGGATCGTGGGAGAGATGTATCTCCCCGATCTCGGCAAAAACTGCACCCCGGCGGAGTACGAGCGGATCCGGCGATTTAGCCGGGACTACTTCGGGGAATACGCGGGGTATGCGCAGGAATACCTCTACTGCGCGCGTGGCCCGGCGCGCCGGGCGGCCTGAAGTTCACCCCTTCCCGCTGCGGATACGCTCCCGGACGAGCAAGACTCCCGCGAGCAGGATGAGGATGCCGAGGGCTGCGAGGACGATGGTGACCAGGGCAACAGGCACTCCGCAGACCGGGATCACGGGCGAGGCGATGGCGATGGCGACCTGTTTCCCGGGAGGCACAAATTCCCTGCCGGAAGCGAGATCCCCGTGCCGCGCCATCGTCGTGTTGTAGAGATGCGCCCTCACCTCCGGGGGCATGCTCTCCAGGAACTCGGGGCAGACTTGCTCGTAGTACTCGCCGACGGAGGCGTTCTGCTCCAGCATCCGCTCGTAGATCTCCGCGTGCGACTCGTTGAACGAGTAATTGATGGGGATCTCCCCGCCCGCGGCAGAACCCGGCACGAGAGAGATCGCCGCGAGCAGTGCGAGGAGGAGAACGTATCCGTGCTTCACCATGGTCATCATCCGAGGGGCCGGGAGTCCGGCGGCCTCCGGCTATGAGCAGTGATGGACGCCCGGGGCATAAATCCGTTGCGGGGCTCCGACCCGGCGAAACTCGCGATGAACCCGTTCTCCCGCATGCCGAGCACCTTCTCCGGCGCACCCTCGGCCACCACCTTCCCCTCCTCGATGAGGCAGAGACGGTCGCCGAGTTCAAGGGCGTCGCGGAGGTTGTGGGTGACGACGATGCAGGGGATGCCGGCGCTCCGGATCCGGTCGCGAAGCTCGCTCCGCATCGCAGCCTGCGCCCGCATATCGACGGCGGCGAGCGGTTCGTCGAGGAGGAGGAGGTCCGGGTTGAGCACCAGCGCCCGGGCAAGGGCCACCCGCTGCCGCTGCCCGCCCGAGAGCCGGCCGGCGTTGACATCCGAGAGATCGGCGAGGTTCATCGCGCGGAGATGGTTCGTCACGGCGAAGGCAACCTCCGGCCGCGGAACCTTCCGGCACCGGAGGCCGAACGCTATGTTCTCGGCGACGGTCATGTGCGGGAAGAGCGCGTAGGACTGGAAGAGGTGACCGATCTTCCGGCTCTCGGGAGGAATACCGATCTTTTTCTCGTCCGAAAACAGCGTCCGATCCCCGAGCACGATCTCGCCGTGGTCCGGGGTGAGGATGCCGGAGATCAGGTTCAGCACCGTGGACTTGCCCGAGCCGTTCTCACCGATGAGGACGAGGGTCTCGCCGGACCGGACCGAGAGCGTGACGTCGAGGACGAAGTCACGCAGTTGCCGGACGGCATGGACGGAGAGCATCAATACTTCCTCCGGGTGACGATCTTCACGGCAGAGATCACCGCAAACGATATCACGACAAGGATGATGGAGAGGCTGATCGCGGCGTTCATGTCTCCCTGCATGGTCGTGTAAATTGCAAGCGGCATCGTCTGGGTCCTGCCCTGGAAGTTTCCGGCAAACATGATCGTCGCACCGAACTCCCCGAGTGCCCGGGCGAACGAGAGGATCGCCCCGGAGACGAGTCCGCCCCACGCAAGCGGGATGGTGATCCGGAGAGCGACGGTCATGGGGGAGGCCCCGAGCGTCCGCGCCGCATCCTCGTAGAGGCGGTCGACCGCCTCGAAACTCGCCCGCGCCTGCCGGATGTAGAACGGCGAGGCGACGAAGACCTGTGCGAGGATCACCGCGATCGTGGTGAAGCCGATATGGATGCCGAAGATATCGAGGTACTGCCCGATCACGCCCCGGCGGCCGAAGGCCATCAGCAGCGCGAGCCCCGCCACCGCCGGCGGGAGGACGATGGGGAGGTCGGTGAGGGTGTCGACGAGCTCCTTCCCCGTGTAGTCGCGCCGGGCGTTCACCAGGGCAAGCGGCGTCCCGAAGAGGACGACGATCGCCGTGCTCACCGTCGCGGTGACGAAGGAGAGCGAGAGGGCATCGAGCACCACCGGTTGGGTGAGCGAATGGAAGAACCCTTCCGGCGATATGCGCAGGAAGAGCGAGACTACCGGCAGCGTGATGAAGAGGAGGAAGAGTGCAAGAAGGACGGTGGTGAAGAGGGAAAGAACCGCCCTCCTCAATACCGTCAGGCTGCCGTGCGGAAATATCCCGCGTTCAGGCAGGGATCGGGTCAAAACCATATTCCGTCAGGATGGCGCTGCCGTCCGGGCCCCGGACGAATGCTATGAACGACTCTGCTTCAGTCTTGCCCGGCGACTCCGCAAGGATGCCGAGCGGATAGGTGGCCACGACGTTGTATTCGGCCGGGATGTCGAGCCGGGTCACTTTCGTCAGGTCGTCCTTTGAGACGTCCGACTTGTAGACGATCGCCGCATCGGCCTCGCCGAGCGCCAGCTTGGGCACCACGGAGCTCACCGCCGTCTCCTCGGAGACGACGTTCTTCATCACGGCGTCCTTGTAGGCCGGACCATAGGCAGGATCGGCGGCCATCTTCTCGAACATCTGCCGGGTATAGTCGCCGAAGGGAACATCCTTGGTGCCGATGACGATCTTCACACCGGGTTTGTTCAGGTCGGCGAGACCGGTGATCCCTGCCGGATTATCGACCGGGACGATCAGGGCCAGGCTGTTCCCGAGGAACGGAACCACGGTGCTGTTGTCCATGAACCCGCCGTCCTGGAGCGCCTTCATGTGCTTTGTGCTCGCGGAGACGAAGATATCCGCATTCGCTCCCTGTTCGATCTGGGTGCGGAGGGTCTGCGAGCCGTCAAAGACGAAGTCGACCTTGACGTTCTCGTTCTGTGCCTCGTAAGCTTTGCCGATATCCGTGAAGGCCCCCGTGAGCGATGCGGCCGTAAAGACCGTCAGGGTTGTCTCTCCCGGGGTCTCTTCCGTGGTCGTGCATCCTGCAACCAGGAGACCGGCGATGATCATGAGCGTTACGGCAACGAGGGTTGCCGGGGTTGATACTTTCATAATAATGACACCTTGTTCATAAAGGATTGCGGCACGGTATATTTAATTTAGCTTATTCGGGGCCCGTATAAACGATATCTGATTTACAGGTTCGGCGAGCATAAAAATGTGTTGCGCTGCCGGTTGCCGGATAGGGGGTTTGAGGAGATTCTTCATGACGACCGGCCCGGGCGAGAACAGGCAATCACCCCGGCCGATGACGGTCGCACGCAGGTTGAACGATACGTTCGGGTCAGGCTTGCCGCCGTTTCACTTCATCCAGGAGCTCGCGGCGGAACCCCTCGATGCGCTCGTTCACCATCCGGACGAGGGGCTCGTTCTCGCCCGCACCATAAAGCGAAGTCTCGCGGCGCCGCACCTCTTCGAGCGTCCTCGCTTTCGTCAGTTCTCCGATGACGGACTGGGCCATATTCGAGTACTCGCCGCTGTCGACCTTCTCCTTCAGCCACCGGTAGAGATGACCCGGGAGCCGCACACCCACCTGCTTGCTTGAGACGTTATCGGGAGACTCCATCTTCCTATTCAGGTATTCCGGCAGGACAATTATATTGTATTGTTTTTATTTTTTCAACGAGATACCTATTGATACCAATGGATACCATTTAAGCGATCGGAGCACCCATAGGGAGTGTATGAGACAGAGCAGTGTGGTTGACCCATGCAGGCCGGAAAGTATACCGGAAGCACGAAAGGGGTGGAGCAACACCCTCCCGGAGAGGAACAAACGTGCAGAAAACAGGGGGACGGGTGTGTGCGGGTTAGACAGGACCCGGAAGACGGCGTGCCCGTCGTGCGATACCGGAGTGGATGGACCTGCTCCCTGCCCATTCTGCGGGTGCCGGGACCACGTCAAGGAGATCATTACCGCCAACTCACGGGTCCATACCGTCCATCAATGCCTCAAATGCGGCCACTGGTTCGACGATCGGGGGCCGGCATGCCCCCGGTGCGGCTCCCCGGGGGAACTCCTGGGGAATGTCGATGTTCCCGGGTGCAGCATATATGCTCAGTATCGGTGCCGGAGATGCAGTCACGGGTTCATGCTCAAGATACGATAAAGCACAGATGGCCACTGGCCCTAACAGCGAACCGAACCCCGCCCACCGTCCGCTCCCATCATGGATCGTGCGCAGGCGTCTATGGTGCGGTGAAAAAGAAGGGACGAGTTACGTCCCGATCGTCCAGCTGCTCATGTAGGTCTCCTGCTCGGGCGTCAGCCGGTCGATCGAGAGGCCGAGCGCGTCGAGTTTCAGCCGCGCCACAGCCTCGTCGATGGCGGACGGGACGTCGTGCACGCCGGGAGCGAGTTCGCGGCCGTGCTTCGCGATGAACTCGGCGGAGAGCGCCTGGACCGCGAAACTCAGGTCCATCACCTCGACGGGGTGACCCATGCCCTTCGGCGTCGCGAGGTTCACGAGCCTCCCTTCGGCAAGGACGTGGACGGCCTTCCCACCGAGCACGTAGGTGTCGATGCCGTCCCGGTGAACGGTAGAGTCCGCGTGCGACGCAAGCCAGTCGACGTCGATCTCAACGTTGAAGTGGCCGGCGTTCGCGAGGATCGCCCCGTCCTTCAGGCTCGGGAAGTGGCGTTCGGTGAGGATGCCCGTATTCCCGGTGGTGGTGACGAAGATGTCGCCGAGCGCTGCCGCCTCGTCCATCGTCATGACGTCGAACCCGTCCATGTGCGCCTGGAGCGCCCGCCGGGGGTCCACTTCGGTCACGATGACGCGGGCGCCGAGGCTCCGGGCCTTCTGCGCAAGTCCCCGGCCGCAGTAGCCGTAGCCGGCGACGACGAACCGCTTTCCGGCGATAAGAACGTTCGTGGTGATCATGATCGACGCAAGCGAGCTCTCCCCGGTGCCGTGGACGTTGTCGAAGAAGTGCTTCATCGGGGTGTCGTTGACGGCGACGACCGGGAACTTGAGCGCCCCGTCCTGTGCCATCGCGCGGAGCCGGTGGATACCGGTCGTGGTCTCCTCGCACCCGCCGATGATCGAGTCCAGCACATCCCGCCGCTCGGTGTGGATGCGGTGGATCAGGTCCATCCCGTCATCGATGGTGATTGCGGGGCAGGCGTCGAGCACCCGGTCGATGGCCGCGTAGTACTCCTCGACACTGGCGCCCCGGCGGGCGTAGGAGTGCACCCCTTCCCGGGTATCGAGCGCCATCGAGACGTCGTCCTGGGTCGAGAGGGGGTTGCACCCCGTGATGTATACCTCGGCTCCGCCTGCCGCGAGCGTCTCGACCAGCACCGCGGTCTTCGCCTCGACGTGCAGGGCCATGCCGACAGTCATGCCGGAGAACGGCTTCTCCTCGACAAAACGTTTCCGAATGGACGAGAGCACCGGCATATACTGCCGCGCCCACGCAATTTTTAGATCTCCAGACTCCATAAAAACCACCAGACCGGTTATCCCGCCCGGATATCCTCCGGTTTGCCTGTAAAGGTGTCTTTCGTGAGTACTTAAAAGTAAGGGAGCAGCACGGGCTCCAGGGGATCGGGTTCGCCCGCGTGTACGTGCAACCTCAATTGATGGATATCCTCCAGGAGCATCTCCGGTGCGTTCAGCCATTTTCCAGTCGCAAAAAGCGGAAACTGATTTCCACCGGATATCGCCATTGGGGGAGGCGGCTCGCGGGGAGGGGGGAGCATCCCCCCCTCCCCTGTCTCCAACCCGCTCCTCCTGTGCTTGTGTTCCGGTTTCAATGAATCTTCGCAAGTCGAAAACGCTACGCGTTTTCTCAAACTCTGCTCCCGGCGGAGCGTCGCAAGTCGAAAACGCGTAGCGTTTTCTCCTGCTCCTGCCGCTCGCTTCGCTCGCGCCAGTCGCACATACCAAACCCTCATCACCTCCGCCCTCAAAACCACTACGCATGGTTTTGACCAAGCGGATCATCCCCTGCCTGGACCTCAAGGACGGGCGGGTGGTCAAGGGCACGCACTTCGTCGGCCTGCGCGACGCGGGCGATCCCGTGGAACTCGCCCAGCGCTACAACGAGCAGGGCGCGGACGAGGTGGTCTTCCTCGACATCACCGCCACCAGGGAAGACCGGGGCACCATCATCGACGTCGTGCAGCGGGCGGCCGACCAGCTCTTCCTCCCGCTCACCGTGGGCGGCGGCATCCGGACGATCGAGGATATGAAGCAGATCCTCCGGGCGGGCGCGGACAAGGTGAGCATCAACTCGAGCGCCGTCGCCGACCCGAACCTGATCTCGCAGGGCGCAGAGCGGTTCGGAACCCAATGCATCGTCGTCGCCGTCGATGTCCGGCGCAACTACGAGACGACACCGGGAAAGACGCCGATAACCCTCGCCGACGGCCAGGAGTGCTGGTACGAGGTCGTGACCCACGGTGGAAGCCGGGGCACGGGGCTTGACGCCGTCGCCTGGGTGAGAGAGGCGGAGGAGCGCGGAGCGGGCGAGATCCTGCTCACCAGCATGGAGACCGACGGGACGAAGGAGGGGTTCGATATCCCGATCACGGGAGCGGTCTCGGAGGCGGTCGGGATCCCGGTGGTCGCGAGCGGCGGCGTGGGGACGCTCGACCACTTCTACGAAGGGTTCACGGAAGGAAAGGCCGACGCCTGCCTCGCGGCAAGCGTCTTCCACTACGGCGAGTTCACCGTCCGCCAGGTCAAGGAGTACCTGGCGGGACGGGGTATCCCGGTACGGCTGTAAGGTCGAGCGCGAGCGCCGCGACCGGGTGTTCGAGATCGAACGCCCTGAGAACAGCCGGGTGGATCTCCCCGAACACCCCCGCTATTCTTCCGTCGACGACGATATCCCCGCGGCGGCCGTCGAGGAACGCCGGGTCGGCCGACTCGACGATCGTATAGGAGAGCGAGAGTTCCCGGCAGAGGACGTCCGCCGCCGCGTATGCCTCAGAGAAGTCGGCCGCCGGGTGGATGCTGACTGCGGCGGCCTGCTGGGAGGTGACGCAGTCCTCGACCACGTCGCCCACTGCAAAGAGCCGCTGCGGGAGTTCGCGGTGCTTGTTCGCCTGGAGCATCTCCATCAGCAGGGGGAGAAGGTCAGTCCGGACCACCGTCTGCTCCTCGCTGATCGGGTGGAGAACCCGCAGGGTCCCCGGAGCAGGCTCGCGCTGCATGTTCGCGTAGAGCACCCGCTCGTTTGAGAGGGTGAACGGCATCATCTCGAGATAGCCAAGACCGATCATCACCGACCTTACCGCTCCCGCGATTGCGGGGATCGGGTGCTCCTTTGCAACGGTCGAGGTCTCCGGGAGGACGGCGTCGAAGTTCTCGATGCCGTAGGCGATTGCCACGTCTTCAAAGACGTCCCAGTCGTGGAGGATGTCCGAACGGTAGCAGGGGACGAGCACCCGGACCCGTGAGTCGCCGTCGGGCTCTGCCCCGAACCGCATCCGGCGAAGAAGCCGCGACATCTCCTCTCCCGTGAGAGGGAGGCCGAGGAGGGAGGAACACTCCGCGACCGAGACGACGCGCTCCGCGGGGGCGAGCGTGGGCATCTCCTCTCCCTCGACGGTCACCGTCTCGATCGTCGCCCCGGCCTCGGCGAGCGCCGTGCAGATGATGTTGACCGCCGTCATCACCGCTTTCCGGTCGGTGCCGGTGCAGTCGAGCAGGATGTTCTTTGTCGCCGACGTGACCCTCGTCAGCTCGCCGTTGATGATCGGCGGGAAGGAGAGCACCCGGTCGTCGGCATCGACGATCAGCGGGAACCGATTGAAGTTTTCCACCAGATGTGCGTAGTCCCGGCCCTTCGGGTGGTCGGCGAGCATCTTTTCCATCGTCATCTCCCGCTCGAAGTCCAGCGGGACGAACGACCGATCCCGGGGCGAGGCGATGTAGCGGAACGGCGGCCTGACCGCATCGAGGTCGTGGACGCCGATCGCCACCTTGCCCCGCCCGCGCCCGACCGCCCAGTGAAGGGCCTCCTGGAGGGCCATCAGGCTCTCGATCGCCTCCTCGTCGAGGTTGACGTTCCGGATCACGGCCGAGCCGAGATACGGCCGGATACCGGCAAGGCCCGGATCGACCGAGAAGGTGATCCCGGAAGGGCGGACGGCGTAGGCCGGGAGGCCCTCCTCGATACCGAGGAACCCGCGCATCGCCCGGGCAACGCCCTCGGGAGAGTAGAGGTCCGGCCGATCGGGGAAGAACTCGACGTCCACGTGGTCTTCCTCGATCCGTTCGATGTCGGCCCCGATCATCGGAACGCGGTCGATGATCGTCTGCCGGTCGGTCCCGGTCAACCGTTCCAGGTACCGGTAGGGTAGCGTGATTATTCCCATATTACCGCCTCCCGCCGTAGGTGGGCGTCTCCCGGACCCACTCGACGTCGCTCCTGTAGAGCTGCCGGAGATCCCGCAGCCCCAGCCGGAGCATCGCCACCCGGCTGATCCCGAGACCCCACGCGAGCACCGGGTGCTCGATCCCGAAGGGCGCGGTCACTTCCTGGCGGAATATGCCCGCGCCGCCGAGTTCCACCCAGCCGAGCCCGTCGACGTAGACCTCCGGCTCCACGGAGGGCTCGGTGTAGGGGAAGTAGCCGGGTCGGAACCGGACCTTCTCAAAGCCCATCTTGGCGTAGAACTCTTTCAAGAACCCGAGGAGGTGACGTAAATTGACGTCTTCGTCCATGACGATCCCCTCGAGCTGCTCGAACTCCGCAAGGTGGGTGGGATCGACCGCCTCCCGCCGGTAGACCCGGCCGATGCAGAACGCCTTCACCGGAGGGGTGGGGTGGCTCGCCAGGTGCTGGATGGAGAGGCTCGTCGTGTGGGTCCGGAGCACGCACTGCTCCGCCTTCTCGGCGCTCCAGGTTCCCCCCCACCCGGTCGAGGAGGTCTCGCCGCCGTGCTCGTGCATATCGCGGACGCGCTCGTATCCCGCCGGGAGCGGCCAGCGCTCGCCGAGGAAGAAGGTGTCCTGCATCTCCCGCGCCGGGTGGTCCTGCGGCTGGAAGAGAGCGTCGAAGTTCCAGAACGAACTCTGCACGATCCCGCCCGCCATCTCCTCAAAGCCCATGTCGAAGAGGATGCGGCGCATCTCGTCGATGAGGCGCTGGTAGGGGTGGGTCTTGCCCGGGTAGGCGCGTTTCGGCAGTTTCGTGACGTCGTAGCGCCGGAGCGGGAGGTCCTTCCACTCACCGGAGAGGATCTGCTCGCGGGTGAGCGTCCCCACCTCTTCCCGCAGGTCGAGGCCCTGGCTGAGGAGTTCGCGGCCGCGGGGCGTGACCGAGACGGTGTAGGCGACGGTCTCCTCCTCCTCGACAAGCCCGCGCTTCGCGAGATCGGCAACACCATCGCCGTCCTCGATCGCGCCGCTCTCGCCGAGCCTTGCAAACGCGGCCTCATCGGGTCCCGGGGCGGTCCGGCCGGTCTTCTGCACGACCCCGTCGCGGATGGCGATCCAGCCCTTCTTGCGCATCCAGCCGATGGCGATCTTCGCAAGCGGATGGCTCTGGAGATCGCGCATCGGGATCGTCTCCTCGAAGCTATCGAGCACCTGCCGCTCGGGGAGGCCCTTTCCTATGTAGGCCCGCCCCTCTTCCGTCGGGACATACCGCCGTGAGACGTGCTTCTCCACGTCCACAAGGCCCCGCTCCCCGGCGAGGTTCGCGTACTGCACCACCGCTTCCCGGCGGGTATCCATCTTCTCCGCAAGGACGGCCGCGTCGGCCGATCCCATCGTCCCCAGGGCAACCAGGAGCCTCTTCTCGTTCAGCGTCAGTTCCACCGTCACACCTCCTCTGCAAGGTGCTCGACCGCATCCATCTTATCCCGCAACTCCGCGAGGAACGCATTCACGCGCTCCAGCGTCTCCTTCTTGCACTGCCCGCAGGTGAGTTCGCCGCTCTCGCACCGGCGCCGGAGATCGGCAAGTTCCACGTCGTCTTCGAGCATGTGGAAGAGATTCAGGAGATAGACCGAGCAGGCGTCCGGCTCGCCGCCGAGACGCCTCTGCTCCTCGAGCGTCATCCGGCCGCCGGTCATCGCCGCCATGACCTTCTTCCTGACCGACTTTTCGGACTCGTAGAACCCGAACGAACTCTCGGGCACGCTGCTCGACATCTTCCCGCCCTGGAGCCCGGGCATGAAGATGTGGTAGGTCGACGAGGGGAGGTAGAACCCGAACCCGCCGTGAGCGATCTCGATCTCGCGGACGGCGTCCTCCACCCGCCCCTGCGGAAGGCCGGTGACGTCGACGTGGCCCGCGTACTTCTTCGAGCCGGGGAAGGCGCGGTGCACGGCCTCGATAGCCTCCTCGGGAGCGTTCTTCGACCGGACGCTGATATGGTCGCCGCGATCCTCGACCGTGAAGAGCCTGAGTTTGTAGGCCACATCCCGGGTGAGCCGGATGTGCGGGTCCTGGTCGAGGCCGACCGGGACGACGGTGGGCGCAGGGCCGGCATCGAGCTGCGGGAAGAGGATGTCGGCAACCTGGGTGATGACGCTCATGGCATGGGAGAGCGAGGTATCGGGTCCGAACCCGTAGATCGCCGACATCTCCGAGAAGTTCACCTTCGTGGACGCCTCGAACGCGAGGTCTTTCAGGCGCTCGTTTTTGCTCTGGTAGTAGGTCGTGCCCTCGAATCCCAGGGCGTAGAGGGCTTTGAGATACTCCTTCCCGTACTCGCGGCACTTCTCCCACGAGATGCCGCGGACCGCGTGCGCCTCACGGTCGGCGACGGCGACGTAGCCGTTCCCGCCCTGCCGGACGTGCCAGACGACCTCTTTCATGACCATCAGGTGCCCCAGATGCGGGAGGCCCGAGGGCATGAACCCGGTCAGCACGTGAAACGGGGTGCGCTTTTGGATAGCGTCGGCTACCAGGTTGTAGTCCCGGTGCCCGACGACGATACCCCTGCGCATAAACGACGGTACTTCGGGAAGCCTTCGTGCGACCTCACTGACCGGCTCGATGCCGAACTCGGCAAAGAGTCGATCCACATCAACGGTCTGGTTACTCGACCACGGGTTCACTTCAGAATGCATGTGCTGACGCTCACAGTTTTATTCGGGCGAATTCGACGTATCTGATATCGGTGTTATATATGCAGGCAAACAACATCTTTTTTTTGACGCTGTGAGCGAGCCTGACGGAGCGGGAGACGGCGCTCATCGGCGTAGAGGTTCCGGACGGAACCGCGTGGACGAGCATCTCGGAATGGCTCTTCTTCCCGGAGTAGACGCGGAAATGGTGGCCGAACTTGTAGCCCGTCCGGGGGATGTAGCCCTTCTCGCGGAGGTCGGAGAAGACCCGTTCCTTCTCATGGATCTCGACGTCTTTTTCTGCCGCCGCATCGAGGAACTGCTCTGCGGTCATCTGTCCCCCGTCCTGCACGACCGAGAGGCAGCGTCTGCGCATGAGATAGATCGACTCGACCGGGCGGAGGAGGAGCCGTTCGGTATCGAGCCGCTTGCCGTACCAGTCCTCTTCGAGCGGGGTTCCCGGCGGCAGGTGGGCGAGCGCGTAGGTCCCGAAGAGCGTGGCCTCCACCGGCGTCGCGCATCCCGCAGGCTCCCCGACCCCGGGAAGATCCTGCACCCGCACCTCGTAGTAGGTCAACTCGTCCTCGTCGTCGACGACCGCGAGGAGGTACTGTTTGCGCATGTTGACCGCGGCAAGCACGTCCTGGCTTAACCGGTCGAAATCGACGATGTCGCGCTCGGAGAGAACCCGGATCAGGTACCGGGACTTCCCGGCGCCGGGCTTGTGGCCGCGGCGGAAGACGCGGAAATCCTGCGGCCCGGGCTGGATCACGTATCCCCGCTCGCGGATGTCGCGGTAGACGAGGTACCTGCGGATGAAGTTCGGCTGGCCGGCAAAGAGGCCGAGCAGGGCGTCGAAACCGAAGTCTTTCACGTCGATCTTGTTTCGTTCCATGAGGTAGAGCGCCTCTTCGGGAGAGAGGCGGAGGCCGGTTCCCTCGGGCCTGCCGTAGCCGCCCTGCTCGTAGAGCGCCCGCCCTTCACCGCCGAGGCGCACCCAGGTTCCGTCGAATGTTGCCAACACGTGCTAGAGGTATTGGAGGTTCACGTTCATTAATGGATTGCCGGGGCGAACCACTACGCTTTTTGCGTGCCGCGCCGCACCAGTGATCGATTCCATGACGGAAACAGTCCGAGACTTCTGGAAGTCGGGGACGATCCTCGCGGCACTGCTCATAGCGGTGGTGATGCCGGCAGGAATCGTCTCTGCGAGCGAGACCTCACCGGAGGTCGCCTGGAACGTGACGTTCGCACCGGAGAACAACAACAAGTTCGACGCCGTTGCGCCGACGGCGGACGGCGGGTTCATCGCCCTCGGCTCGACCCTTGCGGAGAAGTACGGGGGGAGCGAGAGCCTGCTGCTCGTAAAGACCGACGGCCGGGGTAATGAGACGTGGACGGTGACGATGCCCGAGATAGCGCCGGCCTCCGTTGCAGAGACCGATGACGGGGGATATATCATCGGCGCCTACAACATGTCCACAACCGTGGTCGATCAGGACTTCAACTACCAGGGTTCCTCGTTCCTGATCAGGACGAATGCCGCCGGTGAAGAGGAGTGGCGGCAGGTCATTCCCGGGATGAAGGTCTCGTCCGTCGAGGAGACTGCGGACGGCGGCTACGCCGCGATCGGGTGGCTCTGGAACCCGCCCGAATCGGAGAACGAGACGACGGCGGTCATCGTAAAGACCGACGGTGACGGCACGCCCGCCTGGAACCGGACGTTCCCCGGGATCTCTGCGAACGTAGGAACCGTGACCGCCGACGGCGGCTACGTCCTCGGGGGCACCAAGTCGCCCTTTACTTACGACATCGGCGACGCCTTCCTCATACGCCTCGATGCCGACGGGAACACGCTCTGGCATGAGAACTACCAGGTCCCGGTCATCTTCGACGTCAAGGAGACCGACGACGGGCGGTTCGTCTACGCGGGCAACTACTGGTACGGCCTCGTCGACGGAGACGGCAAGGAGGTCTGGCTCCGGAACATGGAGGGGCTGACCGGATACGCCGTCGAGTTGCGGCCCTCCGGCGGGTACGTGGTTGCAGGCACGGACGCGAGGAGCGGAGAGGGATTCGTCTTCGGAACGGATGGTGACGGAACGATCCTGTGGGACACGGCGTTCACCGCTACCGGGATTTACGGGGCCGCCAGCGCTCCCGGCGGATACACCCTCGCGGGCATCCGGTTCCTCTCCCCCGATACCAGCGCCGCCTGGCTTGCCGGCATCACGGAGGCGGTGAGCCCCGCCCCGACGGCGGCACCGGGATTCGGTGCGGCTGCTGCCGGGGCGGCGCTGCTCCTCCTCCTCGCGGGGAGGAGACGGAGAGGGTAACCCTCCTCCATCGCTTTTTTTGAACAGTTTTCAGGGCCCGCTTCAGGGCTCTCCTTTCCGGAAGTAGAGGAGCGCCCCCGCCCCCGCGATGATGAGGGCAAGCAAGCCCGGGATGAGGTGCGCGTACGGGATCTCCTCCCCGGCCGTGGGTTCCTGGCCGGTATCGGCGGCAACCGCCTGTGCAGCGCCGTCTTCGGGTGCCGCGACAAAGAGCGCGTAGGTGCTGAAGTGCAGGACTTCGGCCGTGACGCTCCGGGTCTCCGGGAGGACGGTGGTGGGAACTTCCTCCCAGGTGCCGGCCGACCGGTTGTATCGCTGCACCACGAGCCCGCCCTGCACGCTGCCGTTGTAGACGGCGTTCCATTGCTCTTCTGTGAAGTTGAACGAGAGCGTCGCCGGCGGGGAGAAGACGGCCTCCTCCGGCCCGGCGATACAGGCGTACCCGGCAAACACGTACCCACCGGGCGCCGCGGGCACGTCGGCCGCATCGATCGCCGCAAGGGTCACCGCGCGAAGCGGGTTGCCGGCGGCATCGACCGCCCGGATGCCCTCCGCGATCGTGAGGGTCGCGATCCCGTCGGCCGAATGGATCCTGGCGACCCGGTCGACGAGGCCTGTCTCCCCGAGGTGCAGGCTGCCGGAGTCGGCTTCACGGGGGGTGGGGGTCGGCGTGGGGTTGGGCTCCGGCGTGCTCCAGCCGGGGTTGACCGGGGCGGAGCCGCCGCCACCACCTCCTCCCCCTCCGCTACCGCCGCCCGGGGGGTTCTGTGTCGCGGTCGGGGTGGGCGTCCGGGTCTGGGTCGGCGTCACGTTAGCCGTTGGAGTCGGGGTTACGGCCGGAGAGGATGTCGGCGTCACGTTAACCGTCGGGGTCGGGGTCGCGGTCGGGGGATGGACGGTTATGTAGCCTGGCTCTGCCGCCGTGCCGCTCCCGGCGGCGTTCCCTGCGGTCAGGGTGACGTCATAGGCACCGGGGCTCACGTAGGTGTGCACCGGGTTCTGCTCCGAAGAGGTTCCGCCGTCACCGAAGTTCCAGAGCCATGTTTCGGGCCCTCCGGTCGAGGTATCCGTGAACCTGACGGTGAGCGGCGCAGTCCCGTTCCTGACGTCGGCCGAAAACGAGGGGGCGAGGTGCTCGTAGACGGTGATGTAGCCGTACTCCGTGTGCGTCGCGCTGGCTCCCGCGTTGTCACAGGTCAGGGAGACGTTGTAAACACCGGGACGATCGTAACGGTGATACGTGTCCCGGTGTGTCGATCTCTCGCCGTCACCGAAGTCCCAGAGCCAGGCCGTCGCGTAGTCCGGTAAATCACCGTAAAAAGCGACCGTGAGGGGTGCAGGCCCCGACAACGGCACCGCCCGGAAACGGATGACCGGCGGTTCCGGGGGACCGACGTGGATGAGATCGGTCTTCGTGACGGTGTCTGACCCGAACACGTTGCTCACCGTGAGCGAGACGGTATAGTTCCCGGGGATCTCGTAGAAGTGCCACGGGTCTTCTAACGTCGAGGTGTTCCCGTCGCCGAAGTCCCATTCCCAGGTGTCCGGGCCGCCGGCCGACTGGTCGATGAACCGGACGTTGAGTACCGCCCCTCCTTCGGCGGGGTTTGCCGAGAACTCCGCTACCGGGGCCGTTCCGCTGAAGTAGGTGAAGGCGTAGATGTCCGAACCCTCGCCACGGCCGTTCTGCCAGACGACCCGATCGCCGCTGACGGCGGGGTAGAGCTGTTCGGTCGCGGAAGGAATGACCGGCATCTGCTTATCCTTCCCTGCGGCGAGGTCGCAGATGTAAACGTTCCAGACCCCGCTCCGCCTGTCCTCCCAAGCGATGAGGTCGCCATCGATCGCCGGGGAGACCTGCCAGTCGGGGTTGTCGGTGATCCTCTGCTCTCCTGCGGCAGGGTCGTCGAGATCGAAGAGGTAGATATCGGGAGCGCCGTTCCGGTAGTCTTCCCAGACGATCCGGCTCCCCGATATCGACGGGTAGGTCTGCCGTGCACCGTTCCCGGTGATCTGCCGCCGCTCTCCGCTCCGGATATCGTACAGCCGGATATCCCCGTTCCCGGTACTCTCCTCCCAGACGACGTACCGCTCCGAGAGCGAGGGCTTCCATCTGGTCACCGGCGAACAGGAGAGGAAGGTCTCGCTGCCGGTCTCGATATCGTAGAGGCAGATATCCGTGCTCCCGCTCCGGGCATCGTACCAGACCACATGCTCTCCGTGAACGACGGGCATCCACTGGTCGGCCGGATCGTCGGTGAGCGCCGTCGTCACGCCGGTCGATAGATCAAAGAGGCAGATGTCCGGGCTCATGTTCCGGTTCTCCTCCCAGACGACGTGATCCCCCGAGACGGACGGAGACCTCTGTCCCGTCCCCCCGCCCGCAACCTTCCGGCCTCCGCTGCCGGGGCCGCTCGAATAGTAGATCGACTTTCCGTTCCTTCCGTCCTCCCAGACAACCGTACCCCCGTCGATGTCGGGATGCTCCTGCGACCCCCATCGATACAGATCGAAACGATATCCCCCGGGGCCCTCTCCCCGGCCACGGCAGGCGATGCCAGTAATCCTATGGCAATGGCGGTACAGATAACAATCAGCGCTTTACATGCAGTCATTCTTGTATCACCACGATGAGAACGCCCCTTTCGTCCCATACGGTGGTGTCTGTACGCACGCCGGGGAAACGGGGTTCCCTCGCCGGCGTACAAACGGAAATCCTGTGGAATTCCGGAGAATCACCGGGACACCTCAGGATAAAGGGTTCGCGCGTTGCAGGATAGAATTAGCAATATAAATATATTGCCATAAAATAGAATGGGCTGAGAAAAAATATCCGATTATTATAATAATTATGTAATATTTGCTGCCCGGGGGGCCTGCGCAGGATAACCGGCAGCACGATCCCACCGGAGCGACGTCCCGGGGCGCTCAGGCTCCCGCAAGTTCACGGACCTTCGCGATATTCCCGGTATCGTCCCGCTGCCCGTCAACCGGCGTCTCGCAGATGAGGGGGAGGCGGCGGACGGCCGGGTGACGGAGGATATGCCGGAAGCCCTCCTCGCCGATCGTCCCGAGCCCGATGTGCTCGTGCCGGTCAAGCCCGCTCCCGAGATCCCCTTTGCAGTCGTTGAGGTGGATGATCCGGAGATGGGATAGACCGATCCGGTCGTCGAACTCATCCATGACCGCATCGACCCCTTCGGCCGTCCGGAGGTCGTAGCCGGCGGCGAACGCATGGCAGGTATCGAAACAGATCCCGACTCTCCCTTCTGCGTCGATCCCCTCCATAATCCGGGAGAGATCGTCGACGGTCGTTCCCACGCTGTTCTTCTCCCCGGCGGTGTTCTCGAGGAGGAGCATCACGCCGGCATCCCCGGCATCCGCAAACGCCCGGTTTAGGGCAGCAACGACCCGCTCCTGCCCCGCCGCCGTCCCGGCACCGCGATGGTGCCCGAGGTGGGTCACGAGATAAGGTATCCCGAGGAGAGCGCACCGCCGGAGCTCCCCGGCAAGCGACGCGACCGATTTTTCGTAGATCTCGGCATCGGGCGAGGCCGGGTTCGGGAGGTAGGGCATGTGGTCGACGACGGGCCCGATCCCCGCCGCACTCACCGCCGCCCTGAAGGCCTCCACCACGCCGGGGTCGAGGTCCTTTGCCTTCCAGCCCCGGGGGTTCCTTGAGAAGATCTGAAACGTATTGCAGCCCGCATCAAGAGCCCGCCCGACCGCAAGGTCGATCGAGCCTGCGATAGAGACGTGGCATCCCACCAGCACCATACCGTAATCTCTCGACCCCAAATCGCTTAGGCCTTCCCCCGCCCGACCTCGCGGAGCACCGCCGCCCCGAACTCCCGGGTGCCGGCGACCCCGCCGAGGTCGGGTGTCCGGATGCCTGCACGGAGCACCCGGTCGACGGCCTCCTCGACAACCGCCGCGGATGCGGGATCGCCGAGGTGTTCGAGCAGCATCGCAGCGCTTTGAATGGCCGCGACGGGGTTTGCGACGTTTTTGCCCGCGATGTCGGGAGCGCTCCCGTGGACGGGCTCGAAGAGGGCATGCCGTTCTCCGATGTTCGCGCTCGGGAGCATTCCGAGCCCCCCCACCAGGTAGGCGGCGGCGTCGGAGAGGATGTCGCCGAAGATGTTGGTCGTCACGATCACGTCGTACCGGTCGGGGTGCATCAGGAGGTCGAGGCAGAGCGCGTCGATGTAACTCGTCCGGCAGGAAACCCCCGCCCGGGCGGCCTCCGCGGTGCAGACCTCGACGAAGAGGCAGTCCGACTTCAGCACGTTCGCCTTGTTCCCCACGGTGAGGTGGCGGCGGGACTTCGCGAGGGGGCAGGCGTAGCGGGCGATCCGCTCGCTCCCCCGGCGGGAGACGACCCGGACGGTGCAGGCACGATCGGGTTCCGTCCACTCGATGCCTGAGTAGAGCCCTTCGGTGTTCTCCCGCACGATGACGACGTCGACCCCCTCGCCCCGGATCGGGCGGACGTTCGCGTAGAGGTCGAGAGCATGGCGGATCTGCAAGAGAACGCTCCGGTAGCCGGGGTCGGGCGGCGTCGTGACCGCACCGAAGAGGATGGCGTCGGCCGACCGGAGGTCGGCGATCGTCTCCTCGCCGCAGGCGCTCCCGGTCCGCTCCCACCGGCCGTATCCCACCTCGACGTCAAAGAACTCGATATCCGGGCGCACGGCCGCGAGGATATCGCGGGCGACCGGGACGACCTCGCGCCCGATGCCGTCGCCCTCAACGACCGCTACCTTCACCATTCTGCTTCCTCCACGCGGTTGCGACCTCTCTCGCCGCCGTCGCAATCTCCCACGACGACGCTCCCCAGTGAACCACTGCGCCAAAGAGGCCGTTCCAGAGGCCGAGACCGGCCCGCTCGCTCCGGCAGCACCGCGCGATGAACGGTTCGGCCGCAACCTTCTCAAGCGGGCAGATGGTCTCCACGGCGACCTCTTCGCCGTAGCACTCCCGCAGGAGTTCCCGTGCCGTCAGGCACCCCGCCACGCGGTCGCCGGGCCGGAGCGGGTCGGCGTCGACGGTGCGGGGGAACCCGGCCGCCCGGCAGGGGTAGACGTCGGCTTTGATCTCGCGGATGTCCCGGACGTGGTGCTCGAAGACGACCTCAAGATCGCCGAAGAGCCCGGTTCTCTCGAGGTCGCCGAGCGTTGCCGAGAGATGGGGGCGGGGCGGGGTGATGTCGTAGACGTGGACGCGGAGGAAGGCCGAGATCTCCGGGTCGAGCACGAACGTGGTCTGTTCGCCGTGGCCACAGAACACGGTGCACCGGTACCCGGACCGCATCGCCTCCTGCACTAAGAATGTTCGATCCTGAACGTTCACGCGTTCCGGGTAGCGGTAGACATCGTCGCCGGAGGCGAGCACCCGGGCCGAGAGGACGTCGCGCATCAGGCCGGTTCCGTTCGGGTCGGTCTCCACCTCAAGCACCTCGGTGCCGTCGCCGGCCTCCCGGACGAGGTAGCGCGAGAGGAAGTAGGCCCGCTTCCCGCACGGTGTGCCGTTCGCGGACCCGACAAACTTGCAGTGGGGCGGAAAAATCATCGGCACGACCTCCAGTAGGAAACCAGCCCTCCGGCCCGGAGGATGGCGACCATCTTCTCCGAGAGCGGGCGGGCGGGATACCGCATCCCGTCCACCTCCACCCACCCGCTATCGAGGTCGAAGGCGACGCGGGCACCGTCGGTGCAGGCGACGGAGGCCTCGATGACCGGCAGGCCGACATTGACGGCGTTCCTGAAGAAGATGCGGGCGAACGATTCCGCGACGACCGCGACCACCCCGGCCTCGCGGAGGGCGACCACCGCCTGCTCGCGGGACGACCCGCAGCCCATGTTCCTCCCGGCGACGATGACCGATCCGCGGATGCGGCCGGCGAGCGTCGGGTCGAGGTCCTCGAAGACGTGCTCCGCCCAGACCGAGCGGTCCTTCGTCCGGAGGTAGCGGCCGGCGATGATGAGGTCGGTGTCGATGTCGCGCCCGAGACAGACCGCCGGCCCGGCACCCTGCATCACGCCACCTCCGGTACGGTAATTACACCGGTAATCGCGCTCGCTGCGGCGGTTGCGGCCGACGAGAGGTAGATCTCGCCGCCCACGCCCATCCGGTTCTTGAAGTTCCGGTTGGCGGTGGAGAGGCAGACCTCCCCCTCCCCGAGCACCCCGGCATGCGCCCCGAGGCACGGCCCGCACCCCGGCGATCCGACGATGCAGCCCGCATCCACGATATCGGCGAGGACACCGGTGGCGATTGCCCGGGCAAGCACCGCCCGCGAGGCGGGGAAGACTAGGGTGCGGACGGCCACCTTCTTCCCCCGGACGATCCGGGCGAACCGGGCGAGATCCTCGTAGCGGCCGTTCGTGCAGGTCCCGACGAAGACCTGGTCGAGGTGCGTGCCCGCGACCTCCTCCGCCTCGCAGACGGTATCCACCCGGTGCGGAACCGCGACGAGCGGCACGATGTCGTCGAGATCGATCGCGACCGTCCGTTCGTAGCGGCAGTCCTCCGGCACCTGGGGCGATGCCGTAACCCCGTGGTCCGCAAGATAGCGGACGGTGGCCGCGTCGGCGTAGAACATCCCCGTCTTCGCCCCCGTCTCGACCGCCATGTTCGAGAGGGTCAGCCGCCCGTCCATGGAGATCCCTGCCGCCCCGTCGCCCACGAACTCCAGCGCCCGGTAGGTCGCCCCTTCCATCCCGAGGTCTGCGACGTAGGCGAGGGCGACGTCCTTTGGCTCCGCAGGACCGGAGAGCCGCCCTGTGAGATTGACCGCGATCGTCTCCGGGACGCGGAACCACGTCTCCCCCGAGGCCCAGATCGCCGCCATATCGGTCGCTCCCACCCCGGTGGCGAACGCGCCGAAGGCACCGAGGGTGCAGGAATGGGAGTCGGCGCCGACGACGATCGTGCCGGGCCGGACGACCCCTTCGCTCATCACCTGGTGGCAGATCCCCCCTCCGGCATCCGAGAGCGCGATCCCCGAGGCCCGGGCATACTCCCTGAGTTCGGCCTGGAGCGTCGCCGTCGTCCCGGTGTTCGCCGGGACGATGTGGTCGAAGACCAGGCGCAGGCGGTCGGGGTGCGGGAGGTGCTCCACCCCCATCTCCCGGAGCGCTTCGCGGGTGAGAACGCCGGTCCCGTCGTGGGCGAAGGCGATATCGACCTCGCGGTCGACGTACCTCCCCGCCGGCGCGCCGAGGATCCGCTCGGAGAGCGTGCTCACTGGACGATCCCCTCCTTTGCCGCCCGCAGGAGACTGCAGAGCACCTCGCGGGTGACGCTGCACTTCCCTTCGCTCTTCTGTTTGACCTGTTCGAGCACCCACCGCGCCTCGTCGTCGGAGAGGTCGAACCCGTAAGCCTTCGCGACGTGCTCGAGCGCCCGCCTCCCCGTATGCTTCCCGAGGACGAAACGCCGCTCGCCGCCCACCAGTTCCGGCGGGACATACTCGTAGGTCGAGGGGTCGCAGAGGATGGCGGCGATATGGATCCCGCTCTCGTGGGCGAAGGCGTTCTCGCCGACGATCGGCCGGGTGCGTTCGGGAAAGACGCCTGAAGCCCGGGC
The DNA here is from genome assembly GCF_019669965.1 of Methanoculleus chikugoensis. Classification (NCBI taxonomy): domain Archaea; kingdom Methanobacteriati; phylum Methanobacteriota; class Methanomicrobia; order Methanomicrobiales; family Methanomicrobiaceae; genus Methanoculleus; species Methanoculleus chikugoensis. Next base: position 736,524 of record NZ_AP019781.1, on the reverse strand, counting down.
GACCAGCCGCGAGATCTCCTGCAGGCGGGTGAGGTCGTAACGGTCGACCCCGCCCTTCATCCGCAGGGCGACGAGCACCTGTTCGAGCGCTGCGTTCCCTGCACGCTCCCCGATGCCGTTGACGGTGGTGTGGAGCTGGAACGCCCCCGCAGCCGCGGCCGTGACGGTGTTTGCCGCCGCAAGCCCGAGGTCGTTGTGGCAGTGGATGCAGAGCTGGTGGGGAGCCCCTTCAAGGATCTCCGAGACGACCGCGTGGGTCTCAAGCGGCGTGAGGCAGCCGACGGTATCGGCAAAACTGACGTAGTTCGCGCCGTGCTCCACGCCCCGGTTGTACATCTCGATGAGGAACGCGGGGTCCGTCCGTGAGGCGTCCTCGGCGGCGAACCGCACCTGGACGCCGTGGTCGGCGGCGAACTCCACCATATCGAGGGCGCCGTCGAGCACCTCCTCGCGGGGTTTATGGTACTTGTGCCGGATGTGGAGGTCGGAGGTCGCGAAGAATATGCTGACCATATCCACGTCGCAGTCGAGCGCCGCCTCGATATCGGGCTTGAGCGCACGGGCGAGGCAACAGACCCGGGCGGAGAGGCCGCTTCCGGCGATGGCCGCTACACATTCCTTCTCCGCTGCAGAGACCACGGGAAACCCGGCCTCGATCACCTCCACGCCAATCTCGTCGAGCGCGTGCGCGATCGTCATCTTCTCATCACGGGTGAACGAGACGCCGGGAGTCTGCTCCCCGTCTCGCAGCGTTACGTCACAGATCTCGATATGCCAGGGTTTCATGGGTCTCACCTTCAGGGCAGATGCCTTCGATCACAACCGTCCTGGGGCCATCCAGGGGCGGGACGAGCGCCCGGCAAAGCGCCGCGGTGTCGTCTGCGGCGCAGACGACCGGGTCCGCCCAGGCGATGTAGCGAAGGATCTCGGGGACAGGGTGACCGCCGGTCATCCCCATCCGGTTGTTCGCAAAGACGATGCAGAGGAGCGGGAGTTTGCGCTCGTAGACGTCGATGAGGGCGTTCAGGCCCGAGTGCAGAAGCGCGTAGTCGCCGATGAGCGCGACGCCCGGACCGGTCGCCGCCACGGCGACCGACGAGCCGAGGCCATAGGTGGCGATGCCGATGCGGTACGGCGGGTTCATCGCGAGGATGGCGCACCCGGCGTCGCAGGCCGCCCGTAGGCCGCGTTCGCGGAGGAGGGCGAGCGCCGGATGGAACGGGCAGTTCCGGCAGAACATCCGCGAGTAGCCCCGGGTGGAGAACCGCTCCGGCTCCCCGCCGGGTTCGGGTGGGGCGAGCAGGCGGTGCTCCCCGAGGAAGGGGCGGCCGGTCTCATGGAGCGAGGCGAGCATCTCCGGGGCGGCCGGGGGCGGGTAGACGGTGACGATGCGGCCCTCTCTCCCGGAGAGCCGGTTGAGCGGCGATGACCGCGACCAGGCAAACATCGCGGCGGTTCGCAGGTCAGCGGCATGCGCCCGTCCGGCCATCGTGAGATCCGGGTCGGCGAGGCATCCCTCCCGGTCGCTCCGGTCAACGGGGGCGTCCGGCACATCCGCATCCAGGCGGTCGGGCGTCACCCTGACGATCGCGATGCGCGAGAACTCCTCCGAGGCCTCGAACGCCGCCTCAATGGCAGGGGCGAGCGTCTCGCCGTCCGGTTCCAGCACCGGAACCCGGGCCACCTCGCCGTAGTAGCGGGAGTCCTGCACGACGTCTGAAGCCGCTGCGCGGAGATCGTCGCCGACGACCACCACGACGCCCGACCGGAGACCCTGGGCGGTGGCGTGAACGAGCGGGTCGGCACAGGCGTTGAGGCCGACGTGCTTGACGATCACGGCCGCCCTCCGCCCGGAGAGGGAGTCGCCGAGGGCGTACTCGAGCGCCGTCTTTTCGTTGACGGTGTTCGAGGCCCCCGCCAGGGCGGCAACCTCCGATACCGGGTAGCCGGGGACGGCGTAGCAGCGGTCAGCCGACTGCCGGATCGCCCGGGCGAGCGCTTCCGAGCCCTTCATCCGTCCCTCCCGGGCGTAAGATCGCACCCGGTGCATGCCGCACACATCGTCAGCGCCCGGCAGGGGTCGAGCCCGGCCCGGTGAAGGATCCTCCCCTGAATCTCGAAGAGCGCGAGCAGCCGTTCGGCGGCGGGGCGAGGGCGGTCGGCGAGAGCAGCCGCCGGGGTGAGCGGGCGGAGAACCGGGATAACGCCGATGGCGGCGAGGTCTTCCATCACCCGCTCCAGGTCGTCGTCGGTCTCCCCGAGGCCGACGATGACGTTCGAGTAGACCCTCCCGCGCCCGAAGAGCGCGACGGAAGCCGAGAGCGACTCCCGGATCCCTTCCCACGAGAGGCCGGGGCACATCTTGCGGAAGAGTTCGGGGGTCGCCGCCTCGATGTTGAACTTCACCTCTGCGACGCCGAGGGCGTGGAGCCGGGCGGGGGTCTCGGGCCCGGGGTAGATCGAGACCCCGATGGGAAGACCGAACGAGCGGAGCGCCGAGACGACCTCGAGGACGTATGCCTCCTCCTCCTTGATCGAGGAGGCGACGCCGCTTGTGATCGAGATGCCGTCGACCCGATCGGCGACGCTCTCGACCATCCGGACGATCTCGTCGACTCCTTTCCGCCGGCCGGGGAGGTCCGGCACCGGGCAGTAGCGGCACCGGAAGATGCAGGTCCCGCTGACGGTGATGTAGGCCTGCCGGGGACAGTGGAGGGCGGCGGGTTCGAGCCGGCCGGCGACGACTTCGCCGTCGACGAGGAGGTCGGCCGCGCCGCCACCCCGGTGAACGATCTCGATGGGGCTGTCATCATCGATGCCGGCCCGGAGACGCCGGCCGCCGCCGGAAGGCCGGCTGCCGCCGGGAGAGAAGAAGAGAGAGCCGGGCGTGCCAGCCGAGGGGCCGGCGGCGGAGCGGGATACGTATTCGTCTGAAGGCTCGCCGGAGAGGCGAACGGAGCCTGTCTCAAGCACCCGGGCTTTCAGCCGAATCCATTCCATAGCGCCAGCGCCTCCTCGTATCGTGTGAAGAACGGGATCGCCGCAACCGCACCGATCACGCCCCGGCCGTCCATGACGATCGCGAGTCGCGAGTCATCGAGGGCGGCAAGGTCGGCCGCGGAGACCTCGCCGCGCTTCACGCGGCAGCCGAACTCTTCGAGCGGCGAGGGATCGAACCCCCGCCAGACCGCCATCCCGGTCTCGTCCGAGAGGGTGTACTCTTCGAGGAGATCCCGATAGTTCCTGATCAGCCCGGCAGGGTCTGAAGTTGCGAACTCGCAGGCGATGGCGACGCAGTTCTTGGTCCGGTAGGGAACAGGATAGAGCTGAACGATGGTATGGGAGAGGTAGCGCGACCGGTCGTCCTCGACGGCACGGGCGATGTTGTGCGCGAGCGTCCAGGTGGCACCCTCTTCGGGGGTGTCGGTGTCGTCGATCCCGACGATCACCCGCTCAAGCCGGGGAAGCCAGACGGTTGAGCCCGCGAGCCGCCCTCCGCCGGCAGGGTCGCTTACGCAGCGGATGACGCCGCGAGCGCCGGCACGGCAGACCGACGCCCCCACGCCCCCGCCGCCGAGACCACGGTAGGTGACGGCGATCTCGTCTCCTTCGACAATGACGGCGGCGATCCCCGCCGGAAAGACCGAGCCTTCGAGCGCGAGGTCGGCGCTCCCGGTAGCAAGAAGGTAGCGGTTGGTCGACCCCACCGTCCGGACGGAGCGGACGAGCGGGCTCTGCGCGTAGTGCCGCTTGACCCACATCGCGCCGCCGGTGCAGTCGAAGAACTCGACAAGTTCCACCTGCCCGCCGCTCTCGTCGGCCACCGCCACGATCTGCGGATACCGTATCGTATACGGATCAGAGAGTCTCTCCATACAACCCTGCCGCCTCCACACCCTTGTTCCCCCAGAGAACGGCACCCAGCGCTCCGATTCTGCCCTTCCGCCCGGTCGAGTCGATGAACCGGACGCCCATCCGTGCCGCCTCCGCCTCCGCGTCGTCGACCGTCAGGAGCTCGGTCTTGACCCTCTTCAGGTACGGCGATTCCCCGGCAAACGCAATCCCGCGGTAGACGGCGATGCCGGTATCGTTGCTGACCGCTCCCGACTCGACGAAGTCGCGGACGTATTCGAGGAGTTCGTCCACCTTCCCCGGCCGGACGGCGAAGTTCAGGGCGGAGCCGACGCAGTTGGTGGTCTTCTTCGGAACCGCCGGGTTCAACTGCACGAGACGCATGTCCAGGTACTCGACCCCCGGGATCGTGCAGGCTTCGGCGCACTTGAGCGCGAGCACCCACGTGGCGCCCTCCTCGCGGGTGTCGGTGTCATCGATCCCGATCGTCACCTTCTCGTAGAGCGGCGAGACGATCCGCACCCGGCAGACCCGGGCACCGCCGATCTTGAGATCGTCTTCGGTGGGATACTCCGCCCGGATCACGCCCGGCGCCTGGGGCAGGCAGGCGGCGACGCCGACGCCTGCTCCGGCGATCCCCGACCAGGTCGTCACCACCTCGTCTCCGACGACCTCGACCCCTTCGAGCGCCTGGCCGCCGATCTCCCGGCCGGCAGCCCCGAACTTCGCGGGGGATACGCCCAGGCGGGCAAGCATTGTCATCGTCGTGCCCTCGACGTGGCAGGACTCGACCGCGCCCTTTGCCCGCACCCGGTTCGCCGCATCCCACTCGATGGTCCCCCGGGCCCGGCAATGCTCGCGGATCTCCGCGAGACCGGCGTTCTGGTCGACCATGGTGAGGAACTTCATCGAGAACAACCGCCCGAACCGGGCCCTGACGTCATCGGGTGTGAGCGTAATCATGATGTCACCGAAATTATCGTTAACAAGAATGTCGTTGATAACGATATTTAAGGGGATCGATCGGGCAGGGTGAGGCGGCGGAGATCGGGCTGCGGCGGGGTGGCGAGAGGGGAAAGGGGTTATTCCACGCGGGTGAGCGACCCCGGGGTGTGGGGTGGTTGAGAGGTATGTGAGGGCCGGTTCATTAGCAGGAATCGATGGGTGACGGGGAGTGCGATGTTCCGTAGGAACTGAGCTCGAGCACCCGAAGGGTGCGGAGTGCGAGCGCAGCGAGCTTGAGCACCGTTAGGTGCGAGGGGGGTGTAGCCCCCCTCCCCTGTCTCTACCTTGTACGCCGACATCTGTAACCCCCACTCGAATACCTTCGGTCTTCTCAAGCTCCAGACATCCCGTCCGTCGCACCCCACCCGGCCTTCGGCCTCCTCATTCGCACCTGACGGTGCTCGAACTCCTGCTGTTCCGGCAGTCGTTCCCCGCCCCCAGGGGCGGGGGCAGTCATGGCGATAACCGGTGGGAAGCCGCGTCATTGGACAGGGGGAGCATGCAAATTTCGAATCGCTTCAAGAGGGTATCGCTTCGCCATCACACCGGGGACACCATCAATTACCAGGCCCATCGATCCCGCCAACAGCACCAAACAGACGGCCCCCTCAAGAACCGCCACAAAAAAAAGAGATTTAGAGGTAGTCCGCAAGGACGTCCTTCAGGTCGAACTTGAACGGCCCGAGGCTGCCGCCGAAGTTTCCGGCGCTGATGAACTTCACGCCCGGCACCTTGGTCGCCGCCCGGATGCCCTCGGCCATCGCGGTCTTGATCGAGTCCTCGTCGACGCCGTCGATGACGATCTCGTAGATGGCCTTGACGCCCTCGGGAACCTTGCTGCCCTCGACTTTATCCTTCAGCGTCGGGCAGTAGGCCTCGTTCGTGCTTGCGCCCATGAACTTGTACTTCTTGCTCCCGACCTTCGAGCCGCTCGCGACGATACCGCCGGGGAAGGGCGTGATGACACCGCAGACGCCGCTGATGGCGTCGACCGCAGCCTGAGCGGCCATGAGTGCGGCCATCTGGTTCTCGCCCATGATGAAGAAGTTGCCGCCGGCAACACCCTTGACGGCGCCGAACTCCTCCTCGCCGATGTACTCGCCCTCCATGATCGGGATGGCCCAGACCGTCCTGCCGCCGACCTCGCGCTTCTCCTCGTAGCCGTCGCCGAAGAAGTGAAGCTTGACCGGGAGTTTCTCCGGGACCTCGGCGACGACGTCAGAAAGACCGTCGAAGACCGCCGTCGTCGGGGCGGTGAGGATGCACTCGGCGAGGCGCTCCACGACCTGCTCTTTGAGCTTCTTCTTGCTCGCGCAGATCATGATCGCGTAGCCGGGGCGGCCGTCCGGAGTCTCGTCGGGGGAGACGAAGCAGTCGATACCCGCCTCCGCAGGACACCCGATGGTCGAGGTGGCAAACCCTACGGCCTCCACTGCCGCCTTGTACGCCCATTCCTCGGTGACCGCGGTGATGATCGGCCGCGCCACCCAGGTCGGGAACGCCTCTGCATAGGTATCATCTATAGTAACGCCATTCAGTTCCATGGATAGAATACACCTCGTTTGCTACAGTGTCACAATATGGACAGAATAAGGTTTCTTTTTTATCCGGGCGTGCGCAACGGGCCGGCCCCGGGCTTCATGCAACGAGACGGTGTGCAGCACCCGCCGCCCCGGCCGCCTGCCGGCAGGGCCATCCCCGATACGGCACGAGGAGCGCGGGCACAGAACCGTAGTCGCCTTCCGGAGGCAATCTGAGGCTTCCGCACGAAGAGTGAAGAGACGACGGATACAGAAACGGTCACCGCTCAAACCGCGCAAGGTAAAACGGCCCCTCCGGATCAAGCGGACGGCCGGTCCCACCCCTCCGGGCGGCGTTCCTGCACGTCCTCGACGCTACCGGGCCGGATCGACCACCGATTTTCACCAGAAACCCCGATTTGATATTTACGTCTTTTGATCCGACATCATGCCCGAAAGCCCGTATAGCAAAGAGATTTCGAGGAACGGATTGACATAACAACCATTTTAATATATAATATTTGACGGATAATCATAGTTCTGAAATATAAGGCTGCCGGATTTCAGAAAGTTTATGTATATTCTTTGACAATTCTTTTTATATCGATTTTTAATCGATCAGATCTGGTGCGTGATACCATGGCATTTGCATTGCACATCAATATGGAACGATGTACAGGCTGCAACAACTGCGTGGTGGCATGTCCGGTCGACGCTCTCGAGCTCTACACTGAAGATCCAGCAACCAAGGAGAAGATCTACAAGGTCAAAGACGGCAAAGCCGTCATCCTTGACTTCAATTCAGAGCTCTGCGCCGGTTGCGGCGTATGCGTCCAGGCATGCCCCTATGGAGTCATCAAGCTTGCAGGACCGTGGGAGAGCCGGGCCAAGGCCCGAAAAGCGGAAGCCTAGGAGTGATACTGAAATATGGCACTGTTTCCAAAGTATTCAAAAACGCGGGAGGGCCAGAACGTCGTCATGGAGCAGAGGCTCCTGAAGGCGGTCAACAACCTGATCCTGAACGCCGAGACCTGTACGGGCTGCGGCATCTGTGTCGATGCCTGCCCCGAAGAGGCGATCGTGCTCGGACCTGTCGGCGCGACACGCCGCGGGGCCATCGACTACGCCGAACCCGTCGACGTCAACCCCGAGAAGTGTTCGTACTGTGGCGTTTGCGTCATCATGTGCCCCTTCAACGCGATGACACTCAAGATCGACGGCGAGGAACGCCTCCCGATCCTTGAGCAGGAAGGGTTCCCCACCTACGACATGGTCACCGTAATCGACGAAGAGAAGTGCGACCGGTGCACCATCTGTGAGGAAGTCTGCCCGAGAGACGCCATCGACCGCGACGTCCCCGCATTCGAGGGCGGCGACGAAGCCGGCAGACCGCGCCAGACCGCGATCCAGACCAAGACGACGTTCACCGTCGACACCGAGAAGTGCGACGTCTGCGGCATCTGCGGCGAACTCTGTCCGAGCATCACCGTCGCTCGCAAACCCGCGAACCCCGAGACCGGCAAGGTCGAAGGAGATGTCCGGTGGGAGGAGAGCACCTGCGACGGCTGCACGATCTGTGTCGAGGCCTGTCCCCAGGATGCAATCACCCTCGAACGCGAGATCATCGGCACCAGGCTGCCCGGCAAGGTCGAGATCGAGCAGGACAACTGCTGCACCTGCACGTGGTGCGTCCAGTCCTGCCCGGAGGAGGCAATCACCGTCGAGAAGATCTTCGAGGGAGATATCGAGATCAACCCCGAGAAGTGTCCCGGCGGCTGCTCGACCTGTGTCGAGGTCTGCCCCTGCAACGCACTCTACCTGCCGTCCCCTCTCCCAGCAAAGGAGATGAAGGGAGAGATTGAGCCCAACATCGCCATCAACAAGGACTTCTGTATCCTCTGCGGCGCCTGCGTTAACGCCTGTCCGAGCGAGGATGCGATCGTCCTGCGGCGGACGGCCATCCGAATGCAGGATAAAGAAACGGATCTCTTCAAGCAGATCAAGGAAAAACTGCTCGCCCCGAGGACGTCAAAGGTACATGAGACCACCCCCGGAGAGGTCGAGATCAAACACCTGGGAAAACCGGAAGAGGCGTGAGGGATAGTCAATGGCAGTAAAGAAAGACTACAAGGATCAGAAACTCGCTGAGAAACTCCGGGACAGGAAATACTACATTCCTGACAGCAACCCCGAGTTCATCAAGGATGTAGAGAAGATCGGGCAGACGGCCGCCCACATGTGCTACCAGTGCGGCACCTGCACCGGTTCGTGCCCCTCGGCACCCCGGAGTTCGTACCGTATCCGGCTGTTCATGCGCAAGGCAATCCTCGGTCTCGAGGAAGAGGCCCTTACCGACCCGGACCTCTGGCTCTGCACCACCTGTTACAGCTGCACCGACCGGTGCCCCCGCGACCTCGCGCCGACCGACGCAATCATGGCGATGAGGAACCTCGCGTTCAAGCGGGACATCGTTCCACGCAACTTCCTCCAGACCGTCCAGCTGATCTACAAGAGCGGGCACGGCGTCCCGAACAACGACGCGAACCGCGCAGCCAGGAAAAAACTCGGACTCGAGGAGGAGCCTGAGACGACGCACAAGTACCCCGAGTACCTGCCCGGTATCAGGAGGATCCTCGACCACTACAAACTGAAAGAGAATGCAGACAAGATCCTCGCGGAGGGAGAGTGAAACCATGAGCGGAAATAATCACCAGTACGCATTCTTCCTCGGGTGCATCGCCCCGAACCGGTACCCCGGCATCGAGGCTGCGGCCATTCAGACCAGCAAGAACGTCGGCATCGACCTTCTGCCCCTGAAGGGTGCAAGCTGCTGCCCGGCACCGGGTGCATTCGGTTCGATCGACCTGAACGTCTGGTACGCGATGGCGGCCAGAAACGTCGTGCTCGCCGAGCAGATGAAGATGGACATCGCCCTGATCTGCAACGGATGCTACAAGTCGATCTGGGAAGTCAACCACAAACTGAAGCACAACGACGAACTCCGCGACGGAGTCAACGAGGTGCTCAAAGAGATCGACATGGAGTTCAAGGGAACCGTCGACGTCTGGCATCTCGCCGAGCTCTACTACGACCCCAAGATCGTGGGCGTCAAGAGGATTGCAGACAGCGTCAGGCGCCCCCTGACCGGCGCGAAGGTCGCCGTCCACTACGGGTGCCACCTGATGAAGCCGAGCAAGGAGCGGCACTTCGGGAACACCGAGACCCCGATGTGGATAGAAGAACTCGTCGCCGCTCTCGGCGCCGAGCCGGTCCAGTATCGGAACAAGATGCAGTGCTGCGGTGCCGGAGGCGGTGTCCGCGGATACGATATCACGCACGCGCTCGACATCACGAATGAGAAACTGATCAATATGGAAGAAGTCGGTGCCGATGCAGTCACTGATCTCTGTCCGTTCTGTCAGCTCCAGTTCGACCGCGGCCAGATTGAGATCAAGGATAAGTTCGGTGTCGAACACGGCATCCCCGTCCTGCACTACAACGAACTCCTGGGACTCGCTCAGGGCATGAGCCCGGACGAGCTTGCACTCGACCTTCATGCCGTCGATGTTGAGCCGTTCCTGAAGAAGATCCTGTGAGGTGCAAATACATGGCAGAAGTCAAGAATAAAGAGGCAAGGATTGGTGTTTTTCTGTGCCACTGTGGTACCAATATCGCGGGTACCATTGACATCGAGGCAGTAAAGGAATACGCCAAGACAATCCCGAACGTCGTCGTCGCTGACAACTACGCGTATATGTGCTCGACCCCCGGGCAGAACAAGATCGCAGATGCTATCAAGGAGCAGAACCTGACCGGCGTCGTCGTCGCGGCCTGTACGCCCCGTCTGCACGAACCCACGTTCCGTAACGCAACCGCGGCGGGCGGCCTGAACCCCTTCCGGTTCGAGATGGCGAACATCCGCGACCAGAACTCGTGGGTGCACATGCACCAGCCCGAGGAGGCTACCGCCAAGGCAAAGGATGCAGTCAGGATCGCCGTAGCAAAGGCGTCCCTGCTCGAAGACCTCATCCCGAAGAGCGTCCCCGTCGAGAAGACCGCGATGGTCGTCGGCGGCGGTGTCGGCGGCATGCAGGCAGCGCTCGACCTTGCGAACGCAGGGATCAAGACCTACCTCGTCGAGAAGAGCCCGACCATCGGCGGCAGGATGTCCCAGCTCGACAAGACCTTCCCGACGCTGGACTGCTCGCAGTGTATCCTTACCCCGAAGATGGTGGACGTCTACCGGAACGAGAACATCGAACTCCTCACCTACACCGAGGTCGAGGCGGTCGAGGGATACATCGGCAACTTCGATGTGACCCTCCGGAAGAAGGCACGCGGTGTCCTCACCCCGGCAGAGGCGGAAGCCCGCGGCATCGTCGGCGGCGGCTGTACCGGCTGCGGCGACTGTGCCGAAGTCTGTCCGGTCATCAAGCCGAACCCCTTCGAACTCGGCATGGCGCCGAGAAAGGCGATCTATATCTACCACCCGCAGGTCTCCCCGCTGATCTACACCGTCGACTTCGACGCCTGCGTCAAGTGCGGTCTCTGCGTCGAGTCGTGCGGCGAGAAGAAGGCGGTCGACCTCGATGCGAAGGATGAACTCATCACCGTCAAGGTCGGCACCGCCATCCTTGCTCTGGGATACGACATCTACCCCATCGAGAAGAAGTTCGAGTGGGGCTACAAGAACTACGACAACGTCATCACGTCGCTCGAGTTCGAGCGGCTGATCTGTGCGTCCGGACCGACCGGCGGCCACCTTGTCCGCCCGAGCGACGGCGAGACCCCGAAGAAGATCGCGTTCGTCCTCTGTGCAGGCTCCCGTGACAACACCGATACCGGCAAGCCGTACTGCTCGCGGTTCTGCTGCATGTACTCGCTCAAGCACGCTCACCAGATCATTGAGAAGATCCCCGGCGCGGTGCCCTACATCTTCTACATGGACATCCGGTCCTTCGGCAAGATGTACGAGGAGTTCTATTACCGCATCCAGAACGAGGGTGCGAAATTCATCCGCGGCAGGGTGGCAAACATCACCGAAGATCCGGTGACCAAGAACCTTCACGTCAACGCGGAGGATACGCTCCTCGGCCGGCCGATCGACATGGAAGTCGACATGGTCGTGCTCGCGGCAGCCATCCAGCCCTCGGCCGAGACCGAGAAGACCCGCAGGCTCTTCGGTGTCTCCTGCTCGCAGGACGGCTGGCTCCTTGAGGCTCACCCGAAGCTGAACCCGTGCGGAACCACCACGGCCGGTGTCTACCTCGCCGGTGTCTGCCAGGGACCGAAAGATATCCCTGACACGGTCGCCCAGGCTGAGGGTGCGGCATCCGCGGCGTCGATCCCGATTCACCGGGGTGAGGTGGAGCTCGAGCCCTACTTCGCCCAGTGTCTTGAGGACAAGTGCGCCGGATGCGGACTGTGTGTCAACCAGTGCCCCTACCAGGCCCTCTCGCTCGTCGAGAAGGACGGACGCACCGTCATGCAGGTCACCGAGGCCAAGTGCAAGGGTTGCGGCACCTGCGGCGGGTTCTGCCCCGGCGGTGCAATCTGGATGCAGCACTTTGCAACCCCACAGATCGTCGCACAGATCGACGCATTCCTCCTCGGAGGTGAACAGTAAATGGCAGACGAGAACTGGAAACCCAAGATCATCGCCATCATCTGCAACTGGTGTTCCTACGCCGGTGCAGATCTTGCCGGCGGCGCCCGTATTCAGTACCCGCCCGATATCCGTGCCATCCGCGTGATGTGCACGGGTCGGATCGACCCCCTCTTCATCCTGAAGGCATTCCAGGACGGGGCGGACGGCGTGCTGGTCTCCGGGTGTCACTTCGGCGACTGCCACTACCTTGAGGGCAACTACAAGGCAGCCAAGAGGATGTTCCTCTTGAAGAGTGTCCTCAAGAACATCGGTCTTGACGACAAGCGTCTCAGGATGACCTTCGTCTCTGCATCGGAGGGTGCAAAGTGGGGATCGGTCATGACGGACGTCGTCAAGACCATCAACGAGCTCGGCCCAAGCCCGCTCAATGAGTTTGCCAGATAATATAATAATCCAACAATAACAGACAGGGGATAAATAACAATGGCAATCAGAGTGAATTTGATTACGGGTCGTACCATCCAGCAGGGGGTGTCCATGGAGGCGGGGAAGGAAAAACCCGCCTACACCACCGCCTGCGGGATCATCGAACTCGACCCGGCGGACTTTAAAAAGCTGGGAGCTTTCCGCAACACGAACGTGCGCGTCACAAGCAAGTACGGCAGTGTTATCGTCAAGGCGGTCGAGGCGACCCAGGGCCCTCATCCGGGTGTGGCATACATACCGATGGGGCCGTGGGCAAACATGGTGGTCAATCCGAACACCTACTCCACCGGCATGCCAACGTTTAAGGGTACGCCTGTTGAGGTGGAGGTCGCCAAGAACGAACCCGTCCTCGGCTCACTGGAACTAGTGCGCAAGGGCTGCAGGGGTGAGCTGGCATGACCAGGACTGTAACCGACGTTATCTGCCCGTTCTGCGGGACGCTCTGCGACGACCTCGAGGTCGTCGTCAGCGATGATGGAAAAGAACTCCTCGAGGTCTACAACGCCTGCGCCATCGGTGCCGAGAAGTTCCTCCACTCCCAGGCCAAGGACCGTATCACCCGCCCCCGCATGCGCCAGGAGGACGGGTCCTGGAAAGAGATCTCCTACGACGAAGCAATCGAGTATACCGCCCGGATGCTCACCGATGCAAAGAAGCCGCTCATGTACGGCTGGAGCTCCACGAACTGTGAAGCCCAGGCCGTGGGCTCAGAGATCGGCGAGGTTGTCGGAGCGGTCATGGACAATACGGCGACCGTCTGCCATGGCACGTCGCTTATCGCGGTTCAGGATATCGGCATTCCGAGCTGCACGCTCGGTGAGGTCAAGAACCGTGCCGACCGGATCCTCTTCTGGGGATGCAACCCGGCACACGCCCACCCGCGGCACATGTCCCGCTACTCGATCTTCCCCCGCGGATTCTTCACCGGCAAGGGTCATACCGGCCGGAAAGTGATCGTCGTCGACCCGCGGCCCACCGATACCGCAAGCGTGGCGGACGTCCACCTGCAGGTCGAGCAGGGGCGCGACTACGAACTCCTCAACGCATTCCGCGTGGCGTTCAAGGGCGAGCAGCTCCCCGACGTTGTCGCCGGCATCCCGAAAGAGAAGATCTACGAGGCCGCCGAGACGCTCAAGAGCGGCCGGTTCGTGATCATCTTCTTCGGCATGGGTGTGACCCAGTCGCTCGGGAAGAACCACAACATCGACGAGGCCATCGCGGTCACCCGTGACTTAAACGAGTACACGAAAGCGGCCATTATGCCGATGCGCGGGCACTACAACGTCACCGGCTCCGGTCAGGTCTGGGGCTGGCTCTTCGGGTTCCCCTATGCGGTGGACCTCTCCCGCGGATTCGCCCGCTACAACCCCGGCGAGACGACCTCCAACGACCTGCTCCGCAGGGACGAGGTGGACGCCGTCTTCGTCCTCGGCAGCGACCCCGGCGCGCACTTCCCGTTCAGCTCGGTCAAAAAGATCTACGACCGCCCGTCGGTCGCAATCGACCCGCACGAGACCCCGACCACCGAGGTCTGCAAGGTCCACGTCCCGGTCGCCTTCGTCGGCGTCGAGGTGGGCGGATGCGCATACCGGATGGACAACGTGCCGATTGAGACCAGGAAGGTTGTCGAGCCTCCCGAAGGCATGATGACCGATGAAGAGTTCCTGAAACACGTCCTTGCACGTGTCAAGGAGATCCAGGGGGAGTAAGCGATGGCAGAGTATCTTATCAAGAACGGGTTCGTTTTCGACCCGGTTCTGGGGATCAAGGGCGACAGGGTCGATGTCGCCATCAAGGACGGCAAGATCGTCGAGACGACGGCTCTCAGCAGCCCGAAGGTCATCGATGCCGCCGGTAAGACCGTCATGGCCGGCGGTGTCGATATCCACGCCCACGTTGCCGGCCCGAAGGTCAACATAGGCCGCAACTTCCGCCCCGAAGACAAACTCTTCGGCTACAAGGCAAGAAGCGGCATCGAGCGGATGCAGGGCGGGTTCTCGGTCCCGACGACGATTCGGACCGGGTACAACTACGCCCGCATGGGGTACACGACCGTGATGGAAGCGGCCATGCCGCCGCTCTACGCCCGGCACACCCACGAAGAGATGCGGGACACCCCGATCCTCGACCAGGGTGCCTACCCGGTCTTCGGGAACAACTGGTTCGTGCTCGAGTACCTGAAGAACCACGAGATCGAGAACGCCGCAGCCTACATCGCCTGGCTGCTTCGCGCCACGAAGGGCTACGCCGTCAAGGTCGTCAACCCCGGCGGCACGGAAGCCTGGGCCTGGGGCCTGAACTGCGAGAACGTTCACGACCCGGTTCCCTACTTCGACATCACCCCGGCCCAGATCATCAAGGGTCTCATCGAGGCGAACGAGTACCTGGGTCTCCCGCACTCGATGCACATGCATGCGAACAACCTCGGAAACCCCGGCAATTACACGACGACGCTCGACTCGTTCAAGCTCTCCGAGGGCATCAAGCCGAACAGCAAGTTCGGCCGCGACCAGGTGATGCACCACACTCACGTCCAGTTCCACTCCTACGGAGGCGACTCCTGGGCGAACGTGGAGTCGAAGGCGAAGGAGATCATGGACTACGTGAACTCGCACGACAACCTCACCATCGATATGGGTCAGGTGACGCTCGACGAGACGACGACGATGACCGCCGACGGGCCGTTCGAGCACCACCTCACCGAGTTGAACCACCTGAAGTGGGCGAACGCCGATGTGGAACTCGAGACCGGATCCGGTGTCGTGCCCTACGTCTACAGCCCGAGCATCAAGGTCTGTGCCATCCAGTGGGCCATCGGTCTTGAACTCGCGCTGCTCGCGAAGGACCCCATGCGGGTCTTCATGACCACCGACCACCCGAACGCCGGGCCGTTCATCCGCTACCCGCGGATCATGAAGTGGCTCATGAGCGAGGAGGCACGGAAGCAGCAGTTCGACGCCTTCAAGCACAAGGACAAGGTCATCGATGCGACCAACCTCGCCAACATCGACCGCGAACTCGACCTCTACGAGATCGCGCAGATGACCCGCGCCGGCCCGGCAAAATCGCTCGGCCTCGCGCACATGTACGGCGGGCTTGCACCCGGCCTCGAGGCGGACGTTGCGGTCTTCAACTTCAACCCGAACGAGCCCTACGCACCCGACGACATCGAGAAGGCGTTTGGAAGCGCCGAGCACCTCTTCAAGGCCGGCGTCCAGGTCATCCAGGACCGCGAGATCGTCTCGAACGGCAACAAGAGGACGCTCTGGGTGAACGCAAAGGTCAACGAGAACCCGCAGGTGATGCGTGACGTCAAGGAGAAGTTCCTCCGCTACTACACCGTCACCCTGAACAACTACGAGGTTACCGGACACTACCTCCCGAACCCGTACGTAATCGAGGTTGATGCTACCGAGTGAGGAGAGAGAAGGATGGAAACCGTTACACTCACCATAAAGAACCAGCCCGAACTCTACCTCGAGGCAGACACCATCGCTCCCGATGCGTTCGCTGGAAAGAAAGCCGAAGAGATCGCCGACCTCCCCGTCTACGTCGGCCGCGAGCAGCACCGGCTCGGGGACTTCTTCGAGGTCTCCGGAAAAGCCGGAGCAACGCCTGAGGAGACGAAGATCGTCGTTGGCGGCGATCTCTCCCGGGTCAAGTACATCGGCATGAAGATGACCGGCGGCGAGGTCGTCGTCAACGGCAACGCCGATATGTACGTCGGGGCATGGATGCAGGGCGGCAAGATCACCGTGAACGGGAACGTCGATGCCTTTGCCGGAACAGGCATGAAGGGCGGCGAACTCGTCATCAACGGCAACGCCGGGAACTACCTCGGCGCCGCGTACCGCGGCGACTGGCGCGGCATGCAGGGCGGCAAGATCACCGTCATCGGCAATGCCGGAAGCGATATCGGCACCTTCATGAACGGCGGCGAGATCGTCATCGGCGGCGATGTCGATGTCCATGTCGCCACCCATGCCGAAGGCGGGAAGATCGTCATCAAGGGCAATGCAAAGAGCCGTCTCGGCGGCCAGATGGTGGAAGGCGAGATCTACGTCCTCGGCAGCATCGACTTGATGATGCCCGGGTTTGTATACCGCGAGGATGTCGACGTCGATATGGACGGCATCAAAGGGCGGTTTGCCCTCTACGAGGGCGATCTCGGAGAGCGCCACCGGAAACGAAAAGGTCAGACGATTTACGCTAAACTCTACCAGCGGATCGAGGCCTGAACCTCTCTTTTTTCTGCACTGCATATACACGGTACCGATCGTCGGAGAGCGGGAGCGATCGGGGAAAAATACGTAGCACAAAATAACAAACTTTTGCTATTCTCATGTTACGGCAGGAGAGGCAAGATAAGTATACAATTCTGTGCAATCGACAATTTTTCAGCAGATATTTAATATCGGGCTTGCGATATATATTAGATCATAGACATAAATAGCAATGCTTATATCGTCGGAGAAGGTTACTATCTTTTTGTCCCACGAGGACGTGCAGTAGTCACCATCAGACACAGTCAGCGATGCTTTTAGTGTTCATTTCACATTCCCGGATTGCATGCACTTAAAGAGGGTAATGGAGGAAAATTATGGCAAAATACAAGGAAACTATTGACCTGTACGATGATGCAGGCAAGCAGTTGAAGAGTGGTGTGCCGCTCGAGAAGATCAGCCCGGTGATCAACCCGGCGACCAGGAAACTCATCGACCTCACCAAGAGGACGATTGCAGTCAACCTGGGCGGTATTCAGGAGAGCCTGAAGACCGGGAAGGTAGCCAAGGGGTATGTCCTCGGGCGTGAGATGAACCTCGACATCATCGGCAACAAGGACGCCATCATCGGAAAGATCAAGGAGATGGTCCAGGTCGAGGAGGGTGACGACACCAAGATCCGCGAGTTCAGCGGCGGCAAACTCATCCTCGTCGAGGCTCCCAAGGCCCGTCTCGAGGCTGCATCCACCTACGACGCCGCGATCACCTCGGTCGCAGCCGCAACCACCTACGCGCTTGTCGAGCAGTTCAACATCGGAGCGTTCGACGCAGCGATGATCAAGGCGGCGGTCTGGGGTTCCTACCCGCACACGATGGACCTGAGCGGTGCCAACGTCACGTCCATTCTGTCGATCCCCCAGAACAACGAAGGTCTCGGCTACGCGCTCCGGAACATCCCGGTCAACCACACGGTCATGATGACCGGCAAGAACGCGATGCAGGGTGCCGCACTCTCGTCCACCTTCGAACAGGCAGGAATGTTTGAGATGGGTAACGCCATCGGACCGTTCGAGCGTGCCCAGTTACTCACGTACGCTTACCAGGGCCTGAACGCGAACAACCTGGTCTACGAGCTCGTCAAGAAGAACGGTGCGACCGGAACCATCGGTACGGTCGTCCAGAGTCTGGTCGAGCGCGCCATCGAGGACAAGGTCATCGTCCCCGGCAAGAAGGGCGGGTACTTCCAGTTCTACGACACGAAGGACCCGATGCTCTGGAACGCCTACGCTGCCGCGGGAACCATGGCGGCCACCATGGTCAACTGCGGTGCCGGACGGTTCGCCCAGGCAGTCTCCTCGACGCTCCTGTACTTCAACGACCTGCTTGAGCACGAGACCGGTCTCCCCGGCTGTGACTACGGCCGTGTCATGGGTACCGCCGTCGGATTCTCGTTCTTCAGCCACTCGATCTACGGTGGCGGCGGCCCCGGTATCTTCAACGGCAACCACGTCGTGACCAGGCACGCCGCAGGCGTCGCCATCCCGTGCGTGGTCGCTGCGGCGGCGCTCGATGCCGGAACGCAGATGTTCTCGCCGGAGAGCACCTCCAAGGTCTACGGCGAGACCTACGGAAAGGTCGACGTCTTCAACAAGCCGATCCAGCAGATCGCACAGGGTGTGTAAATAACACAAGGATGCTAATGACCGAAGCCATATACCCTCAGGTTCGAATCGTTTCAACGCGATTCCTCAGACCCGATACGGTGGAACAACTCCTGAACAGGCTTGTTCAGGTCGGCGGGATTCTCCGGATGTCTCTTACCGGACAGAATCTTCCCGTCACCGTTCCCTACGGTCCGGCACGGGGGAAACCCAACCTCCATCCGGACCGCAAGGTCATCCGTGTCGGAAACCAGGACGTCCAGCTCCAGGTACAGGTCGGAACCGTTATCCTGGAGCTCGAGGACGAGTCGTACATCCCGGCCATCGAGGAAGCGGTCGACGAAGTCTTTGCGAGCAAGGACTTCTCCTGCACCGTCCAGAAGGGGCGGTTCATGAAGACCCAGCCGACGGTGTCCGACTACGCGAAATACGGACCTGATGCCGACAGAGAAGTTCTCGGGCTCGTCGATCCGAGGAAGAAAGACGGTCCCGTTATCATTCAGGGAAACAAGTGAGATGCCAATCGGAAGAGTAACTCAGGTCGTCGATTGCCGCGAGAGCATGGGGATGGGAAAAGGAGGCGGTCTTGCCCAGCGCGGCACCATCTCCGAGACCAGGTCCCCGGACGTCATCGTGATAGGGATGTCCCCCGGCCGCAGACACGTAACAAAACCGGTCTGCGACATCACCTCCGGTCTGCGGAGGGAGGGGGCGGAGTTCTCCGTGACTACGCTCGTCCTCAATGCAGGGAGCGGGGTTCCGGCGGATTCGCCTGTTGCGGGTCACGTTCTCGGTGCTTATTTCGGACTGACGGAGAAAGAGATCGCCCAGATCGAGCAGCACAAGGTAGCCATCCTGCATCACGGGAATGTCCGCTCCCATGTGGTGCAGAAAGTCCGGTTTATCCTTGAGCACGCGGACATCAGGGCCATCGTCGTATCCCAGGTCCCGATCGACTTCGAGGATCTCGCAAAAGAAGGGATCAGGACTGCGGTGGTTATGCCGCCGCCCGACCGGACGAAGACGAAAGGCATGGTGATAGATATCGTCAGCGGCGTGACACGGGGTCAGACCCCGGGCAGGGAAAAATTGGCAGAGGTCGTTCGTGCCGTTATGAAAGCGCTAAAAAGCCCAACATGAATGAGGTGAAAGAAAACATGGCATACAAGCCCCAGTACGGGCCGGGTACATCCAAGGTCGCCGAGAACCGGCGCAAGCAGATGAACCCCAACCAGAAGCTTGAGAAGATGCGTGACGTGACTGATGAGGACATCGTGCTGATCCTCGGCCACAGGGCGCCGGGAGCCGCCTATCCGACGGCCCACCCGCCGCTCGCCGAGCAGCAGGAACCCGACTGCCCCATCAGGAAGATCGTCACCCCGACGGAGGGTGCGAAGGCCGGCGACCGCGTCCGCTACATCCAGTTTGCGGACTCGATGTTCTTCGCCCCCTCGCAGCCCTACCAGCGGACCTACACCGAGTGCTACCGCTTCCGCGGTATCGACCCCGGTACGCTCTCCGGACGTCAGATCGTCGAGTGCCGCGAGCGTGACCTCGAGAAGTACTCGAAGGAACTCGTCGAGACCGAACTCCTCGACCCGGCCCGCACCGGCATCCGCGGTGCGACCGTGCACGGTCACTCGCTCCGTCTTGCCGAGAACGGCATGATGTTCGACATGCTCCAGAGGAGCGTCCTCGGCGAGGACGGCATCGTCCGCTACGTCAAGAACCAGATCGGCGAGCCTCTCGACCGCGCGGTTGCCATCGGCAAGCCGCTCGACGAGAAGTGGCTCAAGGCCCACACAACGATCTTCCACTCACTCGGCAACACTGCATACCGCGATGACGCCGAGTATATCGAGTACGTCCAGCGCATCCACACGCTGAGAACAAAATACGGGTTCCTACCGAAGGAGGCCTGATTACGATGGCAAAGATTGAGAGAACCCAGAAGCTCTTCCTGAAATCCCTCAAGGAGAAGTTCCAGGGCCAGGACGTCCAGTCTGAGACGACCGAGTTCTACAAGTTCAACGGCTACCACCAGTCTCCCCGCAAGGAGGAGTTCGTGAAGGCCAGCCGCGCCGTCGAGATGGACCGCGGCATCTCCATGTATGACCCCGTACGCTGCCACCTGGGCGGTATCCCGCTCGGCCAGCGCCAGCTGATGACCTACGAGGTCTCCGGCACCGGCGTCTTCGTCGAGGGTGACGACCTGCACTTCGTCAACAACGCTGCGATGCAGCAGATGTGGGACGATATCCGGCGGACGGTCATCGTCAACATGGACCTCGCCCACCAGACGCTGCAGAAGCGTCTGGGGAAGGAAGTTACCCCCGAGACGATCAACGAGTACCTCCACGTGCTGAACCACGCGATGCCCGGCGCGGCCGTCGTCCAGGAGCACATGGTCGAGACTCACCCCGGCCTCGTCGACGACTGTTACGTCAAGGTCTTCACCGGCGACCAGGAACTCGCCGACGACCTCGAACCCCAGTTCGTCCTCGACGTCGAGAAACTCTTCCCGGCGAAGCAGGCCGAAGCGCTCTCCGCAGCCGTAGGGAAGTCCCTCTGGCAGGCGATCCACATCCCGACCACGGTCGTCCGGACCTGCGACGGTGGAACGACCTCCCGGTGGTCTGCGATGCAGATCGGTATGTCCTTCATCGGTGCCTACCGGATGTGCGCCGGTGAAGCGGCCGTTGCCGACCTCTCCTACGCCGCGAAGCACGCGGGTGTCATCCAGATGGCGTCCCACCTGCCCGCCCGGCGTGCCCGTGGCCCGAACGAGCCCGGTGGCCTTGCATTCGGTCTCTTCTCGGATATCGTCCAGGCGAACCGGAAGTACCCGAACGACCCCGCCAGGGCCTCCCTCGAGGTCGTCGGCGCCGGAACGATGCTCTACGACCAGATCTGGCTCGGCTCCTACATGTCCGGCGGTGTCGGATTCACCCAGTACGCGACCGCGGCCTACACCGACAACATCCTCGATGAGTTCACCTACTACGGTATGGACTACATCAAGGACAAGTACAAGGTCGACTGGAAGAACCCGAGCCCGAAGGACAAGGTCAAGCCGACCTACGATATCGTCAACGACATCGCAACCGAGGTCGCCCTCAACGGCATGGAGCAGTACGAGCAGTACCCGACCATGATGGAAGACCACTTCGGCGGGTCCCAGCGTGCCGGTGTGCTTGCCGCCGCCTGCGGTCTGTCGACCTCCATCGCGACCGGAAACTCCAACGCCGGCCTGAACGCCTGGTACCTCTGCATGCTCCTGCACAAGGACGGATGGTCGCGTCTCGGCTTCTTCGGCTACGACCTCCAGGACCAGTGCGGGTCCGCGAACTCCCTCTCCATCCGTGGAGACGAGGGCGCGATCGGCGAGGTCCGTGGCCCGAACTACCCGAACTACGCGATGAACGTCGGTCACCAGGGCGAGTACGCCGCGATCACCGCCGGCGCCCACTACGGGCGCGGCGACGCGTGGTGCTTCGACCCGCGGGTGAAGATCTGCTTCGCCGACCCCGCGCTGAAGTTCGACTTCGCCGAGCCCCGCCGCGAGTTCGCGAAGGGTGCCATCCGCGAGTTCATGCCCGCCGGCGAGCGCTCGCTCATCATTCCGGCCCGGTAAACCCAAATCAACTTTTTTTTCCTTAGCGTAACCCCAAATGCCTAAAACTGTCATTCCAGCCGATTTTTTACGTTTCGTTGCGATATCGGCGCAACTTTTCGAAACCTTTAATTAAGTCATAAACAACTGTTAAATGAACCAAAAAGGTTTTGAACCCGTACTCCGGTGCCATGAGCACCGGAGGAGGATGCTGAATGGAAGAGATCGTATTTGGCATCGGCATTACCGCATTGGCAGGTGCTCTTGCAACCGTCGCCGGCGCTGCGGAAGACGTTGAATCTGACATCGGATCACAGGGTGACCCGAACTCACAGGTTCAGCTGGCTCCGCAGATGGGATATATTCACCGCATATTCAACAAGGCAATTGCCGGTGAACCTCCCGCGTACGGCCTCTGGGTTGCTCTGGGCGCAGGCCTTGCCTGGGCTTTCATGGCGATGCAGATAAACCCGATTCTTGCAATCGTGCTCGGGAGTGCTCTCGCGGTCTTCGTGCAGGGCATATATGCGACTACCGCATACCTCGGCCGTACTGCAAGTCTCGCCAAGTTCGGACAGCCGGTCTATATCGATATTCTGAAATCGATGACGACCGTGACCATGGCACACGCGTTCGTAGCGATCTTCACCACCGTCGCGATGTGTCACCTTATGATCAGCGCGCTCGGCCATCCCTTCCCGCTCCCGCTTCTGGGTATCGTCTGGGGTATCGCGCTCGGTGCGGCCGGGTCTGCGACCGGTAACCCGTTCTACGGAAAGGAGCGGCAGTACCAGGAGCAGAAGTTCGGAGCAGGCGTTCCGATCTCCGCATCCGGTAACATCGTCCGCTACGCCGAGGCCGGCCAGCGGAACTCGCTCGACAACGGTTTCTTCAGCGCCAAACTCGGCGGCCCCGCGTCGGGTATCTGTTTCGGCCTGATCGTCTTCTTCGAGCTCTGGCGTACCGTGGTCTTCGAAGAACTCAACATCTGGGGACCGATCGTCGTCGGTGTCGTCGTTATCCTGATCTTTGCCATCATCGACCGCTACATCGAGGTCTGGGCAAGGAAGAACTTCGGCCCCTACACGGCTCCTGAGGAGGCATCGTCATGAGCGCACTCGGCGGACCTAAACAGACAGGAGGCGTCCAGTCCCCGACGGCTATAGGAATCGTCCTCAGCATCGTTCTTATCGTTGTCGCGCTCGGACTCGCCTACTTCCTCGTGCAGATGGCCGGAGTGCTTGCTCTCGTCGGCATCATCATCGGCGGCGTCCTGGTAGCATTCGGCGTCCACTTCGTCCCGGTCGGCGGTGCCCCCGCTGCAATGGGACAATCGCCCGGTATCGCGACCGGTGTCGCGATGCTCGCAGCCGGTGCCGGCCTTGCCGGTCTCTTCGGCGGCGCATGGGCTGCTCCGCTCGGACTCGCTGTCGCCCTCGCGGGCGGTGCGGTCGGCGGCGGTCTCCTGATGGCGATCACCTGTACGATGGTCAACGTCATCTACATCTTCGGCATGGGTATCCCGGCGGCTTCCGGTAAGGTTGCAAAAGACCCGATCACGGGCGACACCTTCCCCGAGTACAAGAGCCAGGGTACCGAGGGGCACGGCCTCCCGTTCATCTCCTGGGTCGGCGGCGTCATCGGCGGCGCACTCGGCGGTCTTGGGGGGACGCTCATCTACCTCGAACTTCTCGACATTTACCAGGCACAGCTGCCCGTACTCCTGAACGCCACGGTCGAGCAGATCGCGCCCGTTGCTATCTCGCTTGCCGGCATCTTCGCGGTCGCTATGTTCCTGATCAACGCCGTGCTTGCGGCATACAACATCACCGGTACAATCGAAGGGCCGCACGACCCCAAGTTCAAGCGGTTCCCGAGAGCGGTCGTCGCAGCCGCCGTTGCATCCGCCGTTGCAGGCCTCTTCGCGATCGGGCTCCTCCAACTGGTGGGGGTATTCTAAATGTCAGTAAAAATTGAAGTAGGAGCAGGCGGCATCCCGCACAACCAGATCCTGATCTACGGCCTCGTGGGATCGCTCGTCCTGATTTACCTGACATACCTGAACACGTACTTCCAGACCGAGTACTTCGCGTTCTTCGGCGGGCTTGCCGCCGTCGCCGCGCTCATCTGGGGTACCGATACGATCAAGCACCTCTGCAGCTACGGTCTCGGTACCGGCGTCCCGTCGGCAGGTATGATCGCCCTCGGGTCCGGTGTCATCGCCGCGCTCTTCGGAGCCACGACCGGCCCCTTCGCGCCCATCGTGACGATCATCATCGCCGCAATCATCGGCGCGGTCGCCGGCATCATGGCGAACCACGTTGTCCGGATGGACATCCCGGTCATGATCGTCTCACTGATCGAACTTGCGATCGTCGGCGCGATGACCGTTCTCGGCCTCGCAGCCATGGCCTGCGGAACGTTCGAGTTCCTCGGCATGATCACCGGGACGGTATCCTTCCTCGGATTCACCGTGCAGACCTACGAGTTCTCGCTCATCGGCGGCAGCATCATCGCCGTGATCTTCATGCTCGGCGCCATCGCCATCCAGCACTCCTTCAACGCCTGTCTCGGGCCGGGGGAGAAGCAGGACCGGACGCTCATGCTCGCCGCGGAGTGCGGGTTCCTCTCCATGATCCCCGTCGCGATCATCTCGTTCGCGTTCATCGGCATGTATGCCGCTCTCGTCGCACTGGTGATCTCCATCGTCGGGTGGCTCTACACCTACGGGAAGTACATCGAGCTCTCGAAGCGTGACGCCTACGCATGGCTCGACGCGAAACCGATCCTGGAGCCCAAGGGAGGTGCCTAAATGGCGTACATTCAGGTACTGCCCGAGTTCGGCCTGGTTGTCGACCCGATGGTCGGCGTCGTAACCACTGCCGGTGTCTCGTACACCCCCGTGCTCGAGCAGGTGGCGGAACTTGAGAAGATTACCGACGACCTGGTCGGCATGCTCTCCGGAGAGGGCAACTTCCTGGCATCGTTCCCGAACAGGGAGGGTGTTCTCAATGTCGCCGGAGGCGTGACCGCATTCTGGTACGGCATGGCAATCGGCCTTCTGGTTGCCGGTGTCGTCGTATTTGGACTGCTGTGAGGTGAAGAACATGGTTGAAAAGAAATCACCGGCCAGCGGATGGCCGATTGTCCAGGGCGACTTCCACACAGGAGATGCACAGAGCTGCGTCGGCGTCGTCACCATGGGATCTCACCTCGACGAGCAGGGCATCTGCGATGCCGGAGCGGCAATCGCCGGGTCCTGCAAGACCGAGAACCTCGGCCTTGAGAAGATCATCGCGAACGTCATCTCCAACCCCAACATCAGGTTCATCCTCTGTTGCGGTACGGAGGTCAAGGGACACCTGTCCGGGCAGAGTTTCATGGCCCTGCACGAAGGCGGTGTCGCCGGCGGAAAGATTGTCGGCGCTCAGGGAGCCATCCCGTTCATCGAGAACCTCTCCGACGAAGCGATCAAGCGCTTCCAGGACCAGGTCGAGATCGTCAACATCATGGAAAGCGAGGACATGGGCGCCATCAAGGCCAAGATCAACGAGCTCAAGGCCAAAGACCCCGGTGCCTTCGGCGCGGAACCCATGATCGTCGAGGTCAAGGAAGCGGCAGGTGCCGGCGCAGAGGAAGCGACCGGTGAAGTACAGCCACTCTCCGGCGAACTGGCACTGATACACGCACGGATGAAAGTCATCGAGCGGATGGTCACCGACATCGGGTACCGTAACAAGTTTGCCGCCGGCGTCTACTCGGGCAAGATTGAGGGCCTCATGATCGGCCTGATCGTCTCGTTCGTGATTCTGGGGTTCATCTTGCTGGGGTGAGATAAATGGCAGAAGAAGTTACACAGGCAGGCCCCATCCGGATGACGGCAATCAACAACATGATGAACTCCATCCGGTACAAGGCACAGATCCTTGCCCGCACGACCAAACTTGAGTCGGGTATCATGGGCAAGGGGATCATCGGGTTTGCAATCGGACTCCTCGTAGTTCTGCTCCTGATTGTGATTCCGGCACTGCTGCTGGGGGCGATCTAACATGGTTGAGAAGAAATCTCCGGCCAGCGGATGGCCGATTGTCCAGGGCGACTTCCACACAGGAGATGCACAGAGCTGCGTCGGCGTCGTCACCATGGGATCTCACCTCGACGAGCAGGGCATCTGCGATGCCGGAGCGGCAATCGCCGGGTCCTGCAAGACCGAAAACCTCGGCCTTGAGAAGATCATCGCGAACGTCATCTCCAACCCCAACATCAGGTTCATCCTCTGTTGCGGTACGGAGGTCAAGGGACACCTGTCCGGGCAGAGTTTCATGGCCCTGCACGAAGGCGGTGTCGCCGGCGGAAAGATTGTCGGCGCTCAGGGAGCCATCCCGTTCATCGAGAACCTCTCCGACGAAGCGATCAAGCGCTTCCAGGACCAGGTCGAGATCGTCAACATCATGGAAAGCGAGGACATGGGCGCCATCAAGGCCAAGATCAACGAGCTCAAGGCCAAAGACCCCGGTGCCTTCGGCGCGGAACCCATGGTCGTCGAGGTCAAGGAAGCAGCCGGTGCGGCAGAGGTTGCCGTTGCAGGCGCAAACCCGCAGTTCCTTGAGATCGAAGAGCGGCTCAACGCCATCGAGGAGAGGATCGAGTTCGTCGATGCCGAGATCGCCCAGCGCGTCGGAAGAAAGGTCGGGCGCGATATCGGCATCCTGTACGGACTGGTCGCAGGTTTGATTGTATTCATGATGTTGTTGGTATTACTGCCCAAATTGATTGGGTACCTGTAAAGGAGGATTGGCGAATATGTTCAAATTCGAAAAAGAGCAGACGGTACACGACTTCAACGGTACCAAGATCGGCGGGCAGCCTGGAGAGTACCCGACCGTGCTCGGTGCATCCATCTTCTACAACAAACACGAAGTTGTACTGGATGACCACACTGGAAAGATTGACAAACCCACGGCGGAGGCGCTCTGGAACCGCTGCCAGGAACTCTCGGATATCACGGGTATTCCGCACTTCATCCAGATCATCGGGGAGTTCGGCGAGGCCTTCGAGAGCTACATCGACTGGTTCTGCAGCATCGACGACAAGACCGCATTCCTGATGGACTCTTCCGTCCCGGCGGCGCTGGCTCACGCGTGCCAGTACGTCACCGAGACAGGCATTGCGGACCGTGCGATCTACAACTCGATCAACGGCTCGATCCTGCCCGAGAACATCGAGGCGCTGGCAAAGAGCGACGTGACCGCCGCGATCGTCCTCGCCTTCAACCCCGGCGACCCGTCGGTTGCCGGCCGCGAGAAGGTTCTGGTCGAGGGCGGTGTCGCCGGACAGGAGATGGGTATGCTCGAGATCGCGGAGAAGTGCGGTATCACCCGCCCGATCCTCGACACCGCGGCAACCCCGCTCGGCCTCGGCTCCGGCGGCTCGTACCGTGAGATCCTCGCCTGCAAGGCGATCCACGGCCTCCCCACCGGCGGCGCGTACCACAACATGACCGTCTCCTGGACCTGGCTCAAGCGGTGGAAGGGAACGAAGAAGACCCCCTCCCAGCAGCTCGCCGGCCTCGAGGGCAAGGAGAACCTTGTCAAGCAGCTCACCCACCACTACCTCGGCGGTACGGACGGGCTGCGCCAGGCGGCCTGGTCCGCGCCCGATATCGGCTGCAACATGATTGCAAGCACGCTCGGCGCCGACCTGATCATGTACGGCCCGATCGAGAACGTCGAGGCGATGATCACCGCACAGGCCTACTCCGACATCGTCGTGCTGGAAGCGGTGCGCGACCTCGGCATCGAGCCTCAGGTGGACACCCACCCGCTCTTCAAACTCATTTAAACCCTTTTTTTATCCTCGGTGGACGGCATTCACCCCCACAGAACGAGGGCTACATTCCAGGTAAACTAATTTACCTTAAAAAAATGAATTTAGTAACGGCTATACATCGGTGAATCCTATACCAGAGCACCAGACGCTTATGAAACTGATTACCGTTGCAGGCCCTCCATCTTCGGGGAAGACCTCTGTGATCCTCAAAACCATTGCAGCCCTTGGACTGCCCCCGGGGAGCGTGGGCGTCGTGAAGTTTGACTCGCTCACCTCCTTCGATCACCAGCGCTACGATGAACAGCAGATCCCCAATCAGACTGCTTTTGCCGGAAAGATCTGTCCGGACCACCATTTCGTCAGCAATGTTGAAGGGGCGGTTGAATGGGGCATGAAGAAGGGATTGTCGGTTCTTGTCACGGAAAGCGCAGGGCTCTGCAACCGGTGCTCGCCATACGTGAACGGCATTTTATCGGTCTGTGTGATCGACAACCTCTCCGGCATCAACACACCCCGAAAGATCGGTCCGATGCTGAAGTATGCCGATGTCGTCGTTGTCACGAAAGGAGATGTCGTCTCCCAGGCGGAGCGCGAGGTCTTCGCCTTCAATATCCGTGAGGTCAATGCATCGGCAACGGTTCTCTTCGTAAACGGAATTACGGGCCAGGGAGCGTTTATGCTTGCCCGCCACTGGCAGGATACGCTGGATATCCGGACACTTCGCGACCGTAAACTCAGATTCACGATGCCTGCTGCCATCTGCTCCTACTGTACCGGCGAGACCCTTATCGGAGAGATGTACCAGATGGGGATGGTCAAAAGGATGGAGTTTGACGACGCATGAAAGCCTTTGACTATGTTGCAGAGGTCTCGTCGGTGCCAATCGGCGATATCCTTCGCCGGTATCCTCTTGCGGTTGATTACCTCGCCAACATACGGTTGGTTGGGGTTGATGAAACAAAGACGCTTCCCGAGATCCTGGAGAACGTCGATGAGGATATGCTTGAGGAGTTCGGGCTTGACCGCGAGGAGGTTATATTCCATTTCAGTGCATTTCTTGAGGCATTCTCGCGAATGGAAGAGTCTATCGAGACGATCTCCTCCATCACGATCCTCGGCGGACGAGATAAGACGGGGAGGCCCGAGATGCTCGAACTGACCGTGACACCCGGCGAGGTCGTAAGCATTGTCGGTCCCACCGGCTCGGGAAAAAGCAGGCTGCTCGAGGATATCGAGTGCCTTGCCCAGCGCGATACGCCGACCGCAAGGCAGATTCTCATCAACGGTTCGGCCCCCGATCTCGATAAGAGGTTTTCTACCGGAGGAAAACTGGTAGCCCAGCTCTCGCAGAACATGAACTTCGTCATGGACCTGACGGTGCAGGAGTTTCTGGAGATGCATGCAAAAAGCCGGATGATCCCGGGCTCCGCCGCGGTTGTGGAGAAGTGTTTTGCGGTTGCCAATTCGTTAGCAGGGGAGAAATTCACCCTGGATACGAAAGTCACCCAGCTCTCCGGGGGACAGTCGCGGTCGCTGATGATCGCCGATACCGCCTTGTTGAGTTCATCCCCGATCATCCTCATCGACGAGCTGGAGAATGCAGGAATCGACCGGCGGGAGGCGATCGAGATCCTCGTCGGCAACGAGAAGATTGTCCTCATGTCGACGCACGATCCGCTCCTTGCCCTCCGTGCCGACAAAAGGATCGTCATCAGAAACGGGGGCGTGACAAAAGTGATTGAAACGACCGCGGAAGAGGAGCAGACACTGCATAAGATCGAGGCGATCGATTCCGCCCTCCTCAATATCCGCAACCAGCTCCGGAGGGGAGCGATCGTCACAAACGAGAGTATTCCGGAATTTCAGGAGAAATGATATGTGGCAATTATACGATGCGTTGATCGAAGGGATCCCCGACGACATTATCGTTGAAGATATGGCCCTCGGCGGGGAGCTGACGTATGTTGAGGCAAACGGTGGCATCGGTATTGCAGGATACCGCTATTATATCCAGCGTGCCCCGATGATGACCGAAAACAAGATTGGAAAACCGTTAAAAGAGATAGCCGGGTGTGTGAAGTCCTGGAACCTATGGGAAGCATCGATCGGCAACGCGGCGATCAATGCGTGGTACAATCATCCGGATACCGCCAGGAGAGCAGGGATCGAGGTTGCAGAGAAGAAACGGGTCGAGGAACGGCTGAAAGACCCGTTCATCAAATCCCAGAACCTTGTAAAGGGTAAAAAAGTCTGTGTTGTCGGTCATTTCCCGTTCCTTGAGAAGTTGATTGCCCCCGTCTGCGACCTGAGCATTGTTGAGTGGGACCCCGAGGAGGGAGATTATCCGTATTCTGCCTGCGAGTACCTGCTCCCGGAGTCCGACTATGTGTTTCTGACCTGTGGCGCTCTCGGCGACAAAAGCATGCCGCGGCTCCTTGAACTTTCGGAGAACGCAGAGAGAGTGACGATCGTGGGCCCCGGGACTCCCCTCTCTTCGGTCTTCTTCGAGTACGGCGTCTCCGATCTCTCGGGTTTTGTCGCAACCGATGCTGCGCTCGCGAAAAGGATCATCAGAGGAGCGGAAAACCAGAGGATCTTCGGGGCGGGAATGAAGGTGGAGTATCTTCGCCCCGGGGTTTGAAGGAGGTTGCGGCGCTTTTTTTCAGTACTTCGCTAAAACTACTGAGCCCGAAAAAAAGGAGCGGATGCCGGGCAACTCACTTTGCAAGATCTCGCCCTCACCTGCCCTGACATTTTTATTACCCGCCATCCAGGCCCGGTACTTCGCTAATTTCGGCATCTGAAATAGACCAATGCAGCCTCGCATAGCGACCTACAACGGGATCGGCAGCACCCGGGCACCGGACTTCGCACCTTGCGGTGCTCGAGCTCTGTTCCTGACGGAACATCGCACTTCGCACCTTGCGGTGCTCATGCTCCTGCCCACGCACCTAACGGTGCTCCAGCTCCGTTCCTCTGGAACGTCGCACCTTCGGCCAGTCGCGCTTCGCGGCTTCGCGCTCTTCGCGCGAGTTAATGGGCAAAGATAGCAATATGGCTTCACGCGGAAGCACGCGGGAGAACGCGAAGGGACGATGGTTTGACCTCTTGAAGATTACCTCAACCGTTTTAGCGAAGTACTGAGACCGCGGCAGATACTCTGCCACGGTGGTGATGTACATTGCAGGAGGATGTACGAAAGGGCTTGCGAGGTGAACTCCCCCGTCTCCAGCCCATAAAGAGGCGTGTAGCCCCCACTCGAAGACCTTCGGTCTTCTCAAGCTCCGGACGTTCCGTCCGTCGCACTTCCCACCTGACGGTGGTCGAGCTCCGTTCCTATCGGAACGTCACATCCCACTCCAAGGGGCGGGGGCAGTCATGGCGATAGACGACCGGCGACACGGCGGTCGTTCGAGCACCACAGGTGCGCAGTCCCCTTGGAATCCGTGTCCGGGATGCAACCGATGACTCTCCTGAGAGGTTTCAACAAAGCCTTACTTGAGAACGTTCAGGAGAACCATATGACGAGCGGAATCGGACATACAAAACAGGTGCCATCACAACCCCGCGATATGCGCTACGGCGGTGACGGATATAGAGGATTATAACCTCCCGCTCCTCATGATGCACGGCATATATAATCCGGTAGTCCCCTACCCGGGTCCGGTAGAGGTGTTCTGCTCCGCTTAACTTACATACACCATGCGGCAGAGGGTTTTCAGATAGACTGTCTATGCTCCAAAGATGCAGAGAACAATATCATGCGGCAATACTGCGATATCTTTCTCGACACTCGCCTTTACGCGAATCGCGTACCCCGCCATTACTGCTCGTATCGCTTCCGGAATTCTCTGAACCCTACGGTTGGTTCGTTACGCCGCTCCGCGACCACGGCAAGGTCATGGAGATCTTCCTGCAGCTGCTCGTACTCCTGGAGAGGGAGAATAACCGCGACCCGGTTCCCGTGCTCATCGACGACATACTGTTCTCCTGTAGCGCTCATCGTTCTCCTCACTTGTAGATTGAGTGCAGGAACCATTAATCTTCTTTTGGCTCTGGTGTAAACCCGGTTCCTGTCTTTCTCTACCCGATAGGGATGGTGCCGGGTTCAGGTACCAATCCACAGCCCGGAAACTCCATCCAGCCGGAATGCAAAAAAAGAAGGGTATACTATCCGCAGGGCGAAGGGCCTCCCGCACCGGCCGCTTACGCGAGTTCGATGTGCCCGGCGATCCGGAGTTTCCCGCCTTCGAGGTAGTGGAGCACCGCCGTGTCACCCGGGAGGTAGACGAGGTCTTTTTCGAGCGCAAGCGTCAGCGTCGGCTGCCGCCAGTCGCCGTCGTCCCGCACCGCCTCCACCCTCGCCGGAATGAACTGCATCCAGTGGCCGAGGTGGAGCACCGTCCCCGCCGTGAGCGGAGCCGGCCAGTATTTGACCAGGGTCGCCCGTGCCTCGATCGTTGTCCCGGTCCGGATCGCGGGGTCGTCGGAGAGGACGAAGCCCCGGTCGAGGTCGTCGGACTCGATGTTCTTGAGCGCAAGCCCCACGCGGTCGCCTTCCGCCGCCCAGTCGAAGTCGTCGTCGTGCTTCTGGATCGACCGCACCGTGATCGCCTGCTCCCCGGGGTAGACCTTCAGGGCGTCGTGCTTCCGGATACCGCCCCGCACCACGCCGCCGAGGATGACCGTCCCGATGCCGCGGACGTTGAAGTGGTGATCGATGGGGATGGCTCCCACGGAGCCGGCGGCAGGCGGGACGGAGGTGCGGGCATGCGCCTCGCGGAGCAGGAGATCGCGCAACGCGATCGGGTCCTCTTCCACGAACTCGTAGCGCTCGAGCACCGTCCCGCGCAGGAGCGGCGCGACGTCTCCGGGGGAGAGGTAGTTCCGGAGGACAATGTAGCCCTGCTTTACCCCTGCCTCGTCGAGCATCAGCACCCACTCCCCGAGCGTCGGGGTGATCTCGCCGACAACGATGAGAGCCGCATCCGCCATCGACGCGGCGTAGAAGAGCGGGGCCAGCCGTTCGGGATACCGGGTAGGCTCGATGATAGTGACGGTGTCCTCGCCCTTCTTCAGATTATAAAAGGTGATATCGGATTCCGTGCCTTTCTTCCCGAGGTCTTTTGCGTAACCGGCGGGTCCCAGCACGGCAATGTTCAGGTTGCCCATATGCCAGATCTCTTGGTCATCAAGGGCAATGAGGTTTGCTCCATGCGATTCGGTGAGGCAGACCCGCACAGATAATCCAAATAGATTTTAACAAAGTAAACTTAATTTTATGACATATATGCGGAGAACGGCACCGATCATCATCCTGACGCTCATCTGCGCGCTTCTCATCAGCATGGCCGCTGCGGTCGCTCTCGGACCGAGCGGGATCTCCTTTGGATCGCTCTTCACCTCGGATAACGCCTGGATGATCCTCTGGGAGATCCGGGTGCCGAGGGTGATCGCCGCGGCGCTGGTCGGGTGCGGGCTTGCCGTGGCAGGCACGGCCATGCAGGCACTCTTCCGAAACCCCATGGCCGACCCCTACATCATCGGCACATCGTCGGGCGGAGCGCTCGGGGCTACCCTCGCAATCGTCCTCTTTGCCGGCACGGGACGCCCCGTGCTTGCATTCGCCGGGGCGATAGGCGCCACGTTCGCCGTATACTTCATCGCCCGCAGAGGCGGCAAGATCCCGGTCGAGACGCTCCTGCTCTCCGGTGTCGCCCTCGCGACGCTTCTCTCGGCACTCCTCTCCTTCCTCATGTATACCGCAGGGCGGAGCCTGCACCAGATCATGTTCTGGCTGATGGGAGGGTTCTGGAACATAGCGTGGAACGACGTCGGCGTCGCCCTCCCCATCCTGATCGGGGGCGCAGGCATCTACCTCTTCGCACGCGACCTCAACATCCTCGCCCTGAACGAAGAGGACGCAACCCATCTCGGGGTGAACGTCGAGCGGACGAAACTGATCCTCCTCGCGCTGAGCGCGTTCGTGACGGGCATAGCCGTTGCGGTAGCCGGTTCAATCGGGTTCATCGGCCTGATCACCCCGCACGTGATGCGGCTGATCGTCGGGCCCGACCACCGTTTCCTCTTTCCCGCGGCCGCGCTTGCAGGCGCCATCCTCCTCGTATGGGCGGATGCGCTCACGCGAACCTTCACGAGCGACATGCCGGTCGGCA
The DNA here is from genome assembly GCF_019669965.1 of Methanoculleus chikugoensis. Lineage (NCBI taxonomy): Archaea > Methanobacteriati > Methanobacteriota > Methanomicrobia > Methanomicrobiales > Methanomicrobiaceae > Methanoculleus > Methanoculleus chikugoensis. Next base: position 702,551 of record NZ_AP019781.1, on the reverse strand, counting down.
TCCTGACCGCCTGCTTCGGCGCGCCGTTCTTCATATACCTCCTCCGGAGCCGGACAAAATCATGAAACCGATTGAGATCATCGATATCGACGTCTCCTACGGCGCAAAGAAGATCCTCGAAGCGATCACGTTCCACGCAGAAGCAGGCGAGATCCTCGGTATCGTCGGGCCGAACGGATCGGGGAAGACAACGCTTTTGAAAGCGATGAGCAGGGTCGTCGCCCGGGATAACGGGGATATCCGGCTCGACGACCGGGATCTGGACTCGCTCGGACACCGGGAACTCGCGCGCCGGGTTGCGGTCGTCCCGCAGGATATCTCGATCGGCTTCGATTACACAGTGCGCGACGTCGTCATGATGGGGAGGCACCCCTACATCGGAAGGTTCGCCTCCGAGACGGCCCGGGACGCGGAGATCTGCGACCATGCCATGCACCTTGCAAACGTCGCGGATCTCGCCGGGATGTCAGTGCACGAGATCAGCGGCGGGGAACGCCAGCGCGTCCTCATCGCCCGGGCGCTCACGCAGGAACCGAAGATCCTGCTGCTCGACGAAGCAACCTCGAACCTCGACGTCAGCCACCAGGTCGAGATCCTCAACATCATCAGGGATCTCGCGGGAGAGATCACGGTCGTAAGCGTCTTCCACGACCTGAACCTGGCCGCATACTACTGTGACCGGCTCCTGCTTCTCAAAGACCGGAAGGTCTACGCCGCAGGAACACCCGGGGAAGTCCTGACCCGTGAGAAGATCCGTGAGGTCTTCGGGATGGAGATGCTCGTCAGACCGCACCCGCTGACGGGGAGGCCGTACGTCCTGCCGGTATATATGCACCAGTCGGGTGCGGGGGCGAACCGGCGGGTGCACGTCGTCTGCGGCGGGGGGACGGGGTCCGATATCCTCCACCTCCTTCATGCCGCGGGCTTCACGGTCACCTGCGGCGTCCTGAACGTCCTCGACACCGACTACGGGACGGCGATGCACCTCGGTCTTCCCTGCATCGCGGAGCCCCCGTTCCACGGCATCACTCCGAAATCGCTCTCGCGCCTCAGGGAGTGCCTGGAGAGTGCAGACACCGTCGTCGTCACGGCAATGCCGATAGGCAGGGGGAACCTCGACAATCTCCGGGTGCTGCTCGACTATCCGGCAAAACCGGTAATCTTCTATGCAAGAGACCGCACCGCCCGGATGGAAGACTACACCGGGGGCGAGGCCGGGGCGGTGCTGACCGAACTGGAGGCGCGCGGGGCACCCCGGGTCGAGGGGGCGGAGGGACTTCTTGCCCGTCTCTCGCAGGACGGCCCCGAACGCGATTGAGCCCCGGACCACATCCGGCGGCCGTCAATCCCGCCGGTATGCGGCAGATCGTTTCAGAGAGGGGGAATGAGAAGACTGCGGTGGGTGCGCGCCTCGATGCCGCACCGTGATCCCGATTTGTAAATTATTATTACCTTAACACAAGGGTACCTAGTAATGCAAACCACGCGCCTGATACTCTCTCTTGCATCGCTCGCCGTGCTGCTCCTGCTCGCCGGGACGGCCGGGGCGACACCTGTGCCCCCGGCAACGGCGGACGGCGGCGAACGATCCGTGACGGTGATCGACGACTCCGGGAAGACCGTCCTCATCCGGGGAGAACCGCAGAGAATCGTCTCGCTCGCGCCCTCGAACACCGAGATCCTGTATGCCCTCGGGCTTGAGGACCGCATCGTCGCCGTCACCGAACGCTGCGACTACCCGCCGGCAACAGCGGAGAAACCGAAGGTAGGCGGTTTCAGCACCGTCAATATCGAGAAGGTGATTGCTATGGAGCCCGACCTGATCTTCGCCGCGCCCGCCAACACCGACGAAGTCATCGACCGCCTCCGATCGCTCGGGATGACCGTCGTCATACTCGACCCGCAGACGATCGACGGTGTCCTGCACGACATCGAACTTGCCGGAAGGGCGACCGGGCAGGAAGAGCAGGCATCGACGCTCATCGAAGGACTCAGGGTGCGTATCGGAGCCGTTGCCGAAAAGGCGGCCGGGGGCCCGGCCGAAGAGCCGTCTGTCGCCCACGTCATCTGGCACGATCCGCTCTGGGTCAGCGGCCGGGGAACGTTCCAGGACGAGGTGATCACGCTGGCCGGCGGAGCCAACGCGTTCGGCTCGGTCGACGACTGGAGCATCGTCAGCCTCGAGGAGTTCATCATCACGAATCCCGACTACATCCTGGTCAGCTCGGGCAGCGGGATGAACCGGGACGGCTACGATGCCATCTACAACTACATCATCAACGAGCCCCGCCTGCAGAGGCTCGACGCGGTCAGGAACGACCGCGTCTACGTCATCGACGCAGATGTCGTCAGCCGCGGGAGCCCGCGGATCGTGGATGCGCTTGAGGAGGTGGCGGACTACCTCCATCCGGGCACCTCCGGGGCAGGTACCCCGGAGGCAGCCGGGACGGTCCAGTCGCCGGGGTTCGGTGCGATAACTCTCATCTGCGCATTATCCGCAGCCGTCCTGCTCCTGCAGAAGAGGTAGTCCGCACAACGCGAACAATATCGGCTAATCCTGATGGACGGGGCGCTTGAGGAGGCGGTCGGCCTTATCTCCGGCAGTACGGTTCGAGCCGCACCCGTTTCAGGATGACGAATAACGCCCCGGATATTCGGGGGCGCACAATCACGGCTCGCGCCCGATAAGCCGCTTCACCGCCGCGAGGAACTCCCGGAACTGCTTCGAGACCTCCGGGCCATCCGAACCCGGGTAGGCGTTTGCACCCCGGACAACGGTGGAGCGGCCGTCCATCTCCATCCGCAGGTGCCAGTAGGTGACGTCGCAGCAGGAGTGGGCGGAGACGTACTCCGGCTCCCACTCCCGGACACCAAGCCGGTCGACGATCTCCCGGAACCGCGCCCATTCCTCCTCTCCGGGCGACGCCTCCGTCACCACCCCGGAGTAGCCGCCTGCGCTCGCCCACTCGTAGAGGAGCCGGCCGGCCGCGAGCCTGACGTAGAGGGACGGCCCGACGCTCCCGCCGATGTAGAACTCGAACGCCGCCGGAGGTGAACCGTCGCGCATACCTGGTTATACGAGCAGCACGGCCAAATACCCTGCGACCACAAGGCCCATGCAGCAGATCCCGGCGACGTCGGCCCGGCCGGGAGCAAGGTCGCGCATCGGCGTCCGCCTGCCGGAACGGTAGCCGCGGAGATCGATCGTCAGCCCGAGGATCGTGGCTTTCCCGAGCGAGTTCGAGACCAACGGGATGATGATGGGGAAGAGCCCCCGTATCTTTCCGGCAAGGCCGTTCCCCGGGTTGTAGGCGCGGGCAAGCTGCGCCTCGTGGATCCGCTTCCCCTCGAGCTGCAGGCTCGGGATGAACCGGAGCGCGATCAGGAGCATGAGGGTGTAGTCGACCGGCATCCTGAGGCGGTCCATGACGTGGACGAGGTCGCGCGGCTGGGTCGATATGATCAGGAGCTGGAACGCAAAGAGCATCGCGGCGAACCGAAGCGACATCGCGAGCGCAAGGTCGATCGCTCCCGCCGTGACAGGCAACGCCCCGCCGATGACCGGGACCGACTGCGGAACCAGGTAACCGATGACCTCACCGCTCCTGATGGTGAGGATGGTAAGGGCGAGCAGGCTCACCGCGAGCATGAGCAGCAGCGGAACCTGGCGGAGGAGATCGCGGGCGAGTCCGCTCGCTATCGCCACCGCTACGACCGCTCCGGCGAGAACCGCGAGCATCGCGGTATCGCTCGTCAGCACCGCGAGGACAACGACGACGGCCGCAAAGATCAGTTTGGTGAGCGGGTGGAGGCGGTGAAAGGCGCTCTCCCGGATGACGTACTGCATGATTTCAGACATGGTTCTTCCTCATAGGTTCTGCTGTCGCGGATGACTCTTCCCTGCTCCATCCTGACGATGCGATCCGCATACTCCGCTCCGAGACGCATATCATGCGTCACCATGACGATTGTGTGGCCGTCCTGCCGCAGGCGGGCGAGGATTCCCATGATCCTCTCCGACTCACGGGCGTCGAGCCCGGTCGTGGGCTCGTCGAGCACGATGACCTTCGGCCTCATGGCGATGACGCAGGCGATCGCCAGGCGCTGCCGTTCGCCCCGCGAGAGCGACCGCGGGTAGGCCGTCTTCCGGTGGAGGAGACCCACCTCGCGGAGCGCCGCGTCGACAGGCTCCTCAGAAGCGCCGGGGTCGATGTTTCTGAGACCGAACGCCACCTCGTCCGCCACCGTCTCGGCAAAGAGCATGGTGTCCGGATTCTGGAAGACAAGGCCCACGTGACGCGCGAGTTGTGCTATCGGGACGATTCCGGCGTCGAGTCCGTCGACGGTGACGCTGCCTTCGGTCGGACGGAGCAGCCCGTTGAAGTGCTTGACGAGCGTCGTCTTCCCGGACCCGTTATCCCCGGCGACAGCCACGATCTCACCGGAAGCAATCTCAAGATCGAGACCCCTGATGGCCGCGACCCCGTCGTAGCGGTGGACAAGCCCCCGAACAGATATGACGGGGACTCCCGGGGAGGCTGCCGCCGGTGCGGGAAGCCGGACGTTGCCGGCCGGCGGGTGCTCCCGGACGGGCTCCTGCATCATCTCGGCGGGAGACCCGATCTTCGCGATCGCTCCGTCTTCGACGACGACCATCCTGTCCGCGATGGCGGCGAGCTCGCCGATCTTCTGCTCGACGATGAGCACGGTGGTGCCCTCGCCGGAGAGCCTCCGGAGGAGAGCGGATACCGCAGCGGTCGCCTCCGCGTCCAGTTCGGCGGTGGGTTCGTCGAGGATCAGGATCTTCGTGCCGAGCGCGATGGTTGCGGCGATGGCGACCCGCTGTTTCTGCCCCCCGGAGAGGGTGTGCGGGGCACGCTCCGCGAGACCGGCGATCCCGGTCGCTTCCATCACCGCGCGGAGCCTCTGCTGCATCTCCTCCCGGGGGATTCCGAGATTCTCAAGCCCGGAAGCAACCTCCTCCTCGACGGTCGTGAAGATGAGCTGGGCTTCGGCGTCGTCGAAGACCACGCCGACGTTTCTCCCGATCTCGCCCATGTTCCGGTAGTCCCGGACGTTTCTGCCGAGGATGGTGACTGCCCCCTCCAGTGTGCCGCCGTACTCGTGGTGGAGGATGCCGGACGCCGCAAGACAGAGCGTCGTCTTGCCCGCCCCGGTAGGGCCGGTGACGAAGACGATCTCCCCTTTCGCGATAGCGAGGCTGATCCCGTTGAGCGCCGGCGTCTCCGACCCGGGGTAGGTGTAGGAGACCCCCCGAAGGGAAAGGGCGGTCTCCCGTCCGGTCTCAGGACTCATCAACCGGCCTCGCATCCCGCCCCGGGGCCGCCTGCCGGGTCCCCCGCATCAGTGCCCGCGATGCGGGCATCTCGAGCGCCTGTGCGACGACGGCATTGACCGCCGCCGTGATCAGGACGATCGGCACGGTGACCGCGAGGAACGCCTCGAGGGTTCCGAACTTTCCAAGGACGGTCGGGGCCACGGCAAGGATGGCAATAAGGATGAACGAGAACCCGCTCGCGAAGGTGGCCAGAAGCGTCGTCACCGCCGGGGCGAGGAAGAACCGGTCCCTCAGCACCAGGTAGACCCCGAGGCAGACGACCGCACCGATGGGTTCGCTGACGAGGTTTGCGGGCGGGAAGATCGAGTGGCTGAGAAGCGCACAGACGACGCCCGCCACGACGCCGATCCCGAGCGCCTCGCGGAACGTGGGCGCGACGAGGATGATGGCGAGGCAGTAGAAGGCGATCACGAGGTTCGATACGATGGGGCCGGGGATCAGGAGGGACATGTACCTGATGATGGCCCCTATGGCAAGGAGTATGCCGACGATTGCAATATCTCTCGATTTCATGGTATCAATCTCATACTATTGAGGTTCGACGAGCGATTTGACAGGGTATGTGTAGCGGGACGAAGACCTGATGACCCAGACCACACCAAGCATCATTGTACAAAATAGTACATTTATGAATATATATTTTATGGCGTAGGGGTCCCGTCCCGGACGGGTCAGCGCCGTAAGAACAGGGTCGCCATAACAAGCACCGCACCGGCCGTCATGAGGGCGGCGAAGGGGGGTGCTGCTGTCGTCGGCGCAGGGGAGGGCGTGGCTGCCGGCACCGTCGCCGTCGGCGTCTCCGTCTCCACGGGCGAGGTGGCAGGCACGGCGGTTCCCGTAGCCGGGGTTCCAGAAGGCACCCCGAAGGTGACGGGGATGGTCGTGTAGCCATGGCCGGAGAGGTTTCGGCGGTCTACGGGCGCTTCCACGGCGTAGACGGTGTATGCCCCGGGGTCGAGCCCGGCCTCGCCCGTCCTCCAGCGGTATGTCCAGCGATCGTCGCTACCGACCGTCACCCTCGTGAAACTCCCCGGATCTCCCGGGCGAACGGCCGTATGCGGATCGTCAAGCCGCCCGCCGGTGGGCGGGAGATTCGGGCCGGTCACGAAGAGGTAGACAGTATCGCTCCCCGTGCTCGTACCCGTGAGCGTCACATCGCTTCCCGGGTACACTGCGACGGCAGAGACCGCCGGTGCGGCGGCAAGGGCGAGGAGGAGAAGAGCACCCGTAATCATCAGGATCTGATCGAAGATGCGGTTCATGGTCATCCGATCGACCCGGGAGGAGATGAACCTGATCAACGTCAGAGCGGGACGGCATCCCGGCGACTGGCATACGCCTCCACGAGGTGACGGGTGCTTGCCTTTTCCCCGCCGCCGGCGGGACTGAAGCGGGCTCCGTCGAGGGCGGCGACGATCGCTCCGATCGCTCCCGCATGCGACCGGCCGTAACCCCCTTCGAGCACGAGGGCGAGAGATGCAGGGGTCGCGTCCACGAGCATCCCGGTCAGTGCCCCGAAGCCTTCCGGCCGGAGGTGTATCGAGCCGAGCGGGTCGTCGAAGAGTGCGTCCTGGCCTGCCGAGACCACCACGACGTCCGGGTCGAACCGCCGGAGCGCCGGGACGAAGACCTCGCGAAAGACCAGTGCGTAGTCGGCGCCGGTTGAACCCCCTTCGAGGGGCGCATTGACGGTATACCCGACACCCGGACCGGCACCCCGCTCCTCCGGCCACCCGGTACCAGGGAAGATCCCCGCCTGGTGAACCGAGCAGAAGAGCACCTGGTCGCTCCCATAAAAGATCGCCTGCGTGCCGTTCCCGTGGTGCAGGTCCCAGTCCACGATCGCCACCCGGTCGACCTCGCGGAGCGCTTTCGCCGTCGCGACGGCGGCGTTGTTGAAGAGGCAGAACCCCATCGCCCGGTCGGGCGTTGCATGGTGCCCCGGCGGGCGGACGAGAGCGAAAGAGTGCTCGCCCGAAAGCGCCCGCTCCACCGCCTGCCATGCGGCTCCGGCAGCATAGAGGGCCGCGTCGAAGGAACAGGAGGTGACGTAGGTGTCCGGGTCGAGGTAACGGGCCCGGCCCGGGGGGCACTCCCGGCAGAACGAGCGGATCCCTTCGATATGCCGCCCGGTGTGCACCCGTGCGAGGTCCTCAGGTGTCGCCCGCTCCGGGGCTATGCGGCGTGCGCCGGCCGGCACCCCGGCGAGAGCCGCATCGAGACGTGCCTGGCACTCGGGATGGCCGGGCGCGTCGTGGCCGGCAAAGAGATCCCCCGTCACGATCGAGCAGGGCATGGCGATCGGAGGCGGATTGTCGGCACGGGATATGAATCTTATCTGCGCGGGCGGAGAGCGGCCCACCGACAGAAAGTATTTGACGGGCGAGATGGAATCATCGACTGAGAAGAGAGAGCCCGGACCGCTTACAGGGTAAATAGACGCGCCGGGAGGATTGGAGAAGTAAGATGCCGAGAGTATCGAACATTGAACTGTTGCAGAAGAGAGAGCAACCTACCTTGTCGATCCGCACCCGGGCAAAGGTCGAAGATCTGCCGATGCTGATTGGCGGGGGTTACGGCAGAATGGCCGATTACCTGAAGGAACTCGGAGAACATCTCTCAGACGTCCCGTATGTGGCATATCACAACATGGATATGCAGAACCTCGATGTAGAGATGGGATTTCCCGTACCGAAGGTGCTGCCGGAGAAAGGAGACATTCGATCGGGCTCCATCCCGGAAGGCAAATTCGTCTTCTGCATGTACCGCGGCGCATATCGAGATATGGCGCCGACGTACGAGGAGATGGCGGGCTGGATAGAGAAGAACGGGCTCCAGCCCGTCGGCACCGTCTACGAGCACTATTACAACGGGCCGGAGTACCCGGAGAGCGAACTGTTGACGATGATCGTCATGCCGGTGCTGCAAGCCTCAAACATCCCCCATCCAGTTCTCCGAAGGAGGCCGACACCTCATCCGGTCGCCCCGGGCTGCTAGCGGTGCCTCTAGGCCCTGCATCGCCGGCCGGGCCTGCCTGCGCCATCCTCGCGGCCGCCCTCACCGCCCCCGACCTCAACCGGGTGCGCATTTATAGCAGGAAACGGTAATGGGGGTGCATGCCCCCGCTGGGCGTGACCTCCCCCTCATGCATCTACGCCTGCACCCGGTTCCGGGTAAGGAGGACGACGCTCCTTCCCCGTGAAGAGTACCTGCGGATCATGCAGATGAGCTTACCGGAGATCGTCACTCATCTCAGCAAGCAGGAAGAGTACCGGCAGAACATCCTGGATCTCGTGCACGACTTTTCCGGCGCCCAGCTCATCGAGGCGGCGGTAAACCGCAACCTGGCGCAGTCGTTCCGGCACGCCATGGCGATCGCTCCCGGCGACCTGCATACCCTGGCCGGGGAATACCTCAACCGGTGGGACATCGCAAACGTCATGGCGATCCTGCGGGGCACGATTCACGACATACCCCGGCGCCGGATCCGCGACCTCCTCGTCCCGGCGGGGGAACTCGACAGTCCGCTCCTCGACCGCCTCCTCAACTTCACAAACTGCGGCGAGGCCATCGAGGCGCTCCAGGGCTGGCGGCTCTATCCGGTTCTTGCGGATTACTATCGGATCTGCGGTGAGACGGGCGCATTTGCCCGGATCGAGGACGACCTTTACCGGCAATACTATGCCGGCCTGCTCGGTCTTGCCGCAATCGGGTGCAGCGGGTGCCAGGAGTTGAACGCCTACCTCCGGTTCGAGATCGACATCACCAACATGAGAAACCTCCTCCGGCTCCACTGCACGGAAGAGGCATGCGATATCGCGACCATCGACCGGACAATGATCCCCGGCGGCCGTATCCCCATCACCCTCTTCCAAAGGCTCTACGGCATTGAGACGGAAGGGGAGTTCGTCAGTATCTTCCTCGATACCGACATCGTCCCGGTTCTCACCCAGGCGGTGCGCGAACTCCGCCAGGATCCGAACTTCGCGAGTGTTGACGCCGCAGAACTGGTCTGGCAGCGATGGCACCGGCGCAGGAGGCCCGTTCACGAGATCGAGATGGCAGTCACCCGCGTCAGGCTCCACCACCTGGAGGCCCTCTCCCGGCGGCACCCGTTCTCGGTTCTGCCGGTGCTTGCCTACCTTGAGCGGAAGAAGTACGAGGTCGCGAATCTGCGGGCAATCGCACGGGGAAAAGCATTCGATCTCGCGCCCGAGCGGATATGGCAGTACATCGTCCTGTAGGAGAGGCATCATGCCGGTCGACGATATCAAACCCACCCGGTCCGGCCTCCTGATCGTCAGGCGGCGGCTGGCGCTCGCAGAGAGGGTGCACCGGCTTTTGTCGATGAAACTCGACGGCATGATGCTGGAACTGGTCAGGCTCACTGAAGAGGCCGCCCGGGAGCGCCGGGCACTCGAGGAGAAGTACGCCGGGGCACGGGAGATGGCGGCGGTCGCCACCATGATGGAGGGGGCGACGGGAGTGCTCCTTGCAGCGCTCTCGGTGGAGGCCAGTCCATCCTGTACTGCCGGACACAGGAACGTCTTCGGGGTGCGGCTCCCGGATCTCGAACCGGTGATGGTGAAAAAGACGCTCGACCAGCGCGGTTACGGCATCCTCGGGACATCGTCGGTCATCGACGACGCAGCCGACGCCTACGAGGAACTCCTGATGGCGATCATTGCGACCGCCGAACTCGAAGGAGGAGTCAAACGGTTGCTCGACGAGATCGAGAAGACGCGGCGGCGGGTGAACGCGCTGGAGTTCAAGGTCATCCCGGAACTCACGGAGATCCGCCGGTTCATCGATGACCAGCGCGACGAGATGGAGCGGCAGGAGTGGACACGGCTCCGGCGCATCAAAAGGATAAAGGCAAAGAGGGGCGCCGGGCTTTGATGGACGATTTCGTCCCACCGTTTGGGCTCAGGGGGAGGTCGCCGCTTTGGGGTGTGATGAATCAGGAGTCTTTCGCTCTCTCCCTTCATAACCCCCACCCCACCCGCGCTTCGCGCTCCTCCCCCGCCCCTCGGGGCGGGGGCAGTGCGTGGCGATATCCCCTGGAAAGCCGTGTTCTCCAGGCCGAATCGGGGCGCCACCCATCTCCAGCATCTCTTCGTGCAGTGGACCATGGGGGTATCGCATTGGGGGTGGCGGCCCGCGGGGAGGGGGGAGCAGCTCCCCTCCCCTGTCTCTGTCGCGTAAGAGGCGGCCTGTTGTCATTCCCGCCCGCCCCCCATCGTGCAGGAATTGACCGGTATGCTTTCACCTAGTTATGCAGCTGGAACCTGTATTCGTCGCGGGAACGAGCGTGAGCGCAGTCGAGGCCCGGGGCACCCACAGCACTACGAGAGGCAACAACCGGATAAAAATAAGATGAAGTGTCTTTCGCTAACGAGCGCCTTCCCGCTGCCGGGCGAGACACGCGATCACGGTATCCACAATCGCGCCGAGGGCGTCCACGCCGAAGGTCCCTGACGAGAGGACGATGTCGTACGGCGAGAGGTCGTCGATATCGATACCGTAGTAGTTCCGGTAGCGGGTCGATTCCGAACGCTGCCGGTTCTCGGTATAGATCCGGGCTCCCTCCTCATCCATCCCGTCGCGCCCCGCAATGCGTTTTGCCCGGCAGGAGATCGATGCGGAGAGCCAGATCCGGAGATCGGCGTTCTCGACCATCCTGCCCGAGAGCCTGCCTTCGACGATGATGTCGTCGGAGGTTTCCCCGATCTCCTTTTGCCGGGCGTCGATCATCCGGTCGACCGAAGGATCGCTCTCCGCGAACTTCCCGAACTCGGCGAGTTCCATGCCGTGCTCCTTCGCGAGCTGGCGGAAGACCTCCCCCGCGGAGATGAGGGCGAGCCCGTGCTTCCCGGCAAGGTAGCGGGCGAGCGACGTGGTGCCGCTCCCCGGCGGGCCGCTGATGGTGATCCGCATCAGAGTCCTCCGATGTTGAGGGACTTCCGGATCACCTGGCTGACGGTCAGCGAACAGATCATGTACCACAGGATCCAGGCCGGGACGATCCAGAACGCCATCTCCGAGAGGCTGAGCGCTCCGAAGAAGGGCATCACGATGCCGCTTGCGATGGCGGCCGGTGTGCCGACTTCGGGGAGCCGCAGGAGAAGCCAGAAGAAGATCGGCACGGAGAGCACCAGGATGATCGCCATCGGGGTGAACTGCTGCCGGGAGAGATCCAGCTGGTCCTGCATCATCCGCTCCTGCTTCCCCTGGAGTTTCTTGACCCTCTTTTCGTCCCCGGAGAGCTGGGCCTCCCGGAACTCCTTCTGGAACACCTTCATCTTCGCCTGCGTCTCCTGCATCTTCTCGTAGTCGATGGTGTACTTCTGGACGAGCGAGGAGTAGAGACCCGTGATACTGGAGAGGATCAGGATCATGACGAAGAACGGCACCCCGAGGGTGTCGATGAAGGGGCCCAGCACTGCGTCCATCGCCAGGCCGACCGTCACCCGTATCCACTCGATGCCGTATGAGAGCATCACGAGCATGGTAAAGAGAAGGGCGATCGTCGGGCCGTGCTTCTTCAGGTCCACCATATCAGGTTACCTCAGCACACTCACCAGGTCGTCGATACCCTGTTCGAGCAGGAAGTTTTCGTTCCGGACGATCTTGATGGTGCAGCCGGTGTACATTGCGTATGCCGCGCTGACCGCGCGGTTGAACTCCTGATGTTCGGCGATCGCACGGTGTCCTTCCATGTCGCGGGTTCTCGAAGCGTCGCCGAGCCGGCGCATCAGGATCTGGTCGGGGTCGGTCTCCACCAGCACGACGATATCGGGCATCAACTCACGGAGCACCCATTCGGGCAGCCCCGCAAGGAACCCCGCCGGGGTCTTGACGCTGCTGTGCGTGTCGATGATGACGTTCGCATCCCCGCTCATGGCGGCGATTCCCGAAGCGGCCGCCTGCTGAAGGCGTTTCTGGACGTCTTTCTCGAGCTTGCGCATCTCGTCGCGATCCGCGGCCAGGTTCTCCTTTTTGGCCACCTCAAACATGAACGTGCCGAAGTTGACAGCCGTATACTCAACGCCTTCGGCCGCCAGCCTCTCCATCGCGCCATTGATAACGGTGGTCTTTCCGACACCCGGAACCCCCGTCACGACAACTTTCTTTCCCAACTTTATCACTCCCGTTAGGGTATCATTCGCTATTCAGATAAATCCGTGCCTGAAAGAGTAATGCCTTTCGGAATCACACGGGGCCAGGACAGTCACCCGGGGTAAAAGCGGATTGTACAGTTCTGGGAGAAAGAGAATTGGAGGGAGTCATTCCCGGTCGAAACGAGCGCTTCGCGCCGCTTCTCCAAGAGTAACTTCTCCGGCCTGACCTCCGGGTCAGGCCTCCAAACTTACTCTTTCCCAAAGAACGACCGCATGAACGGGTACATCTCCATGATCTGCTGGCTTGCGACCTCCTCGTAGAGGCGGTAGGTGATACTCACCGCAAGCAGCAGACCCGTTCCCCCGACCGCGCCCACCACACCGAAGAGGTTCGCGACGACCGAGAGAAGGCCGATAAAGACACCGCCGATGACGGTGATCCGCGGGATGTAGCGGTCGAGATACTTCTCGAGCACCTGGGCGTTCCGCCGGTAGCCGGGGATCTGCATCCCGCTTCTCTGGATCTGCCGGGCCACGTCCTTCGAGTCGAGACCCGCGGTCTTGACCCAGAAGAGCGCGAAGATTGCGCCCCCGACCACCATGACGGTGATATCGACGCCCATACGCACCATGATCTCCCACGGAGCGTGCCCGAGATCGGAGAGCCACCACATCCAGTCCTGCGGGGTGTTGATCGGCGCGATGTACCACATCAGACCGTTTACCGGCACCTGCCCCTGGAACTCACCGAAGATCGTTATCCCGGCGTTCGAGAGGAACATCCCGATCATCTGGACGTTCGCCTGCAGCACCCGGACGAGGATCATCGGCAGAACGCTCGCATAGATGAGCTTCACCGGGAACCGCGCACGGGCGCCGCGGACGGCGGTATGCGCGAGCGGGATCTCGATACGGGTCGACTCCACGTAGACGATGACCATGAAGATGGCGATCGTCGTGATTAGGGCCAGGAGATCCGTGCCGAAGTACTCGAGGAAGTTCGCTCCCGAGGTACCTATGGCGAAGAGCCGCGGGAAGAACCCGATCGGGAAGGGATCGGTGCCCGTCTGCCAGTTCAGGAACCCGTTCACGAGACCCTGCGAGACCCCCGCAACGATGAAGAGCCCCACGCCCGAACCGACACCCCACTTGGTGACGACCTCGTCCATCAGCACCACCAGAAGCCCGCCGAGGCAAACCTGGAGGAAGATCAGGAGCGAGACCGTGAACATATTGCCGCCGAAGAACTGCGCGGCCACCGTCGCATCGGGCATCATCATCCCGCTCGCGACCATGGGGAACGCTTCGACGATGATCATCACGAAGATGAGCAGTTTCTGCAGGCCCATATACATGACCTGCCCGCGTGCTTCACTGGTATCGATCTGCAGGAGTCCGGCACCCTTGAGTAGCTGCAGCACGATCGACGCGGTGACGATCGGCCCGATACCGAGATGCAGAAGCGAACCGCTCGCACCGGCAAGCAGGGCACGATACAATCCGAAAATATCCTGCGACTCAGGAGAGAGCCCGAAGATATTGATGTTGGTCAATGCAAAGTAGAGGAGCAGAATCGCAAGCGTCCACATGAGTTTATTCTTGAAGTGGACGTGCCCATCCGGCCCTCTGACTGCAGGCATCGCTGCAAGGATGGGTTCAAATCTATCCAGCAGATCTCCCATAGTTTCACCTGAAAAAGAAGATCAAGCGGTCGTTGTCTGACCGCCCATCTCCTCGATTTTAGCCCGGGCGCGTTCGGAGAACTCCCGGGCGGAGATACTCATTTTGTGGGTGACTCTTCCACCGCCGAGCACCTTATCGATGCCGAGTTCGGCGACGTCGAGGGCGATGAGATCGCCCTCCCGGGTGGCAAGTCCTTCACGAAGCAGCGCTTCGGCCATCTGGTCGATCTCACCGATATCAAGGGCAGATACCGGCACGGAAGTCTTGTTGATGAAACCGTGCTTGCCGTTGGCTATCTCGCCCTTCAGGTAGAAGTGGGAGAAGCGGTGATCGCGCTGCCCGGCTCTACCCCGTCCACCCCTGTTGCCGGCGCCACGCCGGTTTTTGTGCGTACCGCCGCCGCAGGTCCGTGAACCCCTGTATTTGGATCTCTTGTTTACGGGCATCAGTCTCACCTCATCTTGTAGAGGAGATCGTTGATCTGGGGACCATAGTAGCCGAGAGCTCCACCCTGCTGAAAGGTTCGCTTGATGGTTTTATAGCCCTTTCGCGGAGGATGTAGTCTCAGCACCGGTTTGATCTCCACCAGATCACGGAAGCTCGTCTCGCCGTTGCAGAGTGCTGCCGCGAACTCATCGATATCGGCATACGGGGTATGCGCGCGGACGTATTCGTCGGTCAGCTTCTCGTCCCCGGTCAGTCTGCCCCGGGTACGCAGGAGGGTGGCCAGAATATCTTTGTCCACCTCACCGTACGCCACGAAGTCCTTGACTTTTCGGATCATGCCGAGATACGCAGGCGTATCGGGCACGAGGACGCAGTGGTTCACGTGGTGCAGGCGGAGCATCTTCAAGGTGTCCTTGATCTCGCGGTTGGTGTTGACGACGCCGCGCACCTGTACTACCGCGTACATCACTCCGTCCCTCCAATCCGAACCATGTTCGTCTGCTTGAGCGCCTCAAACGTCGCCTTGGCATAGTTGATGGTCGTCCGGGTCTGCCCCCGGTTGAACGCCCAGACATCCTTGATGCCTGCAAGCGTCAGGACTTTCTTCGGGATATCCCCGGTCACGAGGCCGATACCCTGCGGGGCGGGTTTCAGCGTCACCTTGACGCTGCCCGACTTCCCGGTCACCTCGATCGGGATCGAATGAGCGGCATCACAGCCGCACTCCCAGCTCCCGCAGCCACGGGAGACCTTGATCAGGTTCAGTTTTGCGTTTGCGATTGCCTTCTGGATCGCGTTGCCGACCTGGACGTCCTTCCCCTGGCCGAACCCGACGTAACCGTTCCTGTTGCCGACCACCACGGCGGTGCGGAACTTCACACGGCGACCCGAGTCCGTCATCCGCTGGACCATGTTGATGTCCAGCACCTCGTCCTCCAGGTCGGGCAGGAGGAGATCGACGATCTGGGGCTCCTTGATCGGCCTGCCGCTCGCGAGCACCTCATCGATGCTGGTGATCTCGCCTGCAGCGACCATGCGCCCGAGACCGGTGAGCGGAATCCATTCTTCCTGTACGTATGCCATGTCACACCAGCTCCTTCTTGATGGCCAGAGCCACAGCCTCTACATTCGCTACCAGGTCGCCCGCCTGCTCGGGAGCAAACTCCACGATGTGGGCACCTTTGAGCCGTTCTTCATCGGGGAGGATCGATTCGCCGTAGGGGACGTCGAGACCCGCATCCACCGCTCCCTTGAGAGCGGCAAAGACCCGAGCTCCGGGTTTTGCCCGGGCAAGCCCGATATCCAGGATGGCCTCGTCATACCCTTCCTTCAGCGCCTTGACCGCAAACAGCATACCGGTCAGGTAGGCGGCCGGGGTGCTCGCAGTCGATCCCTCGTAGCCGTAGCCGGCGAGTTCGGTCGAGTACGCAGCCACCAGGGTGCGATCTCCTTCAATCTCAGGAACGACCAGCTGTACGATGATCTGCCGGTTCGTCTTCCGGACGACCATCCTCGGCGTTCCCGACGACAGGAGCGACATCCGCTTGTAGTAGTCGGTCTTGCCCTCGTGCCTTCTCCGGAAGGGCACGAAGTATCTTGGGCCGGTTGCCATTATTTCATCCTCCCTGCCGTAATCTCAATCTGAGCCGCGAGATGCGACACACTCCGGAACTGGCCTCCGGAAGCCCGCCGGTACATCAGGCGGTAGAGACCGCGGTCGATTGTACCTTCCTCACGCATCTCGCGCAGAGTGCGGCGCTGTGCCCGGATCTTGCGGATCCACACCCGCTTGCTGGCATTCCGTGCGCCGGCGGCACCCTTCCTGCGGCCCGGGCCTTTCCGGTGGCTGTAGGAACGCTTTGCCATCCGGACACGGGCTCTGCCGCGGCTGTTCCCTTTCACGGGGTGCGCCCTGATTGCGCCTTCCCCGATAAGCTCGCGCAGGTCGTTTCTGGAGATCGCTCCCTCGATATCGGCCTGCCGCTCGGGATCGAACCAGACACGGTTGATCCCGCACTTGAGAATGGCGGCCGCCATTCGCTTCTGGTTGGCGAGATCACTCATCCTCGTTCACCTCTTCTTCTTCGGCTGCGGCAGGTACCTCAGCCGCGGGAGTGAGGTCTTTTGCGTTCAGGACTTTGAGCCCGAGTTCCAGCGCCCGCTCCTGAATCGCTCCGCGCTTCCTGTTGCCCACGGATCCGGCGATCCGGACGGCCTGGATCTCGGGATTCAGATCGACAAGATCCGCCGGTGTAAAGACCCGCACCTCCGCATAACCGCTCGGGTGCATGCCGCGAACTGCGGCGGGGCCCCCGTATCCCGGCCGGGGGAGGGCACCCTTCGCCCTGAACTGCCGCCTCTGCTTGTTGTGCAGACCGCGCGGACGCCGCCAGACATCTGCCAGTTTCACTTTGCGGTGAAGGCCCCGCCGCTTGAAGGCGGGCTTGTTGTGCCGGGTGCGGACGCGGATCAGTCTTCTTGTTTCGTCCATTGTTTTCACGCCCTCTCAGTGATGTAGATGCCGTCCTGGAACACCCGGGGATCGCGCTTCGTGATCCTGGTCGCGTGCTCGATGTTTGCGGCCGTGTTGCCCACCTTCTCCTTGTCGATACCGGTGAGCGTTACCTCGTCGTTTCCAAGCTTGACGGTGACACCCTCGATGATCTTTGCGACCCGGGGCTGTTTCTCGCCGAGGAAGTTGGTGATCTCGAGGCGGTTGCCCTGCTGCTTGAGCTGGATCGGGAAGTGGCTGTAGACCACCTTCATCCGGTACTCGTAGCCGTCGACAACACCCTGGATCATGTTCTTCGCATGCGCCTCGATCGTGCCGGTCATGGCAAGGATCCGCTTCTTGTCGGATGCCGTGGAGACGACGACTTCGCCGCCCTCGACCGCGATCCCGATCTGCGGGAAGCGCATGTCGCGGACCAGAGTGCCCTTCGGTCCGGAGACCGTGAGCACACCGCCGTCGAGCGTGACGTCAACGCCGGGAGGGATCTCGACCTGTCGTGTTATTGCCATACTCATCTCCCTCCTTTTAGTAGACGTAGCCCAGCAGCTGCCCGCCGATCCCCTCGCCCCGTGCCTCTGCATGGGAGATGACTCCCTTCGAGGTGGAGACGATCAGGATGCCGAAGTTCTTCGCGGGGAGGTACTGCGACTCCCAGTATTCCATATCAGCCATCGTCACCGGGAACCGGGGGCTGATGGCGCCACACTTATTGATCGTTCCGGAGAGCTGGACCCGGAACTGGCCGCCGCGGCCGTCGTCGATGAACTCGAAGCCGCTAATAAAGCCGTTTTCCTGCATGACGCGGAGCATTGCGCCGAGAAGCTTGCTGGCGGGTTCTACAATAACCTCGCTCTTTCCAGCGTCTCCGGCATTCTTGATCGTGCTCATCGCATCTGCGATTGGATTCAGTCGTGCCATATTCTCTACCCCTAGTTCATCTTCTTGAAGCCCATCTTGCTCGCCCACTCGCGGAAGCACTGGCGGCAGAAGTAGATGCCGTACTTCCGTACAAGGCCCTGCTTCCGGCCGCAGATGCGGCACTCGTTCGCGCCACGGCCGAACTTCCGTACGTTCTCGCCCGATGCAGGCGCTCCTGACTCTTCCGCCATTCCTTACACCTCCACCTGGTAGCGCTCGCGCATGAACGCGATGGCTTCCTCTTTGTTCACCTTCTGGTCGGCCGGAAGTTTCCTGCGCTCGACGCTTCTCCGTGCGACCCGCACGCCCTTGTACTCGAGCACCACGTTGATGTCCATGCCGTAGATCCCGATTGTCGGATCGTAGGACATGCCCGGGAAGTCGGTGTGTTCTTCGATACCGAAGGAGACGTTCCCGGTCCGGTCGAACTGCGAGGAGGCAAGCCGCCGCTCGATGATGTCGAGGGCGGTCGTGATGAACTTCTCGGCGTTCTCCCGGCGCAGGGTGACCTTGCACCCGATGGGTGCGCCCTTCCGGATACCGAACGCCGGCTGGGTCCGCTTCGCGATGGTGCGGACGGGTTTCTGGCCGGTGATCTGTTTCACGAGATCCTCCGCCTTGACCAGCCGCTCGCCGCTCTCCCCGACGCCCATGTGCACGACGACCTTGTCGATGTAGATATCCTTCATCGCGGTCATGCCAGGGCCTCCAGTTCGGGTGCTATCGCGGAGCGGCCGACCATGAAGACGTACTCCTCGATGGTCTCGAACCGCTCGCCGGCCGAGTCGTCCGAGAGAATGACGCGGTTCGGGACGGAGCTTGCCGTCTCGACGATCTCGACGATCCTCGCGACCTTGCCGGAGTGTTTCCCGCCGACGATCGTGGCCATGTTGCCTTCCGCGAAGGGGAAGTGGTCGACGATCCTGAACCGGTCTTCGCCGTCCGTCCCGAGGGTCACGACGACGGAATCCTTTGCCCGGTAGGTGTTGTCGGCGAGGATGTTCGCACCGAACGCAAGGTTCAACTGGACCTTGCCGCCCTTGACCGTGGTCTTGTTCCGGATCTTGCAGAGCCGGGTCTTTGCGGACTCCGCCGAGATCTCAACGGCGCTCAGGTTGCCCCGCATATCGAACTGGATGCGGTAGTGCTTCCCGAGCTTCGGGATCGAGACGATGTCGAAGACACCGAGGCCCATCTGCGGGTCTTTGCAGGCCCGTCCGTTGACGATGATGTCCCGCTGGTGCAGGATCTTTCTGACCTCGCTCGCATTCTGTGCGAGACCGATGTGCTCGCGGAGCCAGACACCGATCGGCAGAGCGTCGGCGTTGTGGGGGCCGGGAGCGGTCTTCATGACGAATTTCTGTACTTTCTTCGGGATATGCCAGGATTCCGGCGCTACCAGCCGCTTGAGATATTTGGACATTATGCTCCGCCTCCAAGCCTCTCCTCACGTAGTTTGTCCTTCAGGTTGAGCTTCGTGATCTGCACGTTCGAGGGATCGACCGGCCGGGGAACCTCGGTTCCGTCCGCCTTCGTCACCATCACGCCGTGCACGACCAGCCGGCACGTCTTCATGTCCACCGCATCGACGACGCCTTCGTCGCCGGCAAAGTCTCCACGGAGCACTTTCACGGTGTCGCCCTTGACCACACGGGTTCTCCGGTTGTTGTACTTCCCGCGGAGCTCAGGGGAGAGCGATGCGGAGAGGAAACGGCCCCGGGTGTGGTTCGGTGCGTTGTAACGCGCCTTGCGCTGTTTTCTCGGCTGTTTGCTAACTATGCGTACCATTCTTACCACACCTTACACGATTGTCGTCGCCATGGAGGCGATCTTCGGGAAACGCTCCGCGATCTCACGGGGGACAGCCCCCTTGATCTCGGTTCCCTTCGGCTCGCCGCGATCGTTGATGAGCACCATGGCGTTGTCCTCGAACGAGAGACGGACACCGTTCGGGCGGCGGATCTCCTTCTTCTGCCGGATGACCACTGCCTTCTCGAGTTTCCGCCGCATGTCGGGGGTGCCTTTCTTGACGCTCACGGTCGCGACGTCGCCGATGCCCAGGCAGGGCTGCCGACGGCGGACGCCGTGGTAACGGTCGACCGAGACGACCTCCACGAGCCGTGCGCCGGTGTTGTCGGAGCAGACCATCCTGGAGCCGGTGGCGAGGGCGCGCGGAATCTTTGCCTGCATCGCCTTCATTCCTTCATCACCTCGACCACAACGAAGTTCTTGGTCTTCGAGAGCGGACGGCACTCCGCGATCCGGACCACATCGCCCACGCCGGCGTTGATGCAGGGCGTGCTGTGGGCATGGTACCGGGATCTGCGTTTCTCGTACCGCTTGTATTTCTTGACGTAGTGGAGGAACTCACGCTCCACCACGACGGTACCGTTCATACGGTCGCTCACGACTTTGCCGGTAATCACCTGGCCGCGTACCGGCAAAGTGCCGTGAAACGGACAATTTGCGTCCTCACATTCCTTTTCCGGAATGGGAACGTCCAACCCAATGTTTCGTGCCATTATTCATCCTCGTTTATCTGATGCGCATGCCGATCCGCCGTTCCGGCTGTGCTTCGAGGCTCGACCCGTCGACGTCGACGGTCGTGCCGTCGGGAAGCCGGAAGCGGAACACGCTGAACCGTTTTGGTATCTGCTTTTCTCCCCGCCCGGTCAGGATGACCAGGGTATTTCGGGTCTCATCAGTGACGCGACCCGATACCCCGGCATGACCCGGGTTGCTCGCACGGACCACCAGAACGTCCAGCCCGATCAACTCGTGGCGAAGGACGTTCTGGGGAGAGATCATGCGTTCCTCCGCGCGTTCTGCTCGGTTCGGATGCGCGCAATCGTCCTCCTGACCTCGCGGATCCTTCCGGGGTTCTCGGTGGCACCGCCGGCGCTGACTTTCCCCCGCTCCTGGATCAGTTCGAGGGAGAGTTTCTGCTCCTGCTCGAGGAGCTCGGTGTCGGAGAGTTGTTTCACTTCACGCGCCCGAAAGATTGCCATTTATCTCTCCTCCTCGAACTCCTCTCCGGAGATCTCCTCGAACTCTTCCTCGAAGACCTCTTCACCGACCTCTTCGGGCTCGATGGGTTCCGCCGGAGCCTGCTTCGGCTCGGGTTCGAGGACGTCGAAGGTGTCGGGCAGCCGTGCATCCGGCGGGACGATCTTGACCTGAACCCCGATGGTTCCGAGTTTCTTGATCGCAACCGCGTAGCCCTTCTCGACGATCGTCTCGCTGGGTTCACCGCAGTGCTTGATGTAGCCCTCGGTGAACTTCTGGGTCCGCGACCGCGCACCGGTCAGTTTCCCGGCGACGATGACCTCGCAACCGAGCGCACCGGACTCCATGATCCGGCGGATCGTGCTCTGTCCGGCCTTCCGGAAGTACCAGCCGCGCTCGAGAGCGTTCGCAAGCCTCTCCGCCATGATCTGGGCGTTGAAGTTGGGGTTCTGGACCTGCTGGACCTCCACCTGCGGAGACTCGATATCGTACGCTGTGGCGAGATCCTGCGTCAGCTGGCGAACCTGCTTGCCGCCCTTGCCGATCACGATACCGGGCTTCTCCGCAAAGATCGTCACCTGGGTGCCGAGCGGCGTCCGGGTGATATCCATGCCGCCGTATCCTGCCCGCTTGAGTTCCTTCGTGAGGAACTGCTCGACGCGGACGTTGCGCACGCCGTCAGTGATAAACTTCTTCTCGATTGCCATTACGCCACCTCGGTCACGACGATCTCGATGTTCACGGTCTCCCTGCGCTTCGGAGTAGCGCGACCCATCGCACGCGGGAAGAATGCCCGGAGGCCACGGCCGGTGTTGGCGGCGACGTGGTCGATCCGGAGTTTCTCGGTGTCGAGGCCGATGTACTCGGCGTTCTTCTCGACGGACTCAAGCAGCCTGATGTAGGCTTCTGCAGCCTTGACCGGATACCGGCCGGCGGGCCACTTCGAGAGCCCCCGCTTGTGGGCGACGTTCCGGTTGAACCGCTTGAAGGGGATGGCCTTCTTCAGCGCCACCACGTCGGCAAGGTATGCCTTTGCGTCAGAGGTGGTCATGTTCCGGATGAACCTGGCAATCTCGATCGAGTGCTTGGGAGAGACGGGAAGTTCGTTCGCTTTTGCGCGAGCGACGTTCTCGCCCTCAATTGTTGCTGAATAACCTGTTCTTGCCATGTCCATCACTTCAGCGGTACGTACTTACTCGACCGGGTCGCACCGATACCGGCGCTGCCGTGAGAGACCTTCCTGCGGGTCAGTGCAAACTCACCGAGGTAGTGGAAGACCGCCTCGGGCTGGATCTCCACCTTCTGGAACTCCTTCCCGTTGTGGATCTCGATGGTTCTCCCCACCATCTCGGGCATGATGATCATGTCACGCAGGTGAGTGCGAATCTGCTCATCCCCCGACCGGAGATCGGCGAGGAGTTTCTCGTGCTCCCGGGAGAGACCCCGGTCGAACTTCCTGCGTGCCCTGGCCGGCATGAGCGGCAGCAGCTCGGAGAGAGCCATCTGCTGCAGGTCCGCAACGGAGTAACCCCGATAGGTGAACTCCTCGCGGCGCCGCGGCATTCTCTTCTGTGTCTTCTTTGCCATGCTTCACCCCTCACTTCTTCCACTTGCCGGTTCTCCGGGCGGCAACATGCCCGACCTTCCTCCCGGGGGACGTGCCACGGGCGACGGTCTTCGGCCGCCCGCAGTGCTGGTGCCCACCGCCACCGAACGGGTGGTCGATGACGTTCATGCAGACACCCTTGACGCGAGGCCACTTCTCGGAAGAGGACCTGACGTGGAAGTGCTTCTTTCCTGCCTTGGCGAACGGTTTTTCGCCCCGTCCGCCGCCGGCAACGATACCGACGGTTGCCATGCAGGCACCGTTGAACCACTTGTTCTTGCCGCTCGGCATCCGAACACCGACCCTGCCGTCATCGGCCTTGCCGATGACGAGAGCCTGGACACCGCTCGAACGGACGAACTTGCCGCCGTCGTTGGGCCTGGATTCGATGTTGCAGACGTATGCGCCGACCGGGATCTCCCGGAGCGGCAGGGTGTTGCCGTTCTTCACCGCGCCCCCCGTGCCCCAGGAGACCGCATCCCCGACACCGAGACCCTCGGTGGCGAGGACGTAGATCTTCTCGCCGCTCTCGAGTCTGGCGAGAGCGATCGGTGCGTGGCGGGCCGGGTCGTGCTCGATGTCGATGACGCTCCCGGAGACCAGGACGTCGTTCTTTCCTGCGTGCCGCAGTGCCGCCTTATACCGGTGCGACGGTGCACGGTAGGTTGGGCCGCCTTTTCCACGGCTCTGTGCTATGATTCTATGTGCCATCGTCACTCACCTTACATGATTCCCAGCCGGCTGAGGATCTCTTCAGCCGCCTTCGCGTCCGCAAACGTTACAATGGCCTTCTTTTCGCCTTTCATGGTCATCATCGTGCGGACGTTGGCCACTTCCTGTTCGAAGGCCGATTCCAGCTCGCGCTTGATCTCCTGCTTGGTGGCATTCCTCTGCACGATAAACTGGAGTTTGCTCTCGCCTTCGAGCATCATCGTTGCTTTTTCCGTAACGAACGGGTATTTCAGCTTCATGAGAACTCCTCCAGTCTCCTGATCGCAGATTCCGTCCAGACCGTCAGGCGCCCTGCCTGCGTGCCGGGTGCTAAGAGTTCGGCGTTGAGCTGGTCGACCGCCACGGCATCGACGCCCGCGAGGTTCCGGGCTGCCCGGAGCGGTTCGCCGCCGGTGACGATCAGAACGCTCGTGCGCTGCTTGTAGCGGCGGCCACGCATGGTGCCCCGCCCCGCACGGACCTTCCGGCTGCCCTTCGCCCGCTCGACGTCGGCATAGACACCGAGCGCAGTGAGCGCCGCGATGACGTCGCCGGTGCGGGTGATCTCCTCAAACCGGTCCTCGAAGACCAGCGGGAGATCGCCCTCGAAGAGGTGCCCGCGTCCCCGAACCAGGTCGGTGTAGGTGCTGGCGGCGATGGCGGACCTGAAAGCTTTGCGTTTCTCTTTTCTGTTGATCTCTTTGACGAGGATCTTCTCGACCTTCGGGGGATGCGCTGCGCGCCCGCCGGTTGCCTGCGGAACCCGGGCAACCCTGCTGCCGTTCTTCAGGCGGGGGACCTGGGCGACACCTCGGCCGCTGCCCCAGGACTCTGCGGAGGTGCGCATGCCCGCATAGGGGTTTGTCCCGTGCGGCTGGAACCGGGTGCTCTGGAGCGCGAGGACTGCCCGCTTAATCAGGTCGGGCCTGTATTCTTCGTCGAAGATCTCCGGGAGATCGATCTCGTGGGCGATATCGCCCGTCAGTGTTCGAACCTGTGCCTTCATCGCTGCTCACCCCTGCTGACTCTGCACGCTGACGAAGTTGATCGTCGGCGTGCGAACGGTGTGTTCACCCTGCCGTATCGCGGAGCGTATCCGGACCAGCCGCTTGTTCGGCCCCGGGACGGAGCCCTTGATCAGCACGTAGGGGCCGCGCACAAGGCCGTAGTGCAGGAACCCGCCTGCCGGCGTTATGTCGGCGCCGTCGGTGCCAATCTTCAAGATCCGCTTGTTGAACTCGGTGCGCTGCTGGTAGCCCATCTGGCCCATCTGGGGCACCTGCCACCTGACGTGGTGCGGATGCCACGGACCGAGGTTGCCGATGTGGCGCTTCTTGCCGCCGCGGGAGTGTTTCCGCTTCCGGACCTGGACGCCCCACCGCTTGACGGGGCCTTCCGTGCCCTTACCGGTGGTGACGGCGGTGACGTCGACGTACTCGCCGACCTCGAGGTTCCCGGAGATCACGATCTCTTTGCCCAGAATCTCGCCGGCATAGGCGATCTGGTCTTCGAGGCTTCCGCCGGCGATCCGCATCTCCATCAGGTCGGGGACCTTCTTCGGGACGCCGGTGAGTTCCATGGGCCGGGTGTAGGCGAGAGCGTAGAGTTCCGTGACCTTGCCTTCGCCGACGGCGGCCTTGATGGCGTCGAGGGCGGCAGCGGTGTCGTGGTTCTTCGGGACGTTGATCCGGCGGGACAACTCCTCGTCGAGATCGGTCGTCCACGCTTCGGTCAGCGCGTGCTTTCCGTAGGTGTCTTCACCGTATGCGCGCACGCCGGCCACCCGCATGGGCGGGACCTCAACCACGGTCACCGGCACCATCACGTCCTTGCCT
The DNA here is from genome assembly GCF_019669965.1 of Methanoculleus chikugoensis. NCBI lineage: Archaea > Methanobacteriati > Methanobacteriota > Methanomicrobia > Methanomicrobiales > Methanomicrobiaceae > Methanoculleus > Methanoculleus chikugoensis. The sequence goes on along the minus strand of NZ_AP019781.1, from coordinate 677,353 downwards.
TCGGTGGGGCTGCTCTTGTGGTCATCGACCATGATGACGTGGGTCATTCCCACCTTGTAGCCTGCAAACCCCTGCACAGCCGGGGTTCCCGTATACTCCGGCCATGAACCGTAGCGGGGAACCGGGCTTTTTGCCCGTTTTCTCGGGCTGTACGCGAGGGATCCTCTGCGTGGTCTGTGTAAATTCGGCATTTGTCAATCAACCCTTCATGCGTTGTAGCGTGCGGCATCGACTGCAGGATCACCGCAGTGCGATGCGTGCGCCGGGCCCCGTACCGGACGCGCCGGCACGGTAAACCCTCTGGCGAACCCGGATGGGGCGGGATATCGAACGCCACGCCATGTTGCCGTAGCGTTAGGGAAACAGTTGATGGAGGCAGCGGAACGTGAAGGCACAGAGACATTCGTCTCCGTGCGCCTCGACCGATCTCACTGCCGTCCCGGTGTGCACCGGGTACATTCCAGTCGTCGCCAATAGATCCTGACTCTTCGACGCTCCCGGGAACTCTCTTCCCGGAACCGGGCGCGCTGCACTGGCGTTGGCCCAGCGTCTCGATCAGATCCAGCCTGTCATCCCGTTGTGACGAGCACAACTCCATATCGACATCGGCCCTCCGTAAGGAGGGTTCGACCTTGTCTCTTACCTCCTGCACCCCCGCCGCGAGTCCTCAATCCACATACATGCGATATGAGAACCGATCTCGGGAATCAGTGGCACTTATGGTGCCGGATATCCCCCGGATCCGGGCGGAACCGTGCAGAGCGGTTTCTTAAACATTACTTAAAATGAGATATAAACCTTGTTATCGGCTCATTCGGGATTTTGCACAAACCGTTCCAGCGCCGCAGGCGCGGCACCGGTTCGCCCGATTGAGCGGGCGGGGAGATGAATGAAGGGCTGCACTGACTGCGTTCATGGCAGGTGGGCGCGAGGCATGCTCCCGCGGGGCTCCCGCTCCCGCACGGAGCCCGTGTGCGCGCCCACGAAACCATATCACCCGAAGTAGAGATCGCCGTCTTTGTTGATATAGATCTCAACATCCTCGCGGACCTGTCTCCCGCTGAACCGCTCGGGGTTTGCATCCCGAAGCCTGTTTATGAGCGATATCGTGTCGTATTTGACCTTCAATCCCTGCTTCTCAGCTTCGGCATAGATGAGTTCGGGGGCCTTGAGCAGGTCGAGGCCGCTTTTCAGCGTACAGAGGTGTATGGCGTCAAGGGTGTAGAGAAATTCGAGCGTCTCACGTGCGCGCGAGATGTTCTCGATAGCAGCTTTTTCGATGGTGCAGACGTTGGCTTTCGAGGTATGGATGATCTCCGCAATCTGCTGCTGCGTCAACCCCTTCTTCCGGTAGCGCAACACTTCCTTCTGGCGATCGGTGAGCAGACCTTGCTTCATCAATTATATATGGGCAGTGCAAACTTAAACACTTTCCCTTAACCCATCCTGCCATTGAACGAAATTTTCGGGGCATTTCAAAACGTTTATATGAGAACTTGGCGATACTATCGTGTTCTCAAATTTTGAGAGGTGTTAAAGTGGTTGTAAAAGTTGGAATTGCAAAACTGGGAAATATTGCCAGCGGCGTAATGGGCGAACTTCTTCTCGATGAGCGCGCAGACCGTGAAGACATGATCACCTTCATGGCGACCTCCGGCACGAAGCTGCAGCCCGAGGATATCGAGCGTGTGGTCAGCAATATGAAGGCATGGGGCCCGGACTTCTGTATCGTCGTTTCCCCGAACGGCGTCCTTCCCGGACCCACCCAGGCCCGTGAAGACCTTGCAGCGGCCGGAATCCCCTGCATCGTCATCACCGACGACGTCACCACCAAGAAGGAGCAGTTCGAAGCGCTTAAGGCGAGCAACTTCGGCTACATCATCATGAAGGCCGACGCCATGATCGGCGCCCGTCGTGAGTTCCTCGACCCCATCGAGATGGCGGACTACAACGGGAACCTCGTCAAGGTCCTCGCCATCACCGGCGCGTTCCGCAAGATGCAGGTGGAACTCGACAAGGTCATCGACCAGGTGAAGGCAGGCAAGAAGGGCGCGGACCTCGTGCTGCCGAAGGTCGTCATGACCTCCGACAAGGCGGTCGACGGCGAGTTCAGCAACCCCTACGCGCTCGCGAAGGCCCGTGCGGCCTACGAGATCGCACAGTCGGTCGCGGGCGTCAACGTCAAGGGCTGCTTCATGACGAAGGAGTGGGAGAAGTACATCCCGATCGTTTCGAGCGCTCACGAGATGATGCGCCAGGCCATGATCCTCTGCGAGGAAGCACGCGACCTCGAGAAGGCTATGGACGGAGTCATCAGGAAGCCGCACAAGAAGACCGGCGAGATCGTCTCGAAGACTGCACTCATCAGCAAGCCCGAGTAAACCCAACACCACTTCTTTTTTTGAGTTTGTAAAGCGTCTCACCCGGTAGAGAGGGTGCCGTCTGTCCCCTGACTGCGAAGCGGCATCCATGTTCCTAAGAGCCATCTCTATGCTGGTGCCTCGCACTTCGCGTGAGGCCGCACCCTCAGCCTCTACTGTCGACGCACGCGAAGTGTGGCTTCCGGAACGCGACTGCCGGGACGTGCGACGGTTCGTAGCGCGATGGTTCGTAAGAACCGGAGCGTGAGCACCGAAGGGGCGAGGAATGCGAAGTTCAGTAGAAAGATGCTGCAACATCCCTTCGCGGCTTCGCGCTCTTCACGCGAGGCTGTATCACTATCAACAATCGATATCGCACGCGAAGCCCAAAGCGAGAATGACAGTTCCTTCGCGTGAGCCGTCGGCGTATGAGTAAACCCGGAGATACTCAACAAACCTTACTTTCTCGCCCGGAAGAGCGCGCCGAGGTCTTCGGGGAGCGTCAGGATGATCGGCTCCAGGTGCAGCCGCTCCATGAACGCCGAGTCGCACATGGAGAAGGTGTTCGGGTTCAACCGTGCGATGATGGAACAGAAGACACGGAGGCCTTGCACGGCTTTTCCGGGGGCATCAAAGAAGATCGAGGCGTTGAAGGCGTGCGTGCCGAGGCTCCGGTAAAAGTCGACGACCCGGAGGATACCCCCGGCCAACGGTTCGACATACGGTTCGAGTTCATCAAGCGTCGATATCGGGAGAATTCCCCGCACCTCCCGCTCGCCGAGGGGGACGGGGTTCGCCGACCAGAAGATCTCATCTTCAAAGAGAAACCGCTCCGAGCAACGCTCGCGCTCCACGAGGTCGTCCCAGTAGAAACGGCCGTGATCGGCGAGGTAGCAGCGGCCGCCGGAGATATAGAGCTCCGCAAGGCGGGTGGGCTCCGCATCGGCGATGCCCTGCAGGTGCGGGTGGACGATGCTCGCACCCGCCGACGGGAGGTGATTCCAGTTGATGCTTGCATATCCGGGAGACCGAGCGAGGGCCTCCGCCGTTCCGGATATGGCGTCCGCAAGACACCTCACATCGAACCGGCCGGGCCCGTGATCGGGCGTGATCACCGTGACCACGTGGCGCCCGGCGAACGGGTAGAGGTTCGGGAACGTCACGCTCTCCCCGCACCGGAGCCGGCTGCCGTCCTCGAACGTCGGGGTGGACGTATCGATAGCACCGGGGCAAAAGGGGCAGCCGTCGCGGGATGAGGGCATGGCAGGAGCAGCGTCGATCTGCCTCTCAACCCGGACGGGACTGATCCGGCACCGGATGCCGGTGAGAGACTCCCGACGGTACTGGAGAATTCCCCGTTCCGTCACGATCTCGCGGGTGGTGAACATGGCCCTTCATACTCCGGTTGGCGCGCCGAGCGTATAAAACCCTGTCCGAATTGCGGAGAGGGTGCCCAACGCCGTTGCGAAACCCCGGAGTACTCCGGTCGGTCCGAACCATCCGGCAGTGCCGGAAAAAAAGCGAGTGTGGTTTCCCGCCTCAGACAATGTACTTGCCGAGGAGGCGGATGGAGTTGGTCATGTCGGGGCCGAGCGGCGAGCCGAAGATGATCTGGGTAACTCCGGACTTTGCAAGGTCTTCGCACTTCTGCTTGACCATGTCGGGGGTTCCGGCAATGGTGAAGGCGTCGATCTCCCCGTCGCCGACGAGTCCGCCGACCGTCTTGAAGTCGAAGCGTCCGAGCGCTTCCTTGATCTTCGCGACGTTGTTCAGGTCGAGTCCGTGGCGCTGGAGAAGCGCGGGCGGAGAGCCGGCGGCGATGAATGCAGCAACAATCTTTGCAGCGTTCCGGGCCTTCTTCTCGTCCCTGTCGATGGACATGGCGGTGTAGGCGCCGACGTCGAACTTCTTCTTGTCGACCGCTTCCATTGCCTTCTTGATGATCGGGATGGCGACCTGGAAGTCCTTGGGGTTCGAGGCGTTGATCAGGGCGCCGTCACCGATCGTTCCGGCGAGCTCGAGCACCTTGGGACCCTGGGCACCGATGTAGACCGGAATGCCCTTCTTGCCGGGCAGGGTGACGCCGGTCAGCTTGGCGCCGTCGTAGTCGAAGAACTCCATGTTGCCGGACTTCTTGACCTCTTCGCCGGCGAGGAGTTTCCGGATCTGCTCGACACCTTCCTTCAGGTGACCGACGGGCTTGACGGGGTCGATCGCGAGCTTCGGGAGCGTCGAGAGGTCGCCGGGTCCGATACCGAGGACGGCACGTCCGTCGGAGATCTCGTTTAAGGTAGCCATGAAGGAGGCAATGGCTGCCGGGGTGTCGGTGAACGTGTTCATGATGCCCGGGCCCATCTTGATCGTGTCGGTGTTTGCCGCGATCATGGCGAGGGTCGGGTATGCATGGCGGTTGTTGTAGTGGTTCGTAATCCAAGCGTAGTCGATATCCTTCGACTCTGCAAGCTTGGTGTAGTTCACCACCTGCTTGACGTTGATTGCTCCGGGCACAAATTCAATTCCATATGTAGTCAAGGCTATGCACCTCATTGAGTAGTTACGTGCAGGGAGTTAAATATATTATCATTTTGTGCTCCCGAAACGTCACGCACCGCACAGGTAGTGCAAAACGGAGAGGCGTAACGGGTTCTCCCGGGGATCAGGTGATTCTTCTCCCTTAGCCACGAGGAGGCACAAGCGGGGGGAAGTCAAACCGGAATATTTTAATAAGACCATTTCGTGATTGGCCGGGTTCCACCCGTTCCGGAACGCACAGAAACGTATATGTCCGTCCGCCCACATATTTACCAATAGTTTTAGATGATATTCATGCTTCTTTCGCGGCAAAGGTCACCCCGGGCATGCAAAGATACCAGACAGGGAGTTTGATCTTATGCGAGTGCTGGCGATAGGGTTGGGCGGCGCCGGGTCGCGGGTTGTGGATCAGCTCTACGACCATGACCAGCGCAGCAGAGTCTACTGCATGAGTGCGGTAGCGATCGACATCGACCCGAACTCCCTGCTGCAACTCCGCCATCTCCCGAACCCTGCAAGGATCTTCTTCCCGCGGGTCGATATCGTGGATCACGCTCATGTCACGGACGTGATCGATATCGAGGAGGTGATGACCCGGCTCCAGAGCATGGATACGATGGAGATCGACGCCATCCTCCTCTGCTGCGGGCTCGGGGGCAGCGTCATCGATATCGCGCCGCTCATCATCGCCGAGATCCGGAAGTCCTACGTGGAGCCGATCTTCGCTCTTGCCATACTTCCGTGCCTGGAAGAGGGAAAACGGGTCTCGGCCAAAGCCGCCGACGACCTCGACGCGCTCCAGGGACTCGTCGATGCCGTCATCCTCTTCGACAACGAGACCTGGTCGCAGAAGATCAAGGCGGCCGCCGCTGCAGCCGGGACCGAGAACACCAGCGTCATGGGCCAGCTGCGCCAGATCCCCGCGGGATCGGACCCGAGAACACACTACAACATGCTCAACGAGAGGATTGCACGCCAGATCGGCCTTCTTCTTCGCGCCGGAGAATTCAACGAATCGGGGCTCGACGTCGCCGAGGTTGTTCTGGATGCCGGAGAGGTCCTCAACACCCTGAAGGGAAACGGGTTCGTCGCGGTCGGCTACGCCACGGAGCGACTGCCGACCGGATGGCTGAACATCTTCCACCGGCGGCAGTCGCTGAAAGACTTCATCCAGGGTTCGCAGGAGAAGGCCGCCCGGATCATCTCCCTCGCCAAAAAAGCGGTTTATGAAGACGTATCGGTTCCCTGCGATCTCACGAGCGCCGACAAGGCACTGGTGCTGATCGCCGGGCCTTCGGCCGAACTCTCGATGAAGGGGTTCCAGACCGTCCGAAAATGGATCGATCGGAGCATCGCCGGACTCGAGATGCGATCGGGCGACTATCCGGTGAAGAGCACGTCGTTCGTGGGGATCATCATTGTGCTCTCGGGGCTCACCAACATCCCCCGGGTCGAGGAGATCCGGGATATCCGGACGGAATACCAGCTTGAATGCGAGGAAGAACGACTGAGGGGAGAAGAGGAGGCGCGGCTGCGGGAAGAGGAGGAAGCCCTGGCGGCCGGTGCCGTCTCCGAAGTGCCGGATGACGCCGGGGTCCCCGGGTTTGCCTCGCCTCTTGAGTCGGCATATCTTGAGGAGATCGGGTACATGGCAGAACCAACCACACCGGAGAAGGATGAGATGATCTCGCTCCCGGGCAGCGGCGGGAGCGACCGGAAGCGCAGGGACGACACCATCGTTATGCTCCCGAAAGCCGAGAAGAAGCAGGATGACGGGGTCGTCGCCCTTCCCCCGAAGCCGGGTGGGAAGGAGATCGATCTCACCGGTTCGGCCTCGGTCACCTCGTCGGTGCCCGCCCCGAAGAACTCCACCTTCGGCCTCAAAGGGATCGCTATCGAGAAGACGGGGCCAAAAGACGATGCGGTAACATATTCCACATCCTTAAAATCCGTGCAGCGGCCGAAAGACGGATCGCTTTCGGCAGATGCGAGCACCCTGGAGCGCGGGATGCAGCGGCCGAAAGAAGGGGTGTTCACCGGGGACCACGTTACGCTCGGTCAGGGGATGCAACGGCCGAAGGACAGCCTCTTCGAGGAGGCCGGCCTGCACATGCGCGAAGGAGCGCCCTTACCGAAGGACGGTTCGCTGGGCCAGATCGGCCGGGGATTGGCCCGGCCCGGCCCCCACCCGAAAGAGGTCGATCCCTCGCGCGGAAAACTCGAGGTGATCGACGCGGCCGCCCGGCAGAAGAACCGAGACGAAGAGAAGCGTTCGGACGACGATACGGACGGCGGGATCACCTGGCTGTAGCGTCCGCTATTTTTCCGAACGGTATGGTTCCCGCACCAATCTCGGTCTTGATCGCATAGCCTTTCTCAACGGCGTTTCCTACCATGTTCATGCCGCTGAACGCAACGACGGGGAGGCGATAGGGGTGTTTCGGGAGGTTGAACTCGCCGATACCCCCTCCGGCGGGGAAGGTGAAGCCGCACTCCTCCATGAGGCCGACGGTCGTCTCCACCCGGTGGCGTGCGGCCGCAGGCACCGCACGGACGTTTGCAAGCGCGACGCCGGCCCGGGTCGTCACCAGCCGGTTGATCGAGGTGAGCCGGGCGGATATGAAGAGGTGGAGCGGGTCGACCGAGGTCCCGCGGTAGCCGATGAGATCGAGGAATCCGGCGGAGCCGTCCTCATCGACGGCAAGCCTCCCCGCGTACTCGAGCCTTGTCGGGATACCCATCTTCTGGAGGACACCGTCCAGCGTGACGCTGCAGGCCGTCATGATCCCGGCGTGGCCGTCGGGTATGCGGGGGTCGGAGTCGACGACCCGGTAGGCGGAGAGGAACCCGTAACCCGCCGCCGCCACCTCGTCGAAGGCTGCTGTGACGGCCTGGAGATCCTCTTCCCGCACGAAGGAGAGGTTGTAGGCGACGCTCCCCGTAGCGGTCAGGGGATCGAAGGTGCTCCGGAAGGCGAGCTGTTCGAGCCTCGATATGATGAAGCCGAGCCTTTGATCGACGAGCGCGCTCTCGCTCTCGGCAATCCCGGCCTCGGTGAGGAGGCGGCCACGGTTCCCGGCCTTCTCCGTAAACCCCATCTCATCGAGGTACTGGAGGTAGTACTGGACGGCGCGGTCGCTCAGGACGAAACCCCTCTCGGCCATCTTCTCGCTCAGCCGTTTTGCGCCCAGGGGCTCGTGCGATTCCGCAAGGATCCGCAGGATCTCAAGATACTTCCGTTCCGAGCGTATTGACGGACTCATCGTGTATGCACCGCGCCAAGGCTGTCCTGGTACCGGCCCTGGTAGAGCCGGTCGCCATTCAGCACTTCCTGCAGGATCATCTGTACGATCCGGTCGCCCGCTGCAAGGCAGATATCCTCGGGACCGGCATTCGTCAGGCAGAGCGTCAGCTGGCCGCGGAACCCGGGGTCGACGAACCCGCCGCCGAGGAGGACGCCGCGACGGGCGAGCGAGGAGCGGCACCGGAGGGTTGCGGCGAGGTCGGCGGGGAGTTCCACCCGCTCGATCGAGGAGACAAGGGTGCATACGCCGCGCGGAAGGATGGTCTCTTCGGCCGCCCGGAGGTCGTAGGATGCGGGCTGCCGGGATTCAGGGTGGTACGGCTCGATGACGAGATCGCCGTTCTCGCGCCGGCGATCGATCTCACTGGATGAGAGGATCATTGTATAGAGTACTGATATAAAAACGCTTAATAACTTACGATAGAAACCGAAGAGGGGACCCATGGGGTAGAGGACATCCTTTTGGGCTTCGAACCCAAGGACGCGGGTTCAATTCCCGCTGGGTCCGTTGTTTTTTGGGGGTGCGCAAACCCACGCACCCGAATATCGTTACATGATGCGGATGTACGTGGTGTGCTGCTCCCCGACCCGGATGGGGGGGAAGAGCAGTCCGGCATCGGGCACGTCGTCCGCAGAGGCGCGTACCCGGATCAGGTATTCGCCCGGCGGGAATGCCCGGACATCGAGAGATGCGGCCTCACCGGTCACGGTCCCGAACCGCACCCAGGAGAGGCCCCCGTCGTTTGAGTACTCTACGGACTCGGTCAGGGTTCCCGCTCCGGTGTAGGTGAGGTCCCAGGCAGCGCTGAGGATCTCCCTGACCGGTTCCGTGCAGGTGTAGCGCGGGTTTGTGAGTGTGAGCGTCGCGGAGCCGAAACCCGTGTTGCTGAGATCCGGCACGGCGGTGACGAGGGTGTCGGGGAGGGGGAGTTTTGCCGCGTCGTTGAACGTGATAGTTGAGCCGGGCCCGAAGACGTTGATGTTGCCGTCGGTCAGCGCCCTCAGGCGGAACGTCGCCTCCCAGGTCTGACCGAGGTGAACCGTCCCGATCGCGAACTCCAGGTTGCGGTCGTCGCTCCAGTCGTCGGTCTGGTTGACAGTTCTTCTCGGCATGATCGTATAGTGACCCGTCTCGTTCACGACCACGCTCTCGATGACGGTCGAGACCCCGTCTTCGTAAACGTAGGAGAATACGCCGGACCCTTCCCGGTCTTCGCCGTTGACCTGAACCGTGCTGAAGTCGAGGCTCATCGTGGTGTTGACCCCGGCCTCCGTCTTGAGGACCCCGGCGATATCGGTGTAGATCGGCCCCAGGGCATCCGGAGCCGGTGCGTGGTAGTATCCCCCGCCGGTCGATTCGGCGATGCTCCGGAGCGTCGATCTCGCGTCACTGGAGAGGCTCTCCGAATACGAGATCGTGAAGATGCGGATGTCGTTCTCCGCAGCGTAAGTTGCCAGGTTCTGCCAGTTCGAGGGGATATCCGCGTACCGGTAGTAACTCCGGGCCAGCGTCCCATAACCTTCCGGCGAGTGAGGGGTCGAACCCGAGCCCCGGGCAAGCGGGTCGCCGTACCAGTTGTAATCGCCGTCGGAGAGGAGCACCACGGCTTTTACCGAATCGTCGCCTGCAGCGGCGGTCAGGTGGTCGATCGAGACCTTCAGCCCGTGCCGAAGCGGGGTGCCGTGGTCGGGGACGATGCCGTCGAGCGCACCCTTCACCGCCGGGAGATCGCGGGTGAGCCCGAGATCGAGCGTTGCGTAGTCGTCGTAGGTCTTCGGGTAGGTGTAGTCGTTATCGATCTCGTGCGTGCCGATGCCGGAGTTGGCACCGGGACGCGAGATGGATCCTTTACACCCGAACGAGGCGGCGGCCGCGCGATCGTGGTTCTCCGAGAACTGATCCACGAACGCCTTTGCCGCCTCGCGAACCGAGTGCATCCGGTCGGGGTCGTCGTAGAGCATGCTCCCCGACCGGTCGGTGCAGATCACCACATCGATCGGGTCCGGCCGGAGCGCCCACCCATCGCCTTTGAGCCGGATGGTAACATCCACCGTGTCGTTCACCGCCACCGTCCCGGGAGAGACCTCCGCCTCCACCGAGAGGAAGGGGTAGTTCTCCCAGGCCAGGGGTATCGTCCGGGTGGTGTCGTTCCACGTGGCGACGACATTGCACCCGCCCCTCGCCGCAGCGCTCCAGCGCGGATCGGTCCGGTCGGTGGTGAACGTGCCGGGGTAGAATCGGACGGCCGCGTAGCCGTCGTCATCGGTCCTGGCAGAGGACGCAGAGAGATAGGGGGCGGTGACCTGCACGAATTCGCCGGCATCGATGTTCCGGACGGCGAAGGTCACGTTCTCTCCGGCGACCGGGTTTCCTTTCACATCGACGACCTTTGCACGGAGAGTTGCCGGTCCTGAGCCGGGCACGTCGAGGCTCGGCATCGACTGGGGGTTTGCCGACAGAAGCATATCTGCAGGAGCGGTGTGGACGAACTCGACGACCTGCGATGCCGTCACGCTTGCGTTGTCCACGGCGGTTGCGTTGACGGTGATCCTGCCGGTGGTATCCTTCGGGCCGTAGGTAAGGCGGGCGACGCCCGTGCCGTTTGTCGTCAGGACGGTGCCTTCCCCTGCAAGGGAGGTGGCGACCCGGATATCCCGGCCGGCCGCGGGGTTGCCCCAGGAGTCGAAGAGCCGGTAAGTCAGGGTGAACGTGCTCTCTCCGTCGGCAGGCTGGTAGGGTTCCGGATCGGCATCGGGGTTGACCGAAACGGCGATGGCGGCCGGGTCTCCGGTCGGGAGGCCGCGGATAGAGATGTAGCGGTCGATCCCGCCTGAAAGAGCGGTTATCCGGACGATGTTCTCGCCGACGGTTCGGCCGGTTCTGAAGGGCACCTGGACGTATCCGGTGGCGTTGGCCGTCCGCTCTATCCCGGGCACCGGCGCTCCCCCATCGTCGATGAAGACGGCATCGTCGTCGACCGAACCGACGCTGAAACGGACGGCCTCGGCGCCCCGGGTATCGTCCACCGGGTTGCCGTACCGGTCGGCCAGCCCCACGGTGATGACGGTGACGTCACCTGCGGCAACCTCGAACTCGTAGTCGAGGTAGGTGACGCGGCCGGCCGGGCCGTGGTCGATCGGGAGGGAGAGCGTCTCCTCTACGGTACCGGCCCGTGCGGTTATCATGGCGACGCCGCTCGTCCTGCCGGGGATGAACGATGTGGCGGCGGTTCCGGATGCGCCGGTGGTGACGGTCGCGGGCGATATGCGCCCGAAGACCGGGTCGACCTCGAACGCCACGGTGCAGTTGTCGAGCGGCATCCCGCTCCCGTCGAAGACCTGCACGGTTATTTCAGCGGAATCGGCTCCACCTGCCGCGAGCCACCCGAGATCGCTTGAGAGGGTGATCCGGCCGGGGGCTGTCGCACTCGCCGCAGGAACGATCAGGCCGAGCAGGATCGCGAGGAGGAATACTTTTGTAAAATTCATACTGAGATCAGGGAGCCGTGATCCCATGCAATATATATAAGAGTTTTCGTTTGATCCGGATTTTTTTGGTGCGGCTAAGAAACGCACATTATCATTGGAATAGCCAAAACCCAGGGAATTATGCCGCAATTTTCAATTCAAACCGGGACCGGACAACCACCTCGCCCACGCAACCATCATATAGGGATCATTTCAGGTAATTTTCACCCATTACAGATCCATAAATCAACCAATACTGACCCAATCCAACAATTTGGCCGCGAATACACAGGCCAAAATATGGTATGCCACCGGAAGGGCTGCGAACGTTTCGCGAGGGATAAATACCGGCATGTGCAGGTAACCGGAGGTGGCGGGAGAGCGAACCCTGCAGGACCGGCGAGAGTAAAGGGTGAGCCCTGCACGGGAGAGGGCGGGAGTACGGGCCGCGGGGGTCTTCTTCTCCTGTGGAAAAAGGGGTGCCGGAGCCCCTCACTCGAGGCGGATATACGCGCTTCCGCCCGCCCCAGCATTTACAGTCTGGGTGATCTTCGCCGAGGCATCCTCGGTATCCGGCGCAGATCCACGGACCCAGATGATGTACTCGCCGGGCGGGAGGCCCTGAGGGAGCCGCACACGCGTCAGTATGGACCCGGTGACCCGGTTGTTTCGGGGTAAAATACCTCCCGGAAGTGATAGTTTATCCGCCCGCTCCGGGAAACCTGTGTGATTACCCGAACTCACCGCGGGTTTATCCATCAGGGCCACACTCGCCAGATTGCCCTGCAACTCGTTCCGATCAAAAAAGGGGATACGAAAATGGGTATCAGCTGATTCTAATATATGCCCGGTCGCTCATCCCCACCCAGATGGGCTCTGCCCATGTTATCTCCCTACTCGCACCACCATCATCAGGCGCATTCTCTATTGCACGGACCCGTATCTTGTACCACCCCTCCCTATCTCCGAGATTGAGAGTGGACGAGTATGTGCCGTTAATATCGGTATTTGCGGGGTGGTGTATCGTATCGATCTCACGCCAACTGCCGTCCCACCAGATGTTGTCCAGGCTGAATTGATACATAACCTTCTGTGTTACCGATCTGTTCCCGGTATAAATTAACTCCCAGGTGGGCACGAGAGTGCCGGGGTTATCCTCATCAACATCAAGAGGACCACGCGTTAACAGAATATCTGCTGCAAAAATATCAGTCTCACTGAGGTTCTGGCTGGCGGTGATGAAGGTGTGAGGCAGGCGCAGTTCCGTCGGGCCCGCGGTGCCGTTGAACTTGATGATGGAACCGTTGCCGAAGATATCGATGTTCCCCTCTTTCAGGACCTTCAACTTGAACGTCGTCTCCCAGGTCTGATCACGATAGATATCGCCAACCTTAAAGGAGAGGCTCTGGCCACCCGTCACCCAGTCTTCGCTCTGATTTTTCCATTCCGGTCCCTGGATTGTTGTTTCGTTTGCGGTCCAGTACTTGATCATCTTGGTCGACGACGGTTCAGACGATACATACTCAAAGACATCCTCAACAGGCGCGGAATTGATCTCGACCTTATCGAACGCCAGATTCATCGTGGTGTTGACGCCGGCCGCCTCCTGGAGTTTCGTAGCGATAGCCGCATAGACCTGCGTCAGGTCGTCGCCTGCGGTGGCGCTGTAGAACGTGCCGCCGGTCTGCTTGGAGTAATTCTGGAGTTCGCTATGACTCGGTTCGTTGCCGAGGGCGATTGTAAAGATCTTGATGTTATTTCTTTTTGCATACTCGATGACACTGCCCCTCTCGACTCCGTCGCCAAGGTATGCATTGTTTCCGCCACCCTCTGGGTTTTGATTCGTGCTATATTCCCCGTCGGTCAGGAGGACAATCGCTTTCACAGGGTCTCCCGTTCTTGGGTTCTCCTTGATCATCCGCACGGACTGGTACAGTCCCTCGCGCATCGGCGTTCCACCGCAGGGGAGCCACTTGTCAATTGTGGCGTTGACACTCCCATAGTTTGAGGTCAAGTTAAGGTCACGGGTGGCAGGGCCAGAGTAAGTTTGTGGGTTCTTGTAATGCTCGGCGATATAAGCATCGTCGTCGCTGGAATCACTCTCCCACCCCCAATAGCCATCGTGCCACCCCCACCCCCAATAGCCATCGTGCCACCCCCACCCCCAATAGCCATCGTGCCATACTTCCTTATAGTCGTTTCCCGCCCAATATTTATAACTATATTTGTCAAGATTTGCATCTCCATTCTGACCAAACGATACCAGTCCTATTCTGTCCTTCGAGGACTGCATCTGAGCTGTAAAGTTCTTCGCTGCCCGCATTGCGTGAACCATCCGGTCATCGATCGACTCCTGCTCGACCCAATTTGGATAACTAGTACTCTCCCCGTCATACGTCGTATTCTGTAGCATACTCCCCGATCGATCTGTGCAGAGCACCACATCGATCGGCTTCTTCTGGAGCGCCCAGCCGTCGCCGATCAACCGGATTGTAACGCTGACGTTTTCAGTCACATTAACCACCTGCGGTTCGACCGAGACATTGACGCTGAGATAAGGGTAGTTCCGGAATGAGACGGTAGTATCTCCCTGTTTATCTTTCCAGACGGCCTGGATTGTTGCACTCCCCGAGGCCATATCGCTGTACAGGGGATCAGACGCATTCCGGGTGAAAGCTCCGGGCTGGAAATCAATCGTGGCAAACCCATCCTTATCGGTCACGGCAACAACAGGCGGACCGTCTTTTCCGGAGGGGGGGGGAGTGCCGTTCGATATCACAGGCTCTTCGGTCATCTTATACCCTTCGGCATCGACCTTGATGAGCCTGAACAAGACGCTCTCGCCTTCAACGGGGTTGCCCTTCGAGTCCATCACTTTCGCTCTGATCGAAGAGACGATATCGTCCTTTACATCCCTGCTCGCGATGGTCTCCGGTGCGGCAGCAACGACCATATCACTCGAAACGGAACTGTAGAAGCCTACCTTCTGTTTACATAAGACGCTGTTGTTATCGACAGCGGTCGCAACAATCTCTGCGACACCGGCTCGGGTTGACGAACTATATGTAATCTGCGCCTTACCCACACTGTTTGTTTTGGTGAACGACACATCATCGATCAGGGCACCGGAGATCCGTGTAAAATCTACTCTTAGATCCCGATCCCCGGCGGGGTTGCCATACTCATCATAGAGAGCATAGGTCAGGGTGAACGACCCGGGCAGCGGCACCTCAGGATAATCTGATCCTTCCGCCCGGGGAGAAACGGTCTGGAAAATCTTCGCCGGTTCACCGCTCACACACCCGGTGATAATCAGGGAACGTGATGCGATATTTCCGGGAAACGATACAGAAACAATGTTCTGCCCGGCCTTTGTATCAACATGGAGTCTTGTGGTGACGTTCCCGGCACCATCCACCGGCACTGTGATCTCGTCCTCACCGTTGGCGAATGTCGCACCGGAACCGCCTACGATCTGACCCACCAGGAAAGACACCGACTCAGCCACGCTCCGGTTATCCACCGGATTTCCATACCGATCAGCCATCCGAATGACAATATCCGTCGTCCCCCCGGCGGTCACCTCAGAATCATACCAGAGATTAACGATCCGGTGCGCCGTCGCGTGGTCTACCTTCTGCACGACGTTATTCACCAGAGGCAGGTCCAGTTCCTCATGCGATACCGTCGCTATGATGACCGTGTCCCCGCTCCGGGTTCCCGGTTTGAAGATCGCCGTCGCCTTTCCATCAATGCCCGTCACCGCCTGCGCGGGCGAGATGGTCCCATCAAGGTTATCCATCGAGAAAAGAACGGTGACCCCGGGAAGCGGGCTGCTGCCGTTTTTGACCAGTGCCGTGATGGTCGAGGTCTCCCCGCTCCCCGCCGTCACCCACTCTTGCCCTGTATCAAGCATCTCAATATCATCAGGTATCCGCGCCGCCCCGGCCGGGGCCGCCAGCAGAAGCAGCCCTACCACCAGGCATGCATACGTCCATCCGTTCATACGTCACCGTATGTCTTCCTGACACGCCATTCCATATAAACCTTGTTAGTTAAAGAGACGTCTAAGAAAGCCCCTTTTTCTAATCAGGCAATAGTATCCGCTCAAATCAAACATATTTCCCACACGCCCCCCGGGGTCTGAATGAACCAGTGTTGAGCCCCCGGAACAGAGAACGATCTTTCCTCAAGGAGCCGATCCGGTCGTCGGGCCCGGGAACAAGATACCGCCAGAAACCCGGCCCCATAAAGAAAAAGAGATAGAGGTTACAGGCTATCCGGACGGCGCGGCCCGCCCCGGTTCCGCCCCGCCCGCCTGTGCCGCACGACCATGACCGCCGCAAGGAGAAGCACGGCAACAACACCGACGCCGGCCACGAGCACCCAGACGTTGAAATCCTTCTCCATGACCAGCGGGATGGTGAGTTCGGTTATGCCGAGCGGGATATCGGCATCGACCGAGATGTTCCGGTAACCCTCACAGGCCGCGGTGACGGCATGCACCTTGTTCGTGACGAGCGGCATCTTGAGGTGTCCCAGGCTGTCGGTCACCCCGGCGACCTGGCCGTCGATGACGACGACCGCGCCTACAACCGGGTTCCTGTCGGGGTCTTCTGCGCGGACGGTCACGCTCGCCCGGTCGTAACCGAGTTCTGCGACGATATCCTCGCCCTGCCCGGTGATCTGGCGCGTCTCGCTCCAGGCCGCGTAACCGGGCGCCCGCACCACAATCTCGTAGGCACCTGCATGGATGTTGGAGAGCGTGAACCTGCCATACTGGCTGGTCTTGCCCTGCAACGTCCCGTTGAGATAGATTTCAGCCCCTTCAACCGGCTTCGTCGCCTCGTTGAAGACCGTTATCGAGACGGGGTATGCCGACTTCGAGAGACGTACCGGGAGGAAGACGTCGTCCACCTCGAGGTAGCGGCTCTCCTGGTAGGGCTGGTAATCGGGCGCCGTCACCCTGAAAGAGTACCGCTTCGCCCGTTCCAGGTGGAGCTGCAGCCTGCCGTCGGCATCGGTCTCCCCGGCGCGCGTGTTGTCAATGTACACCTCCGCGCCCTTGAGCGGGGCAGAGGTCTCGGCATCCAGCACCTGGACGCCCAGGATGTTATTGGAGAAGAGCAGGCACTGGACTGTTCTGCCGCTGCTCTCCATCTGCACCGTCTTTGAGAGGTCATGGTATCCCGACGCGCGGATCTCGGCGTTGTACAACTCATTCGCCTTCACCGGGAAGTTCACGCTCCCGCTACTGCCGGTGACTTCAGAATCGGAGTAGTCGTTACCCGTAACGCGCACCACGCCGCCTACGATCGGTTTCAGGGTTCCCGCATCGTAGAGCTCGAACGTGAGGGTCGCGTCCTCCCGGATCATATCGACACTGACGCGGGTCGCGTCGTAATCGACGTACTCCACCCAGTTCCGGTAGCCTTTCCGGACAACCTTCAGGTAGAGGTCCTTCTTCCCGGAATGGACGTAGGAATAGGTTCCATCCGAGCTGGTGCTCCCCACGTAATCCCCATCGACGTATATCGAGGCATCGGCAAGCGCGTTATCGGTCTTATCGTCGACCACGTTGATGCGCAGGGTGACCGCCTGCGCCGTGCAGCAGAGGAGGGCGCAGGAGATCAGAAGGGCTATGACGAGACGACTTTTCTTCATGAAGGAGTATTATTGCGGCAAAAAATTTGAGTGCATCGGTTTACACCCAGCGGTCATGTGGGATACGTTCAAGTACCATACCTTCCACAACCACCGGCATCAGCGTCCGGCCGACCTCGATCGCACGTTCGAGCCGCCATTCCCGCTCGGCGTAGATGGTGAAGATGGGGTCGCCCTTCTTGACCCGGGTCCCCTTCTTTGCGTGGATATCGAGCCCCGCGCCGTGATCGTAGGGGGAGCCCGCGAGCCGGGCGAGCGTGACGAGCGCGCTGTTGTTCAGTTCGATGACGTAGCCGTCCTGCGGCGCCCGGACATCGAACCGGTACTCTCCCGGAACGATATCCTCGGCCTTCACGGTCGGATCGCCGCCCTGGATCTCGATGATCTGCCGCATCTTATCGAGCGCCTTCCCGCTCCGGAGGAGATCCGCAGCTGCCTGGTACCCCTGCCCCTGTGCGGCCTTCCCCGCCATCTCGAGCGCAATCCCGGAGAGCGAGAGGCTCTTCTGGACCAGGGAACTCGGTTCGGTCGCGCCTTCGAGGACGGCGAGGGCTTCACGCACCTCGAGGTTGGGGCCGATGGTGTGGCCGACGAGCGACTCCCCATAACTGAGCGCGCACTCGACCCGCATGCCGAGCCGTTCCCCGATCTCGATGAACTCCCGGGCGAGTTTCCGGCCCTCCTGGGGGTCCGGGATCTTGGTGTTGCGACCGACCGGGATGTCGATGACCACGAGGTCGGCGCCGACGGCAAACTTCTTCGCCATGACGCTCGCGATCATCTGGCCCCGGGCGTCGATCCGGAGCGGGTACTCGTAGGTGATGATTTTGTCGTCAGCGGGGGCGATGTTCGTGGCGCCGCCCCAGACGATGACGCCGCCGACCTTCTCGGTCATCTGCTGCACCTCGGTCGCCGTGAATGAGACCGGCGCGAGAACTTCCATGAGGTCGGCGGTCCCGCCGGCGCCGGTGATGGCGCGGGAACTGGTCTTCGGGATCAAAAGGCCGCTCGCGGCGATGATCGGCGCGATCAGGAGGGTGATCTTGTTCCCGGGCACGCCCCCGATGGAGTGCTTGTCGACGATGGGGTGCCGGGTGAAGTGGAGGCGCTCCCCGGTCTCGACCGTGGCCCTCGTCAGGTACTCCACCTCGTCCATGTCGAGGCCGTTGATGTACGACGCGGTGACGTAGGCGGTGATCTCGCCGGGCGAGAGGATGTCGTCGACGATATCCCTGACGATATCCACGGTCTCGTCCTTGGTGAACCGGCCGCCGTCCATCTTCTTCTTGATGTGCCGGAGGGATGCCGGCCGCTCGGCACTCCGGACAATGACAACGGTCCCTTCATCGACGGCAAGCGTCGCGTTCAGCGGGCGGTAGACCCCGATGACACCCGGCTCGATGAGCGACCCGGTGGTGTCGACGTGAGCCTGGGCGGTCTTTCCCGTCGCCTCGTCGGCGACCTGAACGCGGTCGCCGTCGCGGACCCGCATGCTTCGTGCGTCGGTGCTGTGGAGGAGAACCCCCCGGTTTGCGATGTCGAGCAGCTTCACGGTCAACTTCATCTGCGTAATCCCATCCTGATTGAAATTGAGGTTTTGTACTACTTAAGGACGGCTGATCGGGGGAGCGACGGGGGTGGAAAAAACCGGGATGATAGAGCCGGTCGTCGCTCACAGCGGCACGGCCTCCCGGCAGCGAAACGAATATCCTGCAGTGGGGCCACCACTGAATGGGGGCATGGTGTGGGAAGACTCCGGGGAATCAAAGAAAGGTCACGAGGCGGTGCGGGCCTTTGTGCGGGCCGGCGGCGTGATGCGGCAGGGAAAAGGCGATCATGTCAACATCAAAATGCCGTCCGGAGCGATTATAACTCTGCCCTGGTCGAAGGAGTTGAAGATCGGGCTTCTTACGGCGGCAATAAAGAAAGCTGGTTTAACTGAGGAAGAGTTTCTCGCATTAACTTTAAACGGGGTGCTAAAAATGGAGTTTACTGTTGTGATCCAGAAGGCTGAGGAAGGAGGGTTCTGGGCAGAAGTCCCGGCGCTTCCCGGGTGCTACTCCCAGGGAGAAACAGTCGAGGAGACATTGGAGAACATCAGGGAAGCGATCGAAGGGCACGTGGAAGCGTTGCGGCAGGAGGGGCAGGGAGTTCCCCCGGAGGAGGACCTGATCATCGGCAGGGTCCGGGTCTCCGAAGGCGTGGCGTGAGCGGGCGACAGGGAGGCTTTCTGCTTGCATACGTTGTAAATATGGATGAGGTAGAGCCGATCGTCACTCACAGCGGCACGGCCTCCCGGCAGACGCGGTCCCTGACGTACCAGTGCAGCCCCTTCGCGGTTACTACATCGACCTCGCGGCCGAGCAGGTCTTTTAGATCTTGAGCAAGGGCGATGTGGTCAAGGAGACTCCTTTCCAGGCTCGAACTCGACGAGGAGGTCGATGTCGCTTGCCGGAGTCTCTTCATCCCGAACCACCGATCCGAAGACCCTGACCCTGCGGGCACCATGTCTGGCTGCGATCTCAAGGATCTCATCTTTTCGTTCGAGCAGTTCCGCACACAGACTCATTCAATCTCTCTTGCATCGATCTTATGGAGCAGGGGATATAAGGATTCTCCCGGGCGGATTATTTTCATCTCATGTTTCAACGTGGCATCCCATCGACTCACGTGAGTTGCGACGGGCCGAGGGTGCGACTTCCGGAACGGTGCGAGACGGACAATGTCCGGAGCTTGAGAAGCCGTTAGGCTTCGAGCAGGAACTTGAGAAGGGCAAAGGTCTTCGAGCCGGATGGATGCACCAGATGAGAGAAGTGGCAGTCACCGGAGAAAAAATATGGGGCTAGACCTGGATACCAGCCCGGGCAAGGGCACCCTTGATAGAGGCAAGCTCCTTTTTGATCTCCTTGAATTCGTCGTCAAGGTACTTCCCGGTGTCTTTTCGGAGTCCGGTAATCTCTTCTTTTGTCTCAATCCCAATCTGAAGACTCTGATCCTGCTTCTCCAGCATCATGTGCTGTAACTGGAGGCTCTGATCCTGTTTGTCAAGCATCCGGTCCTGCTTCTCCAGCATCTGATCCTGCTTGTCGAGCATTGTATGCTGTAACTTGAGGCTCTGATCCTGCTTGCCGAGCATTGCATGCTGTAACTGGAGGCTCTGATCCAGCTTCATGTCCATGCTGTGCAACACCTTTCCGGCGTAATCCATCCGTTCGAATGTCTCTTCCTGGAGATCTCCCCGGATGATCTCGAAGTCGGCATACTCCCCTGTTGCCTCCCCCCACTGAACGGTGAACGATTTGACGGCAATGGGCCTTCGTACGATATTGATTTTGCTTATAAAATCCAAGAGTTCCTGCTCGCCCCCCTCTGCAACGATCTCGACCTCACCAGTTTCGAGGTTCTTTACGTACCCGGAGATATCCCGCTCAAACGTCTCGTTATATATATGATCCCGATAGCCAACCCGCTGGACACGTCCTCGCGCAGTGGCTACAAATCGCTTCATCTATTTTCACTCTGTATGGTAGAGATAAATAGTTTCTTCCGGTCTGCTCTTCGCCCGGCAGACGGTGTTCCATTCCACTCCTCCCCGGTCCTGTTCCCGACTTCCGGCTCCACCACATCAGCCCCCTCCTCCGCCCCGACAGTCGCAACAGTCGCACCGCCCTCCTCGAGCACTATCGCAAAGACGGAGAATCCCGGCGTCGCCGCTTCGCGGCGGACCGCTGCACCCGGATAGTTCACACGATGTTGCCGCGAGACCGTGAGATTTCCCTGCACCTGGGGAGGGAGACTATCAAATACATACATCGCCCGGCAGGCAATCCCGGAGATCCCGCGGCCCGCAGCACCGTCCCGTACCCAAGAAGCCTCAACAAAAACAGCGCAAAACAAAAAATTAGGGTTGGTTAGGGTTTAGTCCCGCCGCAGGACCAGGAAGGCAACCGCACCAAGGCCGGCAAGAGCAAGAAGTGCTCCGAATCCGGGGGACTGGGTGGGGGTAGCCTCAGTGGTCGCGGTAGCGGTCGGGGTGACCTCGCCGGTCGCGGTCGTGGTCGGGGTAGCCTGAGTCGTCGGGACTGCCTCGACTACGTTGAAGGTCGCGGTAGAGGTCGTGCTGGTCTCAATGGACTCAACCTTGACGATGTACTGGTCGGGCTTGAAGCTCGCACCGTCAACCTCGAACGACCAGGTGTTCGCGCCGTCGCCCTGCTTGACTTCCGTAGTGCCAGCAACCGAGCCGAAGCCGGAGGCCTCGCTCTTGCTGGTCGGCTGGAACGCAGCGGAGGTGACCTCAATGTTCAGCGTGTCGCCGACAGCGAGGTTGGTCGTGCCGGTGATCGTGAACTTGCTGCCTGCAGCCTTGTCGCCGATCGCGTCGATCCAGATGTTCGGCTCTTCGACGACGAAGGTGAGCTTCACGTAGGTGTCGTCGATGTTCGGGGAGTCGAGGGCGTTGATCAGCGCGGTCGCTGCATCGGAGGCCTGGAGCCCGGAGATCTTTACTTTGTTAAACCCAGACTCATTTGTTCCGACGATCCAGCCAGCATCGAGACCAGTCCCGGCATCAACGTCGAATTCCTTGTTCATCATCGGATGCTGGATGACCACAAAGTACTGGCCTGCGGCGAGCCCGCTGGTATCGCCGCTCTTGAGTTCAAACTCGAAGCTGCCGTCATCCTCAACAGTTGCGCTCTTGTCAGTCATCTGCTTGTTCTTGCCGAAGATCCAGACCTTGACAGTGCCGGGGTCGCCCTGTGCCATTCCGGTGAGCGTCAGGTCGTCACCTTTCGCGACGACTGCACCGCTCGAGGCCGCGGTGATGAAACCGGACCGGAGCTGGACGGAGGCCGTGGCGTACTGGGCAGTGGAAAGACGGCTCTTGTCCACAGGCTGCGAGACGGCGTAGATCGTGTAGCCGCCGGCATCAAGTGCGCCTCCTTTTAGTGCAATATCGCCGGTGTTCCACTTGAGCGACCAGGTGTCGTCGGCCTTAACATCCGCTGTGTTGAACGCATCGGTTTCACCAGGAATAACAACGGTCGATACAGGGAGCAGGCTCAAGAGGTTGACGCCGTCCGAGGATTTGAGGTTCGGACCGGTCATGAAGAGGTGAACCTTTGTGTCGTTGTCGGTGCAGGTACCGGAGAGGGTGACTTCCTCACCGATGTAGTAGGTACCGGTGCCGGACGCCGTGATGGTGACGCTTCCCTTCTCGACCTTTACCTTGACCTCGTCGTAGGTGGTGCTGCTCTGGGAACCATGCGCCTCAACGCGGATGGTGTACGTCCGGTCTTCGGTGTTTGAGCCGGTGTCGAACTGGACAGTCCTCGTTCCGCTGGCGGTAGTGTTAAAGGTTGCATTGATCGTGCTGGCATTAGCGGCAGCGCTTGCACCGGGGAACAGGGGATTAAATCCCTTCTGGCCGGCCCGGATACTGGGATACTTGTTAGGCGCAAGATTACTCACGTCCTTGACGTACAGATCATACGGCGTGATGGACTCACCGGTGATCGTCACGGTGAAACTGTTGCCGCGAACGACGCTGTCCTTGTCGGACGTGATGGCAAGCGACTTGCTGAGGACCTCGAAAGCTCCGGTGTTGGAGTCAAAGCCCTTGCCGTAGAAGTCAGACGTATCAGGCCATTTCGCCTGAACGGTGTAGGTGCCTGCTGCGGCATCCGTCAGTTTGACGGGCTCGTACTGGGTTGTACCGTTCGCAACAATGCCCTTCAGATTGTCTGTTGTAACACCGCTACCGAACCGGGTCACAACACCGCCACCGGGCAGGGTGACCTCGATGTTCATCTTAACGTCCCCTGTTCCGGTTTTGTTCATCCCGGAGATCAGGTTGTTTGAAAGCTTGAAGGCCACCTCAGTATCCCGGGTGACGGACTTGCCAACCACGGATTCCTTCGGAGATTTGTTCAGCACAACATCGACCGTTACTTCGGGCACCCGGACGTTGAGGTACGCAGATTTGTTTCCCTCTACGTAGTAGTTCCCGGTCTTTATGCCCTTCTTCACCTCGGTGATGAGGCCGCTGCCCGTCACCTGGATCTCATCGTCGATCGCCTCGCCCACTGCGCCACTGTAGTGAACGAGCCGTGTAAAGTCCGCCGACGCAGTGCCATTAAGCGCATTGACGTCGAGGTCCTCTTCGCCAACATAGATGGCGGTACCGGCACTAGGCGCCCGCGCAGCAGCCGGTGCAACGACCAGCGCAGCCGCGAGGATCATGGCGACCACCATCAATTTTGTCATACTCTTCATACTATACCTCCATTTGTGATGACATGAGGGAATGTGAACGCGAGGTACTCGACAGACGTCGAATACGGGTTCACCACGCTCTATACTCCGATTCACGGAATATGTCACAATATTTGTGGAACACTTAATATATCCTTTGTGGTCGACCGGGTGTCCGACGCCCCCGAAAGGCACCGCAATACTGGAAAAGGCCCCAAATGCGTCAGGATCACGCTTCATTCCCGGATCACCGGAGTCCATAGATACGCGAGGATAAAAATCTTACTCCGCAGATTGGCGGGGACTCCCGGCCCCGGCGACACTCCCTGCGCGACCTCGCCCCAGATCCCTCCGCGGGGCCGCACCCGCACCGCGCCGTCCGGGTGGCCGCCCCACCCCTCACCGGGGGCAGCCGCCGGGGCGGGAGGCACCACCGGAGCACGTATATATAAGACCGCTCCCAGTGGGGAGCCTTTTCTACCCCGGCCTGCAAACAACTCTCTATGCGGATCATTCGGGCGCCTACGCTCGCACGGGCACACGAACTGGCGGTCAGGACCGTCCTCGAGAAAGGATGGGTGCTGGATACCGAGAACGACGAGGCGACGATCGAGTGCGATGAACTCGCGCTGGAGGTGGAGTCGCCGGAGAGCGAGCCGATGGCAAGCCCCGCCTCCCGGTTCCAGCAGCGGTTCCTGGACGTCTACGCCGAGAACCTCCTCAAGGGTTCCGACGCGAAGTTCGAGTACGACTACCACCGGCGGCTCTTCGACTGGGGCGAAACCCTCACGGTGAACGGCGAGGACGTCCACGTCGACCAGATCGACTACATCGCCCGGAAACTCGCCGCCGCACCGAACTCCCGGCGGGCGGTCGCGATCACCTGGAACCCCGTCGTCGACGAGAACCTGGACGACTGCCCCTGCCTCCAGCTCGTCCAGTGCCTGTTGCGGGACGGGAAACTCCAGATGAAGGTCGTCTTCCGGAGCAACGATATCCTCTCCGCCGCCGGCTCCAACATGTATGCGCTCGTCCGCCTCCAGAAGATGATCGCGGACCGGCTTGGCGTGCCCTGCGGGCGCTACACGCATATCGCGCTCGTCCCCCACGTATACTACCGCCGGGATCTCAACGATATCGAGCCTTTTTGCAAATCAGGCGCCGAAATCAGGCCTGTTGCCGAGGTCTGCCGGGCCTGCGGGAAGTGCCCGCGCTCGTCCGGGGCATAACCCCCGGCCGTCACTTTAATTAAGATTCACAGACAACATTTTAGAGCCCAATAGCCCGGTAGTGTAGCGGTCAATCATGCAAGGCTCTGGACCTTGCGACAGCAGTTCGAATCTGCTCCGGGCTACTCAATCTTTTTCTCCGTCTGCAAACGGCATACACCGGAGGGTGGTATATGATTGATCACAATCTCGGCGGCACCGTGCGCCTCGACGACGAAGGGACGCTTGCCCTGCTCGCGGGCCTCTACGACGACGGCGCAATCCGGCACATCCAGGTGCAGGCCGTCCCCCTGTCCCGGCAGTTCTTCCTCGAACGCCTCGACCGGATCGCCGCGACCGGCATCCCGGTTGTCATCCACGCGCCCCACCACAACCACGGCGTCAACCCCTGCGCCCCGGCAGCCTACGACGACCGCCCTCCTGCGATGATCGAAGCGCATATCGAGGAGGAGATGAACCGGACGTATGAGGCCGCCGACGCCCTCGGCGCGGAGACGATCGTCCTCCACGCGGGCCGATACGAACCGGGCGGGAGGCTCGCCGCCGTTGAAGAGTTCGCCGGGTTCCTCGACCGCCACGCCGATCCCCGCTTCGTCCTCGAGAACCTCCCCGCCGTCTACGCCGGCTACCCCCTCCTCGGGAACACCGCCGGAGAACTCGCGGCGCTTGCGGGCACCAGGATCACCCGGTTCTGCCTCGACTTCCCCCACCTCGCCTGCACTGCAAACTACCGCCGTCTCTCGTTTGCGGCTGAACTGGAACGGTTCGAAGACCTTGACGTGGCCCTCCACCACCTCTCGAACATCCGCCGGAACTCGATCACCGACGAGCACCTCGCACTCGACCACCCTGACGGCGGCCTCGATCTCTCAGCGGTCTTCGCCCGGCTGCGGCGGCACCCCGCCGTCCCGACGACCCTCGAGTACAAGGAGGACTCGGCGGATGTCTACGCCCGGCAGGTGCGGGTCTTTGCCGGGCTCTGGGACCGTGCCGTGGAGTGAATCGCGCCCGTATGTCATCGGGGCCGCCCTGAAGAATTGACCAGCAGCAGCAGTCGTGATCCCGCTCGACCAGGGAAAGCAAAACCCTATATGCGCGGGAAATCCGATTGACGTGTGCAATGATCCTTGAATATATCACCGCGGCACTCGAACACGCCCGCTACGAGATCATCGAGGACGATGAACCGTATTACGGAGAGATCCCGGAACTTCCCGGGGTCTTTGCAACCGGCAGGACGCTGGAAGAGTGCAGGAGAAACCTTGCCGGCGTCATCGACGAATGGTTGATCATACGGCTCCGGCGCGGCCTCCCGATGCCCCCTGTCGCCGGCCGCACAGTGGGCGAGATCGTCAGGGTTGATACGGGTGCCGGAGCATAGGATCAGACCCGTCTCATGGAACCAGTTGGTGAAGAACCTTCAGACCCTGGGATTCGAGGGACCGTGCCGGGGAGGCAGACACCCATTCATGGTGAAAGGAGATCTCGTTCTGACCATCCCAAACCCACACGGGAGAGAGATCAGCGTCGACCTGCTCGTGCGCATCCTCCGGCAGGCGGGCATCTCCCGTGAGGAATAGAATCAGCTCGCCGGGTAGCGGCTTATTTAACCTTATTTGTGGTCGTGAGGGGCGACTGCCCCGACTCAAGTCAGGGACTCCTCGGCCCATGATTCTGGACGATTGCCCGAGGACCCCGGATGATATTGATCTTGCGGGGGGAGTAGGACAGGCGACCGGCCCAATCCGGTCCCTCATTGCGATCGGTCGGTTGTCCCCTCACGCCAGAAGCGCCGCGATGATCCCGGTTAAAAAGATCCCGTCGAACGTTCCCGCCCCGCCGATGCTCGCCGTCGGCGCCCCCAGTTCCGCAATGTGGTGGAGGTTCAAGAGATCCGCACCGATCAGGGTGCCGAGCGTCCCGCTCACGTAGGCGATGATCACCGTCGCGGCCGGGACGCCGCCCGCAAAGAGCGAGAGGATCAGCGCCGCAAAGAGCGCCGCGAGCGGCGGGATAAAGAACGGTGTCGCGATCCCGAGGCCCGGCACCGGGCGGGCGACGAGCTTCGTTGTGATCGTCACGATCGCGACCCCGGCGAGCGCGAGTGCGAAGAGCAGGTAGCCGCCGCTGAGAATGACCGAGTCATAGAGCAGGTAGAGCGATATCAGGACGGGGATTACGGCGCCGCCGACGTTGACCGCGAGGACCGTCCGCGGCGCCTGCTGCGGAATCCGGTAGAGCCGCCCGTACATCACGGCGTAGCGGTCGTAGGCCGGCGCCCCCGGCCGACCCTCGAGCGTCTTCACCGGGATATTGATGAAACTCCCGATAAGCGTCAGGAGCAGGATGAAGAGCGCCTGCCACCAGGTGAACCCGAGCCGCGTGAACGTCGCCCCGATCGCCGAGAGAAAGAGGATCGGAAAGACGATGACGGCGAGGAGAAAGAGAGCGAGCAGTCCGAAGAAGAAGAGGAGCATCAGCGGGGAGAAGGGGTTGAAGACTACCCGGTCCATGTCAAGGAGTCGCCCTCCCCTCTAATATATACTACTCCCGGAGGGTGCAGACGATCGCGGCGTGGTCGTGGTGGTAGGGATCGAGCCACCGGGCGTCCACGACATCAAGGCGCTGCTCAAGCCCGGCCCGCGCCCCGGCGAGCACCTCCGCCGGTTCCTGCCGGACGTCCACGCTCCGGGTCTTGAGCATCAGGATTAGGTGGCCTCCCGGTTTGAGGAAGACCAGGTTCCGCTCCGCGATCTCGACCTGGTTCGGCTGCGCCACGTCCTGGTAGACCAGATCGACCGCCTCCATGAACGGGGCATACTCATCCGGCCTCCCTGCATCGGCCATGATCGGGACGATGTTCTTCCTCCGGCGGGCCACCTCGAGGAGATCCTGCATCGGCCGGGGCGCAAACTCCACCGCGTAGACCGTCTCGACATAGTCGGCGACGTGCGAGACCGTGGTTCCGTTCGCCGCACCGAGGTAGAGCACCCTCATCTCGGGGGTGAGTTCCACCCCGCCGCCGAGGGTGTAGAGCGCCGCCAGCTTGCTCCGGTAGGGGTCCCAGACCCGGTAACCGTCGAGCGTCCGCTCCCCGTAGACCCCGCCCTCGCCGGGCGAGACCAGCATGTTCCCGAGCCGGATCATGCCTCGACCCCCGCCTCGTCGATCCGTGCCTGGGCGCCCTCGAGGAACTCCGGCACCGCCTCGCCCCGGTAGTAGTCGAGCCGGGCGGCGATGGCGAGTTTCGCCGCAAGCACCCTGGCCACCCGGCCCCGCACATCCTTCGGGGCGTTGTGGACCCGGCGGTGCTGGAAGATGATCCCGTGCTTCGGCGGCGGCGACCCGCCCCGGAGATGCGAGAAGAGCGCCCGCTCCGAGCCGAGAACCTGGATGGTGCTCCCAGGCATCCTCGCGAGTGTGGCAAGCCCCCCCGCACGGGAGAGGAGACGGGCCGCGACCAGCCCGCCGATGAGTGCGCTCGTATTCGGCATCACCTCGTCGGCCCGGGCCGAGACCTCCCGCATCAGGCGGCTTCGCGCCCCGGCGAGCCGCTCGATCTCGTCGGCGACGTCCGATAGGCCGCCTTTCGCTCCTTTCCGGACGATGGTGAGCATCTTCTTCGCCGGGAGACTGCGGTACTTCCGGGAGAACGAGGGGTTCGTGACCTGGTACCACTCCGCCGCACGCTCCGAGAGGAGGTTGATGACGTTGTCGAGCTCGTCGAGCATCCTGACCATCTGGAGGAGTTCGACGTCCCGGCCCTGGTATGCCCGGGCGATCTTCTTCCGGGCAAGGACGGTGCAGACGGAACGGAGCAGGTCGATGTACTCCTCCCGTGTCCGGACGACCCCGCAGTCCCGGGCAGCCTCCCAGTCGATGGGGACGAATGAATCCATACCGGTGCGGAGCGCGGCCGCCCGCTCAGCGAGCGCGGCCGGATCGGTGCCGGCCCCCCGGCACCCCTCCTCGTCGACGTCCCCGAACCAGTAGCGCTGTAGCATGGTACGGTATTGGGAGGCAGTCGATATAAGAGCGTCAGGCAAGACCGAAGGAGTAGACCATCACCGGGACCATGATCGCGCCCATGCAGTAGACCCGGCGGATGTTGACGAGAGACGGCACATAGCCGACGGCGGTTGCGAGCAGGAGGATGAGCCCCCCGAACGGGCCGCAGAGGAAGAGGGAGAGGACGGCGACGAAGACGATGACGGCGTGGTTGAGTCTCGTGATGTTCACGCCGGAGAACCACGCGGCCATCGACGAGAGGCGGATCGTCAGGAGATAGGCGCCGACCGCGGCCAGCGCACCCGCAAGAAGGATGGCGGTCGCCGGCGGGATCTCCGAAAGTGCCCCGATCGCCGCCATCACCCCGCTTCGCGTCCGGGATATGGCGTAGAAGGCCGCAAGCCCGAGGAAGGCGTTCACGGTGTTTGCGGCGCTCGTTGCAAGGATGTACTCCCGGGGGTTGGAGTCGTAGCCGACGACCGAGGTGAGAAGTGCGTTCGCCGTGGCGCTCGAGAGGCCCGGAAGCCAGCCGACGAGAGCGCCGGCGGCCGAGCCGAGGAGGGAACCCCGGGAAAGAGCGCCTGCGGGAAGATCGATCCCCGAGAAGTGCTGTTCGGGCATCACCCCGTGCGATGCCTGGAGGAGGACCGCGATCCCGAAGAGACCGGAGAGGAGGGGCATCAGCACCCCGGACTCGCCGCCCGTCGGCCAGGCGAGGAAGGAGTAGCCGAGCGAGAAGAGCCCGAGGATACCCGAGACCGAAAAGACCGCGAGCGCCCACCCCGGGGATTCGGAGACGACGATGAGGTAGCCGGCGACGGCGAGGATGACGAGACCAATCCCCCAGTCGATCGCCGGCTGGAGCGCGGGGAGCACCAGGACGAAGGCCAGCGCGAGCGGGAGGGAGAAGGCGACGCCTGCGGCGCTCCCGAGAGCCGATATCCTGACGGCCTCCTCTCCCCGGCCTTCGAGGCAGAGGGCATGCGCGGGGAGGACCGCAAGCGAGGTATCGGCGTCGGGGATGCCGAGGAAGGTGCCCGGGACGTTGTCGAGGAACGTGTGCGTAACGAGCGTGGAGAACATGGCCGAGGCGATGAAGACCGGATCGAACCAGGCGAGCAGGAGCGCCTGGAGGGAGAGGAGAACGCCCGCCACGGTGTTTGCATGGATCCCGGGAACGAGGCCGCTCACGGCGCCGCAACCGATGCCGACCGCGGTCCCGAGCACGATACTCGCGAGCACGTTAACTAACGGTCGGAGCAGGCGGGGATAAATCAACCGAATTGCGTTCCCCGATACAGTCATATTCCACCGGGGCGAAGGTTGTAGCGATGAAGATCGCCATCACCCGGCTCGAAAATAAGGCGGCGGGAGACCGCGCCCTCTGCGCCTCCTACGGCCACGATTGCTACACGGTCTCCCCGCTACGGGCGGAACTCCGGCCCGAGCGGGTCGATGCGTTCGTCGAGGCCGTCCACCGCGGGGAGTTCGACTGCCTCTTCTTCTCAAGCGCCCTCCCCGCCGCGGTCGTCGGGCCGAAACTCGAACGGTGGCCCCGGGTGATCGCCATCGGGCCGAAGACCGCCGAAGTCCTCCGGGAGTTCGGGATCGAGGCGGAGGTCCTCCCCACGTTCTACTCCCGGGACTTCGTCCCCTACCTCGGGGAGTGGCTCCGGGGCCGGACGGTCGGGATCCCGCGGGCAGACGTCCCGAACCCGGGCCTCCTCGGGGCGATCGCCGCGGCCGGGGGAACTGTCCGGGAGGAGCGGGTCTACGCCCTCGTCCCCACGGGTGCCGAACTCACACTTGACGCCGCCGACGCCGTCCTCTTCACGAGCGCCATGTCCTACCGGGAAGCCCGCTGGCAGCCCCGCGACGACCTCCTCCTCGTCGCCATCGGCGAGATCACCGCCGATGCCATGCGGGCCGGCGGGCATCCCCCGGCGGTCGTCGGGGACGGGTCGCTCGCGGGAACCCTTGAAGCGCTGAACCGCTACGCGGAAGGCAGGTGAGACGGTTGACCGGCCAGGACAGTTCCGTCCCGGAATCCGGGATCGTCGTCGTCGACAAGCCGCGGGGGCCGAGCAGCCACCAGGTGACCGCCTGGGTCGGAGATATCCTCGGGCGGCGGGTCGGCCACGCCGGGACGCTCGACCCGCAGGTCTCCGGGGTGCTCATCGTCATGTTCGGCGGCGCCGTCCGGCTCGCCCCGGTTCTCCTCTCGCACAACAAGGAGTATGTCTGCCTGATGCGTCTCCACGGCGACGCCTCCCGGGAGGCCGTGGAGCAGGCGGCAGCGGAGTTCGTCGGCCGGATCTACCAGCGGCCGCCGAGAAAGAGCGCGGTGAAAAGGAACCTCCGGATCAGGAAGATCCAGGAGATCGAGATTCTGGACATAGACGGCCGACTCGTCCTCTTCCGGGTCAGGTGCGACGCCGGGACTTACATCCGGACGCTCTGCATCCATATGGGCTACGCGATTGGAACCTGCGCCCACATGGAGGAACTCCGGAGGATACGCTCGGGATCGTTCGACGAGACCGCCGCCGTCACGCTCCACGAACTCGCGGATACCGCTGCGGCCGCACGGGAGGGCGATCCCGAACCCCTGCGGAGGATGATCCTCCCCGCGGCGGCCGCCGTCGCCGATCTCCCGAAGGTCGTCATCCGCGACACCGCCGTCGACGCCGTCTGCCACGGTGCGGTGCTCGCCGGGGTGGGGGTCGTCGGGAAGGAGGGCGGGTTTGCGAAAGGCGAGACGGTCGCGATCGTGACCGGGCGCGGCGAACTCGTCGGGCTCGGAAAGGGGCTCGTCAATTCGTCGGCGCTGAAGCCCGGGGAACCGGGGTTCGTCGTCGCGCCCTCCACCGTCCTGATGCGGGCCGGCACCTATCCCCGCGGCTGGAAGGCGCACGCCGGGAGCTAATATTAATAGAATATCCCGCCAACTAATGATGCACATTGCTGAGGTAGTCTAGACCGGTAGGGCGCGGGCCTGGAAAGCCCGTGGGGCGTTGAGCCCCTCGGGAGTTCAAATCTCCCCCTCAGCGTTTTAGCATACGATTGATTCTTTTGTCGGATCTTTCACGGAGGCTGCCCTGCAAGTTCCGATCGTAATTCTCCGGCTGTGCCGTGTTCTTTGCCCTTTAGCGTGAGAACTCCCCGGTTCGGCCCCCTTCACCCATAGATTAACATGCAGAAGAGCTACCGAGGGCGATGTCATGAAGATCCGGGTGAGCACGAATGGCCCGTACATCGTGACCGGGGGTGTCCCGCTCATGGTGATGGAGATCGCCAACGATGACAGGGGCGACTGCCGTTCATGGCAAAAGGTACGGGAGTATCCCCTGCGGGAAGAATATGCCTTATGCCGTTGCGGGCATTCGAAGAACAGACCCTTTTGCGACGGGACGCACGCGAAGGTTCACTTTAACGGTATCGAAACTGCCGGAGATGAACCATATCTTGAGAACCCCACCGTTATCAGCGGGCCGGAACTGGAACTGGCCGATTATGAAGGGCTCTGTGCGCACGCACGGTTCTGCCTGCGGGCCGGGGGAATCTGGAACCTCACGGAGCGGTCCGATATCCCGGACGCCCGGGACACGGCGATAGATGAAGCGTGCAACTGCCCCTCCGGTCGGCTCGCTCTCCGTGATCGAAAGAGCGGTGAGGCGATCGAGCCTGTTTTTGAAAAATCCATTGTCGTGATCGAAAACCCCGCCAGGGGTGAACATGGACCGCTCTGGGTCCGCGGCGGGATCCCTGTCGAGTCCGCCGACGGGAGAACCTACACGATCAGAAACCGGGTTACCCTCTGCGGGTGCGGGAGATCGCGGAATAAGCCGTTCTGCGACGGGATCCACATCGGGCGGTAAACGATTCGATCCCCGTCTTTACGGCGCAAGAGATAGCATCGCATAGAAGTGTCGAGGATGATCGCAACGATGATATTCAATAGCCCACTATAGATCATAGTATGTCTCAGACCACAGTGTGGGTATCCCGGGAGACGAAGGAGCGGCTGGCAGGGATGAAGCGGTACCCTCGCGAGACCTTTGACGATGTTATCAGGCGGCTCATGAATACCGCCGAGGACGAAGAGCCCCTGAGCGCCGAGGCTATCCGGGGAATCGAGGAGTCGCTCGAAGATATCAAGGCAGGCCGCCTGTATACCCTGGAAGAAGCGCGCGCCGAGTTGCAGGCGGTATGGGATACAGAGTAAGACTCACGGCGGCGGTGGTGCGGAACCTCGCGAAGATGCCCGCGAGTGTCGGAACCCGGATCCTCGACGAGGTGGAGGCGCTCGCTCAGGAACCGGATCCCACCCGGCACGTGAAGAAACTGAAAGGAGGAGGCCAGAACCCTTTCTATTCACTGCGGGTCGGAAAGTACCGTGCTATTTTGAATATCTGTGATGATGTCCTTCTGATCGTCGTGGTGGAAGTAGATCATCGGTCGAGAGTATACCGGAAGCACTGATTTCTTTCGGAAAAAAGGGTTTCACCCCTCAGATCGATATTCCGACCAGCATCATCGAGAAGAGCACCAGGTCGTAGACCGTATGCGTGATCGCCGACGTCGTCGTGTTCGTATACTGCCGGATATAGGCAAAGACGATCCCCGCAAGGAAGACCGAGATGAGGCCGTCCCAGCTGTACTGGAACGCATGGAGCGACGCAAAGAGGAGTGCCGGGAGGAGGATGCCGAACCGGGGCTGGAGCAGGCCGCGGATGCTCACCTCCTCGCCGAACCCCGCTGCGACGGATGCCATGATGACCCCGGGGAGCGTGAGCGCTCCGGCAAAGAGCAGGTTGACGGCCTCCATGTCGGTGACCGGAAGGCCGAGCCAGCCCGCCAGCGCGGCGAGCGCCGGGTCGACGAAGTGGAAGACGGCAACGAGCACGAGACCCGCACCGACGGCAAAAGCGACCTCTTTCCCCGTCGGGCGGACGAGTCCAAGACGTTTGAGGGTCTCGCGCCCCGTCCGCCGGACGAATGCTCCGGCGATGAAGAACGAGCCGACGAGTGTCCAGAAGAGCGTGTAGGCGTTCAGCGTGACCGATTCCGCGAAGAGGTCTCCGGACTCAAGCAGGAGGTCGAGGAACGGCGCCGAGAGGAGGGGCGGAACCCCCGCGACAAGGAGCGGTACGGGAGGGATGAGGATCATGGCGAGGATGACCACGAGCGCGACCGTATGGAGAAGCGAGTCCGGGTCGAACGGGAGATACCCCGCGAGCCATCCCCTGAACCGGCGGGAGAGCCCGACGAGGCTTGCAAGCCCCGCAACAAGGACGCCGAGGAGGAGAAGCGCAACCTGTGCGGCCAGGGCAAGGTCGACCGTCTCTGGATCGATCTCCTCGGCCTCGAGCATCCCGGCCGGCAGGATCGCTATGGCGCCGAACCCCGTCGCAATAGCCGCAAGCCCGGCCACCACGACCAGGAGCCAGAGGACGGCGATCCACCGGAACAGAGGGTGCCGGGTTCTGGCGAGATAAACAAGCATGGCAAGGATGACGAAGGGCGCCACATCGAGCGCCGAGGTGAGGAACGCTCCCGCTTCCCCGCCGATCTCCCCGAAGGCCGCAACCAGGAAGATGAGGCCGAAGAAAGCGATCAGCAGTTCGGGTGCGTGGCGGTGGAAATATTCACGTGACATGATGGGTCCCGGTCTGAAGCGGGGTACCTGTTCACGCGCGGCCGCAATGAAGGTAACGCAGGCTCATCGCCGTCCGGCCCTCCCGGCGGCAAGCCAGCCCGCAGCCCCCGTGATCGCGAGGGCTCCGGCCTGCAGCAGGAAGAGCGCCGGCAGCGGCACCCGGCCGATAAGGGCGGCGCCCGCAAACGGTCCGGCCGCAAGACCCAGGGAGTAGAAGGTGTTGTAGATGCCGTAAGCAGCGCCCTGCGAACCGTGGTCGCGGTAGATGCCGGCGAGGATCGGCATCACCGGGACGATGGCGCAACTCAGGGCGAGCCCCAGCACGAAGACGGCGGCGGTGGCGAGGGGGAGGGCGGGAGCCTGCACGGCAGCGACGATTGCGGCTGCCGAGAGGAGAAGGCCGCCGCCGATGAGGTGGCGGCTCCCCCCGTGGCGGTCGAAGATCCTCCCTGCGGCCGGCTGGGCGAGGATGGCCGCGATCGCAAGGACTGCGAAGACAAGCCCGATCGTTGCCGGGGACGCCGAGAAGGCGGCGTGCAGGTGGACCGGGAGATAGGGATCCACGATGCCGTAGGTCGCGGCCACCGCGACGACCACGACCGCACAGGCGGCAAGCAGGCGCCGGTTCTTGCCGGGCAGCATCGTCGACCGATCGTTCTGCCTGCAGGTGCGCACCGGGACGGCGAGGACCACAAGACCGACCGCAGCCACGAGCACCGCCGGGACGAGGAAGGTCGCGGTGTAACCCAGGTACTCAAAGAGCAGCCCCCCGAGGACCGGGCCGATGACCGTCCCGAACCCGACCGCCGAGAGGGCGATCCCCATCCTCTCGCCGAGCCGTGCCGGGTCGCAGGTCTCGGCGATGAGGGCAAGCCCCGCCGACCAGGTGGCGGCAGCGGATATCCCCTGGACCGCCCGGGCAACGATCAGGTGGGTGACCGTGGCAGAGAAGCCGAAGAGTGCCGTCGCGAGAGCGAGGAGGAGCATCCCGGCAACGATGAGCGGCCGGCGCCCCACCCGGTCGGAGAGGAGGCCCATCGGGATGGAGAAGAGGAGGAGCATCGCGGCGTAGAGCCCGAAGATAATCCCGACGAACGACTCGTCCACCCCGAGCCGGGGGGCATACTCCGGGAAGACCGGGATGAGGAGGCCGTAGATCGCCATATCCATGAATATGACAAGTGCGACCAGGACGAGGATAGCGTCCGGCGATGCGGCGATGCGGTTCCGGAAGGCACGGAGCCGATGCGGGTTTCCGGTCGTCATGCTGATTCATCTCCATAGAGAGAACTGCTCATCCCCCGTAGGTTGGCGCCGCCGGGTTATATCGGTTGCAGAAGAAGGTTTTGCCGGGGCCGCCTCACTGGAATCCGCGGTAGTAGGCGAACTCGCGGGCATGAGGCCGGAACGCTTCGACGAGCGCCGCCGCCTCGTCGTCGGGCAGAGGGCCGCTCCGGCCGGCGGCGGCAAGCGCCCGCACCTCCGCGGCCGTCGAGCATCCGACGATCGCAACGGAGACCTCCCGAGAAAGGGCGTAGCGGACGAGGACTTCGGGCGTCACCCCGGCATCGGGGGCGAGGTAGTTCGACCCGCCGAGCACCTTCATCCCGATGACCGCGACCCCCTGCTCCCGTGCGACGGGGAGCGTCGTGTCCAGGAACCCCCCGAGCGCCTCCTCGACCGGGTTCACGGGCAGCATCACGGCATCGACCGGCCAGGTCTCCACCGCGTGCGAGAGGACGTCCGGGTCGTGGTGCCCCGTCACCCCGATCTGCCGGACGATGCCGGACTCCCGCGCCTCGACGAACGCCTCAAGGGCACCGGATGGCCCCTCGACCTCCCGGATATCGGTAAACGTCCTGACATCGTGGATCTGCCAGAGGTCGAGGGTCTCGATGCCCATCCTCTGGAGAGTCTCCGTAAGATCCGTCTCGGCGTCCGCATGCGCCCTGCTCGCCGACTTGCTTGCCTGGAAGACCGGTTCCCTGAGATCGGGGCGGTTCCTCCAGACCTCGCCGTAGTAGTCCTCGCTCCCCGCGTAGGCCTTCGCCGAGTCGAAGTAGGCAATCCCCTGATCGAGTGCTTCCATGATGACGGCGTTTGCTTCGGCATGCCGTCCGTACGTCCTGAGGATGCCCTCTCCCCCAAGGCCCACGGCGGTGACCATCCGTCCGGTCTTCCCGAACCTGCGCCTGTCCAGTGCCCCCATAGAACCCCCTATCCGTACCCGGCTATAAATACCTTATAGCCGGGCGGAAGGGAAGAATGAACGCCCCGCGGTGCGGCCCCCCTCTCTCCGAACCTCAGAGGAGTTCGGAGGCGGGAACTCCACCCCGCTCCGGTGCCGGCCGGACGGGATCGGGCGTCCCGGCGGCGCACCGAAACAGGGGCACAGTGCCACTGATTCAGCCCAATGGGGTGTTTGATGAACACAACAGGCTAACGAGCCCATGAGGAAATCCCAATACCCCGGCGGCCGGACATGGTGCTGCTGCGACGGATTTAAACCACGGATTTCAGTTTTCATGCGAGGGGTAAAGTTTATTTACGCCAAGAAGCATCGTCCACCACATGAAGAGGATGTTTGGTATCCTTGCTCTCATGGTGATCGCGAGCATCATGATCGCAGGGTGTGTGCAGCCATCGGGCAACAAGACGGTGACACCCGGCACGACACCGGGACTCACCGAGACCCCGATGGAGACAGGAACGCCAGCAATAACAGAGACACCGATGGAGACGGGAACGCCGGCGGCAACCGCAACCACGATGATAACAGGAACGGAGACACCAATGGAGACAGGAACGCCGGCGGCAACCGCAACCACGATGATAACAGGAACGGAGACACCGATGGAGACCGGGGCGGCAGCAACGACCGTTGCCGCGAACGCAACGGAGACCCCGCCGGGAACCCCGGCGGCGGCGGCCGTCGTCGCTGACGAGACCGTCTCCATCACCGAGAGCGGGTACGTCCCGGACACGCTCACCGTTCCGACCGGAACTACGGTGGGCTGGACCAACGACGCTTCCACGAACCAGACCGTATCGGCGACCGGGGCAACGGGGTTCTTCGACTCCGGCATGCTTGCGCCGGGCGACTCCTATACTTACACCTTCAACGCCGCAGGCAACTACACCTACCAGTCACAGACAACCGGGATCAACGGGACGATCATCGTCACCGCCTGACACTTTTTTGCGCCGGCGGTCGTTGGGGGGCAACGTCCCCTTACGTCCGCCGGTATGCTCCGGCCGCCTCGACCAGTCGTTCGGCGAACCCCTCCGGGAAGTAGGCGTGGGTGTACTGTCCGACCGCGTTCTGCGCGGTAAGCCCGTCCCGGCCCCCGTCGATACCCCGCCCGCGGAGGAGTTCCAGGGCGAACCGGGCGTCACGGGCACAGTCAAGCCGGGAATAGTGGTACTCGTGGCCCCGGAAGGCCGAGCCCGGGGCAAGGATCGGTGCTGTCCCGACAACCCGGGCCTCGACGTACCCGAGGGCCTGGATGCGGCCCGTCATCTCCGCCGCCGCCGGGAGGACGCCGGCCATCGGGTAATCCCCCTCGTCGGTCGCAAGGCGTTCGGTGAGGTAGATGAGCCCGCCGCACTCGGCATAGACGGGCATCCCGTCATCGGCCGCCCGGCGGAGATCTTCCCGGCACCGGGATGAGGAGAGCGCCTCCGCGTGGAGCTCCGGGTAGCCGCCCCCGAGGTAGAGAGCGTCCACGTCCGGGAGCCGGTCGGTCATCGGCGAGAAGAAGATCAGTTCCGCCCCGGCCCGCACGAGCCGGTCGATGTTGTCCACGTAGTAAAAACAGAACGCCGCATCGTTCGCGACGCCGATGCGCACCCCGGATTCCGGCCGGGCGGGGGCCTCCGCCGGTGCCGGGAGGGGCGGGGCCGACCGGGCGAGGTCGATGAGCCCGGGGAGATCGCACGTCTCCTCGACCACCGCGCCGAACCGCGCCATCATCCCCGTCTCGGCCGCCATCGCGAGTCCGAGGTGCCGGCTTTCGACCACAAGATCCGTTCGCCGCGGGATCCCCCCGTAGATCGGGAGGCTCTTCGTCTCCTCGATCATGGCAAGGTGGCGGGGGCTCCCGATCCGGTTGAAGATGGCTCCGGCGACCCGGACGGCCGAATCAAACCCCGCGTAGCCCCGGATCATGGCATGGACGCTCCGCGACGCGCCCCCCGCGTCAACCACGAGAAGAACCGGGGCGTCGAGAATCTTTGCGACATGCGCCGTGCTCGCGGTATCGGTTCCTTCGAGCCCGTCGAAGAGCCCCATCGCACCCTCGACGACGGCGATATCGGCCCCGGCAGAGGCACGGACGAACGTCTCCCGCACCCCCGCCTCCCCCATCATGAACGGGTCGAGGTTGCGGGACGTCCGGCCGCAGATAGCCGAATGGTGCGTGGGGTCGATGAAATCCGGGCCCACCTTGAAGGGCTGAACGGCAAGTCCCCGGGCGGCGAGCGCCGCCATCAGGCCGCTTGCAAGCGTGGTCTTGCCGCAGCCGCTGTGGGTTCCCGCAACGACAATCACTGGAATATGGCGCATAACGTTCCTCTAGTGTTGAATACCGCAGAAGATAAATATGACCGGAGATAACCAGATCATATCAAATAGATTTGCCTTAGGTAAAATAAATTTGTTCTGCTTGCCTTCACGGCGGCAGCCACTGGTGGTATCATGCACATCATGGAAGGATTCTTGCCGAGCCCCTGGTGGGAGATCTGGATTCTTATCTCCCTGCCCTTCATCGTCATCGGACTGTACCAGCTGAACAAACTTGTGCAGGAGAAGCGGGACGCCCTGCCGCTCCTCGCGGTCGCAGGCGCCTTCGTCTTCGTCCTCTCCTCGCTCAAACTTCCCTCGTTCAACGGGAGCTGCTCCCATCCCACGGGGACGGGGCTCGGGGGCATCCTCTTCGGCCCCTGCATCGCCGCCGTCCTCGGGCTGATTGTCCTGGTCTTCCAGGCGGTCTTCCTCGCGCACGGCGGGATCACCACCCTCGGGGCAAACGTCTTCTCGATGGGGATCGCAGGACCCGCCGTCGCCTACCTCATCTATAAGGCCGGAACCCGGGCGGGCGCAAACACCTACGCGACGGTCTTTATCGCCGCAGCCCTCGCGGATCTGGTCACCTACGTCGTCACCTCGGTCCAGCTCGCGCTCGCCTTCCCCGGGACCACCGGGTTCTTCGGGGCGTTCTCGGCATTCGCCGCGATCTTCGCCGTCACCCAGGTGCCGCTCGCCATCATCGAGGGCGCGATCATCATGCTCGTCTTCAAGTACATCGTCCAGCTCAAACCCGAGATCCTCACGCGCTTAAACCTGCTCTCCGAGAGCGGCGTCAACAAACTCCGGGAGGCCGCAGCATGAAGTATGCCATGGAGATCGCGGTCGCCGCGCTCATCATCGTCTTCGCCGCCGTCTTCCTCGTCCAGAACGCCGCGATACAGGCCTCCGGGCAGGAAGCCTGGGGCGGGGCCGACGGCGAGGCCGCCGGGCTCATCGAAGCAACCGGCTACGAGCCCTGGATCGAGCCCTTCTGGGAGCCCCCGAGCGGTGAGATCGAGTCGCTCCTCTTTGCCCTGCAGGCCGCCATCGGCGCCGTGATCATCGGTTACATCTTCGGCTACTGGCAGGCCGGCAGGAAGGCCGCCTGATCTTTCCGGCACTCCTGCAAAAAGATAGGGGAATGCAATGTACGAGGTGCTTGAAGACTTTGCCCAGACCAACAACCTCCGGGAGACGAGCCCGGGGCTCAAACTCTTCATCGGGCTTGCAAGCATCCTGCTCTCGGTCTCGTCGCCGGGTCCCGTCGCCCCCCTGCTCGTCGCGGCCTCGATGAGCGCCGCCGTCCTCGTCCTTGCAAAGATCCCGGCACGGTTCTACGCAAAACTCCTCCTCGTCCCGGTCTCATTTGCAGCGATGAGCATCGTCGTGATCCTCTTCATCACCGGCGGCGGGGCGGTGCTCCTCGAGGTCCCCGGCCTCCCCCTCGCAGTCACGGCGGACGGCGCGAACCTCGCCCTTCTCCTCCTCACGCGGGTCTTCGGGGGCATGTGCTCGCTCTACTTCATCGCGCTCACGACGCCGATGACCGAGATCTTCGACCTCCTCCGGAAACTCAGGGTTCCCGCCGTCCTCATCGATCTCGCCATGCTCACCTACCGGTTCATCTTCATCCTCATCGAGGAAGCAGGCCAGATCTACCGCTCGCAGGTGATGCGGCTCGGCTACAGGAGGTTCCGGGAGTCGGTGCATTCCTTCGGGATGCTCGCCGGAGCGCTCTTCATCAGAACCTGGGAGAGCGGCGAATCTCTGGTTCTTGCGATGGACGCACGCTGCTACGACGGCAGGCTCGGCATCCCCGGCGAAACACGGCCGGTCTCGGTTCACGCACTCGCGGGCGGCCTCCTCTACCTCTCGGCAGTCCTCGGTGTCTCGCTCTCCACCGGGGGGGTGGTGCTCGTATGACGGAACCGCTACTTGAAGCCGAGAACGTCGCCTACGCCTACCCGAACGGCCCCGCCGCCCTTGCCGGGGTGAGCGTCCGGATCGAGGCCGGTTCGAAGACCGCCATCGTCGGGCCGAACGGCGCCGGGAAATCGACGCTTCTCCTGATGCTCAACGGCATGCTCCGGCCGGCCTCGGGCGTGATCCGGTTCGACGGACGACCGCTCGCCTACGACAACCGGAGCCTCCGCGAACTCCGGCGGCGGGTCGGGTTCGTCTTCCAGAACCCCGACGTCCAGATAGTCGCCCCGACCGTCGAAGCGGACGTGGCCTTCGGGCCGGTGAATCTCGGCCTCTCCCCCGACGCCGTCCGGCGGGCGGTGCGGGACGCGCTCGGCTACGTCGGGCTCCGGGGCTACGAGAAGCGGCCGCCCCATCACCTCTCCGGCGGCGAGAAGAAACGGGTCGCCATCGCAGGCATCCTCGCGATGGAACCGGCGGTCCTCGTCTTCGACGAACCGACGAACACCCTCGACCCCGCAAGTTCCGAGGAGGTGATGGAACTCCTCGACGAACTCGCCTCTTCCGGCCGGACGGTGCTCGTATCCACCCACGACGTCGAACTCGCCTACCGCTGGGCCGACTCGGTCGTGCTCATGGAACGGGGGAGCGTCCTCGCCCGGGGGCCGCCGGAAGCGGTCTTCTCCGACCACGCCCTCCTCGCGTCCGCCAGGCTGAAACCTCCCGCCCTCCTCGACCTCTACAACGAACTTGGTCTCCGGGGCGTCATCGACCGGGACGCTCCTCCAAAGAGCGTGCTCGAGTTCACCGACCGGATCGAGCGGGCGATGCACGGCCACACACCGGCACGGGACGGGGGCGGGAGGATCTACCTCTGCAACGCCGACCTGACCGGGGGCAACGAGGTGCGGCGGCTCATCGAGCAAGGGACGGTCGACCACGTCGGGGCGATGGGCACCCGCGCGAAGGAGTTCGCCAACCGGGAACGGATCCTCCTCGACTACACCTACGGCGTCATCGACAAATGCATTCTTAAAGCCCTCATCGGGGAGAACTCGCTTATCATCACCACCGGGGGCATGGTCGAGCACGTCCATCGCCGTATCGGGGAGTACAGCGCCGAGAGCGGACGGGCGCTCGCGGTGATCCCGGTCCGGGAGCCGGAGGATACCTCCCCCGCGAAAGGCGAGCGCATCCCCACCTGACCGGCGTTCCGGCGCCCAACGCTCGTTTTTCCGGTGACCGACCATCCCCGGGGAGAAGGTTAATCCGGTGACGGTACCCGAAGAGTACTCTATGATGCTCGAAGAGGTGCTGCACCGGATATCCGAGCAGGCGAAACGGAAGCGGATGAGCCTGCCCGACCATAAAACAAAGATTGTCTGTACCATCGGGCCCGCATCGCGATCCCGGGAAGTGCTCTCCCGGATGCTCCTCGCCGGCATGAATGTCGCACGGCTCAACCTCTCCCACGGATCGTTCGACGAGCACCGGGAGAACATCCGGAACATCCGGACCGCCGCGGAGGATACGGGCCGCCCGGTCACGATCCTGCTCGACCTGCCGGGGCCGAAGATCCGGATCGGCGATCTCGCACACGAGCCCCTGGAACTCCACAAAGGCGAGACCGTCACTCTCACGACCGCCCCGGCGTCGAGCGATCCATCCCGGATCCCCGTCGACTTCGAGCAGTTCCCGCAGCTGGTCTCGGAGGGGAGCACCATCTTCCTCAACGACGGGTTCCTCCAGCTCCGGGTCGATGAGGTTGCCGAGAACGAGGTCCGGGCGACGGTGGTCATCGGCGGCCCCCTCCTCTCGCGCAAGGGGATGAGCCTCGTCG
Organism: Methanoculleus chikugoensis; assembly: GCF_019669965.1. Taxonomy (NCBI): domain Archaea; kingdom Methanobacteriati; phylum Methanobacteriota; class Methanomicrobia; order Methanomicrobiales; family Methanomicrobiaceae; genus Methanoculleus; species Methanoculleus chikugoensis. Next base: position 634,544 of record NZ_AP019781.1, on the reverse strand, counting down.
GCGGCGGGGGGATCGTCGCCCTCAGCGCCGTGACCGACCGGGACCTCGAGTGCATCGAGTTCGGGCTCGCCGAAGGGCTCGACACCTTCAGCATCTCCTTCATCGAGCGGGCGGAGGATATCCTGAAGGCACGGGAGTATGCCGCCCGGTCCGGAAAGTCCATCCGGGTGATAGCCAAGATCGAGCGGCAGGAGGCGCTCGCAAACCTCGACGGGATCCTCCGGGAGACCGACGGGGTCATGATCGCCCGGGGCGACCTCGGGGTCCAGACGCCGATCGAGGACGTCCCCACGGTGCAGAAGCAGATCATCCAGAAGGCTAACATCCTCGGCCGCCCGGTGATCACCGCCACCCAGATGCTGATGTCGATGACCGACAACATCCGGCCCACCCGGGCGGAGGTGACTGACGTCGCAAACGCCATCCTCGACGGGACGGATGCGGTCATGCTCTCCGAGGAGACGTCCATCGGGAAGTATCCGGTCGAGACGGTCGCGATGATGGCAAAGATTGCCCGGTCGACCGAGGAGAAGCGACCCGGCATCGGGGCGGGGTGCAGCCCGCTTGCCTACTTCCGGCAGGGGAAGGGCAGGGAGAAGATCACCGTCAACGATGTCGTCTCGCTGAACGTCATCGAGGCGATAGATGCGCTCGGCATCCGGCTCGTGCTGACGCCCACCCGTTCCGGGAGCACCCCCCGGAACATCTCCCGGTTCAAGCCCGAGGCCTGGATCCTCGCATTCACCCGGAACCCGAGCACCTTGAAGTTCCTGGCGTTCTCCTACGGGGTCTGCCCGTTCTTGATCCGGAGCGAGAAGGAGTACTGGCATGGGGCGATCCTCGACTCGATCCGGGACTCTGGATTGATCAGGCCCGGCGAGCGCGTGATCCTCACCGAAGGGGTCTCCCCCGGACGCGAAGGGACCGACTCGCTCATCATCCTCACGGTGGACTGAGCGGCGGCCGGCAAGACTACCCCCCCTTCCTCCGGCACGACAAAACCTATCCCGGCAGAGGGCGAACACTCATCAATCATGGGAATGGTTGCTCAGAGGGAGCAGGAGATCCGGGAGAGGGACAGCGCGCTCAAAGAGAAGACCGCACGCCTCTCGGTCGCATCGAACTCGCTCCTTGTGGTGGCGAAACTCGCCGTCGGATTTGCCATCGGATCGGTCGGCATCATATCCGAGGCAATCCACTCCGCCATCGACCTCGTCGCCGCGACAATCGCCTACGTTTCGGTTCGCCAGTCGGCCCGGCCGCCCGACGAGTGCCACACCTTCGGACACGGGAAGTACGAGAGTATATCCGGGCTCCTCGAGGCGGTCCTGATCCTCGTGGCGGCCGTTCTGATCGTCAACGAGGCGTTGAAGAACCTCCTCGGCGGCGAGGAGACGCTGAACGTCGATGGGCTCGGGCTCGGTATCGCCGTCATGCTGCTCTCGGCTGGGGTGAACGTGTACGTCTCTTCCCGGTTGATGACGGTGGCAAAGAAGACCGAGTCAATCGCGCTTGAGAGCGACGCCTGGCACCTCCGGACGGACGTCTACACATCCGCCGGGGTCGTCGTCGGGCTCATCCTGATCCGGCTGACCGGTCTTGTGGTGCTCGATGCGCTCATCGCGCTCGCGGTCGCCGGGATCATCCTCCGGGCGGCCTTCGATCTCATCCGGCGCTCGTTCGAGGATCTCGTCGACAGGAGCCTTCCCCCCGACGAGGAGGACCGGATCCGGGAGATCATCAAGGAGCACTGCACAGATGCCATCGGGTTCCACCGGCTCCGGACCCGCCGATCGGGACCGAACCGGTTCGTGGACCTTCACCTGGTCGTCCCGCGGGCCGCAACCCTCGAAGAGGCGTACGCCATCGTGAAACAGGTGGAAGACGACGTCCGGCGGGAGTTCCCCCGGACGAGCGTCACGATCCGGGTCCAGCCCTGCACCGGCGAAGACTGCTCCGGCTGCGGGATCTTCACCACCTGCCCGGAGTGCGATCGGCTCGCGCTCTGCGATAGGCCAAAAGAAGAGGATTAAAAGGCCGGGGTTCTACCGCCAGGAAAAAAGGCCGCGAACCTGCATCTCCTCGCTCGCAATGGTTCTCAGCCGGTCCTGCTCCTGCTCGATCGTCCGGACCTGCTCCCGGAGCATCGTCCGGGTCGCGTCATCGCAGGTGCAGTTCCCGATCAGGCACCGGAGTTCCGTGGCCCGCTCCCGGTTCCGCTGCGTCTCTTCCTCGATCAGCCGGGCGGCTTCCGTATCGCCCCCGAAGAGGGACCGTATAAAGCCATGCCGGGCGCGGATCTGCTCCTCGGCCTCGAAGGTCTTCTGGACCGAGTTGTTGACCTCACGGGCGATGGCGGAGATGTTCTGTCCTATGCCGCCGGACCGGTTCTCAGCGCCGAGCAGGGCGTGGACTGCGAGCCGGACCTGGTTACGGTCAGGGGCGAATTCTCCCTCCCGGGGGGTCGCATTCTCCGCGGCCCGCACCCGGTCCCCGGACGCCTCGTTCTCCTCCGCCCTCAACCGCTGCTCTTCCCCCGGCACCGTGTTCGTCTCGCCGTTCCCGACCTGCTCTCCTCCCGGGCTGCCGTAGTTCCCCGGAGCGGCGGCCGCGAATCCCGGGAAGAGGAGGAAGACAATCATGATCGCTGTAATGATGCGTTTCATCGATCCTCACCTCTGGTAAAAGAGAGATCGGGATGGGCCATTATACATTAATCGAACCGGACGGTTCAACGCACTCAGAGCAGCAGCGCAAGAACGAGGCAGGCCACGACCGGGACGACGAGGTTGTCGTCCACGGGGCTCGCCAGTTCGGCGACGGCCGCGGCAACCGCTGTCGCGAGGGCTACCCCGGGCGGGACGAGGAGAGCGAGCACGATCGCCGTCGCCGCGAACCCGGCGAGTGTGCCTTCGAGCGATTTGTGGTTGTATATCCGGGTTCTGCCGAACCGGAGACCGGCAAGGGTGGTGACGCTGTCGAGGAGCGCGAGCACCAGGAGCCCCATGAAGGCGACCTCTTTTGCAAAGAAGACGATGCAGAAGAGGGCTCCGAGCGCAAAGAAGAGCGCTCCTTTCCCGGGGGCGGCGTCGCGCCGCTCGAGGCCCGCGATGATCGGCGAGACGACCGGGATGATATAGCCCCGGGAGATGGCGTCGGAGAGGATGAACCCCGCAAAGAGAGCAAGCACGAGGATGGAGAGGACGAGATCGCGGTCGAAGAGGAGGACGAACCCTGCGATCCCGAGACCGAAGATGAGGTGGACGACCTGCCGGAGCGACTCGTGCATCACCCCGGAAGTAGGCGCAGAACCGGTTAAACCCTCTGTCGGCGGATGCGGATCACGGCGGTTAAGTAGCCGGAGGGCGCATAATTCAGCAGGAGGTGACAGATGGAGCCCTCAACGTACACCGGAGAGAACGCTGCCGAAACCAGGGATATGGACGCCGTGGCGCGATTTTATGTCAAATGCGCACTCTGGCTCGGGGTGCACGATCCGGTCTTCGTGGATGCCTATTTCGGCCCGGCGGCGGTGCAGGATGAGGCACTCACGGTTACGGTCCCGCCGGACCGGATCGCCGGGTACGCCGCCGACCTCCTTGCCACCCTGGACGGGATCGATCCCGACCACCTGGAGGAAGCCGGGCGCATGCGCCACACCCACCTCCGGGAGATGATCCGGGCGCTCAAGATCCGTGCCGGAATCCTCGCGGGGGAGAACCTCACCTTCGATGCCGAGACCGAGGCGCTCTACGGGGTCGCGGCGACGGAGGACGACCCTGCCTGGTACAGCGAACTCCATGCAGCGCTCGATGCCCGTCTCCCGGGAGACGGCGACCTTTCCGTCCGCTACCGGGCGTTCATGGACTCGTTCGTCGTCCCGCCCGACCGGCTGGAATCGGTCTTTGCGGCAGCATTTGCCGAAAGTCGTCGCAAAACGGCCGAACGCCTGCCGCTCCCGGCAGGGGAGCGGCTTGAGATCGGCTACGCCGCCGGGGAGCCATGGGAGGCGTTCATCCGCTACCTCGGGAATGGGACGAGCCTCGTCCGGGTGAACGCCGATCTGCCGGTCACCGTCGACCGGGCACTCGCCTACGCCTGTCACGAGGGCTACCCCGGCCGACACACGATGCGGACGATCCGGGAGGCGGCGCTCGTCCGTGCCCGGGGCTGGATCGAGTACTCGGTCGTCACCCTCGCATCGCCGCTCGCGACGGTCGCCGAAGGGGCCGCCGTGCTCGGGGAGGAGATGATCTTTCCCGGCCCCGAGCGCGCGCGGTTCTTCGAGGAGGTTCTCTTCCCCCTGGCCGGGTTCGAGCAGGCGGATGCCGATCTCTTCGATGCCGTCGTTACCGCGTCCACGGCCCTGAACCTCACGGGAAACGCCCGGGTAGCCCGCGGGCATCTCGGCGGCGCCCTGTCGCGGGAGGAGGCGTGCCGGCTCCTCCAGGATGTTCTGCTCCTTGAGGCGGAGGCCGCACAGGTGCGTCTCCGGCTCATCGAGGAGCTCCGGGCGTACCCGGTGGCTCTCGCTCAGGGCTACCGGATCGTCCGGGATTACGTCGGGGGCGGTGCGGACCGGTGGGAACGCTTCGTCCACGCCCTCACCGAACCGGTGCTGCCCGGCGACCTCACCTCGAACGGCAGTCCCGAATGAACGACCGGGCCTCTTCGTCGGTGATCGCGTAGGTCGCCTGGGCGTCGAGCGCGACGACGCGGAGGACCACCGCGACGTCGTCGAGACGCCGCTTGTGGTCGCCGCGAACGTGCTTCCTCACCTCGCGCAGGGTCTCGAGTGCAGTCGCGACGTTCGCAATCGTGCAGAGCGCGCTTTCCCGGGTGCCGGCATCGACAACAGGGAGGGAGCGGGGCGGCCGGGTAACGGGAACAGGGGTCATGCTACCTATCCTTGCGCTCCATGAACTTGAATCTGCTGGAATCTCTGCAGATAACGTATTAACCCCTAAACCCCAATCTGAACTGAGTATCTCCCTGCCGGAGATCGACCCATGAGCGCAGACGATATGACCGATACACCCGGACCGGAGAGCTACAAAGACCTTCTCGCAAACCCCTACCTTGCCGGCTCCATAAAGTTCGTTCTCCCGCTTGCCATCATCCCGGCCGTTTTTGCGGCGCTCTACCTGATCGAGCCCTACCAGCGATTCCTCATCATCTCGGGGCTAATCGTTGCCTACTTTGTCCCCCCTGCCGGGAAGGAGACGATCATCCCGCTCGCGATCCTGGCGGGCTACCCCTGGTGGCTCATCACGGCCGTGATCTTCCTCCTCGACGTGGCCGTCTCACTCTTCGTCGTCTGGAACTTCGACCTGGCGCTGAAGATCCCGCTCATCGGCCGGCTCCTCGAGAGCGGGATGACGATCGGCAGGAACTACACCGAGAGCCAGCCCTGGCTCCGGAAGTTCTCGACGATCGGGCTCATTCTCTTTGTCTTCTTCCCGCTCCAGGGGACCGGGGCGATGAACGGATCGATTCTCGGCCGGCTGCTCGGGCTGGAGAAGGGCAGGGTCTTTGCCTGCGTCTGCACCGGGTCGCTCACCTCCTGCCTCGCCTTTGCCCTCGGCTCCGACATGCTCCTGGACGTCTACCAGCAGAACCCCGCGCTCGGGATCGGCATCCTGGCCGCGATCGTCGTCGCCGTTCTGGCCGGCGTCGTGGGATGGCGGGTGCATAAAAAGCGGCTCCGGGGCAGGACACCCCGGTGACGGCATAGCCAACAACGAAAGTAGTTTCACAGACCTTAAATTTTCCACGATCCTTTTTTCTGTACCGAGTGGTTTTGATGAATTCTCAATCATATCCGTGGATCGTTGCCGCTCTGGCGGTCCTGGTCGCCGTCGGCACCGGTTTTGCTGCGCTGAACCAGCCGACGCCGCCGCCTGTCTCCGTGGCCGAGGAGGATGCCGCGACGCTCCTCATCCACCTGCAGTCCGACATCACGGCGGCGCTCGAGGCCCTGGACAACCGCCTGGCGCATGCCGCGTTCGAACTCGGAAAGACCAATCTCTCCGACGCCGACGCTCACGGAATCCTCGCGAACCTCTCCGCCACCGACCCGTCGATCGTCGACTGCACGGTCAGCGACGCAGAAGGCACGATTCTCGCCGCCGAACCGGCGGCGTACCGCGATATCAAGGGTGCGGAGATCGGTGGCCAGGCCCATATCCGGCACATCCTCGCGACGAAGCGGCCCATCATGAGCGAGGTGATCACGGTCGCGGAAAACATTCCGGCGACGGTCATCGTGGCACCCATCTTCACGAACGAAGGGCTTTTTGCCGGGTTCGCCTCCGTCGTCTTCCGGCCGGAGGCCCTGGTTGCAGGCATCGCCGAACCAGCGGCGAACGGCACCCCGTACCAGGTGATGGTCATCCAGACGGACGGACGGGTGATCTACGACACCGACCCGGCCCAGATCGGGAGGATGACGTTTGAAGACCCGCTCTTCGCCGATTACCCGGACCTGCTCGACGTGGCCCGCCGGGTCGCCGGCGAGCGTTACGGAACTGCGGTCTACGGGTTTGTCGCCGACGGCGGCGAGGCGGTGCAGAAGGAGATTGCCTGGACGACAGCCGGGCTCCACGGGGTAGAGTGGAGAACGGCGGTGATCCGGGAAACCGGGTAAGACGGGCATCGACCGGCTCATCTCATTTCGTGTCCGAGAGAGCGTGCGGCTCCGGGCAGGATCTCGCCTGATTCTCCCGCGCACGCATGACTTCCCCTGCCCCCCCACCGACGCCGCCAGCCGGGCGAGGTTCCGCCGGAACGGAGAACGAGACGAAGACGTGAACGCTCAACGGCCGGAAGGACGGACGGCATCTGTCTCCCGGAGCAAGAAGGAGAATGCCGCTCCCTCTTCCGGATGCCCCGGCACCCGGTCTTCGACCCAGATCCTCCCCCCGTATCGGTCGATGAGGATCTGCACGAGGTACAGCCCGAGCCCCTCGCCCACGCCCCGTTGCTTTCTCTCGTAGCGGTGAAAAATCTCCTCTTTCTGGTCGTCCGGGACGCCCCGACCGGTATCCGCGACCGTCACCAGCACCTCGCCGTTCTGCTCTTCGACCCGGACGGTTACGGCGACGCCGGGGCCGCCGTGCTTGACGGCGTTGCCGATCAGGTTCGTGAAGACCTCGCAGAGGAGACCGTCGGCAACGACCTTGCACGATGCACCCTCGTAACTGATGGGGACGGCCGGGAAGTGGTCGATCTCGGTCCGGATGACCGCATCGAGGTCGGTCGGCCGGAGCGTGGGCGGCCCTGCATGAATCTGCCGGATCTTTGAGACGATGCCGAGGATCTCGATGCTCTTCGTTATGCTCCGCTTCAGGTTCGCCGCGTACCCGGCCGCCTGGCCCTCCACGGAGTCGACAAGCAGTTCAGCATAGAGGTCCGAGACGTTCTCCGTGTTCCCGATATCGTGGGTCAGGATATCGAGGTAGAGGTTCGCCTCCCGGTGAGCGGACCGGAGATCCCGGTGTACCCGGGCGAGCTCCGCCTCGGCCTCCTTTCGTCCGGTGACGTCGCGGACGATGCCGCCCCGGTAGAGCGGCCGGCCGCCGGGATCACGGATCACCATGAGGTGGTCTTCAAGCCAGCGGTACTCCCCGCTTTTCGCCAGAAACCGGTATACGAGGAGACCTCTCGCTGAGGCGGCAGCGGCGTCCAGTTCCGCCTCGACCGACCGCCGGTCGTCGGGATGGATCCGCTCCATGACCTCCTCAAGGCTCATCGCAGCCATCTCCTCCGGGGTGAAGCCAAGGATCTCCCGGATAACCGGACTCATGTAATCGTAGCGGTCGGCCCGGAGGTTGCGCCGGTAGGCCGCGTCGAGCGAGTTCTCGAGAACCGCCCGGAACCGCTCCTCGCTCTCGCGCAGGGCTTCCTCCGCCCGTTTGCGCTCGGAGTCGTCGTAGACGTAACCCTGGGTCTCCAGGAGTTCGCCGTCCGCGTTGAAGCGTCCGACCACGTTCTCTACGACATGGATGCGTGCCCCGTCCCGGCGCTTCCGGACCCTCCCCTCGTTCTCGACCTTCCCGTCCCTCTGCAGGCGTGCGAGGAGCATGCCCCGATCACGGGGATCTTCATAGAGATCCAGAATGTTGGTGTCCAGTGCATCATCTACGGAATCAAACCCGAACATCCTGACGAACGCCGGGTTGCAGGCGATTATCCGGCCATCCGCGACGGTGAGGAAGTCCCCGGTGAGATCGTCTTCGAAGAGCCGCCGGTAACGCTCCTCGCTCTCCCGGAGAGCCTCCTCCACCCGTTTGCGCTCGGTGATGTCGGTGAAGAAGGTTGTAAATCGTCCCCGTTGATGTGAAAACGCGGTGACCTCGAACCATTTCGCAAGAGTCGGCACAGGGTACTGAAACGCCGTAGATTCTCCCGTCAGCGCTACGTTCCCGTAGATTGCAATGATTCCGGCAGCCTCATCCAGGTGGAGAACTTCAGTCACCCGACGATTCGCGACCTCTTCCCATCTAAGCCCGGTAAAGAGTTCAAACGCCCGGTTGACCTCCAGGTAAATGTAGTCAACGGGCTTTCCGGCAGCATCGACAACGACCTCGCAGTGAGCGTAGCCGATGAGCGGGTTGTCGAGCGCCTGGCGGTACCACTCCATGCTCTCCCGGAGAGCCTCCTCCGCCCGTTTGCGCTCCGAATCGTCGTAGATGTAGCCCTGGATCTCGAGTAACTCGCCGCCGGGGCCAAAACGCCCGACCACATTCTCTACGATATGGATGCGGGTTCCGTCCCGGCGCCTCCGTGTCCGACCCACGTTCTCTATCTTTCCTTCCTTCCGGAGGCTTGCGACGACCCGGTCCAGGTCACCAGGATCCTCGAAGAGATCCCGGATATCGGTACCCGGGGCCTCTCCCCTCGAGGCAAAACCGAATATCCTTGCGAACGCCGGGTTGCAGGAGAGTATCCGACCGTCCGGGGCGGCGACAACATCCCCGGTGAGGTCGGCCTCGAAGAGGCGCCGGTAACGCTCCTCGCTCTCCCGGAGCGCGTCCTTTACGGACTGCAGCGCGGCGTTCTCGCGCCGGAGTGTCTCGTTCTCGGCCATGATGGCTGCCATGCGTTCGTGAACCCCCCGATCCGGCGCTACGGTGCGTAACGCACTCTCTGAGTCCTCTGAATGTGCCACGATCCAAACTCCCGGGGCTGCTATATTCCTGGTAGCCAGTTTTTCGTTCGTGTGAACCGTCTTAATGCTACCTCCCGGCAACAGGGAGAGAGACGGGGCCATAACGAGTATCTTATGCTCGCACGACCAACGTGAATACGTTGTAGCCTGCGGGGAAAACATGAGATTCGAGGAGATCAACGGCAACGTCTTCTACAACGGCGACTGCATCGCGGGGACAAGAGCGCATATCCCCGACGACTCGGTCGACCTGATCGTCACCGACCCCCCTTACGGCATCAACGGCGACCGGTTGCACCAGCACTACAACCGTGACGAGGCGTTCGTCGTCGACGGCTACATCGAGGTTCCCGCATCCGATTACGGGGAGTTCAGCAATAACTGGATACGGGAAGCCGAACGGATACTAAGGCCGGGCGGGTCGATCTACATCGTCTCGGGCTACACGAACCTCTACCACATCCTCCACGCACTGCGCGGGACGCACCTTCGCGAGGTCAACCATATCATATGGCGCTACAACTTCGGCGTCTACACGAGCAGAAAGTACGTCTCCTCCCACTACCACATCCTCTTCTACGAAAAACCGGGCGGCGAGCGGACGTTCAACCTGGAGTCGCGCTACGGGGCCGGGGAGAAGGGGCCGGAGAACGGGTCGCTGAACTACCGCGACCGCGAAGACGTCTGGTGCATCAACCGCGAGTACAAACCGGGGCAGGCGAAGAACAAGAACGAACTACCGACGGAGCTGCTCGTAAAGATACTCCAGTACAGCAGCAACGAGGGCGATCTCGTCTGCGACATGTTCCTCGGCGGATTTACGACGGCAAAGGCGGCCGTCGGCCTCAACCGCCGGGCAACCGGGTTCGAGGCCTCAAAGCAGGTCTTCGACCTGAAGATCGCGGAACTGCGGGATGTCACGCCGGGCAGTCTGCTCCCCACGCTCCGGACACCGCGAACCGGGGAGCCGGCGAACCGGGGCAAACCCTGGACGGACGCCGACCGCGAGACCCTCGTCTCCCGGTTCACCGCGCTCATCGAGTCCGGCGAGACGAAGAAGAGGGCGGTCGAGATCCTGGGAGGAGAACTCGGCCGGGGCCGGTGGGCGATCGAAAAGATGCTGAAAAAACAGCGCGGTTGAAATGCTTTCCACAATCTCTGGATACTACCCGATTTCCAATAGAAGTCAGTGATGTGGCCTCACGCGAAGACGCGAAGAACGCGAAGGAGTCCATCAGTACCCATCCAGACTTCGCGTTCTTCGCGTGAATCGGTGATGCATAGATAATCTGGAGGTGATTCGTCCTCTGAGGGAGAGGTTCAACAAAGCCCAAAAGCAGGGCGTTCGGACGGGCGGTAAGTAGCGGCTGAAACCGATGCGCGAGACGGACAACGCTAATGCCCTTCGAGGCCAACCTCTCTTCCAGCATTCATCCCGATGAGAAGAGACCGATGGCGACAACCACCGCACGACCGTTCCTCAAGTGGGCAGGCGGCAAGACGCAACTGCTCGATGCGTTCACCGCGAGAGTTCCGCGGGAACTCGCCGAGGGAACCCTTCCGGTCTTCGTCGAACCGTTCATGGGCGGCGGGGCGGTCTACTTTCACTTCAACAGCACCTTTGCGTTCAGGGAGTGCCACCTCTTCGACATCAACGAGGACCTCGTCCTCGCCTATACCGTCGTGAAGAACGACGTCTCCGCTCTCATCGACTACCTCCGCGGCGTCGAGGACGAGTTTCTCTCGAAAGACGATGCCGGGCGGAGAGATTACTACTACGCTGTCAGGGAGGCGTTCAACCGCGAGAAGAAGGAGATCGACTTTGCCGGGTACGGCGACGCGTGGGTCGAACGGGCGGGACGGTTCATCTTCCTCAACAGGACGTGCTTCAACGGCCTCTACCGGGTGAACTCCCGGGGCGGATTCAACGTCCCGTTCGGCAGGTACAAAACGCCGAAGATCCTGCACGAAGAGGTTCTTCTGACCGACTCGCTCGCGTTCCGGAACACGACCATCCATCTCGGCGACTTCACGCAGGCGGAGCCGTATATCTCAAAAGACTCCTTCGTCTACTTCGATCCGCCCTACCGGCCGCTGAACCAAACGTCGTCGTTCACGCAGTACTCGAAGAACAGGTTCTCCGACGAGGAGCAGAGGCGCCTGGGGGCATTCTACGCACGCTGCGACGCAAAGGGGGCGAGACTGATGCTGAGCAACTCCGATCCGAGAAACGCCGACCCGGATGACGCATTCTTCGACGATCTCTACGCCGGGTACCGTATCGACCGGGTTCCGGCAAGGAGGGCGATCAACTGCGACGGGTCGAAACGGGGAGAGGTCCGCGAGATCATCGTCATGAACTACGAATCCGCGTGAGCCCTTGAGGCGTCCCAAAACTATAAGGCTTCGCCGGGGTATGCGGCGCTCATGACATTTCGGGAGATCGACGACGACCTCTGGGAGATCGTCAAAAGACACCTCCCGCCCCAGAAACCTCATATCGGGAGACCAAGGCGCGATCCCCGGAACCTCTTCAACGGGATTCTCTACGTTCTCACCACCGGGTGCGCCTGGAGCGACGTCCCGGCGAGGTACGGGACGAAATCGACGGTGCACCGCTACCACCTCGAACTCTGCAGGCGGGGGGCGTACCAGGCGATCCTTCTCGATCTCCTCCGCTCGGGCTACGAGTTCCGGAAGAAAGAGAGCGCCGCGGCGGATCTCGCGGCTCCCACAGTGTAGATCATGTAGTTCCAGCCACCCGCGGAATAGCGTGACGTTCAGTATTCCACCGATCTCTTCGCATTCTTCGCGGCTCGAAGCCTGATGGCTTCTCACGCTCCTGCCTTTCGGCCTGTCGTCCTTCGCGGCTTCGCGCTCTTCGCGTGAGATCTCGCCACTGCGCCTACCGTCACCTCACACGAAGAACGACTTCCCCCGCTGGGGAAGGAGTTGGAGCACCGAAGGTGCGAGCCGCGAAGAACGCGAACTCCGGTGGCCGGGTGTTATCAACTCCTCGGTACCGAATTGTACGAAGCCGCATTGCTCAGTGTCGGGCACCGAAATTAGCGAATTACTGAGACTTCAAATCCGGAAGGGGATGCATCCCCTATCCTCTGGTGATGTATCCGGATCGGACGCCTTCTAAAACTCCCCCGCCACCACCACGAAGAGATCGCCCCGCGGCACCGGGGGCTCTGCTGCCGTCCCGACGGCGATCCGTTCAGTTGGGTAGCCGAGATCCTCGCAGACGGCAAGCCGGGTCTCCGGCGGGAGGGCTGCCGCGAGCGCCCCGACGTCGAAGGCCGGGTCGGCGACGAGGAAGACGACCCGGCCCCGGGCGACCTCCTCCCGCGCCTCCGCTATCGCCCGGGCGTGATCCTTCCCGTGGGCGGAGACGACCGCGGCCCGCGCCAGCGGAACCTTCAGGCGGGCGAACGCGACCTGGAGCGAGGAGATCCCGGGGACGACCTCGCCCGGAAGGTAGCCGAGCCCTGCAAGCATCGGATCCCCGGTCGAGAGGACGACAGCATGGGCCGGGAGGGAGCGGAGGCTCCGGTAATCCTCGATCTCGTGCACCTCAGATCCCGGCGCGATGGCGTCGCGGGCAAGGGCGATCGCCCGGGCCGAGCCGTAAACGAGCGATGCGCCCGCGATGACGGTCGCTGCCTCCGGGGTCAGCATACCGGGGCCGCAGCCCACCCCGACGATCTTCACGGCGACTCCCCGATGATCCGGCCGTCGCGGTCGACGATCACGACCCGGACGCGGGGGTAGCGGGACTGGAAGGCCACAAGCTCCCGGCGAACCGTCTCCTCCCAGAGCGGGGTCGCCGAGAGTTCCTCCACCGTCGCGCACCCTGTGCCCTCGAGGACATCGGGGTTGATGAACTTCAGGATCAGGCCGGGCAGCCCGCAGATCACGGTATCGTCACCGGCCGCCCGGAGCGCCTCCTCAAGGTTGTTCCCGGCCAGGATCGCCTCGTGCTCCGGGAAGAGGAGACGGGAGTAACGCAGGCCGAGCCTGCCGGTCGTCAGCACGACCGCTCCGGGAGCGTGGGCGATCCGGTCGACCACCCCCTCCGTCACGTGATCGTCCCAGGGCTCCACGAACCCGGTCGTCCCGAGGACGGATATCCCCGCATGTACCCCTACCCGGGGATTCAGCGTCTTCTGCGCCACCTCCGCCCCCCGGGGGATGGTGAGGATGACCGTGACCCCGCCGAGATCCGCCTCCTCCACCGCCTCGTCGATGGAGCGCCGGATGCAGTCGAGCGCCGGAGCGCTTATCGCGGCCGTCCCCTGCCGGTGGCGGGGTGTGTCGCGGGAGAAACTCCCGATGCCCTCGCCGGGGACGAACTGAACTCCGCCCGAGAGGGAGGGGGCCGCCATCGCCACGAACTCAAGTCCCCCTGTTACGTCGGTGGCGTAGTCCCCGGCGTCCTTCAGGCAGGACGCCCGCCCGCGGTAGCCGTCGACCGGGAGCCGGACCGCGATGCCGCAGGGGAGGGTGACGTCCACCTCTCGAACGGTCTCGCAGGCGAGCGAGAGGATCGCAGCCTTGCAGGCCGCGGCTGCCGTCGTCCCGGTCGTGAACCCCCGGCGGAGAACCGATCCGGACGCGGTCAGGACCGCAACGCCCCGCCGGACGTCGTCGAGAAGGTCCGGGGAGCGGCAGGCCGCCACCCATGCCGCGGGGTATTCGAAGTCAGTAACCGGGTCCCGCATGACCTCCACGCTCAGCATGAATCGTGATGATCTCGTTTGTCGCCGCCACCGCGACCGGCGTCCCGCCCCGGGTACCGGCGTTCGAGACCGACGGCACGTCAAGGGCGCGGAGCGCTTCCTTCGATTCCGCGGCGTTCACGAACCCCACCGGGGTCCCGACGACCAGCGCCGGCCGGACTCCTTCCCGGATCATCTCGCAGACGACGAGAAGCGCCGAAGGAGCGTTCCCGATCACTACGATCGCCCCATCCAGCCGGTCGCGCAGGGCGAGAAATCCCGCCGACGTCCGGGTGATCCCGCGCTCGCGGGCGATATCCTCGCCGTAGTCGAGGGCGCAGACGATCTCACTTGCGTGCCCGCGTTTCAGGATGCCCGCCTGCACCATCCGGATATCGACGACGATCGGTGCCCGGCAGGCAAGCGCGGCAACCCCGGACTCGACCGGGTCGCCGGCAAAGCGCATGAGATCGGCCATCGCAAAGTCGCCGACCGCGACCGAGCACCGTTGCCGGATCCGGTCTTCGAGGGTGACGTTCCCCACCCGCTCCCGGGCCAGGTTCCGGCTCGCGCTCGCTATCGCGTAGGCCTCCGGCGTGACCGCCGCAAGGTCAGTATACGTACTTCCGGTGATATCCCCGGGGCGTGATGATTCCTCTCGCACCATGCTCATCCCTCCAGATCCTCGTCTCTTCTCCGCCGATAAAAACGATCGAATGCATGTCCACGAAGGCGAAGTGGTCGTCAAACTCCCCAAGCGCCGTGATCAGCCGTTCCTCTCCTTTCCGGTAGGCGTTTTTGATCACCCCGACCGGCGTCGTCTCCGGGAGGTGGCGCCGGGCGATCGCGACCGCCGCATCAAGGTTGTGCGGCCTCCCCCGTGATCTCGGGTTATAGAGGACGACTGGTACCCGCATCCGGAACGCGAGATCGAGCCTCCGCTCGATCTCCTCCCAGGGGGTCAGGAGATCCGAGAGGCTCATCGTGACGTAGTCGCCCGAGAGCGGTGAACCGAGCCGTGCCGCCGCCGAGACCGCGGCCGTAATCCCGGGGACGACCTCGACCGCGACCGTCGAGCCCGACCGTTCCGCCACCTCGAGCACGATGCTCGCCATCCCGTAGACCCCGGCGTCCCCGCCGCTCACCATCGCGACGACACGGTCGCGTGCGAGGTCGAGCGCGCGTGAAGCCCGGTCGACCTCCTTGCCCATGCTGCTCCGGACGACCTCTTTTCCGGCGAGCATCGGCTCGACGAGATCGAGGTAGAACCCGTTTCCGATGACGCAGTCTGCCTCGCCGAGGGCTTTTAAGGCGCGGGGCGTCATCTGCAGCAGGTCGCCGGGACCGGTGCCGACGATGTAGAGTCTTCCTCCGCTATCGTGCGATTGCAACCGTGACACCACCATACGTCTGTTTGACAAGAACCAGTTCTTTTCGCTTCGCGATCGCGAGAGCCGCGGGTTCCGCGACCCCGGCGAGCCCTATGAGGGAGGCACGCGAGGGCGACGGCGCCTCCTCTGCGTTCAACGTAGCATCATCTAAGAAGACAAGGTTGCCGCCGAGATCCGCGACGGCATCGATGAGCCCCGCTTCCGTGCGCTTCTTTGCGGTCGTCGCGTAGACGAGCACCTCACCGGGCGCGATCCCCGCAACTCCGAGCGCCTGCCGGACGGCAGCCGTCACCCCGGCCGCGCCGATGCCCCTCCGGCACCCGACGCCGACGACGTACTCGCCCTTCCGGACGAGGAGGGAGACACCCGGGCCCGCGACGACGATCCCGGGGCCGGTGACGGCGTAGAGGGGCACGTCGGCGTCAAGCATCGCGGCGTTCACCGCCCGGGTGGAGTCGCGGTTCACGACATCGCAGCCAGTGCGGACGGCGATCCCCTCGACCGACTCCCGACCCCGGGTCTCGGTCGCGGTTGTGATCACTGGCTCGATCCCGAGAGCGGCAAGTTCCCGGGCAAGGTCGTTTCCGCCGTGGTGTCCGCCGACGACCGGGACGGCGTAGCGGAGATCCGGCCCGACCACCACCACCGCCGGGTCGCGCCACTTATCGGTGAGGAGGGGCGCGATCCCCCGGACGGCGATCCCGGCCGACATCAGGGCGACGATCCGGTCGTAGCCGGAAAACGCCGCCCGGAAAGCGTCCGGGCCGAAAGGAAGGACTTCGGCACCAAGAGCGTCCGCGATCCGGCGGGCTTCGGGGAGGAACCGCTCGAGGGCGATCACGACAGTCCCGGTCATGAGTAGAGGACCGACCTCCCGTAACCCGATGCCGCCCCTTCGACGGCCTTCCCGATGACGATCAGCGCCGTCCTCTCGATCCCGGCAGCTCGGGCCTTCGCCGCGATATCGGCCACCGTCCCCCGGACGACCTTCTGGTCGGGCCAGGAGGCGTGGTAGACGACCGCCGCCGGGGTCTCGGGCGGGCACTCCACCCGGGCGAGGACCTCCTCCATCCGCTCGGTCCCGAGGAAGACCACCATCGTCTGCCCGAGACGGGAGAACTCGGGGATCAGGTCGGTCTCAAGCGTCGCCCCCGCCGGACGGGTAACGACCAGGCTCTCGGAGACGTCACGGAGGGTGAACTGGGTCTTCAAGGCCGCCGCGGCCGCAAAGAGCGACGAGACTCCCGGGACGATCTCGGCCTCGATCCCGCGTCGTTCGAGTTCCGCCATCTGCTCGACGATCGCGCCGTAAAGCGCCGGGTCGCCGGAGTGGAGCCGGACGACGAGTTTTCCGGCCCGGACGTGCTCCTCGACGGCGTCCACGATCTCGGGGAGCGTCATCCCCCAGCTGTCGAGTTTCACACCCGCGCCCGACTCCGCAACAAGCGCCGGGTTCACGAGCGAACCCGCGTAGATGAGGACGTCCGCCCGCCGGAGAAGATCCATCCCCCGGACAGTGATGAGATCGGGCGCCCCCGGCCCCGCGCCAACGATGTAGAACTTATGCATGCGGCCGCCTCGCGAAGAGGATCGAGAAGTAGTCGCTCTTCTCGGGAAGTTCGTCCCCCTGGTAAACCCGCTGCTCCGGCATGAACATCCGCTCGACGAGGACGAACTCCGAGTAGCCCTCCTTCGAGAGGGAGGCCGCGAGCGCCGCCGGCCGCCGGACCTTCATGAAGATCCGCGACTCCGGCCCGTTCCCGTCCGAGACAAGAAACCCGCCGGCCACCGGGACGTTCGCTACCGACGCGAACGCGGTGATGGAGCTGATCCCGGGCTCGGTTGCGAACGTAATCTCGGGATACCGCGTTGCAATCACCTCGCAGAGCCGTGAAAAGGTCGAGTAGAAGTTCGGGTCGCCGATGATCCCGAATACCGCAAGACCGTCTTTCGCGTGCGGCGCAATCCGGTCGGCGTTCTCCCCCATGCACGTTCGGATGTAGTCCTCGTCGTTCGTCATCGGGAAGTTGAGGACGACAGCATCGGGGCGGTAGAGTTTTACCAAGTCGTAGGCAAGGTTTCCGGGGACAAAGACCGCCGACGCCTCCCCGAGAAGTCTGACCGCCCGCAGGGTCAGGAGTTCCGGGTCGCCGGGGCCGAGCCCCACGCCTACGAGCATCCGGCACCCCCGACAACGATGTAGACGGGATTGATGGGTTTGAACATCACTCCGCCGGCGATCCCGGCCGACCGCGAGACCTGGAGGTGGACGGCCTCGACGAAGATCCCGAGGCGCTGCATGCTTGCTATCGCCTCCCAAAGCGTCCCAACCATCACCGCATTCACGACGATCCTCCCCCGAACCTGATCGGCGAGGAGATCGAGAACCTCCGGCAGGCGGCGGGACCCCCCAACGAAGGCGGCGTCGAGTCGCCCCAGCCCCGAGAGGAGATCCGCCGCGTCTCCCTCGAAGAACTCGATGTTGCCTCTGCCGGAGCGAGCCGCCTCGGCCCGGGCATACGCGACCGCCTCCGATCGGCGGTCGATCGCGTAGACCCGCTCCGCCGTCTCCGATAGAGCGACAGCGATCTTTCCCGTCCCGCATCCGACATCAACCACCCGGTCGCCCGGACGGATGCCGAGTTTTGCGAGCGAGACGGCCATGACCTCGTCCTGTGTCGGCCCACCCTTCAATCCCATAACGTTCACGTTATCCAGATAAATTTGTGTTAACATCTATTAAATAGCGTAGTGACCGCCGCACCGCCCGGGGCGGGCCGGGACGACGGGGCACCGATCCGGCATCAGGAGCAGAGATTCAGGTACTGCAACTTGTACGAGGAGCATAAAGGTTTTTGCGGGACAGACGACAATATGAGTACAATGCTCAGGATAAACCGAGACAAGTGTGGATACTGCGGCACCTGCGTCGCAGTCTGTCCCGAGGATGCGCTCGAGCTGATCGACGCGTATCTCAGCCTTGAGCGGGAGTGCATCGCCTGCGGTATCTGCGCACGGGCGTGCCCGCTCGGAGCACTGGAGGTCGTCCATGAAGAGTAACTACGATATCCTCGTCATCGGGGGCGGGCCTGCCGGCGCTCTTGCGGCGAAGACGGCAGCAGAAGCCGGAAACTCGGTCTGCCTCATCGAGAAGCGCTCCGCCATCGGCACGCCCGTCCGGTGTGCAGAGGGGATCGGCAAAGAACTCTTAAAAGAGTTCGTCAAGCCCGACCCGCGCTGGATAGCCGCCGATATCGAGCGGGCACGACTCATTGCGCCGAACGGCACCACCATCAGCCTCGAACAGGATAAGGCAGGAAACGAGGTCGGCTACGTCCTCGACAGGAAGGTCTTCGACCGGGAACTCGTCTGGCAGGCGGCCGAGGCCGGGGCGGACGTGGTCGTCAAGACCCGGGCGACCGAGCCGATCATGGAGAACGGGGCGGTCCGGGGCGCAAAGGTGCTCTCGGCAGGCATGCCCGCCGATATCCGGGCCGAAGTGGTCATCGCCGCCGACGGCACGGAAGCGCAGTTCGCCCGCCGGGCCGGGCTCGATACCGTCGTCCCTCTCCGGGAGATGATGAGCTGCGCCCAGTACCTGATGACCGATATCGATATCGACGCAGGCTCGACGGATTTCTACCTGGGCAACGATATTGCGCCCGAAGGCTACCTCTGGGTCTTCCCGAAGGGCGACCGGACGGCAAACGTCGGGATCGGCATCTCCGGCCGCAAAAGCCGGGACGGATCCCGGGCGAAGGACTACCTGGATCGGTTTGTCGCAAAGAACTTCCCGAACGGTAAGACGATCGAGGCGATCGCGGGCGGTGTCCCGGTCTGCCGGCCGCTCGCCTGCACGGTCGCCGATGGGCTCATGGTCGCCGGGGACGCGGCGAGGGTCGTCGATCCCATCACCGGCGGCGGGATAGGGAACGCCATGTATACCGGACGGCTCGCCGCTCAGGTTGCCTTAAGATGCATCGAAGCGGGCAACTGCTCGAAGGAGGCGCTGATGCCTTACGATGCGGAGTGGCGGGCATCAAAAATGGGCGCAGGCATCGAGCGGAACTACAAGGTCAAGGAGTACTTCGTCACCCTCGACGATGCGAAACTCAACACCCTCGCGGAATCGATCGCCAATATCAGCCTCAAAGAGTTCTCGGTCCGAGCTCTCATCATGGAACTGATCACGCGGAACCCGAAGCTGCTCCTCGAACTCAAAGCACTGAAAGATGCGCTATCCTGAGCGTATTAGCTGCTTGTTGAGGGTCTTTAAGGTCTCTGCTTCCGCTTCTTTTTTCGTGAAGACCGTGATGACGTCGCCCGGCCGGATACGGACGGTGCCGCTCGGGATGATCAGGTCGCCTCCCGCACGCCGGATGGCGATGAAGACAAAGTCCCGGACCTCGAGTTCGCGGATCTCGTGATCGACGATCGGTGCACCCTCGTCGGCGACGATCTCGAAGATGGTGCCGCCGGGGATCGAGGCGACCTGCTGGAGGTTCGGGCTCTTCGTCCAGTAGTAGAGACGGGTCGCCACCAGCTCGTCGGGATTCTCGCTGATCCGGACGCCGACCTCGTTGAAGAGATCGGAGTGCTCCTTCTGGTTGACGATCGAGACGACGTTGCCGACGTCGTAACGTTTCGCGAGCCAGCAGGTCATCAGGTTCACCGCATCGTCGCTCGTCGTGGCGACCAGGGCATCGGCCCGGTCGATCCCCGCGTCCTCGAGCACCGATTTGTCGGTCGCGTTTCCGGTGATGGCGAGAACGTCGTAGTGCTCCAGGATATCGCTCGCACGTTCCTCGTCCTGGTCGATCACCACCACGGAGTCGCCGGCATTCACGGCGATCGCAGTCAGATTCCGGCCGATTCCGCCAAGGCCGACGATGATGGTGTACATCCATCTGGATTCAACCGCCAGCATTGAAATACCTTGCGAATAAACCACCTTATGTGATCTGCGGGGTGGACGAAGCGGGGAAAGGCTCGGTTCTCGGCCCAATGGTCGTCGCCGCCGTCGGGTGCCGCGAGATCGAGGATCTTGCGGATCTTCCCATCCGGGACTCGAAGGCGCTCCGGCCGAAGCAGCGCGAGGCGCTCTACGAGATCCTCTTCCGCGATTTTTCGATAGCGATCGTCACCATCGATGCCTCCGGGATCGACGATGCCCGGAGCAGGATGAGCATGAACACCTGCGTCGCCGAACTTCACGCCGAAGCGATCAGGGGGCTCCAGCCGGAGTACGCCTATGTGGACGCCTGCGATGTAAACGCGGAACGCTACGGGCAGACGGTCGCGGGGCTTCTCGACTTTCCCTGCAGGATCGTCGCCGAACACCGCGCCGATGCCCGGCACAAGATCGTCGGCGCGGCGAGCGTCGTCGCGAAAGTCACCCGTGACCGGGCGATCCGGGAACTCGAGCAGCAGTACGGAACGATCGGGAGCGGTTACCCCTCCGACACCGTGACCATCGAGTTCCTCCGGGGCTACATCCGGGATCACGGGAGCCCGCCGCCCTGCGCCCGCCGGAGCTGGAAGACGGTCACGAACCTCTGTCAGACAACAATGCAGGATTTTGCCTGACCAAGAATTTATGCCTCCCGCGCCCTAACCGTGAGTGATGAACTGGCTCCAGATACTCCTTCTCCTCGTCGCGGCATACCTCCTGATAGCCTACTACATCCGTGAACGAGGGCTGTTCAAGGATCACGTCATGTTCTTCGGCCCGATCCTCGCCATCAAGACCGAGCGGGTCGGCTTCTTCGACTGGTTCCAGAAGTTCCGGCGCCCGCTCCGGGCCTACGCAACGCTCGGGGTCCTGCTGGTCGTCGTGGTCTCCGCCTTCATGACCCTCGCCCTGCTCCTTGCAGTTCCCCAGTATCTGGTGCACACACCGGAGCCGACCGGGATCTACGACCCGAGAAACCTCCTCGCGATACCGGGCGTCAACCAGGCGATCCCGATCACCGCGGCCGTCGTCCTCGGCCTCCTCCTCACGATCGTCATCCACGAGTTCGGCCATGCCATCCTCGCCCGGGTCGAAGATATGCGGGTGAAGAGCATGGGCCTCCTCATCGCCGTCGTCCCGATAGGGGCGTTCGTCGAGCCAGAAGAGGAGGATGTGGAAGCGGCGAAGGGGATGCCGAAGATCCGGATGTTCGGCGCCGGGATCACGAACAACATCGTATTCGGGCTCGCGTGCTTTGCGGCGATGTTCCTCCTCGTGGGGATGGCGACGCCCCTTGCGGTTCCGCTCGTCCAGGGGGTCTACCAGGACTACCCCGCGGCCGACGCGGGGCTTCCCGGCTACTCGGTCATCACGAGCATAAACGGTGTTCCCGTGGCAAGCCAGGAGGAGGTGGCGGCGATCATGGACGGGACGCGGCCGGGGGAGACGGTCACGCTGACGGCCGCAAAGGACGGGGTCGAGAGCACCTACACCCTCACCCTGGATGAATGGCCGGAGGCGCTCGACGGCGACCGGGACTCCGGGTTCATGGGGGTCTACTACTACAATGCTCCCGCGGTGAAGGAGCATATCGGGAATATCGCGGATCTCGGGCTTCTCGCGCCTCTCTACCTGACGATAGCCCCGATCGACGCCTTCATCCAGAGCAACTCCCAGCAACTCGGGATCCTGCTCACCGACACCCCCGAGCAGATCGCCTGGGAGGAGCCGTTCCCCCTCTTCTGGGGCACGGTTCACCTTCTCTTCTGGACGGGATGGTTCAACCTGCTGGTCGGGATGTTCAACGCCATACCGATCGTCCCGCTCGACGGCGGCTACATGATGAAGGAAGGCGTTGAACGGTTCTTCGAGCGCCGGGGCTGGTCTCAATACGCGCAGCGGGTCGTCGCCTCGATCAGCGGGTTCGTGACGGTGATGCTGATCCTCCTCATCACGATGCCGATGATCGTCGCGGCGGTGCGGTTCGTGCTGACGATGGGGTAAGACTCGCCGCAATGGTTTCAATCCATCCACGCGTAGAGTTTTACCCCCGGTGCCTGAACTCCCCCGCACCTTACGATGCTCAAACTCCGGCCGCTCGCTACGCTCCCGCCTGGCGCACTTAGGGTGAGGCTACACCACCGACCTCTATTGGTAACCGGGCGTTCTCTAGAGGATGTGTGAAGCCTTTCAACAGGGCTCTTTTTCAAAAAAGAAGTGTGAGGGCCAGTGCCCCGACACTCAGGCGCCGACCCACTCGAGTTCCGGGGTGGCGCCTGCCGACGCGATGCCGTACTGGACGACCGGCACCCACCGGCAGGCGGCGCCGTCGGCACTCACCGTCCAGAAGGTGTAGTGCGCGCTCGACAGGTCGCCGGCTCCGTTCAGGTGCGCCGGCCCGAAGAGGGGGCCGCCGGACTCCTCTGCGGTTCTCTCAAGTGCGGTCTTCAGCATGGCGACGTCCGCAGTATCGGCCTCTGTCCGCGCCATGGCGACGATCCAGAGCGCATCGTAGGTCGCGAGGCCGTAACCGTCGGGATGCCGCCCGAGGAGTTCCCGCATCTTCTGGATGGTGGCCGTGTTCGACGCGACACCCTCCTGGTTCCAGAGCGCCGGGCAGGTGAACTTCGTCTGCTCCGCAAAGCGGGCGGGCTCGCCTGAAGCGAGCGAATCGAGGAGGACGCTGCCGTCGCACCCGTACCACCGGACCTTCGGCAGGTTCTCTGTCGCCATAGCCGCCCCCATGATCCTGTCCGCCTCGTCGAGGCTGACCAGGTAGACGGCGACCTTCTCTCTCCCGTGCGCCGCGATCGCCCGGGCCACCCGGGCATCGAGATCCGCCGCTATCGCGCCATATACCTGATCAGGCGTGTACCGGACGCCGTCGAGGACCTTCCCGCCGCCTCTCACAAGCGCCGCAGCCGTCAGCTTCTCCAGTTCGTCGCCCCAGACGTCACCGCGCCAGACCGGTACGATCGCGGTTACTCCCTGCTCTCTCAGGTAGTATGCCATGACGTCGGCCTGGTAGGTATCCGGCGGCACGAGCCGGTAGACGTTGTCGCCCGCAATCGCAAGCGACGGCGCCGTGCTCATGGTGCTGATCAGGATGAACCCGTGCTCGTCTGCATACGTCCTGACCGCCTCAAGCTCGGCGCTGGTGCCGGGCCCGATGACGATCCGGACGTCCTGCCCTTCAAGCGCCTGGAGTTTCGCGAGCGCTGTGGCGGGATCGGCCTTTGTGTCCTCAATGATGATCCCGACACGCCGGTCCGACCCGATCGAGGCAAAGTAGTCGTTGATATCCCCGGCCGCCACCTCGAGAGCGACCCGGCTCGCCTCTCCGCCCCCGGCGTACTCGCCGGAACGCGGCAGGAGGGCGCCGACGACGATATCCTGAACGGCCTCCGGCCCTGCGGGGGGCGTATCCGCCCCCATACACCCGCAGGCAAGGACTGCCGCTGCAAGGAGAAGAAGTACGAATGCTGCTGAAACAGTTCGCATAGGATTTACTTTATGAGATGAAAAATAATCATTTCGTTTTGAACCGGGGAAGCACGGCAGATTAAAGCAAAAAATGGCACTACTGGAAACATTTTACCCGAAGACATCGAAGACCGCTCACGCCGGGCGCGTGCCCCGCCGGCGCAGATTGTACCGGGATATGGCCGTGTCCGGAAACAGGGAGAGACGGGCCTACAGCCCCTCGTCCCCACCCTGTCGCATCAGGTCGGTCGACTTCTTCTGTATCTCTACGTCGATGTCGGTCTCGATGCTCTTCGCCGCCTCTTCCGCGGCCCGGAGCGCCTCCGGGCCCGGGATCTCCCCGAGAATATCCTCCGACGGCAGTTCCGTCCCTTCCGGAACCTCTGCGGCCTCGGCGGTGGCGCCGAGGTACTCCGCGGCCTGCTTGACGACGCTCGAGAGTTCGAACGGGAATATGATCTTCGTCGCCTGACCCCCGGCCATCTGCTTTAGAGCGTCGAGCGAGAGAACCGTGATCGCCCGCTTATCAAGCGGCCGGGCGCCGACCGAGAGGATGCGCAGCCCCTGCGCCTCGCCCTGCGCCTGCAGGATCCGTGACAGCCGCTCGCCCTCCGCCCGCAGAATCTTGCTCTGCCGCTCGCCCTCGGCTTCCAGGATGATGCTCTGCCGGTTCCCCTCCGCCCGCAGGATCGCCGCACGCTTCTCGCCGTCCGCACGGAGGATCGCCGCACGCCGCTCACGCTCGGCCGCAGTCTGCTCGGTCATCGCCTGCTTGACCGCGCCCACCGGGTCGACCTCCTTGATCTCCACCCGCTCGACCTTCACGCCCCAGGCATCGGTCTCCCGGTCCAGGATATCCCGGAGGCGGGCGTTGATGACGTCCCGGTTGTAGAGGACCTCGTCGAGCTCCATGTCGCCGATGATCCCCCGGAGACTCGTCTGCGCCAGCGCCACAGTCGCCGACCGGTAGTTCATCACCTCGAAGTAGGCCTTCTCGGGGTCGATCACCCGGACGTAGACGATAGCGTCGACGTTCGTCGGGGAGTTGTCCTTCGTGATCACCTCCTGCCGCGGGACGTCCATCACCTCTGTCCGGAGGTCGAGTTTCTTGACCACCGTGATCAGCGGGACCACCCACCGGAAACCGGGGTTCATCCTCCCGATGTACCGCCCCAGGCGGATCTGGAGCCCCTGTTCGTACGGCTGGACGATCACCACGCCACGAGCGAAGATGATGATGATGACGATGATGAGAAAGACCGTGATGAGTCCGGTCCATGGAACCTCTCCGGTTAAAAGCACTTTATATGACCTCCTTTACGACGACGTGCACCCCTTCGGAGCGAACGACGATAACTTTTCTCCCGACCGGGATCCCTCCCGACTCGGAACGAGCGCTCCACTCCATGCTCCCGAGCCGCACCTTCCCCGCGAGCGTCTCCGGATCGACCGGGGCGACCACCGTCCCCTCGAGACCGACGAGCGAGTCCCGGGAGAGCGTCTTCGGCGGTTCGTGACCGGGCGTGAGGCGGCTGTAGAACCATACGGTGACCGAGGCCGCCACGATCGCCGCGAGAACCCCGACGACGAGGCCCCAGGGGGACGTGAGGATGTCGACGCCGAGGAGGAGGAGGACTCCGAGGATGATCAGGACCGTCGCAGGGACGGCGATGAAATACCCGGGCTGGTAGACCTCCACTAGTAGCAGCACCGCCCCGAGCACGATCAGAATCCAGCCGAGAGCGATCCCCTCTGCAAGCATAGGGAATGAGTCGGCTTTGGGCTATAAAACCCTGCTGAAAGATGCCGTTATCCGAGATCCGTCACCGGCGTAATTCGGGGCGGCACGGCCCGCTCGACCATGAACGGGACGCCGCCGGGCGTAAACGGCCGGGAGGGATAGATGACCGGGTCGAGCCTTTCTCCGGGGCTCGAGGAGGGTGTCGTCGTCCCCCGAATCCATACGGTCTCCGCGCCTTGCAGCGGATAATACTCCCGCGTTATGCGCCCGGGCCGTACCGGGCAAAGAACGCCGGAGCACCGAACGAGACCCAGGCACCGGCGACGGCAGCCCGGAGGTACTGGAAGAGGTAGGCGGCGGGAACGGCATCCTGCGGGGCAAAAAGCCCGAGCCCGTACCAGATCGCCCCGGCCACGGCGATCCCGAAGGCGTAGCGGAACAACCGGACGGATCCCTTCCCTGTGGCGCACATGCTCCCGGGCTGACGGTCTGCCGCCGCACCGGCCGCGAATCCGAAGAAGAGGCCCGAGGTCGTGACTGCGTCCAGGAGGGCGAGCGGGTGGATCGCTTCCCCGGACCGTTCAAGCGCCCCCGCTGCCCAGGAGGCGGGAACCTCCCAGTCCCCGAGGGCCGCGAGAGCGGCAAACGAGGCTACGGCCAGGGCAAGCGAGCCTGCGAATGCGGCAAGCACCTGCCCTGAGAGGGGAAGGGCGGCGATCCGGCGGCCCACCGGTTCCTCGAGAGCAAGGAACCCGAGGAGGACGGCGGCGCCGAGCGCCCAGCCCGCGAGGACGTCGGTCGGGAAGTGAACCCCGAGGAAGACCCTCGATATGCCGATGAGAACGATCGTCCCGGCCGTGAACGCCCAGATCCACCTGCTCCGGGCATCGGCGGCGATCAGCCCCCAGAGCGCCGCCGACCCCTGAGCGTGCGCCGACGGCAGCCCGAACGAGGGGCTGCTCCCGAGCGCCCTGACCTCCGGGCTGACCCAGTAGGGGCGGGGGAGGTGGAACGCAACCTTGAGGGCCTGGTTGAGCCCGCCCGTGATCCCCATCAGGATGGCCAGGCGGAGCCCGAGGCGCGTGTCCCAGCACCAGTAGAGGAGCGCGATGACGAGCAGGTAGAACTCCGCGTTCCCGAGGAACGAGAAGAAGAGCATCGGCGCTTCGAGCCACGACGCATGGACCTGAAGCGCCTGGATGAGAGCGATCTGGATATCGGTCATATCACCCCGGAAAGGTCAAGGTTTGCGAGCAACTGCGGCATGGCCGCTGCAATCCCGTTGATGATGAACTGGATGGCGATGGCAAGGACGATGACCGCCATCAGCTTCGGGACGACCCGGAGCCCGGCCTCTCCAATGAGGGAGAAGATACGCGGTCCATACAGCATCCCGACGTAGGAGATGGCGAGCGCCACGATGATTCCCGTAAATACGGCGACGAGGCCCATGATACCCTCCGGGCCCGAGGCGAGCAGGATCACCGTCGTGATCGTCCCCGGACCGCACGAGAGCGGGAAGGCTAGCGGGACGATGGCGATGTTCTCAAGATCAGCAGCCGTGTAGGCCTCGTCCCGCGTGCTGAGCATCCCGGTCGCCACGCTGATGAGAAGGATACCGCCGGCGATCTGGAATGCCGGGATGGTGATGTTGAAGATCGAGAAGATCAACTGTCCGGTGAGGGCGAAGAAGGCAAGCACAATGAAGGCTATCTTCATCGAGGTATCGATGACCTTCCTTGCTTCGCTCCTGCTCATCCCTTTGGTGACCGCCGTGTAAACGGCGATCGTGGAGGCAGGGTTCATCACAGCGACGATCGATGCGATCGCAACCAGGCTGAACCCCGCAAACCCGACGATCTCTGCAATCAGGTCCATCTCTGAAGATCACACCCCGACGTCATGGGAATGTATGCGCCCGGGTTTCATACGTATCTTACGGTTCTCCGGTCGCTGCAGCTGCGGGAGCATGGATCGCGGGGAGCGCGTCGAGGAGTTCTCGCGTCAGTTCGGCCCCGAGCGACGGCTGGACAGACTCGAGCCAGAGGAAGAACCCCGCCATATGGGGCGTCCGCCGGCTCTCGAACTTGAACCCGCCCGTCTTGCTCGGCACCATCTTGAGGTACTCCTTCTTGTTCCGGGTCCGCAGATAGATGATCGGCCGGTACTCCGGGATGTTCACGGCGAGGACGACCTTCGAGAACTGTTTCTGGACCGTATCCGGGTCGTAGGTCTTCCCCTTGATGCGGATGGGGTATCGGGCATCGAGCATCCGGATAGCAGAGGGGTAGAGCCCCCCGAAGATGACTTTCTTCACGATCGGCGGGATCTCGTCCGGGGTGCCGAGTTCCCCGACGCCTTTCTTCGAGGTGACGGCGGCGATGATGCTCTGCATCCGTTCGTCGTGCAGTTTCTTATAGTCGAACGGCCGGCGGGGCGGGATGTCCTTGATGGATATCAGCTTTTCGTGTTTTATCCGGCGGGTAGGACTTCGCTTCAGGTCCCGCTGCCGGATAAGGCCTTTCAGATCCTCGCAGGTCGGGGTGGTGAGGAGGACGTTGTCGGGTTCCTTGAGGAGGCGGCGGACGACGGCCGTCCGGGAGATATCGACCGAAGAGATGAGGAGGAACGGCACGGTCGGCTGCCCGTAGAGATAGCCGAAGAGCTGTTTTTTGTAGCGGATCTCCGCCTCGAACTCTTTCAAGTCGGCAGGAGACGTGATGATCTCGCCGAACGTCAGCGCTCCGGTATGGTCGACGAGCACGAGATCGACTTCGGCGAGATCCTGGCCGTTTCCCCGGACCTTGATATCCCCGATGTTCGAGTAGAAGAGCCCGTTCTGACCGAGCTGCGCACGCCGTACCTTCGCGGGCCCGTCGGCCCCCCGGGCCACGACGGAGAGGATAAGGTCGGTCTGCAGCGAGAGGTCGAGGATCATCTCGTAGACGATCGCCTCGAACCACCGCCCTTCGGCGGTTCGCATCTCGGGGATGTCTTCTGAGAAGAGCTTTTTTCGATCCGCGGGGCGCAGGTGGCGCAGCGCTCTCATGATGATCGCCCGCGTCGGCTGGAGCGAGCTGAAGTTCTTGTCGAGCCACGTAGTCATCTGTAACATTCGTTTCACACAGCCGGGTATTGTTATCGTATTGGGGACCGGATGAGGGTCAGAGCACTTCCTGACAGGGAAGTCTATCATCCTATAAGTGCTCATAGAGTTTCCGGTCTCCATGGCTATGAAATTACGCATGGCCCAACCCCCGCGAGGGGCTTCCCCGCGCCCGGCCTCGCAGCGGACTCCGGGAGGGGGTGGCCCGACCAGGGAGAGAAAAAGAGAGGGGTTTCGGTGCCGTGCAGCCCCGGATCAGACTGCCTTGATCGCTTCTTCGAGCGGCATCGCCGGCGCAACGTGTGCAACCCCGTACGAACTGAACGGCGCGGTGATCTTCAAGAGAGAGCGCTCGTCCGGCGCCTCGAAGATGGCAACCGACATGTGCCTCCCGACGAGGAGGTAGCGCTGGAGGACGTTCACATCCGAGGGGAACTTGAAGTGCTTCCAGAGTTCCAGAACCTGGTGGGCATGCTCCGGTTCGAACTGGTACCACAGGACAAACAACATCGTCTTCACCGGCTCCCCCATACCACCTCAGGTATAAAAATCCTGTACCGGGGGCGGCTTCCCGCCCTCCCCGGTGAGCCGTCACTCGTAGCGGAGCGCTTCGATGGGGTTCAGCTGCGCCGCCTTCCACGCGGGGTAGAATCCGGCGACGACACTTGTCCCGATGCCGAAGGCCATCGCAAAGGCGACATAACCGATCACCACGGAGATGGGGATGCCGGCTTCTCCCGAGACGGAGAAATCTGCGAAGAGATCGCTTATGGAGGCAGAGGCAGAGAAGGCGACCGCCGTGCTCGCGATGCCGCCGATGATGCTCCCGATGACCCCGAGGAACAGGCTCTCGTAGAGGAACATTCGGAGGACCTCCCGTTTTCGCGCCCCGATACTCCGCATCAGCCCGATCTCCGCCGTCCGCTCCGTGACCGATATGATCATGACGTTCAAGATGCTCACGCTCGC
Organism: Methanoculleus chikugoensis; assembly: GCF_019669965.1. NCBI lineage: Archaea > Methanobacteriati > Methanobacteriota > Methanomicrobia > Methanomicrobiales > Methanomicrobiaceae > Methanoculleus > Methanoculleus chikugoensis. The sequence continues at coordinate 605,010 of NZ_AP019781.1, read as the reverse complement.
GACGAGGAGCGACACCCCGCCGATACCGAGGAGGAAGATGTTGATGGCGTCGATGGTCTCGTAGTAGAGTTCCAGGATCTCGCGTGAGTCCAGGATGTCCACAACCTCGCTCCTGCGGTTGATCTGCTGGTCGATGGCGGCCTTAACGTCCTCGATTGCGGAGAGATCGCCGACCTTCACGACGACCCGGCTGTAGTCCTGCGGTCCGTGCCGTTCCGTGTACCAGTCTTCCGTGACGATGATGGCGTAGTCGGGGTTGATGTCGATGCCCATCCCCCGCTCCGCCGCGATCCCCAGAACACGGACGCTCTCACCCCCGACCTCAATTCGGCTCCCGGGGTGGAGGTCGAATTCGTCGGCAAGGAGCGAGCCCACCATCACCCCCGAAGACCTTCCCTGGGGATAGAGGCCCGCCTCCCGCTCGAGCAGGAACGGGATATCGGCTGCGGGCATGGCGTATATCGTCGCGTAACCGCTCGTCTCCCGCACCCGCAGTCGATCCGATGCGACAAACATGGGGACGGCACGGTGTTCTCCCGCGGCCTTCTCTATCAGCCCCACGTTCTTCGTGGAGATGCTCGCCGCGAGGGCGCTTCGAGGATCGAACGGATCGCCGCTCGATGCCGCAAGATGGGGGGTGATGAGCACGGTGTCGCTCACGTCCGAGACCATGCCCCCGACAAGCGTCGAGAGGCTGCTGCCCATGATGCCGAGAGAGGCGATGGCGACGACACCGATGACGATGCCGACCGTTGCGAGGATCGAACGGACTTTGTGCCGCCTGAGGTTGCGCACCGCGAGATCGATGAAGATCATGCCCTGCCACCCCTATTTCTGCCTCATTGCATCGACCGGGGCGAGGTGCGAAGCTCGCCACGCGGGGTAGAACCCGGCGGCGATACTCGTCCCGATACCGAACGCCATCCCGAAGACGATGAACCCGACCGCGCTCTGGTCGAAGACCGTGAAGTTCTCGCCGAAGGTCGTCCCGGCCGTGGCGACCTCGATCGCGGCGACGCTGATCAGGTAACCGAAGGCGGTGCTCAGAACGCCGCCGACGACGCTTCCGATGACCCCGAGGATCATCGCCTCGTACAGGAACATCCCGAGGATCTCCCGGCGCAACGCCCCAATGCTCCGCATGACGCCGATCTCTTTGATCCGCTCGGTCACCGAGATGTACATGACGTTTAAGATGTTGACGGCGGCGACGACAAGAGCAATCCCGCCGATACCAAGGAGAAACAGCGTGATCTGATCGTAGATCTCCTCGTACTGCCCGAGCATCTCGCGCGAGTCGGATACGTCGACCACCTCCTCGCGCCGGTTGATCCGGCTCTCGATAGCATCCTTTACGGCGTCGATCGCATCGGGATTGCCGACCCGGACGATGACCATCGGATAGGAGTCCTTCGCCCCGAAGTGGCTCTCGTACCAGCCGTCGGAGACGACGACCGCGTAGTCCGGGTTGATATCAAACCCCATCCCCCGCTCCGCAAGCACGCCCGCCACCCGGACGTCCTCACCCCCGATCGCGATCCTCGAACCGGGGCTTATGCCGTACTCCCGGGCGAGGTGGATGCCGACGAGCGCGCCCGCCTGGTTCTGCCGGAGGTGCTGCCCCTCTGCGATGTTCAGAAGAACGGGGATATCCCCCGGTGCGAGCCCGATGATCCGGGCATACCCGCTCTCGCCGCGGCCGAACTCGACCTCGTCCGCCCCCTGGAGCACCGGGATCGTCCGGTGCGGGTTTGCCGCCCGCCGGATCTCCTCGACCTCGCGGGCGGGGATGGCGGCATCCACCACCGTCCGCGGGTCTCCGGCGAAGGTCCCGCCGATCGCGGTGTGCGGCGTGACCACGACGGTATCGCCGACGTCGGTGATGATGTTCGCGGCGAGGAGGTTGATGCTGTTGCCCATGACGCCGAGGGAGGCGATGGCGACGACGCCGATGACGATCCCGATGATCGAGAGGCCTGAGCGTACCCAGTGCCTCCGCAGGTTCCTCGCCGCGAACGAGAAGAACACTAAGCCACCCTCCCGTCGACGATCCGGATCGTGCGCCGCGCGTATGCGGCGACCCCTGGATCATGGGTGACCATGACGACGGTCTTGCCCTCCCGGTTCTCTGCCGCGAGGAGGTCCATGATCGCCGACCCGGTCTTCGTGTCCAGGTTGCCGGTCGGCTCGTCGCAGAGGAGGAGGTCGGGGTCGTTCACGAGCGCCCGGGCGATCGCGACCCGCTGCTGCTGCCCGCCGGAGAGTTCGGCCGGCTTATGGGCGAAGTGGGTCTCGGCGATCCCGACGGCCGTGAGAACCTCGACCGCCCGGCGCCGGCTTTCCTCCCGGCCGGTGGTGAGGACGATGGGAAACTCGACGTTCTCGACCGCCGAGAGGAGCGGGATGAGGTTGAACTGCTGGAAGACGAACCCGATATGGTCGCGCCGGAGCCGGGTGAGGTCGTCGTCGCTCATCCCCGAGATCTCCTGGCCGGAGAGGAAGATCTCCCCGCGGGTCGGGACGTCGAGGCAGCCCATCAGGTTCAGGAGCGTCGATTTTCCGGAGCCGGAAGGCCCCATCACGGCGATGAACTCGCCCGGCTCGACGGTGAGGGTGACGCGGTCGAGCGCCACGACGTCGCCTGCAGGAAGGGAATAGATCTTGCTGACCTCCTCGAACCGGAGGAGGGGCTCGCCGCTCACCGCCGCCTCCGGACGTACCAGAGGGCCGCCAGGCCGGCGGCGATGACGACCAGGGCCACGGCGGCAACGGCCGGAGCAGGTAGCCCGGCACCGGCGGCCTCCTCTGCGGTGCGGTTCTCAAGCGAGATCGGCCGCTCGACGGAGTAGGGGTTGCCGTCGTCGTCCCGGTACTCGATGACGAGCGGGATCTCCTCCACGCCGGCACCGGCACGGAACGTCACCTCGAACGCCGAGATGTCGTCGGGATCGAGCGTCCCGACGACGTAGACCCGGAAGGGGTCGGTGGGCGTCGCGGGGGCGCCTGGGGAGATGACGACCGATCGGGCGGGTTCGAGCCCCGCGTTCATAACATCGCCCGTCGCCCGGCAGAGATCTCCCTCCATGACGACTTCGACGTTGGTGATGACGGGATCAGCCCGCTTCTTGTCCTCGCCGAACGCGACCGGCAGGACGAGGTCGGCGGTGTGCGTGTTGATCCCGTTGCGCCAGACCACCTGGAACGTGACGTTCGTCTCCGCCGCCGGTGTCAGGTTGAAGGCAACGGTTCCGGACGCATCGGGTTTGAGGGTGCCGATGAATGCGCTCTCTGGCGTGACGGTAAAGCCGCTCCCCTGCGGGATCACCTGGACACCGGAGGCGGCGTTCGATCGCGGGTTCGCCACCCAGACGGCGACGGTTGCTGTCCGGGACTCGGAAAAGGTCTCGGGCCTTCGCGCTATCGACGCCTCAAGCGGGGTGCCGTCGACCCTGACCGGAACCGGGTGGGTGAGGGTTCCGTTCTCCCGGAGATCGAGGGAGAACCGCGGGTAGTATGTCCCGTTCGGCGCATCCGCCCGGACAGCAAAGGTGAACGTCCGGTTGAGACCGGCCCCGAGAGCCCCGACCGAGGGGTAGGGCTCGGAGATCGGGACGACGCCGTCCTCGTAGAGGCGGGCGCCGCCGAGCGGGAGGGTGGAGGAGCCGGTGTTCTGCACGGCAACCGTCACAAAGCCCGTATCACCCGGCATCAGGATCTCCGGCTCGACAGAAACGGACGTCACCGTCATGTTGCCCTGTCCCCCCGCGACCGGGGAGACGAGAAGGCATACCAGGATGAGCAGGATGGGGAGGGGACGACCAGATTCCACACGGGAGAATGGAGAGAGCCTCTACTTCAACGTTATCCCCGCACCATCCGGGGGCCGGCATAAAACCTTTGACGGCAGAGGGCGATACCTCTTGGAACAATCTTCACCCCGCCGGGGTTCCGAGGAGAATATGGGACTGAACAAGATCTACATCATCGGCCACAAGCAGCCCGACACCGACAGCATCTGCAGCGTCATCGGCTACGCCGAGCTCCTGAACCGCGCCGAGCCCGGGAAGTACATCCCCGCCCGGTGCGGGGAGGTGAGCCCGGAGACACGGTTTGCGCTCGAGACGTTCAACGCCGAGGCGCCGGTCTACGTAGCGAGCGTCGAACCCACCGTATCGGACATGCCGCTCGATACCCGGAGCGTTCGCCAGGACGTCCCGACGGTCGACGTCGCCGCCCTGATGGACACCTACGACATGCGGAATATGCCAATCACGGACGGGGACGAGACCCTGGTCGGCCTCGTCAGCGAATACGGCCTCGCCCGGGCCTACGTCCGGAAGAATCCCCGGGAGCAGCTCTCGCTCGTCCCGATGCCGCTCGAAACCCTCGCCCGCATCCTGGACGCCCGGATAGTCGTCCCGTCGCGCGAGACGCTCGGGGAAGGTCGGGTCTACACCGTCATCGACGCCCTGCACGTCACCCTCTCGCGGATGACGCCCAACGACATCGCGATCGTCGGGGACAACGAACCCGCCCAGCTCGCGCTGATATCGGCGGGGGTCGCCGCGCTCATCATCGCCGAAGGGGCGCCGGTGGGCGAGCGGGTGATCGATGCCGCGCGGACGAGGGGCGCCTCGGTGCTCGCGACGACGCTTGACGCGTTCAGCGTCGGCAAGATGATCAGCCTCTCTCTCCCCGCGCGCATGATCATGGAGACCGACATCCCCACGGTACGGCTGGAAGACTCGCTCGAGTATGCAAAAGGGGTCGTCTCGAACTCCAAGTTCAGGACAGCCTGCGTCGTCGGCGACGAAAGGCAGCACATCGGGCTTGTTTCCCGGACGACGCTGATGCAGGACGTTCAGAAATCGGTGATCCTCCTCGACCACAACGAGTACTCCCAGGCCGTGGACGGGATCGAGCAGGCGGACATCCTCGAGATCATCGACCACCACCGCCTCGGCGCGATCTCTACCTTAAAGCCGGTGAGGTTCCTCAACGACCCCGTGGGGTCGACCTCGACGATCGTGGCGAACAAGTTCATCGAGGCCTGTGTGGAGCCCACGCCATCGACCGCCGGGCTCCTTCTCTCGGGGATCCTCTCGGATACGATGGTGATGAAACTCTCGACGACCACCCCGGCAGATATCCGGGCGGCCGACCACCTCGCGGGGATCGCCGGGGTCGACCTGGCCGAGTTCGGGGCGGAGCTGATCCGGAAGGGCATGGACCTCGATGCGCTCCCGAAGGATGAACTCCTCACCCGGGATATGAAGCGGTATAACCTCTTTGGCCGGAGCATCATGGTCTCACAGGTGATGGCGTCGTCGTTTGAGTTCGCAGAGACCCATGCCGCTGAGATCCGCAAGGAGATCGAGCACCTCCGGACAACAATGGGCGTCGACTGCTTCTTCGCCCTCTTTACGAACGTCTTTGCAAACGCAAGCGACCTCTTCGCCGCCGGGGACGAGGCCTACATCGCCAAGCTGGATCTCCGCGACCAGCCCGTCCGGCTCGAAGGCGTCATGTCCCGCAAAAAAGATTTCATCCCGAAGTTCGGGCAGATGTTCCGGCAGCTCTAGCATCAAGCCACTTCCCTTCGCGGCTTCGCGTTCTTCGCGTGAGGCTAGGGCGCGTAGATGTTGATAGGGTCTCACGCGAAGAACGACTTCCCCTTTGGGGAAGGAGTTTGGGAAGCCGTAGGCTTCGAGGCTTCGCGCTCTTCGCGTGAGACTCTAGCGTTACCCTCTGCTATCAGATCACTCGTTCTTCTTCTTGAGCATCCCGGCAGCGTAGCGGGCGAGCCCGTAGACGCCGTCGGTCGAGGGGTGGACCTCGACGATCTCGTCGAAGTCGTCGACGGTGATGCCCCGCTTCATCAGGTAGCCGATGTAGGAGAGGAGGAGCGACGCCCCGGGTACGGCGGCGGCCGCCCCGAGGAGCCGGCCGCTTTCGGGATCGACCCGGATCTGGGCAAGCCCCGCCCAGCCGCCCGCCACGTCCCAGAACGAACCGGGGCCCGCGGGCGCGGGGGCCGAGAGGGTGATACCTCCGTCGGCGGTCGCGGCGAAGGCGTAATCGTAGCGGAGACTCATCGCCTGCGGAATACCCTCGTAGTCCATGACGGTCTCGCGGCCGAGGATGTTCTCGGCCGCCACCACGCCCTCCCTCCGGGCCGCGGGGGTGAGGTAGGGCGGGCCGATGACGTCTCCGGCGGCGTAGACGCCCGGAACACTCGTGCGCATCCGCCGGTCGACGACGACGGCACCGTCCGGACGCTTCTCAAGCCCCTGGAGCATCTCTGAGTTGGGGACGAGACCGGTTGCGAGCAGCACGGCATCGGCCTCGATCTCCTCGCCGCCGGCGAGAATGACCGAGCGGACCCTTCCGCAGCCTTCGATGCTCGCAACGGGGGTCCTTTCGCGGATGCCGACCCCGGCAAGGTCGCGCAACGCGGCGGCGCGCATCTTCTCGTCGAGATCCCGGAGCAGCCCGTGCCGGGCGATCATCTCGACCTCGACCCCGAAGGCGTGGAAGATATGGGCAAACTCCGCCGCCACCACTCCGCCGCCGATGACGGCCATGCGGCGGGGGAGATCGGGCATGGCGGGGAGCGTCCGGTAGGTATGGACGCCGGAGAGGTCGGTGCCGGGGATATCGGGGATTGCTGGCCGCGACCCGGTGGCCGCGAGGACCGCGTCGGCCCGGACCTCCTCGTCGTCGATGAAGACCCGGTCACCCTCCAGCCGGCCCTCGGCTCCGTAGACGATCTCGACCCCCGCCCGGCGGGTCTCCGCATCGAGAACCGAGGAGAGTTTATTCTGGACTTCGCAGATTCGCTTCCGGATCGCCGGGTATGAGACAGTCGGCACCGAGTCGAGGATCCCGAGATCCTTCTGGGTTCTGGCAGACTCGATGAGCCGCGCAATGTCGTTCAAGGCACAGATCGTCATGCACCGCTCGTGAAGGCACTGTCCCCCGATGCTGCGCTGCTCGACGAGCCGGACATCCTTCCCCGCCTGCGCGAGGTGGATCGCTCCGAGCCTCCCCGCGGGCCCGCCGCCGATGACGATGATCATGATCTCTTCCTACAGCAGTTCGACGCCTTCGTCCATCGGCATCGAGAGGATCTCGCCGGTGAACCCGTTGACCTCGACGATCTTGCTCCCGCCCCGCACCTGCCAGACCGGCACGTAGACGGCCTCGATATCGACGGTGATGTTGCTCCGGTCGGGTTTGAGGGTCTTTTCCTCGTAGAAGATGGCGTCGCCCTTCTCGTAGCGGAACCGCACCTTCTGGGTGAGACGGTCGATGATGTCCCGCACGAGCTGCTCCTCCACGTCCTCCCGCACGAGCCGGGTGGCGACGATCTCGGAACCGAACGGAACCGGGCCCCGCTCGATCTCGCCGGGATTGATCTCCATCTTCAGGCCGTTGATGGCGTTGATTGCCCCGGCACCCTCGGCGTCGAAGGAGACCAGCCGGTCTTTCACCTCGCGCTCGCCGGTGCTCACGTAGCGGTAGTTCCAGTAGGGGATGAACCGGCACTTCGCCGTCCCCTGCAGCCCGGCGATGCCGCAGGCACGTTTCTCGGAGATCTTCACCGGGAGGTGGGGCAACTCCGGCCCATCCTGCAACTCTTCCTTCATCGGCGCAGGGGAAGCCTCGATCCGCCCCCGCCGAACCGTCCGGGCCGGCAGGGGGAGATCCAGGATCAGGTTCTGTCCGAGCACCTCCGCAAGCGCGGCTCTGCCTGCGTAGCGGACGAACTCATCGGGCCCCCACCGGATGCAGTCCTCCGTCTGCACCTCCGGATCGAGGGTGAAGAGCAGTTTCCTGCAGACCCAGTCGTCCTCACCGGTGCGCAGGCGGTAGATCATCGAATCGAAACTCCCAATCGTCTCCGGATCGTCCGAGCAGAGAACCACCAGGGCATCCTCGCTCCCGATCACGGAGAGATCCAGCGGGTCGCCGACCTCCTCGACGTCGTAGGAGGCCGCGGCAAGGATCCGCTTCAGCACGTTCCGGGCTTTTTCCCGAGTCCCACTCTCCATTCATCTAACAATACCACAGGGAGATAGAATTAGTTTTCCCTTCGAGAGGGGGGCAGTGGATGGTAACGGGGCGGGCAAAAAAGCATGACGCCGGGATGCGCGGGGCGGCGAAAGGCCGGCGCCGCACCGTGCTTCTGTCTGCCGAATCCGGCGAATCCGGAAGACAACACTTTTTTCTCCTGCAGGGCAAGAAATCTAATGATGCACGCTCCCCTGAAGTTCACCAACCACCGCATCGAGGAGTACGCGCTCAAGGTGACCTACCGCCCGGAGGACGACACGGGGAAGATCATCTACAACCTCTCGCTCATCGAGAGCCCCGACCTCGAGTTCGCGCTCTCCATCATGAAAGAGGCGCACAAACGGGGCATCACCATCAGCGACCGGCTTCTGGTCGCCGGGCCGGGGGAGCAGGTCGGCGGCTACACCGTGCCGGACGGCCGGCACGCCATCTGCACGGTGTGCAGTATCACGCTCGACGCCCTTCTTCTCCAGCGCGGCATCCCGGCGAGCCCGATCGGGGGCGGGATCGTCGAGGTCGACGAGAGGGTTGCGCAACGGTTCACGAGCTTGATCCTCTACCGCGACACCACGCTCGATCCCCTCGAGGTTCTCATCTCCCAGGAGGCCACGTCGATCCTCGACGTTATGAGCCATGGAAAGGGCAACATCCTCGCCAACATCAGGGAGTGCCACATGGAGGCCGAACATCTCCTGGGCGCGGTGCTCGACGAACTTACGGGTATAGGGTTCTCCGGCATCCTCGACGTCGGCGCCCCGAACGTCCCCCTGCTCGGGGTCCCGGTGAGCCCGCAGTACGTGGGCGTGGCGATGGTCGGGGGCACAAACGCGATGGCGGCCTTTGGAGAGACCGGGCGGCCGGTCGTGACCCGGGCGCTCAAAGGGCTGATTGATATCCGGGAGATGGGCTACCTGGACGATTACTGAACCGCAGCCTTCGTCCATTCCATGACGGTGGCGATATGCCGCCGCACGAAGAGCGCGAGCCCCGCAGACTCCGAATAGAGGGCGGAGGGCTGACCGTCGGCGCCTTCCATCCAGAGCAGCGCCCGGGTATCGTCCACCAGGAAGACGCCGGATCTCTCGTACGGCAGCAGTTTCTCCGCGAGAATAGGGGTTTTGCAGAGAGCGGCGAGCGGGAGGACATGGAGACGGAACCGGGAAGGCTGCTCGCCTGTCCAGCAGTCGGTGACGATCTCGACCGGCACGGAGCCGGGAACGGGATCGAGCAGCGAGAGTACGCTCCGCTGGAGGAGATCCCCCGTCGCGAGCAACTCCACGCTCCGCTCCGCACTCTTAAACATTCCTGCAAGGCGGGTTCTGATATTCTCTTCGCCGTAGATCGTCCAGACCAGTTCCTGGTCGCCCCGGCCTTCCAGTTCCTTCTCCCGGTAAAAGACGTCGAGGCCCGCCCGGGCGCTCTCTGCGTCGCTCTCGATCCGGCGCATCAGGTTCTCGACGCCCTGGTCGGGAGGAACCGCGTCGAAGCGCTTGGGTGTCGTGTGCGAGACACTGACCAGTTCTTTCTGGACGAGCCGATCGAGGACCGGGTAGACGGATGCGCGCGGCACGCCGGAGATCTCGTGGACTTCCGTTGCAGTCGCGCCCGCCGTTCTGAGAAGCCCGATATATACGAGGGCCTCGTACTTCGTAAGTCCCAGCGATTTGAGAGATTCGAGGAGGGGAGTTGGGACGTCCCGGAGAGCCTTCATTCCATCATGTATATATACTGTTTAGCAATAAATGTTGTTGCTAATATAACAACAAGGTGAAGAGATGCGTTGGCAATACCTACCCGTACTGATGCTCCTGCTGGCACTCCTGGCTGCGCCGGGGGCGGCGCAGGGCGTCAAGTACCTCTATGGAAGCCCCGATCTGTCGGCAACAATTTCCGGCACCAACCAGTTCGCACCGGGTGCCGAGACCCAGCTCGGGGTCATCATATCCAACAGCGGCCTGAATACCCACAAGATGGTCGGTTCGACCATCGTCACGCCCGACGACCAGCCGAACACCGCAAAACTGGTCACCGTGACGCTCAAGAGCAGCGACGCGCCGTTCACCGTCAAGACGGACCCCCAGTTCGTGAGAGACATCGCGGGCGGCGGCGCCGCGAACGCCGTCTTCAACGTGAAGGTGGCGGATTCTGCCGAGCCGGGCACATACACGCTGCCGCTCGAGGTGACCTACACCTACCTGCAGGACGCTGAAGATTACGGCGACGTTCTCCGCTACAACTACCAGAAGAAGACCCTGACCCTGCCGCTCACCGTGCAGGTCACGCCCGACCTTCAGGTCGAGGTTCTTGACATCCGCTCCGAGTCGCTGAACGTCGGCACGGAAGGCTACGTCTACATGACCCTGAAGAACGTCGGCCACGACACGGCGAGTAAGGCAATCGCGATGGTCACGAGAAGCGGCGCGAGCCCGCTCATCCCCACCGACGGCAACGCATACATCGGGACGTTCGAACCGGGCGAGACGGTGGACGTGAAGTTCAAGGTCTCGGTCGCGAACACCGCAGAGCCCCAGTCCTACCCGCTGGACGTCGCGGTCACCTACGAGGACTACGAGGGCAAGACGGTGACCTCCCGGCCGACGACGATCGGCCTTCCCGTAGGCGGCAAGATCGCCTTCGAGGTCGTCTCACCCCCGTCGACGCTCTACCTGGGCCAGAAGAGCATCCTTGAAGTCGTGTATAAGAACTCAGGAGCGGCAACGGTCTACAATGCTCAGGCACGGATCAGCGCCGTCGACCCCTTCACCAGCAACGACGACACCGCCTTCCTCGGCGACCTCGCTCCGGGCGAGACCGCGACGGCACGGTTCGAGGTGAACGTCGACGGTGCCGGCACCGCGAAGGAGTACGGGATCGACTCCGAGATCCGCTACCGCGACAACCTCGACAACAGCAAGATATCGGACACCATGAAAGTGCGGGTCGCGCTCGAACAGAGGCAGGGCACGCTCTTCACCAATCCGGTCTTCCTCATCGCCGTTCTGGCTGTGATCATCGGAGCAGGGTATTATATATTCGTGTACCGTAAGAAACAGAGATGAACGGGTACTGGGACGGACCCAAAGCGGAGCCGCAGATAAGGACAATCGAGGAGATGCGAGAGGTTCTCGCAGATCCCCGCTGCACCTCCGATCAGCCCCTCTATTTTATGTACCGGGATCTCGCGAAGAGCGAGAGGGACCGGGAATGGCTCCGGCAGCACCACATTCGCTACGATATCACCGTTATCCCCGCCCGGACGCTCTGCGGAGAGTACGTCAAGACGAAAGGCCACTACCACACCAAGAACCCGGCAGGAGAACTCTACCCGGAGATCTACGAGGTGCTCGAGGGGACGGGGCACTACCTCCTCCAGACCCGCGATGCCGACGACGTGGTGATGATCGAGGGCACCGCCGGCGACAAGATCCTGATCCCGCCGGGATACGGCCACGTGACCATCAACCCCGGAAGGGAGGAACTCGTGATGGCGAACCTCGTCTCGTCGGAGTTCTCAAGCAACTACGCCCCCTACGCAGACCTGAAAGGAGCCGCCTACTACGAGATGGAGGGCGGGGCGCTGGTGAAGAACCCGCGCTACCCCGATGCCCCGCCGGTGCGCTACTGCAACCCGGTGGAAGTCCCGGAACTCGGGATCGAGAGAGGGGTCGGGCTCTACGATCTGGTCGGGCGGCCGCGATCGGTCGCGTTCCTGAACCACCCGGAGCAGTTCATGGAGATATTCGCCGCAATTACCGGCGGGTGTCTCACGATGCGGTAGGGGTCGAGGGGCTGTTGCAGAGAGGGGCAAGCGCGGTTCCCCTCTACCGCCTGCCATTCTTTAGAACTTCACATATCCTGTACGCGGATTTCCATCGGATATCGCCACGCGGGGGAGGGGCTGACGGGGAGGGGGGAGCATCCCCCCCTCCCCTGTCTCTGTCGCATAAGGGGACGCTGTAACCCCCACCCCACCCGGCCTTCGGCCTCCTCATTCGCACCTGCGGTACTTAAACTCCTGCTGTTCCAGCAGTCGTTCCCCGCCCCTCGGGGCGGGGGCAGTGCGTGGCGACATCCAAGAAATATCGGTTGACGGGGTTAAGCGAGTAGAACAGAATTGCCCCGGGATTTACCCCAAAAACAGAATGCTTCCGGAAACGTCCTTATTTGACGCTTCACCCTCGCGGTCGGTAGACACACCTATCCGCTATCAGGCTCCTTTCGCTCAATCTCCCCGTCGCATCTCATCCAGGATCTGGCACGTCCGGCAGATCCTCCCGCACGGCTCTCCGCACCTCTCGCATATCCGAAACCCCTCCGCCTCGGGTCTCTCCGGTTCCCGGAGGGCCTCGCCGAGGTTCACGAGCGAATACTTCGTCGCCGGGTGGCGGTAGGTGTAATCGTCGAGGATGCCCCGGACGTCGCCCCGGAGAGCGTCGCCCGCATAGGGGCAGCCCGCGAGGTCGAACCCCTCGACGTGGAGGAAGGCATACAGCGCCACCTCGCGCTCCGGGATGTACATGAACGGCTTGATCCGGGGAACCATCCCCTCAACCTCCCGCATGGGGCGGGTGAGCCGGTCGGCATCCCCCCGGAGAGCGTTCATCAGGACCGACTGCGCCTCGTCGTCCAGGTTGAACCCGTAAGCAAACTTCGTGACGCCATGCTCGCGGGCAATCCGGTTCATCAGCGCCCGGCGGAGCACGCCGCAGTAGGAGCAGGAGAGGCCCGTTCCCTTCCTGCCCACGATCTCATCGAGCGTGATCCCGTATTCGTCGGCAAACGTTGCCGTCACCCAGGGGACGCCCATGCTCTCGGTGATCGCCCGGGCCTGGGCCGGGTCGCGGTAGCCGGATATCCCCTCGTCCACCGTGATCGCCATCAGCCGGACGTCACGGCGCTCGCCGAGGAGCCGGTGGAGGAAGAAGAGGACGGCGCTCGAATCCTTGCCCCCCGAGAGCGCCACCGCCACCGTATCCCCCGACTCGATCCAGCGGTGCTCCCGGATCGCCCGCTTCGCCTTCGCCTCGAAATCCCGGTTGAAATGCTGCTCGCAGAGGTGCAGCCCGGAGTATCGCTGGAAAAGAATCGCGTCGCGGCGGCACTTGCTGCACTTCATGCTTTCTCGATCATCCTTTTATCACCGCGCTACATAAATGGTGTAGAAGATGCCCGTTCCTGCAGAATACGTGCGATCCCTGCACACCTACGAACTCCAGATCCTGCTCGCCCTCGAACGTCTCATGCGCCGGTACCGGTGGGTGCCGCTCGAGGTGCTCAAGTCGGCCACCCGGTTCTCGGAGTCCGAGCTCTCCTACCGTCTGGGCAGGCTGATGGCCATGGATATGGTCAGGTACGAGAAGACCCCCTACGAGGGTTACGCGCTCGTCTTCAACGGCTACGACACCCTGGCCCTCCACACCCTCACCCGCCGGGGCACCGTTCAGGCGCTCGGGACGCTGATCGGCGTCGGGAAGGAGTCAGAGGTCTACGAGGCGATGGGCCTCGGCGTCGTCGTGCTGAAGTTCCACCGGGTCGGACAGCGGTCGTTCCAGTCCGCCCGCGTAAAGCGCGGCTACATGCCGGAGACCGGGCACTGCCCCTGGATATTCGCTTCGAGCAACTCGGCGAAGATGGAGTACGACGCTCTAAAGATCCTCCACCCCGCCGTCTCGGTTCCGCTCCCGATCGACCAGAACCGGCACGTCGTGGCGATGTCGTTTGTCCCCGGGGTCAACCTCTCGCGGGCCGACCTCGAAGAGCCCGGACCGATTCTCGACGAGATCCTCGAGAACATCGGGGAGGCCTACCGCCTCGGGATCGTCCACGGCGACCTGAGCGAGTTCAACGTCATGGTCGACGATGAGCAGTGCTGGCTGATCGACTGGCCGCAGTGGGTGGAGACCGCCCACCCGAACGCCGGCGAGATCCTCAACCGCGACATCGAGAACATCCTCCAGTACTTCAAACGGAAATACGGCCTCGAATACGCCTTCGACGAAGCACTGGCAAGGGTGGTCGGGTGAAGGTCTTCGGGATCGACATCATCAAAGGTTCGGTTCGTTCCCGTACCCGGCGACCGGTCTACGCCCTCGCCCGGGTGGAGGACGGCGATGTTCAGGGCGTCGAGGAGGTGACCGGGTTCCGGCTCCAGCGCCTCCTCGCCGCCGAGCAGCCCGACATCCTCGCGGTGGACAGCCTCCAGGAGATCGCCGCCGACCAGCGCGAACTCCACGCCTTCCTGCAGTCGCTCCCGCCCGCAACGAAACTCGTCCAGGTGACCGGCGGCGAGCGCACCGAGAGCCTCGGGAAGGTCGCCACCCGCTACAACATCAGTTTCAACAAGTTCGACCCCTACGCCGAGGCACGGACCACCGCCCGGGTGGCCGCGCTCGGGGCGGGCGTCGAGGTGATCGCGTTCGAGAACACCACCGACATCACGGTGAGCAGGCACCGTTCGCCGGGGCGGGGCGGGTGGAGCCAGAACCGCTATGCCCGGAAGATCCACGGCGGCGTGCTGCAGAAGGCCCGGGAGATCGAGGGACGGCTCCGCGGCGCCGGGCTCGACTACGAGAAGAAGGAGACGAAGGCCTTCGGCGGCTACTCAAGGGTCGCCTTCCGGGTCAGGGCCCCCCGGGAGATGGTGCCGGTCCACTCCTCCCGGGGCGCCGATGTCCAGGTCAGGGTGGCAGGAAGGCAACTCGACCGGATACGGTTCGAACCCCTCGCCGGCCGCCCCCGCTACCTGATCGTCGGGCTCGATCCCGGGACGACCACCGGCATCGCCGCCGTGGACCTCGACGGGAACCTGGTTCTCCTCTCGAGCTCGCGACAGATGACGATGTCCGATATCGTCGAGGAACTCTACCGTGCGGGAAAACCGCTCATCGTCGCCTCCGACGTCCGCGAGATGCCCTACTCGGTCGAGAAGATCCGGCGGGCGTTCAACGCCATCCCCTATACCCCGAAGCAGTCGCTCTCGGTGGAGGCGAAATACGACCTGACCGCCCCGTTCTCCTACACGAACGACCACGAGCGCGACGCCCTCTCGGCGGCGCTGGACGCCTACCGGAGCCTCCAGAACAAGTTCAGGAACATCGCGAAGAGGGTGGGGCCGGGCTACGACCTCGACGAGGTGCGGGCGCGGGTGCTCCGGGGCCAGCCGCTCGATGCCGTTCTGGCGGACCTGCAGGGGGTTCCGGCGGCGAAGAAGGAGGAGGTTGCCGCGGCGGAGGCCGAGCCGGAGCGGCCGGTCGAGGACGAGCGGGTGATGGCGCTCGACGGGATGGTGAAAAGGCTCCGGAGTTACGTGCAGGAACTCCAGGAGGAACTCCGGGAGCGCGACCGCGATCTGGAGCGGCTGCGGCAGAACGTGAGCCGGGCACGCTCCGCGACCGAGCGCAAGATCCGCCGGGACGCGGAACTTGCGGCGAAGGACGCGGTCATCGAGAGCCTGCGCGAGCAGCTCCGGGGCGAGCGGCGGCGGTCCCGGCGACTGAAGAAACGCCTGGAGCGGATCCAGAAGGTCGCGAAACTCGAGGTCTCGGAGGACTACACTCCGCTCAAGGTGCTCGACTCCCTCACCCGCGAAGCGGTGCGGGCTCTCCAGGAGGAGATCGGCATCGCCGGAGGAGACGTCCTCTACGTCCCGCAGACGCACGGCTGGGGCCGCGGCGTGGTGAAGGACCTTGCCGGGACGGGGGTGCGGGCACTGGTCGTCGGCGGGGAGCCGCCCGACCCGCACCTGATCCGGATCGCACGGGAGGCCGACCTCCCCCTCCTCCGGGAAGAGGCCGTCGGGCCGGATATCCGCGGCAGGACCGGGGCGGCGCTGACCGGCGCCCTCGAAGGGGCGATCGCGGAATGGGAGGAGGAGCAGAAGGAGTTCCGGCGCGAGCAGGAAGCCGAGCGGGTCGAGTATCTCTTCAAGGAGTACCGGAGCGAGCGGGAGAAGGAGGTGCGCCGCGGTGGATGAACGGGGCCTGCACCGGCTGATCGGGACGATCATCGACCCGGAGCGGCTCGCGGACGACTGCGCCGTCATCCCCTGCGGCGACCGCCTCATGGTCGCAAGCACCGATATGCTCCACGAGACGACCGACTTTCCGGCCGGGATGACCGACTGGCAGGTAGGCTGGATGTCGACGGCGGTCACGCTCTCGGATATCGCGAGCATGGGCGCGGCGCCGGGGCAGGTGCTCCTCGCGGTCGGCCTCGACCGTCCGGAACGCCTTTCCGGGATCATGGAGGGTGCACGGGACTGCTGCACCGTGTTCGGCGCAGAACTCGTTGGCGGCGACCTCGACGCTCACCGGGAACTGACGATCGTGAGCACGGGACTCGGGACTGTCGCCCCGGAGTATCTCGTCCGGAGGCGGGGTGCGCGGCCGGGCGACGTCATTGCGGTCACCGGGCTGCTCGGAGAAGCGCAGGCCGCCCTGAACGGCTATGATCGGCACACGAAGGAACTCCTCGAACCGCAGCCCCGGGTCCGGGAGGGGCAGGTGCTCGGCCGTGCCGGGGTCTCGGCGATGATGGACATCTCCGACGGCCTTGCACTCTCGCTCTACGATCTTCTTGCCGTGAACGACTGCGGGTTTGCCGTCGATACCGCCCGTCTCCCGCTCCCGGCAGGCGTTCCGGGGGAGGAGGGGCGGGAACTCGCGCTCTACGGCGGGGGGGACTTCGAACTCCTCTTTACCGCTCCTGCCGGTATCCTTCCGGTTCCGGGGGTCACTGCGCACGTCATCGGGGAGGTCATAGCAGAGCGAACGGTCCTCGTGGACGGAAAGCCGCTCGAACGCCGGGGTTACCTGCACGAGTGGAGCGGGTAGTGCCCGCGGTATCCAGTATCTCCAGGCCAACGGTCGACCCCATGAGAAGCCATGGGTTTCAAGGCACGACTCGCGAAAAACACGAAATTCAGCGCACATTATAGATGAGCGCTCCCCTTCGCACCTGACGGCGCTTGAACTCCTTTCCCTTCGGGAAAGTCGTCCTTCGCGTTTTTCGCGACTTTGCGTGAGACCTTGCTATCGTCTTCCAATCTGCTCACGCGAAGAACGCGGAGCCACGAAGGGAGGTGTGAAGTCAGGTTGCTGCTCTTACCCCCATCCACCGCCACTCCCAGAGGATATACGCGAGGGCGATGACCGCAAAGACAAAGATAACCGCCTCGGTCACGAGAATCCCGTACGTCTGCACGAGGTAGACGGCGGCGGCGTCCACGGCGGCGTGCCAGAGGACGGCAAGGGCGAGGAGCGCTTTTCTCCCGTAAACGACGGCGGCGAGCACCATCAGCGACCAGGCGATGTGCAGGGTGATCGTCATCATCCGTTCGGCAAGCCCGGGGAGGATATCGAGCGGCGTGAGAGCACGGAGAGCGTCGACCTGCACCTGGACGGCAGGGTCGTCGGGGAGGGGGATCGCTCCCCCGTCGCCGGTGAGAAGAATGTAGGAGACCATGCCCGCAAGGACGATCAGCGCGACGAACATGCTCTCGACGCCCCCCCACCCGGTTCCGAAGAGGAGGCCGTTCTCCCGGGTGGGGGCGATCTCCCGGCGCCGGAAGTAGTAGCGGTAGACAAGATAGCGGCCAATCTCCTCGAAGAGCCCGGCCATGAGGCCGAGGTAGACGGCGAGGACCGCGAGGGCCGCCGTCGTGCCGAACGGGAGGACGGCGAGGTAGAGTGGGGTCTGCGTCAAGATGACGAGCGGCGCGTGGACGACCTGCACGACGATGAAGAAGAGGGCGCCGAGCCCGAAGACACGCCATGAGAGATCGAACCTTTTGACGATCCAGTAGCCGAGCGCGAGCGGAACGGCGATCTCAAGCAGGGCGACGACGGCGAACGTGGCGACAACGAGCGGATCCATCGGAGAGAATATTTTGACTAAATATATAACGATTGTCACTGTACAGAGAGGAAAGGATCCCGATAGCCATGAAAACAGAGCGCCAGGGGGCGGTCACCGAAGGCGGGAGCATTCCGGGGGGCCGGTTCTCGAACAACTTCGACTTCCTGCGGTTCGCGGCGGCGGCGATGATCGTCTTCGCGCACGCCTACGCCCTCAGGCTCGGCTACGTCGGGATAGAGATGTACGACCCGGTCATACTCGTGGCGCAGGCAGGGCTCGCCGCTCTCCTCGTCACCAGCGGCTACCTGATTGCGATGAGCTGGGAATCGACCGCATCGCCGCTCCGGTTCGCCTGGAAACGGCTCCTCCGGGTGATCCCGGCCCTCGTTATCGCGATCCTCGTCACGCTCTTCGTCATCGGCCCGTTGCTGACGTCGCTTCCCCCGGGGGATTACTTCGCCGCCCTCTTATCTCCGGCAGCACTCTTTACCGCTCCCTACTTTGAAGACGGATCGGTGATAGGTCTCTTCCAGGACAACCCGTGGACCTACGTCAACGGTTCGCTCTGGACGATACCCGTCGAGGTCATGATGTACGGGGTCGTCGCGGCCCTCGGGATCGCCGGACTCCTGCACCGGTTGGGTGCCATCGCCGTCCTCGCCGCCGTAAACATCCTGGCCTGGATGTACTGGTTCGACGACCCCCGGATGGCGAAGGTCCGGTTCACCCTCTACTTCCTCGTCGGGGCTTTCCTCTACCTCCACCGCCACCGCATCGCCTACCGGCCGGTCGTCGCCGGGGCGCTGCTCCTGCTGCTCGGGTTCTCGGCTATGACGCCTTACCTGACCGTCGCCGGGGTGATCGCCATCCCCTACCTCACCATCTACGCCGCTTACCTCCCGATCCCATACCTGAGCACCTTCGGGAGAGCGGGGGACTTCTCCTACGGCATCTACATCTATCACTACCCGGTTCAGCAGGCACTGATCCAGGTCACGACAAACACGCTCCTTCTTCCGGCGCTCTTCGGGCTCTCGTTTGCGGTGACGTTCGCTCTCGCGTACCTCTCCTGGCACGCCGTCGAGAAGCGGGCTCTCGCGGCAAAGAGCCTCGGCGCCGACGACCTGCGGCGGAGACTCAGGCTCCCGTCCCTTCCGGAGTCCCTCACCGCCTGGTCGATTGCCCGGAAGTGACGGGCGCGAGAACCTCTTCGAGGATCTCGACTGCATCTTTGACGTAGCAGGGGCAGAGCGTCCGGGTGAGGTTCTCTTCACGCGCCCGGGCAAGCCCTTCGCCGGTCGAGAGATCGCATCCAAGAAGTTCGGTGCAGGAGACGGTGCCGTTCTTCTCGACAAAACGGGCGACGAACTCCCGGGTGAGGCCGTAGGTCAGGTCTTTCGCCGTTTTCTCGCCGGGACCGGTGCTCCCGAACAGGAGCCCGAGGGCGAGAACCGCGCCCGAGACCGCTCCGCACGTGCCGCCGGTGTGCCCCACTCCGCCGCCGAACCCGGTGGCCGCACAGAGGATGACCTCTTCGGGTACCCCGACATCGTCCGCAAAGACCGAACTGACCGCCTGTGCACAGTTGTAGCCCCGCATGAAGCGGGAGACCGCCTCGTCCGCCCTATTTTCCATATGATTCGGAGATTGCGCGTCGGAGGGCTTCAAACTTCCGTGGCAGGGCCCGATGCCGGAATGGTTTAAGAACCCACCCGAGAAAGTAGACGTATTCCGGGAACCCTTTCCCGGGCAGGGGCTAACCATGAAAAAAACTGCACTGATCATCGCCCTGATCGTCGCCCTGGTTCCGGCGGCGGCCGGGGCGGAGGCCACCTACCACGGCGTATCGACGGGGAGCATCGTCAGCGACGTTGCGATAACCGCCGACGGGAGGTATATGGTCGCGGGGACGGGCGGCGGGGAGATCGTCTGCCTGCACCGGGACGGCACCGTCGCATGGAACGTGAGCGCGCCGGGTACGGTGACCGCGGTTGCCGTCGCCGGTTCCGGGGACTACGTCGCCGCCGGAACCGTGGGGGGCGACGTGCTCCTCTTCGACGGCAACGGCGGCCGCTACTGGACGAAGAGCGTCGCGGGATCCGTTCGCGATCTTGCTTTCGCGGGTGACGGCCGGTCGCTCGCGGCGGCGGGCGATCGCATCGTCCTCTTCACCAACCTCGGGAAGGAGGAGTGGACCCGGGCCGTGCAGACGGGCACCCGCTCCGGGGAGACCCCGCCGCACGCAACGTCCGTCGCGTTCACCAGCGACGGCAAATTCATCGCCGCCGGGAGCAGCAACGGCGCCATCCTCTTCATGAACCGGGCGGGAAACCTGATCTGGGAGGGGCTCGCCCGGGGGGCCGTCACCGCGGTCGATGCCTCCCGTGACGGGTCGGTCGTCGCCGCCGGGGGCCGGGATCGCGCCCTCCAGGTTTACGGCCGGTCGGGGGGCCTCCCCTGGGCGCTACCCACCGGAGCGCCGATCCTCGCGCTCGCGCTCTCGGGTGACGGGCGGTTCGTGGTCATCGGCAAGGAGGGCGGCGACGTGGAGTGCTACCGGCCGAACGACGCCCTCCTCTGGACGAACCGGACGGGAAGCACCGTCCTCGCCGTGGACGTCTCCCGGCGGGGCGAGGCGGTCGCGGCCGGGAACGCAGGCGGGACTGTGTACCTCTGGAACGGCAACGGCAACCCGCGCTGGACGTTCGACGCCGGCGCCCCCGTTAGCGCGGTCGCCCTCTCGGAGAACGGCGACTACCTCGCGGCGGGCGCGGGTGAGCGGGCCTTCATCTTCCGGACGGCCGATGTGCCGGTGACGGCAGCGGAGGGAGAGACGGCGAAGACCACGACGGAGCCGACCGAGGCCGGAGGGGCGGGTGCGCTCATCGGGCTCCTCGCCGTTGCTGCCGCCGGTGCTGCAGGCCGTCTCCGGCGGCGGTGACCCGGTGGGTGGGGAGCATCCCCGCCACCGTCAGGCTTCTACGTCTTCGACCCTGAGCCCTGCGGGGCGGTTCCGGCGGCATGGGCGCGGGGCCGTCCGGGAGCGAGACCGCTGGCAGAGAGGCCGAAGAGGCGGAGGGACGACCGGTCGCCCGAGGAGTTCCCGTTCGAGGGGAAGGGGGACGGTATCGACTACAGCCCGGTCCCATCCGAACCCGGCGACGAGGGCCATGAGAAGAGCCGCCCGCCCGGGGCACCCGAGACCCCGACCCCGCGGGAGGAGCATGAGATCTCGAAGAAGGGCGAGGAGCGGATTGCACGGCAGCAGGTGGAGGGCGACGAGTGAGGTCGCCCGGGCACGGTGAGTTTCGTAAGAACAAGTTTTGAAAGAAACAGAGGATAGATCCGCCGGGATCCGAACCCGCGGCCTCTCTGTCCCAACTGAAGGGGCTGCGCCCCGCTCAAAACCCCCGATGACCTGTAGTCACCTCGAAACGCAGAGAATACCGTACAAAGGTTGAGGCACAAAACAGAAGAATGGACCCGGCGGGATTTGAACCCGCGGCCTCCCTGTCCCAACCGAAGGGGCTGCGCCCCTTTCGAAACCCCCGGCGACCTGCGGTCGCCCAAGAACCTATGAAATACTCATGCAAAGGTAAATACACAAAACAGAAAAATGGACCCGGCGGGATTTGAACCCGCGGCCTCTGCGTTGCGAACGCAGCGATCTACCCCTGATCTACGAGCCCAAGGGTGTGAAATGATATGAGATCAGAGTATGATCTCGATATCTAATTTTTCTGCCAGTTCCTTATATCTGTTCCTGATCGTGACCTCGGTCACGCCCGCAACCTCGGCAACTTCGCGCTGGGTGCGCCGCTCTCCGCCGAGGATCGACGAGATGTAAATGGCGGCCGCAGCGACGCCCGTCGGGCCTCTGCCGCTCGTAAGTTCGCGCTCTCCGGCCTGCCGGAGGATCTCGACCGCCCGGCTCTGGACCTCACCCTTCAGGTTCAGGCCCGAGCAGAAGCGCGGTACGTAGTCGATCGGGGACGTCGGCAGGAGCTTTAACCCGAGCTCGCGCGAGATGAACCGGTAGGTGCGGCCGATCTCCTTACGGGATACACGGGACACCTCGGCAATCTCGTCGAGCGTCCGGGGGACACTGCACTGCCGGCACGCCGCATACAGCGCGGCCGCGGCAACCCCCTCGATACTCCGGCCGCGGATCAGGTTCTTGTCCACC
The DNA here is from genome assembly GCF_019669965.1 of Methanoculleus chikugoensis. NCBI lineage: Archaea > Methanobacteriati > Methanobacteriota > Methanomicrobia > Methanomicrobiales > Methanomicrobiaceae > Methanoculleus > Methanoculleus chikugoensis. The sequence continues at coordinate 582,893 of NZ_AP019781.1, read as the reverse complement.
GCGTCGCGGTAGACGACCGCGGCGGTCTCGCGCACGTTCCGGGGCAGGCCGAGCGCGGAGGCCATCCGGTCCAGTTCCGAGAGCGCGAACGCCAGGTTCCGCTCGGTCGCGTTCGAGACACGGATACGCCGCTGCCACTTCCGGAGCCGGTAGAGCTGGGCGCGGTTCTTGCTCGAGATCGCGCGGCCGTAGGAGTCACGGTTCCGCCAGTCGATCATCGTCGAGAGACCCTTGTCGTGGATCGTGAACGTCATCGGTGCGCCGACACGGGAGCGCTTCATGCGCTGGTCGTGGTCGAATGCACGCCACTCGGGACCGCGGTCGATGAACTCCTCGTCGAGGACGAGACCGCAGCTCTGGCATACGAGCTCGGCACGCTCGTAGTCGTGGACGAGCTGGCGGCTGCCGCACTCGGGGCAGACGGACTGAACGCTCTCTTCGGTGCGCTTCTTCTCCGTCTCCTTGACCTTCTGCTCCCCCCTCTTCTTCAGGGCCTCGCGCTGCAACTGCAGCTGTTTTAACTTCTCTACTTCAGCCATCGATTATACACCTATTTTGCAAAGATCTTCTCGCCAACCTGCACGGCGCAGCCGTTGTAGCAGAGGACTACGGCATAAGGCGATGATATATTCCCAAATATGTCGACTACCTTCCCTACGGGTTTTAACCGACGATCCACAGCCTCACCGTAGAGGCGGGGCAACTGTGCAGCATCGCATCGCAAGATTAACAAGCGATTGCCGCAAACACTTACAGAACGACCGATTAACCGCAAACTGCAACCTCTAGGGGACACTATATCCGGGCGTATTTAGTAACGTATATATATTGTCCGCGTGAGTATAAAAACCTTTTGCTAAAATATAAATACCACATCTCACTTCTGAAGAAGCCGATCAATATCCTGTGAGAGAGCCTCACGGGATTCCGCCTCCGTCAGCCCCGCGCCGAGCGCGACCGCCCGCCGTGCCTCCTTTGAGATCAGATCGGACGGAGCGTGCGTATCGGAATCGATCACAAGCCGGCACCCGGCCTCCCGCGCCATCCGCGCCACGTGGCCGTTGGTGCGGTTATGCCCCCCGCGCGAGGTGATCTCGAGCGCCACCCCGTGCTCCGCGGCTGCGCGCGCATCCTCGACCGCGATGAGTCCCGGGTGACCGAGCACGTCAACGTACTCACACGTGCAGGCGGCGCGGTTGGTTCCCGGGGCGACCGGCTCCACTACCGTCTCGCCGTGGACCACGACGACATCGGCGCCGAACCGCTTTGCGTCGCGTGCGAACGCCGGGATCAGGGACGGCGGAACGTGGGTGAGTTCCACCCCGACGAGCAGGGTCAACCCATAGCACCGCGCCGATTCCCGGACGCTCTCCGCCGCCTCCACCAGGTGCCGGAGGTTCGAGGCGTCCGCGTGGTCGGTGATCGCGAGCGTCTCGTAGCCGAGCACGGCAGCCCGGCGGATCAGCTCGGTCGGGAGGAGTTCGCCGTCGGAGAGGAGGGTATGGGTGTGCAGATCGTACATCGCGATCACTTCCGGCCGGCAAGACCGCTCGCAACCTTCCGGATCAGGTCTTCCTTGCTTCCCGCCCATTCCACCACGATCCGGCCTTCGTGCTCCGCCCACCGGGCGGGGTGATGGTGCTCCTCCACCCGGTGCGGGACCTTCATCTTCCGCAGGACCGCCTCGATGGCAGGGAGTTCCGGGGACTTCACGCCGAAATTTTTAGCAACGCGACGCCCCTCCCGCCGCTCGAGCGTGGCGTCGAAGTAACAGGGGTACAGGATGCGTTCAGCGCTCATAGGTGTATGATCTGGGTGGTTAACCTATAAACAGATCATGATCACAGTACATACCATGCATCATATCGACGTCCACGTGGAGAAGGACATCTACGATGTTAACAACCGCCTGGCAGATGCCAACGCAGCCCACCTCAAAGACCACGGCATCCGGGCGTTCGACCTTCTCGGCGCCATCGGGTCGGGAAAGACCGCCACGATCGAGCGGCTCGTGCCGCTTATCCAAAAGCGGGGCCTCCGCGCCGGTGCCATCGCCGGGGACGTCTACGGCGACGACGACTTCAAGCGGATCGTCGCCCTCAACGTCCCGGCCTACAACGCGAACACCGGGAAGGAGTGCCACCTCGACGCCCACCTCGTCGAGCACGCCATCGATCACCTCCCGCTCGATGAGATTGATATCCTCTTCATCGAGAACGTCGGCAACATGGTCTGTCCGACCGACTTCCGGCTGGGCGCCGAGAAGAGGATCGTCGTCATCAGCTCGACGGAAGGAGACGACGTGGTGAACAAGCACCCGATGATGTTTAGAAGCAGCAACATCGGCGTCATCAACAAGGTCGACCTCGCCGGGTTCGTCGGCGCCGACCTCGACCGGATGGAGGCGGATATGCGCCGCTACAACCCGGAGATGAAGATCTTCAGGACGAACATGAAGACCGGGGAAGGGCTTGAGGCGCTGCTGGACGCGATCCTCGCGTGATCAGCAGAGTTAAATATCCCGGTCTCGAATAGTTATAGCACTTTAACGAGAGATTGCTACCCCCTGAAGGGTATTGCGTCCTCAGCAGAGTATTTCGGTGGTCACATGCAGTGGCAAGGAAGATCAGTACGGAAGCCGTCGGGCGGACGCTACCACACCTCCCAGGGCAAGAAGAGAACGGAGATCGGAAGAGCTCCGGCAGAGACGCATATCGGTGAAGAACGCAGGAGAATTGTCCGCACCTTCGGCGGCAACCAGAAGGTCCGGGCACTCCGGGTGGAGTATGCGACGGTTTCAAACCCCGCGACCGGCGAGACCAAAAGGGCGAAGATCGAGACGGTCGAGGCTAACAGCGCCGACCCGAACTACGTCCGGCGGAAACTCCTCACAAAGGGCGCCATCATCAAGACCGAGATGGGGCTCGCGCGGATTGTCAGCAGACCGAGCCAGGACGGCGTCGTCAACGCCGTCCTGCTCGCATAATACTCTTTTTTCACGGCCTCAGGTAACACCAGCCTTCGGCCTGCCTGACAACCAGTTCCACGATCGCGGACGGGACGATCCCGATATACCCGGGAAAATCGCCGCGCGGGATGCCCCGGGAGCGGAGAGTGTTCTCGCAGACGATGAGCCGGACCCCCCGGTTCGCGAGCTCTTCCATGAGCGCCGCGTGAGAGGTGCCGGTGCGGAGCCCCTCCACCCCGCCGGCATGGGCGACCACCTCGACCTCGACGCCTTCGAGTTCGTCGATGAGGTTCTTCACGTTCTTTAAGACGAGAGGCGTCTTCTCGCGCTCGTCCAGGTGGACGACGACCTTCGGCGGCGTCATATCGCCGTCACGCTCCCGCGGAGTTCGGCGCTCACGGGACCCTCCGAGAGGTAGCGTTCGAGCGCCTCGATCGCGTGGACGTTCAGGTTCTCCCGGTTCTTTCCGTACTTCGGCGGCACACCCTGGCCGGTGACGAACGCCGCGCGGTAGACGGCATCCGGGTCGAGCCTTCTGCCGGCCGCAAAGAACTCCTGGATCCGGAGCCCTGCCGGATTCTCTATCTTGCAGTAGAGGTCGACTCCCATGCACCGCTTCACGTAGCCGCCCATCTGCTGGTAGGGGTCGCGCGAAAAGGTCCGCTCCAGGTTTTCCTCCATCATCGCCTTGAGATCCCGGCCGGTGATCTCGACCGTCGAGACCGGGGGATTCACCGGGATGATGTCCCAGAGGTCGTTCATCATGACCGGGCCGGGCGGCACCGGGGCGCCGTAACGCCACCCGTTCGAGAAGGCCATCTCCGCACCCGTGACGTCGATGAGCGCCTGCAGGAGAAGGTTGTCCATCGTGGCCTCGAGAACCGTGTTCCGGTTGAGACCCGTCCGGGTCTCCCCGACGACCCGGGAGAGGTACTCGCGGTGGGGCTCCATGACCGCCTCGACCATCTCCTCGACCTCAGGATGAGGCCGGATATCCTCGCCGACGACGATCAGTTCGTGGTCGAACCCCTTCACCCGCCGGTTCTCGACGAAGAGATCGAGCCGCCCGAGGAAAGAGCCGTGGCAGCCCGACTGGATGATGACGGTATCGTTCACGACCGCCGGTTCGAAGAGGCGGTTGTGGGTGTGCCCCGAGAGGAGGACGTCGATCCCGTCCGTCTCGCGGGCGAGCCTCACCTCCTGCGGAAACCCGAGGTGCGATATCACCACGACGAGGTCCACCCCCTCCTCTTCGCGGAGGTGGGCGATATGGCCGGGGAGTTCAGCGTTGCCGAGCGAGAAGTGGATCCCCTTCGAGAATGAGTCCGGCATCACCTTGTCGACGATCGTGGCGGCGATGCCGATGACGCCTACCGCGAGGTCGTCGGTCTCGCAGACGGTGTACGGGGGAAAGACCAGGTCGCCGGTCGCGTCGTCGTAGCAGTTGTCGGCGAGGACGGGGTAGTCGAGTTTCCCGGCCACCTTCCGGAACTGCTCCGGGCCGTAGGCGAACTCCCAGTGGGCGGTCATGGCATCGAAGGCGAGAGCGTTCAGGACCGGGACGAGCGCTTCGCCCTCCGATTGGACGGCGGGGTAGGTCCCGTGGATGGTGTCGCCGCAGTCGAACGCGAGCACCCGGCCCGGCCGCTCGTCGCGGGCATCCTCGAGGAGCGTGGCAATCCGGGCATATCCGCCTGCCGTCCGGTACACCGGCGGCCCACCGGCATAGAAGAGTTCCTGGTGCGGTTCCAGGTACCCGTGCGAGTCGTTCATCTGCAGGAGCGTGAGGTGGTCGGTCATGGGTGCAGGGAGGGCAGGATGTGGAGAAAACGTTTGCGCCTCCGGCGGGATCACATTCTTTTTACGTTCCGCAGACCTCAATTCTAGTGATGCGCAGGATTTACCATCGTTTCCCTCAATCCGTCGACCTTGACTTCGAGCTCAGCCGGCCGTTCCGGGACGTCCTTGCCTGTATAGCCCGGATGCACGACACCCATACCACCGCACGGGGTGCCGACGGGCTCGTCAAGGAGCGGATGCTCGTCCAGGTCGCGGACGGGCGGATACAGTTCGTCGACCTGAGCGATCTCGCGCCGCTCGCCGAGAATGTCACGGAGGTGGCGGACTTCCGGGTCGATCTGCAGAGGACGCTGCTTACCCCCGAAAAGAGGCTCCCGGTCTCGGAGAACATCTTCTTCCTCCGGATCGTCGATAAAGGCGCGGTGACGGAGTGCTACGTCGCGAAGGAGGGGCGGCTCGGGGATCTGGACGCGATGGACCTGCGAACGATGCTCAAGGGTGCCTGCGAGTGAGTGTCAGGATAGCGGTTGCCGCGCCGTTCAAGCACATGCGGAAAGATCGGCTGCAGAAGAGTGAGTTCGTCTTCTACATCGCCATCGACCGGAAGTGGATGAACAAGGAGCAGGTAAACCAGCTCCTGGAGCGGGCGAAGGCGGAGGGGCTCATCGAGGTGGACGGAGGAGCCATCCGGCCGCTCTTCGATCTCGCCGACGTCTCGATACCGCTCGGGTTCAAGCCCACCTCCGACATCCTCGCAACGGCGGAGAGCCCCTACGAGGAGTTGATCGGGCGGATCGCCGCCGCGACGGGGAAGCCGCCCCAGGAGGTCGTCGCGGAACTCCACCGGATCGTCGCCGACAACTTCGACGGCAACATCCGGGTGGAGGCGGCGGTGGTCATCCTCGCGAAGACGTACGGGGTGGCGTTCGACGACAAACTGCCGGCCCTGGAGCGATCGGTCGCGAAAAAGCGGTAGAAGATCCTCCTTTTTCTCCTTCCTTCAGAAAAGATTCACGCCTGCCGCTCGCTCACCCCCATTGTGTCAGCGTCCTAAAGGCTATCGTGCATGCATGCACCAGGGATGGCATGGAAGATCTCGACTCCTGCCGGCTCTGCGAGTGGAGGTGCGGTGCCGACCGGCTCCGGGGAGAGCGGGGGGTGTGCCGCGTCGGCCGGGCGGAGGTGGCGGCAACGATGTGTTCGGGCACTCTCGCGAGTTACATCGTCACCCTGCTCGGGTGCTGCTACCGTTGCCTCCACTGCAACGCCTACCGGATATCCCAGTACCCCGATCCGGGCTGGCACTACGCCGGGTATGTGCCTGCGGCGGTGCTGGTTGCCGATGCCCGGGAGCGGATTGCCGCTTACGGCGGCCGGCGTATCCGGACGATCACCTTTACGGGCGGCGACCCGATCATCCACCTCCCCTACATCGAAGAGGTGGCGGGCGAGGTGACGCGCCAGGGCCTCGATCTCGGGATTGGGATATCGACCGGCGGCTTTGCGACGGAGGCGACGATGGCGCGGATCGTCGACCTCTGCCGGACGATCACCCTCGAGATCAAGGCGCGGTCGGATCCGATCCACCGTGCCCTCACAGGAGCGCCGGTGGGCCCGGTGCTCAGGAACGCAGAGTACCTCGTCCACGAGGGACGAGACCGCATCAGGGTCTTTCGGACGGTGGTGATCCCCGGCATGACCGATTCCGAGGTTGGGGCTATCGCTGCGTTCATCGCCGCGCTCGATCCGACGGTGCCCTACCGGCTCATCGGGTTTCGGCCGAACAACGTCCTCTACTATCACCCGGGGCCGTCGAAGGAGCAGATGGAGCATCTCTGCGCAGTCTGCCGTGAGGCCGGGCTCGAAGACGTCGCCTGGAGCGGTTACTATCCCGAAGCGGTGCCGGACGAGGTCGCCGCCGAGGCGGCACGGCTCACCGCTGCATACGAGGGAGACCTTGGAGCGGCGCTCACCGCCGCGTACGCCGCGGCGTGCGGGTGCCCGACCCACCCCCGCGACTGCGGGGCGTGCCCCCTCCGCGACAGGTGCCCCGCCACGCTCAGGGAGCCCTGGCACGGCCGGTAGAACAATGAGGATACGGGCGGATCGGCCCGGGAAAATAACGCTTGAGAAAAGATTGGGGGCTGATTTATTCAGCCGCCGCCTCGGGCTGGCTGAAGTATTCTGCCAGGGGTTTTGCACCGCTCTGCTTCACGGCGGCGTTGATCTGAACGGTGTCGGCGCTGATCTCGTTGCCCCGCACCGACTTCCGGCGGCGCTCCCCGTCCATGACGGGGTGGAACCCGACGCCCCTGGAGAGGAGGAGCCTTCGGCGGGACGGACCGGGAAGGTCGCGGCGCGAGGGAATACCGGTCTTGTCCGTTGCGCCGGTTATCCGGATCGTGTAGCCCGCAAAGCCAAGGACGTTCCCGTCGATCTCGCCGCCGATGCGCTTGCCGATGAACGCTCCGGCGGTGGGGCCGGTCGCATCGATCTTATATGAACGCCCGGTCTCCGGGTCTGATAGGATGATTTTGAAATCTGCCATGTTGACGACTCCTTCGAAAGTACCTATACAATTTGAGAATATGGTATTAAAAGACTACCTCTGCAGGGTTGGAGGGGAGCGGCGGCCGGGAGAGGAGGCCGCGTTCCACGAACGGGTCACTTCCCCCAGAAGGGGTCTTCCCGGCGCTTGAGGGTGGTGAACTCCTCCAGGGTCTCGCGCAGGCTCGGGCTTAAGTGATCGATCATCTCCCGCTCGATCACCTTTACGTGCCGCTCCGGGATATCCACGTAGAGGTCGTCGTCGACGTTGATCTGGCGGCCGACCGTCGGCCCCTCGATCGAGATCGCCACCTCCTTGCCCGCCTCCGCTTCCTGGACCGACTCGTTCTTCGCCTGGATCTGCTTGATGCGGCCGACCTTCCTGCCGTTCGGGAGGGCGAGGTCAACCCCGCTCTGGAGTTTCCCCCCGAGGATCCTGACGCCGACCACCGCCGGGTTGCTCTGCCGGAAGACGCAGTTGGGGAGGATCCGGATCTTGGCGGGCATGATCAGCTTCTCGAACTTCTGCCGTTCGAGTTCCTGCTTCTTTTCGTCGCGCCACTCGACGTAGTCGTCGATGAGCTGGTAGATGACCCCGCCCTCGAATATGCTGACGTGGGACATCGACGTATCCACGAGGGCGTCGATCGCGTCCGGCAGGACGGGGGTGTTGAAGGCGATGATCGCGCTGTAGAGGGGATCCTTGATCGTCCCCGCCTCGATGACGTCGTGGCGGGTGACCGGCCCCACGGTCGCCCGCATCACCTGGATCTGGTGGCCCTCGAGTTCCTTCGAGAGCGCTTCGAGGGCGCCGATGGTGTCCGCCCGGATGATGACGCCGACATCGGAGAGGTTCACCTCGATATCCTGGACCTCATGGCGGACGCGCTCGATCACCTCGTCCCGGTTGCCGCCGCGGACGGCCTGGAGAGGGGAGCCCGCGATGACCCCGTCGAGTTTCGGGGCGGCGACCTTGATACCCGCAGCGGCGGTGACGGACTTGACCCGCTCGAACCGCTCCTCGATCAGGATCTCGCTCATCGGACGGGGCTTTAAGAGGGAGCGCACTTTCGTCTCGATGATCTGGTCGTTTCCGGCGACCACGATCTCATCCCCGACCTTGAGATTCCCGTCGTAGAGGATCACGTCAAGCGTCATCCCGAGCCCCCGCTCCTCCTTCACCTCGAGCACGGTTCCGGCGCCGGGACCCTCGGCGCTGACCTTGAGGCTCTCGGTCATGTAACGCTGGGCAAGCCCGATCAGCACCATCAGGATGTCGGGAAGACCTTCCCCGGTGAGGGCGCTCGTCGGGACGATGCAGATGTTCCGCGCGAAGTCCGAGACCCGGTCGAACCGCTCAGAGTTGAACCCGAGGTCGGAGAGTTTGCCGACGAGTTCATAGACCTTCGTCTCGAGCATACCCTGGACGCGTTCGTTCTGCTGTGCGAACGTCTTCAAGAACGGCTGGTTCCCCTGGACACGCCAGCCGGGGATGCGATCGATCTTGTTCGCCGCGATGACGAACGGCGTCTTGTAGTTGCGCAGGATCTGGAGCGCCTCGATCGTCTGGGGGCGGAAGCCCTCGTTGATGTCCACCACGACGATCGCCATGTCGGCGAGCGCCCCGCCGCGCGCACGCAGCGTGGTGAAGGCGTGGTGTCCGGGGGTGTCGATGAAGAGGAGGCCCGGGACGTTGACGCTGACCTTGCTCAGGGCTCCGCCCATGCGGGTGATCGCGTCGATGGGAACAAGCGTGGCACCGATATGCTGTGTGATCGCGCCTTCTTCGGTGGATACCACGGAAGAGCCCCGGATCCGATCCAGGAGCGATGTCTTGCCGTGATCTACGTGGCCCATCACGCAGACGATGGGGGTCCTGATCGTTGATTGCTTTGCCATGATAATCACTTTCGGTATATCGGTATGAACGAATAGATCCGAAAAATCCTGAGATATTGACCGCTTTTTTCCGAATCACGCCGGATTCAGGGCGATTCCCCTACCCCCGGGGCGTCGCTCGGCGCCCGGAGCACTGGTACGTTATTGAACATGGCATCTATTAATAATTCGCCCCGCTGCTTATTCCTGCGAGCGGAGGCGGCCGAATGGGGTGGTACGGCAGCCGGGTTCCCGGCTGCCATCGCGGCACCGCTCACGAGTCCCGGCCGGATGTGCGTCGGCGGCACCCCGCGAGGCATCTAACACGGGCACGCCGGAGAGATACCTTAATCAAATCCGACTGCCAATTATTGTGAGTACCTTGCCAGGGTGGGGTAGTCGGTTATCCTAAGGGACTGTGGATCCCTCGACCCGGGTTCGAATCTCGGCCCTGGCCTTCCTATTTCTGTTCCGATTCTCTATCTAATACCGTTACATAATCTCGTCTGCACGGGAGAGGCGTTCACGGCACCAACCCGGGGATCGCGGTCGTTGCAACTCGCCGGACAGGAGGTATGTCGGCGCACCGATCCGGCATGGGATCGCCGAGAAACGGCTTACCAAAGATGATACCGCACACATCCGGATATATCGGCAGGATGCACTTTGGTGGCAGGAAACCAGAACCCGAAGATTGGAGAGTAACCCATCCTCGTCCGAGAGCGCGGGGTGGTTCACCCATAAGATCTACGCAACTCGCTTTCCTGCTGCCTCAAGCCGGGGAGTCTGGTCGTAAATCTCTTCGACCGTGAGGACGACCGCTGCCATCCCTTCAATGCGAGCCGCGAACTCCCCGGTGTGCCCGGCCCAGACGCTTCTGTCAAGCGCCGCTGTTACCTCGTCATGCCTGTGGATCACGACCCGCCCCTTCACCTTGTACGCGGTAAACGGCGGGGTCCATTCCCAGACGCAGAGCGACGCAACAGGATGCCGCAAGAGGTTCTCGTGGGTCTGCATGAAATAGAGTTCGCCCCAGATGATGGTCTCGGGATCCCTGACCATAACCGACTTGGCTGCAACATTGGGCACCCCATCGGCTCCGGTGGTCGCGACGGGGACGGAATGCCAGTCTTTCAGGAGCGCAATGAGGGCATCGGGCATTATCACCATGGATCATCACATCGGAAACGACTGCATCCTGGCGGTGCCAGGACTATGAGCAATCCCGGGGCTGTTTCCCGGGCATGCTCATAGGTGTGATTGAAGTGCTGCGGTGACGGACCATATACGAGTTTCACCATAGCCACGCCTGCTGTACCCAGTAATCGTAGTCAAGAGGCCATTCGGGCTTCTCTCCAGACAGGACATCCTCAAACCTTTTCCGGTACCGCTGGTGAAACTCCTCCAGGGCGGGGTCTTTTCGCCGGGTCTGGATGGAAAAAGCCAGGGTTTTTCCCAGTTCACGGGCCTCACCTTCTGCCTTCTCTATAGCATGGCTATCCCTTCCCAGGGCCACACCCACCCCTCCCACTGGATTGGCCCCCAGCATCTGGAGGAAGTGATTCAGATAGGTGACCACCGATCCCTCCGCATGATCGCCCGATGTAGCAACCGCACATCCGTATTTTCCGGAAAGCGATTGGCACTGGATCCCATCTGCCATCCGATCGATGAGCATCTTCATCTGGGCGGTGACGAGATCGATATATACTGGCGATCCGAGAACGATGCCGTCTGCCTCCTTGATCTTTGCATAGACCCGAGGGAAGTCGTCCAGGAATACGCACTTCTCCTGTTGAAGACAGATGCTGCAGGCATTCCGGAATTTAAAATCATAGTATATAAGGTGGATCGTCTCAACGTCTGCACCGGCCTCCTGTGCGCCGTTCAGGACGGCATCGATGAGACGCTTTGTCTGGCTATTCTCGCCCCGGGGGCTCCCGTTGATCCCAATAACCTTCATTGTTCTCGCTCCTGACCCGCGGCCTACTCATGATCATGGCTGATATATACTATTGCACCATGAGAGGTTACCCGGAAACACCGCCATGGGAGGGAGATACCCGTTCATCCTGCCGTATACGGGCACGGCTCTTTACCAGACAACCCTTCGATGGTACCCCCGGCGGGCAGCGAGATCCTCAGAGAGGTGCTGCATTGAGGTGATGAACCGTCCTTGCGAGGCTCCGAAAACCTTCGTCGTTAACGCCAGGTATAATTATCCGGGATACCATATCGCACTCCATGAACAGAAAGGTCATCAGCCTGCTGCTTCTCGCAGGGCTTGTCGTGCTCGGCTGCGTCGCCGCGGGATGCACCGATATGTCGCGAACGACATCCGGGCAGTCGGCTCCTCCCGCCGGGCAGGAGACGTCGGACCCGGCCGCAGAAGGCGCAGGCAACGTCTCGGCGGGGAACAACCGGTTCGCGGCCGATCTCTACCGGCAGATTGCGGACGACCCGGCGTATGCGGGCAAAAACATCTTCTTCTCGCCCTACAGCATCTCCTCGGCCCTCGCGATCACCTACGAGGGCGCCCGGGGCACGACCGCCGACGAGATCGGGTCGGTGCTCCACCTCCCGGTGAACGAGACCCTCCGGAGAGCCGGGTTTGCCGGGCTCGATGCCGCCCTGAACAACGGGGACGAGAACTACACTCTCCGCACCGCAAATGCCCTCTGGGCGGAGGAGACCTACTCGTTCCTCCCGGAGTACGTCGATACGGCCGCACGGTGGTATGCGGCAAACGTCACAAACCTCGACTTCGCCAACGACGCTGAACCGTCGCGGCAGACGATCAACCGCTGGGTGGAGGAGAAGACCGAAGATAAGATCCGCGATCTCCTCCCGGCGGGATCGATCGACGCCATGACCCGGCTCGTGATCACGAACGCAGTCTACTTCAAGGGCACCTGGGTCAAGCAGTTCGACCCCGCCGAGACGACCGAAGAGGAGTTCCGGGTCGCCCCGGGCGAGACGGTCCGGGTTCCGATGATGCACCGCACGGACGAGGATGCGATCTACGGGTATGCCGAGACCGGGACCCTCCAGGTGCTCAGGATGCCGTATGCGCACGCCGACGGAACCGAACTCTCGATGCTCGTCCTCCTTCCGCGGGAGGAGAACCTGACGGCGGCGGAAGAGGCTCTCGCCCCCGAAAAACTCGACGAACTCCGGGACTCGTTGACCGACCGGCGCGTCAGGGTCGTCTTCCCGAAGTTCACGCTGGAGACGGAGTACAGCCTCAGCCCGGTGCTCGCAGCGATGGGGATGCCGACGGCGTTCTCCGACGATGCCGACTTCTCGGGGATGGACGGGACAGACATGCTCTTCATCAACGAGGTCTTTCACAAGGCGTTTGTCGACGTGAACGAGGAGGGCACCGAGGCCGCGGCGGCGACCGGAGTCGTCATGAACATAAAGAGTGCGCCCGGGGAGGATACCACGCCCGTCTTCCGGGCGGACCACCCGTTCGTCTTCCTCATCGTCGAGGAGGATTCCGGCACGGTCCTCTTTGCAGGGAGGGTCGTCAACCCGGAGAGCGCGTAAGGGGCGGTCGGGGAGAGACGGCGGCAACCGGCCGCCGTCTCACGATCTGGTGAGCCGCTCGACGATCGTCTTCTGCAGATACCCGATGATCGGCATATCCGACCCGATCACCGCGTGCCGCCCGGAGCCTGCAGCGGCGATGACGAGGAAGTCCCGGCCGTCGACCAGTATCGTACACACATCCTTCCTCAGGCCAATCACGGACTCGTTCATAGGCGAAGATTCAAGAAGATCGAGCACGGTTCCTCTGGCCTCGTAGATCGGAAGCCTGATGTCGACATAATCTTCCTTCTTCCGTACGACCACGTAGAGGTCGATCTTGCGCTCGAGCGGCTTGATGGCCGCATAGTGCTTCCGGAGGAAACCGGGGTCGTAGCAGAGGATCACCATGCTCTTCTTTACCCGGCGAAAGAGCGAGGAGATATGGTTCTCGATTGCCCAGCCGCTCCTGAGAATGAAGAACGAATCGGGAGGAAGACGCGGTTTGACCGAGAGGCTCTTCAACGTCTCGCGGGTCTCGTCGAGGGTGCGGGTGTAGTCTTCTTTGAGCCGGTCGAAGACCACGTCGATGTCGAGCACGTAGTAAGAGGTGGGGGATCCCTCCTCGACCGCGATGAACCCCCGTCGGGTCAGATCATTTAAGATCTCGTAGATCCGTCCCCGGGGTACCCCGCTCACCTCGTGGATGTCCCGTGCGGTCGCTTTCTGCAGCCCGACAAGTGTAGAGTAGACGCTTGCCGCATATTCGTTCATCCCGAGAGCCCGGAGCCCGGGAACAATCTCAGCAGTCATTGCACCTTCATTTGGTTGCAACAAACTTATGAGTTCCGAAGAGAGATGGATGTCAGCGAGAGAGGGTTCGACTCTCCTCGCAAGACTGCCCTTCACCGGAGCAGTCTCCTGTCAGAGGCCGGATCCACACCGTCAGTGAGCCGGTTCCCTGCAAAACGTGCTGGAGAGCCTGATCGGGCATACCCACCTTCGAAGAAGGCTGTTCCAGCAAGAGCGAACGGGAGCAGCATAGAAGAGCGATACCACCTGAACAGATGCTCGGATGTATCCACCCTCCGAAAGCCGGGAGAGCCATCATCGGCATGCCCTGGAGCGTATCCAGCGGCAGCGGCCGGCCGGGGATCGGGCGTGACGGAACCGTCGCCCGGACCGCCCGCCTCCCGATACGCCTCTCGGGCAGCGGCCGCCCCTCGCCCCGGCACAGGCACTCATCGCGACGGTCTTGCCGGCGCCCGACTTTTCTGCGAGATGCCGGTCGTGATCGTTCGGGGATACCCGTAGCGCTTTGCCGCAAGTAAAAGATCTCTGCCTCCGGGTGAGAGCCGAGAGCGGCCCGTTCCCGGAAAAGGTTGCCTCCTTGATGATGACATGGCGGACCTCGCCGCAGGTGAATGGCTCCTGCACGACAACCTCTGTATATGCGGGCGAATCTCGAACTCCCGGGTTCTCCGGCACCGACCGGTTGCAGGAAACCCTGCCGGGAACCAGAGTCCGGTTCCAGTCCTCGCCCGAGTTGCAGCAGGTTGATATTCTGTCTCTCAAAAATATAACCTCCAGCAGAAGAGCTATTTATTACGAGGAGAGACGTGAACTGCGCAACCACCTGCAATACCGGATCCTGCCGGGGTTCCAGAGAATCTCCGTGCAGAAGGCCGGTTTATCGCAAAATATCCTGCAAAGAACAGCATATTGAGGAGACAGACCAGGTCTGGATCGAAGCGGGATTTGTCCCCCCGCCGGACTGCCGGCGGGCTGTAGCCCTGCTGCACCGTCTCGCCATGGACGAAGAGCCGGCAACATCTCTGCTCTCGTCCGTTCTCACGATAACGGTTAAATCCGGGGAGGGCGGCCGCGGCTACCGGATACTCGACCCCGCAAGACTCCGGGTCATGGCAAACGATTACGGGATCGAGCACGGCGGCAGGAGCGATGGCGAGATCGCTCACGAGGTGACCATGGCGATCATCGGCGAGTACGGGGAAAAGGCGGCGGAGGAACACGCATGAAGAACCCCTACGAGCGGCTCGCAGACGCCGTCAACAACCACACCTGGATCGTCGCCGGGGTCGCGGTGGCCGTCTTCCTCCTGGCATGCTTCGGCCTCACGATGGTGACGATGCAGACCGGCGACGACACCTACATCGACAAAGACACCCCCCGGGGCGCGCTCCTCGCTCATTACAAGGACACCTACGGCTCCGACGCGATCATGCTCATCTACGAGGCGGACAGTGTCCGAAATCCCGAGATCCTCGGGTATATCGACCATCTCCAGGAAGACCTCAGGAACGAACGCTACGTCGATGGGGTCTCCGGCGTCGTCGACCTCGTGAAGCAGGCAAATGGCGGCACCCTGCCGTCGTCCACGGCGGAGATCAACGCCATCATCAGAGAGGCTCCCCCCGAGCTCGTTGAGCGGATGCTGCCTTCGGACCTGATGACGATCAGCATCATCAACCTTGAACCGGGCGTCGGCCTGGATGTCCAGAAGCAGATCCTTGGAAACATCGAGACGATCATCAGCATATCGGAGCCTCCGGCGGGTGTCTCGGTCACCGTCTCCGGAAACCCGGCGTTCTCGAAAGAGATGGGCGAGGCGATGGGGGCGGAGATGGGCACGCTGATCCTTGTAGCCATGGTCTTCATGACCATCGCAGTGATGCTCCTCTTCTCCCACGTCCGCTACCGCCTCCTTCCCATCGGGGTCGTGACCGTCGGGCTCATCCTGACCTTCGGGCTCATGGGCCTCTTCGGGATCCCGGTCAGCATGGTAGTGGTTGCGGCGTTCCCGGTGCTGATCGGGGTCGGAATCGACTACGCGATTCAGTTCCACGCACGGTTCGACGAGGAGGCACGGCACTCCCCCCTCCCAAAGGCCGTATGGACCACCATCACGCAGATGGGGCCGGCGATCCTGATCGCAATGACGGCGACGGCCCTCGGGTTCATCGCGATGTTCTTTGCCCCGGTGCCGATGATAGCCGACTTCGGGAAGGTCTGCGCCATAGGAGTTGCCTCCTGTTACGTTGCGGCGCTCGTCATCATCCCGGTCTTCGGACTCATCACGAACTACCGGCCGAAGAACGAGACGCAGACGGTCAACCCCGCCCCGGGGACCGGGCATTCCCTCGTCGAGCGGTATGAGCACCTCATCGGGAAGATGGCGCATACCGTTGCAAAACACCCGCTTCCCGTTCTCCTGATCTTCGGCGTCGTTGCGGTAGGCGGGTACTATCTCGACGAGAAGGTTCCCATCAGCGCAGATGAGAAGACGTTCGTTCCCGACACGATGCCCGCCCTCCAGGACATGGAGAAGATAACCCGGACGATGGGGTCGACGACCTCCGTCCCGATCATCGTGGCCGGGGACGATGTCCTCTCCCTGGAGATGCTCGAATGGATAGATCGGTTCGGGACGTATGAACTCGAGCACAACGACAAGATGACCGGTGTGACAAGCGTCGCAACCCTGATCCGGGACTACAATGGAGGTGTCCTGCCCGCAACGAGCGCGGAGGTTGACGCCGTCGTCGCCCGGATCCCGGAGGCGACCCTGAAGGGTTACCTCAACGGGAGGATGGAGACGGCCCTCAAGTTCTCGACGGTCGCGATGGAGATGGACGCCCAGAAGTCTTTCATCGAGGGGATCCGGAGCGACATAGCCTGGAACGACCCCCCTGCCGGCGCGACGGTGACGATCACCGGTAGCGGGGAGATGTTCACCGCCCTCATGGACGATATCGCCGAATCCAAGACGTTCATGACCCTGCTCGGGTTCGCCTTCATCCTCGGGTTCCTGCTCCTCGTCTACCGGAGGATCGGGGCCGTATCGCCGCTCATCCCGATCGCTTTCGTCGTAGGCTGGTGCGGGGCGATCATGTACTTCCTCGGCCTCGACTACACCCCGCTGACCGCCGTACTCGGGTCGATGAGCATCGGCGTGGCCTCGGAGTACACCATCGTGATCATGGAGCGGTGTGAGGAGGAACTGGCAAAAGGCGTCGGCTACCTCGAAGCCATCCAGACCGCCGTCCAGAAGATCGGGATGGCGATCACGGTCTCAGGGGCGGCGACGATCTCCGGGTTTGCGGCGCTCACCGTATCGACCTTCAACATCATCTCTAACTTCGGGATCGTGACGGTCATCACCATCGGGTTCTCGCTCGTGGGCGCGATCATCGCATTGCCGGCGGTGCTCTCGATCATGTACCGCTACGCGGGGAGCACCCGGGTCACGGCTCCGGCGGGGACCGGGGTCACGGACTGATACCCTTATTTTTCCGGCGGACAATACCGCCCGCCCTCCTTGCACGCGTGCTCCGGGCGCGGTGGCGTCATCATCGGCTCCACAAGAACTATACCCTGAAAACGAGCTATATCTAGCGAAGAGGGCCGTGAGCTGCGCAACCAACCTGCAGCCCCGGAACCTGCCGGGACTCCAGCGAACCCCAGGCTGGAGGTCTGTACGTCAAAAGATACCATCTGGGGGACCGTTCCCGGAGACGGATCCACGGTGGGTTCCTCCCGCGGGCCGGAGTTCCGCTCCTTCATATCCCCATGGACAAGGAACTCGCAGCGTCCGGCCGGCAGAATGACGACAAGGGTGCTCGTGCGGTGACCCCGGCGATCATCGCGGAGCACGGGGGAGAAGACGCCGGAGGAACATGCATGAAGAACCCCTACGAGTGGCTCGCCGCCGCCATCAACAACCACACCTGGACCGTCGCCGGGGTTGCCGCCGCCATCTTCGTCCTGGCGCTCTTCGGGCTCTCGATGGTGACGATGCAGACCGGCGACGACACCTACATCGATAAGAACACCCCCCGGGGCGCGCTCCTCGATCATTACGCCGAGACCTACGGCTCCGACGCGATCATGCTCATCTACGAGACGGACAGCGTCCGGAGCCCCGATGTCCTCAGGTATATCGACCATATCCAGGAAGACCTCAGGAACGAGCGCTACGTCGCCGGGGTCTCCGGCGTCGTCGATCTCCTGAAACAGGCGAACGGCGGCACCCTGCCGTCGTCCAAAGCGGAGATCGACGGGATCATCGGGCAGGCCCCGCCGGAGATGGTTGAGAGGATGCTGCCCTCGGACCTGATGACGATCAGCGTCATCGCCCTTGAGCCCGGCCTCACCATGGAGGCCCAGATGCGGGTTGTCGAGAACATCCAGTCCGCCGTGAGCACATCGGAGCCCCCGCCGGGCCTCGCGGTCACGGTCTCAGGAAATCCGGCGTTCTCGAAAGAGATGGAGGAGGAGATGGGAGGGCAGATGGGCATGCTGATCCTTGCGGCCATGCTTCTCATGGTCCTCGCGGTGATGCTCCTCTTCTCCCACGTCCGCTACAGCCTCCTCCCCGTCGGGATCGTGGCCGTCGGGGTGATCATGACCTTCGGGTTCATGGGTCTATTCGGTATCCCCATCAGTATGGTGGTGATAGGGGCGTTCCCGGTGCTGATCGGGATCGGGATCGACTACGCGATCCAGTTCCAGGCCCGATTCGACGAGGAGATCCGGCGCGGCACGATCCCGGAGGCCATACGGGCCACCATCACCCAGATGGGGCCCTCGGTCCTGATCGCGATGTCGGCGACGGCGCTCGGGTTCATCGCGATGTTCTTCGCCCCGGTGCCGATGGTCGCCGACTTCGGGATCGTCTGCACCATCGGGGTCATCTCCTGTTACATTGCGGCGCTCGTCATCGTCCCGATCTTTGCGATCGTCACCCGTTACCGGCCGAAGAGGGAGGCCCCTGTCGCTGGAACCAAACCGGCGACCGGGGAACCCATCATGGAGCGGTATGACCGGTTCCTCGGTCGGCTGGCTTATGCGGTCGCAAAACATCCGCTCCCGGTCATCCTGCTCTTTGCGGTGGTCGCGGCAGGGGGTTTTTACCTCGACGAGAAGGTTCCCATCAGTTCGGACGAGAAGACCTTCGTTCCCGGCGACATGCCTGCCCTCCTCTCCCTCGAAAAGATCACCCGGACGATGGGGTCGACGAGCACCATCCCGGTCGTCGTGATCGCGGACGACGTCCGGAGCCCGGAGACGCTCGCGTGGATCGATCGGTTCGGGGTCTACGAGCAGGAGCACAACGACAAGATCATCGGAGTGACGAGCATTGCGACCCTGATCCGGGAGTACAACGACGGGGTGCTGCCCTCGACCGAGAGGGAGGTCGACAACGTCACTGCCCGGATCCCGGAGGAGACCCTGAAACGCTACCTCAACGGAAACATGGAGGCGGTGCTTGAGTTCTCGACGGTCGATATGGAGATGAGCGTCGCACGCGACCTCGTCGGGAGGATGCAGGGCGATGTTGCGTGGAGCAATCCGCCGGCGGGCGTGACGGTCAAGATCACCGGCCAGCTGGAGATGTTCGCCGCTCTCATGGACGACATCGCCGATTCCAAGACATTCATGACCCTGCTCGGGTTCGCCTTCATCCTCGGGTTCATGATCCTCGTCTACCGGAAGTTCTCGGCCATCTCGCCGGTCATCCCGATCGTCTTCATCGTGGGGTGGAACGGCGCGATCATGTACCTTCTCGGCCTCGACTACACGCCGCTGACGGCAGTCCTCGGTTCGATGACGATCGGGGTCGCGTCCGAGTACACCATCCTGATCATGGAGCGGTGCGAGGAGGAACTCGCCCGGGGCGTGGAGTTCCTCGACGCCATCCAGATCGCCGTTCAGAAGATCGGGACGGCCATCACGGCATCGGGGATGACGACGGTCTTCGGGTTCGCGGCGCTCACCATCTCGTCGTTCAACATCATCAGCAACTTCGGGATCGTGACGGTCATCACCGTCGGGTTCTCGCTCGTGGGCGCAATCGTCGTCATGCCGGCGGTCCTCGCGCTGATGTACCGCTTCGGCGGCCGCTCCCGGGTCGTAGCGGCAGCCGGGGTCCCGGAGTAAACCCCTCCGTAACCCCGTCGAAACCCTTCGGGTTTCTCGTGCTCCGTTCCTTGAAGCCTGCGGCTTCTCAAGCTCCGGACGCTGTCCATCGCATCCTGCGGACGGTCGTTCCTGCCGGAATATCGCACTTTCCGGCAACAGAGTCCCCGCGATCGGGAGGGCGGCAGGTGCATCAAGATTTATATAGTACCTACCATATCCTTCCCCCGGTGGTATACCGTGGCAACTGGAGACCTCGCGGCGCAGGTATTGGCGCCATTTGAGCCGGTTCAAGAACTGGCCCGTAACGTCATTCTATTTCTGCCGAATCTCATTGCAGCAATCATTATCCTCATTATCGGCTGGATCCTCGGGCGCATCCTCGGGAGGGTCGTTGCCGAAGTCCTCGACAGGTTCGGTGTCGACGACGCACTCCGGAAGACATCGGCCGGCCAGCAGATCGAACGATCCACGATGAACATAAGCCGCCTCTTCGACCTTATCGTCCGCTGGTTCATCTACCTCATCGCAATCCTCACGGCGGTCAGCGTCCTGCAAATCCCGGCCCTGACAGCGGCGGTCGCGGCCATCCTGGCTTACATCCCAAACATCGTCGCGTTCATCCTGATCCTCGTCATCGGGATCATCCTGATCGACTGGCTGATAGACATCTTCCAGAACATTGGGGAGGTGCAGAGTATCCAGGGCTTCGGGCTGATCGCGATGCTGCTGCGGGCGTTCCTCTACTTCGTCGTCGCCATCCTCGCGCTCCAGCAGCTCCTGCTCGACCTCTCGATCATCTACGTCTTCGTCGTCCCGATAGCCTGGGGCGTTGGGCTCGGCATCGGTGCGGCGATCGCCATCATCGTCGGGCTCGGCCTGCGCGACCGGGCGCCGGAGTTAATGGACCAGTTGATGGGCAGAGTGAGAAGAGAATAACCCTTTTTTGGCGGGCTTACAGCCCGCCGTATTTCCGCACGTGTTCCACGGCGCGCCGGTAGCGCGGATCCTCGTCGCCTGCAGGGGCGTTGCGGCCGAAATGCCGCCGGTCTTCCCCCACCGGGCAGACCTTGATGCAGATGCCGCAGGGGGAGATGTGGCGGCGGGCGAGGTCGGCGCTGTTTCGCGCGCAGGCCGCCTTGTCGGTGAGGCCCTCGGGATAATCTTCCTCATTGAGCGCGCTCACGGGGCAGGCACGGACGCAGAGCATGCACCGGGTGCAGAGGTCCCCCGCTAGCAGCGGGTCGGGCGGGAGGTCCGCGGCGGTGAAGACCGAACCGAACCTGACCCGGGGCCCGTACTCCGGGGTGAGGAGGGTGTTGTTCACGCCGAATGTCCCGAGCCCCGCGAGGAGGGCGGCGTGGCGGTGCGAGAAGAAGGCGACTGGGTTCTTCTGGAGCACCTCGATGCTCCCGTAGCCGTCGCGGGGGACGAAGACCGAGGGGAAACCCTCGTCGTTGAGGAATGAGGCGAGCCGGTAGGTGTACTGGTCGAGCAGGGTGTTGACGGTCTTGTAGAGCTCGTGGTAGTAGATCGAGGGGGAGGTCTCGAGCACCGGGAGGTGGACCGGGAGACCGATGACGATCACCGACCGGGCTTCGGGGAAGATCGACTGCGGGTAGAACTCCTCCGGCATCCAGGGCTGGAACGGGGGGTTCTCCCACCGTTCCGTGCTCGCGACCCCGGCAAGCGGGATCTCCATCCTCCGGCACCGCTCGAGGACGGCCGCCTTCAGGTCATCGTTCATGGCTATCGATCTCTGGCGGGCTGCCCGGAAAAGTGTTTGGTGTCCTCCCGGGGGTGGCGGTGTCGACGATCACGCGGCACATGAAATGCCTCGAACGTGACCGCCTCGTCTCTGTGGATCGGGACGGGAGATGACAGCCTGCTGGTGCAAAACAAACCTAGAAGACCAGGCGAACGAGCCCCATCGTCGCCGCCATGACCACGATGACCGCGATCATCCATCCGGCAAGCATGCAGAGGAGGGAGATCGCCCGCGGGTACTGGAAGATCCACGCGACGACGGGGGTTCCGTAGAGGGCAATCCCGGGGATCCAGATGACCGGGATGAGCATCAGGGCGCCGTAGCGTTTCAGGTAATCGATACTCCCGGTCTTTACATCGATCTTCGACAAAAGTCTCTGGATCGTCCGGGAGCGTTCTGCGAACAGGTCGCAGACCTCGAGGATGCCAATCAGGACGGCGGCGGCCACCGACGTCAGGAAGAGGAGGACGACCACCGGGTGCAGCCCGAGCGAGAGGCCGACGACGGCCGCGGCCGCCTGGAGGAGAAGGGTCGAACCGATAAGGGCAAAGACCGCCGCGGGGGAGACGCCGAAGGCGAAACCGAGAAGGAGCGGTACCGCCAGGAGGAAGAGGAGCACGAACGCAACGGCCCGTGCAACCCGGAACCGGCAGGTGCCCGGTGAGAGAGCCTGCATGCATGCCTCGACGGCGGCAACCCGGACCATATCGCACCTGTAGTCCCCCGGGTAAATGAACCTGCGCATCCCCCGGAGGGAGGCATGGCGGTGCAGAAAAGCCAGGTTTTTATCCCGGGCTGACCTACACCCTCGCATATGAGCGAGACTGAAGGTCGCTTTGAAAAGGGGCGGTGGGTCGTCGACCCCGCTCCCGAACCGGAGGAGGAACCGGCACCGGCCACCCCCACCATCGAGAAGCGGATGCAGGAGGCATCGGAGTCGGTCAGGAAGGCGGTCAACGACGTGGTGAGTACAGGCCAGCACCTCTTCGGGACGCCCGAAGGACACGAGCATATCCAGCAGGCGGCACGGAAGGCCGGCGAGGATCTCGAACGGGCGATCAACTCCTGGGCGGAGTCCGCACGGCGGGCCCTGCAGAGAGAGTAAGGTAGTCCCTGACGCGGGCGACGACCTCGGGGTTTCTCGGCAGCATGGTGTGACAGTAGAGCTCCGGGTTCCGGGCGAGGTTCGCCGGGGCCGCGGGGAGGACGTCCACCTCCGCACCCGGGAGGTGCGAGTCGGAGTGGGGGACGATGCCGTCGCCGGCATATGTTGTCCGCCACCCGCCGTCCGGGGCTAACTCCCAGGTTCTGCCGCCGAATGCCGGGAAGAACGCCGGGTCCGCGGTGAGGTTCGCGCCGAGGACGATCCGGTAGGCGATGTCGTCGCGGGTTCCGGCACGGCGGAGCGCCGCAATCGTCCTGCTCCGGGGGCGGAATTCCTGGACGATGGTGTCCTCCCCGGGGTCGTAGTCCTCCGGCACGAAGACCCCGATAAGTCGCCGGATCACTTCGGAGCCCCGCTCGGGATCGTTGAAGAGTTCAGCCATGGCCGAGCCGTTGTTCGGGGGGCCGATCCCGACGAGCTGTCGGACCTGCTCCTCCCGTGCATCGCCGTCGAGAACCTCGAGGAGGTAGCGGGCGATGCACGTCCCCATGGAGTGGCAGACGATGTCGACCGGGCCGGCGTAGCCGGTCTCATCACGCTTTTTGTGGATGTAGTCCCGGAGAGCAAGGGCGATCGTCTCCGTTCCGGCGCCCTGCATCGCGGTGTGGTCGAAGTTCCAGAGGGGCACCGCGGCGTCCGAGAGCGCGGGAGCGAGACGGTTCCAGATACCGGGATGGCTCCGCCAGCCGTGGACCAGGATGGCCGGGCAGCACGAGTTCATTCATTCATGATCCGACGCCGCTCGCGATGTAGGTTTCGGCGGGGCCAGCAGGCACGTATCGAGGCCGGGCCCGCACGCCTCCCCCTGCCGCATGCCCGTTGACGCCTACCCAGCAGCACCATGCGAGCGGTGCCGAACTCGAAAAAAGGGTTGTTCGCGAGGCTGTCCCGAGACTCCCGCCGGGAGGGGAGATCCCCTCGCGGCGGGCGGGGCGGATCAGTTCAGTTCAATCCTGTAATCGTAATCCCGGCCGATGTCCCCGTCCAGCGTGAGGCTGACCTTCTTTGTCTCCCCTGAGGGGATGGAGATCACTGTCGATGCCTCGTCCCGGACAAAACCCTTCTCCTCATCGATCAGTTTCATCGTCACGGTGACGTCGCCGTCGCCCCCGTCGTTCTGTATCACCGCGTTCACGGCATATCCGAGCCCTTTGGAGAGGCTGATATCCGTGACCATGGAGTCCTCCACGACCTTGGGGTTGGGACCGCCAAGCCCCATGCAACCGGCTGTCAGGACGAGCACTGCAGCCAGACCGAGAATAAGGATTCGCTTATGCATAGCATGCATTGCTCAGGGCGATATAAGAATACGTAGGAACCATCGGGTTATATTCATGGGTTTTAAGCAGAATTTCAGACAAATACAGCGATAATGGGCAGATGAAACCCCACTTCAACCGCCGGCCACGGTGGTTCACCATCCCCGGTACCTCGACCGCACTCTCTCCGGGAGGATGCTTTGCTGGAAGACCCACTCGAAGTAGCGATCGGTCATCCCGGCGATGAAGTCCCTCGCGAGTTCCTCCGGCGCCGCGGCACCGACATACGCACGGGACGCCCACGGGGCGTTGACGAGATCTTCATAGACCGGCGAATCCCTCCGGCCGTTCTCGATATCCTCTAACGTGCGGCCGAAGAGGTAGCGGAACATGAACCGGATCTTCTTCCGGTTCTTTATAAGCCTCTCGTTATTGTAGATGTGCTGCATGTTGAACTCTTTGAAGGCCGCGACGCACGCCGACGTTTCGGCGGAGAAGGCCATGCAGTCGGCATCGTAACTCCCGGTGATGATGTCGCGGATCAGGACGTCGAGCACTTTTCGGTTGATATCGGAAAATGCCTCCTTTTTGTGTCCGGCGATACCGAAGAGGTGCATACAGTTCTCGGGGAAGTCCTCGAGATCATCCTCGCCGATAACCTCGACCTCGAGGGCATCCGCCAGATCGCGGCCGAGGTAGGAGACGCTGTCGGCGCACCGGACGACGCATCCCTCGGCGGTGAGGGGGAGCGCGTCGCCTCCGGCCTCGATCCTCTCCAGTTTCCCCGCGAACGAGTCCCAGTCGGCCTCGCCCTCGACGGTGAGGCTCCGGTCATGGACCTCGCCGTTGTGGCAGAGGATCCCGTCCAGCACCTGCAGCGTGAGGTCGCAGTCCTCGACGACGTCGAGGAACCGGACGCTCTGGACGTTGTGCCGGAACCCCCCGAGCCCGTGTTCGACGCAGAGCTCGTCGAGGAACGTCTCCCCGAGGTGGCCGTAGGGCACGTGGCCGATGTCGTGGCCGAGGGCGATCGCCTCGATCAGGTCCTCGTTCAGGCCGAGGGCTCTTCCGATCGTCCGTGCGATCTTCGAGACCAGCTGGACGTGGAGGACGCGGTGGGTGATGTGGTCGTTCTCGACGAGGTAGAAGACCTGGGTCTTGTCGATGTAGCGCGAGTAGGCCTTCGAGTGGACGATCCGGTCGGCGTCCCGGAAGAACGGCGGCCGGATGACCGGATCCTCGGGTTTGCGGCCGGATCGCCTGAGGTAGTCATCGTTCCGGGTCGCCCGGGGCGAGAGGAGGGATTCGCGGTCGGCCATGCTTCCTGCCATACGGTCAAAGATACTCTTCGGGATCTCCATCGGGCGTCCTCCGACAAGGAGTTCTCGGCAGGGAGAGGGATAGGGTTTTCTCTTCCGGTCAGGTCGTGGCCGGCCGGGAAGGATTCGCGCGTGTTATATCCCGAACAGACGTATCTCCTCGCATGTATCCTGAAATCATCATCCACAACAGCGTGAGCCTGGATCACGCAGTGAGGGGCTTCGAGGTCGATCTCGGGCTGCACTACGGCGCGCTCCTGGCCTTCGAGCCGGGGGCGGTCCTCGCGGGTTCGGCCACGGCAAAGACCGGGATCGAACTCTTCATGGACATCAACGAGACTGAAACGGAGACGGACCGGCACCGGCCCGCGGTCCTGCCGGACGATCCGCGCCCCATCTCTGTCATCGTCGACAGCAGAGGCATACTAAAAGATCTGCTCCACTTCTACCGGAACATGGAGCACACGAAGGACGTCGTCGTCCTCGTCTCGGAGGCGACGCCGGAGGACTACCTCGACTACCTCCGCGAACGGGAGTACCCGTTCATCCGGTGCGGCAAGGACCGGGTTGACCTTAAGGGGGCTCTCCGGGAACTCGGGGAGCGGTTCGGGATCACGCGGGTGGTTTCCGATACCGGCCCGGACTTGAACGACGTCCTGATCCGGGAGGGGATTGCGGATACGATCAGCCTGATCGTTCATCCGGTCATCGTCGGCGAGGGAGAGAAGAAGCTCTTCGGCCGGGCAGGGGGGCGGACGGCGCTCGAACTCCGGAAGGCCGTGCCGATGGAGCAGGGGACGATACATCTGGTCTACGCCGTGAAGAAGTGAGGGGTCGGCCTTCACTCCCTCCTTGCAGTGGCAAACCCGGCGAGAAGCACCCCGAGGACGCAGATTATCAGGCCGAGCGTCCCGGTGCCGAACTCCGTCGGTGCCGATCCGATGAAGTAGTAAGGTGCCGCCGGGAGGTGCGGCACGAACGCGATGCCGAGGAGAGAGGGGGATGGCCACCGTACCGGTTTCGTTTGTCATGGATATCAGATCAGGAGTGGGATGTAGCATCTGTTTTTTTGCCGGCCTGTCGGTAGAGGTTGAATCCTGCCGGACCTGATACGGCAGATAACCAATTACAGAACCGATGGGGGGCAAAGAAGTTCCAGAACATATATATCCAATTAATCGACCATTTTACATGGTCTGACGATGTCAAAACGGTGCCTGCTTTTCTTCGGCGGAGGTATCGATTCCGCCGCTTGTTTACACGATTTTTTCTCAGCAGGGTTTGCCGTTACGCCCCAATATGCTAATTCCGGATAGAGCGCTCCTGAAGCAATCCAAACCGCATTCGTCGACGATTAATTGCAACTGCGAGGAACTCCAATGAGCGGGAAAACCGTAGAAGACTGCATCAACGAGGTTAATAATTTAGCGGACAAGGCCGGTCTGTCCAGGGAGATCTGTGCGTACCAGTATAGAAAGTACAAATGGATCTCAACCAGCCTGTCATTAGCCATTCTACTGTTCTCGGCATCCATTGCGTTCTTGAGTATCGTAGATCCGGACATCCTGATTTCACTGTCGCTTCCCTTCCACGACCAGCAGGACACGAGAAACGTGATTGCATTCCTGGGTTTTCTGATATTTGTGATCTCATTCTCCGATAAGATACTGAACCTGACTGCGACCCTGAACAGGAACGAGCAGGGAGTGAAGATCTTCACGGACTTCATACGGGACTGTCATACGTTCAGGGATGTGGGATCGAAAGACTGCGACGAGATTTCGGCCGGCCTGAAGTTGGAATCGATAAAGGAGCAGTACAGCTACCTCAACCAGGTGATGTCCTCCAACACGCTCTTCAGCAAGACGTTCCTGAAGGTTAAGAAATCGTATAAGATGAAGATGCGGGTGAGCCGGATGCTCGATGGGGATCCCAATATCAGTATCAATAAGTATTACCGGATGAGGATCTGGGAGTGGCTGTTCTGAAAAGCCCGGTATGATGTGTAGAAAGGCAAAGTTCTCATTTTGAACAGGAATCGGCGTCACCCTCCCTCGCCCCGTCCGGCCGGATGCGGCAGAGCACCGGAACACCTCGACAGTTATCGTTCAACTCCCCCAGGACACCCGTATAGGCGAGAGAACGGCAGGAGGTGGCAAGCGGTGATCAATATCAAGCGGCAATACATCGTAACCGACAACGACAGGAAGATCGGGGTCGTTCTTGACATTGAAGCCTTCGAGAAGATCGAGGAACTCCTCGAAGACTGCGGGCTCGCGCTCTCAATGGAAGAGGTCGAGGAGGAAGAAACCCACTCGCTCAATGGGGCGCAACGGTGCTATGCGCAGATGAAGAAGCGATAGCATGGTCCATTGCCGATATAAGAAGACTTTTTTGAAGGATCTGGCAGAATAACAGAGCCTGCTCACCATCCCATCGCCGGGAACGGCCGGAGAACAGCGGTTTCGCTCCTGGCTTCGCGGTGGCAAAGCCGGTGGAGAGCACCCGAGGGCGCAGAGGAGCAGGCCGAGCGTCCCGGTGCCGAACCCTGTGAGTGCCGATCCAATGAAGAAGTAGCGTGCTGCCGGGAGGTGCGGGACAAACACGATGCCGGGAGGAGGGGCAGGGGGCCGGTGTTGCTTGCCATGGTTTCGGGTCAGAGGTAACTTGGCAGTCAACCTGGAAGATATCTTCGCCGATGTCACTGGGATCTTATCTACAGATATCGATATTTACGGTACACCAATCAACAACCTTTTTTCACGAGTACCGTTAACATTTCACTATTCTTTCTGGCGCAGCGCTCGGATAGAGGCATAGCAGGAGAACCTGATGGAAGAGTTCACGGTCGAGGAGATTATCGGCTATCATATTGAGATCATCCTGGCGAGCGATCGCGAGGAGGATCGGGGAATGGAAGGTAAATTGCTCACTCCCGGGAATCTCTACTTTGTCATTGAATTCAGTAGTGGTTACTCTGATCCATTTGAGAGAGCGGCATTTATTCTACACGGTCTTGCGACAGGGCATGCCTTCATCGAGGGAAATAAACGGATAGCGTTTCAACTCGCCTCACTTGTCCTGCTCCGAACCCCTGAACGATACGAGACCGTGAGTTCTCATGAGGAGAATGACCGCTTCGTAAGAGCCATTGCAGAGGGCAAAAAGACAATGGAAGAAGTCGAGACTTGGCTACGCTCTGTCACGAAAAAAGGTTGTTGATCTATTTTGCTAGAAGCTCAAGGGTTTTCTTATTTTTCTTCATGAGCATTCTGAAGTCTTCCTGTTTTGAAGGCTTTGGTGCCTTTTCCCGCGCCTCTGGTATAGGGTACTGAAGGGGAGAGACAATGGTAATCGTCCCAATCGGGCCGAACGAACCAGAACTCTGCACTGAGGCGATTGAATTTCCAGAGGAGTGGAAGCGGTATGGGCCCATGGATTTAATAATACTCTCGTTGCTGTCCGATTTCCTAATCCTCGAGTACATCTTCCCTACCTCCTTTTCTTAGTCAAGTGTTTTCCAGCCTTGTGAAATTGGTGTTACATTGATATTAATGTTCAGGTCCGACATACGTACTGCGCTTATTTTAAGCTTTGTTTTAAACTCGCTTCTCATGCGGGTACTTTCCACTGTTGCCTGAAATAGGTCATACTCGATCTGTGCAACACCTAAAGGTTGAACCCCTTGGATCATCGGCGAGAAAGACTGCCCTGAGGGATGCGGAGGGCCAACCGGTGGCACCTGTATTTGTTGGGTGGGTTCTGGCTGTTGAGAAAACGATGGCTCCTGCATTACAACTGTATGCGGCTGAAACGGCTCTCTGCATTTCATTTCCGCTTCAATGTCTTCCCAAACTGCCCACATAAGTTTTTCGAGCTCTTCAGGTGCATCAAGGATTTCAAGCCCGATCTCTTTCGCTTCCTTCCGTCCTACCGGATACCCGTGATGATAGAATGATTTATTGAGTGCTTCCGATATCGCCTTCACTTTAGTGTGGTCACCCATATGCAGTCGAAGAAGTTTTTCTCCGAGTGAGAGCGCTAGGTTCGAGCTTCGCTTTGCAATTCCTATCGGGATCGAACCAACTTCCTGACACACGAGTTCAAAAGCCCGTTCCAGTTGCTCTTGATCGGAGATACCAACATCTTTCCTGACGAAGTCGAGAAAGTGTGAAAGGTCCTCGGCGCCAAAGCGGACCTCTTCTTGCTGACCTGGTAACCCCGGAACCTTCTTAGTTCCATGCAGCTGCGGATCTACAGGCCCTAAATTAGAGAACGGGTGCATTACAATTTCATCCGCTCCGAGTGCAAGAAGTGTCGCGGCACTGTAGGCTTCATAGGGTATAAGGACGTTTACACTCTCAAACCGTTCTCTAAGCAGGCTGACGATTCGCCAAGAGACAATTGGGTCGCCCCCTCGACTTACAACGAGGAGATCAATCTCCTTTTTATCAGGGGGTATTTTGAGGATTTGCCGGCAGATTTCAGGAATAACATCGGAAGCAATTATTCCTTCGGCATTCGGTCTTGAACTGGTAACGTATGTAATAAGCGGCCGTTCACGCTCTTCCTCAATCTGCTTGTAGAGATCGACCCTCTCGGCGTAGGTCATGAGAGAACCTTGGATAAAACGGTATATTAAGATGGTGGATTTATTCTGCACTATACGTCCTGAACTATGTCAAATCGCAAAACCGATGAGGCGAGTACTTAAGAAATCACCATTAACTGCGGTTATTCGCTTGGGCTCCTTAACGAATTCGGAATGCATCTAATATGAGTGAAAAGACTGCTCCAATCAATGCGAGTATGAGAAGCGCGATGCCTAGTTCCAGGAGAGGCGGCACCAGACCAAGCAACGCAGACAGGAGTTTTCCAAATCCATGAATCCCCAATTTCTCAAAGAATGTATCAACAGCACTGAAGAATACTTCGGCAAGACCCCCACGCATAGACGATAAAAGGTAGATAATAGGCACAGCAACTATTGCACCGAGAATTAAGAGAATTTTATCACGATTTTCGTTGTACACATCCCATCACTTACTTATTACCTTGAATATCTGTTTATTTCCAGTTTCTTTAATGCCTTGGTGTATGCCTTTCAAATATATCCCAGAGAAACGCAATCTCTCAATTCTTACAGGGACCGCAGGGGGAACACCCCACCCCTTCACATCGTTTGTCGCAGTGCGTTTCTTGTATCGATTATTGGTACGACTAAGTTCAGCACACATTGTGATCGGAAAAAACCATATATGGATTGCCCGAAGGAATTAAACGTGAATAATAGAAGCCGCTGGAGGGATTCGAACCCCCGGCCTGCTGATTACGAATCAGCCGCTATACCACTAAGCCACAGCGGCAACTGCCTTAGAATGTTGCACCTCCGCAATTAAAAAGGTATCACCTGCCGGGGGCCCGCCGGCACGGTCCCGCTCAGGAGTACCCCCGGATGGTGACGTTGCTCTCCTGCTGCGCAGCGGCCTCCGGGGAGGTGATCTTGCCGAACTTCTGCTCGTAGTCGGCGACGCTCTTCGCGAGCACCTCCACCAGGTTCTTCGCGTGCCGGGGGCTGATCGAGACGATTGCCTTCCCCCGCGCCTGGTTCATGCCGGGGATCTCGTGCAGGAAGAGGAACGTGAACTCGTCCTCCTTGTAGGCAATCTGGATGCGGTTGGAGTAGACCGGGTCGAGATTGCCGGGGATGTTGACCGATATCTCGCGGTTTGCCATACCCATCATCTGTGACCCGCTCCGGCATAAGAGTTGGTCTTGGCCGGGTCGCCACCGGTGCGGAGCATACCCCGCTAAATAGCGGGAGGGCGTAATTCCTGTCAAACGGAACCCTGTGCATGACCGACTACATCCCGGTATCCGGCGTCGTCGCCTGCCACACCTGTCCCCGGCGCTATTACTTCGAGCGTTCTGAAGAGCACCCGGAGTCGCCCCGCTACACCGTCTGCAAACAGGTCTCGACGCACCTCGGGGAGCTCCTGGAGCCGGAGCAGATATGGCAGGAGATCCTCTGCGTCCTCCCCGAAGCAGCGGAGGACGTCCGGGAACTCTTCGACGAGTGCATCGCCGCCTGCAGCGCGACCGCGTGGCAGCGGCCCGTCCAGGTCGACCTCGCCGTCGAGTCCGACACCCTCGGCATCCGGGGAAGAGTCGATAAGGTCTTCGAGGACGGTACGTTCGCCGTCGCCCGGTCGAGCGCCGCGCCGAAAGCCGGGGTCTACACCACCGACCGGCTCCGGGTCGCGTGCTATATAGCCTGCCTCAACGAAACCCTCGGCCGCCCCGTCGCCGGCGGCTATGTCGAGTACGTCGCGAGCGGCGTCTGCCGCTACGTCGAACCGCAGCCCCGGGACCGGCGGGAGATGATCAAGGCGATCCGGGCGGCAAAACGGGTGGTCGCGGGCGAACTCCCGCCCCGGCCCCTCAGGGCTCCCTGCGAGGGCTGCCCGCACCTTGAGCGGTGCACCGCCGGGCCGCGGCGGCTCTCCGACCTCTTCTGAAAATAGCCAAACTTCGAAGGGTGCAAAGACAGAGACTTTGGAGTTCTGATCCTGATATCTTCTCACGCGAAGGCGCGAAGGGGAGTTGCCATACCTATCTGCCGAACTTCGCGTTTTTCGCGCCTTCGCGTGAGATGGCAGGGCTGAGCAACGATACGACCTCACGCAAAAGACGCGAAGCCGCGAAGGGGAACGCCAATAGCCACATGCGCCTCACGTTCTTCGCGTGAGTCAGCGGTGCCCGGTCAGGCAGGAGCGTATCACTACCCGGCGTTCTCGAGCAGCGTCTTCGAGACGATGTACTCGCCCTTCGCCTCGCGGGTCGTCCCGACGATCAGCCACCGCTCGTCGCCGTGCTCCTCCACGACACCCTTCGCCTCGATGACCTCCCCCGCGAGCGCCTGGCCCGAGTAGGTGTGGGTGAAGGAGAGCACCCGGGAGATCTCGTCGTGGTCCACCGCGTAGACCGCCGGGCTGTCGAAGGAGAGCGACGCGTCCGTGACCGTCGCCTCGATCGTCGCCCGGCCGACCACCTTCCCCACGCCGGCCGGAACCGCGTCCAGGTTCCCGTAGGCGCGGGTGTAGAGGAGGTCGAAGTAGGTTCCCTCGAACTCGCCCCGGTTCCACTTCCGCTGCTCGTGCAGGACGAAGGCGTCGAACGATATCTCGGGCACCCTTTTATCGTAGACCTTCCGCCACATCGCGGTGCTCATCGAGGGGATCACACCCCTCCCCACGAGGTCGCGGAGCCGGCGCTGCGCGACGAACCAGGCGTCGCCGTAGACCACCAGGTCGATATCCGACGCTTCGTTCTCGAGGCCGCAGAGGAGCGAACCCGTGCACCCGAACGAGCCCGCCGGGAGGGAGAGGCGAGCGAGGAGCCGCGCCACCCGGACGTTCCGGGCCGCCACACCGGCGACCTCCTCCTCGGGCTTATAGACCCGGACCACGTCGCAGCAGGGCACCCGGTGGACAGTGTCCAGGTAATCCGGCCTGTGTGCCCGGATCCAGTCGAAAGACTCGACAAAATCGTATTTGTGATACCGCCGGCCGGCACGGTTCGTCCGCTCCCCGGCCGCGTCGGGGACATAGCGGAGGATGCACCCGATCCGCCCGGCGTTGTCGTAGTTCGAGACCGCATAGAGGCATCCCTCGCGGTCCTCGATGAAGTCACGGAGTCGTACCGATTGCATGAATCACCCCAGGGTCTCCAGGAACGCTTCAACCGCTTCCCATTCCGCGCCCTTGCGCAGGATGCGCCGGGCGGTGAGATCCACCACCGTGCTCGGCGTCCCCGAGAGTTCCCCGCCGTCGACCAGGTAGTCGTGGGGGACGGAGACCTCCTCGGGGCGGGTCGGCGGGATGTCGTCGGAGATGTTCGCGCTGGTGGACGTGATCGGCGTATCGAGCCGCGAGATGATAGCAAGGGCGATCTCGTGGTCGGGCCACCGAACCCCGATAAGCCCGGTTCCCCCCGTGAGAATCTCCGGGAGGCAGGACTTCGCCGGGAGGACCACCGTCACCGGGCCGGGCAGGAACCGCTCGATGAACGCCCGGGCGGCGTCGTCCACCACCGCAACGGCGTCGAGCATCTCCATATCCGAGACCGCGACCGATATCGGTTTACTCACCGGCCGGTTCTTGGCCTCGTACACCCGCATCACCGCGTCCTCCGAGAGGGCGTCCGCCCCGAGACCGTAGACCGTCTCGGTGGGGTAGACGACGAGCCCGTCGCGCGAGAGCACCCGGACGGCCATATCGATCGGGTCCATCAGAACTCGCGCCCCCGCACACGGTTGATATCGAAGACGGCCTTGCCGCTGACGTGCATCACGGCGAAGACCCCGGCCTGGATCGGGTCGGTCACGATCAGGTCGGCATGCGCAGGAACGCTCCCTGCCATCTTGAGGGCGATCACCGGGATGCCCGCCGCCTTGACCCGATCCACCGCCCGCGAGACCTCGCCGCCCATCAGCGACCCGGCGAGCACCAGGATCGACGCCCGGGGGAGCCGCGCCACCGCGTCGACGGCGAGCGCCAGGTTCTGCTCTCCGACGAGCGGGATCGTGTCCACCGATATCCGCTCGCCGCGGATATTGTGCCGATCCGCCTCGTTCACGGCGCCCATCGCCACCTGAGCCACCTGCGCGCCGCCGCCGATGATGATCACCCTTGACCCGAATATCCGGGAGAACGGCGGGTAGATGGTGACGTCGGCGACGGACGGCACCCGTGCCAGGTCGGCGACGAGCTCGGGGCGGTTCCCGCACTCCTCGAACTCGAAGTAGAGGTAGGCCTTCCCGGCGTTCGGGCCGGTGGCGATGATCGACTGCTGGATCATCTGGATGTTTGCCCGGTAATCCGCCATCACCGTGGCCACGTCGCGCAGCACGCCGGCCCGGTTCTCGGTGATGATCGAGAGGGCATACATTTCGGTATCGGTGGTCATGACCCTCCCCGGCAGGAGATCGAAACGTCCTCCGATCGTTTCACGAACAGGGTATTTTTCGTCATATCCGCGTTAAAGGATAGATTTTGGTCTCCTAAGGGTTATAGGTTTTCGGTGCGGCGGGGGTCCGCCTTCTCCCTCGCCGCAAGAGCCGCCGCAAGGAGACCGAGGGGAATATTGAGGAAGTAGAGGATCAGCCGCCAGAGAACGACGAAGAGGCCGAGGAGGTAGGTGGGCACGATCCGGCTGTACAGCGTGGCGGCGCCGAGCTCCGCGATCCCGGCCGCGCCGGGGATGAGCGGGACGGCCGCGATCATCTGGAGGATGCCCTGGAAGAGGAACGACTCGGGAAAAGACGGCGGGAGATCGAGAGCGACGAGCAGCGCCGACGCCGTGGAGAAGAGCAAGACCCAGTCGAGGATGCTCGCCAGGATCGCGCCGCCGAGCGCCCGGGGATCAGCTCTCGCAAACCGGGAAGAACTCGCGGCAAAGATCTCGGTCTCACGGGAAATCCGCTCCGCGAGCCTCTCCGCACCGTCTGAGCCCGGACAGAATCGGAGCCAGTGCCGGCTCCGGCCGCACCGGTCGAGCACCCGGACGGCAACGCCGCCGATAACCCGGTTCGCGAGGGACGGGCGACGGATCAGGACGACGAGCGCGAGCAGAAGAACGAGGACAAGGACGAGGAAGACCGCCACCGGGTAGAGGACGGTCGCGGCGAGGTAACCCCAGAGATGCCGGACGGCAAGAAAGGATGCGAAGGTGAGGGAGGCAAAGACCGTGAGGTCGAGCACCCGTTCCACGACGACGACGGTGACGGCGTCCCCGACGGCGAGCCCGGCACGCGAGAGCCGGTGGATCCGGACGGGTTCGCCGCCCACCTGGCCGGGGGTGAACGAGCCGGCGAAGAACGAGAGGCTCTGGGTGATCGCGAGGCTCGATAACGGCACGGTGTAGTCGAGGCCGCGGCAGATGACCCCGATCCGGACCACCCGGCACAAGATCGATCCGGCCCGGAGCGCGAAGGCGAGGAGGAGGGCGACGCCGCCGACCTCCCCGAGGTAGGCCCTTGTTGCCGGGGTGAAGGTCGCTGCGAGCAGCCCGATGAGAGCCGCGCTGCTGAGGAGGAGCGAGAGCACGATCCAGCGCAGGTTCTTCATGCCGGTCCCCCTCCCCGGCGGCTCCTTATCCAGTGGTGCACCACAAGAGAGGGTAGGTGGCGGGAGGCCGTGATTATGGTTCCCCCGGGGTCTTGGATCCGGCAGCTCCTCCTCCGGGCCGGTAACAGTCGGGGGCGAGAGGAGGACACCCCAGGCCGTCGGAGAGGATTTATGGGCGATAAGCGACAGATTACCATCGATGGACGGCAGACACCGTGCAGCCTACACCGTGATCGTCCTCTTCGGCATCGTAAGCCTCTTTGGGGATGTCATCTACGAAGGGGCACGGAGCGTCTCCGGACCCTACCTCTACATCCTCGGTGCCGGCGCTCTCGCCGTCGGGGTGGTCGCGGGGCTCGGTGAGTTCCTTGGCTACGCCCTGCGCCTGGTCTCCGGGTACCTGGCCGACACCACGCGGCACTACTGGGCGATCACGTTCATCGGCTACGGGATGCTCGCCGCGGTCCCGCTCCTCGCGCTTGCCGGGTCCTGGGAGGCCGCCGCGCTTCTCCTCATCCTCGAACGGGTGGGGAAGGGTATCAGGGTGCCGGCACGGGACGCCATCCTTGCGAATGCCACGGCGACGGTCGGCCGGGGTTGGGGATTTGCCGTGCATGAGGCCCTCGACCAGGTCGGGGCGGTCATCGGACCCCTAATCTTTACCGCCATCATCCTTGCGCAGGGAGACTACCGGAGCGGGTTCGCCATCCTCGCCGTCCCGTTCGTGCTGATGATCCTCGCCCTCCTCTTCGCCCGGCGTCGGGCGCCTGAACCGGTTTTGCTTGAGGTTGGCGGCCCCGATTCCCGCGGAACCAGCCTCCCGGGGTCCCTGCTCCCCTACGGCGTCTTCACCGCGCTCACCATGGCCGGATTTGCGGCGTTCCCGGTCATCGCCTACCACTTCGCCGTCACCGGCATGGTCTCAGAAGCAGAGATCCCGCTCTTCTACGCCGTCGCCATGGGCGTCGATGCCATCGCAGCCCTCACGATCGGGCGGGCATACGACCGGTTCGGGCTTGTCACCCTCCTCTCCGTGCCGCTCCTTGCCATCGGCATCCCCTTCCTCGCCTTCGGGACGAGTTACGCCCTCGCGCTTGCCGCCGTGGTGCTCTGGGGCGCGGCGATGGGTGCGCAGGAGACGATCCTCAGGGCCGCCGTCGCCGACTACACCCATATCAGCAAGCGCGGGACGGCATACGGGATATTCAACACCGTCTACGGGGCTGCCTGGTTTGCCGGGAGCGCCGTCATCGGGTGGGCCTACACAGTCGCCGTCCCGCTCGTCGTCGGGTTCATGGTCGTGATGCAGGTCGGGGCGCTCGCAGCATTCGCCTGGATGAGACGCGGGTTTGCCGCACCGGCGGGCTGAAAAAAAAAGAGGTGGCGGGACGATCTGTCCGGCATAATATTGCTGAGGGATGGCGCACGAACCCCGGCACTACCGGGCGCGGATCTCCCGCGCCACCGTCCGGCCGAGTTCATACGCCCGGGCAATCTCGTCGGCGTCCGGCCGGTAGTTCACGTGGAACCCGCCGTCGATCACCTCGATCCCGGCCGCCTTCAGGGCCGCCTCCGCCTGAGCAACCGCGCCGCCCATGCCACCGTGGGACCCGAACGCGCACCCGATCTTCTTTGCGGTAAGGCGGCCCGGCCGTAACCCGCGGAGGTAGCTGAGGAACCCGGCCACCGTGGGGAGGACCTCGTCCTGGAGTGTCGGCGACCCGACGAGAACCGCCTTCGAGTCGAGGATCTCCGTGACGATGTCGCTCCTGTGCGTTCCTTCGTAGCGCCCGTCCCGCAGCAGGCAGACCCGGACATCGGCGCCTTCGGCCATGACCCCCTCGGCGATCGCCTTCGCCATCATCGTGGTCGAGCCGTGCATGGTGTCGTAGACGATCGTGACCTTATCCTTTGCAACGCCCCGGCTCCAGTCGACGTAGGCCTTGAGGATATCGCCGGCGTGCGACCGCCATATGATGCCGTGGCTCGGGGCGATCATCCTGATATCGATCCCGAGACCTCCGACCTCGTCGAGTTTCTTCAGGACTTTAGGCGCGAGCGGTATGATCAGGTTCGCGAAGAACTTCTGCGCGTGGGCCATCGCCGCGCCGTGCCCGAGTTCGTCGTCGAACCGGGCGGCGCTTGCGACGTGCTGTCCGAACGCGTCGTTCGGGAAGAGAATGGCATCCTCCGCGAGGTAGGTGAACATCGAGTCGGGCCAGTGGAGCATCGGCGCTTCGAGGAAAGTGAGCGTCTTCCCGCCGAGGTCGAGGGTATCGCCGCTCTTGACGACCCGGATCTTCCATCCCGTGATGTCATAGTGGCGGGCGAGACCGGCACGGGCCCGCTCCGTGCAGTAGATCGGGGTGTCGGGCAGTTTCTTCACGAGCGCGGGCAGGGTGCCGGAGTGGTCCATCTCAATGTGGTTCACGACGATGTAGTCGATCGTCTCCGGGTCGCAGACGGACCCGATGCGGCCGAGAACCTCTCCCTCGAAACCGTGGTAGGCGCCGTCGATGAGCGCCGTCTTCTCACCCCGGACGAGGTAGGCGTTGTAGGTCGTTCCCGGGAGGGTGTAGCCATGATACTCCCGGAGATTCCAGTCTATTGCCCCGACCCAGTGGACGCCGGGGGCAAGTTCCGTAGCCATCATTGTCATCATACCTTGTTCGATACAATACGAACATTCCAGTATATCCGAACAATTGATATATCACCCTTTCGATCTGTACCTATGGATCAGGGGATGACCGGCGGGGGGAGGGCCGGCCGGCCGAGACCGGGGCGTGACATAGACCTCTATTCGACCCCCACGGGCACGCGGGCGGTCGGGAACCCGGTGCGACGTAGTATCCTCGCAGCACTCAGGGAGCGAGAGTATACGTTCGAGGAACTCGTCGTCCTCGCGGGACGGGCGAAATCAACGGTCTCGGTGCACCTCCAGGACCTCGCGACGGCGGGCGTGATCGGGTCGCGGCCCGACCCGGAGGACTCCCGGAGGAAGATCTTCTTCCTCACCGGCGACCTTGTCGCAAGCGTCTCGCCGGAGGAGCGGGTGGTCGACGACCTCGCCGCCTATGCCGGGATGTACCGACCCGGGTCGGGCGACCCCAACGCGTTCTACCGGCTCGCGTTCCGGACGATCCGGGTGGCGCTCATGCAGGAGGGAGTCCTCCTCGATCCGCTCCTCTCCCGGGCCGGGGAGCGGATCGGCGAAGAACTCTATCCGGCGGTTGCCGACCCGGATACAGGGGCGTTCTGCGCGAACATCGCCCGGTTCTGGGAGGAGCACCGCCTGGGAAGGATCGAGGTCGCGGAGACGGAGCCGCTCGTCCTCCTCGTCTACGACTGCTTCGAATGCGTCGACCTGCCGGTGACGGGGAAGCCTGCGTGCGCGTTCGACTCAGGCATCCTCCGGGCGCTTTTCTCCCGCCACTACCACCGGCCGGCAGAAGCGGTCGAGACCCGGTGCTACTCGATGGGGTCCGATCACTGCCGGTTCGAGATCGTCGTCGAAGGCGGCGGAGAACCGTGTGACGGCACAGGGATGCTGGAAGGGAAATAGCAAACAACAGGAAAAAACGTCATGCGATAGCCGGGGATCGAACCCGGGCTAGAGGCTTGGGAAGCCCCTGTCCTACCGCTAGACTACTATCGCACCGGTACCAGTACATGTTGACCCAGGAGAAGATTAAACATTCGCCTCACCCGTAGCCGCAACAGGGCGGTAACGGGGCAGGGTGAACACGAAAGCCGCCCCCTCCCGGGGATGGCCGGGGATCCGGTCGCCGACGAGGATGCTCCCCCCATAGCGCTCGACGAGCATCCAGACAATGTAGAGGCCAAGACCCTTCCCGCTCTTCTTCGTCTCTCCGCGCTGGTAGCGCTCAAAGATGCGCGACTTGAGGTCGTCGGGGATCCCGGGACCGGTATCGGCAACCGTGACCATGACCGCATCCCCTTCCTCCCGGACGCTGATGACGATCTCCACATCCGGCCCCCCGAACTTCACGGCGTTGCCGATAAGGTTCGTGAAGATCTCGCCGATGAGGTCGTCGGCGAGAACCGTTGCGTCCACTCCGTTGCAGGCGATGCGGGCGCTCGTATGGTAACTGCAGATCCCCCGGATCACGGGTCCAAGCGGGACCGGGCTGAGTTCCACGGGACCGGCCTTGAGTCTGCGGAGCGTCGATACGTTCCGGATGATCTCGTTGCTCTGGTGAACGGCCGCAAGCGACTTTTCGACCATCGCCCCGTCCGACCCGGCAGCGAAATCGAGGTACATCTGCAGGTAGCCCATCGCCGCCGTGTTCGCGTTGTTGATGTCGTGGGTGAGGATATCCACGTAGAGATTGACCTCCGAGAGCGCCGTTTCCAGTTCCTCGTAGAGCATCCCCTTCACGACCACGTTGCCGAGTTCCTTCCCGATATCGAGAAGAATGTCGCGCTCGGTCTCCGGGGCGGTCTTGCGTGCCCTGCTTCCGAGCGCGATCCACCCCACCAGCCCGTCGTCGCCGGGAATGGGCACCATGACAGGTGCCCGTATTCCGGAGCCGGGATACCGTCCCTGGAGCCCCTCGATGCAGTAGACCTCGCCTGCCGGGACAGAAGTCTCGCAGAAGAGATCATCGAGGCGGACCGTCTGCGGCAGAACCGGGTCCGTCCCTTCCCGGGCATGGAGAACCGCCGTATCGCTCCCCGGGGGTATCAGGTAGACCGCCCCCTCGTCGAACTCGAGCAGGTCGACGATCTTCGCGAGCGAATCCCCAAGAAGGCTGTCCAGACGGCGGGACGCAGTCGCGGCGGCGACCACCTCGTTGACGATCGAGAGGCGACGGTTCTCTTCCCGCATCCTCTTCGCCACCCGATGCCGTTCGGTAACGTCCCGGATGGAGAGGACCAGCCGCTCCGGAGCGTCGCCATCCCTCGGGAGGTGAGTGGCCGAGACCTCCCCGGGCCATTCACTGCCGTCAAGCCTGCAGAAGGCACACTCAGCCGGCGCAGGCGTCTCCCCGGAGAGGACCCGCTCCCGGTAGACCCGGGCAGCCTCGCGAGATCCCGCTGCGATCAGGTCTTCAGGGTTCCGCCCGATCAGGTCTTCCGGACCGGCCCCACCGAAGAGCCGGACCGCGGCCGTATTCGTCTCCACGATCCTTCTCCCGGGGTCGGTGAGGAGAACCCCGACATCGGCGGTGTTGAGGATGACCCGG
The DNA here is from genome assembly GCF_019669965.1 of Methanoculleus chikugoensis. NCBI lineage: Archaea > Methanobacteriati > Methanobacteriota > Methanomicrobia > Methanomicrobiales > Methanomicrobiaceae > Methanoculleus > Methanoculleus chikugoensis. Next base: position 542,385 of record NZ_AP019781.1, on the reverse strand, counting down.
TAGGTCTCCTCCGAACGCCGGAGCCGGTTCTCCGCCCGCTTCTGCTCTGCCATCCCGGTGACCGCCACGCAGACCAGATCCCGGTCGGGGAGCGGGTTCGCCGAAAGGAGAACCGGGCAGGCTTTCCCGTCCCGTCCGGTGAGGGTGCAGTCCAGGTTCTCAATCCTGTTCACCCCCGGAGCCCCGGCATACCCGGGCCAGACCGCAGCCGCATCCAGGGGCAGGGCAGCGTCCCCGGGATACCCGAGCATCTCGGCGCACCCGCGGTTCATCTCCTCGATCTTCCCGGTCGCGGGCGAGAAGAGGAAGAGCCCCGCACCGGACGTCTCGAATATCCCCCGGTACCGGCTCTCCCGTGCCTGCAGGCGGGCAGAGAGTTGCGACACGACGGCGGCAACGGCAAGGAAGAGCGCGGTTCTGAGCAGGGCATTCACGACCTCGAACCCGCTGCCCGGGGAGAACGTGATGACCTCCGCGAGGTACCCGGCGGCAAGCAGACCGGCGAACGCGATGCCCCGGTCGGGACAGCGATAGGACGCAAGTATGATCGGGACGTAGAAGAGATGGGAACAGACCACAAATATCCCTGCAGAGAGACAATATGCGGTAATGGCGAACGCAAGCAGGGTGGAGACGATGATCCCGTAGGTGAACAGATGCTCCTTTGCGGAAGCATTCGCGAGATGGTAGCCCGGATGAACTCCCATTATCATAGAATTCGCTCTAAACCATGATAAAACCCCAGGAAATGCATTTCCTGGGAAACAGGGCGCGCCTCCGATATCCTTAAGACGTCCTGTAGCGAACGATATTGCAGCACGATCACGTGCTGGCTATGGTAAGTCCGACGTGCTCCCGGAAGCACTGCCCGCAAGGGCTCGGGATTACAGAGATTAGTCAGTTAAAGGACTCTTTTCTGGACTTAACATAGTATATCTATCGGAGGTGCATGAATGGCAAGAATGTACGCTCGGCGTCGCGGAACCAGCGGTTCCGTCCGGCCCTACCGGAAGGAGGCACCCGAGTGGTCCAACACGGACGCAACAGAGATCGAGAAGATCGTCGTCGATCTTCGTAAAGACGGCATGTCGACCAGCCAGATCGGCCTTGCGCTGCGGGATCGATACGCCGTACCCGACGTCAAACTCGCTACGGGCAAGCGCATAAGCGAGATCCTCCGCGAGAAGGGGCTTGAATCCGAGATCCCCGAGGATCTCCGGAACCTGATGCAGAAAGCGCTCGGGATCAGGAAACACCTGGCGGAGAACAAGAAAGACGTCCACAACGTGCGGCAGCTGCAGATCGCCGAATCCAAGGTGCGCAGACTGGTCAAGTACTACGTCAAGTCCGGACGGATGCCGGAAGGCTGGACCTACAAACCGGAGACCGCGGAGATCCTGCTCACCCGCTGATGATCCATGTCGCTTGACGCCGCTGCTGCAAGCCTGGCCGACCGCCTGCTCGAGCAGGAGTTCGTGGAGGTGCTGGCGCACCACGATGCCGACGGTATAGCCGCCGCATCCATCCTCTGCCACGCCATGTTCCGCGAGGGCGGACGGTTCCGGCTGAGGATCCGCCCCGGCATCGCCACGGCCGACCTCCCGGGCGACGGCAGCGTGCTGCTCTGCGACTTCGGATCGGCACTCACGGACCTCCCCGGCGACGTCATGGTGGTGGATCACCACCTGCCCCGCTTCGAGGGAGACTATCACGTCAACCCGCACCTTGCCGGAATCGACGGCGACCGGGATCTCTCGGCGGCCGGCGCGGCTTACCTCGTCGCCCAGCGCATGGGAGACAACCGGGATCTCGCGGGGCTCGCGCTTCTCGGGATCATCGGGGACGGCCAGGCACTCGACGGCCCGAACAGGGAGATCGTGAACGAAGGCATCGCAAACGGGTTCATAACGCCCCGTCGCGGCCTCCGCCTCCCGGGACGAGGGCTCGCCGAGCAGCTCTCGCTCGCCGTCGACCCCTACCTCCCCGGGTTCTCCGGCGAGCCCGACGCCGCCCGAACGCTGGTTGCAGAGATCACCGACGAGGACGACATGGATATCGAGTCGCTCCTCACCCGGCTCGTCCTCACCACCGCCCCGAACGCCTCGGTCTCCGCACTCTGCGGGATCTGGGGCACCACCTACAGCCTCGGCCGGGAGGTGATCGACGAGGCCCTGAATCTCGCCGCCGTCGTCGACGCCTGCGGCAAGGCCGGGAACGGGGATATCGGCGCATCGCTCTGTCTTCGTTCGAGTCACGCGCTCCAGGAAGCCTGGGAGATCACCGCCCGCTACCGGCAGGCGGTCGTCGCCGGCATCCGCGGGGCACGCCGCCTCGACGAGCGCGTCGCCATCTTTGAGGTGGGCGACGGAGGGGTTGCAAGCGACGTCGCGGACGCGCTCGCAAACGACTTCGTCCGGACCGGCCCCGTCTTCGTCATCGGCATGAGCGGCGACCACTGCTCCGTCTCGGCACGCTGCCCACCGGGCATCGACCTCGACCTCGAGGCGCTGATGCGAACGATCGCGGAAGCGTGCGGCGGCCGGGGCGGCGGACACCGCTTGAGAGCCGGAGCCCGGATCGGCGCCGACCAGGCCGACCGGTTCAGGCAGGCACTCCTGGAGGCGGTTCCCGCATGATCCGGATCGAGGGCACGATCGAGACGCCGCACAGCCTCCCCGGCTGCGTGGCCGCGGCACTCGAACCCGACAACCTCACCCTGATCAGGACATTCCCGATCGAGGGCGGGGTGCGGGCCGAGATCGACGGAACCAGGCTCCGGTCGATCATCGCCTCGGTGGACGACTACCTCATGAACCTGGCGATAGCGGAGGACGTGTGCACTGCCGCCTCAATGCGGCGGCAGAGCGGATCAGGGAGTTCCGGAGTGAAATCAGGATCAAATGGGTTGAAAAATCGATAATCAGAGAGAAGTGATACCATGGCAAAGAAGAAACAGGTTGGAAGAAGGTTGGAAGGCTGGAAGGCCAAGAAGTGGTACCGTGTCTACGTACCCGACGCCTTCGGTAAAGCCGAGATCGGCGACGCCATCTCCGCCGACCCCGAGAACATGGTCGGCCGCATCATGACCGCAACGCTCGGCGAAGTCGTGCAGGACTACTCCAAGTCTCACATCAAGATGAGGTTCAAGATCAACAACGTCGCAGGCGACGCCGCGTACACCGAGTTCGTCGGGCACGAAGTGACCCGCGACTACCTCCGGTCGATGGTCAAGCGGCGGGCATCCCGCATCGACACCATCCACCCGGTCGTCAGCAAGGACAAGAAACTCCTGCGGGTGACGGTCGTCTGTCTCACCCTCTCGCGGGCCGAGCAGAGCCAGGTCCACGCCGTGCGGCAGGCAATCTCGCAGGCTCTCGCCGCCAGGGCGGCCGAGAGCGACTTCGAGACCCTGGTCAAGGATATCGTCTCCGGCGACATGGCCCGGGACATCTTCAAGGTCGTCAAGACGATCTACCCGATCCGCCGGGTCGAGATCACCAAGTCCAAACTGGAACAGGTTGCGGCCGTATAAGGCCCTTCCCTTCGTTTTTTTAAGAATCCCGTACCTTTCACGCCCCCTCGCTCACTCGACGGGAACGGCGCGAAGGGTATATGCCCCATGACGGGGTATACCTCCCCTGGAAAACGAGAGGGAGGTGACGGCAATGATGATCGAAGGACGGCATGCAAGGCTCCGGCGGATAAACGGGGTCGCGCTCGAAGATCGGGGCCTCGACGAGCGACAGACGATGGCACGGGGGATCGTCATGAGGGTGATTGTCCGGTTCCACCGGGAGTGGGACGAACTCAGAGAGCAGGAGAGCGGCAGCGCCCGGGTTCTCGCCTCGAACGCGATGCTTGAGCGGTGCTCGCACCAGCTCTACAACACCGCGTGCGACATGAGAGCACTCCTCGGCGAAGAACTCGCCGGAGAACTCCGGTGCCTCTCGGCCGACATCATCAAGACGGCCAACATCCTCATCATGCTCGGGTGCGGGGAGGAGTGCCGCGAGGAGAGCGAAACCCTCGCGAAGGAGGCGCTTCTCCGGATCGAGCGGTGCCTGGCACTCGTCCAGAAGGCGAAGAGCTGCCCGGCAACCCGGATCTCCGCCGCTCACCGGGAAGAGTAATCAGGTTCTGGATCTCACCTGTTCTCGATGATTGCTGAGAAAGTTCTCTTCCTGGTACTGGACGGGATCTCCGACCGCCCCTGCGAAGCGCTGGATGGATTGACCCCGCTCGCCGCCGCACGAACCCCGGTTCTCGACCAGATCGCCGCCGAAGGCATATGCGGGATCATGGACTCCGTCGCGCCCGGGATACGGCCCGGGTCCGACACCTCCCACCTCGCCCTGCTCGGCTACCCGCCGCAGGAGTACTACACCGGCCGCGGCCCGCTCGAGGCCGAAGGAACCGGCATCCATATGACCGCCGGGATGATCGGCTTCCGGTGCAACTTCGCCACCGTGGACGCGGACGGCCTCGTCACCGACCGCCGGGCCGGCCGGATCTCCGGGACGGAACCGCTTGCAGAGGCCATCCGGGACGGCGTCGACCTCTCGGCGCTCGGCGTCGAGATCCGGTTCGAGGCGGGCGCCGGTCACCGGGCAGCCCTCGCCCTCGTCGGGGAAGGGCTCGGCGATAAGGTCTCCTCGAACGACCCGAAGAAAGAGGGAGCACGACCGCTCACGATCCGGCCCTGCACCGACGACCCGGCGGATGCAAAGACCGCCCGCGCCTGCAACGAGTTCATCCGCCAGTCCGGCGAGATCCTCTACAACCACCCGGTGAACGTCCGGCGGATGGAGGAAGGACTGCCGCCCGCAAACCTCCTCCTGATCCGGGGCGCCGGAAAGATGGGCGCGTTCCCGCAGTTCTCCGAGCGTTACGGGCTCTCCGGGAGCGTCATCTCGGCGGCCACCCTCATCTCCGGGATCGGAAAGGTCGTGGGGCTCGAGCACATCCCGGTTCCGGGGACGACCGGGTCGGTCGACTCCGATCTCGACGCCAAGGTGCGGGCGGCGATAGAGGAACTCGGCCGGAAAGACTTCGTGCTGATGAACATCAAGGGTGCGGACGAGGCGGGCCACGACGGCAAAGGCATCCAGAAGCGCGACTTCATCGAGGTGATCGATGAGGCGCTCGCGCCGCTGCTCGATCTCAAGGAGACCCTGATCGTCGTCTGCGCCGACCACAGCACGCCCTGCTCGGTCAAAGACCACAGCGCCGACCCGGTTCCGGTCGTCATCAGGGGGCCCGGCGTCCGGGTCGACCGGACGAACCAGTTCGACGAGGTTTCGTGCGCGGAGGGCGGGCTTCACCGGATCCGCGGCCGCGATCTCATGCCGATCACCCTGGATCTAATTAATAAGAGTCATAAGTATGGCGCATGAAGATTATACCAGGTAAATGGAACCGACAGGAGACCACGACTGGATCAAGGGCTGCACCCTCCCGGACCATACCGAGCTCCAGGAGAGGACGCTCAAGACCGATCAGGACATCGTCATCGGCGAGCGGTGCCGGATTGATTACGGCCTCCTCGGTAACGACGTCGTGGTCTGTGAATTCAGCAAGATCAACGGCAACATCGTTGCGAGCGGCGACGCCAGGATAGACAACTGGTGCGAGATCAACGGGGACGTCGTCGTCGAGGAGGACGCCTACCTCGGCGAAGGGGTGAAGATCCAGGGCAAGCTGGTCGTCAGGGGCGACCTCGATATCGGGGACAACGTCCAGATCGAGCGCGGGTTTGAGGCGAAAGGCTGGATCTCCATCCGAAACCCTATGCCGGTCATCATCTACATCGTGATGTACCTGGTGGCCGTTCTCGGGATCGAGAAAGAGGAAGAACTGAGTTCCGTCCTCGAAAAACTCTTCGGCGACGACGAGACCGCCCCCACCGCCACGCCACTGATGATCCCGGGCGGCGCCGTCCTCAACATGCAGACGTTCTCCGTCCCGGAGAAGATGGCCGTCGGGTCAGGGTGCCGGCTGCACGGGAACATCCGTGCCGGCTCGATCGCCGTCCGGGAGGAGACGACGATCTTCGGGAGCCTTCATGCGCGCGAAGGTGCGAGTGTCGCCAGAGGAACAACCGTTCACGGCGACGTCCAGAGCGAGGGCGACGTGACGATCGAGCAGGAAGCCCATATTCTCGGGAACGTCTCCTGCAAGCGTCTCACCCTGCACGAGGACGCACGCGTGGACGGGGTCATCCGGGCGCCGGGCGGCATGAAGATCGAGAGGCGGACGGCATGAAGGTTGCAGAGATCCTCGAGGTCGAGAGGTGCCGGCTGGTCGAACCGTCGTTTTCGGAACTGGCGGTGGATGCATGCACGCTCCTGCTGCTCCAGATTGCGCCTGACGAGGCACGTCTCCTGGTCGACGAGAAGGAGGAGCCGATCGCGCTTGCCCTCCACGACGGCGAGGAGTGGCACGCCGCCTCGTTCCTCTTCCGGGAGCCGACGCTCGCCGCCATCGAGTGCTTCGAGGCGGTCGGCGGCGACATCTACCAGGAGAGCCGGGAGGCATGGCTCTCGGCGGTCCGCGAGTATTATAGTGCGGAACTCTCGAAGACCACCATCCCCTCCCTCGAAGACCTGCGCCCCGACCGGGAGGGAAAGATCCGCGACCTCCTCGACGAGGTCTGGGGCGACCGTACGGGGACCCCCTGCCTCGACTGCTGCTGCGGGTCGGGGGTCGGCACCGCGGCTCTCCGGGCGGGAGGGGTGCGGGCGCTCGCCTACGACAACGACCCAGGCCTTCTCGCACTCGGCCTCTCGAAAGGGCGTCTCGTGCCCTCCGACACCATGTGCATCGACGCGCGGAAGGCGTCCCACTATATCGACCCGGTGCCCCTCGGCGCGGCCTTCATGGTCGGGGAGATCTACTCCTACAATACGGCCCTCTGGAGATCGATCATCGCGAACCTCCTCGCCCTCACCGATGAGACGCTGATCACCGTCGGGACAGAGAAGGAGGCGGCAAGGGTGGAGGAGTGGTGCACGCGGGAGGGGAGAACGACCGAGGTCTTCGAAAACCGGCGCGATCCGCTCTACGATCGGTGGTGCTGCGTCGCGCAACGGACGTGATTGCGGCCTGCCACCCAATATATAGTGCGCAGTACCACCAACTCTTTTCCCCGCAACAGGAGAATAACCCACCACGGACCTGATTCGCGGACCGGACCTTCATTCGAGTGTAATCGGCATGAATACCGCTAAACGAATCTATAACGTCTTATTCATATCCGTCTTCGCCACCATGCTCGGGCTCGGCATCGTCAGCCCGCTGCTGCCCATCTACGCGGAGAACCTGGGCGCGACCGGCATCTGGCTCGGCATCATCTTCTCAGCCTTCGCGCTCTCCCGGTCGGTCTTCATGCCCATCATCGGCAGGATATCGGATCGCCGGGGGAGGAAATGGATCATCCTCATCGGCATGCTCGCGTACGCGGTTCTGTCGCTTGCGTATATCATCGCCGACAGCGTTTACTCGCTCACGGCAGTCCGCTTCGCCCACGGCCTCGCATCGGCCATGGTCGTCCCGATAGCCATGGCCTACGTCGCCGACCTCTCGGAGAAGGGGAGAGAGGGGAGCCATATGGGGAACTTCTCCATCTCGATGTTCCTCGGCATGGGGGTGGGGCCGCTGCTCGGCGGGTTCCTGAACGATGCGTTCGGGATGGAATCGGTCTTCTACGTCATGGCCGCCCTCTCGGCGTTCGCCACGCTCCTCGTCGGCATCTCCCTCCCGGAAGCGAAACGCAGCACGTTCACGGCTCCGGAAGGGGACGCTATCCCGCTCCGGGAGAGCTTCAGGCTCCCGGTCATGCGGGGGGTCATGGTCTTCTCCTTCATCAGCGCCCTCGGGCGGGGAGGCATGATGGTCTTCATCCCGATCTTCGGTCCGCTGATCGCGATCACCCCCTTCGAGGTGGGCATCGTCCTCTCCGCGAACACCTTCCTGATGGCGCTCCTCCAGGTGCCGGTGGGGAGAGTCACCGATACCGGGAACAAGGTCGTCCTGATCGTCGTCGGTTCGGCAATAACAGCGCTGGCGATCGCTGCGATTCCTATATCGGGGTCGTTTTGGCCCCTGCTCGCGATCACCTCCTTCGTCGGTATCGGGGGGGCCATCCAGCAGCCGGCCATCATGGCCCTGACGGTCGATGCTGGCCGGACTATCGGGATGGGAACCTCGATGGGCGCCTACAACACGGTCTTTGGGATCGGCATGATCATCGCGCCGCTGATGGGGGGCGTCTTCATGGACTACATCGGCATCGACGCCGTCTTCTACGTAGGCGGTGCGATAAGCCTCCTCGGAACCGTGATATTCGCGGTGATGATGCAGAGGAGCGCCCGAGCAGCCGATACGAACGATATTCCCGGGTCCGGGTAGACCTCCTCCGGTCCCCGGTTCCGTCAGCCAAAAGACCGACATAATTCTCCTGGTGCCCCGTAACACCCCTCAGACGGGATAAAAAGTAGAATTTACGCTGTAAACTTCTCCCCCGCATGGGAAATATTTATATACTAAATTCGCCATCATGGGATACGAAGGCGCGCGGACGAAAACGCGCCTGAACCGCCACGGTAACTACCTGCAGGGCGACCGGACGACCGCCCCACGGCTCCGCCCCGCAGGCCCCGGGCAGGAATCTCCCCGCCATATGCGACTTGGTATAACGGTATGATCTCCCGCAACGATCAACCTCTGTTCCCGGCGTTTCCTCCTCCAGCCCACCGCATGCCCCGACCCTGCCATCAGGCACTCCTCGCGCTCATTCTTCCGTTCGAGTTCTCCGGGGAGGTCCTGACCTCTCCCGGTGTCCTGCTCATCGAACTCCTCGTCATCTGCATCGCCTTCGGGCTGATCGGCGTCTGGTTCAAGGAGCGGGAGGTGGCTACCCGCATCGCCGGCATGGATGCAAGCATCGAGGGCATCAGGTCAACGAACAGTGTCCCGCCCCGCCTCCCTTCAGTCAGGGGCGACCCGGTCTCGCGGTTTGTCGAGGAGGTCAACCTGGTGCTCGGGGAACTGGAGCGCTCCCGGCGGGATCTCCAGGAGAGCCGGGACCGATACCGTCTCCTCTTTGAGAGCGGGAACGACTTTCTGCTGGTCTGCGCCGTCGGGAGGGAAGGGACGCCCTACCGGATACTGGATGCGAACGCGCTCGCCTGCCGGTGTCTCGGGTATACCCGGGACGAGCTCTTCGCCCTCACTCCCGGATCGGTCATCCTCATCCGGAGCGACTTCAAGAAGGGCGACCAACGCCTGCACTCCGCCGACCTGATCCCCCGGGAGGGCAACCGGATCCCCGTCGAGGCGAGCATCCACCGCATCACCCTCGGGGGCACCCCGGCCATCCTGATCATCGCCCGGGACGTGACGGAGAGGCGACGGACCGAGAAGGAGCTGATGGACTACCGCTACCGCCTTGAGGAACTGGTGACGCAGCGGACGGATGAGCTCCGGGCGGCGAACGAGAGCCTCAGGCGCGAGATGGGAGAGCGGGAGAGGATCGAGCGGGAGAGAATGGAGGCATACCGACAGATCGAGAGAAACATCGAGCAGTTCGCGGTCCTGACCGACCACATCAGAAACCCCCTCCAGGTCGTCCAGGGGATGGCCGACCTCATCGACGATCCGCGGGCGGAGAAGATCCGCGAGCAGGTCAGGCAGATCAAGGCAATCCTCAAGCAGCTCGACGAAGGCTGGGTGGAGTCGGAGAAGGTGCGGGAGTATCTGGAGCGGTATCGGTAGGGAGAGGGGTTTTGGGTTGCACCAGGCCGGGATGTGAGGAGCCAGTGAACCTGCAGTGATGGTTGAGAATACTGCAGTGCTGTTGATCGCCAATAGACCTGTTGAGACAAGAGAGTCCCAATACAGTGGACCGTGGTGGCTATCGCCACGCGGGGGTGGGGCTGACGGGGAGGGGGGAGCATCCCCCCCCTGTCTCCACGTCGGAATGAATGCCTGTAACCCCCACCCCGCCCGGCCTCCGGCCTCCTCCCCCGCCCCGAGGGGCGGGGACAGTGCGTGGCGATATCCGGTGGAAATCCGTACATGGGCTTTGCGATGTCACGAAACGCGAAACCAGGGGACAAGGAATCTTGAAGAACACAAATAAATGTGGTTTTTTGGAGGGGAGTTTCCAGGCGAGTTCCCCGAAAATCCTGAGAAAAAACCCTACGGCGTCGTCTCCTCGGCGCACTCGAGTTCCGCGACGATCTCGGCGGCATCGTCCATGCGCCGGACGAGATCCTTGATCTCCATCAACCGCTCGGCGCCGATGAAGTGCTCGGCCATCACCCGGGCCATATCGGCGAGTTCGATACGCCCGCCCCGCCGCCGGACCAGCCCGTAGTCGAGGAGCGTGGGGAGGGCGGGCTCCAGCGTCCCGACCATCGCCCGGTTCATCTTGATGATCTGCTGCTCGTCGCCGTTCGAGACCACGGCGTTCGCCACGAACTCCTCCGTGCTCTGCTCCATGTCGTACTCGGGCGCGACCTCCTCCATCTCGCCCCGCAGGAGGCCGACGGCGACCTCCTCCTCGGTCTTCCCGGACGTCCGGGAGTACGACCCCCCGGGCTCCGCCAGGATGACCACCCGGCCGAGGTCGTGGAAGTCCGGCCGGCCCGCCCTGCCCATCATCTGGTGGAACTCCTGGACGGTGAGCCACTGGATGCCCATCGCAAGCGCGTCGAAGATCACCTGGGATGCCGGGAAATCGACGCCAGCAGCAAGAGCCGCCGTGGTCACGACAGTAGAGATCTCCCCGTTCGCAAACCACCGCTCGACGTCCCGGCGTTCCTGCGCGGACAGTCCCGCGTGGTAGGGAGCGGCCTTCCTGCCGAGGGCGTCGGCGATGACGTGGCAGCGGGCGCGGGAGTTCGTGAAGACGATCGTCTGACCGCGGTAGCCCTTCGACGACCGTATCTTGTACTCCTCGGCGGCCATCTGCTTGATGAAGTTGATCTTCTTCGCCCGCTCGACGAAGATGAGGTGGCGCTCGAGCGGGACCGGCCGGTCCGCGTAGCGGACAAGGTTTGCCCGGAGTTTCTCCGCAAGCAGCCCGGGAGCACCGATCGTGGCCGAGAGGTAGAGGAACTGCGCCTCGGGAGCAATGTGCTTGAGCCGGGCGATCAGCCCGTCGAGACGGTGGCCGCGCTCCGGGTCCTCGAGCATCTGCACCTCGTCGATGACGACGGTTCCGATGTCCTTCAAGGGTCGCCCCGTCCGGAGAGCGTGATCGATCCCCTCGTAGGTTCCGACCACCATAGGGGCGTTGACGTCCCGATCCCCTGCGGGCCGGGTCTCGGGGAGGTTGAGACGGCTCACCCCGGTCTGGAGGGTGACCCGGACGAGGTGGCCGTAGCGGTCGCGGAACCGCTGGTACTTCTGGTTCGCGAGCGCGACCAGCGGAACCAGGAAGAGCATCCTTCCTTTGCCTTCGAGGAAGTTCTTCATCCCGGCCATCTCCCCGATGAAGGTCTTGCCGCTCGCGGTGGCCGAGACGACCAGGAGGTGCTGCCCCTCGAGGAGGCCGTTCTGGACGGCAAGCTGCTGGACGGGCATCAGATACTCGACCCCGGCGGCCTTCGAGAACGCGGGAGGGAGCGGGAGTTCAGTGATATGGGCGGTCTTCTGAACCTCGTGCGCCTCGAGCCGGTCAAAGAGCGTCCGCTTCCGGTCGGGGCGCTCGGGCCCCACCGACGCCAGCACCCGGTCGAGGTCGCGGACCTGGGCAAGGAGTTTCTCCAGGTGGACGAGCACCGAGCCGCCGAACTTCCCCAGGTAACCGAGCTCCCGGCGCATCTCGCGTTTTGCACACTCCATGCAGATCCACTCGCCGCCGTACCGGACGCCGGTAGCCCTGTCGACCGGCACGAACCGGTCCTCGAGCTGACAGAATCGGCAGATGTTGATCCGTGACGCCGGAATCTGGAGATCGGCAAGGAACGACTCGAACTCAGGGCTCTTCGCCGCAAGGAGCACCGAAGAACGGCGCAGCAGGGCGATGAGGTCCCGGGTCGGGGTTGGCTTGAGCTGTTTGCCGCGCCGGCGCATCTTGAAGTTCTTGGGGCGTTGACCCTTCGGCGTCGCGGTCAGATCGACGAACCCGGAACCCTCAACGCGGCCGCCTTCGACGAACAACAGTTTATACGTGCCTTTCTGAGGCTGGACAATGACGTTCATGACGGGATCAGGTCGTGGATCGTGTAGGCGAGCCCCACCGTCTCCAGACGTTTGAGGAAATCAGTAAACTCCTCATCGACGATAAAAATTGCGCACTCTCGACCGTGAAACGCCGCTTCGACGACACCTTCCCGCGAACCAAAGAACATATCCGGCTCGATGTCCGCCTTCCTGAGGGCCACGTAGGATTCGAGGCCGACGGCGCCCACCATCTCCACACCCCGAACGACCTCCCGGAGAAGATCCGTGCTGACCTGCCGGGACCCGCCCCGCTCCACCCGCGGCACCTTGCAGACGTGAATGAGCCCCTCCTCGTGCTGGATGATACCGTTCAACCGGGCGACGCCGAGATCTTCTCCCGGTGCCGCGTCCATGGTCGCAAGGCCGGTGGCGCTCTGCTCTTCTTTCGTCGCATAGAGCCACCCGTCCTGCATCAAGACACCGACCGTATCCCCCTTCCGGATATCGTCCCGGGCGATAGCCGTCCAGACCGCCACCTGCTGGATGATGTCCCGGTTGATGTGGCGGGCATAAGCCTCGAGGGCCTCGGCGTGACGCAGAACCCATTCGATCCCGCTCTTCGTCACCTCGTAGCGACCCCGGCCGTGAGCGGTGACCAGTCCTTCGTCCACCAGCTCCCGGATGTACTCGGAGACGGCCTGAGGCGTCACGCCGAGTTTCGCGGCGATCTCCTGCTGGCGGACGGCCGGCTGGTGTTCGGCGATCTCGACGAGGATCTGGAACCGGGTGGCCTCCCGTTTGCTGCGCAGGATGACGTAAAGAGGGTCGTCACTGAAGTCGGTCAAGCAGCACCATTCCCTGCCCTTTCACGTCGAGGCCGGGGATCCTCTTCGCCAGGCCCTTGATGAAGATAGGGCTGACCCCGTATTTTCGGGAGATGTCTCCGATGGAGGTGGTCCCGGCCACGATCTCCTGCTCGACCGAGTCCACGATCGTGCGGAGACCCTCGTCGTTCGAGACGGCGATGTGCAGCAGGTCTCCGATATCGCCCATGGAACACTGGAAACTGGCCCGGAACTTGCTGTATGTCGCCCGGTACTCCTTCGTCGGCTTTTCTCCGGGCTTCGGCATCCGCCACTGCTCTTCGATCAGGTTTCCCTTCTTGAGGATAGAGAGGCACTCGGTCACGGTCGAGGGGGCGGCATACGCCACAAGGTCTTCTTCGGTCAGCCAGGCCTTGTTTAAGAATTCGTAGATCTTTTTATAGTCGGCATTATTGAACGTTATGAGAAGAGGAACCAGCTCTACTGGATCGTTAAGAATTTTAATATGTCCCGTCACTGCGATACCCTATTATTATATGGTGGTATAACTCCATAAATTTTTGCTGAAATCTCAATGCGTACCAGTGGCACAATCATCATCCGGGGCATCGTCCAGGGAGTCGGGTTTCGTCCCTTCGTCTATGCAAAAGCGCAGGAATTCGGGATCACTGGGACGGTCAAAAACCTCGGGAGCGAGGTCGAGATTCACGCGTCCGGCGAGCGCTTCGAGGAATTCCTGGACGCCGTTTCCAGAGGAACGCCACTATCTCAAATAGATTCCGTAGATGTCCAGAATCTGCGCGGCAGGCAGACCGGAGAGTTTACCATCCTCGAGAGCAATTCCGGGAGCCTCTCGGGGTTCATCCCGACCGACGTCGCCATCTGCGACGACTGCATCGCCGATATTTTCGAACAGGGCGGCCGATATGAAGGTTATTGGGCAACGTCCTGCGTCAACTGCGGGCCCCGGTACAGCATCATCAATACCATCCCCTACGACCGGGAGCGGACGTCGATGGCGGAGTTCCCGGTCTGCCCCGCCTGCAAGAGCGAGTACACCGACCCGTCGTGCCGCCGCCACCACGCCCAGACGATCGCCTGCACGGCCTGCGGGCCGGGTCTCGCCCTCCTCCGGGCCGACGGAACGCCGGTGGCGGGGGACCCCGTCCGGGAGGCGGCGGCCCTCCTCGACGCAGGCTCGATCGTCGCCATCCGCGGGATCGGGGGATTTCATATCGCCTGCACCGAAGAGGCGGCGGGGGTTCTGAAACGCCGCCTCGGCCGGACGGAGCAGCCGCTCGCGGTGATGGCGACCCCGGAGGAGGTGGAACGGATCGCGCTCGTCCCGGACGAAGAGCGGCGGATCCTCCACTCCCGGGCACGCCCGATCGTGGTGCTCGAAAAGCGCGATCCCGCGTCCCACCCGGCGATATCGGACCTCCACACCATCGGGTGCATGCTCCCCTACACCGGGCTGCACCACCTCCTCTTCGCGAACCTCGCCCACCCGCTCCTCGTCATGACGAGCGCGAACCTGCCGGGCTACCCGATGATCACCGATCTCGGAATCGCTCTCGAGCGGCTTCCGGGGCAGGTGGACTACATCCTCACCCACGATCGCCGGATCGTCAACCGGTGCGACGACTCCGTCGTCCGGGACGGTTACATCATCCGGCTCTCCCGCGGCCTCGCCCCGAAGCGGGAGGCGATCGACCTCGGCAAGGGATGCATCCTCGGCGTCGGCCCGGAACTGAACGCAAACATCTCCATCTATAAAGGCGGCTTCTGCATCACCTCCCCCCATGTCGGAAACGTCAGGAACCCCCAGACCCTTGCCTACCTGCAGGAGACGGCAGAACGGCTCGGCGGCCTCACCGGCGCACGATACGACCGGATCGTCCACGACCTCCACCCGCAGTTCCTCTCGACCCGCTACGCGAGGGAGGTTGCCGAAGCGACAGGGGCTGAGCTCCTCGCCGTCCAGCACCACCGGGCGCACATCGCCGCCGCAACCCGGGAGGAGTGCGTCGGGATCGCGATCGACGGGGTGGGCTACGGCGACGACGCCACGATCTGGGGCGGCGAGGTATTCGCCGGACAGGTCCCCTACCTCGATCGGGTCGCCCACCTTGAGGTCGTCCCGATGCCGGGCGGCGACCTCGCCACCCGGTTCCCGGAGCGGATGCTCTACGGCATCCTCCCCACCCCCGAAGTCCGGGACCTGCTCGCATCGCGGGGCTGGAGCGATATCGAGCTCGCCGTCCTCGTCAGGCAGGTGGAGCGGGGCCTGAACGTCGCCGCGACATCGAGCACCGGCCGGGTGCTGGACGCCGCCGCAGCCCTCCTCGGGATCTGCCGGGAACGGACCTACGACGGGGAGCCGGCGATGAAACTCGAGACGGCGGCGCACGCCGGGAAGCCCTCGGCCTGGGAGATCGAATACCAGCTGGACAGCGGCTGCGAGGTCCTCTCGACCAGGTCGCTCCTCGCAGAGGCCTACCGGCGGTCCGCCGCCGGGGAGCGTGCCGAAGATCTCGCCGCATCGATCCAGTACAACCTCGCCCGGGGCGTCGCCGCGATGGCCGTCCGGGCGGCAGAAGAGCGGGGGATCCCCCGGGTGGCGCTCTCGGGCGGCGTGGCCTACAACCGGGCGATCCGGGAGACGATCAGAACCGAGATCCGCACCGCCGGGCTCGAGTTCATCATGAATAAGGGCTACCCGCTCGGCGACGGCTGCATCAGCTTCGGGCAGGTGGTCTACGGGGGGAGCGTGGAGGAGTGAGAGCCCCCGTATTCACCGGGCCGTAGCCGGACAGGCATCCCTTTTCTTCGCAGAACACCGGCGACCGCTGGTTCGTAACTGTTTTTGATCCAGCCGTTCGGCGCCCCGTGATTCGCAACGATGCGATGCCGCGACGTAGATAGTAAAAGAATCTTGAGAACGATACGGGGGGCTTTGACGCGGAGACGGCGTCGCGTCCCGGAATTCCTGAAAATAACCGGTCGATCCGGTTCGTTGAACGCGAAAGAAAAAAAAGGTTTAGCCGAAGAGGGCGCCGAGACCGGCCATGCCGCTCTCTTCTTCCTCTTCCTTCTTGGACTCTTCCTCGGCCTCTTCCTCGGCTGCGGGCGCGGCGGCGGCTGCAGGGGCAGCAGCTGCAGGGGCAGCGGCGACGGGCGCGACGGCGGCCTTGCTGATGGCCTCCTCGATGTTCACGTCCTCGAGTGCGGCGACGAGCGCCTTCACGCGGGCATCCTGGACCTCGACACCGGCCGCGTTCAGGACAGCAGTCACATTCTCTTCAGTTACATCCTTGCCTGCGTTGTGCAGGAGCAGTGCAGCGTAGATATACTCCATAGTTCATTCACCTCTTGTTGAAATGATATTAGCCGAAGAGGGCACCGAGACCGGCCATGCCGCTCTCCTCCTCTTCTTCCTTCTTTTCCTCTTCAGACTCTTCTTCCTCGGGCTTCTCCTCGGCTGCCGCCGGGGCTGCTGCCGCGGGTGCCGCAACGGTCGCAGCCGATGCGGCTTTCAGGGTCGCCTCATCGAGCTCGAACCCACGGCCCTGTGCCGCGAGCGCGACGGCCAGCATCTCGCGCTGGGCCCGCCCGATGATCAGGTCGACGATATCCTTCTCGTAGATGCTCGCCTCGACGCCCACGTTCCGGGCCTCGCGAACCGCCTTGCCGATGATGGCCGCGACGGTAAGCCGGGTCGGGATGACGGCGTTGACCGAGAGGTTGAACGCCTGCTGGGCCGCGAGCACGATGTTGTTCGCGTAGGCTTCCTCATCGATAGCAAGCAGGTCCGGCGTGAAGATGGTATTCCGGTAGTATGCGGCCTGCAGGATGAGACCGACATCCATCGGCTTGACGCCGAGCTTCACGAGAGCGTCGGCAACCTTCTTGCTGATGACCTCGCCCTTCTTCACGACCGTCTTCGTCTCGCGGATCTTGACCTTTCCGCCCTCAATGGCTGCGGGAATGCCCACCTGCTGGAGCTCGCCCACAATCGGGCCGGGCTTGAAGCTGGTCGGACCCTTCGGGATGACGATATCCTCGGGAGCTGTCTCGCCGGGCTTCGCCGCCATCTTCGTCTTGGTCTTCTCGAGCAGTTTGAAGAGCTTGAAAGGATTCTCGTTCGTGAAGATCAGGGCGCTCTGGCCTTCGGCGTGGTCGTTTAAGGACGCAACGCTGCCGCCGAGCTCGTTTAAGGCGTGCTCGATCAGCGTGTTGCGGGCCATCTTCACCCTCGCCGTGCCGCGGAGGTTCCGCCGGATCTGCTGGACCTGCGAGGCGGGAATGCCGTACATGTCCACGACGCCGACGAGCGAGTGCTCCTCGATACCGCGCCTGATCTCCTCTACTTCTTCCTTCTTCCACCGGGGCAGGTGCTGCGTATAGAGCGCCATCAGATCACCCTCACTGCCGGCCCCATGGTCGTCTTCACGTAGACCGAGTGGATATTCATCGCGCCGCTCTCGAGGACGGACTCGACCCTCCGGAGAACCGTATCGATGTTCTCGGCGATCTGCTCGGAATCCATCCCGGAAGTTCCGACCTTTGCGTGGAAGACCTTCTTGTCCTTCGTCCGGACCTTCACGGAGCTCCGGAGACGCTGAACGATGGGCCGGATATCCATTCCCTGCGGAACCGGCATCGGCATCCGTCCGCGTGGACCGAGCCTGACACCGAGATACCGACCGACGAGCGGCATCATTGCCGTCTCGGCAAGGAAGAACCGGTACTCATCCGCCACCTTGCGCGCTTCGCGGGGCTCTCCCCCGAGCCGCTCGATCTCCTCAGGTCCGATGATGAGGTCCACGTTCACCTCTTTTGCCTGCGTGGTGATATCGCCCTTCCCGAGAACTGCGATCTTGACGTTGTCAAAACCGTGCGGGAGGTGAATCGTCTCATCAATACGATTCTTGGGCTGGGACATGTCGATATTCCTGAGGTTGACGGTGATATCCACGCTCTCCTTGAACTTCCGTTCCGGAGCCTTCTCCAGTGCCGTTACAACGGCTTTCTGTATACTGGTTTTATCAACCATCCTTTGCCTCCATAGTACACGACCTCACGATCTTCTATGGTTGTCTGACATCTATGCGACGAGTACGCCGTCGTACTCCCCGTCATTGATGGCCTGGATCATCTCGCGGGGTTTTCTCCCCTCGATGGTGACGCCGACGCTTACGCACGTTCCGAGGACCTCTTTGACCGCGGACTTCAGATCGTACGAGAGCATGCCATCAAACTTCATACGGGCAATACGGACGGCGGCCTCCAGCGGCAGATTGCCTGCCACCTGAGCACCCGGCTCTGCCGAACCTTTCGCAATACCGGCCTCTTTCATGACGAGCGCCGTCGTGGGCGGGATGCCCACCTCAATCGTGAAGTTCTTCTTATCGTCGACCGTGACCGTCACCGGCACCTGCATGCCGTTGAATTCGGCTGTTTTCTTGTTGATCTCGTCGACGACAGCCTTCACGTTGATACCGAGAGGTCCGAGCGCGGGCCCCAGAGGCGGGCCTGCTGTTGCCTTGCCGCCGGGTACCAATACCTCGACCGTTTCTGCCATACAAGTTCACCAGCTATTATTCCTCAGGGGAATAGTTGCCTGGGTTATCTAAGGTCTACGTGAGAGGATTTAAAGTACAGTACCCGGGTAGCACATGCAGACGTCGCGCGTGCGTGACACCCGGTCGCCGGGGGTTCTATCGCCGCCGGTATAGCGGGACGCGGCGGGAAAAAAGAAGATGAGGATATTCTTCAGGACATCTCGTCCGACCGCTCCACGACGCGAACGGAGTCGCCGCGGACCGTAATCGGGATCGGAATCATACTCTCGTAGAGTTCGACCGTGATCTCTTCCTTTCCGGTGTCGACGCGCTTGACGACCGCCTTCTCGCTCTTGAACGGGCCGGCGATGATCTCGACGATGGTGCCCTCGGTGATGCCGGTGACCGCCTTCTTCGGCACCAGGAAATGCTCCACCTCGGAGAGAGCCGTCGAACCCTGCACCACCGCACGCGCGTGGGGGATCAGCTCCACCAACTGCTCTATACGGGCGATGGAGTCAGGGCTCTCCACGAGGACGTAGCCTTTCAGTTCTTCGGGAACCATAACGGCCACCACATGGATGTCCTTCTGCTCGCGGGTCACCTTCTCGATGTTGTCGGCTACCGTCCGCTCCTGTTTTGCGGTCGTCTTTATCGCGTATATCCTGTTTGCGCTCTCAGCCATATCCATCATTTGGGCAGTACCAGCATGATCTCGTATATGATAAAGCCGACAAGGCCGATGAGCATGATCCCGGCCGCCGCCACAATGGCGATCTTGGAGAACTCGTCGCGGGTCGGCGTCCGTGCCAGTTTCAGCACCCGCCAGTACTTTTTGAAGAGTTCCTCCTCGATCTTGAACGACTTTACTTCCTTCAACGTCTCTTTATAATCCATCATCTTGGCTCACTTCAGGAAGTCGATCTCAAACTGTTTCATCATGCGTGGCATACTCTTTTCGTTTCTCCCATATATTTGTGGTGACCGGACGCCGGTGACCACAAGCAGCGTCCGCATCTTGCCCTGCATATCGGGGTCGACCTGGGCACCCCAGATGATGCGGGCGTCGGGATCGATGCGGTCGTAGACCTCCTGGATGACGCCTTCCGCCTCGGACATGGTCATATCGGGCCCGCCGACCACGTTGACGAGGGCTGCGGTCGCCCCGGAGATGTCGACATCGAGCAGCGGGGAGCGCAGCGCCTTCTTGACCGAGTCGGCGGCTTTGTCCTCGCTGTCGCTCTCGCCCATCCCGATCATCGCGACGCCTCCGCGCTCCATGACCGTCCGGACATCGGCGAAGTCGAGGTTCACGAGACCGGGCATCGTGATGAGCTCGGTGATGCCCTTGACCGCCCGCATCAGCACCTCGTCCGAGACCTTGAACGCGGCGTGGAGCGGAAGCCGGGGCACGACCTCGAGCAGCCGGTCGTTCGGGACGACGATGACGGTATCCGCAACCTCACGGAGCCGCTCGAGGCCGGCCTCAGCGTTCTGGCCCCGGATAGCGCCTTCCACCGT
Source organism: Methanoculleus chikugoensis (assembly GCF_019669965.1). Classification (NCBI taxonomy): domain Archaea; kingdom Methanobacteriati; phylum Methanobacteriota; class Methanomicrobia; order Methanomicrobiales; family Methanomicrobiaceae; genus Methanoculleus; species Methanoculleus chikugoensis. Next base: position 522,308 of record NZ_AP019781.1, on the reverse strand, counting down.
GAACGGCAGGGTGACCACCGCAATGGTCAGTGCGCCCTCCTCCCGGGCAGCTTTCGCGACCACGGGTGCGGAGCCGGTACCGGTGCCGCCCCCAAGCCCGGTGGTGATGAATACCATGTCGCACCCCTCGACGGCCCGCTTGATCTCGTCTTCGGTCTCGATGGCCGCCTCTTCGCCAACCTGAGGGATCGAGCCGGCGCCGAGACCGCGGGTCCTCTGTCTCCCGATGAGGATCCGGGTATCCGCCCGTGTTCTGACCAGGTGCTGCGCGTCGGTGTTGAGAGCGATCAGCCGCGCCCCGTTGATCCCTTCCTCCGTCATCCGGGTCACCGTGTTCGAACCGCCCCCCCCGCACCCGACGACTGCAATCTCAGTCCGGAGTTCCATAAGGAGCTCTTCAAGCTCTTTGTCGACCTCCGTGGGCTCAGCAAAGCGCTGGTCCTCTCGCGCCCGTGAAAGTGCCTCTTCTACGATGGATTTCATATGTATTTCTCCAATCCCGGGATATGTATCCGCTTCACGCTGGTTGTCTGCACTGCATCGGGTGTGATCCTTCGGCCCTCGAACTCGACCGCCTTTCCGCCGGCAAGCATGGCGAAGAGCGGCCCTTTCGGCACCCCGTGTCTGCGCGCCTTCTCGGGGTCGAACCGCACCTTCCGGAGGACGAGGTGATCACCGTCGATAACAGCATTTTCACAGATAAGTAAGAGTTTTACGCACAGGGTAGTTATATCTCTTGCGAGTCGGGACGATGCGCTTTCAAAGCCGATAAACGTCGATAATACCTCTGTAGACCCTGAGGAGAGATGGGCGACGGGCAACAGGTCGAGACCGTTGAGAAAATCCGATCTGTCGGATTTAATCGTTTCTTCAATCAGATCGGGCACAATCCTGACCACAGCGGGATTCCCCTCTCCCACAAGATCGTGGATGCGAACGCGTGACCCGGGAGCAATCTCTTCGGCGAGAGACCTGACCCGGAGGTAGGTGGTCCACGCAAGACCGGACGCCTCCCGGATCTCCGACTCGGAGAGGAGGAGGAGCCCGGCATCGTCGAGCATCCGCTCGACCCGCCCGGCTTCGTCCTTCGAGAGCGATTTCCTGTCGATGTAGGCCGCCACGGCGCCGCTCGCCTCCTGCATCACCCGGAGGAGATCGGGATCGATAGCGCCGATCTGCCGCGTCGGGACGATGTGTCCGAAGGCTCCCCGGGAAGAGAGAGCAATCCCGGTCTGCCGCACGGCGTAGTGGGTGCCGCCGAAACCGAGGAGGTTGATCGTCTCCTGCGGCTCCGCGGCAAGGATGCTCTCCGCAACCGCTCGCCCGGCGGCCGGATCGGCCCATTCGGTCGCGGTCGACCCGATCTCGACGAAGAGCGAGGGCGTCGAGAGCTCCGTCGGGCCGTGGTGCGTCACCTCGTAGGAGACACGGTAGCCCTCCGGGGCACGGGCGGCGAGGTTGCCGAGGATTGCGTGCATCCACGCGGGAGCTGCCGGAGCGAGTCTCCCCGGCTCCCCGCCGAGATCGGCGGCCTCGTAGTTGCCGGTGACGTGCACCGTCAGGGCGGGCGTCGGGTGTACGCTCGCATGCCGGGATATGAAAAGGATGAGATCGGCATCGACCTCCCGGTCGATCCGGTCCTGATGGATCAGCCTTCCTGCGACCTCGCAGAACGTCAGTTCATGCCGTTCGGCAAGCGGCCACCGCCCGCCCGCCACGAGCAGGGTCTCGAGGTGGTGTCTGATGGTTACCCCTGCAGTGTCCTGTTTTGAATTGATCAGCGCGATCCGCATCGGGTACCATGTGGACCGCGAGGCTGCTAAATGGTAGTGCTTGACCGGCGCGATAGCAAATCCTATCTTCCTTCAGGCATACCATGTTGTACTATGGACGAGGATAAGATACGGAAAGCCTTCGAGGCATACGGCATAGAAGACGAGCTAACCTGCCCGCAGGCCTTCGAGATATCGGAGAAGTACAGCATCCCGAAGATGGATATCGCCCGGTACTGCAACCAGCGCGAACCGAGAATAAAGATCCGCAGCTGTCAGCTGGGCTGCTTCAGATGAGCCTTTTTCTCGAGGTCGTATCCGTCGCCGAGGCCGTGGAGGCGGTGCGGAGGATCGCGCCGCCGCTTGGGTACGAGGACGTGCCGCTCGAAGACGCCCTGCACCGGGTTCTCGCGAGGGACGTCCATGCCGATATCGACATCCCGGGGTTCGACCGCTCGACGGTCGACGGCTACGCTGTCGCCGCGGCCGAGACCACCGGGGCGTCCGAGGCCATCCCGGCGATGCTCCAGTGCCGGGGCCGGGTCGGGATGGGGAGCGCGGATGCCGGGAGCATCTCCCCCGGATCGTGTCGCTACGTCCCCACCGGCGGAGCTCTCCCTGCGGGCGCGGACGCGGTGGTGATGATCGAGCACGCCGAGCAGATCGGGGACGATATCCTGGTCCACCGCCCGGTGGCGCCGGGGGAGAACGTGGTCTTCTGCGGCGAAGACTTCAGGGGGGGGAAGGCGGCTCTGGAACGGGGGCGCGTGCTGACCCCCCGCGAGATCGGCGTTGCCGCGGCGATCGGCGCCGACCGGGTCAGCGTGGTGCAGGTGCCGAAGATCGGGATCATCTCGACGGGGAACGAACTTGTCCCTGTCGTCGAGACCCCCGGGCCGGGCGAGGTGCGGGACGCGAACTCCTACCTCGCCGGCGCCTTCGTGACCGAACGGGGCTGCCATCCGGTCTACTTCGGGATCGTCAGGGACGAACGGGCGGTGCTGAAACGGGCGGTCTCTTCTGCGCTTGAGCGGTGCGACGCGGTTCTGGTCTCGGGAGGCTCGTCGAAGGACGAGCGGGACAACACCGCCGCGGTCGTCGCGGAACTCGGCGAGGTGCTGGTGCACGGGATCGCCATCGCCCCCGGAAAACCCACCATCATCGGGACGGCACGGGGCAAACCGGTCATCGGGCTCCCCGGGCACCCGGCCTCGGCCTTCGTCGTGCTCGTCGCCGTCGTCGATCATCTCCTCGCGGCGATGCGGCAGACCGCCGTCTCCCGGCGAACCGTCCGCGCACGGCTGACCCAGAACATCCCCTCCACCCGCGGGCGGGAGGACTATGTCCGGGTCCGTCTCGGCGACGGGGAGGCGACACCGGTCTTCGGGAAGTCGGGACTCCTCAACACCCTGGTACAGAGCGAGGGGCTGGTGCGGATCCCGGCATCGAGCGAGGGGTTCGAGGTCGACGAAGAGGTCGAGGTGATCCTGTGGTGAAACGCTACCTCTCGGTGATATCGCTCGCGGAGGCGCGGGCGCTTGTAGAATCCTCTTTTTCGGCGGTTCCGGGAGTCGTCCGCGTTCCGGTGAATCCCGGGGCGGTGGGGAGGATCACCGCGGAGCCCATATTCGCCCGGTTCTCGGTCCCCGCCATCCATCTCTCGGCGATGGACGGGATCGCAGTCAGGAGTGCCAATACCGTCGGCGCGAACGAGCAGAACCCGGTGACCCTCCCGGACGCGGCGCGGGTCAATACGGGGAACATCGTCCCGCCCGGCTACGACGCGGTGATCATGATCGAGGACGTCTGGGTCGGGTCGAAGTCTGACGACTTCTCCCGCTCCGCTCCCGTGGAACGTCGCGACGGCGAGACCTACACCGTCCGAAAGCCGGTCAGCCCCTGGCAGCACGTCCGCCCGGTCGGCGAGGACATCGGCGAGTCGGAGATGATCCTCCCGAGGGGGCACCGGATCCGGCCGCACGACCTCGGGGCGCTCGCAAACTACGGCGTCACGGAGGTTGCGGTCATCAGTCTCCGGGCGGGCCTGATCCCCACCGGGAGCGAACTCGTGCCGGCGGGTGAGATGCCTCCGCCCGGGAAGGTGGTGGAGAGCAACACCCTGATGGCCGCGTCCGTCCTCGCGGAGGCGGGCGTGGAGGCGCACCGCTACGGGATCGTCCCGGACGACTACAATATGATCCGGGAGGCGGTCAGGCGCGGCGTCGCGGAGAACGACGTCCTGCTCGTCTCGGCGGGATCGTCCGCCGGAACGCGGGACTACACCGCCGATATCATCCGCGATCTCGGCGAGGTGCTGGCGCACGGGGTCGCCATCAAACCCGGAAAGCCGGTGATCATCGGCAGGATCGAGGGGAAACCGGTGATCGGGCTCCCGGGCTATCCCCTTGCAGCGGCGACGGTGCTCCGCGAGATCGTCATGCCCCTCGTCGCCCGCTACGGTATGCCCGTCCGCGAGCCCGAACATGTTGCCGCCCGGCTGACCACAAGCCTCCACTCCGATATCGGAACCGACGAGTTCGTCCTCCTCTCGGCAGGAAGGATCGGCGAACGCTGGGTGGCGGTGCCCCAGTCACGGGGCGCGGGCGTCCAGATGAGCGCGGTGCGGGCGAACGGCTACATGCAGATCCCGTCGCAGAAGGAAGGGGCCGAGGCGGGGGAGGCCGTGGACGTCCGGCTCACCGTCCCCCACGCAGAGGCGGAGGAGGCGGTGCTCGTCACCGGCAGCCACGACCCCGCCCTCGACCACCTGGCCGACCTGGTGCGGCCGCGCGGCGTCGACGTCCACTCCACCCATGTCGGGAGCATGGGCGGGGTGATTGCACTGAAGAAGCAGGAGTGCCACGCGGCTCCGATGCACCTCCTCGCCCCCGACGGCACCTATAACACCCATTACCTGGAGCGCTACCTGCCGGGCGCCGACCTCGTCCTCCTCTGCGTGGCGGAGCGCCAGCAGGGCGTCATCTCCCGCGACGGCCTCGGATTTGAGGACCTGCCCGGCCGGACGTTCGTCAACCGGCAGAGGGGGTCGGGGACAAGGATGCTCCTTGACCACCATCTCGCGGAGCGCGGGATCGAACCGGCCTCCATCAGTGGCTACGAACGCGAGGTGACGACGCACCTTGCGGTGGCGCTTGCCGTCCGGACCGGCGAGGTCGACGCGGGAATGGGGGTCTACAGCGCCGCAAAAGCGCTCGATCTCGCGTTCGTCCCGGTGGCGACGGAGCGCTACGAGCTCGCTATGCACCGCGAGATGCTCGACGACCCGCGGATCGCGGCTCTCATCGAGACCGTCTCCTCGGAGGCGTTCAAGAAGGTTCTCCGGGATCTCGGGGGCTACGAGACGGCCGAGACAGGCGTGCTGCGCGAACTGCGAGGATGACCGCCTCCTCGGGCGTGGCGCAGACAAACACCCCCTCTATCTTCCAGGTAGAGAGGCCGAAGACGGGCTTGTCCGTCTTGAGGCTGACTGCGATCTCCGAGAGCGTGCCGTAGCCTCCTCCGACGGCGATCACCGCGTCGGCCGAGTGAACGAGGACGACGTTCCTCGCGTGGCCCATCCCGGTGCGGATGACGATATCGAGGTAGGGGTTCCCCTCCCCGGTCTCCGGGAGGATGCCCACGGTCGTCCCGCCGGCCTCTTTTGCACCCCTGCAGGCGGCCTCCATCACCCCGCCGAGGCCGCCGCAGCAGACGGTCTCGTGATTCCCGGCGATGAGGTAGCCGATAGTCTCAGCCGCTTCATACTCCTCAGCGGAGCAGTCCTCCCTCCCGATGACTGCGATCTGCATGGGGGAGAGGTCGGGGAGCAGGGGATAAAAGGGGTGGGGTGAAGCGAACATGCCTTCGCGGCATCATGTCTCTCGCGTGAGGCTCCATCGCCCCGTACTGAAAACTCACGCGAAGCCACGAAGAACGCGAAGGGAAGTCGAGGGTTTGACCTCCCGGGGATAGTCTCAAAAATGATAGTGAAGTACCGGACCCATTTCAATCCCCATATACGGATTTCAGGGGATATCGCCACGGACTGCCCCCGCCCCTGAGGGGCGGGGGAGGAGCGCGAAGCGCGGGCGGGGTGGGGTGACGAATGGTATGGAACCCCGCGAGCCGCCTCCCCAAATGGCGATACCCCCACGGTCCAGTGTACTGGGTTCTTCCCCTCGCTTCGCTTACTTCGTCCCCCAACAAGTTCCCCACTTGACCATCCCCCCTCGGGATCGCACGCGGTCACGAGTCGCGCCCTTTCACGGCTTCGCATGAGTCTGCACCACTCCCCATAGTACGAAACACTTTGTCCCCCAACAACAAACGGTACACCACAGTGCTGAATATGAGGGATACGAGGTGAAAGAAGTCACCGGCAGTTATAACCCGCGCGAACTTGAGGCGGGAGTCCAGGACTACTGGAAACGGGAGAATACCTATGCACGCGTCCAGGAGGTGCGGGAGGATGGAAAAGCGTTCTTTTTTGTCGACGGGCCGCCGTACACCACCGGCCACATCCATCTCGGCACCGCCTGGAACAAGATCATAAAAGACTCCATCCTCCGCTACCACCGGATGCGGGGGAGAAACGTCATCGAGCGGGCCGGCTACGACATGCACGGCCTCCCTATCGAGGTGAAGGTCGAGCACCAGCTCGGGTTCACCTCCAAGAAGGATATCGAGGATTACGGGATCGCCGCGTTCATCGAGCAGTGCCGGACGTTCGCCGTGACGCACATGGAGATCATGAGCGACCAGTTCCGGCAGCTCGCCATCTGGCTCGACTTCGACGACCCCTACCAGACGATCAAGAAGGAATACATCGAGTCCGCGTGGTGGGCGGTCCAGCGGGCGGAAGAGCGCGGGCTCCTCGAACGCGGCCACCGGGTCGTGAACTGGTGCCCCCGGTGCGAGACGGCGATCGCCGACTCGGAGGTGGAGTACTGGGACGAGACCGACCCTTCCATCTTCGTCAAGTTCCCCATCACCGGGCGCGAGAACGAGTTCCTGGTGATCTGGACGACCACGCCGTGGACGCTTCCGGCAAACGTCGCGGTTGCGGTCAACCCCGCGTTCACCTACGCGCGGGTAGCGGCAAAGAAGGACGGCCGCGAAGAGATCCTCTGGATCGCCGACGAACTCGTCGAGTCCGTCCTGAAGATGGGGCGCTACCAGGACTACACCGTCCTTGAGAAGGCCAGCGGCAGCGACCTCGTCGGGACGGAGTACACGTCGCCGCTCGCCGGCCAGGTTCCGCACCAGGCGGAGATCCGGCACCGGATCGTCGCGGCCGACTACGTCGAGCTCGAGAACACCGGTCTCGTCCACATCGCTCCCGGGCACGGGTGGGACGACTACCTGATCGGCACCCGGGAAGGGCTCGAGGTCTTCTGCCCGGTCGACGCCGGCGGGTGTTTCACCCGGGAGGCCGGGACGTTCGTGGACATGTACGTCCGGGACGCAAACGATCTCGTCATCGACGCGCTCGGTGATTACCTCCTCGCCCGGCGGACGATCACCCACCGCTACGGCCACTGCTGGCGGTGCAAGACCCCCATCATCTACCGGGCGACGGCACAGTGGTTCCTGAAAGCCACCGAGATCCGCGAACCGATGCTTGAGGAGATCGCGAAGGTGAAGTGGTACCCCGATTGGGCGGGAAGCGCCCGGTTCCACGACTTCGTCAGGGACTCCCGCGACTGGTGCATCTCCCGGCAGCGCTACTGGGGCATCCCCATCCCCATCTGGCAGTGCGAGCAGTGCGGCGAGCGAACCGTCATCGGCACCATCGCCGAACTCGAGGAGCGGTCGGGCGTGAAAGTTCCCGACCCGCACCGCCCCTACGTGGACGAAGTCGTCATCCCGTGCTCCTGCGGCGGGGAGATGCGCCGGGTCGCCGATATCTTCGACGTCTGGTTCGACTCGGCGGTCGCGTCGTGGGCGACCCTTGGGTTCCCCGGAAAACGCGAGGCCTTCGACCGCCTCTGGCCGGCGGACTTCATCACCGAAGGGCAGGATCAGACCCGGGGCTGGTTCTACTCCCAGCTCGGGGCGAGCACCGTGGCGTTCGGCCGCGCCCCCTACAAGAGCGTCCTGATGCACGGGTTCGCTCTCGACGCCGACGGGCGCAAGATGAGCAAGAGTTTCGGCAACGTGGTGACGCCCGAGGAGGTGATGAACCAGTTCGGCGTCGACGTTCTGCGGTTCTATGTCCTCTGGGCAAACGCTCCCTGGGACGACCTGAAGTTCAACTGGGACAGCGTCAAGACCATTCACCGGACGCTCAACATCCTCTGGAACGTCTACCGGTTCCCGCTCCCGTATATGGTTCTCGACTCGTTTGAACCGGCATCGGGGGCCGGTGGCCTCTGGGACGACTCGTTCGTCCGGACGCATGTCAGGGATATGCCGGAAGAAGACCGCTGGATAATCTCCCGGGTGAACTCGCTCGCGCGGACCACGGCTGCGGACATGCAGGAGTATTACCTCCACAAAGTGACGCGGGCGCTCGCCGCCTTCATCCTCGAGGATCTCTCCCGGTGGTACGTCCAGCTCGTCCGGCCGAGGATGTGGCTCGAGGAGGATTCACCGGAGAAGCGGTACGCCTACGAGACCGTATATTACGTCATGCGCCGCCTGATCGCGCTCCTTGCGCCGTTCACCCCCCATATCGCCGAGGAGATCTACCGGAACCTGCGCCTTGCAGGCGACCCGGAGAGCATCCATATGCTCGACTGGCCGGAGGCGGACGACTCCCTTATCGACTCGCGCCTCGAGGCCGATATGGCGATCATCCAGTCGTTCGACGACGCGGTCGCCACCGCCCGGCAGAACGGGAGACGGAAACTCCGCTGGCCGGTCTCCGAGACCGTTGTGGTCACCGGGAGCAACGAGGTGAAGGCGGCTCTCGAAGGCTTGAACGATCTCGCCCTGAACCGGGCGAACGCCCGGACGGTCGGGGTTGTCACCGGAAGATGGGACCGGATCCTCTGGCAGGCCGAACCGGTGATGCGGGCGATCGGCCCGGAGTTCGGCAAAGAGGGGCCGAAGGTCAAAGCGCTGATAGAGAGCGCGGACGGCACCGCCCTGAAGGCCGCGATCGAGCGGGACGGAAAGACCCAAATCGACGGCTATGAGATCGCGGCGCGCCACGTCACCTTCGCGGAAGCCCTCCCCGAGGGTGTCTTTGCCGCGCCCATGAAGGACGCGACGGTCTACGTCGACGTCACTCTCACGCCGGCGCTGGAGGCCGAGGGGTACGCCCGCGAGGTGATCCGGCGGATCCAGGAGATGCGCCGCCAGCTCGACCTGAACGTCGACGACTTCATCGTCGCGGCCGTGGATGTCGCCGACGAACGGGTGGCCTCGCTCATCGCAGAAGAGGAGTGGCAGAAGGAGATCGCCGGGGAGGTGCGGGCGGCAGCCCTCACCGTCCGCCGCAACGGGGAGAAGCCGGCGGAGCCCTTTGCGCTCGAGAAGGATTGGGATGTGGAAGGCGTGCAGATGCAGATCGGCATCTCACGCGCCGGTGAGTGACCGGATCAGGGCCGCGCCCTCCTCCGTCGAGAAGAGAGGCGTCTCCTCCGGTTCCCGGATACAGGTCCTTACGGCCTCGACGGTCTCCCCCGTCAGGGGGTTATACCCCTTTTTTATGCACTCTTCCCGGTAAAGGAGCGTCCCCCGCCGTTGCCAGGCCGGCGTCTCCGCCAGGTTGACGCCCCGCTCAAACATCATCTCGTGCATCGCCCCGGACTGCATCCCACGGAGGGCAGCGGCGGCCTGACGGGAGGTCATTCCCTCATCAACGAGCGCGCTCTGGCAGTAGGCGTTGACGTGGTTGCGCCATGCCTCGTTCTGGCGCGAGACCAGGTACTCGACCGCAAACCCTCCCGCCGCGGGGATCGTCCGGGCATCGAACGCAAGCGGTTCGGTACACCCGAGTTCGATCGTGAGCTTGCTCGCCGCAACCGCAGCGGTCACGGAGTCGAGTTTCTCCACCCGCCCCGAGAACGGCAGCGTCGAGAAGTAGAGGCTGATCTCGTCGGAGAAGGTGTAGGCGAACGCGGGGGATAGGCCGCTCCCGGTGAGGAAGTAACGGCAGACCGACCGCATGCTCTCGTTGAAGGCGGGGTCGAACGGTTTTTTCAGGTGAAGCGCACGTGCCAGACGGTGGAAGGCGCGACCGTCGAGCCGGACAAAAACGGGGGGGAAGATCGTGAGGTTCGAGAAGATCTCACGATCTCCGGTATCCATATTGTATCGGAAGGGAGCCCCGGACATCGCGGTCAGTCTTCTTTTGCCGGGGATTTGAAGAGCCCGGGGATGTGCCGGACGATGACGATATCTCCGACACTCTTTACGATGCGGAAGGGGATCTGCAGCCCGGTATAGCCTTTTACCTCCCCGATCTCGGGGTTGAGCTCGCCGACCGCAAGGGCATCGATCTTCTTCTGGTCCACATCAAGCACGACATCGTCAACATTCCCGATAAAGACAGCTCTGTCGGTATAGACGCGTAATCCGAACATCTCTGTGATCTGGGTTCTCATCGATATCCTCTGAAGGTATATTACTATAAATGATAAAAAGATACTCCTTTCCATGGAAGCGTCGCTACAGATCGGAAACCTGGCCGGGATTCCGGTCAAACTGCACTGGAGTTTCCTCCTGGTGATCCCCCTCTTCGCCTGGATCATCGGGAGCCAGATCGTGCTCACGACCGAGTTGATCCAGGCTCTCTTCGGCGTTCCGATCGATATGACGCTGATCACGGAGGGGCTCAATCCCTACATCCTCGGAACCGTCGTGGCGCTCGGTCTCTTCTTCGGCGTCTTCATCCATGAGATGGCCCACTCACTCATCGCGAAAGCAAAGGGGATCAAGATCCACAGCATCACGCTCCTCATCCTCGGGGGAGTCTCCCAGATGGAGGAGACGATGCCGGACCCCAAGATCGAACTCCCCATGGCGCTCGCGGGCCCGCTGACGAGCCTTGCGGTCGGCATTGTCTCCAGCGCCCTCGTCTACGTCGTTGCGGCGGTCGTCCCGGACCCGGGGGTCGCCGGCGTCCTGATCTTCACCTTCGGCTACCTGGGGCTCCTGAACGTCCTGCTCTTCGGGTTCAACCTCCTCCCGGCGTTCCCCATGGACGGCGGGCGCGTGCTGCGGGCATGGCTCGCCCGCCGGATGCCGCTCTCCCGGGCGACCCGGATCGCCGCCGACGTCGGGAAAGGGTTCGCCGTCCTCTTCGGGATCGTCGGGTTCCTGCTCTTAAACCCCATCCTGATCCTCATCGCCTTCTTCATCTACATCGGGGCGAACCAGGAGGCCACGTTCCTCCGCTACAACATCCTGCTGCAGGACGTCACGGTCGCCGACGCCATGAGCAGCCCCGTCGTCACCGTGGAACCGACGATGCCGCTCTCGCAGGTGGTGGACATGATGTACGAGACGAAGCACCTCGGCTTTCCCGTGGTGGACCGGGGATCGCTCGTCGGGATCGTCGCCCTCGCCGACATCCACAAGATCTCGCCGATCGACCGGGAGGCGATGCAGGTGCGCGACATCATGACCCGGAACCCGACCGCCCTCCCGCCGTCGGCACCGCTCATCGACGCGCTCCGGATCATAACCGGCCAGGAGATCGGGAGGATTCCCGTCGTCGAGGGCGACGCCCTGGTCGGGATCGTGACCCGGACGGACGTTCTGCGGGTGATGGAACTGCGGGAGGAGGAGTAGCATAGGAGACGTGAAGGGAGAATCAGCCTTACGCGAAGTACGAGCCACCAAGGGGAAGTCGTCAGCACCCGTCTACCGAACTTCGCGTTCTTCGCGGCTTCGCGTGAGGGATCGGCCACTCATACGCTGCTAACTCGCGCGAAGCCGCGAAGGCCGCGAAGAGAGCACTCTAAAACACTATCACGTCCTCGATCCCCGTCTCCCCGGCGACCTCCCGGAACTCATCAAGACCACTAAAAGGCCGGCGGGCGGCGATGGTCGCCGCTCTCTTCTTGCCCACCCCCGGGATCCACCGGAGCGCCGCTACCGGCAGGGTGTTGACCTCCACCGGGCAGGGGAGGGCCGTCACCGACCGCATCCCCCAGTCGACCACGACGGCGTCGAGCACCGTCCGTGCCGGGAGTTCGAGGGGGATCCCGACGAGGATGGGGTAGGAGCCCATCTGCCGCCCGAACGACGGTTTTCCGGGAACTTCGACGACGACCTCCGGGAGAACAGTGCCGACCGGGAAGACCCGGCGGAGCATCGGTTCGTCGAACTCCTTCCGCGTCCACTCCTTGAAGGAGCGGAACCGGGCATCGTGCTTCCCGAGGGTGTTCTCCTCGTAGGCCTTTGTTCCCTCGAACGGCATCACCTGCCGGATATTCACCCGTCGGACGAGATGACCGGCATCGAGCACCCGACGGAGGAACGCCTCGTTTGCGTCGAACGTCGCCGGCGTCTCCCCCGCGAGGCCGACGATGAAGTTCAGGCCCGGCAGGAGCTCGGGGATGCCCCCCGTCCGCATCCCCCCGACCTCGTTCACGACCTCGATCGCGCGGAAGACGTCGTCCGGCAGGGCTTTGAGGTTGTTTGCCGCCACAACCGCCGGATCGGCGGTCTCCATACCGAAGGCCGCGGTGTCGCCGGGGGTGTGGCCGGCGACGATCGCCTCGAGCGCCGCCCGTGCCGCGTCCTCGTGCCGGGCGATGGTGCCGGGGTTGATGTTGTCGATGTGCAGGGTTTTCAAGTCCGGCGCGTTCTCCCGGACGGCCAAGAAGAGTTCGGCGAGCGCCTCGGGGCGGGGGACCGGGAACTCCCCGCCGCCGCTCTTGTAGGCGAGGAGATCCGGCTGCCGGCCGAGCCTGAAGTGGCGGGCTCCCGCCGCATGGAGCGCAGCCACCTCCTTCGCGATCCCCTCGATGCTCCGGTAGCGCGGGAGCCCGTAGAACGGCTCGGTGCAGAACGAGCATCCCCCGACCGTCGCCCGCGAGCACCCGGTCGCGGTCTCGAGCTCGCAGATCACGTAAGGGAACGCCGGGTGCTGCGCCACGATCCCGGCGCCCGCCGTGCACCAGGGGTCGGTCAGGGAGTAATCCCCCGCGCCGGCAGGCTCCCCGCCCGAGAGCCAGGAATCCAGCGCAACCGCGGGCGACCCCGAGAGCGTGACGTCGAACCCGGCGATCGCCTGCCGGATCGCCTTCTTCCCGCCACCGGGAGCGTAGCCGAAGGCGATCGGCCCGCCGATCGCGGTGGTCGGCTGCCGGAGCAGGATTCCGAGCTGCTGGATCTCTGTCAGGGTCGCGGGTTTCCCCCCGATGTATGCTCCCGGCACGGTCAGCCCGGCGATCATCACCACGAGATCGCCGCGGCCGGGGCGGGCAACAAGAGAAGGATCGGCCCGGACCTGGTCGATGGTGACGTAGCGGGCCGCGTAGCCGTGCCCGGCGAGGACCCCGGCGACCTCGCGGATGTACGGGGAGACGTAGGGCGCGACGCCGAGGCACGCGGGCTCGTCGACGTAGCCGTCGATGATGAGGGCGCTAGTTGACTCCGGCATGTGCTAACTCAATCCTCCTGGTAGACTCGCGCGAAGCCGCGAAGAGCGCGAAGTCCAATGTCGGGGGACTGGAAACTCCCTTCGCGGCTTCGCGATCTTCGCGTGAGGCAACGTCACAAATGTTAGATGCAATGGTTTACTGGAGGTCATACCCGATCAGGCGGAGGAGTTCCCCCGCCCAGTAGAGTTTCCCCCGCTTGAGGGGATCGACGTTTTTGTCGGCGAGATCGAACCCGACGATCCGGACGCTCGCCGCCCCGAGTTCGTCGGCGGCAAAGACCGCCCGGTCGCCGTCGGTGAATCCGCCGAAGTTGTGAACGTGGGGAAGCGGTGCCGCCTGCGTGGTGGCGACGAGCGGGCCGGGGATACGCGGAACCCAGTGGCGGAGGAGCGGGACGTTGTCGCCGTGGGCGTGCACGACCATCACCGTCCCCTGCTCCGAGAGCTCGATGAAAACGTCCGTCGCCCCGTCGAGGTCGGTGAAGACCGCGTCCGGCCGGATACCGTGATCCGCGAGCACCTCCGCCGCCGCATCGGCGGCAAGCACCGTCCCCTCGATCCGGTCGAGCTCCCCGGAAAGGCAGGGGGCGTTCCCGCAGACCGTCACCTGCCTCCCCCGGATGAACGCTTCAAGCAGCCCGACGTCGTCGCGACCGGCAAGATCCGCGAGAGTCCGGGCAGCCGCCTCGTCCGCCTCGCGCTCGAACCCGAAATAATCCAGAATTGCAGTGTAGTGAGGCTCCCAGTCCGAAAACCTCATTGTCCATCCTCGTCGTCCAGACCGACGATGCTCGAGAACCTCTTCAGGATCGGATCGATGATGAGATCGAGCAGATCCTCCTTCTCCTTCGCCATGGAGAAGTAACTGAGCGGTATCAGGGCCGCCGCCATCGTGGCGTGGCCACCGGCCTCACCGATAGGGCCGAACGCCTCGGCCATAACGTTGCCGAGATGGAGCCTGATATCCTTGTTCCGCGCCGAGATGATGATGTTCTGGTCGCTGATGCCGTAGACCAGCGCCGTGTTCACGCCCTCGAGGTGGATCAGCATATCGGCCGCCTGCGGGAGAGCGTCGCGGTTCCTGATGTAGCCGACGTTCGAGAAGAGGTAGCCGCTCTTGAGCCGGCGGTTCCGGATGGCGTTCCCGATGATCTCCACTGTCTCAAGCGACATTGAGGGGGAGGTGATCTTATCGAGGAGATCCGAGTCGGTCAGGGGAAGGAGGAACGCCGCGTAGTTGAGGTCCTGGGGAGTGACGTTCCGCTTGAAGTCGCGGGTGTCGGCCCGGATACCGTACAGGAGCGCGGTGGCCACCGACTTGTTCACCGGGATATCGAGCTCCATCAGGTACTGGGTCATGATGCTCGCCGTGGCGCCGACCCCCGGCCTGATGTCGATGAAGTCGGCGACCGTGGACGGATGCTCGCCGTTCTTGTGGTGGTCGATGATGATGTTGACCCGGGTCGATCTGGGGAGCTCGTTGTTCACGCCGGGCCCGGACGAGTCGACCAGGGCGATGTAGTTGCACTCCTCGAGGGTCTGGGGGGTGAGCCGATCCAACTTGATATCGAGGAGGTTGATGAATGCCCGGTTCTCCTGGTGCCCGATATCCCCTTCGTAGACGATGCGGCAGTTGAGTTTGTTGCGGCTCGCGTGCCGCGCGATCATCGAGAGCGCCATGGCGCTCGATATCGAGTCAGGGTCGGGATTCAGGTGGGTGACGATACAGAGCGTCCCCTCCCAGGAGGCGAGCATGTCGTAGAGCCGCAGGGCGAGCCTTGAAGAGTGCAGTTTCCGGATGTGGTGGATGGCGGTTTTCGCAACCACCTCCTGCGGGTAGAGGACGATATCGGCGCCTTCCTGCTGGAGGAGGTCGACGCTGACCGGGTCGGTAGCCCGTGCGATGACGTAGGTCGCCGGGTACCGGTTTTTGACGGTCTGGAGCGCCGTCAGGTTGGCCTCCCGGTCGTTCGCGAGGATGAACGCGACCTCCGGCACGGGCAGCCCTTCCATGAAGTTCGGGTTCCGGAGGTCGCGAACGATCGCTTCGTACTTCTGATCGCGAAGATCTTCCACCCGCTTTTCGTCCTTATCGACGATGATGAGATCTTCGTTCTCCTGCTCAAGCTCCTCGGCGACGTTATAGCCGGTGCTCCCGCAGCCAAGAATGATGTATTTGATACGTTCCTTTGAAACGTTCTGGACCGCCTCAGGCATGCGTACAATGGTGTAACTTCTCATGGTATTAAGGGATTCCATTTCGGCGATTTTCAGGGAGGTTCCATAAAGTTTATACGGTTTCCCATGCAACACTGTTAGGTCAGACGCATGGGCCTGTAGCTTAGTTCGGCAGAGCGACGGACTCTTAATCCGTAGGCCAAGGGTTCAAATCCCTTCAGGCCCGTCGAACACCCGATTCTTTTCATCCTTTGCACCCGAGATCGATTCTTTGATTCAGGCTGCGAACGTTCGGTTCGCGCGACATTGTTCCGCAGAGTGGGTTCTCCATTGCGGGCGGGGCGCACGGCCGCCCGGTCAACCCCCGCCGGTCTTCGCCCGCACCGGGGCTTCTTGCGGGAGGCCGCTTGATGCGACGGAAACGGAATTGCGAAGGCACATATATGCCGCTGCTATATAAATCCTGCCCCGGCCAAAAACCCGCAAGAGCGTTGCATGGGGAGGAGTAAACCGGAGACTTCCCTTTCCCCACCCTCTCACGCAGGTACGGCGACAGAGCTAAAAAAAGAGGTTTGCGGATACGCCACATTTTGCAGCGCAATCGACCGGGCGACTATACCTGACTCTTCTGGACGAGGTCGTCGAGGATCTTCTTGATGTCGATCCAGAGGATGAGCCCGGACCCACGCTGCGACCTGGCATCGCCCGGTTTCCGGTCGTCCTCATCCTTCGTGAGTTTGATGATCCCCTTGACGAAGGCGTGAACCCCGGAAGAGATCCCCTCGTCCATCAACTCGATATCCTCCTCGGCCACCTGGATGACGCTGTGCACGTCGTCCACGATTATGCCGAGGTTCGACCCCCCGGCCGCCTCGGCGACCAGGACGATGATCTTCTGGCTGCTCCCCGGTTCTCCCGGGATCCGGATCAATCGTTTCAGGTCGACAACAGTGGTGATCTCGCCCCGGAGATTCATGATCCCGGCAATGTAGTCCTGTGCCCGGGGGATGTGGGTGATGGGCATCATCTCCACGATCTCCCGGGCGAGCTGGATGTCCATCGCGTACAGTTCCTGCCCCAGCTCGAACTCGACGACGTCGATCATGCTCCGGCCTCACTGGAACCTGAACTGTGCAACCCTCTCGCGAAGTTGCTGGGCCATCTGCCGGATATCGGTCGAGGCACTGGCAACCTCCTCAGTTGAGGCGGACGACTCTTCGGCGAGTGCAGCGAGGCTTTCGGTGCCCCGTTCGCCCTCCTGAATCAGGGCAAAGACCTCTTCGACGCTGGTCGTGACCCCGTTCGCCGCGGCGGCCTGATTCTCGGTCGCACGGGAGATGTCGGCGATGCCGCTGACGGACCCGTTGACGTCGGCAACCATCTTGTTTAAGGCCGCAATGGTCTCGTTCACGCTCTCGATCCCGCTGAGGATCTCCGTGTGAGCCCCCCGCATCGCTTCGGCGGTCTTTCCACTGCTTGCAGTGACGCCGCCGATCACCTCTTCGATCTGCCGGGTCGCGCTCTTCGACTCCCCGGCAAGGTTTCGGACCTCACCCGCGACGACCGCGAACCCGCGGCCGTGCTCACCGGCACGGGCCGCCTCGATCGCGGCGTTGAGCGCGAGGAGGTTGGTCTGGTTCGCGATATCGGTGATCAGCTTCACGATATGGCCGATATCCTGCATCTTCACGTTCAGGTTGGTGATCTCCTCGACGGCCTGCTCGGAGATCCGTTGCACCGCCTGCATCTTCGTGCTCGCCTCGTTCCCGAGTCCGACGGCGGACTCTCCGGCTTTTGCAACGTTTGTCGAGAGGTTCCTGACCTCCTGGGCCGTGCTTGCAATCTCTTCCACCGCTGCGGAGAGATCGCCGATCTCCTTGGTGACCCGGTCGAGCTGCTGGATCTGCTCCTTCGCACCGTCCGATGTCTTCTGAGCGGTGTTCGCCACCTGCTGGGAGGCACGGGCGATCTCGTCGGCACCCTTCCCGACATCGACGATCGCGTGCTCGAGTGCGTCCGCCTGTTCGAGAGTCTGCCGGAAAAACTTCTGCAGGCTGTCGAGCGCCTTGTTCAGGTCTTTCTTGATCTCGTCGAGCGGATCGTCCGCATAGGTGGGTACCGGGCGGGTCAGGTCGCCGCCGGCGATCGCGTTGAGACTTCCTGCGAGCTCCCCGATGCTCTTGTGAAGCCGCTCCTCGAGGGTCCGCGACTCCGTGATGTCGTTGTAGACGGTGAGCACGCTCGCGACGTCGCCTTTCTTATCGAAGAGGGGGATGTTGTAGCGCTCGATGATACGGATGCCGGCCGGAAACTCGAGGGTGGCTTCACCCTTGCTGGGTTTCCGGCTCTTCAGCGTATCCGCAACACCTTCCCCGGACTGGTTGAGGTACTTGAAGTCACGCACGGAGAGACGTGCGGCCTGCCCCTCGGAAAAACCGCTCAGTTCGCAGAACGCCCTGTTGACCAGCCGTATGGTCAGGTCGGTGCTCCAGAGGAGGATGGGCATCGGGTTCTCCTGGACAATCGCGTCGGCCTGCTGCTGGAGTACCTCCATCTGCTCCACCTGCCGTTTCTGCTCGGTGATGTCCTTGTAGACGCTCATCACGCTCTCGACGTTGCCGGCCCCGTCGGGGAGCGGGACGTTGTAGCGGACAAACGAGAAGGTGCCGGTCGGGACTGTAACCCTTATCTCGCCGGATACCGTCCGATTCGTCCTGAAGACCTCCATAAGTTCCTTGCCCGACCTGTCACCGTCGAGCTCGAAGTCCCTGATCGTCATGGACTCGGCTTTCTTTCGTTCGTAGCCGGTCATCTGCAGGAACGCTTTGTTTACCGTCGTTACGTGCAGGTTCCCATCCCAGATGATGGTAGGCATCGGGTTCTCCTGCAGGATGGTCTCCGCCTGCCGCCGGGCCTCCTCCGCCGCGATGGAGACGGGGCTGCCTGCTTCCAGTTCACCGTTAATCATAGGTCTTACCTCCTGTGCGACACCATACTCGCTGCAGCATCCGCCTGGCCGGCGAGGGACGCTCGGGGTGTCGTGCCGGCCCCTCACCGTACAGCGGATCAGATCCGCCAATTTTCGTCGCTAATGGAAGGCTATCCTTTCTTTATCCCTTAAAATGACTCTTATGCCATGCACACTTGCTATGCATTTACGTAATATTTATATATTACTTATTGTATGACCATACATCATGGTCACCTCCCAGGTCGACAGACAGACAGAGAATAACCTTGCAGGGATACTCGGGATTTTACAGGAGCACCCGGGCGGGCTGAGCATCAGCGATATCGCAACCCTCCTCACGATGAACCGGAACTCCGTCTCGAAATACCTCGCGATCCTGCAGCGGCAGGGATCGGTCGACATGCGGCTGGTCGGCGCGGCAAAGATTTACTGCCCGACCCGTCGCCTGCCTATCGCGGCCGTCCGCCGGTTCTGCTCCCCAAACCTCATCGTCGTCGATCACAACCTGGAGGTCCTGGAGGTATCCGGCACGCTCGCGGGCATCCTCGGGGCTACGCCCGAGGCCCTCATCGGCCATCCGGTCCTGCCACTGTTTCCGGGCATCTCCTCTTCCGATGATGTAGCTTCTCTGCTCAGGAGGGCGCTCTGGGGAGAAGAGGGGACCTTCCGGTGGAGCCCCGGCTCTCGCAGGGGTGCCGCCTCCTACCGGGTCTCCCTGATACCCACCGTACTCGAGACCGGCCGGCCCGCGGTCTCGCTCGTCCTGGAGAAGGTCCTGGAGGATGGCGATCCCGGAGAAGAGCGCCTGTTTGAGGCGTCGCGGCAGGAGGCGCTCCGGGAAGACCGGGCCGAAGGGATCGTCCGTGTCTCGCCGGACGGGCGTGCTGGGTGGGCCGATGATGTCTACTGCCGGATGACCGGGACGAGACGGGACGACCTCATCGGGCGGCAGTTCCGCCCGCCGCTTGTCGAGGAGGAGCGAACGGCGTGGAGGAACTTTGTCCGGGGCCTCACACCGAAGAACCCGGCAGCGACGATCGACTGCAGGATGGTCATGCCGGACGGGAGCACCCGTTACTACCGCTGGAGGGGTCGGGCACTCTGCAGTCCTGACGGAACAATACTCGAGTACCAGTACCTCTGTTCCGATAGCCACGAGTTCAGGGTGATCGAGGAGACCCTGCGCCGGCAACTACAGGCCCTTGAGCAGGAGGCACACGACCGGGAGGGCGCGCTCAGGGAGAGTGAAGAGCGGTTCAGGAGAATATTCGAGGATTCCCCCACCGGGATCGCGGTCTGCGATAGCGCCGGGGCACTGCTCCATGCCAACCGTGCCTGCCTCGAACTCTTTGGGATCGCCCGTCTCAACGATGTACGGGGGATCAACCTCCTGCAGGTCTGCAGGGCGCTCGATGCCTGCGAGATGCAGGCACCAGGAGATGCGGTGACCCCGCTGGAGTGCCGGTTCGACTTTGACAGGGTTCGCAGCCGGGATCTCCTCCCGACGACACGAACCGGGATCATCCACGTTGGGGGTGTCGTCAGCCCGCTCAGGTCGCCGGACGACGGGGATCCGGATGGCTGCCTCATCCAGGTACACGATGTCACCGGCCGTGTTCTCGCGGAGGGAGCGCTCCGGGAGTCCCATGACCGGCTGGCCGGCATCGTACGACACCTGCCCGACGCCATGTTTGCAATCGACCGCGGGGGAGTCGTCACTGCCTGGAACCTGGCAATGGAGGAGTTGACCGGGATCACCGCAGAGGAGATCCTCGGCAAAGGAGATCATGAGTACACCCTCCCGTTTTACGGGAAGAGGACAGCCATGCTCGTGGATAAGGTCCTGAACCCTGATGTTGCGCTCCGGAACCGGTACCGCTTCATCACCTACGCCGAGGGGGGTGAGATCATCGCAGAGGCTGTCATCCCGCCGTCGGGCGGCGGTTTTCCATGGATCTGGTGGGTGAAGGCGGGTCCCCTCTACGACAACCGGGGGGAGATCGTCGGCGCCATCGAGTCGATCCGGGATATCACCGGAGAGCGGCGGGCGGAGAGATTCCAGAAGTGGGAGAGGATATTTATGGATGAGACCGGCGAAACCCCCCGATGAGGCGCTTCCGGGCGCACTACGGCCGGAGGGGGGCCGACCCCACCCTTACCGCCCGATCTTCAGGAGCATCTCCTCAAGCGTCGGGTAATGCGACTCGATCCGCTCGATCGTCGCTCCGTCGGCCGCAAGCGCCGCTGTCGTCCGGTTCAGTTCCTCGACGGAACGCGCCTCGGCAAGGAATCGGCCGTTGGAGGCCGAGTAACTGACCGATGTCGCGAAGGCCGCCGGGTCGGGCACCCGGAAGAAGACCTGGTAGGTGAGCGAACCGAAGGTCTCCCGGAGTTCGGGCATGGTGCCTTTCGCCACCACCTTCCCCCGGCGCAGGATCAGGACGAGGTCGCAGGCCTCCTCCACCTGGAAGAGGTTGTGGGCGGAGAAGATCACCGTCTTGCCCCGGTCCCGGAGACCCTTGACATAATCGAGCACCGACCGCGAGGTCATGGGGTCGAGGCCGGAGGTGGGCTCGTCGTAGATGAGCAGCCCGGGGTCGTGCATCAGCGACCGCGCAATCGCGACCTTCCGCTTCATCCCCTTCGAGAGTTCCCCGATCTTCTTTTTGTCCGCCTCGAGCGCGAGCGAATCGAGGAGTTCGTCGCGCCGCTCCCGGATGGCCGGTTTTGAGAGACCGTAGATCTCCCCGAAAAACGCGAGATACGCATCCGTGGTCATCGTCTCGTAGAGCCGCGACTCTTCGGGAAGATACCCCAGGTTCTGTTTCAGGTCGAGCGGCCTCCTGACAACGTCGATCCCGTCGACGACGAGGCTTCCCGCCGTCGGCGAGACAAGGCCGGCCATGATCTTCAAAAGCGTCGTCTTCCCGGCGCCGTTATGCCCGATAACCCCGAGTATCCGTGCATCGTCGAGATCGAAGGTAACGTCGTCGAGGGCCGGGAAGTCGCCGTAATGCTTGACGAGGGAGCGGGCCGTGATCATCCGGTACCCCTTATGTCTCCGATGCCTACTAATAGGTTGCTGCACAGAGATATGGTTCTCTAGCGCCGCCTGGGATTACCATGAGCCTTGCCTCCTCCATCCGGACGATTGCCGTCTGGGAGATGAACCGGTCGATGACCACGATGGGGAGAAGCGTCCTCCCGCTTGCGGCGGGGCTTCTCGTCCTCCTGGTGCTGGTAACGGCATTTGCCGCCCAGAGCGGCGTCCATATGCAGGACGGCATGTATCGCATCGGCATCGACGACCCCGAGATCGCCCGGATCGTCGCTCCCGACAGCCGTTTTACCCCCTACCTCGACAGCGGGGCGGCCCTCTGGGAGAACCGGTTCGCGTACGACATCGTCATCCTGCAGGGCGAGGTCTACGCCGCCGATACGGACAAAGGGCGGGCGGCCTTAAAGACCCTCGAACGCGACTACGAGGGTTACGTCTCCTACGTGGCCGCCGGAGAACCCGACCTCTTCGCCGCCTACCCGCTCTGGATCGATCTCGAGTACGTCAAGAGCGAGATCGACTTCCTGGCGACCCAGAGCGGGCAGCAGGTCGGCGCCCCGGCGGAGGCCGGAAGACCGCCCGTCCCCTCGGGGCCGGTCGAAGCGGTGACGCCGCCGGCGTCGGCAATGCCCGTCTCCGAGGAGACCCTCCGGGAGCATCTCGCGGATACGGGGAGCAGTCATGCCCTCGAACGCTACACCGGCGTCATCTCGGGCGGCTCCACCATGGAGCAGTTCCGGACGCCCTCGGAACTCTCGGCGCCGCTTCCGTTCGATGCAATCATCCTGGTCTTCGTCTTCATCTTCCCGCTCTACTTCACCTCGCAGTTCTTCATGATGAGCGTGATGAACGAGCGGGTGGGACGGGCCGGGGAAGCCCTCCTCTCTACCCCCGTCCGGCCTGCCGCGATCGTCGTCGGCAAAGCGCTCCCCTACTTCACGATCATGATCCTCATCGCCGCCGCGATCACCCTCTTTGCCGGGGCGCCGATGACCATCCTCCTCCCGCTCGTCCCGGTCATCCTCTTCTTCCTCGCAAACGCCCTGATCATCGGAATGACCTCCCGGAGTTTCAAGGAACTCTCGTTTGTCTCGATCTTCTTCTCGACCCTCGCCACGTCGTACCTCTTCTTCCCGACGGTCTTTGCGAACACCCACGTCATCAGCATCATCTCGCCCCTCACCCTGGTCGTCCTCGATATCCAGGGCGACGGGTTCACCGCCATGGAGTACGTCTACTCGACCGTGCTCTTCTTTGCAACGAGCATCATCCTCTTCTACGTCGGCATCACGAACTTCCGTGAGGAGCGCCTCTTCTCGCAGAAGCCGCTCGCTTCAAGGCTCGCGGACTTCATCTCGGCCGGAATCGGCCGGGATCACCCGCACCTCTCGCTCTTCCTGCTCGCGGGCTTCACGATACCGTTCGTCTTCATGGCCCAGATGCTGACGCTCGTCCTCTTCTTCAACATCCCGATGCCGCTCTCCCTCGTTCTCCTGACCGTCTCTGCGGCGTTCATCGAGGAGTTCGCGAAGTCGATCGGGCTTTACGCGGTGGCGCGGGAGCGGCCGGGGTTCCTGACACCGAAGAACCTGCTCCTCGGGGCGGTCGCGATCGGGTTCGGGTTCCTTGCCGGTGAAAAACTCCTCCTCTTCGCCACGCTCGCCCAGATCACCGAGTCGATCTTCGGGAGCGTTCTCTTCCTCTCCCTCCAGGTGCTCTGGATGCCGCTCCTCCTCCACATCGCGGGCGTGCTCATCACCGGCGGCTTCCTCCTGCTCTGGGGGCGCCGCGCCTACCTGTCCGGCCTCGTCGTCGCGAGCGTGGTGCACAGCCTCTACAACCTCTACTTCCTGATGGGGGCGCTCCTGTGAAGAGACGAAATATCGGCCTTATCGCGAAGAAAGAGCTCCTCGGGCTCTCGTCGGAGAAGACGATCGTCTTTGCGATCCTCCTGCAGGTCTTCATCGCGATGTTCTCGTCGTTCCTGATGGTGGGGCTCACCGCCATGTACGACCCGGAGGCGATCGAGGGCTACTCGACGATCGCTTACGGCGTCGGCTACGCCGGAGCGGACTCAGCCCTCATCGACGAATTCGAGAAGCAAGACGACCTCATCCTCCACCGGATGGATCTCAGCCAGGCGCTTGCGGCGCTCCGCGAACGGCGGGTCTCGGCGGTGGTCTACGTTCCGGACACCCCGCCCGACGCAGAGGAGCCGGTCATGGTCACGCTCTACCTCATCCAGAACGACCTGCAGTCGAGCGTCATCAACGTCAAGGTAAAAGAGGTGCTCCAGGGCTACGAGAAGGAACTGCGGGAGGTCCGGGCCGGGCGGATGACCACCTTCCCGGTCTCGCTGAACTTCCCCGAGTCCGGCGGCGGCGAAAACTTCTTCGAGTTCGTCTACGGCCTCCTGATCCCGCTGCTCGTTCTCCTCCCGGCGATCGTCTCGGCAGCCCTGATCATCGACCTCATCACCGAGGAGTACCAGCGCCGGACGCTCGAGACGCTGATGTCGACGCCGGTCACGTTCGCGGAGATGGTCTGGGGGAAGGTGGCCGCCTGCGAGATTCTGGTTCCGGTTCAGGCCGGGGCCTGGCTCCTCCTCCTCGGGTTCAACGGCATCGCGGTCGATAACGCCGCCGCCATCCTCCTCCACGCCTCGGCAGGCGGGCTCTTCCTCATCCTGCTCGGGGCTCTCGTGGCACTCCACTACCGCGAACGGACGAGCGCCCAGTTCATCTTCTCGACCGCGCTCGTCGTGGTCTTCCTCCTCGTCATGGCCATCCCCTACAATCCGTTAAACCTCATGGTCAGGCTCGCGGTGGACACCGCCGGCCCCGTCCACTGGCCGATTCTCGCGCTGGTCGCGGGAGTAGCAGCCCTCCTCGGATGGGCCGTAACGGCCTACGCCCGCCGGGTCGGGGAAGGGGTTACAGCGTAGCCGTCGTCTCGCGGCATTCCATCGTGGGCAAAATATATATCGGCAGGTATGCCATTCAGCCCATCGATGACCCACCTCCGTCACCTCAGTACCACCTGTGCAGTCTGCGGCGAGGCCTGCCGGTTCACCATCCCCGAGGCCGCGGGCAGCGTCGGGTCGCGAGACCTCGACACCCGCCCCGCGGAACCCCTGCGCTCCACCATCTACGCGTGGGTGAAACGGTGCCCGTCCTGCGGTTACTGTGCGCCCGACCCGGGCAAGGCACCGGAAGGAGCGGCCGACGTGGTGAAACTCCCGCGCTACCGCTGGCAACTCGACGCCCGGAAGTTCCCTGGAATAGCAAACACCTTCCTCTGCTGGTCGATCATCCAGGAAGATCTCGGTTTCCCGGCCCAGGCAGCGTGGGCGTCCCTCCATGCCGCCTGGGTCTGCGACGACGAGGGGGCGGATGTGCCCGCCCGGATCTGCCGGAAACGTGCCGCCGATCTCCTGCGGCGGGGATGGGAGAAAGGCGAGCGGCTGGCCGCCCTGGAGGGAGCGGACGAGGCCGTCCTCGCGGATCTGCTCCGCCGGGCGGGGAGGTTCCGGGAGGCCCGGGCCGTTGTCGCGGAGGCGCTGGAGAAGAGACCGCAACCCATCATCGCCGACATCATGCGGCTCCAGGCACGGTTGATCGCCGCATCGGATCGGGGCGTCCATACCGTCGCCGAGGCCCGGCGGTTCAGGCAGCCCGCATCGCTCTGACCGGCAGATCCCCACCTTTTGTATACTGTTCCGGCGATATTGTATCATGGAGATCACGATCCTCTCCCCCGGCATCTACACCTACGGCGCCATGTTGATCGGCGGTGTCCTCCGCGACGCGGGCCATCAGGTGACCCTCACCCGGACGCCTGCCGCTCCGGGCGATTCAGTCCTGCTCGCGAGCCTCTTCTCGACCCAGCACCTCCTCGACCCCGCGATCCGCGACCTGATCCGGGCACACCGCGAGCGCGGAGGGGTGGTCTACGTCGGGGGGCCGGTCTCGGCCGCGCCGGAGATGGTGCTCGGGGAACTCGCCCCCGACGCGGTGGTCGTCGGCGAGGGCGAGGAGACGGTGGTCCGGCTCGTCGAGGAGGGGGTGTCGCCCGACCTTTCGGGGATTGCGTTCCTCGACGCCGGCCGGCCGGTCGTGACGCCGCCCGCACCGCCGGCGTCGATCGACCGGCCGCTCCCCCTGATCCCGGACGACATCGGGAGCCAGAGCGTCCGGGGAGCGAGCGCCTACATCGAGACTCACCGGGGGTGCATCGGGGGATGCACCTTCTGCCAGGTGCCCCGGTTCTTCGGGAGGGCGATCCGGAGCCGGCCGCTCGGAAGCATCGTCGAGGAGGTGAAGGCCTTTGCGGCGCACGGAGCGACACGGCTCTCGGTCTCCGGAGGGACCGGGTCGCTCTACGGCTCCACCGACGGGGAGATGAACCCGGAAGCCTTCATCGCCCTCCTCCGCGGTATGGCAGAGGTGATGGGGCCGCGAAACGTCTCTTCCCCGGACATCCGCGTGGACTGTATCACCGACGAGGTTCTGGACGCCGTCCGGCGATACACCATCGGGTGGGTCTTCTTCGGGATCGAGTCGGGGAGCGACCGGGTGCTCCGGATGATGGGCAAGGGCGCGACCGTCCGGCAGGTCGAGGAGGCGGTGGAGCGGTGCCGGGAGCACGGTCTCCGGGTTGCGGGGAGTTTTATCGTCGGCTACCCCGGGGAGACGGAACGGGACTACGAGGCGACGAAGGATCTCATCGCCGCACTCTCCCTCGACGACGTCTTCGTGAGCAGCGCCGAACCCATCCCGGCGACACCGCTCGCCGACCTCGCGATCAGGACGCCCCGCGACAAAAACCCGGCATTCATCCCGCATACCGGAGAATACCGGGCGCTCAACCTGACCGAGAGCGAAGCACGGTGCTTCGACCTGATGATGCACGCCGATCTCTTCCGCCCGCAACTGCGGCTCGTGACCGACGAGGTCTACACCACCTATCTCACCGAGGCACGGAAGCAGGGGCGGGATATCAGGGCGGCGACCGAACTCATCCTCCGCTACGCCCGACCGTAAGGTTCGGGCCGGCATCCGCTCCCATTCTTCGTTCTCCCTGCTGAAACAGCCCGGCTTGCCAGAGCCGGAAACTCTTAAGTATCCTCGAACATCTACTCCCCCGCCTTGAAGGGATACCTCTTCGAGAAGAACAAGCTGGAGGGAGATACGATGGCTGAACAACAGGCAGGATCGATGCTGGAGACCCGGCCGGGGCGGGGAGAGACGGTGAACCTGATGCGTGCGCACGACATCCGGGACGTCAAGGTGCGAAACCCGGAAGGAGAGAACCTCGGCGATATCAGCGATGTCGCGATAGACCGGGACAGCGGCTGCATCGCGTACGCCGTGCTCTCCTACGGCGGGATCCTCGGGTTCGGCGAGAAACATTTCGCCATCCCCTGGGAGGCGGTTCGCACCCGTCCGGGGGAGAGGAGTGCTACCGTTGACGCGGACAGGCAGACGCTGGATAGCTCTTCGGGGTTTTCCCGTGACAGGATGCCTCGTGAGGCCGACTGGAGCCTGGTCCGGACGCCGCCCCGGGCACATGCAGCAGCGGTGCCCACGGCCCCGGTGACGGAGAGGGAGGTTCCGCCTTCACAGGGGGTGGGCGCGGCTGCAGCAGCGGCCACCGGAGCAGCAGTGGCAGGCGCAACGAAGCCGGCGGAGACCACGTCTCCTGCCGGAGAGCGGATCGTTCCGACACCACCGCCCGTCCAGACGGTCGCAGCCGGATGGGGAGGGCAGCCGACAACGCAGCGTGTCGAGGAGCGGCCGGTGATGACGGAGGGGCCGCCACCCACGGGGACCGGCGTCAGGGAGGTCCACAGGGAGCGGATAGTCGAGACGCCGCCCCGCGAGACCGTCGCCGAGGAGGTCAGGAGAGAGCCGGCAGGCGCGATGGAGGCCCGGCCGGCAACGGAGGCCGAGCGATCGCTCATGACCCCGGGACCTTCCGCCGGTCGCCTCTCGGCCGCCGGGCTGCAGACTTACCTTGCGGGCATGAACTACCCGGCGGGAAGACAGGATCTCGTGAGCCATGCACGGCAGCATGACGCACCGCAGAGCGTGGTCTCGGTGCTTGAGAACTTCAACGACCGTACATACCGGTCGGCCGCAGACGTGAGCGCGGAGTTCGGCAGCGAGGCCCGCACCCGGCAGCCGACCGGAATCGAGACGCCTGCGAGGGGGGTTCGCGAGACTCCCGTGGAGGAGGTCCGTGAAGAAGCACCGGCGGCCAGGACGGTACCACCCCGCGCCCGTCTCTCCGCTGCGGACCTGCAGGTCTACCTCAAGGGCATGGACTACCCGGCAGGGAGGCAGGATCTCGTAACCCACGCCCGGCAGCATGACGCGCCACAGAACGTGATCACGGTAATCGAGGGGTTCTCCGACCGGACGTACCAGTCGGCCGCCGATGTGAGCACGGAGTTCGGGAGGGAGGTCCGCGGGGAGCACCCGGCCGCGATGGAAACGCGGCGGGAGCCCGGGATCACTGCGGAGGAGGTCAGGAGAGAGGAGACGGTCCGACCTGAAACCCCCGCCGTGGAGGCCCCCGCGGCACGGAGGACAGTACCGTCCCTCACCCATCTCTCGGCCGCCGACCTGCAGGTCTACCTCAAGGGCATGGACTACCCCGCGGGCAAACAAGAGATCGTCGCCCAGGCCCGGAAGAACAACGCTCCTCAGGACGTGATAACCGCGATCGAGGGGTTCTCCGACCGGACATACCGGTCGGCCGCAGACGTGAGCACGGAGTTCGGAAAGGTCAGGTGACGGGGAGGACCGGCCGCTACGGGCGGCAGCCGGGAAACATCCCTCCCAACCTCCCCGGCAAGCCGATTCTATGGCGGAGAACTCTTCGCCGGTAGCCCGATACCGGAACCGGGGAACTGTTAAATAGTCGCAACACGCATCGCCCGCTCTGCGCGAAGGTGATGATCGCCTTCGAACAGGGTATGGTGGTTGCAATGGCTGAGACGATTCTGGAGCAGCAGGTGAGGAGGACGGAGGGGCAGGAGTTCCTCTCATCCGAAGATGTTGTGGGGAAGCGGGTGAAGAACCCGGAGGGCTATGATCTCGGCGAGATCTCGAGCCTGCGGGTCGGCCTGCCCACGGGAAGGGTGGCGTATGCGGTGCTCAGGACCGGCGGCATGTTCGGCCTTGGAGCGAAGCATTTCGCCATCCCCATCGAGGCCATGGTCTACCGGACGGGGGACGATGTCTTCGTGGCGAACATCAGCAAGTATCGGCTCGACAACGAACCCGGGTTCTCGGAGGGGGATTGGCCGAGAGAAGCGAACTGGAGCCTGATCGAGTCGAAACGCCCCATGGGCCCCCCAAGCCAGGAGGAGGCCCGGGCCGTGACCCGGACAGAGCCGCCGCCCCGCGAGGTCGTCACGACGGAGCGGGTGGAGGTGCGGGAGCGGGCACCCCGGGAGGAGATGCCGATACGGGCCGAGGAGGTGGAAGAGACCCGGGCCCGGACGACGGTGCCCGTGACGGAGGCCCCTCCCCGCGAGACCGTCGTCGAGGAGGCGGAGACCCGGCCGGTGACGGAGGCGCACGCTCCGACGCTCGAGTCCATGATGAAGGCCGAGGACGTGGAGAAGGGCAGGGTCACGACGATGCCCGTTACCGAGACCGCGCCCCCGGAGACCGAACGGCCCACGACGGCGGGACCCGCTCCCGGGCGCCTCTCAGCCGCCGACCTGCAGGTCTACCTCAAGGGAATGGACTACCCGGGGGGCAGGCAGGATCTCATAGCCCAGGCCCGGAAGAACGCTGCACCGCAGGACGTGATCGCGGCGCTCGAGCGGTTCGAGGAGAGGGATTACCGGTCGGCCGCAGACGTGAGCACGGAGTTCGGGAAGGTCAGATAACCCAATTTTTTCGGAAGGAGCGGCAGTTACGAGAAGAGTTTCGTCTGGATGGCATCCCGGCCGCCGAATACGAGATGGCGCCCGGCGGCCTTCCCCCGGATACCGGCACGCGCAAGGTCGGCCGGACCGGTGAACGGCCGCACCCTCCGAAGGCTGAGGATCCGGTCCGCGGCCTTCGGCCCGATCCCGGGGACGCGGAGGAGGTCGCGGCGCGGGGCGAGGTTGACGTCCACCGGCGCGTTCCCGGCGGCAAGAACCGCTTTCGGGTCGCGGTCTGCAAAGAACCCCTCCTCGTCGAGAGCAGCCCGGAGTTCGTCGGCCGTGATGCCGTAGTCCCGGAGCAGGTAGTCGGCCTGGTACCACCGCCGTGTCCGCCATGCCGGGGTGTCGGGGTGCGGCGCGAGGGGAGTCCCCGGAAGGGCGTGGAACGCCGAGAAGTAGACCCGTGACGGCCGGACCCGCCGGTACTGGTCGGCGAGGCAGGAGAGGATCTCCGCATCGGTCTCGTCCGCGGCCCCGACGACGAACTGGGTGGTGTGGCCGCCGGGCTTCTCCTCCGCCACCCAGGACTGGCGCTTCAGGATATCCTGCCGATAATCCTTCACCCCGGCGATGCCCCCGAGGCGGTCGGGCGACGTCGTCTCCAGGTTGATGCTGATCCGGTCGGCCACGCGGGCGGCGTCGTGGATATCCGCCCGGGTTGCGCCGGGAAGGATCTTCAGGTGAAGGTAGCCGTCGTAGCCCCGGCGGCGCAGGATCTCCCCCGTCTCCACGAGATCGTGCATCACATAATCGACGTCCCGGGGGATGCCGGAACTGAGGAAGAGTCCCTCGACGAGTCCGTCCCGCCAGAGGCGAAAGAAGGTATCGGCGAACTCCCCGGGGGAGAAACTCACCGGCTCTCGCCGGGTACGGACGGGGCAGTAGGCGCAGTCGTAGGAGCAGGTGCCGTTGAGGAGCATTTTGAGCATCCGCCCGCACCCGCCGGTCCGGCGGTTGTAGGAGATGTAGGGAGCGATCACGGTTCGCACATTCGGGTCTTCGAGACCGCCGAGGGCTTCCTGAGATGTACGATGGGTATCGAGCGGGACAGGCAGGATTTCCGGCGCTTGAGAGATCCTTCGGGCTTCGACTGCGACCGGGAGGAGTTGAAGGCACTCGCCCGGGCTGCAGATGTCGAACCGCCCGGCAGCGGTGAGGTAGGTGAGTTTCTGCTCCGCAACGGACATACCGGAAGCATCGGCCCGTCGAGGGAAGAACCGATGCCGGGCGCGGGGCGAAAGTGTAAGGGAGGGCTATTGTGAAAACCGCAAAACTCAATATTAGAACCTATTATGTATTGTGAGAACCATAGTATCCCTGGAAACAATGGTTCGTTTTTTACAAGATCAGAAAAATCAGAACGTCCATCGATCACACACCGGTGCCGGGAACACCACAACCCTGCATCCGGCAAAGAACAGTCCGCCTCAACGCCAGGGGCAGACAGGATCTCGCCCATACCGGGGTGCCTACGCCGACACCGTCGCAATGCTCGGAGGGAGCCTGGTCCACCACGGCCCGTTCAACGACCGGGCCTACCTCTTCCGCCTGGATCCGACGGACTTCCCGGGGATCACCGACCAGCTCCTCGCTTTTGCACGAGGCCGGGGCTACTCACGGATCTTCGCACGAATCCCTGCCCCGGCATGCGGCCACTTCATATCGTCCGGTTACCGGCCCAGGGCACGGATTCCCGGGCTTTACCGGGGAGAGGTGGACGGCTATTACATGGCAGCCTACCGTGACCCCCTCCAGAGCGGCTGGCAGGACGGGATCGACGACGTCCTTGCCGTTGCAGAAGAGAAGGGGCGGAGGAGCGCCGCGAGCCCGACACTCGAGCCCGGCTTCACCTGCACCCCCGCCACGCCGGCGGACGCCCCGGCGCTCGCGGCCATCTACCGGAAGGTGTTCGTGACCTATCCGGTCCCCGTCCATGACCCGGCCTATCTCGTGCGGGAGATGCACCACAACCTGCACTGCTTCTGCATCCGCGACGGCAAAAAGATCGCCGCGATCGCCTCTGCTGCCGTTGACCCGGAGGGGCAATTTGCGGAGATGACCGGGTTCGCGACGTTACCGGAGTACCGGGGCCGCGGGTTTTCGGGCCGCCTCCTGCGGTGGATGGAGACGAAGATGCGCTCAATCGGGATAAAGACCGCATTCGCCATCGTCCGGGCCCGTTCATACCCGGCAAACATCACCTTTGCCCGGGCCGGCTACACCCACGCGGGGACGGTTCCCGGCTGCGTCAACATATGCGGCTCCTTTGAGGATATGAGCGTCTGGTACAGACTGCTCGACGATAGAATGGCAGCACTCCCACGGGGCATCTCCGGGCCGGCCGGAGACGCCCGGGGAAAAGAATAAGCAAAGTCCCGGATCCATACTACCACCCAAACATGGACACGGATAATTTACCGGCTTATGACGCGGTTGTTGTCGGGGGCGGGCCCGCCGGGAGCACCGCCGCCTACCTGCTCGCGGGGTTCGGATACCGGGTGGCACTCCTGGAGAGGGAGAGGTATCCACGGGACAAAGTCTGCGCCGGCTGTCTCAGCCAGAAGTCCATCCGGTTCCTCGACCGGGTCTTTGACCTGCCCGTCCCCGCCCTCAGGGAGGAAGGGCTGCTCGACTTCGCCGGGACCGACTACGCACTCTATGTCGGGAGCAACCGCGTTCTCGCCGGGGATCTCGCCGAACCGTTCTATTTCACTCAACGGGAGCGTTACGACGCCTGCCTTGCCCGGAAGGCGGTGGATGCCGGGACGGAGGTCCGTGAGGGCGTGGAAGTCACCGCAGTCGACCATGCCGGCCGGACCGTCACGACTTCGGATGGGGACCGTTACACCGGCCGGGTCATCATCGGGGCCGACGGGATTCACAGCGGAGTCCGCCGCTCCCTCCCGGAGAGCGTCTTCGAGCATGACCGGTGGCGTGAGAACCTCGGATGGGCCATGGAACTTGCAATCCCCCGCAAGGAGGCTCAGGCGCTCAGGAACGGGGACGGGGCGATCCGGCTGGATGCCGAACTCGCGACACCGCACCTTGTCCTTGACGCCTGCCGGTGGGGCTACGGGTGGGTCTTCCCGAACCGGGAAGCGATCATCGTCGGGCTCGGGGGGCTGCTGCAGAAGAACCGGAAAGCCCTCCCCGAGCGCTTCAGGGAGTTCCTGAACACCATCGGCCTTGCAGCGTTTGCCGACCGGAAACCGGCAGCATACCCGTTGCCGTTTGGCAATTATATCCCCTCCCCGGTTCACGAGGGGACGGTCCTCGTCGGCGATGCGGGCGGGTTTGCAAGCCCCATCCTCGGCGAAGGGATCTTCTATGCTCACCGGACCGCAGAACTCGCCGCCCACGCCGTCGACCGCCACCTCACGTCCGGTGCGCCGCTCGGCGAGACCTATACCACCCTCCTCAACCGCCGCCTCATCCCCGAACTGCGAGCAGAGAAGACGTTGCGAAACTTTCTCTACAACTGCCTGGATGCCCGGATACATCTGCCTCTCGAAGCCATGATGCGGGCGACGAACGGCCGGGTCATCGATGCAGTCCAGGGACACCGGTCATTCCGGGGGTTCCAGCGGGACGACGACCTGCATTCCGCTGTCTGATGAAGGCAACGAGTGTGACACCTCACCGGGGATACCTCTATCCGCATCGGGATCCGGGGAGATGCCATGAACGTCCACACCCCACGCCACCCCTCTCTTTACGAGGTCAACGCCCGCGTCCTGCTCCGCCGCCTCGCGAGGAAGGCCGGGCGCCGCCTCACGCTCGACGACATCCCCGACTCCCGGCTCGCGAGGCTTGCCGGATGCGGCTTCTCCTGGGTCTACCTGATGGGGGCCTGGGAGACCGGGGAGGCCGGGCGGCGGGTCTCGGGCTCGAACGAGCAGTGGCTCCGCGGCTACCGGGACGTGCTCCCCGACCTCCAGGAGGAGGACATCTGCGGCTCTCCTTTTGCCGTCTGTGGCTATTCGCTCCACCCCGACCTCGGGGATCCGGAGGCACTCGTGCGGTTCCGCGAACGCCTGCACAAAGAGGGGCTCCTCCTCATGCTCGACTTCGTCCCGAACCATACCGCACCCGACCACCCCTGGGTGCGCGACCATCCCGACTACTACATCCGCGACACCGACAGGAACCTCGCCCACGGCCGGGACCCCTACTCCGGCGGTTGGCCCGACACCCTGCAGCTCGATTACGGCAGTCCTGCTTTGCAGGACGCGATGATCGTCGAACTCCAGACGATTGCAGGGCAGTGCGACGGCCTCCGGTGCGATATGGCGATGCTCGTCCTCCCGGAGGTCTTCCGCCGGACCTGGGGGCGGGAGATGGAGCCCTTCTGGCCCCGAGCGATCGACAGCGTCCGGAACGAGCACCCGGGTTTCCTCTTCATGGCAGAGGTCTACTGGGATCTTGAGTGGACGCTGCAAGAGCAGGGGTTCGACTACACCTACGACAAACGGCTCTACGACCGGCTCCGGAACGGAACAGCACGGCCGGTGCGGGACCATCTCCGGGCGGATTCCGAATACCAGGATAAGTCCGCCCGGTTCCTCGAGAACCACGACGAGGACCGGGCCGCGGCGGTCTTTCCGCCGGAACAGCACCGGGCCGCCGCCGTCCTCGCCTTCCTCGCCCCGGGTCTGCGGTTCTTTCACGAAGGGCAGTTCTCCGGGCGGCAGAAGAAGACCCCCGTCCACCTCTGCCGGGAACCGGAGGAGCCGGCCGACCCGGCCATAGAAGAGTTCTACCGGCAGCTTGTTGCCTGCCTGCGCCTGCCGCCGTTCCGGGGCGGCGAGTGGCGACTCCTCGACTGCAACCCCGCATGGGAGGGGAACCCCTCCCACGACGGGTATATCGCCTTCGCCCGGGAGAGGGAGGGAGAGCGCTACATCGTCGCCGTCAACTACGCCCCCGACCGGGGCCAGTGTTACGTCCCGCTCCCCTGGGCGGACCTCGCGGGGAAGGCTGTCCGGCTCCGGGATCTCATCGGGCAGGCGGCGTGCGAGCGGGACGGTGAGGGGCTCCTCTCCCCCGGGCTCTACCTCGACATCCCCGGGTGGGGCCGCCACGTCTTCGAGGTCGCCGCAGAGGAGGGGTGACCCCTTCAGGGAGACAGGGGAAGGTCCTCCACCGGGAACTGGACCTCGGTCAGGAGTTCGTCCTCCGGCACTTCCGCCGGGTCGTTGAGGTAGAGTTCCCGCGAGGGGCCGGCCGGCACGAGGCGGTGCTCGTTCATGTAGGCGAAGAGCCGCTCGTACGCCTTCCCCACGCCGGGATAGGGGCCCGTGTGGAGCACCGAGGCGAACCGGCCGGCCGGAAGGGTCACGACCCCGATGGCGGTTCCGTCGAGGTTGACGGACCCGGCGATCGGGAGCGCGACCTCGATATCTGCGTCCGTCTCCCGGTACTCCTCGTCGTGGCAGATGAACATGATCGGCCCGGTCACCTTTGCAGCGGGCTGCCGCCCGTCGGCAGGATAGACATAAGCGCAGATTTCCCCGATCATTCTCGGAATCGCCTCCTGGTAAACACCCCGTTCCCGGCGGGAAAGCGCCCGCGTGGCGGGGATATCCTTGATAACAGGTTCGGTAATCGACATACGGAATCCTCCGTTCAGCGGGTCCTGCGTCCGCAGGACCTCTGCAATCGCATGCAGCCGCCCGATCTCCCGCTCGGTTTCAGCGAGACGCCGTGCGAAGTGTTCCCGGATCGTCCCGGCATCGCCGCGCTCCCGCGCCTCCAGGATGGCTTCCACCTCGGAGAGACCGAACCCGAGCCAGAGCAGGTGCCGGATACGGATGCCCCGCTCGACCTGGGCGAACGTGTAGTAGCGGTACCCCGTGCAGATGTCTCTTGCCGCGGGGACGAGGAGTCCTCGTTCGTCATAGAGGCGGAGCGCTTTCTGCGAGAGGTGCGTGATTCGCGAGAACGTGCCTATAGGGATCTGATCGACCGGCATGGACTACATCAACCTGTTGGCGCCGCCGGGTAATAGACGGTCGGAGTCTCCCCGGGGGGAGAGTTCCCGGCGCAGTGGTTCGCGGTTGGACGGCCGGAGGCGTCAACCTTCCTAAAAGATCCGGGGGCCCCTCACCACTTCTGGATAAGAGAGAGGAGCATCTTTCTGACCTGTGCGGTCAACTCGCAGGAGGGGTTTATCTCGAGCGCCTTGTCGGCGCACGCAAGCGCGTGCCGGTACATACCGAGGTGGTAGAGGACGCTGCACTTCATGCTCCACCCGGCGGCGTACTTCGGGTCGATCGAGAGCACTTTATCAAAGCACTCGAGCGCTTTGCGGTACTCGCCGAGCGCGTACAGGGCGCCGCCCTTCAGGCTCCAGACCCGGACACTCCCGGGATCGTCGGCAATGGCGCGGTCGTAGCAGGCGATTGCCTCCTCATGCCGGTGCTGGAGGAAGTGGGCGTAGCCGAGATCCGCCCAGGCCGCCACGAAGTGGGGATCGATCGCGAGAACCCGCTCGTAACAGGCGATCGCATCGTCCAGACGGTGCATCGCGACGAAGACGCCGCTCCGGTTGTACCAGGCGACCGCGGAGTCCGGGTTGAGCTCCACGGCCCGGTCGTAGCAGGCGAGCGCCTCATCGAGCCGGTTGCGGCGCCGGTGCAGCATCCCCCGGGAGACCCAGGCGGGAGCAAAATCCGGGTCAATCGAGAGCGCCTTCCCCCAGCAGTCCAGTGCATCCTGGTCCCGTCCCAGGAGATCGAGAAAGACCCCTTTGTTGTTCCACATCTTCACGTTTGCCGGATCATCCTTGAGCACCCGGTCGAAACAGTCGATCGCCTCGCCGAACCGCCCTTGCTGCGCAAGGGAGACGGCTTTCCTGCTCACTGTGGTATCGGTGCAGGCGTCTTCCCGGCCCTCGGGTTCGCTCCTGCCGAAGAGTCTCTCGGTGATGCTCACGCCGGACATTCCCCCCATGGTCAGGCAACTGGTAGCGCGCATATCATATAACCGTTACCCCCGGAGCAGGACCCGGCAGGTAGACCTGCCGGCTTTCGGGGAAGTCCTGCCGGGTGCGTCACCTCAAACGACGCCGTGCTGCCGGAAGCACCCGCGCCACCCTCCCTGCCCCTCCCTCGCGGCGGAGTTCGGTATGCACCCGGGCATGACAGATGCCGCAGAGCGTGATGAGGTTCTCCAGGTCGTCGTTCGTGGGGTTGTGGTCGATGTGGTGGATGTGGAGGTCCTCTCCCCCGCCGCAGACAGAGCATCGCTGCCCGTCGCGTTCAAGCACGGCGCTCCGAATCTCCTTCCACCCCGGGAGGCCGTACTTCTCCCGCGCCCGGATGGGGGTCTCGAATCGTTCGCAGTAGATGAGGGGCCTGCCCCTCACGGCAAACGGGCAGCGGCAGCAGAGCCGGCGAAAACCGTTCCGGACGGGATCGTCCCCGCAAAGAGAGGGGCGCGAACGATCAAACGCGTCCAGGCAGAGTTGAATGTCGGTGCTCACGATCTAAAGAAGGTGGGTTGCGGGACGGGATAAGTGGTGGGTTTGTCCCCCATTCCGCGGATCACGGCGGTATCGGGACGGGCGTCGCGGGGGCTACGGACGTCCGGCTCCGGTGCAGGACGTCGCCTGCGGCGTTCCGGATCTCGATATCAAGTGCTACGCGGCCCAGGGGGGCCTCGCGCGGGACCACGATCTCGATGGGGCTGGCACGAGATATATCCTCGTATCGCACGTTCTCCCGGGTCTCGGTCGTCGTGCCCCACGAGACGTCCCGCTCGAGCGTATAGATAGCGCTGTAGGTTCCCGGTTCATCGGAGTTCGGGACGAACCGGAACTCCACACGATCGTCGTAACCGGAGGTCTCGCTCCGGAACTCCGTGGCCGCCTGCCCCGTAAAAGGCTCCTCTTCTCCGGTGCACCCGGCGGAGAGGAGCGCCGCCGCGATAAACAGGCACGCGAAAACCGAACGCATTGTCGTTGTAGTCGTCATTAACTGCCTCCTGTCCGGCACAGCCGCGGGCGTGCAGCGCGGACAGAGAAGTGTTGGCATCGGGGCATAGAAATTGCTTTTGCGGGAGTTGCGGCAAAACGTCACTCCTTCTTCTCTTCCCGGTAGGGGATCGGGACGTAGGCGACCGACGGCCGGCGGGGCATCGCCTGAGGGAAGAGATCCATCAGCCGGTAGATCCCGACAGGCATGCCTGATGTGACGGGGAGTCCGAGTTCCCGGGCCTGTTCGAAGGTTATCGGGTAGTCGTGCGTCCACGTCCCTTCGGAGAGCAGGCGTGCGAGACGGTCGGCCCGCCCGGCTTCCATCCGCTCCCGGAGGAGAACGGTCACGAACTCCCGCATCTGGGTCTGGGCCTTCGCCGCGATGTCGACCAGAATGAACGTCTCGTCATCGATCTCCTCCGGGGGTTTTAAGCGCGGAACCCGCAGGAGCGATGCCGCCGGGTACTCCCCGATCCGGGGGTCGACCGGGCCGAGCACGGCGTTCTCGTCCATCGCCACCTCGTCGGCGGCGAGGCAGAGGAGCGTCCCGCCCGACATGGCATAATGGGGAACGAAGATCGTCACTTTCCCCTTATGGCGCCGGAGCGCCATCGCGATCTGCTCCGACGAGAGAACCAGGCCGCCGGGGGTGTGGACGATGAAGTCGATCGGCATCTCCGGGGCGGTGAGCCGTATCGCCCGGAGGACCTCCTCGGAGTCGTTGATGTCGATGTAGCGGAAGAGCGGGATGCCGAGAAAACCTATCCGCTCCTGCCGGTGGATGAGGGCGATGACCCGGGTGTGCCGCTCGGCTTCGAGATCCCGGATCGCCCGCAGGCGACGAGCCCGGGTCACCTGCTGCTGGACGACCGGCACCGCGAAGAGGAGGAGGATGACGGCGGCGAGGAGCAGGGTCCAGAGGTCGGGCATGCCGGCACCATGGTGGGCACCGCACGTAAAGAAGGTTCGCCCCACGGCACTGTAAAAATCTTCTTCTCCCCATTAACAGATTACCGTCCAGGGCTGAATGAAGCAGTTTTCCATGATCAGCAGGTCGCTATCCGTGCAGAACCCGCCCCGCGTGACCTGTCAGGGGGAGAAAAACTCGTCGATCGACGCCTGCCGGGTGCGCCCGCCCTCGAGCGTCGAGAGCCTGACCCCGAGGAGCCGGACCGGCTCGCCGTTGAGGAACGGGGCGAGCAGCCCGGACGCGGCCTGCCGGATCGCCGCGGGGTCGGCGGTGAACCGCGGGAGCGTCCGGGACCGGGTATGCGTCTGAAAGCCGCGGTACCTGACCTTGACCGTGACGGTGCGGCACCGGAGGTTCTCGGCACGGAGCGTCCCGGCGACGTCGTCCGCAAGTTCGGCGAGGGTCCCCGCGAGGAGCGACGGGTCGGCGGTATCCGCTTCGAACGTCGTCTCCCGGGAGATGGATTTGCACCCCTCCCTCCCCTGCACCTCGCCGTCGTCGATGCCCCGGGCGAGGCGGTGCACCCGGACGCCGGATCTCCCCAGCCGGGCGACGATCCCCTGGACGTCGCGGCGTGCAAGGTCGCCGATGGTCAGGATGCCCATCTGCCGGAGATCCTCGCCGGTCTTCTTCCCGATCCCGGGGATCTTCCCTACCGGCAGGGGAGCGAGGAATCCGGCGACCTCGTCCGGGCGGACGACCGTCAGTCCGTCGGGCTTCTGGTAGTCGGAGGCGATCTTCGCCACGGCCTTGCCCGGAGCGACTCCCACCGAGCAGGTGAGCCCCGTCTCTTCCCGGACCTCCCGCTTGATCGCGGCGGCAAGCGCTCCCGCCTCCGCGAAACTCCCGGCATCGCTGACATCGAGGTAGGCCTCGTCGATGCTCATCTGCTCGATGCGCCCGGCGTGCCGGGAGAGGATCGCCATGATCCCTTCCGAGACTCCGGTGTAAAAGGCGTGATCCACCGGAAGATAGACGCCGTGCGGGCAGAGGTCGAATGCCCGGGAGATCGGCATGCCGGAGTGCACCCCGTAGCGGCGGGCCTCGTAGGAGCAGGTGCTCACGACCCCGCGGCCCGCCCCTCCCTTCGGGTCGGCACCCACGATCACCGGCTTCCCGGCAAGGGACGGATTGCGGCGGACCTCGACCGAGGCGAAGAAACTGTCCATATCCACGTGCAGGACGATCCTGCCGCCGGTTGTCATGTTATGAACTCCTCCTCCGGGTTTCTCTTACGGGAGTGTTGGAGGTCCGGCGATATAGGGGGTTTGGTGGGGATGAGAAGGGATTGCAGGGGAGTCGTCACTTCGCACCTGACGGTGCTCACGCTCCTGACTCTAAACCCTTCGGGTTTCTCAATCTCCGGGCGTCCGTCCGTCGCACCCTTCGGCCAGTCACACTTCGCGGCTTCGCGTTCTTCGCGTGAGGCTGTATCATTAACTGCACCCGTTAACTCACGCGAAGCCGCGAAGGACGCGAAGAGCGGCAAATGGGTGTACAACCCCCGCGCGCCTCACGGTGACCGGGGCGGGCTCTTTACGGACGGAGAAGCCGGAAGATGCGACGCTTCGCCATTAAAACAGCATATATTGTGATACAAACGTTTAACCTCATAATACGTGGGCGAGTGAGAACCACTCGCTCCACCTTCTCCAGCTGATCGGCAGGAATGTTTGCGATCGCGGATTATGAGGACGTGCAAATAAAAAGGGGTTATGGAGTTGTTTACCGCGCCGGGATGATGAGGGAGCGCTCGCCGGCGGGCATGAACTCGCGGATGGCACCCTTCGCGAACTCGCGGCGGGGCTCGGCGAAGTCGAACCTCAGGGCCGGGTCGGCGAAGCAGACCTTCACGAGCGGGCTGTAGCAGAACGCGTCGCTGCGGCCGTAGTGGGAACTGGCGACGATAGCGGCGTACTCGCCCTGGTGGCCGACGTTCATCGCGTAGTTCGGGTAGTTCGGACCACGCAGTTCTCCCATCAGACCGCGGTCGGACTCCATGGAGAGGGAGTTCGCGGACCCGCACTGGTCCTGGAGGTCGTAGCCGAAGAAGCCGAGACGCGACCATCCGTCCTTGTGCAGGAGCATGGAGAGGTACCAGGCGTTCAGGCCGGCGTTCGAGTTTCCGGTCGCGATGGCGGTCGTCAGACCGGACGCGGCGGCGATGACACCGGCACGCTGGGAACCGCCGAAGTGGTCCTCCATCATGGTCGGGTACTGCTCGTACTGCTCCATGGCGTTGAGGGTGACCTCGGTTGCCATGTCGTTGACGATATCCTGGGTCGGCTTGATCTTGTCCTTGGGGCTCGGGTTCTTCCAGTCGACCTTGTACTTGTCCTTGATGTAGTCCATACCGTAGTAGGTGAACTCGTCGAGGATGTTGTCGGTGTAGGCCGCGGTTGCGTACTGGGTGAATCCGACACCGCCGGACATGTAGGAGCCGAGCCAGATCTGGTCGTAGAGCATGGTTCCGGCGCCGACAACCTCAAGGGCAGCCTTTGCGGGGTCGTTGGGGTACTTGCGGTTCGCCTGGATGATATCGGCGAAGAGGCCGAACTTGATGCCACCGGGCTCGTTCGGGCCACGGGCACGCCGGGCGGGCAGGATCGAGCCCATCTGGACGACGCCTGCGTGCTTTGCAGCGTAGGAGAGGTCGGCGACGGCCGCTTCACCGGCGCACATCCGGTAGGCGGCGATGAAGGACATACCGATCTGCATCGCAGACCACCGGGAGGTCGTTCCACCGTCGCAGGTCCTCGAGACCGCGGTCGGGATGTGGATCGCCTGATACATGCTCTTGCCGACCTCGGCCTTGAGTTCCTCGGCCTGCTTGGCGGGGAAGAGCTTCTCGATGTTCAGCAGGAACTGGGGCTCGATGTCGTCGGCGAGTTCCTGGTCGCCGGTGAAGACCTTGACGTAACAGTCGTCGACAAGGCCGGGGTGGGTCTCGACCATGTGCTCCTGGACGACTGCGCCGCCGGGCATCGCGTGGTTCAGGATGTGGAGGTACTCGTTGATCGTCTCGGGGGTGACTTCCTTACCGAGACGCTTCTGCAGCGTCTGGTGGGCGAGGTCCATCCCGACGATAACGGTCCGGCGGATGTCGTCCCACATCTGCT
Organism: Methanoculleus chikugoensis; assembly: GCF_019669965.1. Taxonomy (NCBI): domain Archaea; kingdom Methanobacteriati; phylum Methanobacteriota; class Methanomicrobia; order Methanomicrobiales; family Methanomicrobiaceae; genus Methanoculleus; species Methanoculleus chikugoensis. Next base: position 480,760 of record NZ_AP019781.1, on the reverse strand, counting down.
GCATCGCGGAGTTGTTGACGAAGTGCAGGTCGTCGCCCTCCACGAAGACACCGGTGCCGGAGACCTCGTAGGTCATCAGCTGGCGCTGGCCCATCGGGATACCGCCAAGGTGGCAGCGCTCGGGGTCGTACATGGAGATACCGCGATCCATCTCGACGGCGCGGCTCGCCTTCATGAACTCCATCTTACGGGGGGACTGCCGGACGCCGTTGAACTTGTAGAACTCAGCGGTCTCGGACTCGACGTCCTGGCCCTGGAACTTCTCCTTGAGTGCCTTCAGGAACAGTTTCTGGGATCTCTCAATCTTTGCCATTGTAATCACTCCTCTTTCGGCATGAAGCCGTATTTCGTGCGCAGCGAGTGGATGCGCTGGACATATTCGACGTACTCGGCGTCGTCACGGTAGGCGGTTCCGACGAGCGAGTGGAAGATCGTCGTGTGGGCCTTGAGCCACTTCTCGTCCATGGGCTTGCCGACGGCAACCGCGCGGTCGAGGGGCTCGCCGATCTGGTTCTTGACGTACTTGACGATGCCGTCCTCACCGAGGACGTTCCTCTGGAGCATGTCGAACATCATGCCGTCTTCAGCGAGACGGAGCGAGTGGCCGTGCACGGTCGCACCGCGGATGCCGACGAGAGCGGGGTCGAACATCTCGGTCTCGATGAGATCCTTCGAGTACTTCTCGAGGTCACGCTCGCGGCACTCGACGATCTGACGGCCGGAGAGCGTACCGGGGTCAATACCGCGGAAGCGGTACATCTCGGTGTAAGTCCGCTGGTAGGGCTGCGAGGGGGCGTTGAACATCGAGTCTGCAAACTGGATGTAGCGGACGCGGTCGCCGGCCTTCGCACCGTCGGTAGGCTTGACGAGCTTGCGCATGGGGCAGTTGGGCTCCTGCTGCTCGGCGAGCGGCGGGTGAGCCGTCGGGTATGCCGATCCAGGAGCGCGGTGGCCGAGGATCAGCACGATGTCCTCATCTGTTACGGAACGAACCTTCTCAAGCTTCTGGTTGGGGTTCATCTGTTTGCGCCGGTTCTCGGCGACAACCGATGTCCCGGGACCGTACTGGGGCTTGTATGCCATTTTTCCATTCACCTCAAAGTGATTGATATCTTATCCATTTCCTGTCTTGAATGAGTTTCAGCCATATTTCCGGAATTTATGCGCCTCATGTCACTGTTCCGTCCGAAGAATCACCGGGCTCTCCCTGTTCCGGGGGTCCGTGAGACCGACGAGCGATGTATCGGCGTCCGGCCCATACTTCGCGTAGTCCACGAGCGTCGGGGAGGTCTTCATGAACTTGCCTTCCTGGAGCAGATAGGGGAACTCCACAAAGAAATCGTCGCAGAGCGACCGGATCTCCTCGATAACGGAAGCGTCCTCGACCTCCAGGATGACCGTACCCACCTGGACGCGCAGTGCAATCTCGGCATCGGCGATGCGGATTGCTTTGCGGTCGGAGTGAGGGTTCGGGCTTCCTCGTGCCGGCCCGTAAGGGACTGTCTTCGGCAGGCCGGGCCCATGGATCATCATCCGGCGGATGCCGGCAGTGCCGGCAAGCATATTGAGCAGGCGTTCTGCGGTCGCGGGCTTGAGCATCCGTATGGGCACAATCCGGACCTGCGGAAATTCGGCGTTCGTCATTCGAATCTCTGCTCGCTCAGGCTCCGTTGGCGATCTGGTCGATCGGCTTGTTGAAGACGTCGATCTTACCGTAGGTGTCGGCGAAGAGCTTGGAGGTGCTCTCGGGCGAGAACATCTGGGTTCCGGCGTCGAGTGCCGCTGCGGCGACCACGCACGGGATAGCCACACCGTTTGCGTGCCGGGTCACGACGTGGTTGCCGTTGAAGATACCGGGGCCGCCACCACCGTAGATCGAGTGGCTGAAGAACGAAAATCCGACGGCGGTACCCATGACACGACCGTAGTCGGTGCTCGGGAGACCGGTCTCGTGCTCGAGCAGGTCGTTGAAGTAGAGGAGCGTCGCGGAGACTGCCTGGGCGAACCGTCCGGCACCACAGTTGACGATGGTGGCTGCCATGGTTCCTGCGGCGGCGTAGGCGTTCCAGAGCATGGGGTCCTTCGTGTCGTAGAACTGGAAGTACCCGCCCTTCTTGCCGGGGACGATGACCTTGTCCTCGATGGCGCGCTCGACCAGGCTCTGGACGACGGTACCGACGGTTCCGGTCTGGCCGTTCGCCTTGACGAGGTCGTAGACCATGTTGTTCGCGTTCAGGCCCTGGTAAGCGTAGGCGAGCAGCTGGGCGCGCTCGAACGGCCCGACGGCGGATCCCATCTCAAAGATACCGGCGGTCTCGAGGGTGGATGCGAGTGCTGCACCCTGCAGGGCGTTCCTGCCGGTCATCATGACCGTGTGGTTGACCGGGATGTTCCGGAGAGCGTAGCCGATACCCTCGTTGTTCTGGGGGATCGTCAGGATCGACGTGACAAGCGCGCCTTCCATGTCCTGCGTGTGGGGGTAGCTGCCCCAGCAGGCCGCCTTGACGGTGGATGCATTGAAGGCGTCGACGTTGAACTGGTCAACGATCGAGAAGGTGGTCGCGGCTGCAACCGAGGTGATCGCGGCGTCATAGGTGGACGCGTTGACCAGGCGCTTCGTCGGAACCTGGACGAGCAGGAGCTTGCCGCCGTTGAACTCCAGGATCTCGGTGTCGTCGCCCTCGGTGACCTGGATCATCTCCTTGATCTTGGCGACGATCGCGTCCTTGTTCTCCATGATCGGGAGGTCGAGTTCTCTTCCCTTGATCTTGCCCTTTCCAAGCTTGCCGACCTTGAGCGCGTCCTGGATGCCGCCAAGGTTTACGCTGATCGTTCTCTTGGTCAGGTCGATGATCTTACCTGTGGCCGGGTTAACCAGCGGGCTGATCCTGTCGAGGGTGACGCCGCTCTTGAGCAGCTTCCCGTCATCAGAATAGAGATCGATTGTTTCCGTGTATTTAGCCATAGTATTTCATCCTTTTACCCTTGTTCAATACGTTCCGTTCATGCAAGGGATCATGACAGTCATCTGTTCTAGATCCCTGAAGGCCGCTACTGCACGTCCCAAAAGGGACTATAAGAGTAGAAGGAGAGTTGTTAATAAAATTTGCGAAACAAGACGGGCTTTTTTGCAAAAAATAATATTAATATCAAATATATTCCCAATTGGATATTTTAAAATCGGGATGCGATTGATCGAATAATTGAACCCGCTCCTTAAAAAGGATTTCTCAACGCCGCCTATCAGGCGTTATCGCCCGGGAGGGAAGGCAGGCAAAGGGGACATATTAAATATTACGTGGGACAACATTAATAATAATAATTAAAATTGTTTCACCAGGAAAGTACCCAAATGTACCTGGATATCTAGGTTGGTCATAAAGATATATAATCCTACCCTCCCGAGGGAGGGTTTTCCCGGGAACCTGAGATCCAGACCCCCTTTTTCAAATACTTCTGACAACAGCCGGAAGTAAAAAGAATGTAATTATATAACACTTCTACAATCCGGCCTATCCCGGGCGACGAGCACGACAGATCCTGCTACCGCCACTCCACAGCCCCCGTTCTGCAACTATCCTGCAATACATAACAGATCATTCCGCCAGGTAAAAAATAACCGGTTTCAAACACCCAGAAATAAATCCCGTAACCTTTAGTTGATTACAAATCCGGAATGGTTAAATACAAAACATTACAAGTTATGACAAAACGATCCGCCCGGTGCTCCGCCCGGATGTTTCGTTTCCCCGGGTGAGCAGGGCCCCCATGCCGGAAGGTTCTGCTTGCCGGGTACGGAGAATCCCGGCAGATCCTCCCAGAACGGAGTACCTGATAATGGGCGTTGCCGGGGTTACCGCACCCCATCCGGCCGACCTCCCGGTGTTCGGGAGGCCGGCCATACCAACTACATCGAGGCAAAACCATGGCGAACAGGATTACATTGAACATGATCACCCAGCGCTCCATCGAAGAAGGCGTTGCGATGGAAAAGGGCAAAACGACCCCGGAATACTTCGAGGCCTGCTCGATCATCGAGATGCACGACGACGACGTCAAAGCGCTCGGTCTGGTTCCGAACCAGCTGGTACGGGTGACGAGTGAATGCGGAAGCGTGGTCGTCAAGGTCGTCAAGGGGCGCCAGTCGCTCTACCCCGGCCTTGCATTCATCCCGCAGGGTGTCTGGGCAAACCAGGTGGTGCCCCCCCGGACCCAGGCGACCGGGGAACCACAGTACAGCGGTTTTCCCGTGACGGTCGAACCGGCGAACGGTGAGCGGCGCAAGAGCGCGCTCGAGCTCGTTCAGGGGGCCGTCGGGATGTGGAGAGGTGATCAATAATGCCAAAGAAGATTGAGAACGTCGGATGCCCATACTGCGGCGTCTGCTGCGACGACCTTGTCGTGACCGTATCGGACGACGGAAAGAAGATCCTCGAGGTGGAGAACGCCTGCGCTATCGGCAACCAGATCTTCCACCACGCGACGGGCGGCGAGAGAGTCAAGCTGCCCCGTCTCCGCCAGCCGGACGGCACCTACAAGGATATCTCCTACGACGAGGCAGTCGACTACGCGGCGAAAGTCCTCTACAACGCGAAGAAACCCCTGATCTACGGGTTCGGGTCGACCAACTGCGAGGGCATGGCCGCCGCGGCCAAGGTCGCCGAGAGGGCAGGGGCCGTGCTCGATAACTGCGCGTCCATCTGCCACGGAAGTTCGTTCCTCGCGATATTCGACAACGGCTACCCGAGCTGCACCCTCGGCGAGACGAAGAACCGGGCGGACGTCATCGTCTACTGGGGCGCAAACCCGGCCCACGCCCACCCGCGGCACATGTCCCGCTACTCGATCTTCCCCCGCGGGTTCTTCACCGGCAAGGGCCACAAGAGCCGCAAGATCATCGTCATCGACCCCCGCCACACCGACACCGCTCAGGTGGCGGACATCTACCTGCGGGTGAAGCAGGGGCACGACTATGATCTCTTCAACGCGTTCCGCGCCGTCGTCCGCGGCCACGAGATCCCCGAGGAGGTCGCCGGGATCAAGCGCGAGCAGATCCTCGAGGTCGCCGAGATCATGAAGAAGGCCCGGTTCGGCACCATCTTCTACGGAATGGGGCTCTGCCACTCCGACGGCCGGAACCACAACGTGGACATCGCCATCAGCCTGACCCGCGACCTGAACGACTTCACCAAGTGGACGATCATGGCGATGCGGGGCCACTACAACATCACCGGACCGGGCGCGGTCTGGTCATGGCAGTACGGGTTCCCCTACTGTCTCGACCTGACGAAGAAGGACATCGCCCACATGAACCCCGGCGAGACGAGTTCCGTCGACCTTGCGATGCGGGACGAGGTGGATGCCTTCGTCAACATAGGGACGGATGCGGGCGCCCACTTCCCGATCGAGGCGGTCAAGCATCTCCGGAAGCACCCCTGGATCACCATCGACCCGAACATCTGCATGGCGAGCGAGATCTCCGACCTCCATATCCCGGTAGGGATCGTCGGGGTCGAGGTTCCGGGCATCGTCTATCGGATGGACAACGTCCCGATCCAGTACCGCAAGGTCATCGACCCGCCCGAAGGCGTCATCAGCGACGAGGAGCTCTTCGAGCGGATCTTCAAGCGGCTCGGCGAACTGGAAGCGGAAGAGGCTGCGAAGGGGCCTGCGAAGGTCGCCCCGGTCGGCGTCCGCGCGGAGGAGTGAAGCATGAGCGAACTACTGATCAAGAACGGGTTCGTCTTCGACCCCCTGCAGGGGATCAAGGGCGACCGCATGGATATCGGAGTCAAGGACGGCAAGATCGTCGAACCGGGCACTCTCTCGAGCCCGAAGACGATCGACGCCGCCGGCATGACCGTGATGGCGGGCGGCGTGGATGTCCACTCCCACGTCGTCGGGCCGAAGGTGAACGTCGGCCGGCTCTTCCGGCCTGAGGACAAGCTCTTCAAGAGCCCCCACAAATCCCCTACGTGCAGCCGCATGGAGATGGGCTTCTCCGTCCCCTCGACGTTCAAGACCGGCTACGACTACGCGCGGATGGGCTACGTCTTCGTCAACGAGGCGGCGATGCCCCCGCTCCACTCCCCACACGTCCACGAGGAGATCCGCGATACCCCGATCATCGATAACGCCGCGATGCCGGTCTTCGGAAACAACTGGTTCACCCTCGAGTACCTGAAGAACAACGAGATCGAGAACAACGCCGCGTACACCGCCTGGCTTCTCCGGGCAACCCGCGGGTTCGGCATCAAGGTCGTCAACCCCGGCGGCTCCGAGGCATGGGGATGGGGACTGAACTGTGTCAACATCCACGACCCGGTTCCCTACTTCGACATCACCCCGGCGGAGATCGTGAAGGGTCTCATCGAGACGAACGAATACCTCGGCCTCCCGCACTCGGTGCACCTGCACTGCAACAACCTCGGGAACCCGGGCAACTACGTCGACACGCTTGAGTCGCTCAAACTCGCAGAGGGCTACACCCCGAAGAACGAGTTCGGCCGCGAGCAGGTGCTGCACCTCACGCACCTCCAGTTCCACTCCTACGGCGGCGACTCCTGGGGGAACTTCGAGTCCCGGGCAAAAGACGTGATGGACTACGTGAACGCCCACGACAACCTCACCATCGATATGGGCCAGGTGACCCTCGACGAGACCACCACGATGACCGCCGACGGGCCGTTCGAGCACCACCTCTGTTCCCTCAACCACCTGAAGTGGGCGAACACAGACGTCGAACTTGAGACCGCTGCGGGCGTCGTCCCCTACATCTACAGCCCGAACGTCAAGGTCTGCACCATCCAGTGGGCCGTCGGCCTGGAGCTGGCCCTCTTCTCGAAGGACCTGATGCGGACGTTCATCACCACCGACCACCCGAACGCCGGGCCGTTCACCCGCTATCCGCGGGTCATCGCCTGGCTGATGAGCAGGGCCGCGCGTGACGAGACGATGAAGACGTTCAAGTGGCTCGAGCGGACGATCGACGCCACCTCCATCGACGGTATCGACCGCGAGCTCACGCTCTATGAGATCGCACAGATGACCCGTGCAGGGCCGGCAAAGGCGCTCGGCGTCAGCAACACCTACGGCGGGCTTGCCCCCGGCATGGATGCGGATATCGCCGTCTACGCCCTCAACCCCGAGGATATGCCCTCGAACCCGGCGGAGATCGAGAAGGCCTTCTCCCGGTGCGCCTGGCTCGTCAAAGACGGCATCGTGACCGTCCAGGACGGAGAAGTCATCGCGGAACCCGCGAAGCGGACGGTCTGGGTCGACGTGAAGGTCCCGGAGAACGCACAGGTGCAGAGAGACATCTACGAGCACTTCCTCCGGCACTACAGTGTGAAACTTGACAACTACTCGCTCTTTGAGGAGCACCTCCACAACCCGCGGGTGATCGAGGTCGATACGACAGAATGAGGCGATGAACATGAAGACAGTAACCCTCACCCTGACCAATCCCCCCGAGCTCATGCTCGAGGGGCAGAATATCACTCCGGACAACTTCGCAGGCAAGAAAGCCGCCGAGATAGCCACTCTCGACGTCTGGGAAGGCAAACAGAAGAGCCCGCTCGGGAAATACTTCACCGTTGAAGGCGACGGCGGAGCGACGGCGGAAGAGACGAAGATCGTCCTCCGGGGAGACTGCACCCGCGTCAAGAGGATCGGACAGCAGATGACCGCCGGCGAGATCGTCATCGAAGGCAACGCCGATATGTACATCGGCGGCTGGATGAAGGGCGGAAAGATCCGCGTGAAAGGAAACGTCGACTCGTTCTGCGGCATCGGGATGGAAGGCGGCGAGCTCGTCGTCGACGGAGACGCCGCACATCACCTGGGATCGTCCCCCCGCGGAGAGTGGCGCGGCATGCAGGGCGGAGTGATCCGGGTCGCCGGAAACGCCGGCAACGATACCGCCACGTTCATCAACGGCGGGACGATCATCATCGGCGGCGACGCGGACATCCACATCTCCACCCACGGCGAAGGCGGCACCGTCATCGTCAAGGGCAACGCCAAGGGCCGTGTCGGCGGACAGATGGTGAAAGGCGATATCTACGTCTTCGGGACGATCGAGAACCCGCTCCCGGGATTCCAGATGGTCGGCGAGGTGGAGCAGGAGGTCGACGGTGAGAAGGGGCGCTTCGCCCACTACATCGGCGACCTCGGCGAGCGCCACCCGGTCTCCAAGGGCAAGCCGGTGTATGCGAACCTCTATACCCGAACCTAACTTTTTTGTGCGAAAGCGGCCGGGCCGCCGGGAACAGGCGATGATATGGGCATGACGTTATGGTGAGAGCGCGCTTCGATGCGAAACCGCTCGCGGAAGTCCGGGCGATGATGCGCTCAGCCTTCCCGTGCCCCGACCGGATCGTCACCCGTCCGGTTGCCGGGGCGGCCGGACGGGTGACGGCAGGGCCCGTATACTCGTCCCTGACGATCCCGGCAACGGATATCGCGGCACGAGACGGATTTGCCGTCGTAAGCGGCGAGATCCTCCGGGCGGGTGACGGGAGCCCCGTCCCGCTCAGGAACCCCTGCCGGGTGAACACGGGGAACGCGATCCCTCCCGGCTACGATGCGGTCGTCATGATCGAGGACGTCATCGGAAGAGACGGCGCCTGGTATACCGAAAATCCGGTACTCCCCGGAGAACATATCCATCCGGCCGGCTCCGAGATCCGCCGGGGCGACCTGATCCTCCCGGCCGGGCACCGGATACGCCCCTGCGATATCGGGGCGCTCCTCTCCTGCGGGATCGTCGCGGTGGATGTCCGGGAGGTGAAGGTCGGCCTCATCCCGACGGGGAGTGAACTTGTTCCGGCAGGCAACCTCCCGGGGCCGGGAGGGGCTGTCGAGAGCAACACCGCCGTTGCCGCGGCACTGCTCGGCGAGGCCGGCGCCACCTGCACCCGCTACGGGATCGTCCGCGACGATCCCGTGCTGCTCCGACAGGCCATCAAGAACGGCATCCGCGAAAACGACCTCCTCCTGATCTCCGCCGGCTCATCGGCAGGCACACGCGACTTCACCGCCGCCGTCATCAGCGACCTCGGCGAGGTGCTCGTCCACGGCATCGCGATGAAACCGGGTGCACCGGCGATCGTCGGCCGGATAGACGGCAAACCAGTCATCGGGGTCCCGGGTTACCCGATCGCCGCCCTGACGGCCGCACGGGAACTCGCCCTCCCGCTGCTCGCGGCATGGGGATTCTCTCCCCCGCCGGCGGAGCGCCTCCGCGCCCGGCTCGCCGGGACGGTCACGGCGAACCCCGGCTACGACGAGTTCGTCCTCCTCACCGTCTCGCGGACAGGCGATGGGTATACCGCGATTCCCCTGCCACGGGGGGCCGGGCCGCAGATAGCGCTGGTCCGTGCAAACGCCTACCTGCACGTCCCCGCAGGCACCGGGGGCATCGGCGAAGGTACCGAGGTCGAGATCCTGCCGACCGGGCAGTGCCGGGAGCAGGACGAAGTCTGCAAACCCACGCCGGAACAGCCGGTGCAGGATCAAAAAGAGACGTTTCCCGTGAAGGACAGCACCTGACGGAATTTCCGCGCTCAGGTTCCCGCCGTACCGTCGGCCGCACTCCCGGTCGAACCCTTCCGGCAGCCTCCCTCCTCGCCGTCGCTCTCGCAGGTCTCCATCAGGGGGCGGATGCGCTCCTCAAGATGCGGGAGTCTCTCCCGGAACTCGCGTGCGAGCAGGAACGTCCGGACGGCGTCGCCCATCCCGCGGTGGGCGGCGAGGAGATGGCGGCACTCCTGCGGGACGGGATACCTGAAGTGCGTCGAGGCGACGGTTGAATCGTCGGCGGAGAAATCGATGAGCCGGGCGAGGCGATCAAGGGAGAGAACCTGTTTCATCCTGAAGTGCCGCCGGATCTCCCGCTGGAGGTCGACAAGCATGCACCCGTCGAGCGAGAAGCCCGCGGCACGGAAGGCCCGCTTCTCCATGCTCGCAGCAAAGACGACGATTGCCGGGACGTCCCCGGCCGAGACGATCGACTCCATGAAGAGGCGGAGATCGGCAAACGCATTCCGGGCCGTCGCCCTTGCCGCGGGCATCCCGCCGCCCGGGATCCGGTAGGAGTGATCGTAGGGCATCCCGTACTCGCCGCGCCCCATGTTCGCCACGGTCGTCGCGACGCCGGCGGTTCTGCCGCACTCGTCGGTCACCTTCTTCCATATCTCGACATCGACGTCATAGCGGAACTGCTCGCCCAGGTAGCGGATGCTGTCGTCCTGTGGCCGATGGACAACCGCGCCGATCTCGATCGGCATCATGACCGCCCGGCAGGTGCCGTAGACGTAACCGAACTCGATGTCCAGGTAGACCCGCCTGCCCGCCTCGCCCGCTTCCGGCTGAACCACGAGTAAGTATCTCTTCGGCGGCAACGAAAAGGTTTCCCGGATGCACCGTATCCGGCAAAGGTTTATCCAGCAGGACATATGCCATCTTATAGAGAAAAACGGCAGGACGCCCTGCATCCGACGGACATGAAGTTCTCCACCATCTGGACCAGAATAAATATCGCCGGCCTTTTCGGGAAGAGGCTCTCTCGGCGCCGCCCGGAGCCCATCGCTCTCGACCGGGAAGCGGAGGTGCGTGCGCTCCTCGCCCGCTCCCCGTTCGGGATCACCGATGTCGCCGACTCCGCCCTCCCCCTCTACGACCGGGCGCTGACCCACCGGTCGTACGCAAACCACGGCGAGTACCCAGCGGTGACGTTCGAGGACAACGAACGGCTCGAGTTCCTGGGGAACTACGTCCTCGACTTCGTCATAGCCGACCACCTTTACGGCGAGTACGACCTCCCGCCGGGCGAGATGAACCGGAGACTCCAGGTGACCAGGAACACGAAACTCGCCGAGATCGTGCGGCGGCAGGGCCTCGGCATCGATGCCGCCATCAGGGGTTACGGGCAGGCGCCGACCGACTCGATCGTCGCCGATGCCTTCGAGGCCCTGATCGGCGCGATCTACCTCGATCGAGGCCTCAGCGTGGCGCGGGATGTGGTGCTCGCGATATTCGAGGAAGAGATCGCGGAGTGCGATACCCACAGGAACTACCGCGGGAGGCTCCAGGAGTACGTCGCCCGGGAGAGCCTCGGCGAACTCGAGTATGCCTTCCGCCAGACCGGGCCCGGGAACTGCCCGGTCTGGGCCGCACGGGTGACCGTCGGGGGTGTTCCGTTCGGAGAGGGGAGAGCAAAGACCAAACAGGGCGCGGCGATGCTCGCGGCAAAAGAGGCGCTCGGACGTTTCGGGGAGGGGTGAGGTGCGGACGGACAGCCGGGACGCGACCGTCGCGGTCGTCCGGTGCGACGATTACGTGCCGGAGACGGTCGATGCGGCCGTCCGCCGCGCAGTCGAACTCGTCGGCGGTATCAGGAGGTTTGTCGCGCCGGGAGAGAGCATCCTCCTCAAACCGAACCTCCTGCAGGGGCAGGAGCCGGAACGGTGCGTCACCACCCATCCGACGGTCGTCGCTGCCGTCGCACGGCTCCTCGTGGAGCACGGGTGCCGGGTCGTCATCGGCGACAGCCCCGGCGCCGGGATCGTCTACAGCGAGGCGAACCTGCGGCGGGCGTATTCGCGGAGCGGGTTTGCCGCGGCGGCCGAAAAGGCCGGCGCTGTCCTGAACTACGATACCGGCTCCGAGACCGTCTCGTTCCCGGAAGGCGAGGTGATGAAACAGTTCTCCATCATCACCCCGGCCGTCCGGGCCGACGCGATCGTGGTCGTCTCGAAGGCGAAGACCCACATGTGGACGCGGATGACCGGCGCCGCAAAGAACCTCTTCGGGCTGATTCCGGGACTGGAAAAACCGGTCCACCACTTCCGGTTCCAGGACGAGTACGCCTTCGGCAGGATGCTCGTCGATCTCAACGAGTGTATGAAACCCCGGCTCCAGATCGTGGACGCGGTCGTCGGGATGGAGGGGGACGGCCCCCAGTCGGGGAACCCGCGGAAGATCGGGGTCATCCTCGCCGGAAGCGATTACGCGGCCGTGGACACCGTCCTCGCGCGGCTCATCGGCATCGACCCGCTCGAGATCGGGAGCACGAGAAGCGCGGCCGAGCGCGGGCTGTTCGATCCGGAGGACGTCCGGACGGTCGGCGACGACCCGGCAACGTTCACGGTCCCGGACTTCCGGAAACCCTCGACCTACGCCAGCGGCCGGACAGGTGTCTGGCGGCGGGTCGTCCAGGCCGTCGTCCGGCGGTTCGGGCGGACGTACGCTCCCCGGCCCGGCGTGATCGCTTCTTCCTGCATCGGCTGTGGGAAGTGCGAGCGGATCTGCCCCGTACACGCGATAACCGTCACCGAAGGCAGAGCGACGATCGACCTCTCACGCTGCATCCGGTGTTACTGCTGCCACGAGATCTGCACCGAGCACGCCATCGGCCTCTCGCGGAGCCTCCCCGGACGGCTCCTCGCCCGCCTGCTCGGGTGAGAATACAGCTGGCAACACCCCGGACACCAGCTTCTTTTCGCGGCTTCGCGCTCTTCGCACCTGCGGTGCTCATGCTCCGGATGCCCCATCCATCGCTCTTCGCGTGAGACTGTATCACTATCAGCAATCGATATCGCACGCGAAGCCGCGAAGAACGCGAAGATCGGATTATATGAGATCAGCGAAGTACTGGCCAAAACACTCATGAGAGAGCAGAGAACAGCAGGGGCCATGCCATGTCCGTTCTGCAACCCGGCCCCCGAAGACATCGTTGCCGCAAACGATCTCTGCTACGCCCGCTACGACATCCACCCGGTCAGCCCCGGCCACCTGCTGGTGATCCCGTTCCGGCACGTCGAGAGTTACTTTGATATGACCGATGAAGAGAGGACGGCCCTCGCCCGGCTCATCGACGACTGTAAGGCGCTCACCGACCGCGACCGCCACCCCGACGGCTACAACATCGGCGTCAACGTCGGGGAGGCCGCGGGGCAGAACGTCATGCACGTCCACATCCACTTCATCCCGCGCTACCGGGGAGATGCCGGAGAACACGGAGGAGGTGTTCGGGGCGTGTTCCCGTGCGAACCGGAGTAACGGTGAACGTTGATATTTGAGCACAATTCCCGGGTTTCTCACCGTGCCGCCGCGCCCGGCAGAGCGGCGGCAGGCATGCACCAGCCGATCCCCCGGGTGCTCATTTGGAATGATTAATTATGAAGGTAAGGCATAGGTACCCTACGAGGGACAATAGTGCAGACGCTGCTCTTCCTAATAGTGTTTCCCATCCTCGTCGCATGTCTTTTGTTGTTCGTAAAACGAACGACGTTGCGCTACGCGGTGGTCGCCCTCTCGGCTCTTGCCATCGGTGGGGCATCGATATACCTGCTCATCCGGTATGCATTCGAGGGCGCGGTCTACTTCGCCGCGCCTTCGGGTGCGATCGACCTCGCTATGGTGGCCATCGAGATGGGGCTCGCGCTCTTCATCATCTACATGGGCGCAAAGTTCAAGAACTACCTGGCAATCGTGCTGGCCGTCGTTCAGGCGGCGCTGGTGGTCTACCTCGAGATGACGTTCTCGGGGAGCCTTCATGCGGTCAACAACCTCTTCATTGACCAGTTCTCCATCATCATGGCCCTGATCATCGGGATCATCGGGAGCCTTATAGCCGTATACGCGGTCAGGTACATGGAGACCTATCACCACCACCACCCGGAGGTGCGCGACCGGCAGACGTTCTTCTTCTTCGTCATCTTCGTCTTCCTCGCCGCGATGTTCGGCCTGGTCTTCTCCAACAACCTCATGTGGCTCTTCTTCTTCTGGGAGATCACCACCATCAGCTCATTCTTGCTGATCGGCTACTCGGAGACCGGGGAAGCAACGAAGAACGCCTTCCGCGCCCTGGTGATGAACCTTCTCGGCGGGGTCGCCTTCGTCGTGGCGCTCATCCTCCTCGCCGCAACCGAGCCGACAAGCGGGGGTATCGAACTCTCCCGGGTGCTCGCGTCACCTGACGCCGCTGTCGTCCTGATACCGGCCGTCCTGATCGGGTTTGCCGGTATCACGAAGGCCGCGCTGATGCCCTTCTCCTCCTGGCTCCTCGGGGCGATGGTGGCCCCGACCCCGGTCTCGGCCCTGCTTCACTCGAGCACCATGGTCAAGGCCGGCGTCTATATCCTGGTCAGGTTCTCGCCGGTCTTCGCCGGGACGTTCGCCGGACTCTCCATCGGCCTCGTCGGCGGAGTGACCTTCCTGGTTGCGTCCGCGATAGCGATATCGCAGAGCGACGCGAAGTCGGTCCTCGCCTACTCGACGATAGCAAACCTCGGGTTGATAGCCGCCTGTGCGGGTGTCGGAACCTACATGCTCGTCTGGGCGGCAATCCTCCTGATCGTCTTCCACGCCGTCGCAAAGTCGCTCCTCTTCCTCGGAACCGGAGCGATCGAGCACCGGACCGGAAGCCGCGACATCGAGGACATGGAAGGCCTGATCGTCCGGATGCCGAAGATGGCGGTGATGATGTTCATCGGGATCGCCGGTATGTTCCTTGCGCCGTTCGGCATGCTGATCTCCAAGTGGGCGGCGATCGAGGCGTTCGTCCAGGTCCCCTTCGGCCTGATCTTCATCGCCATCCTCGCCTACGGGAGCGCCGTCACGGTCTTCTTCTGGGCGAAGTGGATGGGCAAACTCGTCACGGTCACCCGGAACACGGAACGGGTCGAAAAAGGGTTCTTCGAGGAATCCTGGGCCCCGCTCTATATCATCACCGGCCTCGTGATAGCGGCCGTCCTCCTCTTCCCGGTCATCTCCTCGATACTGATTGAGCCCTACGTCCTCGCTATCTACGGGGTTACGGCACACCTCGCAGATGCGAACGTCGCCATCATGCTCCTGATGATAGCCCTGCTCCTGGTCCTCCCCGTCTCGTTCCTCCTCTTCAAGAGGACCGCGAGACACCTCCCGGCCTACATGGGCGGGAGGCCCGCGACGCCGGACCTGCATTTCGCAGGCTCCCTCGGCATGACCCGGGAAGCCCAGACGCGGAACTACTACCTCACCGAGTACTTCGGTGAGGCGAAACTCTTCCGACCGGGTGCGACGGTCTGCATCGTCCTGATCCTGGTTTCCTGGGCCCTTGCGGGGGTGGCGTTATGAACTGGCTCATCGGCGCAGTCCTCTTCCTCATCCTCGCGCCCATAGCCGGCGGCCTCATCGCCGGTATCGACCGGAAGATCACCGCGCGGATGCAGGGGAGAGTCGGGCCGCCGCTCCTGCAGCCCTTCTACGACGTCGGCAAACTCTTCGAGAAGGAGCGGGCCGTCGTCACCACGGCGCAGAACTTCTACGTCCTCGCGTACCTGATCTTCATAGCCCTCTCCGGCGCGCTCTTCTTCGCGGGAGGGGACCTCTTACTGACCGTCTTCGCCTTCACGCTCGCCCACGTCTTCCTGGTGCTCGGGGCCTACGCGGTCCACTCGCCCTACAGCCACATCGGGGCGGAGCGGGAACTGATCCAGGTGATGGCCTACGAACCGATGATCATCCTCGCAGCCGTCGGGCTCTACATGGTCAGCGGGAGTTTCTACGTCACGGAGATCGCCGCCACGACCGTGCCGGCGATCCTCTACCTCCCCGGCGTCTTCCTGGGCTTTGCGGTCATTCTGACCATCAAACTCAGGAAGTCGCCCTTCGACATATCGACGTCCCACCACGCGCATCAGGAGATCGTCAAGGGGATCACGACGGAGTTCTCGGGCTCGACGCTCGCGCAGGTCGAGATCGCCCACTGGTACGAAAACGTCTTCCTCCTCGGGTTCGTGTTCCTCTTCTTCGCCTGGAACCCCGTGATCGGGATCGTTGCGGTCGCAATCACCTACCTCGCCGAGATCTTCGTCGATAACGTCACCGCACGGGCGCGGTGGCAGGCGGCGCTGAAGAGCGGGTGGCTTGCAACGCTTCTCGGGATCGTGAACCTGGCGATCCTCTCCTATATGATGCTCGGAGGTGCATGAGTACCATGGCATTTCTGAAGCGATCACCCTGGATCCTTCACTATGATGCATCCAGCTGCAACGGGTGCGACATCGAGGTGCTCGCGTGCCTGACCCCGCTCTACGACGTGGAACGGTTCGGCATCATCAACACGGGAAACCCGAAGCACGCAGATATCCTGATGATCACCGGCGGGATCAACGAGTTGAACCGGGCGGTGGTCAGGAACCTCTACGAGCAGATGCCGGAGCCGAAGGTTGTCGTCGCGATAGGCATCTGCGCCGCAACCGGCGGCATATTCCGGGAGTGCTACAACATCACGGGCGGCGTCGACAAGGTTATCCCCGTCGATGTCTATGTTCCGGGATGCGCGGCGCGGCCGGAGATGATCATCGACGGCGTCGTTGCGGCGCTCTCGATCCTCGAGGAGAAACGGGCGAAGATGACCGGGGCGGCGCAGGCAAAAGAAGATGCGCGGCATGCGGCAGGTGAGAGCACATGACGGTTAACGAAGAGCAGACTACTATCGGCGTCGCGCTGGAGGACCTCACGCGTGAGGTCGAAGGGCTCCAGGCCGGCGGATACCGCCTGGTCCAGATCGGGTGCACGGACATCGGCGGGGCTTACGAGGTCAACTACTCGTTCGACAAGGACTACCAGTACCGGAACCTCCGCCTGACGGTGGGGCCGGAGACGGAAGTCCCGAGCATCTCCGGGATCTACTGGGGAGCATTCGTCTACGAGAACGAGATGCACGACCTCTTCGGGATCCCGGTCACCGGGATCAACATCGATTTCAAAGGGACGTTCATCAAGACGGCGGAGAAGTATCCGTTCAGCGTCACGAGAAGGGGGGGTGACCAATGCCGGAACGCATAGTCGTCCCGTTCGGGCCGCAGCACCCGGTGCTGCCGGAACCGATCCACCTTGACCTCGTCCTCGAGGACGAGACGGTGGTGGAGGCGATCCCCTCCATCGGCTACATTCACCGGGGGCTTGAGCGGCTGATCGAGAAGCGCGAGTATACCGAGTACGTCTACGTGGCGGAGAGGATCTGTGGGATCTGCAGTTTCATGCACGCGCTCTGCTACAGTCAGGGTATCGAGGAGATCATGAAGATCGAGGTCCCCGACCGGGCACGCTGCCTCCGGACGATCTGGTCAGAGTGTTCGCGTCTCCACTCTCACCTCCTCTGGCTCGGCCTCTTTGCGGACGGGATGGGCTTTGAGAACCTCTTCATGCGGTCCTGGCAGCTCCGGGAGAGCGTGCTCGACGTGCTTGAGGACACCACGGGCGGCCGGGTCATCCAGGGCACCTGCAAGGTCGGCGGGGTCAGGCGCGACATAGGGGCGGAGAAACTCGCGGAGATGCACCGCGCGCTCGACCCCTTCGAGGCACAGTGCCGGGACCTCGGCGACGTCTTCTTGAACGACGATACGGTGAAGTACCGCCTTCAGGACCTTGGTGTCATCTCGAAGGACGAGGCCTACGCCCTCGGGGCCGTCGGCCCGACCGCGAGGGCAAGCGGGGTCGCGATCGACCACCGCGAGACCGGCTACGCCGCCTACGGGGATCTCGGGTTCAAGCCGGTCGTGGAGACCGCCGGGGACTGCTACGCCCGGTGCGCCGTCCGGGTCAAGGAGGTCTACGCCTCCATCGACCTGATCCGGCGCGCAATCGACCAGATGCCCGAGGGTCCCCTCGATGTCAAGGTGAAGGGAGCGCCCGACGGCGAGTACTTCTCCCGCGTGGAGCAGCCGCGGGGCGAGGTCGTCCACTACCTGCGGGGCAACGGCACGAAGCACCTTGCCCGGGCCCGGATCAGGACGCCGACGCTCGCGAACATCCCGCCGCTCGTGAAGATGCTCCCGGGAGCCCAGCTCGCGGACGTCCCGGTCGTCGTCCTCTCGATCGACCCCTGTATCAGCTGCACGGAGAGGTGAAGAGAACATGGGAATATTTCAGATGACGAAGACGGTTCTCCGGAACCTTGCAGGGGGGCCTGCCACCCGGCGGTACCCGGCGGTCCCGGCGCGGACATCCTCCCTCACCCGGGGGCACGTCGTCTTCGACCCGGCCACCTGCCGCTCCTGCAGCCTCTGCTCGAAGCGGTGCCCGTGCGAGGCGATCCGTCTCGACAAGGAGGCGAAGGTCTGGGAGATCGACCGCATGCGGTGCATCGCCTGCGGCGACTGCGTCGAAGGGTGCCCGTTCGGGAGCCTCACGATGGAACCGGAGTACTTCGCGCCGGTGGTGGAGCACGTGGCGGAGCGCTACACCATCACCTACGTGAAGCCCGAGAAGCCCGCGAAAAATCCGGCTGAAGAGAGCGCGGGCGCAAAGGAAGAAGGCGCCGGCGAGAGCGCGTGAAACAGGGGCGAGGCCCCGACTGGATCTTTTTTCGATCCTGTGCTATTTCAACCGTTTTGTAAGATGATGAAGATCTAACATCATAGAACCAAGCATAGCTCCTACCGAACAGTCTCTCGGTCATCCCCGCATTTCATGCTTTGCGGAGGGAAGGATCGCACACAAGAGATATATTATACCCGAAACTCTCAAAAAACTCACAGCAAACGTGCTCATTGCAGCGATCAATTGTTTAGAATAGTCCTTTGCAGTTTTTCAGACGATACTTTATATACTACAACCCCCCGCATATAAGCATTGGGGTGTTGCGCAAAAGAATGACATTACAAGATTTAGCGATATGGGTGTAAATAACACCCCCAGCTAAATAAAGAAAGATGACTTGACTTTATTGCAAGAAGTTCTTGTTATCCTTTCTATTTAGCGCTTGCTATAGGTGTTGAATACTATAAAGGAAAGTAATACCATGAGTTACAGAACACAAACAAAAGAAAGAAACGATTTACCCAACATAATTAAGGGTGCAACCGAGGGGTTTGTTGTCCCTCTTGTATTGGCATTGACCTCCTGCTTGTTCACCATGTTTTTATCGATTGACCAAGCATTAGATCCATTGAAATCAGCAAATCCACAATGGAGTGGGGGATTTAATCTTGGTCTCTTCTTGGGTCTCTTTGCAATAGCGAATTTCGCTGAAAGTTTGGCAATTGGATTTGGCGACACCGAGTATGCAGTTGGTTACATTTTGGGAGCAATATGTGGACTGTTTGTTTTCGCTGAGATCTTAACGAAATTATTCCCTGATTTGACTTTGGGAGTGATTGGAGTTGTGGTAGTTGTCGCTATCGGGGTAGTTCTCAAAATAATTATTATGGTAAAGAGGTCTCAAGCAGACCATGATTACTACCGAAGGTGGTAGTCAGAGAGGGGATGGGGGAGGGGATCTCGCCCCCTCCCCATCAGCCCCACCACTCATGGCGATACCCAATGGAAATCCGTGGGCGGGCTGCACGAGGTCACATCACAGAACCATCCTCCTTCCCCTATTTCTCACTTCCTCGCCAGCGGATGCACCATGTGGATGATATCGTAGGTGTTGCTCGGGTAAGCCCAGGGGATCGCGTCGAGCGTCAGATCGTCCACCGTCAGACCGTGCTTGATCGCGAGGGCGAAGATGTTGATCACCTCCTCGACGTGCGGCCCGATGAGGTGGGCGCCGAGGATCCGGCGGGAGTCCTCGTCGACCAGGATCTTGTAGCCGGCGTGCTTCTGGCCGATGCTCCGGTTGGTGAACCGCCCGGAGAGATCGCCGGCGTTGGCGACGTAGGGGATTCCCTTCTCCTTCGCCTTCTCCTCCGTGAGCCCGACGGACGCGATGGGCGGATTCGTGAAGACGGCGCTCGGGACGACGGAGTAGTCCGCGACGCGGCCGTCGCCGCCCAGGATGTTGTCGACGACGATGTGGGCGTCCATCACCGCCACCGGGGTCAGTTGCGGACTCTTCGCGTTTGCATCCCCGACGACGTAGACCGCCGGGTTCGAGACGCTCTGGAGGTACTCATTGACCGCGATCCCCCGGCGGTCGGTCTCGACCCCACCGGCGGCAAGGTCGAGGCCCTCAAGCGCAGAGACCCTGCCCGCGCCGTGGACCGCCATATCGGCACCGAAAGTCTTCTCCTCCCCCTTCCTCCCGGCCCGGACCCGGAGGCCACTGCCGTCCCTCTCGATCGAGACGAGCGGCATATTCATCTGCACGTCGATCCCGGCCTCAACTGAGGCCAGCAGCAGGCGGTCGACGATATCGGGGTCGAACCCCGAGAGAACCCGACCGCTTCGCTGCAGGATGGTCACCGCCGACCCGGCAGCGGCGGCGACATGGGCGAACTCAAACGAGATGTAGCCCCCGCCGATGAAGACGATCCGTTCGGGGAGCGCCGGAAGGGAGAAGAAGTCGTCGCTCGACGTCATCAGGTCCTCGCCCGGGACGCCGAGCGCCCGGGCATGCGCACCGGCGGCGACCACGATGTACCGGGCGATGAGCATATCGCCGCCGACCGCCACCCTATCCGGCCCGGCAAAGCGGGCAACCCCGTGATAGGTATGGATCCCCGCCCCCCGGAAGCCCTCCTCCTTCCGCCGCGGAATGGGATCGGTGAAGGTCCGTTCGAAGGCAACGAGCTCTGGCCAGTCGATCGAGACCGCTCCCCGGATGCCGTTCCCCTGCTGGCCACGGACACGGGAAACCAGCTCGGCGGCACCGGCGAGCACTTTTTTAGGGACACAGCCCCGCAGGCCGCACGTCCCCCCGTAGTCCCCGGAATCAACGATCGCTACCCGCATCCCGGCCTTCCTGCAGTGCCAGGCGACGTCGGAACCGGCGACCCCCGTCCCGATAACGACGAGATCGTACTCCCGCTCCATAATGAGGCTACGGTTGCTGCAGAGCGCCATAAAGGTTTACCCCGGTTGGTGTGCCGGTCAGAAGTAGAGGAGGGAGACAATGCCGACGGCGATGAGGATGAAGACGACCGTCATGATGCTCCCGGGGACGATGTAATCCCGGGTCCGGTAGCCTCCGGGCCCCATCAGGAGGGCGTTCACCGGGTGCGTCGGGAGGAGGAATGAGTTGGAGGTACATATCCCGACGAGGAGCGCGAGGCCGCGGGGGTCGAGCCCGGGCGAACCCGCCATCACGAGCGCGAGCGGGACCAGGAGGACGGTGGCGGCGATGTTCGAGATCACGAACGAAAAGGCGGTCGCGAGAACCGCTACCGCGATGAGGATGAGGAGCGTCGGGTACCCGGCGACCAGACCGGCCGTCTGATCCGCGATGAATCGGGCGGCCCCGCTCGTCTCCATGGCGATGCCCAGGGGAGGAGGGCGGCAATCAGCGTGAGCATCCGCAGTCGATAGGCCGATAGACCTCGTCGACCGGGACGACCCGGAGGAGGATCATCGCGAGCACTCCCGAGAGAAGGCTTGTCGCGATCGAAAGCCCCGTGTAGATAAGACCGACGGCGGCAACCACCAGCAGGGCGAGGAGGAACTCGGCCTCCATCGGGCACCCGGGGGTGAGCGGAGCAGAAAAAAAGTATGGGCAAACGGTCTCGAAATCGGCCGGAGCGTTACTGCCCGTACACGTCGCGGGTGACCCGGTGCGGCTCAAACCGCCCCCGGTGGAAGACCCGAACCTCGACCTCGGCGCCCTTCCTGAAGTCCCGCATCAGGAGGTCGTAGGTCCTCCGGACGTAGCGCAGCCCTTCCCGGTCGAAGAGGTCGCGGAGAGCCTGCCGGAACCGGATCTCCTGTTCAAGAAACGCCGCCTCATAAGCCCGGGTTTCCCGGGCAATCCGGACGCATTCGGCATCGTCGATCGGGTTGTTGTAGGACCCATGCTGGTTCAGACCGCCGATCTGCCGCCAGTCGACGGCGCCCGTCTCGTCGGCCTCCCGGTGAAGCATGTAGGGGTAGACCCGGCAGATGGCGAACCGACGGTCGTAGATGCTGCACCTGCCGTCTTCGAGGAATATGCAGGAGCCGTCCGGTTTCGTCCGGAGGGCGTAGCCCGATACGTAGAACCTCCCCTCCTGATCGCAGGCGTCGAACGCGGGCGCCGGGATGACGGCGTCCGGCAGGAGCGAGCGGACGGTGTCGGTATCCTCCCCCAGCAGAAAGACGTGATCGTTGAACTCCCGGGTGCAGCACCGCCCGCAGCAGTCGCAGGAGAACCCCACCTCCCGGATGATCGCGATGAACTCCTCTTCCGGGAAACGGAGAAGTCTCTCCCGTTCCGCCTCAAGGGCAGCAATCTGTTCGTCGAACGTGAACGTAACCCGTAGCCTCCGTAGGTTTTCCCGGCACGAATGCCTGGACTTCTTACCCCAGGTGTTGGATGGGGGGAGGGATATGCCCTTTGGCACCGCCGCTTCAGGGCTTTTTCCCGACGGTAGCAACGTAGATCAGGAACCGGCGTTCGCCGTCGATGCCGAGAAGCCGGTTCATCGCCCCATCGTCGAAGGCGGCGATCGCACAGGCCCTGAACACCACGCGTACAACCGATCTTCAACCCTGCAGGCTCCCCATCGGGCGGTCGGCTGCCCCGGGCAAAGGTTCGGAAACGTATTAGGAGAACTCCACCCAACTATAACCACCATACCCGGGGCATTCTCATGATCGTGACCGCCATTATGTTCATCGTCGGCCTGGCCCTCCTCGTCAAAGGAGCCGATCTCTTTGTGAGCGGGGGGAGCGGCCTCGCCCTCCGCCACAGCATCTCACCGGCCCTGATCGGGTCAACGATCATCGCGTTCGGCACGTCGCTTCCGGAACTCGTCGTCAGCACGGACGCCGCGGCAACCGGCAACACCGGTATTGCTCTCGGGAACGTCCTCGGGAGCAACATTGCAAACATCGCCCTTATTCTCGCGCTCTGCACCCTCATCCGCCCGGGTATGGCCGCCGCCTCCGGAGCAGCGCGCTCAGCGCTCATCCGGCATGCCGCGCTGATGCTCGTTGCGACGGTAGCGTTTGCGCTGCTCGCCGCGAGAGGTACGCTCGACGCCCTCGCCGGAGCGGTGCTCCTCACCCTCTTCGTGGCGATCCTCGTCATCCTCCTGCGGGAGGGGCGCGAGGAGAGGGACGTCGATATCAAGTCCCACGGACGGGCCGACATTCTCTACATCGGCCTTGGCCTTGCGGCCGTCATCATCGGGGCGCAGCTCGTCGTCGACGGCGCTGTTACGCTCGCAGAGGCGTTCGGAATCCCGGCCTTCGTCATCGGCGTCTCGGTCGTCGCCGTCGGGACGTCGCTTCCGGAGCTCGCGACCTCGCTCGTGGCCGCCGTGAGAGATGAGGGCTCCATCTCCGTCGGCAACATCCTCGGGAGCAACATCTTCAACCTCCTCCTGGTTCTCGGGGTAAGCCTCCTCCTCGCACCGGTCACCATCGGGTCCGCGTTCGACGTCGTCGCAGTCGTCCTCTTCTCGGTCGCGATCCTCCCCCTGCTCTTTGCCCGCCCCTCCGTCGTCCGGGGCTGGTCGGTCGTCCTGATCCTCGGCTACGCTGCATACATCGCCTGGAACTTCGGGGCGATTCCGATCGGGTGAGAAGGTGATCAGAACCGTCGTTCTTCGCGTGAATCGGCAGGAGAGGGTAACGATCGAGCCTCACGCGAAGGACGCGAAGCCGCGAAGGACGACTTTCCCGAAGGGAAAGGAGTTCGAGCACCGGAGGTGCGGAGTGCGACGGTTCGTAGAACCGGAGCATGAGCACCGTCAGGTGCGAAGTGCGACGTTCCGTAGGAACGGAGCTTGAGAAACCCGAAGGGTTTCGAAGTGCGACCTCCTGTGGGGAGGGAGCATGAGCACCGCCAGGTGCGAAAGACGACGGCCTTTTGGGCCGGAGTTCGAGCACCGAAAGGTGCGAAGTGCGAGTGTAGCGAGCATGAGAAGCCATCAGGCTTCGAAGGAGAGTTTCCGGTAACCCATCACCGATCTTCGCGTTCTTCGCAGATCGCACCTACGGCGCTCCAACTCCGCTCCGCAGGAGCGTCGTTCTTCGCGTGAACTAACAGTTTATAAGCGGTGATACGACCTCACGCGAAGCCTAAGGCTTCGGGAACGTCGTTATTCGCACCTGACGGTGCTCGAACTCCTTTCCCTTCGGAAAAGTCGTTCTCCGCACCGCCGGAAGACTTCGAAAATATTCGTAGGTTACACAAACCTGATGCGTCGGCACGTGCATCTCCCTCTATCGGAAGGTGAACGGATATGGAGAAGTGGAGTCCGGTGCTGGTGGTCGTCCTCGGGAGCCTGGTGATCGCCGCGATCATCGGGACCGCCCTCGCGTCGGAGGACGCCGGGAACGAGACCCTGGGGGATTTAAAGAAGTTTTCGTCGAAAGAAGAGATCGAGGCGTTCCTGAAGGAACACGCACAGGGAACGAAGGGCAGTAACGGCTATCCGTGGATGACGGGGACCGGCGGACAGGAGACCGCCATGGACGCACCTGCACCGACGAGCGCACCGCCCGCCCCAACGGCCGCACACGACTACTCTACCACGAACGTGCAGGTAGAGGGTGTGGATGAGGCCGACTTCCTGAAGAACGACGGGAGGTACATCTACGTCATATCGGGCGAGTCACTTGCGATCCTCGAAGCGTTCCCGGCAGAGAATGCGAAGATCGTATCCGAGACCCGGATCGAAGGGATCCCGACGGCGCTCTTCCTCGCCGGCGATCGCCTGGTGGTCTTTGCCACCGGAACGGAAGAGAGTATGACCACCGTGAAAGGGAGTATAGCGCCCGTCCCCGTCCAGCGGGTGGTGACGCACGCATACATCTACGATATCGGCGACCGGAGCGATCCCGACCTTGTCCGGACGCAGACCTTCACCGGCAGTTACTACGACGCCCGGATGATCGGCGACAACGTCTACGTCATCACGCGGGAGGCTCCCGTCTGGATCCGGGACGAGATCGCCCTCCCCGAGGTGCGGACGGACGGCGGCGAGGCCATCATGCCCGACGTCTACCGCCCCGGAACCCCGCTGCAGAACTACGTCTTCTACACCGCAAGCGCCTTTTCCGTCAAGAACGACGGGGGCACTCCCGACGCCGAGACGTTCCTCCTCGGCTACGACACCACCCTCTTTGCGTCGCAGAAGAACCTCTACATCGGCTACCGCTACGTGGGGGCCGCGGGCTCCGGCCCGAGCGCCGCAACGATGCCCGCCTACGCCGGCAGCCGAGAGGAGACGATCGTCCACCGGTTCGCGATCGATGACGGGAAGATCGACTACAAGGCCATGGGCAGGGTTCCCGGACACCTCCTGAACCAGTTCTCGCTCGACGAGTACGGCGGGAACCTCCGGGTGGCGACGACCGTCGAGGGCTGGACGCGTGAGGGATCCTTCCAGTACAATAACGTCTACGTCCTCAACCCCGCTATGGAGACGATCGGGACGCTCGAACATATCGCGCCGGACGAGCGGATCTACGCCGCCCGGTTCGCCGGCGACCGACTGTATCTCGTGACGTTCAAGCGGATCGATCCCCTCTTCGTCATCGATCTCTCGGACCCGAAACACCCCGGCATCCTCGGGAAACTCAAGATCCCGGGCTACTCGGATTACCTCCACCCCTATGATCCCGACCACATCATCGGGATCGGCAAAGAGACGAGCGAGAATACCTGGGGCGGCGTCTCGGTGGAAGGGCTCAAGATCGCGCTCTTCGACGTCTCGGACGTGAACAACCCGATACAGGTCGATACCGTCGTGATCGGGGAGCCCGGGACCGACTCGGAGGCCCTTCGCGACCACAAGGCCTTCCTCTTTGTGAAAGAGAAGAACCTCCTCGTCATCCCGGTGAGTGAGATTAAGCGGGTCGAAAACCCCGAATCCAGGTATCCCGGCTCCTACGGCACCAAGACCTGGCAGGGGGCTTACGTCTACTCGGTGAAACCGGCAGACGGGTTCATTCTACTGGGCACGGTCGCCCACGCGGAGAAGGGATCCCCCTACACCTGGGACTCGCCCGACGCGGTGCGGCGGTCGCTCTTCATGGACGACACCCTTTACACCGTCTCGGCGAGAAGCGTCGTCATGACCGATCTCGCCGACGGCAGCCGGGTGAACGAGGTCTACCTCCCCTACCGGTGGGAGACCTACCCGACCCCGTACCCGGTCTGGTGATCCAGAGGGCGGTGCTTCCGGACCGCCTTGAAGATCTCCATCACGACCACGACCGAGGAGGCGAGAACGAGCAGCGTGATCCACTCGACCAGGGAGACGGGCTGCACCTGGAGGACGTCCTGGAAGAAGGGGATGTAGAGTGCGGCGATATGCAAGCCCTGCGCGGCGATGACGGCGGCGATCAGGATGTAGTTGTTGCTGATAGGGACGCGGAATGCGGAGATGTACTCAGAACGGCAGTTGAAGAGATGGAAGTTCTCGAAGAGCACCATCAGCAGGAAGAGCAGGTTCCTGGCGGCGAACTCATCCCATCCATTTGAGAGGAGCCAGTACCAGGCGCCGAGTGTGACAAGCCCGATGACCGTCCCGGAGAGGAGCACCTGCTCGATCATCAGCCGGTTGAAGAACCCCTCTTCCGTCCTTCGCGGCGGCCGGTTCATGATGCCGGGCTCACCCTTCTCAAACGCCAGCGCCGTGTCTTGGATGCCGTTCGTCACCAGGTTCAGCCAGAGGAGCTGGACGGCGACGAGGGGCAGCGGCAGACCGATAAGGAGGGCAAGCATGAAGAGGAGGACTTCGGCAAACCCGGTCGTGATCAGGAGATAGACGACCTTCCGAACGTTGTCGTAGGCGTACCGTCCTTCCTCGATCCCGGCGACGATCGAGGCGAAGTCGTCGTCGGTGACGATCAACGACGCCGTATCCTTGGCGACGTCGGTCCCGGAACCCATCGCGACCCCGATGTTCGCGCTCCGGAGCGCCGGCGCGTCGTTGACCCCGTCCCCGGTGACCGCGACGAACTCCCCGCTCTTCCGGTAGGCCTCGACGATCCGGAGTTTCTGCAGCGGGGTCACCCGGGCAAAGACCCGGCCCTTCTTCACCCGATCGATGAATTCGGAGAGTGTCGCCACCTCCGGGTCGCCCAGTTTCACGCCGGTGACGACCTCGTCGGGAGAGTCCGTAATCTCAAGCTCCCGTGCGATGGCGAGAGCCGTTGCAGGGTGGTCCCCGGTCACCATCACCACATCGACTCCAGCGCTGCGGCACCGGCGTATGGCATCCGGGACGTCGGGCCGGATCGGGTCGATGAACCCGACAAGGCCCAGGAGCTCAAGCGGCGGCAACTCCGGGTTCTCTACAGAGAATGAGCCTTCGACGCGACCGTGAGCCACCACAAGAACCCGAAAGCCCCGGGAGGTGAGGTTATCGTGCTCCTCCTGCACGCGGTCCATGTCGAGGGGGACACTCTGATCCGGCCCGGCGGCCATGGTGCGATGCGGATGACGAGCGGCGGCTTGCCCGCCTCCGATGTCGTGACCGTCTCGGCGATCTGCCCGATCTCGGTATGCTGGCCGGTCGCGACCACGATCCCGGTACTGCGACCGCTCATGATGGTGCTGCCGGCGTAGAGCAAATTCAGGCGGTCGGCCGGGGGCAGGGAGGCATCGACGGTATCCGGGCTCTTTCCGACCGCATGCGACTCCCCGGTCAGGAGCGACTCGTCGACGGCGAGTGACTGCGCCGTGAGGATGCGGATGTCGGCGGGGACACGGTCACCCGACTCCAGAGCGACACGGTCCCCGGGGACCAGATCTTCGGCCGGGACGGTCGCCTCGCGGTTATCCCGCCACACCCGTGAAGAGGACTCGAGCATCCGCTGCAGGGCTGCTGCACTCCTCCCCGCCTTCACCTCCTGGAAGGTTCCGACGACGGCGTTCGTCAGGACGACGATGAAGATGAAGATCGCGTCGGTGAGGTCGGAGAAGAGGATGGCTATGATCCCCGCGGCAAGGAGGACGTAGATGAGCGGGCTCATGAACTGGCGGAGGAAGACCTCAATCACCGTCGGAGGCCGCCTCTTGGGGAGGGCGTTCTCCCCGAAGATATCCCGGCGACGGGCGACCTCGGCGTCGGAAAGCCCCTCCTCCGGCGATCCGAGCTGCCCGGCTACGTTGTCCGCCGGAAGAGCGTGCCATGCCGCCGTCCGTGACCTGTCTGGGGTGAGGGGGAGAGCCGTCATCGCTGGATCGTCCTGTGCCTTCAGTAATCGCTACTCACGTCACCGCACCCCTTCCCGGGGGATGCCCACCGGCGCGTGTTCGGGGACCCACCGGCCTTCGGCATGCGCGAGGTAGAGAGCGCTGTTGACGAGGCCGATATGGGTGTAGGCCTGGGGGAAGTTCCCGAGGTACTCGCCGGTCCCGGGATCGAATTCTTCCGGCAGGAGACCCACGCTGTTCATCCGGGCGACAATCTCGGTAAAGATCTCCTTCGCCTCCTCCACCCTCCCCGAGAGGGCCAGGACGTCCACCAGCCAGAAGGTGCAGAGGCCGAACGCTCCCTCCCCGCCGGGGAGGCCGTCGTCGGTGAGGTAACGATAGACGAGCCCGTTCTTCGTCAGGTGCTCGATCGTCGCATCGATCGTCCCCTGCACCCGCTCGTCATCGAAGGGGAGAAACTCCACGAGCGGGATGCGGAGGTTTGCCGCGTCCAGGGCCTTCGACCCGAACGCCTGCACGAAGGAGCCCATCTCGGGGTCGTAGCCCTCGGTGAGCACCCGTTCCCGGATGGTCTCCCGGGTCCGGCGCCACCGGTCGACGTCGCCGGGAAGGCCGTGGTTCTCCGCGAGGTAGATCGCCCGGTCGAGAGCAACCCAGACCATCACCTTCGAGTAGACGAAGTGCCGCGGCTCACCGCGGACCTCCCAGATGCCGTGATCGGGCTCCGTCCACCTGCTGCAGGCGTAGTCCGCGACGGCGGTAAGAAACCTGCGCCCCCCCGGGCTCGGTTCCACGCCCCGGCGGATGAGTTCGTAGCCGGTCGAGATGAGTTCTCCGAAGAGCTCGAGTTGTAACTGGTTGGCGGCGCCGTTCCCGATCCGGACCGGGCGAGAGCCGCGGTAGCCCTCGAGATGCGTGAGTTCGACCTCCGTAAGGTCGGCCGTCGAATCGTGCAACGCGAAGAGCACCTGCGGCTGACGTGCTCCGGAGTGCGCCTCGGCCGTCCGCTCCATCCACTGAAGGAACTCGATCGCCTCCCGGGGGTGGCCGAGGGAGACCAGGGCCTGCGCCGTCATCGAGGCGTCACGGACCCATGCGTAGCGGTAATCCCAGTTCCGGACCCCGCCGATCTCCTCGGGGAGGGAGGTCGTGGGAGCGGCGGCGATCGCCCCCGAATCGGCCATGGTCAGGAGTTTCAGAGTCAGTTCGGCCCGGGTGACGTAAGGGAGCCACTCACCGGCCCACCGGGGCGTCTCGGCCAGGTCTTCATAGTGCGCCCAGGTCCGCCAGACCCGGATCGTCTCGTCGAACGCCGCCCCGGCGCGGGCGGGGTCGCAGGTCCTGTCCTCAAGACCCCAGCGGGTCTGAAGAACTCTCCGCTCGCCCTCCCGCATCGTAAACCAGGCGCGAAGGACGGCATCGCGTCCGGTTGCGTCGATCGCGGCGCTCTCAGGACCGCAGAGAAACAACGCCTCACCGCCGCCGGTGGCAAGCCACCCGCCCGGAACCTCTTCTATCTGCGTCCGGATCCGGGCGTAGTCGAACCGCGGCGACCACTCGACCGCCACCTCTACGATACCCTCCTCGCAGTCGAGGAACCGGAGGATCACCGGCGGCGCATGCGACCCCCCGCGACCGGCGATCTCCCCGGAGAGGGGCATCAGGTCGGTCACCGCAAGCCTTCCGGCGTCTGTTGCGAACCGGGTGACGAGGACGTTCGTATCCTCGATGTAGTCCTGGTCGCCGGACCCGCCACCCGCGACCGAGACCGAGAAGCGCCCGCCCCGCCCGGCGTCGAGGATGGCTGCAAAGACGCTCGGGCTGTCGAGGTAGGGGAAACAGCACCAGTCGATCGAGCCGTTCCGACCGACGAGCGCCGCCGTCCGGAGGTTGCCGATGATCCCGTAGTCCGAGATGGGCAGGTAGCCGCCCGGGCCGGACCCACGTCCTGCAGGGGCTGGAGTACGCATGGGGGGAGACCGGTCGCCAACCTATAAAAACCTGCAGGCAGTGGTCCACGAGGGAACTAAGCGTGGATCATCGTCAGCATCATCTTGAACCGCGTGACGGCGTGGACGGCGTGGGGGATCTTCGCCGGCATGATGATCAGGTCGCCCGTCTTCATCGGATACTCCTTGTCCGCGATGGTGACGAGGGCCTCCCCGTCGAGGACCTGGAGGACGGCGTCGTAGGGCGCGGTGTGCTCCGAAAGGCCTTCGTCTGCGTCGAATGCGAAGACCGTGATGGTCCCGGCCTTCGTGTAGACGAGCATCCGGCTGACGATCGAGCCGGGCTGGTAGGCGACGAGGTCGCGGGGGTCGATGACCTCTTCGGCGAGGTTCTCCTTTGCTTCAGGCATACGGGTCGGCTTCTCCTGCTGGGTATTCATTTTTGCGGCCGGAGGCAACGATCTGACGTACAGTGATTTTACCCGGAGATAACCAGGAGATAGAATCTGCTTGATCTGCTTGCCGCCCGGATTTCTGTGAGAAGAATAATATAAAGAGCAAATGAACTGTTAACTTATTGAAGGTGGCATGATTGACAAAGGTACGGTTAACCATCCTGATATGGGAAGAAGAAGGGGTGTATGTCTCCAGGTGCCAGGAGCTTGAGGTCGCCAGCTGCGGCGATACGCCGGAGGAAGCTCTGGACAACATCCGTGAAGCGATCGAACTCTACCTTGAGAATGCGAAAGAACTCGGGATATTGCAGGACCTTGAGCCGATATTGAAATCACCCCGTAAGTTCACCTCGGTCATCGAGGTTGAGGCATGACAAAACTGCCTCTGATCTCTTCCGATGATGTCATAAAGAAACTGAAGGCAGCCAGGTTCGATTACGCTCCCCACCGAGGAAAAGGGAGTCATGTAGCTCTCTATAAGATTGGGGAAGACGGAAACAAGCTGCTTGTTATTGTTCCCCGACGTGACCCTATCCCGCGAGGGACACTCATCTCAATCCTGAAGCAGGCCCACCTTACGAAAGAAGAGTTTCTCGATCTGTGAAGACCCACGAGCGCCGGGTTGTCCTCAAACGTCGAGTATACCACCCTGGTAGAGTAAGCCGGAAAGCAATGGAAAGGGCCCTCTATCCTACCTTTTTTTCACCCGGGGCCCAAATATTACAAGACCATCCGTGTACTACCACCTCATCCTGACCGACAACTGCAACCTCTGCTGCACCTACTGCCGGGGAAAGGCATTCACCGTCGAACCGCCGGAACAGCCCGATATCGTCATCGACGAAGACCTCCCGGTCGACCTCGATATCGACCTTGCCGACCTCTACCGGTTCCTCGCAAAGGATCCCGACGCCGTGCTGACCTTCTACGGCGGGGAGCCCCTGCTCGCTGTCGACCGCGTCCGCGAGATCGCCCGCGACGCCCCGGTCTCGGCGCTGATCCTCCACACGAACGGCACCCTCCTCGACCGCCTCGAACCCGGAACAGCGAACCGGTTTGACACGATCCTGGTCTCGATCGATGGGCCCGAGGAACTCACCGACGCTCACCGCGGGGAGGGGACGTTTCGCCGGATCACAAAAAACCTCAACGGCCTCGTGGCAGGCGGGTTTACGGGCGAACTGATCGCCCGGATGACCGTGACCGAAGACACCGATATCGTGGAGGCCGTCCGCTACCTCACGGCAAACGACCGGTTCTCCTTTCCGGCCGTCCACTGGCAGATGGACGCGAACTTCTGGAACGACTACTCCTTGCGCGACTACACCGCGTGGGTGAAGGAGTGTTACAACCCCGGCATCCGGTCGCTCGC
Organism: Methanoculleus chikugoensis; assembly: GCF_019669965.1. NCBI lineage: Archaea > Methanobacteriati > Methanobacteriota > Methanomicrobia > Methanomicrobiales > Methanomicrobiaceae > Methanoculleus > Methanoculleus chikugoensis. The sequence continues at coordinate 448,960 of NZ_AP019781.1, read as the reverse complement.
CGAGTACTGGGTCGAGACGATGCGCGACGAGGGACGGGTGCTCCGGTGGTATCCCTTCATCGACCCGGTGGAGGATATGCTGTTATCGCGGCCGAGCATGCTCCGGTGCGGGTGCGGCCACGCGAACTACAGCGTCATGACCGACGGGCACATCGCCCCCTGCCCGATCATGGTCGGGATGAAGGACTACTACGCCGGGCATATCGCCACCGCCGATCCCCGCCGCCTCCCGGTGACGACCGTGGGGAGCCCCTGCACGGAATGCGGGCTCCTTGACTTCTGCGGCGGGAGGTGCCTCTACTCGAACATCACCCGCCCCTGGCCGGAGGAAGGGCGGCGGATCGTCTGCGGGACGGTGAAGAACCTCCACTCGGCGCTCTCGGCGGCGCTCCCCGAGATCCGGGCCCTCATCCGCGACGGGAGAATCCGGATGGAGGATTTCGCTCACCGGAAGTACAACAGCTGCGAGATCATACCCTGAAAAACCCTATCTTTCCCGGATTGGCTCACGCGAAGCCGCGAAGAGCGCGAAGTGCAGGTCAGAAACAGGAAATCTTCGCGGCTTCGTGACTTCGCGTGAGGTAACGCACAGAGACACCTGAGTATTCCACGCGAAGCCCGATTGATGGATGCAGGTTTATCCACTTCGCGCCAAACCCTGAAAAAAAGGATACTATGACAGGTGCCGGTCTCCTCCGGCCCCTACTCGTCCCCGGCGTTCTCCAGGACGTCCCGGGCGCCGTCCACCATCGCCCGGGCGGCTTTCGTCTTCGCCTTCACGATGGCGTGGTTGCCCTCTTCGAGGGCCGCTTCCGCCTCCAGGTAGAGGGTCTCGGCCCGGTCGGTCCGCGCCCGGGACTTCCTGACGTCCTGCCCCTCGGCGGCCGCAAGCTCGACCTCTTCCTGGACGGCGAGGAGATCGCCGTAGAGTTCCTCCAGGAGCTCGCGCAACTCCTCCGTCCGGGCGAGGTCTTCCTCCCGCTTCTGCCGGCCGCGCTCGCGGAGAGCCTCGCGCGCCTCCTCCTGTCCCTCGATGATCGACTGGAGTTCGTCCTCGACGTCCCTGACCGCCTGCGCGAGCACTTCCGCAAACGCCGTCCTCTCCTCGCGGGAAGACTCGTAGCCGTCATAGGCGCCGTACGCCCCGCCGGCCGCCGCGCCCCCGATGGCTCCGCCGACGATGTCGCCGACGTCCCGGTCGCCTCGGAGTATGCCGCCGAGGAGACCCCCGATGCCCGCCCCGGTGATGGCTCCCGCGATACCCTTCTTGACCTCTTTACGCTCCCGGTTGACGGTGTAACTCACCCGGACGTTCTCGCGGTCGACCGTGATCTCCATGCGTCCCTCTTCGCCGATATGCCGGACATCCATCCGTGAAGACGCATCCCCGATCTCCTGGTGCGTGATCTCCGTGCCCCTGAGCGCGAGCTGCGACATCAGCCGTTCCACGAAATCGCGGTAAAGAGACGAAACTCCCTGCCCGTAGTAAATAAACGCCATAGGATCATCCGTTACGGTTCTCGATGGTAGAAGATACTGCTGTATCCGATAAAAAACCTTCCCGGACGTCCCCGGAAGAAATGTCGGCAGAGGATCGGCCCTTCGCAGGAGAAGCCAACATTCATCCGTCCGGACGAAAGATCAGCTTATAGACACCCATGACAGCCATCGGACAGATCCTCTGCAGAATAGGGCTCCACAGGTGGGGCAGGAAGCGGGGATACGACCAGTACTCCTCAAACGTCATCGAGTGGGAGCAGCGGTGCGAACGGTGCGGGAAGCGAAAACGGTGGGTCGAGGCGAAGCGGGACCGGCAACGGTGACGGCTCAGGCGCCGGCATCGAGGACCCGCCAGCCGCCTTGCGGGACCAGTATCTCGAACCGCGCACCCCGTCCGGGGTCTCCGGTCTCCCGAATGCCGATCCCGGTGGTCGAGAGGATTTCCCGCACCATAAAGAGGCCGAGGCCGGTGTTCCTGCCGAAACCACGTATGAATATCCTCTCTTTCTCGTGTGCCGGTATCCCGGGACCGTTGTCCTCTACGACGATGACAAGGCTCTCCCCCCGGCGCCGGCACCCGACCCTGACCTCCGGAGCCGGCCCGGCATACCTGACCGAATTCTCGAAGAGGTTATAGAATACCTTCTCCAGCATCGGGTCGGCGTAGATCTCAAATCTTCCGGATTCGGTAAGGAGAGTGAGATCCCGGGCGTCGAGGTCCGCCGCCGCATGTGCCACGCATTCCCGAAGTCCCCGGTAATCCGGGGCCCGGACCCCGAGGTCCTGATAGTCCTGGGTGAACGCAATCTGGCGGCTGATGAACCCAAGGGCCTGCTGCTGCCTGTCCATGTAACCAAGGAGAACCGGATCGGTTATCCGCTCTCTCATGAACTCCAGGTTGCCCTGAAGGACGGTCAGCTGGTTGAGGATGTCGTGCCGGGTGATGCCGGAGAGCAGGTGCATCTTCCGGTTCGCGGCTATCAACGCGGCTTCCGTCTGCTTTCGCGCGGTGACGTCCCGGACGATGGCCTGAAGCTGGCGCGGGCCTTTCACGTCCAGCCGGCTCACACTCATCTCCGTATCGTAACGCTTCCCGCTCGGTGCGGTGATCCGCCACTCGAAGAACTGCGGCTGCCCGGAGTACGCCGCCTGCATCTTCTCGACAGCGCTCGCAAGCGCCGGAACACCGTCCGGCTGAACGGGGCTTGAGAGATCCCAGGGGGTCTTCCTGATGAGAAACTCCCGGGTGCACCGAAAGGTCTCGAGGGCCTTTGAGTTGCAGTCGGCGAACCGATCCTCCTCGAAGATGAATATAGGATCGTTCGCCCCCTCGAAGAGAGCGCGGTAGCGCTTTTCGGAGTCACGTAGCGCCAGAATGGCGCGTCGGCGCTCCACCGCCCGCACGACCCGGTGCTCAAGCTCGGCAAACTGCGAGTGGGGGTCGCCTCCTTTCTGGATATAGCCGTCCGCACCGTGATTGAGCGCCTCCACGACGACCTCCTCACGGCCGCGCCCGGTGAAGAGGATGAACGAGATATCCTCGAAGTGCTGCCGCACCTCCTTCAGGAGTTCGATGCCGTCCATCTCCGGCATCTGGTAGTCGGCGACGACGGCATCGCAGCGCTGTTCTCCGAGCAGGTTCAGGGCTTCCCGGGCGGAGGAGACAGTCTCTATGGCGAGGGCACCCGAGCGCTCGAGAAATAACTTACCGATTTCGAGAAGGACTGGTTCATCATCGACGTAGAGTACGGAATACCGAACCATCTGCAAGGCTTCCAGTTCCCAATAATACCCGAGCGACTACATAATAACTTATCGGAATAACACAACGGCGTTAAAATGCATTTTTCAGAAGTTAGATGCGAATATTGCATTTTTGTCGATAAACGATGCTTTAGGAACCTATCTGCACACCCTGCATTATACGAAGCCATTCCCTGCGCAGGCGGCAGCCGCTCCGGTGTCGCTGCCGTTCCAACCTGCTCCCGGGAAGCCCGGAAAAGAACGGCTGCTCCCTGTAGCATCCGGATGAGCCGGAGGTATCGCTTGAGGCAAAAAAGGAGTTATTTCTTGAGTTCCTTCCCTGCCGAGAAGGCCTTCGCGAGCACCTTCCCGAACCCGTAGTACTCCTGCCGCATCGAGTCGTAGGCGAACGGCCGGATCTTCTCGATATCGGGCCTGCCGTCCTCCCCGAGGACGCTCTCTTCCACCTTCACGTCCAGGATCTCCCCGATGAACTGGGTGTGCACGCCGATCTCGACCGTCTGGAGGAGACGGCACTCGAGGACGACCGGGAACTCACCGACATAGGGAGCGTTCACGAGATCGCTCTTCACCGGCGTGAGCCCCGTCGCGGCGAACTTCTCCTCGTCCCGGCCGGAGACGATGCCGAAGTAGTCGGCCTCCCTGACGTAGTCCGTCGAGGGGATGCTGATCGTGAACTCGCGCTGCTCGACCAGGTTCGCGTAGGTCTGCCGGGTCTTCTGTACCGAGACCGCCACCGACGGGGGACGGGACGAGCAGATGCCGCCCCACGCCGCAGCCATGGCATCCGGACGGCCGGAAGCATCGTAGGTTCCGATGATCAGGTCGGGATGGGGGTAGAGAAGGGTTCGCGGACCGATGGAACGTTTTGTCATGGCCCAATGGTTCGTCGCCATATCCGGATAATCTTTTCGAACCCGACGCCCGGCACGAAGGGAGGACGGCGGGGGCCTGCAGGCCCCGGTCACGCGGCGCCGGCGGCACCCTTCTTCTGCTCATGCACCGAGCGGTAGAGGAAGTAGCCGACGATGGCGAACGTCGCCACCGGCGAGAGCCAGGCCGGGATAGGGAGCCCGAAACTGTCCGCGAGCATGATCGTTCCGAGCACCAGGATGGAGTACATCGCCCCGGTGACCGCGGGATCGCTTGAGAACGTCGCAAGGGGCGCCCCTACGGGCCCGAGCGACGGGGTCGTCGCCCATACGATCGGCCACGGCAGGAGCCCGCGGACGACGAAGACTGCAACAATCAGGCCCCAGAGGAGGAATCACCTGTGGGCTTTCTCCCCCATCGTCGCGAGAACGTCGGCATTGATGATGGCGTTGTCGATGCTTGAGACGATCCCGAAGACCGAGAGACCCGCCACGATGAGAGCGATCAATAACCAGTCCATTTCTGTGCGATACGATCTGTCCTCGATTGTATATAAGGAAAGGAGACCCCGCCGGCGGATACGGGTTACGTTCATATACCATACCGGCATGAGTCAGTCGTCGTCAACGGAGGAAACGTATATGGGAATTGTGAAGTGCTGCCGTGAGCAGGTCGTCGCTGTCTCGCCGGACACACCGGCGGTGGAAGTGGCGAGGATCATGGGGGAGAAGAACGTCGGAAGCGTCGTCGTCGTAACCGGCGACAACCGGCCTACCGGCATAGTCACCGACCGCGATCTCGCGATCAGGGTCACGGCGCAGGAGAGGAATCCGGGCGAGGTCCGGGTGAGCGATATCCTGACCCGGGGCGTGATCACCTTCCGGGACAGCATGGGGATCTACGAGGCCATCCAGAAGATGACCGCCGAGGGCATCAGACGGATGCCGATCGTCGACGACGGCGGGAAACTGATCGGGATCATCACGATGGACGATATCGTCCGGATGCTCGGGGAGGAGATGGCCGCTATTGCAAAGAACATCGAGAAACAAAGCCCCCCCATGCCGGAAGCAGCCGCCCCCATACCCATGTAGAGGGCCGGCACCCTCTTTTTGGCGCGGGGCGCCGGTTCGGCCCCTACCCCATGGCGAAGACCACAGCCTCCCCGGACTGGTTTATCGATCCATTCATCGCCCGGACCATCTCCTCCCAGGTCGCCCCGGGCGCGAGTGCAAGATCGATATCGAGCGCGTAGACACGGAAGAGGTAGGCTTCGGCCGCTTCGGCCTCCGGGCAGGGTCCCCGGTAACCGAGGGTTTCGAAATCGTTTGTGCCCTGTACGGCGTGGAGCGGCGACTCCACCGTCCCCCCTTCCGGGAACCCTTCGGGGATCAGTGGAACGGCGGGGAGGTTCCAGAGAACCCACGCCACCTTTGACGGCCCTTCCTCGGGGCTCGTCGTCGCAAGGATCGCGAGCGACTTGATGTTCGGGAGAATCCCTTCGATCCGGATAGAGGGCGAGCGGTTCGCTCCCCGGCAGGTGTACTCCGGTGGGAACTCTTCAAAATCCAGGCTTACTACCAGTTTTTGCGCCATATCAGACTCCTTCGATACTCACTTTCCAGAACATGGTATAAAAATGGTGCGTGCGGTCACCGGGAGTACATGGCGGCGGTCTCGCCGAACCCGAGGACGTGGCCCCGCATCGCGTCGATGAGGTCGTGCTTGCCTGCGCCGGGCGCGAGATCGAGCATGGCGTCGAGCCCGTAGACCTTGAAGAGACAGCGGTGCGTCTCGCCCGGGGGAGGACAGGGACCGCGCCACCCGACGCTCCCGTAGTCGTTCGTCCCCTGGACGGCATTCACCGGAGCCGTGACGACGCCCTGCGGCGGGATGCCCTCCGGGATCAGGGGCGACGGCGAGAGGTTCCAGGCGATCCAGGTCGTGAAGGAGCATCCGGGTTCGAAGGGGTTCAGCGCAAAGACCGCCATCGATCGCATCTCATCCGATAGACCGCGGATTCTCAGTTCCGGAGAGAGATCGGGGCCGTCACAGGTGTTCCAGATGGGAAGTTCCGCCGAACGGAGGGAGACAGACAGGCTGATGACGTTTGAGCCCATGCAGGGCTTTTTCACGAAGAACGGCAAAAAGGTTGCGGGGCCGGAGACTCCTTCAGGTCCGGGTCCCGGCTCCGGGCGTGGATGCGAAAACCTTCCTGCGCTCGTAGGTCGCCATCGTCTCCCCGTAGCCGGTGGCGGCGGCCGCGAGCGCGTCCTCAAGTGCGGCACGGCCCGAGCCGGGGGGAATATCGAGCTCCCGCTCCACGCTCCAGACCCGTAGGAAAAAGCGGTGCGATGCCCCTTTCGGGGGGCAGGGGCCGGCGTAGCCGATCCTCCGAAAATCGTTCGTCCCCTGGACGGCCGCAACAGGGCGGGAGACCCGGGGCTCCGGCGGGATGCCTTCGGGGATCTCGGTCGACGGGATGTTCCAGACGAGCCAGTGAGTGAACGTGCCCCGCGGCGCATCCGGGTCGTCCACGATGACCGCAAGGTAGGGTGCGTCTGACCCGCGAACCCGTATCGCCGGGGAGATGTTCTCCCCGTCACAGGTATGCTCCGGGGGAAACCGGTCGAAATCGACCTCGATGCTCAGGTTCCGCATGCGTGTTCCTCCTCCGGCACTTCCATGGGGGTTGCCGTATATACCCGTTGCGACCGGATGGGGGGCAGGCCGGGCCTAGCACCGGGACGGCGCCACTTCGGCCGCTCTTCCGTATGCCGCCACCGCCTCGCCGTACTCCCGGATGGCGTCCCCGATGGCACGCCCGAACGCAACCCGGTCGGCTCCCGGCGCGAGGTCGAGCGGCCGACTAAACCCGTAGACCCGGAAGAGGAACCGGTGTGACTCACCCCGCAACGGACAGGGTCCCCGGTAGCCTACTGTGCCGAAGTCATTCGTCCCCTGCACCGCCCCGGCCGGTTCCGAAAGCGCCCCTTCGGCCGGCAGGTCTCCCGGGATCTTCTCCGTGACGGGAACGTTCCAGAGGATCCAGTGGGTGAAGATGCCCCCCGGGGCATCGAGATCCTCCATGATGAACGCGAGGTACGGTGCCCTCGCGCCGAAGACGGTGATTGACGGCGATCGATCGGCGCCGTCACAGGTGTGCTCCTGCGGGAAGACGCCGAAGCCCAGTATCACAGTTAACGGCTCCATCTTACGCTCCTATGAGGGTCAGAAGAGCTCCATGTCCCGGGCCTGGATCAGCAGTTCCTGCACCTCCAGGTCGGTGATATCGTGCCACTCCTCGTATGCCTGCGCCACCGCAAAGGTGTGGCTGGTTCGAATGTTCAAGCAGACGACGAGATCCGCCTTCCGGGCTATGAAGTTGACGGCGTGAAGCGATCCGGTGGGGATCGCCGCGATGATCTCGCGGGGAGACCCCGCCCGGGCGGCCTCGATTGCGGCGAGCATCGTGTACCCGGTTGCGAGACCGTCGTCGATCAGGATCGCCGTCCGGTTCTCGATCCCCGGCTCTTCCCGGCCGCCGGCAAACTTCGCGATCCGCTCTTTCACGTTCTTTTTAGCCTTCGCGACGGCGGCGTTCACTTCGGCATCCGAGAGGGCGAGAGCGTTCACGAGCGGGTGATTCAGGAAGACCTGTCCGTTCCAGGTCACGGCGCCGAACCCGGCCTCCGGGTTCCAGGGCACCTGCACCTTCCGCACCACCGCCATCCGGAGCGGGGCCTTCAAGGCCCGCGCCACCTCAAGCCCCGGAGGAATCCCTCCGGCAGGGATTGCGCAGATCACCGGTTCGGCGGCCATCGGGAGCGACGAGAGGGTCGCCGCGAGTCGTCTCCCGCCGTCGGTCCGGTTCTCAAAAACGCTCAGCCTGTCGCGCATCGATCTCTCCTCAATGACCCGGCCCGCATCCAGCATGCGTCCGCCCTTACCGCGCCGGGATATTAACATGTTGCGGTGGGCGGGCCGCCCGCTCCGGGGAACGATACCAATAACTCCCAAAAGATCGATGATCAACCCAGAGATGATCAGGAGAGAGACTGACCGGAGGGGACACCGCTGACAGAGACCGATGCGGTGACGCTGTATACCGACGGCGCTTCACGGGGTAATCCCGGAGACGCCGCCTGGGCATACGTGATCGTGCGTGACGGATCTGTCGTGGCCGGCCGTTCCGGTTACATCGGAACCGCGACCAACAACGTGGCCGAGTATCATGCCGTCATCAACGGTCTTGACGCCGCACGGGAGTTCACGAGCGGCAGGCTCGATGTCAGGTCAGACTCGGAACTGGTCGTGCGCCAGCTCACCGGCCGGTACCGCATCACCAAAGAGCACCTCGCCGGTCTCGCAGAGGAGGTGCGGCGGCGGATGCGCCATTTCACGGAGGTCAGGTTCGAGAGCGTCCCACGGGAGCACCCCTGCATCCAGGTCGCGGACCGCCTCTGCAACGAGACGCTCGATGCAGAGCGACGGGGGAGGCGATAGCGGCATGGCTGCGATCGAGTGCACTCCCATCGGCGTCGTCCGGTCACCCTACCGGGTCCGCGGCGACGCTCCCCGGCAGGGGCGCCTCGCGGATACCGTCGCGGAGATCCGCGTCCTCGAAACCTACGCCGCGGGGCTCGAGGGGATCGAGCGGAGCAGCCACCTCATCGTCCTCTACTGGCTCGACCGGGCGGAGCGCGGGCTGCTCTTCGCGAAACCGCCGGGCGAGACCCGGGAGAGGGGAGTCTTTTCCACCCGCTCACCCGCCCGCCCAAACCCGATCGGCTTCGGGATCGTCGACCTCGTCCGCCGGGAGGGCGACGTCCTGGTGGTCAGGGGGCTCGACGCCCTGGACGGGACCCCGGTGCTGGACATCAAACCCTACTCCCCCGAGATCGACTGCATCCCCGAAGCGACGGGCGGGTGGCACATCAAAAAGTAGATCGGGTTATGGGACAGGGACCGCCTCCTCCCCGATGCCGAGTTCGCGGAGTTTCTCCGGCGTCGGGCGGCCTTCCCGGTCCCATCCCCGGGCGCGGTAGTAGTCGTCGAGGAGCGGCTCCCGTTCCCAGACCCGGCCTTTCGGGGCACCTTCGGTGAGCGGCTCCCGGAGGAGGCGCGGTGGCAGCGTATCGTCCTCCCGGGTGCATCCGGCCTTCAGGTTGAAGACCTTCTGCATGTTCCAGATCCGCTCGCCGATCCTGAGCACCTCGCCGGCATCGATCTCGTAGCCGGTGACCGCCGAGACCATCGCCCCGTAGTCCGCCGCCCCGAGCGGGAACGAGGTGAAGAGACAGCTTCCCGACGAGTCGATGAAGGCCGTGAGGTCCTGGAACGTCTTCGTCCAGACCGCCTTTCCGTCGTTCGAGTAGGGGTCGAGTTTCTCCGGCGACCCGAGCACCTCGGGAGCGATCATGTAGCCGTAGACGTGGTCGCCGCCCCGAACCGATGTTGCGTAGGCAAGCCCGTGCCCCTGCAGCCCCCGGGGGTCGTAGGCAGGGAGTTCCTGACGCTTGACGCTCATCGAGAGTTCGGGGTGCCCGTGCCTCCTCGCGAAGCGGAAGGAGCCTTCGGCGAGTTCGTCGCCGATCCCGTCGCGGTGGCCGATCCGGCGGACGAGGTCGACCATCTGCTCCGCATCGCCGAACCGGACCTCATCGTCGATGTAACCCTTCTCCGAGAGTTCCATGGCGCAGGCGATCGTCGACCCGGTGGAGATGGTGTCGAGGCCGAGGTCGTTACAGAGGGTGTTCGCCTCCGAGACGGCGGCAAGGTCGTCGATCCCGCAGTCCGGCCCGAAGGCCCAGATCGTCTCGTACTCCGGGCCCGCCATCCGCTCCCCCTCGATCTCGACGTCGCGGCCGCACTGGATGATGCAGGTCTGGCACCCCATCTTCCCGGAGAGGATGGTCCCGGCCATCCGCTCCCCCGAGACGTTCTCCGCTGCGGGGAAGTGAGCGGTCTGGAAGTTCCGGGTCGGGAGGATGTAGTTCTCGTTGACGATGTTGACGAGGACCGCCGTCCCGAACCGGGGCAGCCCTCCGCCCGAGATAGCGTTCTCCCGGATCTTCTCCGCGACCTCGCCCTTCAGGGCAAGGAAACGGTCGCGGTCGGCGACGGTGATCCGGCCGCTTCCCCGGGCGGCAACCGCTTTCAGGTTCTTCGACCCCATCACGGCACCGACGCCCCCGCGGCCGGCGGCCCGGGATGTCTCGTTGATGATACCAGCGAATCGGACGAGGCGCTCGCCGGCGGGGCCGATGCAGGCGACGCTTGCGCCGGGGTCGCCGAGGTCTTCCTGGAGAGCCGCCGTCGTCTCGCCCGTCGTCATCCCCCACAGGGGCGAGGCAGCCCGGACCTCCGCGTGCCCGCCGTCGAGGAGGAGGGAGACCGGCCGTTCCGCCCGCCCCAGGATCACGACCGCATCGTACCCGGCACGCTTCATGCTGGTGCCGAACTTCCCGCCGGAGTTCGCGCTGGTCAACGTCCCGGTCAGCGGCGACTTCGTGACGACGTCGTACCGGGAACCCAGGGGAAGGCCGCTCCCGGCAGCCGGCCCGGTGGCGAAGACCAGCACGTTCTCCGCACCGAGAGGATCGATGCCCGGGTTCACCAGGTCCTCGAGGATGCGAACCCCGAGGCCTCTCCCTCCGATGTATGCCCGCCTCCACTCTTCGGGAAACGGCTCCTCCATCGTCCGCTCTCTCGTGAGATCGACGTAGAGGATCTTCTCTGCGTAGCCGTTCATGGTTATCACCATGCCCCCAGGGCCCGGCCAGGGCAATAAGGCTGCCGGAAGGCGCTATCGACTCATTAACTTTCGCGTTGAGGAAACCAGATACGATCCGGGCACGCGCCCGGGAGCGATACCAATAAGACCGGAGGCCCCTATCACCCGGGGTGGAGGAAGAGGTGGCGACGGTTCTGGGCGCGAACGGAGGGGGTGCCATAACGGTGAAGGTCAGGGCATTTGCCATGCTCCGCGACATCATCCCGGCCGAGCGCAATGCGGAGATCCCCGGGGGATCGACCATCGGCGACCTGCTCGCGTACCTCTCCGCCCGGTGCCCCGGGCTCGGCGACGCCCTCTTCACCCCCACCGGGGAGATCCGGGCTTACGTCAATATCTTGAAGAACGGCAGGAATATCCACTTCAGCGGAGGTCTCGAAACGCCCCTCGAAGACGGCGATACCGTCGCCTTTTTCCCTCCCGCAGGCGGAGGGTAACCCGCACACGAAACAGCATCCCGGCGGCTGATCGGGACAATTTGCCATAAACTATACCTTTTTGTGTCGTTTACCGTTAATATATAGTAGCTCCAGATCCTTCTCTAGAAGGATACTATACCGCAGAGGATACTTCCTATGGCTCAGACAAACGAATCCAATACGGAATCCTGCACCGGGAACTGCTCGAACTGCCCGTCTGCAACCAAGTGCGACGACCCGAGAAACGCCGACGCTCCGAAGGGCCTCCCACCGAAGGCCGATGTCAGCGTCAAGCATGTCGTCCTCGTCCTCTCCGGGAAGGGCGGCGTCGGGAAGAGCACGGTCTCAACAAACCTCGCCTACGCCCTCGCCAACCGGGGGTACAACACAGGGCTCATCGACCTCGATATTCACGGCCCGGACATCCCGAAGATGCTCGGGATCGAGGACGCCCGCCTCCAGTCCTACGACGGGAAGATCATCGAACCGGTCCGGGTCACCGGCAATCTCGCGGTCATCTCGATGGCGTTCCTCCTCCCGGAGCGCAACACCCCCGTGATCTGGCGCGGTCCGATGAAGATGACGGTCATCCGGCAGTTCCTCGAGGACGTCAACTGGGGCGATCTCGACTACCTGATCGTCGACCTCCCGCCCGGCACCGGCGACGAGGCGCTCACCGTCGCCCAGCTCGCTCCGAACATCGCCGGCGCGGTCATCGTCACCACCCCGCAGGACGTCGCGGTTCTCGACTCGAGCAAGGCGGCCGAGTTCATCAAGAAACTCGAACTCCGGGTGCTCGGGATCGTCGAGAACATGAGCGGGTTCGTCTGCCCCCACTGCAAGGAGGAGATCGATATCTTCGGCAAGGGCGGCGGCAAGAAAGAGGCGGAGCAACTCGGGGTGCCTTTCCTCGGCTCCATCCCGCTCGACCCGGAGATGCGCGAGGCGGCGGACGAAGGAAGGCCGTTCATCATCCGGCGTGCCGGGGCCGAGGAGAGCCCGACTTGGAAGAGTTTCGACGCCATCATGCAGGCCCTGGTGGATCAGATCGAGGAGTAAAGTATGGATTACTCGAAGATTCTTGCAGGCCGGGAGGAGCACCTCCCGATCTTCGCGCGGGTCGTCGAGGCACTCGAAGAGTTCGAGGAGTTCCCTTTCCTGCTCGAGCCCATCTACCGCGAGGCCTCGGAACTCGGGGACGACGATCTCGACCGCCTGCGGTTCGGCCTCGTCCGCCTGCAGGTCTACGCCGACATCCACCGCTACGAGGATATGGAGGCGGCCCAGCGGATGAAGTACGTGGCCGCGACGATCGAGCGGGTGCTCTTCGGCAGGCTTCTCCTCGAAGGCGAAGAGGGCGGCAAACAGCAGTGCTGCTAGCCCGGCCCACCCGAAAAAAACCATAGATACCCCCTGTTTTTCTTCACACTATAGATGCGGGAGCAATCCGCCAAAAAAAGAGTTCAGTACGTCGCCAGGTACCGGTCGAGTTCCCAGGGGTGGACCGTCGTCCGGTACGCCTCCCACTCGGCCTCGGCAACGCTCGTGAGCGCCTCGACGACATGGGGGCCGAGCGCTCTGCATATGAGATCGTCGGCAAGCAGCGCCCGGTTCGCCTCGTACAGGTCGCCGGGCAATGTCTCGATCCCGGCGCACTCCCGCTCGGCGGGCGTCATATGGTAGATATTCTTATCGACGCCTGCCGGCGGCTCGATCTTCTCCCGGATACCCTCCATTCCGGCCGCGAGCATCGCCGTGAAGGCGAGGTAGGGGTTGCAGGTCGGGTCGGGGCTGCGGAACTCGACCCGGGTACTGTTGCCGCGGGGCGACGGAACCCGCACCAGGGCCGAACGGTTCCCGGCGCTCCAGCTGACGTAGCAGGGCGCTTCATAGCCCGGGACGAGCCGTTTGTAGGAGTTGATCGTCGGGTTCGCGACCCGGGTGATGGCCTTTGCGTGGCGAAGCAGCCCGCCGATGAAGTGCATGCAGGTCCTGGAGAGTTGCCGCGGGGCGTCCGGATCGTAGAAAGCGTTCTTATCGTTCTTTGCGAGCGAACAGTTGGTGTGCATCCCGCTCCCGCAGATGCCGTAGATGGGCTTCGCCATGAAGGATGCGTGCAGGCCGCGCATCAGCGCAATCGTCTTCGCGGCGAACTTGAACGTGATGACGTTGTCGGCCGTGTGGAGCGCGTCGCTGTACTTGAAGTCGATCTCGTGCTGGCTCTCGGCCACCTCGTGATGGGATGCCTCGATCTCGAACCCCATCTCGGTGAGCGCGAGGATGATCTCGCGCCGGACGTCTTCCGCAAGATCGGTCGGCGCGAGGTCGAAGTAGCCGCCGACGTCCTGGAACTGCGTGGTCGGCCGCCCCTCGTGCATCCTGAAGAGGAAGAACTCCAGTTCCGGGCCGGTGTTGAAGACGTAGCCGTCCTTCGCCGCATCCTCCATCGCCCGCCGGAGCACGTAGCGCGGGTCGCCTTCGAACGGCGTGCCGCTGGCCTTGTAGACATCGCATACGAAACGCGCCTCCGCGTACTCCCCCGACCGCCAGGGCAGGAGGCTGTAGGTCGAGAGGTCGGGCTTGAGCACCATATCCGACTCTTCGATCCGGACGAAACCCTGGATCGACGACCCATCGAACCCGATGCCGCTGGTCAGTGCCTTCTCGGCCTGCTCCACCGGGATCGCGACGTTCTTGGGCATTCCGAGGAGGTCCGTAAATTGAAGGCGGAGGAATCGGACGTTATCCTGTTCGATGTGGTCGAGCATCGCAGAAGTGGGGTCGCGGGACATGTGGAAGTCAACTTCTATCCGATGAAATAAATACCTATTGACACAAATATTCCCAGGCAGAGTTCCAGAAACGGCAACTGAGCATACTCACCGAGGTTACCATGTGCGGCATTTTTGGTGTAATGGATAAGAGGCGCCAGATGATGGACGGCTCCGGCATCCGGGAAGCCCTTTCCATGATGAACGAGCGCGGCAGCGGCGAGGGGGCGGGGTACGTCGCTTACGGCATCTACCCCGATTACCGGGACTGCTACGCCCTCCACGTCTTCTTCGACAAAGCCTGCGAGAGCAAAGCGGTTATCGACGCAACACTGGAGCAGTGGGGAACGATCGAGCACGACGAGGCGATCCCGACATGCGACCAGCCCAACCTCCGGGTAAACTGTACCCCCTGGCGTTACTTCTTCAAGCCCGACGCTTCCCTTGCTCCGGGAAGCGCGTCGCCGGAGAAAGACATCGTCACGAATCTCGTGATGCAGATCAACGCGAGCGCGAACGGTGCCGAGGTTGTCTCTTCCGGCAAGAACGTCGGCGTCTTCAAGGCCGGAGGGTCGAGAGGACCCGGGGGATCCGGCGGATGGCCGGAGGACGTGGCGGACTACTACCGTATCCAGGACTACGAGGGCTACATCTGGCTCGCGCACAACCGTTACGCGACGAACCGCCCTGAGTTGTGGGAACGGCCCGACCCGTTCAACCTGCACGACTGGAGCGTCGTCGAGAACGGAAAGACCACCACCTATGGCGCGAACCGGCGTTACGTCGAGAGTTTCGGCTACAACTGCTCGACCGGCACCGACAGCGAGGTGATCGCCTACCTGATCGACCTGTTAGTGCGCAAGCACGGCCTTGACATCAGCCTCGCCATCCGCGCGCTCGCCCCGCCCTACTGGGAGGAGATCGACCGGATGCCCGAAGCCGAGCAGAACCTGAACCGGGCTCTCCGGTTCGCCTACGGCTCCGCGACGATGAACGGGCCGTTCACCGTCGTGGCCGCGAACCCCGACATGATGGTCGGGTTCACCGACCGGGGCAAACTCCGGCCGATGGTCGTCGGCGAGTGCGGCGACCGCCTCTACATCGCAAGCGAGGAGGCGGCGATCCGGGCGATGGAATCCGGCGTCGAGTCGATCGCGAGACCGGCTGCAGGCGAGCCGGTGATCGGGAGGGTTGCCCCATGAGCAGCAACCTTGGGAGCATGCCGCTCCGGTACCGGGTCACGATCGACCGCGAACAGTGCATGGAATGCGAGCGATGCATCGAGAACTGTTCTTACGGCGTCTTCCGGCGGGACGGCGACCGGATCCTGATCAACTCCCGGAAGTGCACCGCCTGCCACCGGTGCCTCGCCTACTGTCCCCGGGACGCCATCATGCTCGAAGAGCAGCCCTGCGACTACCGGAGCCACCCGGTCTGGACCAGGGCGGTCAGGGAGTCGATCTACAACCAGGCCAGGACGGGTAAGATCATCCTCGCCGGGATGGGCAGCGTCGCGAACCTCCCGATCATCTTCGATCACCTGATGCTGGACGCCTGCCAGGTCACCACGCCCCCGACCGACCCGCTCCGCGAGCCCGTCGAACTCCGGACCTACCTCGGGAAGAAACCGTCGAAACTCGAGTTCAGGCAGAAACCGAACGGCGACGTCGAACTCTCCACGGAACTCACGCCGAACCTCATGCTCGAGACACCGATCATGCTCGGGCACATGAGTTACGGTGCAATCAGCCTCAACGCCCACGTGGCGATGGCGCGGGCGGCAAGGGAGACGGGCACCTACATGGGCACCGGCGAGGGCGGACTGCATCCCGGCCTCTACCCCTACCAGGACCGGATGATCGTCCAGGTCGCGTCCGGGCGGTTCGGCGTGAACGTCGACTACCTGGAGCGCGGCGCCGCGATCGAACTCAAACTCGGCCAGGGAGCAAAACCGGGCATCGGCGGGCACCTCACCGGCGAGAAGGTGAGTGCGGACGTCTCCAGGACAAGGATGATCCCGCAGGGTAGCGATGCGATCAGCCCTGCGCCGCACCATGACATCTACGGCATCGAGGACCTCCCCCAGCTCGTCAACTCCGTCAAGGAGGCGACGGAACGGAAGAAACCGGTCTTCGCGAAGATCGCGGCCGTTAACAACAACGCCGAGAACGTGGCGGCCGTCGCCCGTTCCGGGGTGGACGCCATCGCCATCGACGGGTTCCGCGGCGGTACCGGCGCGGCACCGCGGGTCTTCCGCGACCACGTCGGCATCCCGATCGAGGTCGCCATCTCAACCGCCGACCAGGAACTCCGCAACCAGGGTCTCCGGAACGAGGTCTCTCTCATCGCCTGCGGCAGCATCCGTGAGAGCACCGATGTCGTGAAGGCGATCGCCCTCGGGGCGGACGCGGTCTACATCGGCACCGCGGCGCTCGCGGCGATGGGCTGCCGGGTCTGCGGGAACTGTTATCAGGGCCTCTGCCCCTGGGGGATCGCCACCCAGCGCCAGGATCTCGTGGATCGCTTGAACCCCGACGTGGCATCGAAACAGATCGCGAACCTGATCCACGCCTGGACACTCGAGATCACCGAACTGATGGGCGCGGCCGGTATCAACAGCATCGAGAGCCTGCGCGGCAACCGCGACCGGCTCCGGGGCTACATGCTTGACGAGGGGCTCCTCGATATCCTCGACGTCAAGTCGGTGGGAGCGTGAGCACAATGGCAAAACAGGTCACGATCGATGCGAAGGGAGTGCATTACACCCCCTTAAACCAGCAGATCAGGAAGGCTATCGAGGACGGGGCCGACGAGATCGTCGTCGACAACGTCCTCGGGCAGCGGTTCATCGGCGATGGTCTCCGCGGGAACGCCACCATCCGGGTCAACGGCGTCGCAGGCGGGGATCTCGCCATGTTCATGAGCGGCCCGACCGTCATCGTCAGCGGCAACGCGGAGCACGCGCCCGGCAACACGATGGACTCCGGAAAGGTGGTGATCCACGGAAGCGCCGGCGACGCGGTGGCGCACAGCATGCGGGGCGGCAAGGTCTTCGTCCGCGGAGATATCGGTTACCGGGGCGGGATCCACATGAAGCAGTACGAGACGCAGCGGCCGATACTGGTCGTCGGCGGGTCGGCACAGACGTTCCTCGGCGAGTACATGGCGGGCGGCCTCCTGCTCGTCCTCGGTCTCGACGGGGTTATGAAAGCCCGGGAGATCGGGAGCGGGATCCACGGCGGCGAGATCGTCATCCGCGGAGACGTGGACGAAGCCTGCCTCGCTGCAGGCGCAAAGAAACTGCCGCTCACCGATGAGGACCGGGCACGGATCGCCCCGGTCATCCGGGAGTTTGCGGCCGATTTCGGGCTCGATCCGGAGCCGCTCGTGAACGCGGACTACACCCGGATCGTCCCTGCGAGCGCACGGCCCTTTGCCGGGAAGTATACGTGGGAGTGATGGGCATGGAGACAAAGACATTCAAAGACCTGAAGTCGGAGGTCTGGGATACGGAACTCTGCTCCGGGTGCGGGGCGTGCGTGGCGGTCTGTCCGGCGGATGCCCTCCGGTTCGCGCCGGGGAACACCGATGCGCCGGTGAACATCGGCTACTGCAAGGCCGATAACGACGGCGTGCCCTGCGGGGCGTGCTACGCGGCCTGCCCGCGGATCGATATCGCAACGCAGGGGAAGATGCTCGGGTCCTACCAGGATATCGTTGCGGCCCGGTCGGTCTTCCCGGTTGAGCGTAAGCAGAGCGGCGGTGCGGTGACGGCGATCCTCGTCAACGCCCTCGACGAGGGGCTGATCGATGCGGTCGTCACCGTGACGAGAGACCCCTGGACGATGAAGCCGTCGTCTGCGGTGATCACCTCGTCGGACGCACTCATCAAGCATGCCGGGAGCCGCTACTCCTGGTGGGTGCCGCTCCTTGCGTCCCTCAAGGAAGCCGTGGTCACCCGGAAGTACCGCCGCATCGCCGTCGTGGGCGTGCCCTGCGTGGCGCGGGCGACCCAGGCGATCCGGGCGAGCGACCATGAACTCCTCCGGCCCTACGCGAAGGCGATCCGGCTCGTGATCGGCCTCTTCTGCACGGAGACCTTCGACTACGCGAAACTGGTCGAGGGGAAACTGCAGTCGGAGAAGAAGATCGAGCCATGGGAGATCCACCGCCTGGACATCAAGGGCAAACTGGACGTCTACCTGCAGGACGAGCGGCAGATCTCCATCCCGCTCGCCGAGCTGGAGGAGTCCGTCCGCCCCGGGTGCCACGTCTGCACCGACTTTACGGCGGTGAACGCGGACGTCTCCGCGGGTGCCGTCGGGTCGCCGGACGGCTACACGACGCTCGTGATCAGGAACGACATCGGGAGAGGGTTCGTCGACCGTGCGGTCTGGCAGGGGAAACTCGCGACCGGCGGCGCCGTCGACCTCTCCCTCATCAAGCGCCTGGCGGCGAAGAAGGCAGAGCGCCGGCAGGAATAATACTTTTTTTACTGCCACTCCGATATGACGCCGGGTAGCGAGCGGTTAACCTTCCGAAGAGACCAGCAGGCCCGGGCTGGCGCTTACTGATTCTGGGGGTGAGGACGGATCAGGGCCAGTAGGTTCCCTGTCGGCCTGTTGCGAACCATTGCCTGCCGAATCCCGGCGGAGCAAGTATTTTTCTCACTTTTTCCAGCCCCCGGCAACGCCGCAACACTCAAGTCAGGGTCAGGGGTGTACCGGAGCGAGGAGTTTATGATGTATGATAATACATACCAATATGATTTGTGTGAATTATCTGACGGGGTGAGAGGATGCCCGGGATAACCACAAAGACGCAACATGGGATATTTCAACGAGGTAACCTGCATGTTCCACAACCATCACTGCCGCCACGACCATAATGATAAAAAACACATCTTCGGAACGGTCAAAGTCGGTGAACGCGGTCAGATCGTTATCCCGAAAGAGGCCCGGGATATCTTCGACATCAGACCCGGTGATACGCTGATGGTCCTCGGCGACGAGGACCACGGGATCGCCATCGTCAAAGCAGACAGATTCCGCAGGATCGCCGAAAAAATGCTCCAGATCTTCGAGAAAGCTCCGGAAGAGCCGCCCGAAGAATGACGACCAGGTGCTCGAATGCACACGGATACACCACGCTACGGAGCCGGAGCCGTCCCGGCCATACGCGTCAATAACCTGACGAAATCCTTCGACGATTTCGTCGCCGTCGACGGGATCTCGTTCACCATCGAGAGCGGCGAGATCTTCGGGCTGCTCGGCCCGAACGGAGCGGGAAAAACGACGACGATCTCTATGCTCTCGACGATGCTCACACCCACCTCGGGCACGGCGACAGTCAACGGCCATGATATCGTGACCGATGAAGACGGTGTCAGGAAGTCTATCGGGATCGTCTTCCAGGATCAGAGCCTGGACGAAGAACTGACCGCGTACGAGAACATGGACTTCCACGGCCGCCTCTACCGGATCCCCGGGGAGGTGCGCCGGAAGCGTATCGACGAACTCCTGACCCTCGTCGGGCTCGAAGACAGGAAAGATGACCTCGTCAAGACCTATTCCGGCGGCATGCGGCGCCGGCTCGAGATCGCCCGGGGACTGCTCCATGAACCGAAAGTGCTCTTCCTGGACGAGCCCACCCTCGGCCTCGACCCGCAAACACGAAACCACCTCTGGGAGTACATAGAGCAGCTGAACAACGAGAAGGGCATCACCATCATCCTCACCACCCACTACATGGAGGAGGCCGACCGGCTCTGCGACCGGGTGGCGATCATCGATCACGGGACGATCGTAGCGCTCGATACCGCGGAGAACCTGAAATCCTCAATCGGCGGCGATGTCGTCACCATAGCCTCGCCCAACCCCGATGCAGTCATCAATCTCCTGGCCGCCCCGTGGGTTTCGGGAATCGAGGAGCACGACGGCTCGGTGACGGTCCGCCTGCAGGACGCCGACCGGCACATCCCCGGGATCGTGACCGCCATCCACCAGAACGGCATCGATATCACCTCCCTCTCGGTCCGCAAACCAACGCTCGAGGACGTCTTCCTGCACTATACAGGAAGGACGATCAGGGAGGAGACAGGCAGCAGAAAGGCGATGCAGATGTTCCGCTGGGCAGGGAGGCGGTAGGCATGGATATCATTTACACCATCTGGCTGCGGAACATCAAGCGCTACCTGCGGTCGAAGAGCAGGATCGTCGGCAGCCTCGGGATGCCCCTTTTCTTCATGCTGGTGCTCGGATTTGGGCTGAGCTCGGTCGTTCAGATCCCGGGCATGGGAGGAGAAGGGTACATGGGCTTCATCATCCCGGGCATCGTGGCCATGAGCGTTCTCTTCACATCGGTCTTCTCAGGGATCCAGGTCATCTGGGACAAACAGTTCGGATTCCTGAAAGAGACGCTCGTCGCCCCGGTCTCGCGCCTTGAGATCATGCTCGGCCAGACGCTCGGGGGGGCGACGACGGCGGTCATCCAGGGGTTGATCCTCATGGTGCTTGCGCTCTTCATCGGGCTCAAGCCCACCAGCATAACCGGGTTCTTCATCGCCCTCGGGTTCATGGTGCTGATCGGCGTGACCTTCACGGCGTTCGGCATCGCCATCGCATCGAGGATGGAGGATATGCACGGCTTCCAGCTCATCATGAACTTCGTGATCTTCCCGATCTTCGGGCTCTCGGGAGCGCTCTTCCCCATCAACAGCCTGCCCGCATGGCTTCGGCCGCTGACACTCGCCGACCCCCTGACCTACGGCGTCGAGGGGATACGCTACGGCCTCACCGGGACAGCACAGATCCATCCGCTCGCAAGCCTCGCCGTCCTGGGCGGGTGCACCGTACTCATGACCGTTATCGGGGCGTACCTCTTCCGTAAGATCCGTATCTGATGGCAGGACAGGTACCAAGGGATTACCCGGTCCCCCGGACGGCCTGCTCGGCCGCATACCCGATCCCGACCGCGATGATCGGGATACTGAGGTAACGAAGGCCGATCTGCGCCATGTAGGTGCCGGCGTCCATCCCCGAGAGAGGCAGGAGGATGACGGCGTCAAGCGCCCAGTTGATCAGGAGCCACACGCCGCCGAGCAGGGCACCTTCCCGGACGAACCGGGCGTGTACGCCCCTGATGTAGATCAGGATGAGGAAGGTCCCGAGCGCGGTGGAGAAGACGAGCAGGACCGACTTGATCAGGAAGATGTCGTAGAGCGGTTCGCCTCCCTGCGAATAGAAGGGGATTGCAAGGAGAAATGGGAGGAGCCAGGTGAGAAGGCCGAAGCCGAGGAGTTTCACCCCGGATGTCACGTTCATGGAGGTGGATGATACGCCGATGCTGATATACCGACCGGAAATGCACCGGAAGGGAGAGACGATGGTTCCCTCCAGCCGCTACGGGTAGGATGCCTGCCGCAGCCCTGCGGTCATCGCCGCCCACCGCGAAAGTCCGGCAACGGATCCGTCTCCTCTAATCTCAGGATAAGTCAACGTCGTTTTTCCATCGGGCCACAGGAAAGATAGCAACAGACTCGCGTAGCTTTAAGCGTATCGTGCAACACCGCCGGCTCAAAAGAAAGGTTTTTGATATCGTCAAGGAGAGATGCGCCTCGTGAACATCCATGGATGCAAAAAAGATCATTGCAGGGGGGTTCATCGGGGGGATAGCCCTCCTCATCGTGAACTTCGTCATCTCGGCCCTCATAATGCTTATCGCTCCCTACGATGCCCTCGCTCTGGGGGGTATGCGCCCGGCGGGCGATCCGCTGGTGCTGTTCTTCTTCGCCTACCCGTTCATCCTGTCGTTTGCGGCAGCCATCGTGTTCGACCTGGTAAAGGACGCGTTACAAGGCCCGCCGGGCAGCAAAGGGACGGCTTTCGGCGCGATGCTCATCCTGATCTACACAATACCGAGCGTCTTCATCACCGTCACGTCGATGGACTACCCGACCGGGTTCTACCTCGAAGACCTCCTCTTCGGAATTGTAGGGTTTCCCCTCATCGGCACCATCTATGCCATGATCTGGGAGCATCTTTAGCCGGCTCACCCCGGACATGCCTATCCGGGTGCCGGTCTCGGGAGAGACCCCCGACAAAGAACGGCAAGGGTATCGGAAGTCCGGGCCGACCGCGGCGCCGGGACGAGGAACCTGGCGAACGACACAGGCCGGGCAGGACTTTCCAACCGTCACCCGGTGGGCCGGACCCCTCTACCTTCCCGTCATCCTCTTGATCCTCGCAAGCGGCGACGATCGCTCCAGGAACTCCGAGAGGAACCCGGAAAACTCCTCGTCCCAGCACTCGGCACCGGCCTTCACTGTCCAGCCCTGCTTCATCGAGCGGTAGACATGCTTGCCGAGCGCGACCTCAAAGAGGGTCTTCGACCGGAGAAGGTCGCCGGCCCGGGTGAACGGGCGGGCGACCTCCACGACGTAGCGGCCGTCCTCGACGTAGGGGCCGGCGAAGACTTCCTCACCGACGTACTTCGCGAGAAACTTCTCCGCGTTCTCCCGCGACGAGAGCGGCGGGCCGATGTGCCGGCGCATCGCCGGGGCCTCCGCAGCCATCAGCTCGAAGACGAGCATGCACCGCTCTTTTCCCATGCAGACATCGATGCGGTTGGCCGGAAACCCGCTTCGCTCCAGGAGTTCCCGGATCGACTCGGCGGACTTGCGGAGCTGGGGGACCACCGTGTCGGGGGTGTAGTCCGGCGTTGCAAACGTGATGGAGAAGAGGTGCGTCCCCCGCAGAGAGAGGAGACGGGCGAAGACCTCCCGGGTGAGCGGCGGCGACGGCGACCGGCAGAAGAACGCCTCCGACGGCCCGGCGAGGTAGCCGCGGGCGAGCTCCGCGAACTCGAACATCCGCGAGAGCGAGAGCGCCGCCGCCACGTTCCGCTCCGGATCGACCGGATCGATGACGACGAGCGGGTCCTCGAACTCCTTCGTCCCGTGCTCCTCGATATCGATCACCTCCCCGGGCCTCCAGCAGGCGGCGGCCTCGAGAAGCGGGTGGAACCCCCCGTAACGGATCGTCAGGATCTCGCAGAGGTAGCCGGAAAACCCCTCGGTCATATGGTCCGAGCCGTAGACCCCGCCTGCCTTCGCGAACTGCTTCGCAAGGAGGACGTCGTCGGCGTAGTCGTCTATGTGCGCGAGGATGTAGCGGGTGTGAAACGGTGTCCGGTCCACGGCGCTCTTGATCTCGGTGGCGCTCGCAACGGCGTAGCAGGGGACGAGATCGATATCGAGCGAGTCGATCGTCGCGTTGACGTAGGGGTGCTCCGCGTACTTCTCCCGCCAGGTCGCGCCGAACTCCTCCGCGATCCGGTGCGCGAGGGCGAGCCCCTGCTCCTGCAGTTCCTCCCGGGAGAGGGCGGGGTCGAAGAGCATGAATATATCGAGATCCCGGTCGCCCCGGACGAAGGTATCGCGGGCGACCGAACCGACCATCATCGCCTTCGCCTTCCCCGAACGCTCCACCGCCTCGATCAGCCGCTCTCCCATTGCACGGATATAGGTCCGCTCTTCGGGCGTGGGGCGGATCCGCTCAAGCACCTCCTCCTCGCAGGGGCACCGGGTCACAGCGCGACCTCCGCGAGATCCTCGTAGATCGAGCCGCGGGGCGTCAGCGTGCTCTTCTTGAGTTTGATGCTCGCCACCCGGCAGGTCCCGAGCGGTTCGCGCGGGATGGACGCCGCCTCCCGGCACTGCGAGGGATGGAACTCTTTCACCCGGGCAAGGGTCACGTGGGGGCGGAAAGGACGCGTCTCCCGGGAAAACCCGAGAGGCGCGAGGAGATCGTCCACCTGCCGGGCAAGCGCGGCGCTCTCCCCGCCGTCCGTGACGTCGCACCAGATCACCCGCGGCTTTCGTGGCGGGTTGCAGACGGGGTACCCGACCGTCAGGCTGAAGGGAGCGGCCCGGACAGCCCGGAGCGCCTCGACGACCGGATCGACCTGCGCCGGATCGATCTCCCCGAGGAACTTCACCGTGAGATGGAGGTTTGCAGGGTCGACGATGGCGAGCCGTCCGGACGACCGTTTCAGGATCTCCTGGGACTCACGGGCGCGCTCCCGGAGATCCTCCGGCAGATCGATTGCAACGAACGTCCTGACCATACTACCGTACTATCGTGCTTCACCCTACAAAATGGTGATTGTCCGGCGGAGACTTGAGCGCCACAACAGAGCGCAAGGCGGCCGGGGAATCCGCCCGGCAGGAGGTTTTCGGGCATCCGCAACAGGGGTGCGGGAATATGCTCACCGATGAGAAGCAGCGCCCCGCATAGAATGAGATCTGTTATAACCGTGCAAAACGAAAATATAGTGACCGAATAATCCGGGGGTATTATCATTTCAGATACAACGCAATTCACCGTATACACACTGGAATTCTGCCCGAATTGCGAAATACTCAAAGAGTTCCTGAACTCAAAGGAGGTCCCCTTCGTCGAGTGCGACATGGCGTCCGCCGAGGCGCTGACCGAACTCCGCATGAACGGCGTGTTCGTCCAGGAAGCGCCGGTTCTGCAGAAGGGCGACGCATTCTACACCTCCGCCGATCTCTTCAGCGGCGGCGCGTTCCAGGAAAACCTTGTCGCCGACCTGATCGCGGAGGCATGAGGTTGACCCGCAAGTCGACACAGGCGACTCTATTCGGGGAGTTCGTTCCGACGTTCCCGAAGGTCAGGACATCCCGCGGCTTCCTCCTCGACTGGGACCGGAACCGGATCGTCAGGCAGATTCTGGAGGAGACCCGGCTCGTGGAGACCTTCTACGGCTACGAGGGGGCCGACGAGGAGACGGCGAAGGATATCGCCCGGAGAGTCGAGAAGAAGATCCAGATGCTGGGTCTTCAGTCGCTCTCCGGCCCCCTGATTCGCGAGATCGTCAACATGACGCTCCTCGAGCGCGGCCTCGTCCCCTACCGCAACGTCTGCACCCGGGTGGGAACCCCGGTCTTCGATGCGCACCTCATCGACGTCGGGCGCGGGTTCGAGGCGCACGACAACGCGAACCTCCAGGAGAACGCCGAGACATCCCACAAGAAGAAGGCGGACAAGATCAGCAAGGAGCAGTACCTCCTGCAACTCCCCCCGGACCTTGCGGACCACCACCTCCGCGGCGATCTCCACATCCACGACCTGGAATACTTTGGTACTCGCCCGTTCTGTATCGACGGGAGCACGGTTGTGCCCCTGCGGATGGAGAACCGCACCAGGAGTATTCGCCTTGACGAGCTCCCGATCGATGGCGATGCGTGGCTCCCGCAGGACCTCTCTGCACTCACCCCGGGAGGCTGGAGGCGGGTCGCAAAGGTGACTCGCCGGAGGGTGAAGCCGGGCGAGATGCGCCGGATCCGGACGTCCAGCGGACGAACGCTCCGGGTCACCGGCGAGCACCGGATCCCGGTGCGGACCGATGAAGGGATGGCCGTCCGTCGTGCCGACGAGGTCAGGCCCGGGGACGCCTTCTACAGAATCTCCGCGGCCGACGGTCTTCGTGGGGAGACGATCGGAACGATCGATCTCGTCCGGGAACTATCCGCATCGGTTCCGGCCGAACTCCTCGGGAACGTCTACGTCCGCGGTGCCGAAGGGATCTTCAGCCACGTGGTGCAGAGCAGGCAGGCCGCTTCATACGCCGAGATCTCGCGGGAGCTCGGCGTCGAGCACCAGAAGCAGTGGTATACGCGCGGGATCATGCCGGTCGCACTCTTTGCAGCCTTCTCTCGTCGCTACGGCATCGAGGACTACGCCGGGGTCACCATCGGGGCCGCGGGGAGCGAGCACGAACTCCCTGCCCTTCTCACCCTTACGCCGGAACTCGTTCGGCTCCTCGGGTTCTTCGTCTCGGAGGGGAACTATAACGCCGCCCCGGCGGTCGGGCAGTACAACCTCGCGATCACCGAGAACCGGCAGGCGCCCGCGATCCAGGCCGCGGCGTGCGCTGCCCTGAACACCTATGCAACGGTCGCCGGCGGCGCTCCCGACACCACGACCATCTACGGGGTCGAGGTGGAGCGAAACCGGGCGCTGCAGGTCTACTTCGGCGGAAAGGCAGCCTACCTGCTCTTCCGCTACGTCTTTGCCATCCCCGAGGGGGCAGCAGGAAAACGCCTCCCCTGGATCGTCTACCACCTGGACGACGTGCTCCTCCACGAGTTCCTCTCCGCCCTCTTCACCGGGGACGGTTCGGCATACTACCGCCCGGAAAAATCGGACTGCATCGTCAACTACACCACCGCTTCCCCGGCGCTCCGGCAGGAACTCTCGCTCCTGCTCACCTCGCTCGGGATGTCGCCGCATATCGTCGAACTCTACGGCGAAGAAGAGCGGCGGACACTCTACCGGCTCCAGCTCAACGGGAGGAAGAACATCGAGACGTTCGCCCGGTACGCCACATTCCTCGACGAACGGCAGAACCACATCGACAGGTTCCTCTCCGCGGTGAAGGGAACACGGACCGCCGAACGGGAGGAGACGGTTGTCGAGATCGGGTCCGCGGAGCCCACCGGCGAGTACGTCTACGACCTCTTCCTCGACGGCGACGGGAGCGAGGAGAGCCACACGTTCTACGCATCGGACGGCCTCCTCATCCACAACTGCCAGGATTGGGATCTCCGCTACTTCTTCTACTACGGCCTGATGCCCGACGGGAACGGGACGAAGGCCTCGGTCGCCGGCCCCGCGAAGCGGGCCGAGGTGGCGGTCCTCCACGCGGTCAAGGCGCTCGGCTCCGCCCAGACGAACTTCGCCGGCGGCCAGGGCTACTACAACTTCCTCACGTTCATGGCGCCCTTCTTCGAGGGGATGGACTACGAGGAGATCCGGCAGCTGATGCAGATGTTCGTCTACGAGATGACCCAGATGATGGTCGCCCGGGGCGGCCAGGTGGTCTTCTCGTCGGTCCAGCTCTCCCCCGGCGTCCCGACCCTCTGGAAGGACAAGCCCTGCGTCTACCGCGGCAAGGTCTGGAACGGAGAACAGGCGCCGCTCCGGACCTACGGCGAGTTCGAGCGGGAGGTCCGGCTCCTCTTCAAGGCGCTGATGGAGGTGATGCTCGAGGGCGACTACTGGGGCAAGCCCTTCTCCTTCCCGAAACCCGAGATCAGCATCGAGCCCGACTTCCTCACCGAGGACGAGGAGTTCAACCGCGAGCACCCGGATCTCCCGACCTACCAGGATCTCTACCTGATGACGTTCGAGCTCGCGTCCAAGTACGGCAGCCCCTACTACGACAACCAGATCCCCGCCTACCGGGGGGCCGGAGAGGGGATCTCGTGCTATCAATGTTGCGCGTACCAATTTTCCTCCCTCGCCGACGAGGACGACCAGTTCGAGGACAAGCTCTACTTCCGCGAGGGGAAGCACTTCTCGATGGGATCCTGGCAGGTGATGTCGATCAACTGTCCGCGGGCGGCGTACAAGGCGGAGGGCGACCAGGAACGGCTCTTTTCCGAACTGAAATCGCTCATGGACATCGCCGTCGACCTCTACCGTATCAAGCGTCGCTGGATGTCCCTCATCCGGACGAACGGCAGGATGCCGTTTGCGATGCAGCGCCCGAAGGACCCTAACACCGGCGAACGCGGCGCGATTGCCGTGGATCTCGAAGGGCTCGTCTACACCATCGGCGTCGTCGGGGTCAACGAGATGGTGCAGCACTTCACCGGCCACCAGCTCCACGAGTCGAAGGAGGCGTTCCGCCTCGCCGTCCGGGCGATGACCGAACTCGAGATGTACGCGCGCGAACTCTCGAAGAAGCACAACATGACGATCGCCCTCGCCCGCACCCCGGCGGAGACGACCGGCCAGCGGTTCGCGGTCGCCGACCTCCTCGACGAGCGGTTCCGCGACCACGCGATCAAGGTCATCAAGGGCGACGCGGATACGGCGCTCGATATGCTCGGCACGACGCTCGATCTCCCCATCTACTACACGAACGGCACCCACGTCACCCCGGCGGCCCCCGTCCCGCTCACAAAAAGGATCGAGATCGAGCACGTCTTCTTCCCCGTCGTGGACGGCGGCAACATCTTCCATATCTGGCTCGGGGAAGCGCGCCCCGATCCCCGGGGGCTGATGGAAATGGCGATGAACCTCTGCCGGACGACCCAGATCGGCTACTTCGCCTTCACCCGCGACCTGACGGTCTCCCTCAAGGAGTACCGGGAACTGAAACCGGCGCGCCAAGACCGGGCAACCGGTGCCGGCACCTCCCCGGCGGCGGACCGGGCGGATGCCTGACCGGGATCATACCTTTTTTGGTTTGCCGGGAAGACTCAGTTAGGAACTGCCCGGCAGAAGACCGCGGCGCTATGCGAGAGGCATACCCATGATCGACCTGAAAACATCACTCCTCGCCATCGATGTCGGCCGGGGCACCCAGGACATCCTGGTCTACGAGCCCGGCCGATCGATCGAGAACAGCATCAAACTGGTCCTCCCCTCCCCGACCGTGGTGACGGCGGAGAAGATCCGGCAGGCAACCCGCGCCGGGCTCCCGGTCTTCCTGGACGGATACCTGATGGGCGGTGGCGCGAACACCGGCGCAATACGCGAACATCTGGCAGCAGGCCTTCCCGTCTACGCCACAGAGGAGGCCGCTCTCACCCTCCACGACGACCCGGAACGGGTGCGAGCGCTTGGAGTCGAGATCCGCGCCACCCCACCGGGGGACGCGGAAACCGTCCGCACCACCGACTACATGGAGCAGGAACTCAGGCAGGCTCTCTCCCTCTTCGGGGTGGACTACCCCGGGAACGTCGCGGTCGCAGTCCAGGATCACGGCTACTCGCCGCACCGGAGCAACCGCATCCACCGGTTCGAACTGATGCGGGAGCGGCTGGACGCCGGGGACTGGGACCTCCTCTCGCTGGTTACCGACCCGCCGCTCGCCGACATGACCCGGATGCAGGCCGTCCGGAGCCAGGCACCGGACGCGCTCGTCACCGACACCGGCCCCGTCGCCCTCATCGGGACGCTCTGTGACCCGCGGGTGCGGCAGATGGCAAAGGACGGGGTGACCCTCGTCAACGCCGGAAACGGACACACCCTCTGCTTCACCCTGAAAGGGCGGGAGATCCACGGGCTCTTCGAGCACCACACCGGCGCGCTCGACCCCGCGAAACTGCAGGACTACATCCGGCGGCTCGCCGACGGCACCCTGACCTCAGAGGAGGTCTTCGACGACAACGGCCACGGGGCGGCGATCCGAAGACCACTCAAGACCGGTGCCGTCGTCGTCACCGGCCCGAACCGGCTCCGGCTGCTCCCGGAAGCCTACCAGGCGGCGCCCTTCGGGGACATGATGCTCTCGGGATGCTTCGGGCTCGCGTATCTCTGGAAGGAGTTTAGAAAGGCGTAAGGGGAAGCCCCCAGTTTTTAGCCGGGACGTACCTCTATAGTTACATTCCAGTAAAGTATCAGGATAATTACTCCAATTTTTAGTCATGGTGCTTGTTAATATCGCCAGTTGATCGTAACGAATGCAATTATGATCACGCAGTACTCTGTAAGAATCCCTTAAAAGAAGTAAAAAGTTTTTCAGCCACTAACGCAGGAGTGATCTGAGTAATAAGTTATTTATCTAATGTTGTTTTAGAATCACTTAATGTAAATGGTCGGGGGCATTTGTGACGTGAATGTTACCAAGAGAAATACATTCGAAATTGAGAGAAAAAATTTCATTAAATGTGCTGTTGAAGTTTGGCGTCTTCGAAATCACATTGAGCCCATTAAAGAGAAGCAATTTACAGTAATCAGGCATTCAATTTTAAACCTCTTCTATTTGTTTGAAAAAGAAGGCATTTCGTTTGTCGAACTAAAGAATCAAGCATATGATGCTGGGATGGCATTGGAAGTAATTGATATCGAGGAAAATTCGCAACTACCAAAAGGATCAGTTACTATCAAGGAGGTAATTGAACCTCTTGTCTTATTGAATGGCCAGGTTATAAATCAAGGTCAAGTTATTCTCGAAAAAGGTACGCTGGAAGACGTACCAATGTTGATCCACGAGGAGTAAGATGACTGATATGATAAATTATGGTATTGATCTTGGCACGACTAATTCAGCGATAGCAAAATTTGATGGAACAAACATCCGTGTTATTAAGAATCGCGACCAAAATGAATTGACTCCATCTGTTATAAGGATAGACAAAAATAAGCGCATTCTTTGTGGAAAAAGGGCGTATCAGACCCTTATTTTAGACCCAGAAAACGTCGCATCAGAATTCAAACGCCTTATGGGACAAAGCGATAAAATTAATTTTTCAGCAGCCTCGCTTTCCCTATCTCCTGAAGAGTTATCAGCTGAGGTTTTAAAATCTCTACTAGCCGACGTTCGGCTTCAAACTGACGAAAAAGTAGAATGTGCTGTAATTACTGTACCTGCAGCATTCGGTCAACTTCAATGTGAAGCAACGGCTCGTGCAGCAACTCTTGCTGGGCTTGAAGATGCTCCTCTATTGCAGGAACCCCTCGCCGCGTCAATCGCGTATGGCATGAAAGCGGATTCCCGGGATAAAAAATGGCTTGTGTACGATCTTGGCGGTGGAACTTTTGATCTCGCCCTTATTTCCACCAAAGATGGTAACATGTCAATTCTGGCACATCAAGGGAACAACATGCTTGGGGGTAAGGATTTCGATCGATTAATTGTGGAAACAATACTCTGGCCACACCTGGAAACTAATTTCAGATTGCCCAGTCAACAGGAGAATCCAACATTTCATCGAAGGTTGTCTCAAATACTGAGAGTAAAAGCGGAAGAAGCTAAAATAGAATTAAGTTATTCAGACAGAACAATTATCAGTATTTTTGATGTTGGAGATGATCTACAGGGCGCCGTAATTGAGGCGGATATCCCAATTACTAGAATGGACCTGCAACCATTGGTCGAACCATATATTCTAAAAACAATTGAGCTCTGTAAAAGCGCATTGAAAAACGCGAAGTTAACCACAAGTGATATTGAGACAGTAATATTGGTAGGGGGATCTACTTATATGCCAATATTACGAGAAATGCTCAAATCACATTTAGGCATTCGTTTAGAATTCTCAATTGATCCAATGACTGTTGTTGCTCGCGGTGCTGCAATCTATGCATCCACACTACCATTACCAAAACGTACCAATCTTCCTACAACTGAAAATTATTCAGAGTCTGAGGTTGTTCTCAACCTTGCATACGAACCAGTCTGGGCTGAAACAACAACATTAGTTGCTGGAAAGGTTGAGAGAAAACCCAAAGGCACTCAATCAATTGAAATATCAATCCAATCAGAGTCCAACCATTGGGATAGCGGTTGGATTCCCGTAAAAGATGACTACTTCGAGTTTGATGCCTATTTACTAGAAGATACAACAAATAAATTCTGGATCTATGCCAGAGATGAAAAAGGCAATGACCTCACTCCAAATCCAGAAAAAATAATAATCCGTCACGGATTGACTCTTTCAGAGCCACCTCTACCACATACAATTGGTGTAGAAGTTATCAATAATGACAGGAAAAAAGAGATAGATATTATCTTTAGTCGCTCAACCCCACTTCCCGCGTTTAAGAATATCACCTATACAGCGAAAAAGACATTAACCCCTGGCCTAAACGATGATTATCTTGCGATAAAGATCTGGGAGGGTGAAAACCTAGCAGATCCAGAAGCGAATAACATTGTCGGTGCGCTTAAAATCCGCTCTGAAGAGATTCGAAGGCCGATTCCTGAAGGAGCGGACATTGAAATTTCAATTGAGATTTCCACATCCAGGCTCATGAAAGTGCAGGCCTTTGTTCCCGTAATCGGTCAGTATTTTCAGGAACGAGTCTATGTCCCAAAAGAGAGTGAAGATATTGTTGTTGAGAAGGTAAAAGAGGTTGATAGGGAGATTGACAATCATCTTGAAAGAATAGTCAATTTAAATGAGTTTGCCCAAGAAGAAAGCAGTGCCAGTAATATTAAAAAAGAGTTGAATGAAATTAGAATGAAACTAGAAGAACTCACCGAGGAAAATAAAAGATACCAAAACAAAAGTTCAAACGATCCAGATGATGCAAAACGAGTGATTGAGAAGTCAAAAGAAATACGAGGAGATCTTAGCAGAATCGAGAACGATATTTCCGTTAAAAGGAAATTTTCAATCGTTTTACGAGAATTGCGAGAGTATAGAGCGATAACTCAAGAAGTTGTGACCACGTGGGGAACCTCGATAGATAAAAAAGAGTTTGAACTATTGAATTATGAAGCAGATAAAAAAGTTGACGAGGAAAATGAGCGGGCATTAATTAAAATAACCAAGGACATGGATAACTTAAGGTGGAGAATTCTCTTCGAGCAGGATTGGTATATTAGGCAAGTTTTTGAGGAGTTGTGCGAAAACAGAGAGAGTTTTGTTAACATACAAGAATCCCAACGACTGATTGCACTTGGGCAAGGTGCAATTAGTCGTGGAGATGGTGACACCTTAAAAGAGATAATCAAAGGCCTCTGGGAATTACTGCCAAAGAGTACCGTGCAAGCAGAGGAGGAAGAGAGATTTGAACCTGGAATAAAACGAAAATAATGTGTGCACATGATAAAAAACAGACCATCGTTTCCAAAAGGCAAGGAGTTCTTATCATCAGGGTCAATAGGTACTGTACGCTGTTGTTCAGATGGCCTCGAGGTCTATCAACTCGTTCATCCAATCCACAAAAATCTTTTTGGGGTAGTTATTCATTGCGAAACAGATACTGAAGCAGTTGCGACCAGTGAGCTTCACCAAAAATGGTGGATACTCCTCCAGAATATCTCAATTCTGGAAAAAACGAGGATTGCATTTCGTGATCACTTTCTTTTTTTAGCAACA
The DNA here is from genome assembly GCF_019669965.1 of Methanoculleus chikugoensis. NCBI lineage: Archaea > Methanobacteriati > Methanobacteriota > Methanomicrobia > Methanomicrobiales > Methanomicrobiaceae > Methanoculleus > Methanoculleus chikugoensis. Next base: position 415,975 of record NZ_AP019781.1, on the reverse strand, counting down.
GTTCAGATCGCTCATAATTTTCAAGAGATAAAAAACGGTGGAAAATTACTCACTGAAAACCAATCGATATCTCTCTTAAGAGATCTGATACGGCTATGTAAACATGCAAAAGAAAACAATTTAATTCCGATGGTTGATGAAGGATCGTTTATTCTGGCGACAACTGACGACATATCTATCATCATTCCATTATTCATTGCAAATCGATTTAACTACAAAAATCATGAATACTTACATTCAAACAGATCACTTCTCAAAATTGTATATCGATTTGCAACCGGCATCAACATTGAAGAAGAACCATCGAGATTAAAGGGAAACGATATCCCCCTACCACATAAATGGAACCCAGATATAAGTGAAAGATTTTCCCTTTTTTTGAAAACAGAGCTGCTAAAGAATAATCAAATAGAATCTTCATTAGAAACGCTTGAACATAGTCTAAAAAAGGCATTATTTGACCAGCACATTAGTTTAGAATTACCACATATCCCACAATCGTTAGGAGAAGCAGATGAATGCTGTCTTTCGAAACCACGGGGTCTGGCAAAAGTTGCTGGAATGAAGAAACTTAAGGAACTACTATTAGAAGAGGTAATTCACCCTATCCTGAACCCAGAGATCTACAAGTTATATCAGGTAAACATTCCGAACGGAATTCTTCTCTACGGCCCGCCGGGTTGTGGGAAAACGTTCATTTCAAGACAATTAGCTGAAGAATTGAATCATTACTTTATTGAGATTTCTCCCTCGGAAATAGCAAGTCCGTTCATCCATGATAGCGTCTCGAAAATACGTGACATATTCAATGACGCTGAACAGCATGCTCCATCTATCATCTTTATTGATGAGTTCGAGGCTTTTGTTCCACCTCGTTCGTTGTTAGGGGGTCATCAACAATTCAAATCAGAAGAAGTGAATGAATTTCTCTATCAACTCAATGAATGTTCAAATAAAGGAATAGTTATACTCGCTGCAACAAACGAACCGGATAGGATTGATCCCGCCATATTAAGGACTGGGAGATTTGACAAGTTGATCTATGTCGAACCCCCAGATCTTGAGGCGCGGATAGAACTTCTGAAGGTATATTTAAAGGGCCGACCACAAGATCCGCTCAATTTAGAGGGCATCGCTCTCGAGCTCGACGGATATTCATGTAGTGATGTGAAATATATCCTTGATGATGCAGCGCGAGCTGCAATGAAAGAAGGGTTGCCCATAAATTGTGATCATATAACAGATTCTATCAAGCGTAATCCATCCAGTTTATCAATGGAAATGTCTTCCAGATACGATAACATCCAACAGAGAGGGGTTGCCCCAAGGCCACGATATCCTAAGTAACTGAGGTAGCGTAACGAATCTTCTGTAAAATTGAATTGGCCCTGGATCCAACCTAGATTTGGACAAAGGAGAAACAGGGCCATGGATCCCTTAGCGTTAATCGAAGATTATCTTTCCGATCAGGAGAATGGCATGAAGAACCTCATCACCGGGTTCCTCAACCAGGTGATGCTCGCAGAGGCCCTCCAGCAGGCAGGAGCTGCCCAGTACGAACGCACTGATGCGCGGAAAGCGCATCGGAACGGCTACAAAGACCGATCCCTCAAGACCCGATACGGGGAGACAATCCTCCGGAAACCGCAGTTCCGGGAGCTCCCGTTCGAGACACAGGTCTTCGGGCGCTATGCCCGGGTGGAGAAAGCTCTGGTGAACGCAATTGTCGAATCCTACCTCCAGGGAGTTTCGACGAGAAAGATCCAGGAGATCGTCAGTCATCTGGGGATCGACCAGCTCTCCCCGGCTTCGGTCTCCCGGCTGGCCAAGGACCTCGACGACCAGGTGCAGGCATTCCTCCTGCGGCCGATCGAACAGGCTATCCCGTATCTCTTCGTGGATGCTTCCTACTACAAAATCCGGGACGGAGCACGATACGTCACCAAAGCGGTCCTGGTGGTCGCCGGCGTCCGGGACGACGGCTACCGGGAGATCCTGGGCGCAAGAATCACGGATTGTGAGAACGAAGAATTCTGGTCAGGACTGTTCGAGGAGCTCAAAGAACGGGGACTCACCGGGGTTCAACTGGTCGTCTCGGATGGGCATACCGGCATCCAGAAGGCGGCTGAAGCCGCCTTCCTCGGTGCATCCTGGCAGATGTGTCAGGTTCATTGTACCCGCGCCGTCTTGAGGAATATTCCCCGGAAACACCAGAAGGAGGTTGTAGAGGGGCTGAAGGAAGCGTATGGGAGTGAGCAGAGACTCCAGGATCTTGCCGATGACCTGAATGCCCGGGGATACCGGAAAGCAGCCAACACCATCGAGCGATTTCTCTCGGGGCTCATGAGTTATACGGCATTCCCAAAACCGCACGGGAAACGGCTCAGAACGACGAACATGGTGGAGCGGGTCAATAGGGAACTGAAACGGAGAACCAAGGTTGTAGGCGTGTTCCCGAACGAGGCATCCCTTCTCCGGCTGGTCGGATCCATCCTGATGGACATCAACGAGGAGTGGGTTATCGGCAGAAGGTATTTGACGATGGAGAAGGAATGATCAAGCAAGGAGACAGGGCTCAGGCAAATTACAGAAGATCTGAGACGTTACCGTAACTGAGTCGATTACCCAGGCAACTCATAAAGTGGATGACAATAGTTTATTTGTCCAAATTGTTACCAAACGACCGATTTCCCTTTTTGAAACCCTGTTCCAGTCATGGTGGAAATGGAAACTATATCCCCACGCCCTGACCGGATGGTCGCGCCCCGACTACTAATGGGGGGGAACCGAACCCAGATTTCTTATGCAGTGGAACATAGAGATCACAACAGGGAAAACCTCTCTCCAAAATGCGGTACTCAAAGCCACACTCTATCCAGCCGCATTCGGCCTTCGAGATGATGGGCTTATCTTATCAGAGCAAGCCCTATTCACGGATATCAGAGATTTTAGGGATGACCCCCACAAAAGCAAGTTGGGGATTAAACAAAGCCATTCTCCAGAAACTTTTACTGCGGAATTGTGACCCCGGCCTCATGTGTTTATTGAATACTCGATTGAATTTGATCTCTTATCTCCTTAATGTCTTGATCAAATTCTATTGCTAAACCCCTATCTAATGCACACACAGCATTTTGATAATTCGTGAGTGCTGTAAATGTCATTCCACCATTATTCTGCGTATCAGCGAGTTGTGAATACGCCATTCCCTTATTACACCATACATGAGCGAGTTGTGAATTAATTTCGAGTGCTCTCTCAAAACAATCAAGTGCCTCAACTTCTTTATTTGTCTCAAGTAAAGTTAGGCCTTTGAAATTCCAAGCATCAGGATCATTCGGTACAATCTCTATTAATCGATCAAATGCAGCAAGAGCTTCTTCCAATCGTCCCAAATGCCTTAGTGCTCGCCCTTTCTGCAACCAAGTCATCCAATTATTTGGATCGATCTTAAGGGAATTGTCAAGAGTATTTATTACTTCGGATTGTTCGTCTTTAACAGCAGTGACGCCGGAAATACATTTTTCAATAGATCGGACGAGATTTCCATCTTCATGCATATGATCGAGAAAGTAAGGGAGGTTAACTGCATTCCAGTGGTCACGGGCGCTTAGACTGAACCAAGGACCTTTATCATCAAATATCCTAATTTTTCCATCGGACGTGTTATGTCCCCGATAATTATCCCAGGACAAATGCTTATGTTTTCCCTCTTTCGTCACCAAATCTGTAGTACCTAACAGTTTCGATGATAACGAGATTAGGCCTTTTGATACAGGGTTGTAACTGAAATCCTTATAAAATCCTGTAAAATCAATAGCAATATCAGATATGTATATCCTTCGCCCAGATTCAAAATCCTGAATCATCTTATTAATCAGAGGGATCTGAACTAAATGGAACAGCCTACTAATAATCTCATCAAATCTATTTCGGATTTTATCGATACCAAACCAAGTTTTATCAGCGCATTCAATCATCATAATTCTTTCATCAGAAGAGGAAACACATCTCGATGAGGAGTTAATAGGACAATTGTCACTTCCAAATCTCAACCAAATTGCATAAGAACGAGTCGTTGGAACTCCATTAAAACTTTCTTCGAGTATGCCGTATTTAATGCCAGTGACATCTTGTATTTCATAACATTGGTCTTTAAAAGAGATCTGATTTTTAGAGATATTCAGATCATATTTTCCTATCTTTTCATAATATTCCGCAAATTCTTCGAATTCATGGGCATCGTTTATAACTTTAGATATTACTGCTAAATCTTCATTTATCTTCATTAAAACAGGCATATCTTTAGCATAAACCTTTGCTTCCTCTAAAATAACAGCTGCTAATTCGGAAGATTCAATTTCATTATGATAACATATAGCAATATTCCGAAGACAGAAAGCGATTTTTTCTCGTATATTCTTTGATAAATCAGAACTTTCTCCCGCTAACCGCAACAATTCTTCAGCTTTATTTAATGTGCTCATCTTAAATGATTCTAAAATCCGATCGATACCTGTCTTTTTCTCAGAAATGGAGCATGATGATTCCCAGTTTTCAGAAACTAATCTATTTACCTCATCGAGACTTTCTATCAGTTTCTCTTCCAGAGGTGCGAGAATATCATATTCGATTTCAGAGACTACTCGGGGAGGAATATTAGATGTGCGGATCAACTCAAGATGTCGCTGAAAAATATCCTCTGAGTTCGTAGCTATTGCTCTCTTCATGCAACTGACATTTGGCTTTACTAACATTCCCCAAATGTCGGTTTTTAGTGAGTTAAAATCATCAAGCGTAGCGAGAGGTTCAAAGTCAGACCGTTGTTCGATCTCCTCAAAAAAAACCCAATATCTCTCATCTTTAAAGAGTTTCGCCCATCGCTCAAAAATACGCGCCCATTGTTTAGTATTCTCTGCGTTTATATCCTGTTTAAGATAGTATGCATGACAGAGAATCGCAAGATTGATTGATGCTGACAATTCCTCAGATGTACTCCATACACTTATTGCATCAGTATATTGGCCTTTTTTTAATTTATCAAGAGCTTCAGCATCATTTTGATTAACGTTAATAAACCAAAAAAGCCTCTCACTAATGCGCAACCTTGGTGTTTCAATACAGTTTTGTGCATCACGAAGTGATCTTTCATCCCTTGGAATTCGATTCAGGAAGTCCAGTGGATCAGATATTAGAATCGGAGCGCCTAACTTCGCCCGAGTTTTTGAAGCCTGTTGAGCACTCTTTATTTCTTTTTTATGAGTATTGCTTTCAACTCCAAAAATCCTGAATGCATTAGTGTCATACATTGTTGAAATTTCTTCCTTACTGGTAGGGTGTGTTAACGACGCTGGATTTAATTTCATGGGTTGTTCAGGTCCTCGTTTAACGTCGAAAGCAGCTTCACAATTCTTACAATACAAAGGGGGACTTTCATCCCACTCGTGTGGGATCCCACACTTAGGACATTTTAAAATATGGAATACCATTGAGTGTCTATTGACCTACTTTGCGATAAATATTTAGATAGGGAAAGGTCTTCAAGTAGAGGCGCGCAGATATACACCCTTGATATTCACTCTCAAATAGTGTACTGATCTTCTGGTTCCCTTTTCTTGTTCCCTTTATCTCTACCAGGACGCTTTCGGCGCGGTTTACAATTAGATTCACATTCACTCCCATTTCCATCTTGGAATTTTTCTGGCTTCTCAAACTTCAGGCGCTCTATCCACCGTTGCTCGCATTTAACGATGCAAAAACTCCACCTACCTTGGATATGCGTCGTTACGCGAGGCCATTCAGGTATTCTCATACTCCAGATACCCTTGCTTCTAGGCAGCAAGAACACCAATACGCTCCAAACAAACCGGAGAAACCCGGAGGTACTTCTCATCAAACGATCTCTATCGTCCCCCGGATGCCCTCCAGAGCACCGGGGATCAGTTCTTTTGCCATGCACCACCCGGCCCGGGGGTCGTCTTTATGGAAGATGCCGAACATCCACGATGCGCAAAACCCCAGTCCATGATAGGTCTCGGATTCGCCGCAGAGGAAGACCGCGGTATATCCCATCTCGCGGGCGATCTGGAAAGCCCGGTCCATCATGGCGCGGGCGATGCCCTGCCGGAACCGGTCCGGGCGGACGCTGATCGGGGATAGCACCAGGGAGGTGACCGGGCCGTCGTTCGTGGCAATTACGGTTGCATACAACACAATCTGTCCTACTATGCTACCTTCTGCATCCTCCGCCACCAGCGAGAGTTCGGGGATGAACGTCTCCTTTCCTCTCAGTTCGTTCAGGTAATCCGCTTCGGTTCCATCCGAATGGGCGGTTGTGGCAAACGACCTCTTTACGAGTTGATAGACGTCCTCATAATCCGCCGGCCGCTCCTGCCGTATCGTGTACATACTAATCCCCCGGGATCAGCAGCCGACCTCAAGGACCATGTTTGCGGTCTCCAGTCTACCGTAATCGCCCTCGCCGTACCGCTCCAGGTATGTTCCGTAATAGTCAGCGGGATCAAAGTCATTACGCCGCCGAAAGCCGCACTTCTCGTACGCCCTCACGGCGCGGGAGTTTTTCACCCACGGCCGGATGATGAAGGTTCGGATACCGTGCTCTTCGACCAGCCGGTCTATCAGCATCGCTATCACGGCGGAGCCGATGCCTCTCCCGGTATATTTCTCTGAACGGAGCCACATATCGAGCTCCAGGTTCTCTATCCGCCCATCGTTGTGCGTATGCGAGATCGTCCCGACGATCTCGCCCTGATACCGTATCAGCAGATATTTGCTCTTGCCGGGAACGCTACCGAAGAACTGCTCTTCCTCGTCCCTCAACTCGGACCAATCAAAATCATCCTTCTTCTCGAGCATGGACCGCCAGATACCCGGGTCCTCAAAGGCCATCTCATAGATGAAGCGCCTGTCTGAAGGTTCGGCGTATAGTAGCGTAGTCCCGTCTCTCTCGATGTAGATTCGCCGGTCTATGGTATCCTCTCTTGCCATCGGCTATATCCCTTTGCGGCAGCGGGCGGAATATATCTTGCTACCGGGGCGGGCAGTTCCTCGACTGTTCTGGATACGTGTAGATCTGAATCACTCTTCAACGAGAGGGGAGGGGCGTGTGGCTCCACAAGAGCGCATCCCGCATCCTACGAGGAAGGCGCCCCGCCCAGCAGCCCCTGGAAGAATCCCACGATCAGGTCGAGTATCGACGGCGAGGACGCAGACCGCTCATCCGCCCCGGCGCCCCCTTCCGCAGCATAGAAAGCCGCCACATCTTCTTTCCCGAGACCGCGCAGGGCCTCGAGATGCCCGACCGCCGCGGCGGCGATCGTCTCGTGATCGACGCCCCGCGCCCACGCTCCCATCATCGTCTCCGATGGGCGGAGCGTCGAGTTCTCGACGCCCAGAACTGCGTAGAGGCCGGGAAGCAACGACGCTTCCGCCGTCACCGCATCCCCATCGGGCCGGATGGCGATCACCGGGTCGGAGACGCCCGCCGAAGGCACCTCCTGGCCGCCGGCAAGCGCGTAGGCGTGGAAGGCGAAGAGGTCCGGGTTCGACGTCAGGTTGGTGACCAGCCGCTCCTCGGCAAGGGTGAGGTTTTCAAGCGTCAGTCTCCCGGTGCGGGTAGCGACCGAGAACTCCCAGACACCGCGTTCCCCGTCCCCGAGGGATCGGACCTCACGGGTCCGGGTGATCTCGTAGACCCCGGTCTCGTCCGGCGGCGGCACCAGGACGACGTAGGCCGGGTCATCCTCCGTGATCGTCACGTTCCTCGCCTCCACCGTCACGGTGACGGTGAACGTCTCCCCCTCAAAGACCGCGCGTGGGTGTCGCCCGCCGAGACGCATCGCCGAATCGAGGAGCCAGTCGAGGTTCGCTATCTCCACCCCGCTCCGGGTGAGAGCGACGTCTTCAGGGGTCCGGTCGAGGATCACCCCGATACCCCGGACAAAGAGGCCGTCGCTCGGCACAGCGGCCACGGGCGCTATCCCGGTCTCGTTCTCCCCGGTGGGGGTATACGACGAGGAGGGGTTGACGAGGTTATGGCCGCTCTGGACAAGCGGACGATCGTGGGAGTAGTGCGCTTTCGCCATCGTCGCGCCCGGCCGCGGCGGAGCAAACCGTTCAAGGGTCGGTTCCGGGTTCGTCTCCTCCTCCGCATCTTCATCGTCGGCGAGGTCATCATCGGTCTCGTCCCCCGGGTCGGCGAGGGTATCGTCGGTCTCCGTCCCGGTGGGCTCAGAGATCTCTGTTGTATTCAGGGATGGGCCCTCCGCATCGGCGGTATCGTTGCCGCTTGCAACCGTCTCCCCGGTAAAATCCGACAGGGTCGATGTGTCCGGGGAAGATGTGGAGGTTGCCGGAACCGTTTCCGTCGAATCCGCTGCCCCTTCGGGCGGCGTCGGGGCATCCCCGGTAGCAAGGGAATCGGGCTCCCGCTCCTCGACGGTTTTCTCCTCCCCCTCATCAGGCGCCGGACTCACCGCAGGCGTGACCGGCACTTTATTGACGACGGGCTTCTCGCCCGGTAGATCGACGGTGCCGTTCTCGTCGGACCCGGCGAGAGCGACTGTGAGAAGGGCGGTCATGAGAATACAGAGCACCAGGGCCCCGACGATGAGAAGATATCCTCTCAACGAGACCACCCCGGGCATACGGGAACCCCACGCACCCTCTTCGCCGGCTCTACCGCAGGCGGCACGGGGCACACTATCCGGGCGGGAACTCCGTTCATGGGAGTCTCATGGAGCACACGCCGATATAAATAATTTACTGGCGGGAGCGCGCTCGAAACCCCCCTGCAAATCGCCTGGAGGGAAACTGCCTACCTGCCGGCCGGGATATTGCCGGACGACGGTAAAAAAAGTTTTCAGGCAGAATCGTTCTGCATCAGCTGGACATCGGCGATGTCATGCTGTCGCTGTGCGAGAACTTTCGCCTTGAAGATATTCTTCCCCGCTTTGCCGATAGCAAGGCCCCGGTCCTCGTCCCGGACCTCGATGAGGGCGACCTGCTGATCCTCCTCGTCCGTATCGAAGTCGATGCCGGTGACCTGGGCGGGCAGGAAGCAGTTCCGGAGGAACTGGCTCGGGTCGGCGGAGTATTCCACGACCTCGATACGCTTCCCCATCACGTCGGAGGCCTTCTTGATGCTCGACCCGCCCTTCCCTATAGCGAGTCCCATATCGCCGGGATTGATCACGAAGATGATCCGCTCGTTGCGGTTATCAACGATGCAATCGCGGCTGCCTGCGCCGGTAAGGCTCTCGAACTGGGAGATGAGGCGCATGCACTCCTCAGTCAGCGTGACCTGTGGCATCGTCTACACTCTCGCAGCATTCAGGATATCGGATTCGCCCGGCTCGACCACGGCGAGCGCACTGACGACGTACGGTCTGCCGCAGGCTTTCCCGAGCTGGACACTCGAACCTTCGTAGACGTAGACCGGGATATCGATCTCATTCACCAGATTTTTAACGGATTCCGGGCTGTTCCTGGCCACCACAATAAGTTTGGCCTTGCCTTCTTCGATGGATTCCAGGGTCTTGTTTCGACCCAGGAATACGGTACCAGTCTTCACGGCTTTGCGTAGTGAAGCATTAAAGTCCATTATGATTTCTCCTAGATTTTCAGGTTTATGGGTTTTGCGATGAGTTTCACATCACCGGTGCCAAGTTGGATAGGCTGACCCACGATCACGTTCTCGGTGACGCCGTTTAATTCGTCCACCTCGTTCGCGATTGCAGCATCCAGCAGATGGTTGACCGTCACTTCGAATGCAGCCCGGGAAAGGACACTCTCTTTCTCACCGGCGATACCGTGACGGCCGATCTGCTTGACCTCGCCGTCCATGCACATCATATCCGCGACGAGCATGATATGACGGACATCGACGCTGATACCCTGTTCGTTCAGGGTACTTAAGGCCTCCTGGATGATCGCATTCCGGCCGGCCTCGATACCGAGCACATCGGCGATCTCGCTGATGTTGTTGCTCCGGGTGCGGGAGGTATCGACTCCTTCGACTTCGAAGACATCTTTTAGGTTGGAGCCCTCAGTATAAAGGATATACTCTCCGCCCTCCTTTCTGACGACGACCCGCTCGATATCGTCGATACCCTGGACGATGACATGCCTGACGTGCTCCGCGAGCTGGAAGAGGTTCTGGTAACTCTCCTGGTTCTTCGGAGTGAACGTAAGCGAGACGCTCTTCGGGTCACCTTCAACGTCAAAGTCGCGGAAGTGCCGCTTCTCGCGGATCTTCCTCGGCGCCGCCTCAAGGATCTCGTCGATCGAGATCTTGCGCCGGTCGCAGACCGCCTTGTTTAACAGGACGAGAACCTGCATGTTCTCCATGTCGATGGTGATATCCCCGAACTCGTGAAGCGGCGCGGCCTCGATCTGCCAGCTCACCTCACGGGCGCGGTCGCGGTTGAACGCCCAGTCGTCCAGCAGGTAGACCGCCATCGTGGGGGTGCTCGGCTCGCGCCGGGCGTCCATGATCTCGATCAGGCGGGGGAGACCGAGGGTAACGTTGATCTCGGCCACACCCGCGTAGTGGAAGGTACGCATCGTCATCTGGGTGCCGGGCTCGCCGATAGACTGCGCCGCCACGACACCGACCGCCTCGCAGGGCTCGATCCGGCTCTTCTGATACTCTGAAAAGACCATCGCGAGGATCTGCTCGAACTGCTCCTCGGTGACGTCCCGGTCCGCGAGACTCGCCTTGAGGTCCTCCTGCGTCCGATAAGGCAGATCGAGGGCATCGATCCGCTGCTCCATATCGCTGTTCATTTGACCTCCTCCTTGAGCACGCTCTCAACGATACCCTTCACGTCCACCGGGGCGCCGTAACTGCTCCTTGCGGGGTCGGTTCCGTCCTCGCCGTAGCGGAACTGGATGATCCGGCCGCCCGTCGTCCGGACGGTGCCGTCGTACGCCACCTTGAGGTCCTGCAGGGCGTTGATCATCCGCCGCTGGAGATACCCGCTCTGCGATGTACGAACCGCAGTGTCCACAAGACCTTCACGCCCACCGATGGCGTGGAAGAAGAACTCGGTGGGAGAAAGCCCGCTCTTGTAACTGTTGGCGATGAACCCGTGCGCCTCGGCGCCGCGGTCGTTGCGCCGGAAGTGCGGTAGCGTCCGGTCCTCGTAGCCACGCATGATCCGCTCGCCACGAACCGACTGCTGCCCGAGACACCCGGCCATCTGTGTCAGGTTCAGCATCGAACCCCGGGCGCCCGAGACCGCCATCACCACGGCGCTGTTGTCCATACCGAGGTGCCGGCCGGCGATCTCACCGGTGCGGTCACGGGCCTTGCCGAGCACCTGCATGATCTGCATCTCGAGCGTCTCTTCAAGTGTCCGGCCCGGCATCGGTTCGAGCTGCCCCTCGTTGTAGATCTTGATCCGGCGCTCGACGTCGCTGATGGCGCCCTTGAGCACCTCATCGATCTGACCGTACTCGGTCTTGGTCAGGTCTTCGTCGTCGATACCGAACGAGAACCCTTCGAGCATGATGCCCCGGATCGAGAGTTTGGTCACGTCGTCGATGAACCGGGCAGCCCGCTTCATGCCGTGCTGCCTGATGATCCGGTGCAGGATCTGGCCGTCGAACGCACCGATCCCCTTCTTGTCGATGGTTCCGGAGACCAGGTCTCCGTTGATGATCCGGATGAACGCATCGTTCTCGCACATCTCACGCCGGCAGGTCTCGCAGTTCTGGCACGACGAGGCCCGGAAGACCATGTTCAGGTTGTCGGGGAGAACGAGCGAGAAGACCTGTTTGTTCGTCCAGAGGGGGTTGCCGTTCTCGTCCAACCGGTCCGGCTCAGGCAGGTGCTGGAGATCCAGGTGCTGGGTGAGGTAGAGCACGTCCTCCCTGGTGAAGTGCTGAATCCGGTGCGTCAGGAGGAAGATACCCGAGATATGGTCGTGGATACCCCCGATGATCGGGCCGCCGGTCCTCGGCGAGAGGATGTTCGACGAGACCGAGACCAGGATCTCGGCCTCGGCCCGCGCCTCCTCGGTCTGCGGGATATGCAGGTTCATCTCGTCGCCGTCGAAGTCGGCGTTGTAGGGCGGGCAGACGGCCGGGTTCAGCCGGAAGGTCTTCCCGTCCATCACGACGACCCGGTGGGCCATGATGCTCATCCGGTGCAGCGATGGCTGCCGGTTGAAGAGAACGATATCCCCGGTCTTTAACTGCCGCTCCACCGTCCAGCCCGGCTCGATCATCTCGGCAACCGTCTCCAGGTTCGCATCCGAGAGACGCATCCTCCGGTTGTCCGGCCGGATGGCGTAGTTTGCACCGCAGGGCGACCGGATGGTGGGGCGCTCGGGGCCGTTCAGGACGTACTGCCGCATCTCCTCGAGGTTGAACTGGGTCACCCGGATCGGAAGCGTCATCTCGTTTGCGATGGCAAGCGGGATGCCGACTTCGCCGATGGAGAGGTTCGGGTCGGGGGAGATGACCGTACGGGCGGAGAAGTTGACACGCTTACCGGAGAGCGAGCCGCGGAACCGCCCTTCCTTCCCCTTGAGACGCTGCGAGAGGGTCTTTAAGGGGCGGCCGCTCCGGTGCCGGGCGGGCGGACATCCCGCCACCTCGTTGTCGAGGTAGGTGGTGACGTGGTACTGCAGGAGTTCCCAGAGATCCTCGATGATCAGCTGGGGCGCGCCGGCGTCCTGGTTCTCCTTGAACCGCTGGTTGATCCTGATGATGTCCACGAGCTTGTGGGTCAGGTCGTCCTCGGATCGCTGCCCGTTCTCCAGGATGATCGAGGGGCGCATCGTGACCGGCGGAACCGGGAGAACCGTGAGGATCGTCCATTCCGGGCGCGCGACGTCCGGGTTGACCCCGAGAGCCCGGAGGTCTTCGTCCGGGATTCTCTCGAGGCGCGCCCGGATGTCTGCCGGGGTCAGCTTATGCTCGACTTTGCGCCCCTCCTCCACGAAGACCTCGGAGAAGGTGGTGGGTTTCTCGAAGTTGATCTTGAGCTGCTGCTCTCCGCAGTGGGGGCAGACCCGCTCTTTCTTGATGTCCTTCTCGGAGACGATCTCACCCGCGAGCTCGTTGTCCTCGGGGCCGATGATCTTCTCGACCTCCTCGGTCGTCATCAGCAGCCGGGAGCACGATCTGCAGGTCACCCGGAGCAGTTTCCGGATCAGCCGGGTGTACCCGACGTGGATGACGGGCTTTGCGAGCTCGATGTGCCCGAAGTGGCCCGGACAGTCGGCTGCCTTCTGGTCGCAGGTCTTGCACCGGAGACCGGGGTCGATGACACCCAGGTTCAGGTCCATCAGGCCCTGCGGGTAGGGAAACCCGTCGTCGTCGTAGGTGTCCGCCCAGATGATCTTTCGAACGCTCATCTTGCGGATCTCCTTCGGGGAGAAGAGCCCGAACTCGATCCTTCCAACACGTTTTGGACTGGTCATAGTTTGATTGTGCCCCCTCTCTTACACCATATCGTCGAGTCTCAGGCGGGGAGCAATGCCCATACTCTTCATCTCGTCGAGGAGGAGCTTGAAGGCATAGCTCATCTCGACGGGGTAGATATCGGTCTCGCTGCCGCAGGCAAGGCACCGCGTCACCTTCCGCTTCCGGTCGACCATCGCCACCATACCGCACTTCGCGCAGACCCACTGGGTCACCTTGTCCGACTCGTCGAGGAGACGCTCTTTCAAGGCCATGGCCGCACCGTGGCCGATCATCACGTCCCGCTCCATCTCACCGAACCGGAGACCGCCCTCGCGGGCACGTCCTTCGGTCGGCTGGCGGGTGAGCACCTGCACGGGACCGCGCGACCGCGCGTGCATCTTGCTCGATACCATGTGATAGAGTTTCTGGTAGTAGATGACACCGACGTAGATATCGGCCGCGAACTGCCGGCCGGTGGTGCCGTCATACATGACTTCACGGCCGTTGTGCGCAAACCCGAGCTCCTTGAGCGAATTCCGGAGGTTTGCCTCGCGCTCGCCGCGGAACGCGGTCGCGTTGATCCGGCGGCCCTCGAGCGAGCCGACCTTGCCGCCCAGCATCTCGAGCATGTGCCCGATGGTCATACGGCTCGGGACGGCGTGGGGATTGATGATCAGGTCGGGCGTCATGCCCGACTCGGTGAACGGCATATCCGCCGATGGCTGGATGAGCCCGATGACGCCCTTCTGACCGTGCCGGGAAGCGAACTTGTCGCCGACCTCCGGCACCCGGAGGTCACGGGTCCTGACCTTCACCAGCCGCGAAGAGTTCTCGCCCTCGGTGATGATGACGGTGTCCACGATACCGTGCTCGTTGCTCCGCATCGTGACCGAAGTGTCGCGCCGCTTCTCGACGGCGATGAGCTCGCTCGTCGGCTCTTCGAGGAACCGCGGCGGGGAAGTCTTCCCGATCAGCACGTCTTTCTCGCGGACGACCGTCTCGGGATTGATGACGCCGTCGACGTCCAGGTTCGCGTAGAACTCGGCGCCGTGCGCACCGGAGACCTCTTCGTCCGGGATCTCGATCCGGTCGACCTGGCCGCCGGGATAGCGCCGCTCTTCGCCGTCGTAAGTGCGGAAGAAGTGCGACCGCCCGAGGCCGCGGTCGATGGAGGCCTTGTTGATGATCAGCGCATCTTCAATGTTGAACCCTTCATACGAGATGATGGCAACGACGAAGTTCTGGCCTGCGGGCCGGTCGTCAGAGCCGATCGCGTCCGAAGTCTGGGTGAAGGTGAGCGGCTTCTGGCCGTAGTGGAGCATGTGCCCCCGGGTATCGGGCCGGAGTTTCATGTTCGCTGTCCCGAACCCGAGCGCCTGCTTGACCATCCCGGCGCCCATGGTGACACGGGGACTGGCGTTGTGCTCGGGGAACGGGACGTGCGCCGCACCGATCCCGAGGATGAGCGAGGGGTCGATCTCGAGATGCGTGTGCTCGGGAGTGAGATCCCCCTCGTTGATGGCGATGAAGAGGTCCTCCTCCTCTTCGGCATCGACGAACTCGATCGCGCCCTTCCGCACCACATCCTCGAAGACGATCTCGCCGTTCCGGAGACGCTCGATGTCGTCGTCGCTCACCTGCGGAACGCCGTCCTTGACCACGATCAGCGGCCGGCGCGCCCTGCCGCGGTCGGTATGGATGATGACGTCGTTGTTGAATTCCTTGTAGGATACGTTGACCTCGGAGGAGATCTCGCCGCGCCGGCGCATCTCGCGCATCCGCCCGACCAGTTCCCGCGGGTCGTCCACGAGCCCGATAAGGGCTCCGTCAACGAAGACACGTGACTGTCTCATGCCGTCTCTCTCCGGAGGGCGATGACGCCCATATCATACAGAATGTTCTTCACTTCCTCTTCGTTCATGACGCCCTTGCTGATCTCGACCATCTGGGCGAAGTTCTTCACCAGTCCACAGTTCGGGCCCTCAGGCGTCTCACTCGGGCAGATCCGGCCCCACTGGGTGGGGTGCAGGTCACGGGCCTCGAAGTGAGGCTGCGAGCGGGAGAGCGGGGAGATCACGCGCCGGAGATGCGAGAGCACCGCCATGTGATCCACCCGGTCGAGGAGCTGCGAGACACCGGTGCGCCCGCCCACCCAGTTGCCGGTGGCAAGCGGGTGCAGCAGCCGTTCGGTCAGGACGTCCGCGCGCACGGCGGTCCCGATCGAGAGGTCGCGGTGGCGCATGCTCGCCCGCTCGAGCTGGTACTTCACGTCGCGCGTCAGGCGGTTGAGCGAGATCCGGAAGAGATCTTCCATCAGGTCGCCGGCAAGTTTCAGCCTCTTGTTCGAGTAATGGTCCTTGTCGTCGATCCGGCGCCGGTCAAGCACCAGGTCGAAACAGGCCTCGGCCATGCGACCGAGGAAGTGCGCCTTTGCGAGACGGACACCCTCGACCGCCGACCGGTAGCCGGGGTCCTCCTCTTTCAGGCCCACCGGCATCAGGTAATTCAGGTGCGGGAGGAGGTAGTTGTCAAGGACAAACTCCGCCCGCTTGCGCTGGTAATCGCGGGTCTGGTTGGGGGCGAGTTTCTTGCCGACGTACATGACGCCTTCGTCGACGGTGTCGCACTCGCTCTCCTCCAGGTTCTGCATCATGAAGGTGAGGATCTCCTCGTCGGTCGAGACCGCCTCCACGATGTCGTGGTCGCCCTGCAGCCCCAGCGCCCGCATCAGGTCGATGAAACGAAGGTGCCCGGCGACCGAGGGGAACGAGACCTCAAGCAGGTTTTTGCGGTTCCGCTCGACGATCACGAGCGCGCGGTAGCCCCGGTACTGCGAGAAGACCTTCGCTACGTAGATCCGCTCGTTGTAGCGCTCGGTGAACTCGGTCATGATCTTGTTCGAGGCGAGATCCTCGAGCGTCATCAGCACCCGTTCCGTGCCGTTGACGACGAAGTAGCCGCCGGGATCGAGGGGGTCTTCACCGTGCTCGATCCGCTCGGGATCGCTCATGTTGTAGAGGTTGCAGGCGGCCGAACCCACCATCACCGGCAACTGCCCGATGGTGGTGACGATCGGGTCCTGCGCTTCTTCGCCCTGGACAAGCGTCATCTCGAGTTGAATGGGTGCCGCATACGTGAGGTTTCGAAGACGCGCCTCGCTCGGGAAGAGCTCGGACTGCGACCCGTCCGCCTCACGGACAAGAGGCTTTTTCACCTCGATCCTGCCCAGTTCGACCCAGACGGCCTCCTTCCCTTTCCCGCGGGTCTCGATATCGGTCTCGATGACGCGCTGCTCATCGACGACTTTCTGAAGGTTGTGCAGGAGGAAGTTGTTATAGGAGTCCAGCTGGTGGCGTGCTACGTGCTCCCGCGCAAAATATGCTCTCGACAAAACACTTCTATCTAACAGATGGATCAGCTCCCGGCCTTTGAATTTATTTCTTCGGTCTCTTCACAACGAGCCTGTAGGCTTCGGCTCTGCCTGCGGTGCGGCTGTCGCGAATGATCCGGATGACGTTCCCGACCTCGCCCCCAATAGCCTTCGCTGCAGGATCGTCGTGGTAGATTTTCGGTAATTGCTCTAGAGTTATATGGTACGTCGCAAGAAGGTCGGCGACCTCTTCCTCGCCCATAATCTGATGGTCCGGAACCATCTCGTGGCTGCGTACGTCAAGTGAAGTGCCCATCACCTACACCTCACCGACGAAAAAGTTGCGTATCAGATACATCACCTTGTTAAAACCCATAGACATCGCCCATGGCAACGGGCCCAAGGGGATTTGAACCCCCGACCACCTGGTTAAAAGCCAGGCGCTCTACCTAACTGAGCTATAGGCCCCGCGCGTACTGCCATCCAGCATTATTACAATGCGAGAATAGTATAAATAACTTACTTGCGGGCGTATCATATCATTCGCAGTCTAACGATATAAACCTTTCAATTATCAACCCGCTGCAGACCTACCGGAATGTTTAATGCTCCTCAAAGATTCTGTTTACATACATATTCCCGCAAATCAGGGTGCCCCATGATCTCCGCTAAAAATCGCCTGGAAAAGGCCATATCCGCCATATCATGGGTAACGCTGAGCATATACCTGCTCATCGCCGCTTCGCTCTCCCTGCTCGCGATATTCTCGTTCTACGACGTCATCATTCAGGTAGCGGCGCTTATCCATACCGATAATATGACGCAGGGCATACTCGAGGTTCTGCACGCGCTCCTTCTGACCCTCATCATCGTGGAGATCCTGGAGACGGTGACGGCGTATTTCAGGACCAACAGGGTACTCGTGACGCCGATCCTGATTGCAGGCATCACCGCAATGGTGCGGCGGGTGCTGACCTTCGGGGTCGAACACCTCGACCCCGTCGATATCGGGATGACGCTCGCGGCGATTCTCGTGCTGACGATCGCGATCGTCTACATCGGGAAGCAGGAACGCGCGGATAGTTACTAGTGCCGGGTCAATCATTAAACGTCGAATAGACCCATAATAGCGCTTGTTGCCGCCTAAATCTATAAACCCCACACTGTCACCTTTCACATCCTTCGCCCTCTTTTGCGTGAGGCGTTGCTCTCTATCACTCCTCACGCGAAGAGCGACGGATATTCCTAAAATACGATGGCACGATGCACCAGGGGCAACAGAAGGGAACCCTAATCAGGCTTAAAATCGATTTATCTGGGGGCAGAGCCGTCAAACCGGAGAGCGAGGTCGATCAACGCGCCTCAAAAAGACCTTCAAACTGGGTGCGAACCTGATTCAGCCGCTCTTCCTGGATCTTGATGCTCGCCGCCATGCTCTTGATCGCCCTCGTGATGTCTTCACCCATGCCCGCCCGGGTATCTTTGATGCTGTAGGTTGTCTCAAGGATCTTTAAGAGGCGGCGATTGATATCGACGCTCTTTGCGAGACGTTCGTACTCGTCGACGAGTTTTTGGTCCACGCCGGCTTCGCGCGCCCGCTCGATATTGGTGGCGATTGAGTGCCGGCGTGCCAGCACGTGCTCGATGGCCTCGTAGAGCTGGTGATGGGTGGTTGGCTTGAGGATGTAGTCCTCGATGTAGGGGCCGTATTCGTTCGCCTCTTCGGGCGTGAGGGGTTTTGCGGTCAGCATGAGGACGGGGATATGCCGCAACGCGGGGCTGGTCTTGATCCGCTCGAGCGTCTCCCAGCCGTCCATCGGCTCCATCATGATGTCCAGAAGGACCAGGTCAGGGGGGGTCGCATTCAGGACCTCAAGACACTCCCCGCCACTGAAGGCGGTGATCGGCCGATAGCCACCACGCTCCAGCATGGTGACAAAAACATCGACGATCATGGGGCTATCGTCGACAACCAATATCGTATACATCATGCCTCCTCCTCTCCGATCCTGGCTGCTATGTCCAATAACTGTCTCTGTACTGTTGGGAGATCTGCCGACTTATCAATTACCGCCGTGATCAGAGTGGCCTCCCCGACGCTCACGATGAGGATTGCAGCGTCGGCTGAGGAAACGGCGACCAGGCACGGCCGCTCTACGTCAACGCTGCCGCAGGCAGCCTCCGCCGACGCGAGGACCGTTGCGCACATTGCCGCGAAAAGCGACGATGTAAGGTCACCTTCCGGGAAGTGTTTACCCAGAATTCTGCCCTCACTGGATACGAGAGCGCATGCGGTAACACCGACGACCGACTGGATCTCATCGATGTACCTCCGGGCACTCTCTCCCATAAAGGGA
Organism: Methanoculleus chikugoensis; assembly: GCF_019669965.1. Lineage (NCBI taxonomy): Archaea > Methanobacteriati > Methanobacteriota > Methanomicrobia > Methanomicrobiales > Methanomicrobiaceae > Methanoculleus > Methanoculleus chikugoensis. The sequence goes on along the minus strand of NZ_AP019781.1, from coordinate 396,814 downwards.
TGACGGCTCATCATACTGACCCCAAAATATCTCAGTGAGATATCTTCTTCGCATCATATATGAATATCGAATCTGCATTGCATCAAATCGCCTTGCTAACTCGCTTTTGCCACGCATAACGCGGGGTCGCGGTCTCCGAGGGGGAAAACTCTGTTGTCGCGGAGCCGACCATCTCCGCGGCATGTGAAACCAGGTCGTGAAGGTGTTCCGGACCGTTTCCAGTCAGAATGACCCCATAAAAAGTACCTCTGCCTTCAAAAACGATATTTGTGCTCTCCAATCTTACGAGGCAAATAAATAAGTTTATGTTTTGGAACTACGATCTATCCTTGAGACGGTTTTGGATGATCAGGGCCTACGCTATCGCCTCCGGAAAAGGCGGAACCGGAAAGACGACCGTCACCGCAAATCTGGGAATAGCACTGGCACAGCACGGCAGGGAGACGTGTATCGTCGACACGGATGTCGGGATGGCCAATCTCGGACTGATATTGGGGCTTGCAGAAACCCCGATCACGCTCCACGAGGTTCTGGCAGGAGAGGCGTCCATCCGGGATGCGATCTACGAGGGGCCGTACGGCCTCAAGGTAGTACCCTCGGGTCTCTCGCTCCAGGGGTTCCAGAACGCGAACCCCGAACGGCTCAGGGACGTGATCTGCGATCTCACCGACCGTTGTGATTTTCTGCTTCTCGATGCACCCGCCGGAATCGGCACGGATGGCGTCATACCGCTCACCGTGGCAGACGAGGTTCTGCTGGTCGTGAACCCCGAACTCTCATCGATCGTGGATGCTCTGAAGATCAAGATCCTGACGGAGACGGTCGGCGGCACCATGGGAGGGGCTATCCTCAACCGGGCGACACTGGAAGAGACCGACATGAACCGGAGGAAGATCGAGAAGACGCTCGGCGTACCGATCATCGACACGGTGCCCGAAGACGCAAACGTCCGAAGGGCGGCGGCGGCAAAGACACCGGTCGTCATCAGTTCACCAGGCTCCGAATCATCGAAAGCGTTCAGAAGAATTGCAGCCACGTTGGCGGGCATCCCCGTTCTGGAGGAGCCGCACAAGGTGCAGGAAGGATTTGTCGAGCGGCTCGCCCGCGCACTATTCAGGAGGGAACCATGATACCTATGGATATTAACGCAGTCATGATAGTCCTGCTCTCGGTAACCATCGTCTGTCTGCTGTTTATCATGTACGTGATGTACGTGCGCATCCAGCAACTTCTCAAAGAGGTCGAAGCATTGACCGGCAGAATGGAGATCACCGGCACCGAACTGGAACAACTGACAAAGAGCGTCGAGGAGTACAAGAAAGCGCGCGGATAGAGGATCACTCCTCCCCCGCAAAGCGAAGATATATCTGTAATTCGAGCATATGTAGTAGGGAAGGGGCCATAGGGTAGCCTGGCCATCCTAGGAGACTGGGGGTCTTCTGACCTGCGTTCAAATCGCAGTGGCCCCATCTGACCATTTTTTCTCTGTCCCCGACAGAATTATCCGTAGCATGAAGTTGACTGCAGACTGCACGGATTGCCTGATCAGCCGGGTCGAGTACGAGAGCCGGCTCTGCATCGACGATTCCCTGCGCGTCTCCGAGATCGTCGATGCGTGCCGGAACCTTCTTGAGCGCATCGCTGCCGATCCGGTGCCCGCACCCGTCATCGCGAGCCGGGTACACCGGCTCGCCTACCGGATGATCGGCGATCCCGACCCCTACCGGTCGTTGAAGAAGGGCAACAACGCCGATGCGGCGGCTGTCTGCCGGGCGGTGCGCGGGGAACTTGCGACGTTCCGCGACCTTGCGCTTGCGTCGGTCATCGGCAACACGCTGGATTACGGTTCACAGGCGCATACCGTCACGGATAACTTCGTCGAGTTCTTCCGCCGGGAGTTTGCGGCGGGGCTGACCGTCGACGACACCGCCGCGATCGAGAGGCTCGCCTCCCGGGTGGTCTACCTCGCCGACAACTGTGGAGAGATCGTCTTTGACGCCCTGTTCGCCGATTATCTCAAGAGGAACGGTGCGCACGTCGCGTTCGCCGTCCGGGGAGCCCCGATCTTAAACGACGCAACGATGGAGGATGCCGTGGCGCTCGGGCTCGACCGCCGGGTCGACCTGCTCACCCCCACCACGGACGGCATTGCCGAACTCGGGCTCAACCGCGAACACGCCCCGCCGGCGCTCGCCGACGCTCTCGACCGCGCGACGCTCGTCATTGCGAAAGGCATGGCGAACTACGAGTCGCTCTCCGACGGCCGCGATCTCCCTCCCGTCGCCTACCTGATGTCGGTGAAATGCGGCCCGATCGGCGCGGATATCGGCATCCCGGTCGGCTCCCGGGTCGCCCTCCTCCGGGAGTGAACGCCGGCACCCGCACCGGATCCGGGCGTCACCCGACAGTCGCCTATATAAACACCCACGCAAATTTTTTCCGGGATAATGACAGCTCTTCCGGTTAACGATGCCTTATAGCATCCCCATTTAATATTTTGAGACATATATTCGTCCCAATATTTACTGGAAAATAATATATATTCCCCATGATAATACTGAAGCGGGGAACTACCACACCCAGCATTCACCAGTCAATCAATTCCATCAGCAATCACCACAACCATCTGCACAATCAAACTCTACAACCAACGATGCAAGGGTTCGGTTCAGGGGCGCCCGTGCCCCTGAACCAGCGTTCAGCAATCACAAGCAAGATTACACCGGGCTACGAAACGTTCGGGTGTGGCCCCCCACCCCCATATTATAGGTCGATTCCACTTCCCTTTTCTCATCACCCCGATTGCAAAAACTCGCTCCGAAGTTGTTGTGTCGGAAACGTCCCCAATGAGCCGGAGCATTCACAGTTTCGCATGCTCCGGCGGTGAAGAGAGGAATGCAACCTCACGTAACGATACAACGGAAGAACAACAGAAAACCGGAGAAAAGATAGGGCCGACCTGCACCGCCGGTGCTTCTGCTCCGGCTCCGGCGACCCGTCGCAGTTCGCACCCCGGCGGTGCTCGTGCCTCTCAGCCGAAGATCTTCCGGGACATCTCCAGCGCCTCGATGGCCGGCATCTTCTTCCCGGTCAGGAACTCGATCGCCGCCCCTCCGCCGGTGGAGATGTGCGTAAACTCGCTCTCGAGGCCGAGCCGCTCGATGGCCGCGCCGGAATGCCCGCCGCCCACCACCGAGAACTCCACGGTCGACGCCGCCCTCAGGAGCTCGAAGGTGCCGACGGCGAACTGCTCCTCCTCGAAGAGGCCCGCCGGTCCGTTCACCACGACCGTTCCCGAGTCCGAGATCGTCCTGGTGAGGCTCCCGATCGAGTCGCTCCCGATGTCGAGCACCTGGGCCTCCTCCGGGACGGCGTCCAGGGGGTACTCGACCCGCTCGCCGTCTTCGCGGACGGCGACCGAGTGCGGCAGAGAGAGCCGGTCGCGGTAGGACTCGAGGAGGTCTTTCGCCTTATCGATCTCAGCCCGGTAGCCGAGGTCGTCGATCAGCCGGGCCGACGGGCGCCCGATATCGTGGCCCGCCGCAAGCAAAAAGACGTTTCCCACCACGCCGACGACGATCACCCGGTCGGCCGTTCCTCGCGCGAGGACGTTCTCTGCGACCGCTATCGAGTCGTCCACCTTCGTCCCGCCGAGCACGAAGGTGACGGGACGCGGGGCGCCGGAAAATACCCGGGAGAGGTTCGCGACCTCCTTCTCCATCAGGAGACCGGCCACCGACGGGAGCACGAGCGGCAGCCCCACGATCGACGGCTGCGACCGGTGCGCCGTGCCGAACGCATCGTTGACGTACACATCGGCCATCGATGCCAGCCGCCGGACGAGGAGGGTCTTCTTCGCCTCCTCGGGCTTCAGGGTCAGGTTCTCCTCGGCGGCAAACCGAAGGTTCTCGAGCATCAGGACATCCCCGCGCTTCGCGCTCCGGATTGCATCCCGGGCGCACCGCCCGAAGATGTCCTCCACATACGTCACCGGGCGGCCGAGCAGCCGCTCCAGTTTCGCCGCATGCGCCTCAAGCGTCGTGAAATCCTTCTTGCCGGGCCTGCTCTGGTGGGTGAGGACGACAAGCCGCGCGTCCTCGAGCGCCTGTACCGTCGGCAGGTGTTCCCGAAACCGTTTGTCGTCCAGGATCTGGTTCGAGGAGGGATCGATGGGCGAGTTGAAATCAACCCGCAACATCACCGTTCCCGTCAACTTCCCAGTATCTGCGAGCGTACCGATCTCCACCGGGTATCACCAGTCTCTCTTCAGGCACTCCGTGCCTTAATCTTTTTCAGGCGGAAGAGCTCCTCACGTTCCATCTCGTCGAGCCGCATCTTGATGAAGTCCCGGGCCTCGGAGAGTTCGGGGATCACCTTGAACTCGAGCGCGTTCACGCGCCGCTTGGTGCTCTCGATCTCGTCGAGCAGCCGCTTCATCGTCGTCTCGATCTCGGCGGCCTCGATGATCGCCTCGAGCAGATCCTCGAACGCCTCCGCGGTCTCGTCGATGACGGCGGAGGTGCCGAGCATCCCGTAGCCGCGGTCGAGCACGCCCTTCCTGACGGACGACGCCTGGATCTCCGGGACGACGACACCCATGATGTTCTTGCTTTTAAGGGAGATGGCGGGGCTTTCCGCTGCCGAGAAGGCGGCGGCCTTCACCCCGATCGCGCCCTCGACGGTCTCCGCAAGGGCGATCATCTCCATTGCATGCTCGTAACGCTCCAGGAGAGCGCCGCGGCTGTCTTTCGCCTGTTGCAGCACCTTGAAGAACTCCAGGATCAGCCCATCGCGCTTCATCTTGAGGATGTTATAGCCGCGCTCCGAGAGTTTGATCCGTCGCTTGACGTTGATCAGCTCAGATCGGGTCGGCTTGATATCTCGCAGCGCCATGGATACTTACCCCTGTGCCTTCTTCCGGTACTTCGGGTGGTACTTCTGGATCAGTTCGCGGTCGATACGGACGAGCTGCTCTTCGGGCAGCGTCGCAAGGAGTTCCCAGCCGAGATCGAGCGTCTCCTCGATCGACCGGTCTTCGTAGAGGCCCTGCCTGACGAACCGGTCCTCGAAGAGGTCGGCGAACTCAAGGAACATCCGGTCGCGCTCCGAGAGCGCGTCTTTCCCGACGATGGCGACCAGGCCCCGGAGATCGTTACCCTCCGCGTACGCCGCGTAGAGCTGGTCCGAGACCTTCTTGTGGTCTTCGCGGGTGTGCCCCTGTCCGATACCGAGGTTCATCAGACGCGACAGCGACGGCAGCACGTTGATCGGCGGGTAGATACCCTTCCGGTGCAGATCACGGTTGACCACGATCTGGCCTTCGGTGATGTAGCCGGTCAGGTCAGGGATCGGGTGAGTGATATCGTCGCCCGGCATCGTCAGGATCGGGATCTGGGTCACCGAGCCCTTGACGCCCTTGATGATACCCGCACGCTCGTAGATGCTTGCAAGGTCGGTGTACATGTAACCCGGGTAACCGCGCCGGCCGGGCACTTCCTCACGGGCCGCGCCGATCTGACGGAGCGCCTCGCAGTAGTTGGTCATATCCGTCAGGATGACCAGCACGTGGTAGCCGAGGTCGAACGCCAGGTACTCGGCGGTCGTGAGCGCGAGACGCGGCGTGATCGTCCGCTCGACGGCCGGGTCGTCCGCGAGGTTCAGGAAGACGACCGAGCGCTCGAGAGCGCCGGTCTTCTCGAAGTCGGCCATGAAGTAGTTGGCCTCTTCCCGGGTGATACCCATCGCCGCAAAGACCACGGCGAACTCTTCGGTCGAGCCGGGCACCTTCGCCTGCCGGGCGATCTGGAGCGCCACGTCGTTGTGGGGCAGACCCGATGCCGAGAAGATCGGGAGTTTCTGACCGCGGACGAGGGTGTTCGTCCCGTCGATCGTCGAAATACCTGTCTGGATGAAATCCTCAGGCGACGACCGGGCGTAGGGGTTGATGGCCGCACCGGTGATCTCGAGCCTCTTTTCGGGCACGATCTCCGGGCCGCCGTCGATCGGTTTGCCGCCGCCGGAGAGGATACGGCCGAGCATGTCCTTTCCGACCGGCATCTTGATCGTCTCGCCGGTGAACCGGATGCCCGAGTCCCTGCCGATGCCGGCAGTGGTCTCGAAGACCTGGACGACCACGATCTCGTCGCTCGTATCCAGCACCTGGCCGCGCTTGACCGTGCCGTCGGCGGTCACGATGTTGACGAGTTCGCTGTAGCCGACCGGCTCCGTCTTCTCGACGAATACCAGCGGCCCCGCAATCTGTGCAACCGTTCTGTACTCCTTCATGGTCACACCGCCCTCAGCGCGTCGAATTCAGCTTCCATCTGTTTCATGATCTTCTCAAGCTCGGGCTCGTAGTCCCTGATGAACTTGATCTGGGGGAGCTCGTTCTTGCTCTTCACGCCGATGACCTGCTGCGGGGTCGCGCCGCCCGCCTGGGCGGTACGCGCGAGGTCGGCGTAGTGCTTGATCGCCTTCATCATGTCGTACTGCTTGGACATCGGGCAGAACGTGTCCACCGCATCGTAGGCGTTCTGCTGCAGGAAGATCTCACGGATCATCCTCGCAACCTCGATGGTGACCTGCTCCTCGTCGGGCAGGGCATCGGAACCGACCAGCTGGACGATCTCCTGGAGTTCGGCCTCCTTCTGGAGGACGCCCATCGCCCACGCCCGGAGCGGGTTCCACTCGGGCGAGACCTCCTTGTCGTACCACTCGCTGAGCGCGTCGAGGTAGAGCGAGTAAGAGTTCAGCCAGTTGATCGCCGGGAAGTGCCGGCGCTGCGAGAGCTTCGCGTCCAGCGCCCAGAAGACCTTGACGATACGCAGGGTGTTCTGGGTGACCGGCTCGGAGAAGTCGCCGCCGGGCGGCGAAACCGCGCCGATGACGGAGACGGACCCGCCCTCACCGTTCAGGGAGGTGACACGGCCCGCACGCTCGTAGAACTCCGAGAGGCGTGCCGCAAGGTACGCGGGATACCCTTCCTCACCGGGCATCTCCTCAAGACGGCTCGAGATCTCACGCATCGCCTCCGCCCACCGGGAGGTGGAGTCGGCCATCAGCGAGACGTCGTAGCCCATGTCGCGGAAGTACTCGGCGATCGTGATCCCCGTGTACACGGACGCTTCACGGGCCGCAACCGGCATGTTCGAGGTGTTCGCGATCAGCACCGTCCGCTCCATCAGCGGCTTGCCGGTCTGCGGGTCCTCGAGTTCCGGGAACTCCGTCAGAACCTCGGTCATCTCGTTGCCGCGCTCCCCGCAGCCGATGTAGACGACGATCTCGGCGTCCGACCACTTCGCGAGCTGCTGCTGGGTAACCGTCTTGCCGCTCCCGAACGGGCCGGGAATGGCTGCCGTTCCGCCCTTCGCGATGGGGAAGAGACCGTCCAGGATCCGCTGACCGGTGATCAGCGGGACGTCGGGGTTCAACTTCTCCTTCACGGGACGGGGCACACGGACCGGCCAGCGCTGGAGCATCGCGATCTCGGTGCCGTCCTCGAGGACGCAGACGGTCTCGTCGACCGTGAAACTGCCGCCCGAGATCTTCTTGACCTTACCGCCCTTCGACCGGGGCGGGACCATGACCTTATGGACGATGTTCGTCTCCTGGACCGTGCCGATGATATCGCCGGCCTTGACTTCGTCGCCCTTCTTCACCGTGGGCACGAACTCCCACTTCTTCTCGTGGGAGAGGCCGGGTGCCGAGACGCCGCGCTCGATGAAGTTGCCCATCTTGTCCACGAGCACCTCGAGCGGCCGCTGGATCCCGTCGTAGATACTGGTCAGCAGCCCGGGCCCGAGTTCAACAGCGAGCGAGAGACCGGTGTTTCCCACCGGCTCACCGGGTCTGATGCCGGCGGTATCTTCGTAGACCTGGATGATGATGTTCTCACCCTGGATCTTGATGACCTCCCCCATCAGTTCTTCATTGCCGACCTTCACCACGTCGTACATGTGTGCGTCGAGACCGACAGCAGTGACGACCGGCCCTGAAATCCGTTTCAGGACTCCCTGAGCCCTTTTTTCGTTTGTTTTTTCCATTACTTCCACAGATCAACACCCACCGATCTCTTGATTCTCTCTCTCATCGACAGGCCGCCCTCTTCTCCGCCGATCGCGATCACCGTCGGCTTGACGGAGTTCTCGAGGGTGGTGCGAAGCCGCAGGGGGATCCGCTCCATGTCGCTGCCCTTCAGCACGAGAATGCCGACGTCTCTGTCCTGGAGCACCCGGTTGATCTGCTCGACCAGCCGCTCGCCGGTCTCGGCCGCGTACGTCTTCCGGACACCCGCGAGCCTGAAACCAAGGATGAATTCACCGGTACCGACAACTGCGATCTCCATGCTTACATCACCAGGTAGCCCTGTAACCGCTCACCAGGGAGGCCGGCCTCCTTGCCCCGGGCGAGGGCGCGAAGGTTCGCGACCTCGTACTTCTTCTCCTCCAGGTAGACGAGCACGGGCAGGATCGAGAACGGATACCGTTTCGACATCCGCTCCATCTGCTCGAGCTGGACCCGGGTCAGCGCAACCTCGATCCCGTGGAGCGCGGTTTTGCCCCGGATTGCCTCGAGCACGTTCAGGAGCGGGGGCGCCCTCACCTGCCTCTTCACGGCGTCGATGAACTCGTCCCGGTCCTCGATCCCCGAGAGCCGCTGCAGTTCCTCCACCGAGAACGAGCCGCCGGGGATCATCAGTTCCCGCACGTCCTCACGGACGTGCCCGGCCCGGAGGCGGAAGAGGTTCTGGATGTTCCTGGTATCGATCTCGAGCTCGATGTACTTCAGGAAGATGGCCCCGCCCTTGACGCCTTCCCCGGCATCGGCGATGAGCCGCGCGTAGTAGCCCTTGTAGAGTTCGTTCTCCAGGTGGGCGAACGACCCGGTCTCCATCGCACGGGGGAGTTCCCGTTCGAGGACGGGGTAGAACCGCTCGTCCTTGAGCGCCTCGACGACCCGTTCCGGCGACTCCTCGGTGAGGAGACGGTCGAGAGCGACCTTGTCGAGCCTGCCGGCCGGGACCAGGACCTCCTTGATCTTGCCCGCCGGCATCTCCTGCATCTTGCCGCGCAGGATGGTGACGACGTTCTGGATATCCCACCGGCGCAGGTAACTCGCGGTGAAGTGCTTCAGTTCACCCGGCACGAGTTCCAGGATGCTCTGGTACTCCTTCGCGAGGTTCCAGCTCAACGCCACCTCGACGAGGTTGATGCCGGAGAAGGAGGTGCCGAGTTCATCGATCTCGGACCCGTAACCGCCCTCGGCGCCGATGAACCGGGTGATCTCAGGCAGGCTCATATTCAGCATCCGGAGATAATCTTCCCGCGGTATCAGCAACGACCGCCGCACCCGCATGCGGGTGCAGGCGTAGATGTAGGTTGCCGGTCCGCTACTTACCCCTGCCATGTATGAACCTCCTCATGCAAACAGGATATCTGACGCATCCTTCAGGCCGGATTCCCATACCTCGTCCAGGAACGTGCCGTAGCTGTAGTCGATCTGCAGCTCGCCGTCGGTGCTCTCGACGATGACGCCGCCGGGGATCTCGACGGGCGCGCCCACGGTGTAGCCCGAGAGGGTTTTTTGCCGGGAGATGATCGCCTCGACGACCGGGACATCCCGCTCGTTTACGTGCACGACACCTTTCTTGATCTCCTTTGCCGCTCTCTTCAACAGGTCTGTGAGCGCCTTCTCCTGGAACTCCGCAGGGAGATCACCGACAGCAGCGAGCGAGGCCGAATAGACCTGGTCGAGGAGCGTCTTCTGGGCGTTCAGGACCTGTCGTTTGACGACGAGGTTCGCCGCGGAGACTTCCTGGTTGGTGGTGCGGGCGGCAACCCGGCCCGCCTCCTCTTCGGCCGAGAGTTTGATCTCGGCGGCGCGGACCTGTGCGTCCCGGAGGATCTCCTCGACTTCGGCCCGGGTCTCCGCCCGGACCGCCTCGACCTCCTTTCGCCCTTTCTCCCGGATCTCGTTCACAACTGCTTCGAGTCCCATGGTTCACTCCATCAGAACAGAAGCAGCAGTGCAACCACAAGACCGAAGATGACAATGGTTTCGGGAATGACCGTCAGGAGCAGCGCGAGACCGAACATATCGCGGTTCTCTGCCGTCGCTCCGACCGCAGCGGAACCGATCCCCATCTCTGCAACACCGGCACCGATGCCGGTGAGACCGACAGCAAGACCTGCGCCGAGCGCTTTCATTCCCAACTGCGATGCCTGTACCATTTCAAGAGTCATAACAACATCTGCCATTTCTTTATTCCTCCGTAAACTTTGATTTCATACCAAACGGGTTGTACTTCCTGCCTCCACCTTTGTAGAACTTGGTGAAGAACTCAACATAGTGAAGACGAATCGAGTGCAGACCGCCGCCAAGGAGGCCGAGTGCCGTGTTCAGCACGTGCCCCACCAGGAGGACGAGAATGCCGAAGATAACGATGATCACGCCGACCGGGGTGATCGCTTCAAGCTGGGGCTGTATCATCATGCCAATCGCGATGAAGTTGACCACCATCGCGATTGCGACCGAGGATAAGCCCACCGCCACGAGACGGGCGTAGGACAATACGTGACTGATGATCGTCGGAAGTTCGACGACCTCGAGCGGGTTCTCCTGTGCGATCCCGAGGATGCCTGCCACCAGAAGGACGGCTCCCGCCACGGCGGCGGCGTTGAGCCCCATGACGGCGACGGGAAGACCCGTCAGGTCGGGCATCATCGGGATGGCGTAGAACGCCCAGATCATGATGAGGATGCCCCACATGGTGCCGAGCCACCCGGCGTTGGCGATTGCCGCTTTTGTCGCGTGCTTTCCGTGGTAAATCCTCCGGGCGTTGACCATACCGAGGATACGCCCGAGCGTGATGTGCAGGATACCGATCCAGATAGCGACGATCATGAGTTCGGCTACCTGGGGGCCGTGACCGCCCGCGGCTCCTCCGATGTTGAGGTGCCGGGAGAAGATCAGCGCCGGCCACGGGAGCGAGGACCCGAAGATCTCGCTGTAGAGAATCCCGAAGATGATGCTCGATATGCTTGCGTAACTGAGCACCTTGAGAAGCATCCTTCCTTCGTCGCCTTTCACGATCTTCCGGAGCCCGAGACTCAGGGCAAGCAGGATTGCCCCGTATCCCACGTCGCCGAGGATCAGCCCGAAGAAGATGGGAAACACAATGGCTACCATCAGCGTCGGGTCGAGCTCGGAGTACCGCGGCCGCGCGTAGATGTCCATGAGCACCTGGGTCGGTGTGGCGAACGACGGGTTCTCGTACTCCACCGGAACCTTCGCGTCGTCCTCGACTTCCAGTTCCTCGATGTAGATCCTGCCGTTGGTCGCCTTCTCCAGTGCTTCCCGGATCCTGTCCGCCCGGTCGTCGGGCACCCAGCCTTCGGTGATGAAGGTCTCCTCCGTGGTAGCAAACCGCAACGGGGCTTCCGCCCGCTCTACGTCAGCCGTGAGTAGTTCGTCGCATGCTACCAGGAAGTCGGTATGCCTCTCCCGAACTCCTGCAATCTTCTCGTTAATCGCGGCGATCTCGTCACCGATCTTCTGGGCCTCATCGACGTGAACCTTCAGGCAGTCGGCCGGAGCCCCGGTCTCATCCGGGACGGGGATCGCCTGGAACCCGGCGTCGAGAAGCTTCCGCTCGACCTCTTCGCGGTGCTCGTTCTGCACCACGACGACGATCATGTTGCCGGCCACCGTGTCGGAAAAATATTTCTCATGGGGGACGTCGAGATCGACGTCGTGCGCGATGTGCCCGGTAAAGACGGTAAACCGCATATACCCGCGGTAGAGTTCCAGGTCCAGGGGGATCGCGGCAAACGGTTCCAGTTCGCGCGCACGCTGCTCGTGCTCCTTCTGCCGCGCCTCCAGGTGTGATCGTGTTGCGACGAGACCTTCCGCCTCCTTCTGGACGGCGGGAAGATCCGTCTGGATCATCGCCCTGACCTTTGATGCAGGGATCTTCGCCCTGACTTCTACGCTGTCCGGGTCTATCCCGCACGCGTTCTCGATTGCCCTGACCTTGATGAGCGCCGAAGCCGCATCGCTCGCTCCCGGGAGCGGGTGGCCGATGGATAACGCCTCAGGTGCCTCGCTCTCCGGCACGAAGTCCTCGATGTGATAGACGTTGTGCCGGTAGAGTTCCCTGATGACGGTATCAATCTCACCCTTCGGGGCCGCGATGAGCAGCCGGCGCATCCGTTCAGGCCTTAACATGCAGCTGCTCCTTAAATCGCGTAACAATAAAGTCTACAGCTTCTGCAAGGTTCTTGTTCCCTGTTGCTTTCAGCGCCTCTGCGCGCGCTTCACCCTCCTTAATAATCTCTGCATACCTGTTCTGCGCCTGGACCCGCGCCTCGGCAAGACGCTGATTCCTGTACTCTCCGGCATCGTTCTGTGCCTTCCGGACCAGGTTTTCAGCCTCCAGCTCGGCATCCGAGAGGCTTTTCTTCCTCTCCGCCTGCGCATCACGGATCATCGCCTGATACTCTTCTTCAGTCTCCCTGATGCTTTTCAGGACATCGATCTTCATCAAACCCTCCTTCTCACGGCGTATGAATATTTGATGAAATTGAGCATATATTTATTGTTGTTTGTCCGCTGAGGATTTTTCCGCATTCAGATGCTTCACCTTAGCCCCGGGAGGCAGGTTTCCAATCGCGAGACCCCCGGGAACCCCGGCAAGCGAGAGCCCGGAGAACTCCGCCGACGAGCAGAGCAGGTGCTGCTCGGGGTGGGTTCCGCGCCGAATATCGCAGGCTAAAAGGATCGCCGGGGCGACAGAAACGACCATCGAGAGCCGCTTCGAACCCGGATGACCTTTAGGAAGGACAACAAGCGGTATGTGGTAGCGCCGGACAAGCTCGAGCATCAGGTGTGCCTGCTCGATGGGCCCGCCTTCCGGCATGGAGACCGCGACCAGATCGTCGGGGTCGACCGCCTGACAGTATTCGTCGTCCGGGGCCTCGATGAAGAGCGTAAACCGTGAGCCGGCTTTCGCCACAAGCAGAAAAGAGCGTTCTCCCCGGATGATGAGAGGTTCGCCGCCGAGGGGGACGGTGATCACGCTCGCCCCGGCGGGGGATACCCCGGAAGCGCCGTTTTCAGAGTTCTTCGACATCTTCGGACTGGCAACTCGGGCACATCGGCCGCTTACCTATGCCCTTGAACCGCTCGCCGCACTCTTTGCAGCGGTAATTCTTGCCTTTTACTCGCTCGTTGAACTCAATGTCGACTGGTCCACCGACTGTACACATCTGGCATCACCAGGAGAGAGTGGGGGGCAGAGGATAAAACCCTATCGCGGCACCCCGGGCGGGTAGCGGAAGAGAGGGGGTTGGCCCGGCGGAGGGAGCACCGCATTGCCCGGATGCCGTGAGCTATCGCGACCCTAGATGACGACGGTGAAGACCACGAGCGCGATGATGAGCATCACGGCCGCGTGCTTGACGCCCGCCCGGAGCGACCCCTCCCCCATCTGCCCGGCGATCAGGCCGGAGAAGAGCGCCTGGATAAGGCACCCGTGGTAGAGGAGGCGTTCGAAGGTTATGATCGGGGTGTTCCCGAGAGGCACCGGGCCGGCGACCAGATCGCCGGCAGCGAGGGCATTGATCTCGGCGAGCACAGAGAGGAACTGGGTATCGATGACAGCCACGACGAAGAGGAAGACGATGAAGACCAGGTAGACGATGGCGGTGTAGATGAACATCTCGGACCGTCTCTCGCGCTTGAGGTTCTCCGAGATCGCTGCATCGCGGGCTGCGATGTTCAGCACTTCGCCGATATCGCCGGTCATCCGGCTCGCCGTCGTGATCAGGGTGACCACCCGGGCAATGGTGGGGGTGCGTATCCGGACCTCGAACCGGACAAGCGCGTCCTGGACGCTCGCACCCCAATCGATGTCGCGCTGGATCTTCCTGATCTCGTAGGTCAATACACCGAGATCAGCCTTTACGAGGACCTGGATCGCCTGCGCGAGGGTCAGACCCACCTGGTTTATCCCGGAGAGACGGTGCAGGAACTCGGGGATGCTCGCCTCGAGATCCATCACCTTCTTTCTCCAGAGCTGGTGAAAGATGCCGAAGGGAAGGAGGACGATCAGCAACGCCACGATCAGGTGGTCGTCCAGCACGTCGATGAGGATCTCGAGATCGGGATAGGCCGGGGTCGCGAGGAGGGTGAGAAGGACGTACGCGAGCGCGGCCGGCACCGTCACGTAAAACGTCCGGTTCGGCTCGATGAGGAACGCCCGGAGGGGGTGGCGCAGGAAGGATCGGAACGCCTTCATCTTATCGTAGTGCTCCAGTCTCCGGAAAAGCGGCTCGTTTCCGGCCTGCTTATCGACCCGGACGTCGTCGAACTCATGGAGCCATCTTGCCTCCGTATACTTCTCGACCGTCTCGGTCTTGATCGAGACGGCATCGATTGCAAGGATGAAGAAGAGCGATCCGACCGGAACGAGGAGGTAGATGACGATCGAGAGCTGCATCACGGGAGCGCTGCTCACAAAACCCATGACGACCATGACGATGATGAGGAAGAGCGGGGCCGCGACAAAGAGCACCACATACGACTCGGCCGCCATCTGGAGCGTGGAGAGGAAGGTCTTCTGCTCGAACCGGGCATCCTCCTGGTACATCCGCACCCGGGTTTCAAGGAACGCGAGTACGTCCCCCCCGCTCTCGATCACCGAGATGAGATCCTGGACGAACTCCTGCAGTTTCTCCGACGGGGTCGTCTCCTGCAGATTTCTGAGTGCCGTGATCAGGTCGTAGCCGAAGTAGTCGGTGTCCCGGACGACCCGCCTGAACTCGTGAACCACTTCGCCGTAGATCGCCGCGTTCTCGCTGATCGACCGGAATATCGTCACCATCTGTGCGCCGCCCCGGCGCAGGGCATACATGTAGGAGACCGCGTTGTGCAGCAGCAGGTTGATCCGGGTCGCCCGGTTCTTCTTCACGAGAGACGGGTAATACAGGAAGAAGAGATAGGCTGCATCGGCGGCGAGGACGAAGATGACGGCGGTTAGAACGACCTGGAGGATCATGACCGTGGTCCCGGTCAGTGCGAGCGCCGGTATACCGAGACGAAAGATGTTATGGATCCCGATATGGAACTGCGGAAGCGAGAGGAGATTCATCACGAGATATCCTGATGCGGCGCAAAAGAGGCCGAAGAGCCCGGACGCGAGGAATGTGCGCAGGAGGTAGCGGTCAAGCGTAATCCCCATGTTCGCCGCGACGAGGGCGTTGTGGAGGTCGCGGTAGCGCAGGGGATCCCCCTCCACTCTCCGGCGGATGAAGCGGCGGAACTGCACGCAGGAAGGCGGCCTCACCGGATCAACTCACCAAGGTCGTCAAGGGAGGCAAGCACGCGGTCGCGCTGGACCGTCCAGGTCTGGATGATCCGGGCAACCGCCCGGTAGTCCCTGATGCCCTGCTCATGCATCGCAAGCAGGACGGTTCGCCGGATCCGGAGTTCTTCCTCGAGCCGGCTCCGGCTCCAGCCGCGATACTCCATGATCTCGGTAAATATCCGGGATCGCCCGGAATAGGAGAACGTATCGGCCACGGGGTCGTACTCGAAGACCGTGTTCACCTGGAAGTTCCCGGTGAGGGGGTCGATCCCGGTGAGCTCGACGATCTCACGGCACCTTCTCACGCGGTCGCGCCCCCGGTGGGTGAGCGCCTGAACCGATATGACGTCGAGCGCCTGGAGCATGTTCCTCGGCACGTTGAGCGGCTCGCTCCCCAGGCGATGGATTGCCGCATCGACGTCGCTCGCGTGCATCGTGGAGAACGTCGTGTGCCCGGTGTTCATTGCCTGAAAGAGCGTCTGGGCCTCGCTTCCCCTGACCTCCCCGACCAGGATGTACTCGGGGCGCTGCCGCATCGCGGCCTTGAGGAGCTCGAACATCTCGATGACGGTGGTGCCGGTTCCTTCAGCGACGGTATCCCGCGTGACGCTCGCAACCCAGTTCTCGTGGTAGAGCGTGATCTCCCGGGTGTCCTCGATGGAGACGATCTTTGAGAGAGGGGGGATGAAGAGGGCGACCGCGTTGAGTGAGGTGGTCTTTCCCGACGCCGTGCCGCCGACAAAGAGCAGACTCTTGTTGTTCTCAATCGCCATCCAGAAGTAGACGATCTGGTCGATGTCGAAGGTGTTCGATTCGATCAGTTCCACGGGCGTAAACGGCGTCTCGCGGAACTTCCGGATGGTAAACGATGTTCCGCGGGGGGTGACTTCGTTGCCGAACGCAAGCTGCAGCCTCGAGCCGTCGGGGAGGGTCGCGTCCACGAGCGGGCTCCCTATGGAGACGTGCTTGCCCGAACGTTGGGCGAGCGTGATCGCGAGTGAGTTCAAGGCCGGCTCATCGAACCGAATCTTCGTCCTGATGTTCTGATACTTCCGGTGGTAGAGGAAGAGAGGGATCTTCGTGCCGTCGCAGGAGATATCCTCGATCCCGGGATCTCTCATCAGGGCGTCGATACGCGACCAGCCGAGGAAGTTGCGTTCGAGGTAGTAGCGGATCCGGAATATCGAAGTGTCGGGAAGAGCGAGGCCGTACTCCGCGAGCAGGTCCTGTATCTTCCTCGCGAGGACTGCCCGACGGTCGGTGGCCGGGTCGTGATCGTCGAGGATCAGGACGTCACGAAGGTCCGCAAAGAGCCTCTCAAGGAGCTCGTACTCGAGGTCCGAGAGCACCGGCTCGAAGAGAAGGTACTCGACCTGGTTCGTCTCTCTGTTGCGGGCTATCACGACGAGCGCGAGCCCCTCGGTGACCCAGTAACGCTCGAGTTCTTCGTAGGCTGAAGAGAGCTCCGCTTCCGCGAGGAATCCGTGCGCCTCAGGGTTATACTCGCCGGGAGGGACGCCACGTCTCCGGGAACGGAGAACGCGTTCAAGAAAGCGGGCAGCCGGGTTATCGCTCTCCGATATCATCGCGACATCCGCACCTGAAACAGGCCCGTAAAAATCTTCGCAACCCCCGGATTACTGACGGATTTCTGCATGTTCTCTGTGACCCATCTGTTGTGAGTTCCAATCCGGGGTCGCGATGCCCCGGAGCTGCCTGAGATACTAGGGGATGTGGCGGCGAATAGATATAAATATGCTTTTTCTTCGCGATGGCGCCCCTGGGGGGTTATAGATTCTCCGGGTGTTGCGCAGAACCAGAACGCTTTAATCGTTTTCCTTATATAGACAATGTGATATGCACGACGCTCTCCAGGTACGGGTGCCGACGGGTATCGCCTCGCTCGATCCCGTGCTGGAAGGAGGCGTTCCGCCGGGATCGGCGGTGCTGCTCCTCGGGGAGCCTGGTGCCGGCAACGTCGAATTCGTGCAGACGTCGCTCATACGGCTCTCCCGGCTGAAGCGGGACGGGGTGGCCGACGAGCATCTCCTGCTCCCGGAGTGCATCTCGTACGTGACGTTCACCCGGATGCAGGAGGATATCCTGAAGGAGATAGCCCTCTCGTTCAATCCTGCTCTCTATGATCGCCTCGGGAAGGAGATCGTCTTCCACGACCTCTCGGAGCTCTACTTCGACGCCAGTATCGTTCCCCCCGACTGGTATGGGGAGGGAAGCGTTATCGAACGTCTGCAGAAGAAACAGCGCAAAGAAAACGGCGATGTCCTTGCAGAACTCGCCCGGGCGATCGATCAGTGCCCCAGGAACAGCCTAATTATCCTTGATTCGCTCACCGATATCGCGCCGCCGCTCAACGAAGGGAGACGCTGGCATGCATTCATCGCCTTCCTGCGCGGGTTGCAACGCGCCGCAAAGCGCCGGAACACCACGATCTATCTTCTGCTCACGTCCGGCATTCTGGACAGAAGAAGAGAACTTGAGATCGCCGACTGCGTCGACGCCACGATCCTCTTTCGCTGGGAGGAGAGCGGTGCACAGCGCCGGCAGCGGGTTATGTACTTCGAGAAGTTCCGGGGCGTAATGCCCCGCCTCGAGGCCAGGAACCTGGTGAAGTTCGCCGTCTCGATCTCGGCGACGGAGGGATTCGAGGTGCAGAACATCAGGATGGTGGTATAACGGCAAACCGGGTGAGTTTCGGAGTTGAAGGGCTGGACGCGATGCTCTCGGGGGGACTTCTCGAGAAGAGCATCTGCGCGATCGTCGGCACCTACGGCACCGGAAAGACGTCATTCGCTCTCCAGTTCGCATACGAAGGACTCTGCCGTGGCGAGAAGGTGATCTACATCAGCCTCGAAGAACGGGAGGAACTCCTCCAGGCCACCATGGCGCAGAAAGGGTGGGACATGGAGGCCTTCGACGACCGGTTCTACCTTCTCCGGCTGGATCCGACCGACTTCAATCTCGCGGTCAGCAGCATCAAGAGCGAGCTCCCCGCTCTCATCGAGAGCACGGGAGCCTCAAGGGTGATCATCGACCCGATCTCTCTCTTCGAGGGGCTCTTCGAGGACGAGGCCGACAGGCGGCAGGAGATGTTCCGGCTCATCGAGGTGATGCGGGACGAAGACTGCACCCTTGTGCTGACGAGCGAGACCAGCCCGGCAAATCAGTACGGGAGCAGGTACGGCCTCGTGGAGTACCTGGCGGATACGGTGGTTCTCCTCCGGTATGTCCGCTCCCGGGGACTCACCGAGGTGTACCTGGTCCTCGAGGTCGTGAAGATGCGCCGGTCGCCCCATTCCCGGGAGATCAAGCCGTTCGAGATCCTCCAGAACGAGATTATGGTCTACTCGGAGGCGAGTCTGTTCTAATAGCGACGGGCCGAACGCGACCGGCCGAAGGGCGGGAGTGTGAGCACCGTTAGGTGCGGAGGAACGGCGTTAGAAGGGTTGCGATGCTGAGGGCAAGGAACCCCTACAGGGCGGCAAGACGCGCCGGGACGTTGAACGGGTCACCCGCGGGTTTCTGTCAGCACCCCCGCGGCAACAAGCGGATACAGGGCCATGATGACGGCTGCAAAGAGCGCACCCGCCCGGGTCGGGGCCACGATTCCAGAAGAATCACGGCAGGGGATATGGGTTTCTGCCCGGATGTTCCATCCGTCGCTCTTCACGTGAGGTGCATCGCTATCCTTACTGGGCTTCTACCGGCCCTGTATTTAAGGTGGTCTCACGTGAAGCCGCGAAGGACGACTTTCCCAAAGGGTGCGATGGCCCGCAGGGCCGGAGCTTGAGAAACCCGAAAGGTTTCAGACAGGAGTTCGAGCACCGTCAGGTGCGAAGAACGCGAAAAAGTACTATCAACACCTGCCTGGACTTCGCGGCTTCGCGTGAGTTGACGGAGCATCAAGAAGCAAGAGATGATCGGGAGGCCCTCTCAGATCGTGATCCCGACAAGGTGAAGCAGGACCAGAACCAGAGCGCCCGGCAGCCCTCCGAGGGCGCAGATGAGGATCGTCACCAGGTTGATCTGGATATCGGGTGCCCCAAACCAGCTGAGGACATCGAAGTAGTTCAGGAGCCAGAGCGTGATGAGCCCGGCGACGGCGTTGATGACGAGCGTCATGGCCTTCTTCATGAGGTAATAGAGCGCCGCGGCTATCGCTACGGCAAGAAGGATGGCAAGGATCTCTTCCATCATCTATTTACCAATGATCTGCTGGTTATTTAACCGTATTGATGGAATCGTCAGCCGTCCGACGCGTCTTGAGTCATTTCCGAGCCCCCCGATACCCCCGAGCATCTCAAAGACGTTCCCGGAGAGCATCGCCGTCCGGATGGGCTCGACCGGTTCCCCGCCCTCCATCCAGAAGGGGTTCGAGATCTCCACCGAGAAGTCGCCGGAGAACGGGTTCGCGGTATGGGCGCCCACGACGTCGTGGATCCAGATCGCCCGCTCGTCGCCGGGCTCTTTTACCTGCGGGCCGTCGATGAAGAGGTTGTGCACGCCGATCCCGGGGCCTTCGCTCCCGAAACGGACGGCGCTCCCCGTGCTCCCCTCGCCGTAACGGTAACCGGTCTTGAGATCGTAGGCAAACCGCCGCAGCACCCCCTGCTCCACGAAGACCAGGCGGCGGGTCGGGACGCCCTCCGCATCGAAGGCCGTGCTCCCGAGGCCGGGGGCAAACGGGTCGTCGTAGACGGAGAGGCGCTCGTCAAAGACCTGTTCGCCGACCTTGTCCGCAAGGAACGACCGGCCGGCCTTCACGTTCCGCCCGGAGAGGGCCGGGAGGAGAACCTGCCCGAGGAGGCTTGCGGCCGCAACCGGGGAGAGGACGACGTCGTAGCGCCCGGTCTTTATATCGCGGCCCCCGAGGGAGCGGGCGGCAAGCGAAGCAGCCTGTTCGCCGACCGAACGGGCATCGATATCGGCGAGGAACGGGGAGGCGTCGAACTCATAACCCGTGGACTGCTCCCGGATCGTCTCGAGGGAGACCGCCGCCACCGTCCGGTCCATGCCGTAGAAGACGCCGCTCGAGTTCGCGACCGCGAGGTACGACCGGGCGAGATCCGCGCCCCCGCCGACGACCTCCACCGGGTGCTCCGCGGCACCGGAGAGGAGTTCGCCGACCATTCGCGCCGCATCCTCCACCGCGACGACGAGATCCCCGTCGGCCGCGGAAGGGGTGCCCGCGAGATCGGCCGGTTTCGGGAACCCTCCCCACTGCTGCGGGGTGGCGAGCCGGCCGCTCGCGAGCGCCGCGTCCAGGCATTCCTTCCACCGGTCGGGGTCGCTCGTGGCCGAGAACCCGATCCGCCCGTCCTTGACCGTCCGGACGGCCACGTTCCAGGCTTCCGACTCCTCGGCGTTCCCGAGGATCCCTTTCTTGATCTCGGTGGCGACGCTCAGTCCCCGGGCGTAGAAGACCTCGACCTCGTCGGCCCGACGTTCGCCCTCCCGGAGAATCCTCTCGATCAGGTCATCGCCGTTCATTCGCCGCGCCCCCCGATGGTTGCGTTCTCGAGCAGGAGATGAGGCGCGCCGTCGCTGACCGGGACGCTCTGCCCGCCTTTCCCGCAGTATCCCGGGCTCATCTTCCGGTCGTTTCCTATCAGGACGATGTTGTGAAGCGTGGAGAGGATCTCGCCCGAGAGCGAGACGTCCCGGACCATACCGGCCTTCTCACCGTTTTCGATGAAGTAGCCGTACTCCGCGTTGAACTGGAAGACGCCGCGGCCGGGGTCGACCTGCCCGCCCCTCGATCCAATCAGCAGGATGCCGTCCCGGCACTCCTCGAGGATCTCGTCGTAGGCCGCGTCGCCGTTCTCGATGAAGGTGTTGCTCATCCGGACGATCGGCGGCGCTCCGTGCTCCGACCGGGCGTGGCCGGGAACCCCGTTCCCGACCGCCGCGAGGGTCTCGCGGTTGTGGAGATAAGAGGAAAGGATGCCGTCGCGGACGATCTCCGTCCGCTCTACCGCGACGCCCTCGGCGTCAACGGGGATGAACCCGAACTCGGGGAGGGAGGGGTCGTCGACGATGACGAGCCCCGCACAGCCGATACGTTCGCCGATCTTCCCGCCGAGAACCGATGCGCCTTCGCGGACGAGGTCGCCCTCGCTCGCGTGGCCGACCGCTTCGTGGGTGAAGACGCCCGCAAGCTCCGGGTCGAGCACCGCCCGTTTCGTCCCGCCCTTCGGGATCTTCGCGTCGAGCAGGGATACCGCGACCTCGCCCGCTTTCCGGCCGAACTCCTGCTTGTTCCGGAGGTTGAACCCCGTCGTGATGTGGTCGCGTTCGCTCCCCATCTGCATTACTCCGTCTCTGGAAGCGATGGCGACGACCGAGAATCCGGACCGGACGGCCTCGTAAGAGTACTCGTTCCCGCTCGAATCCAGGAACCGGACCGCGTCGATCCCCTCGGTGTAGCGCGCCCGGGTGTTTCCCACGCCGGCAACGCGTGCCGCCTCCTCGATCCCGGCAAGCAGCCGGGTCTTCTCCTCGAGATCGACGTCCCGCGGATCTTCCCCGAGAGGAGGAACCGGGAGCACCCCGCGCGGCGCGTCGGCAAGGTCGAGGTGATCCTCCGTGACGGCCGCAAGACGCGCTGCCGCCTCGACGAGGCGCTCAACCTCGCGTTTCGAATCGATATCGACGTGATCGCGGGTGAGGACGCCCCATCCTTTCGATCCGAGCACCCGGATCACGGCTTTGTCGAAAAATGAAGTGCCCGCGGACTCGACCACCCCGTTGTCGATATCGACCAGGGTGATTTCGCCGCGTACGCACCGGATATCGTAGTAGCGTACTTCAGCCATAACCCATCAGACCATGGAACGCCCGACGTTCGGATCGAAGAGACCGGTCGGGTTGACCGCCAGTTTCCGGAGCTTCGAGAGGAACCCGTCCCGGTTCTCGGGGACGAGCGCGTTCTGAAGGACCTCCTCGATGTGATCGACCGGCACCACCTCGACCATCGTGCGGTAGCGCTCCTCGATCAGAACATCGTCGAGGTTCGACCGCGGGATGATCACCTTCCTGATCCCGGCTTTTGCCGCCGCCTCGATCTTGTAGGTGACCCCGCCGATGGGGAGGACGTCGCCCCGGACCGAGAGAGAGCCGGTCATCGCAACGTCCTGGCGCACCGGGATATTCTCGATGGCGCTGATCACCGCCGTCGCCACGGTCACGGAGGCCGAATCGCCCTCGACACCGCCGTAGGTGCCGATGAACTGGACGTGGATATCCATGTTCCGGATATCCTTCCCTGTGAACTTCTTGATCAGGGCACTGACGTTCGTTATCGATTCCTTGGCGATATCTTTCAGCATACCGGTCGCAATGACCGTGCCGGCCGCTCCCTGGATCGGGGTCACCTCGGCCATGATGGGAAGCACCGAGCCCGAGTCGCTCCCCATCACCGCAAGCCCGTTCACCCGGCCCACCCGGGTGCCCTCGATGACGGTGATGTCGTAGTCGCGGCTCCGCCGGATGTACTCGTCGGAGATCTGGTCCTCGATCGAGCGGGACGCCGATTTCGCGGCGAGGACGTGCTTTGCCGTGGTGAACTCCGCACCCTCCTGCCGGGCGAGGTCGCCCGCCACCCGGATCAGCCCGCCCATGTCACGAAGTTTCAGGGTCAGGTGACCCTTCCGGTTCGAGCGGCGCCGGGCCTCGCGGAGCACCTCCAGCATGGCCGCGCGGTCGAAGTGGGGGATCTTCCCGTCGTTCTTGACCTCCTGCGCGATGAACCGGAGGAACTTCTTCCGGTTCTCCGGGGTGTCCTCCATCGTCTCGCGCATGTAGACCTCGTAGCCGTAGCCCCGGATACGCGACCGGAGCGCCGGGTGCATCCCCTGGATGGCGTCGAGGTTGCCCGCCGCGATCATCACGAACCGGCAGGGAACCGGTTCCGTCCGGACCATCGCGCCGCTCGAGCGCTCGCTCTGGCCGGTGATCGGGAAGGTGCCCTCCTGGAGCGCGGTCAGCAGGTTCTGCTGGGAGTGGGGGGTGAGGGTGTTGATCTCGTCGATGAAGAGCACCCCGCCGTGCGCCCGGTGGATGGCACCTCCCTCGACGCGATCGTGGGACGGCGTCTCAAGCCCGCCGCTCTGGAAGGGGTCGTGCCGGACGTCGCCGAGCAGGGCGCCCGCGTGCGAACCGGTGGCGTCGATGAAGGGCGCCGTGGTGTTCGGGTCGTGGGATATCAGGAGCTTCGGGACCATCGCCTCCTCGCGGGGCATCGAATACTTCAGCGCCATGAAGACGAATGCGGCGGCAATGATGCCCATGAGCCACTGGTAGGTGATGATCGCGTAGCCGATGATACCGATGATGAGGAGCATGATGAGGGTGCTCCGCATCTGGATCTTCTTCCGCGCCTCCACCTTGTGGGCGTTCACGATCTGCTTGCCGCGGCCGGAGGGGACGGTCCTGATGATGGGGTTATTGTTATCCTCGGGGTTCGGGTAGACCAGAATGTCCTGTAGTTCCTCTTTCGGGAGGAGCTCGGCCATCGCCTTCGCCAGCATCGATTTGCCGGTCCCCGGGGTGCCGATCATCATCACGTGCCTGCGCTGGACGGCGGCCTTCCGGATCACCTCGACGGCATGCTCCTGGCCGATGACCTGGTCGATGAGATTCGGGGGTACGTCGATATCCGACGATGCGCTCAGCTCAAGGCCGGAAAAGACATCCGTCTCCTCCAGTTCGTCGTTCGTGAGCTCAATGTTGGGAATTTCTGGTGTTTGCGTCGAATCCATCGTCGAGTTTACCTCTTTGCTGCACTGGTACTTATATAATTTATTCATCCTCGTTCAAATACTTTCTACCAAAGGTGTTTCATGAGAATAATCAGCACGGAACGGTCCCAGGTTCTCGCAGCCCGCGTCGCCGAAAGACTGGGAATCTCACTGGTCGAGACGAAATTCACCCGATTTCCCGACGGGGAACTGTATCTTAAGTGCGGAGAACTGGACGACGAAACCCTGATCGTCAGCAGCATCGTGGACAACGATATGTTCATGCAGACTCTTCTTGCTATCGATGCCGCCGATCATTCGAAGAACACGCTGGTGGTCCCGTATCTCGGCTACTCCCGGCAGGACAAACGTTTCTCCCCGGGCGAACCGATCAGCGCCCGGGCCGTCGCACGGGCCCTCTCGACCGGCATCGAGCGGGTCTACGTCGTCAACATCCACGACCCGGGCGTGCTGAGCCACTTCGGTGTCCCGGCAAAGAACGTCACCATCGCTCCGGCCGTCGGCGGCTACATCGGCGACCTGCGCCTGAAAAATCCCCTGATCCTCGCCCCGGACGAGGGCGCGATCGACTTCGCTTCAGGCGTCGCGGCGGTCGGCGGGTGGGATTGCGATCACCTCGAGAAGACCCGGCTCTCGGGCGAGGAGGTCAGGATCGCCCCGAAGACCATCGATGCGGCCGGCCGGGACGCCGTGATCGTGGACGATATCATATCCACCGGCGGAACCCTCGCGACCGCCGCCTGCATGCTCCGGGAGCAGGGAGCCGCGTCCATCC
Source organism: Methanoculleus chikugoensis (assembly GCF_019669965.1). Taxonomy (NCBI): domain Archaea; kingdom Methanobacteriati; phylum Methanobacteriota; class Methanomicrobia; order Methanomicrobiales; family Methanomicrobiaceae; genus Methanoculleus; species Methanoculleus chikugoensis. The sequence goes on along the minus strand of NZ_AP019781.1, from coordinate 371,898 downwards.
ACGCCGCCTGCGTCCACGGGGTGCTCACGAGCGGCGCCTACACCCGCCTGCGGGCGGCGGGAGTCTCTTCGGTCGTCTCCAGCGACACCTACGAGAACGCCTCAAGTTTCATATCGGCTGCAAGCGCTATCGTCACCGCGATCAAAGAAGATGCTCACCGTTGACGGATCACACCTCGAGGGGGGCGGGCAGATCCTCCGTCTGGCGGTCGCCCTCTCGGCGATCTCCGCCGAACCGGTCACCGTAACGAGGATCCGGCAGAACCGGAAGAACCCCGGGCTCGCTCCCCAGCACATCGCTGCAGTCCGGGCGGTCGCCGGGGCCTCCGACGCGGAATGCACCGGCCTCACACCGGGAAGCCGGGAGATCTCGTTTACCCCCGGCCGAATCCGGCAGGCGGACCTCGCGATCGACCCCGGCACCGCCGGGAGCATACCCCTCATCGTCCAGGCGTGGCTCCCGGTCGCCCTCGCCGCCGGCGGGAGCATCACCGTCTCGGGCGGGACCGAGGTGCCGTGGAGCCCGACCATCGACTACCTGGAGCATGTCTTCGCGCCGGTGCTCCGCCGCGCCGGGGCCTCGATCGAGATTACGGTGCTCGATAGGGGGTATTATCCCCGGGGAGGGGGACGGGTGCGCGTCAGGGTGGAGCCGTCCCGCCCGGCCCCAATCGCGATCCCGGAGGGGGAGGGCTGCGGGATCGTATCCTCTTCGGCCGGCCTCCCCGCGCACGTCGTGGAGCGCCAGGCAACGGCCGCACGCGATCTCCTGAACCGGGAACTCGATCTTCCCTGCACCGCCGTCCTCGACCCCCGCGGGGGCGGGGCGAGCGTCGGGAGTTCGGTCACGGCATGGAGCGGTGCGAAGGGAGCCGTCGCGCTCGGGAGGCGGGGGCTTCCCGCCGAAGAGGTGGGCCGGACGGCGGCACGGGAACTCGCCGGCGAGTGCCGCAGCCCCGGCACGGTCGACGTCCATCTCGCCGACCAGCTCCTCGTCTACCTTGCCCTCTACGGGGGCGAGTACAGCACCCATACCCTCTCGATGCACGCAAAGACCGCAGGCTCTCTCCTCTCCGAGTTCGGGTACGCGATCCGGTGCGAGAAGAACGACATCGTGAGGTTCTCCGCATGACGCTTGTCCTCGACGCCTCGGCCTTTTTTGCGGAGATCCCCCTCGACGGCCCGATCGCGACCACGCCGTCGGTCGTCGCGGAACTCACCGACACCCACGCGAAATGCCGATTCGAGGCTCTTTCGGCTGCGGGGCTCAGGGTTCGGGAGCCGCGCGAGGAAGACCTCTCGCGGGTTGATGCGGCCGCGCTCCGGACGGGAGATGCCGGGGTGCTCTCCGGAACCGACCGGGATATCCTTGCGCTCGCGCTGGAACTCTCGGCCGTCCTCATCACCGACGACTTCGCCGTCCAGAACGTCGCCCACCGTCTCGGCATCGAGACCCGGAGCATCAGGCAACGGCCAGCCCGGCCGATCCGGTGGCGCTACCGGTGCAGCGGGTGCGGGCGGTACTGGAAGGAGCCGGGGGACTGCCCGATCTGCGGCGCATCAATCAAAAGAAAACTTAAATAATCACCCGGATATCTTTTCTTCATGTCCGCGCTCGAAGAACTGATCACGAAGGCAAAAGCGCTCCAGGCAGAAGGGCACACCCCCGGCCAGATCTCCGACGAGCTGGGTCTCTCGATGGAGACGGTCACCTGGCTGCTCACCCAGCAGAAGGGTATGGAGGCGCCAAAAGACGTCCACATCGACTGGGCGGCGGTAGGGAGCCACGGCGTCCTCTTAAACGACATGGCAATGATGATGCTCAAGCGCTTCCTCTACCTGGCGGAAGGAAGCGTCGTACGTGCCGTCGACGACCTTCCCGACACGGTCGTCGGCGTCGCGCCGTCGGGTGCCCCGCTCGCCACCCTCATCGCCGCAGAGGAGGGGCTGAAACTCGCGGTCTACCTCCCGGCGAAGCACAGCCGGAGCGAGACCCCCACCGGATCGCTCTCGGGCACCTTCTCCGCGATCACCGGACAGCGGTGCATCATCGTCGACGATGTCGTCACGACCGGGACGACGCTCTCCGAGACGATTGCGTTCCTCCGGCAGCACGGGGCCACGCCGATGGCGGTCTGGTCGCTCTTCGACAAGCGGGGCGTCCGGGAGGTCGAGGGGGTCCCGGTCCACTCGCTCTTCGTGATATCGAGGCTCGGGTGAACGACACGCCATTTTTTTCGATACGCCCGGATCGCGCTCCGGCGAGAGCGGTGAAACGGATTGCACCCTCTCCGGGGGATCCCGGCGCGTAGCAGCGCTGACGGATGATGCATCACCGCCGTTCGGCCCGGACGTCCGGGGAAGGGCGACCCCCATCGAACGATATATATAGAACCTCTGAACAAACCTAACGAGCAAAGGAGGATTATACAATGCTTGCTGGACAGCCCATCATTATTTTACGGGACAATGTTGAGCGCACTCGCGGATTCGAGGCGCAACGCTCGAATATCATGGCTGCAAAGGCAATTGCAGCCGCCGTTCGGACGACACTCGGTCCCAGGGGAATGGACAAGATGCTGGTCAGCTCCACCGGCGACGTGGTGATCACGAACGATGGGGCAACCATCCTGCACGAGATGTCCGTGCAGCACCCCGGCGGCAAGCTGGTCGTTGAGGTTGCGGAGACCCAGGACGACGAGGTCGGCGACGGCACCACGACCGCGACCGTGCTCGTGGGGTCCCTCATGGAAGAAGCGGAGACGCTGCTCGCCCAGGAGGTTCATCCCACCATCATCGCGAACGGTTACCAGCTCGGCATGGAGAAGGCTCTTTCGATCCTCGAGGACCTGGCCATCGCCATCAGTGCCGACGACCGGGAGAACCTCATCAAACTCGCCGGAACCGCCATGACCGGAAAGTCCATCGAGGCGATCAAGGACCGGATCTCCGGCATCGTGGTGGACGCGGTGCAGCAGGTCGCGACCGAGACCGGCCGGGGCACCTACACCGTGGACGAGGACGATATCAAGATCAAGAAGCAGGTCGGCGACTCGATGGACGACGCCGAACTGATCCGGGGCATCGTCATCGACAAGAAGCGCGTATTCGAGCAGATGCCCGATAAGGTCACGGACGCTAAAGTCGCCCTGCTCGCCCAGCCGCTCGAGATCACGAAGACCCAGGTGAAGTCGAAGATCAAGATCACCTCCTCCGACCAGCTGAAGGCGTTCTCCGAGCAGGAACGCGAGTCCCTCCGGAAACTTGCCGGGCAGATCGTTGCCGCCGGCGCGAACGTCGTCCTCTGCCAGAAGGGGATCGCCGACGCGGTGCAGTACTACCTGGCAAAACACGGCGTCTACGCCGTCGAGGACGTGAAAGAAGAGGATATGAAGTTCGCCGCGAGAGCGCTCTGCGGCACCATCGTCAACAAGCCCGAGGAACTCACCGAGGAGACGCTCGGCCACGCCGAAGCAGCCGAGGAAGTCCCCGACGCCGACCTGACGATCATCTCCGGGTGCGAAAACCCGAAGGCCGTCACGATCCTCCTGCGCGGCACCTCGCAGCTCCTGCTTGACGAACTCGAGCGGGCGGTCTACGACGCGGCCCGGGTCATCCAGGACGCCATCGAGGACGGCAAGTTCGTCGTCGGCGGCGGATCGGTCGAGACCGAACTCCAGATGCGCATCCGCGACTACGCCGCAACCGTCGGCGGCCGGGCCCAGCTTGCCATCGAAGCGTTTGCGAACGCGTTCGAGGTCATCCCGAGAACTCTCGCGGAGAACTCCGGGTTCGACACCATCGACAAGGTCGTCGCACTCCGGAAGGCTCACGCCGACGGCGCGAAGTACGCCGGGCTCAACGTCTACACCGGCGAGATCGTCGACATGTTAGAAGCCGGGGTCATCGAGCCCGAGCGGGTGAAGACCCAGGCGATCAAGAGCGCGACCGAGACGGCCATGCTCCTCGTCCGTGTCGACGACATGATGATCACCCAGACCGGAAAGCCAGCCGCACAATAAGTCATCCGCGCGAAGAGGCCAGGAAGATCCCGCCTTCTTCCTCCGTTATTTCTTCGTCCTGCGGAACGCTCCGTCCGCGACGGAATATCAGCGCCGTATCCGGGTTGAGCCCGAAGGAGAGGAGGGCTGTCTCATACGTGTCGCCCGGCCGCCCGCGGTAGACCAGCACGTCGCCGTCCGGGATAAGGGTGAGTCGACAGAGCATATCTCGATACTATTATAGTCGTAGAGCCTAAATACTCTAGGCTGATTCTGTGCCGAGGTAGTCTAGTCCGGGAAGGCGGTGGCCTCGAAAGCCACTGGTGCCTGGCACCTCGGGAGTTCAAATCTCCCCCTCGGCGTCCGTTTTGAGAGTTCAACGTTCCAAGCAGTCCATCGCAGTTCCCTGTACGCAATGTTAGCAGACAGACCTCTTCAGCATCGCCCGCGCCGGAGTCCTCGGCTCGGCTATCAGGGGTGAAGGAGACGGTTGCCCTTCCGCAGACAGTCAAGACTGAGAACTGAACATGAATGGATGATGAGGTAGGATCTTCCGGGGGTTCCCCGGCGCCTCATCCCCCGAGAGATTCAGACTCCTTTGCCTTATCCTCCCGGGCTCTCCGGCACAGGTCCAGAAACTGTGCACCCGGAGTCCGAAATACCCTGAAACACCGGTACCGCTGCCGGCCGGGGGTATTTCCAAACGATGATATTTATGAACTTGATTAAACTGTATTGATATATGGCACCCCTACCCGGGGCTTCCGCACCGATCAATGGAGATCTCCCGTGTACCGCTGCTTTGACGAATTCGACGATGCTGTCGCCATCCTCGACCGGGACAACACCGTTGTGCGGCTGAACCGATCGTTTCAGGAGACGTTCGGGATCGGCAATGACGCTGCCCGTGGCATGGAGATAGGCGACCTCATCGCCCGCCACCTCGCACCGCTCTTCGAGGAGGGGAACTCTGCCGGGAGGTTAATCGACGCGTTCCGGAACCGGGAGGAGGTGGCGCACGGGGCTTACCGGATGCGAACCTCCAGCGGCGAGGTGTGCCGTTTCTCGCTCTCGTGCCGGGCGATCTCCGGCGAGCCCTGCGCCGGGGAGAGGCTTGTACGGTTCCGGGAGAACACTCCCGGGCGTAAGGAAGAGAGGGCACGGATCAGGGCCGAGTCGGTCTTTGCCACCGTCGGGGAACTGGTGCCCTACGGCCTCTGGGTATGCGGGCCGGACGGCGACGTGCTCTATCTCTCCGCCTCGTTCCTCGAACTGGTGGGAAGGACGATCGAGGAGTGCCGGCACTCCGGATGGCTGGAGTGCATCCCGCTCAAGGATGCTGCGGCAGTGCGCTCCGACTGGAGACGGTGCCTCGATACGGGATGCCGGTGGGATCGCGAGTTAAGGATTCCGGATCCCGACGGGGAATGCCACATCATCCTCTCCCGGGGAGCTCCTGTCCGTGACAGGGACGGGCAGATCGTCTTCTGGGTCGGGATCAACCTCGACATCACCGCGAGAAAACAGGCCGAGCAGCTCACCGCCGTCCGGGCGGCGCAGCAGGCAGCCGTCGCGGACCTCGGCCAGTTCGCTCTTGCAGGGGCCGAACCTCCCGAACTGATGAACGCCGTGGTCCGGGTGGTGGCGGAGCGTCTGGGAGTCGAGTACGCCAAAGTGCTCCGGTACCTGCCCAGAGAAGATCTCTTCATCCTCGAAGCGGCAGTGGGGTTCGGCGGAGTCCAGATCGGTACCGAGAAAGTGAACGGGGGAACCGATTCCCAGGCGGGATACACCCTTCTCTCCCACGAGCCGGTGATCGTCGAAGATTTCGACGCCGAGACGCGGTTCCGGGGCCCGGCCCTTCTGCGGAGGGAGGGTATCGTGAGCGGCATCAGCGTCATTATCCAAGGTGACGAGGCGCCGTACGGGGTGCTCGGCGCCCATACCCGGACCCTGCGCAGGTTCACCCGGGACGACATCAACTTCGTCCAGGCGGCCGCAAACGTTCTGGCACAGGGGATCAAGCGAAAGGCGGCCGAAGAGGCGCTCGGCAAAAGCGAGGAGAAGTTCCGCGAGATAGCACAGCGGAGTTTCGATATGATCTATACCTGCTACTACGACCGGGGGATCACCTACATGTCCCCGGCCGTGACCCGCATCCTCGGCTATGCCCCCGCCGAACTCATCGGCTGCAAGTGCCGTGACTACGTCAGCCCCTTGTCGCTCGCCGAATGGGAGGAGGCACAGAAGAAGATGGCCGGAGGCGAATCGATAGAGGGGCTCGAAGTCGAGTTCCGCCGAAAAGACGGGACGGCGGCCTTCGTCGAGCTGAGCGAATCCCCGATCGTGGAAAACGCAAAGGTAGTCGGCGTCCAGGCGACCGGCAGGGACATCACCGAGCGGAGACAGAATGAACGTCTCCGGCAGCAGGCGTTCGAGCAGATCGAGAGGAACATCGAGCAGTTCGCCGTCCTCGGCGATCACATACGCCAGCCCCTGCAGGTGATCCTCGGCATGGCCGACCTGACCGACGATCCCAGGACGTCGACGGTCATCCACAATCAGGTCGAGCGGATCAACGAGTACATCACGCAGCTGGATCGGGGATGGGTGGAGTCGCGGGAAGTTCGTGCGTTCCTCCGGCGGCACGAACAGGATTGACGTCCGGCCGGATCGTCGCCATCGGCCCACGACAGGCCATACTATGGCTCCGTTTCAAGGAATTGTCGTCCGGCGGCAGGGTGCGCGACCCTGTGCGGGTATCGCACAAATTGATGGGACCTGCGGATCCGGCTACCGGTTTTATGCAACTGCCCGGGAAACACCTAAGGTACCTATGCCGGGCAACATGAACAAAGGTATATCGGCACGCTTCATGAACGGCGCCATCCCCGCCGCTCTCCTCGCCGCCGTGCGGTCAGGGCGGCCGCTCATCCATCACATCACGAACAGCGTCACGATCAACGACTGCGCGAACATAACCATCTGCACCGGGGCCGCCCCGGTGATGGCAGAGGCGCCCGAGGAGGTCGCCGAGATGGTCGCCGCCGCCGGCGCCCTCGTCCTGAACATCGGGACGCTCTCCGCTACGCAGGTCGATGCCATGCTGATTGCCGGGCGCCGGGCAAACGAACTCGGCATCCCGGTCGTCCTCGACCCGGTCGGCGTCGGGGCAACCCGGTTCCGCACCGAGACCGCCCAAAGAATCCTCGACACCCTCGATGTCGCCGTCCTGAAGGGCAACGCCGGGGAGATCGGTGTCCTTGCCGGGACGGGCGGGAGCGTCCGGGGTGTGGACTCCGGCGGAATTGCAGGAGATCCCATCGAGACGGCGCGGGAGTGCGCCCACCTCACGGGAACCGTCGTGTCGATGACGGGGGCGGTCGACGTGGTTACCGACGATAGCAGGGTCTTCCTCGTCAGGAACGGCAACCCGGCGATGGACCGCCTCTCGGGGACGGGGTGCATGGCCTCCTCGATCACCGCGGCGTTCGTCGCGGTCGCGGACGATTATGCAGTCGCGTCGGCCGCGGCGCTCGCGGCCTTCGGCCGGGCGGGAGAAAGGGCCGCACTTGAGGCACGCGGCCCCTACTCGTTCAGGACGGCGCTCTTCGACGAACTTGCCGCCCTCACCCCCGACGACCTTGCCGGGCACGCGCGGATCGAGGAGCGGTAATGGCATATGATCTCTACGTGATCACCGACGAGGGGATCGGCCAAGGGCGATCCCACGCGGAACTTGCCGCCCGCGCCGTCGCCGGCGGCGCGGACGCGATCCAGCTCCGCGACAAGACCCTCTCAGGCCGGGATCTCTTCACGGCGGCTTCCACCATCCGCGAGATCGCCTCCGATGCCGGGGCGCTCTTCATCGTGAACGACCGCCTGGACGTCGCTCTCGCGGCGGGTGCCGACGGGGTTCACCTCGGCGAGAGCGATCTCCCCATCGGAGAGGCGCGACGGCTTGCACCGCCGGGGTTCATCATCGGGGCATCGGTCGGGTCGGTGGCGACGGCGATCCGCGCCGCGGCGGAGGGGGCCGACTATCTCGCCCTCAGCCCGACGTTTGCGACCGGATCGAAGGACGACGCAGGCCCGGGGCACGGGCTCGCGACGCTCGCGGAGATCCGGACCGCGGTCGCCCTCCCCCTCGTCGCGATAGGCGGGATCACCGCGAAAAACGTCGCTGACGTCATCGCCGCGGGAGCGGACGGGGTCGCGGTGATCTCGGCGGTCGTCGGACAGGACGACGTCACCGCCGCCGCCAGGGATCTCCGCGCCCGGATCGTCGCCGCAAAAGCAAACCAGCATTAATCCATCGTCCCGGCCACCGGAGAAGCAGGCGTTCGCTGGTGGAAGGCCGCCCGCCACCGGCCCTCGGCCCGGGCATACACCGTCGATACGAAGAGTATCTGCCCGCCGAAGGAGACAGTATACGCGAGGACGGCGCTCTCCTCCCCGAGGGGCACGACCCTCGGATCCATGATGGCGTACTCCGGAAGTTCGTTGGGGTTCTCCACGAGATCGCGGAGGATCCCTTCCCTGTCCAGGATGCCCCGGGGACTGACGACAAGGGCCTCCGGCGCGAGATAATCACGGTAGAACTCCACGTTCCGGGTGTCGGCAGCCTCCCAGGCCCGCTTCTCGATATCCAGCAGAGCCGCTAACAGATCTTCCATAAAGAGCACGTGGACGCATGGGGCGCTAATAACCGTTTCCCATAGTCAACCCGGACGCAAACCCTCTTCTCCCCCCGGAGAGAGGGATACCTATGACCGGGATAACCTTCACTCCCATCGGCACCGTCCACTCCCCGTTCAGCGACCCCCGCGACATGCCGATCCAGCCCGTCGGCGCCCGGGGCGTCCGGGGGACAGTCGAACTCGACCCCGCCTATGCCACCGGCTTGAAAGACCTCACGGGGTTCTCCCGGATCATCGTTCTCTACCACTTCCACCGCTCGGAGGGCTACGCGCTCGAAGTGGTGCCGTTCCTCGATACGACACCCCACGGCGTCTTTGCGACCCGGGCGCCCCGCCGCCCCAACGCGATCGGTCTCTCGGTTCTGCGGCTGGTCGCCGTCGAGGGCGCGACGCTCCATCTCGATGACGTGGATATCCTGGACGGCACCCCGGTCCTCGACATCAAGCCCTACGTCCCGGCGTTCGACGCCTACCCCGACGAGCGGTCCGGGTGGCTGGCCTCAACCTCGGAGGACGCCCGCACCAGGCGCTCGGACGGCCGGTTCTGCTGACTTCGGGAGGAGAGCAACATTTAACAGGGGGTAATTGAGGTAAAATCATTTAACATAACTAAAAAGTAAATGAAACACCTTTAATATCGACAGACGGGTACTGTATGGTATCCATGACAAAACGAGCAATTCCACTGATCGCCATCGTTCTCTTCGCCGCCCTCCTCTGTACGGCCGGCTGCACCACCCAGCCGCTGGTCACCGGGGAGAACGCCACCCCAGCCGTAGCGGACACCTCGCTCCTCGTCTACTCCGGCGCAGGCCTCAAGAAGCCGATGAGCGAGATCGGAGAGGCATTCACCGATAAATACGGCATCGGCGTCGAGTATACCTTCGCCGGTTCGGGGACGCTCATGACCCAGATGGAACTCTCCCGGAAGGGCGACGCCTTCATCCCCGGCGGAACGCCGGACTACCGCATCGCCCGGGAGAAAGGGCTGGTCGGAGAGCCGGGGTACGTCGCCTACCACGTCCCGGTGATCGCCGTCCAGAAGGGCAATCCGCACAACATCACGTCGGTCGACGACTTTGCCCGGCCCGGGCTGAAGATCGCGCTCGGCGGCGTGAACTCGACCTCGATCGGCGGGGCCGGCGACAAACTTTTCCGGGCGCACGGTATCCGCGACGCCGTTGAAGCGAACGTCGTCCTCCGGGCGCCGACGATCAACGAAGTCGTGGTCGCGATGAACATGGGCACGGCCGATGCCGCGCTTCTCACGCTGGACCAGATCAACCCCGAGAAGATGGATGCGATCGATCTCCCACAGGAGGACAACCTCGCCCTCATCGTTCCGATAGGAGCGACCACCTTCACAACGCAGCCCGACGCCGCTCAGGCGTTCGTCGAGTTCGTCACCTCCGACGAAGGCAAGGCGATCTTTGCAAAGCACGGGTTCCCGACCTACCCCGACCCGGCGTACGCAGGGATCGAACCATGAGCGGTGCAGAGTACCCCTGCAGGGCCATCGGGATCGCCCGGACACCGTTCTCCGATCCGGCCGCCACCCCGATCCAGGCGGCCTTCTCCACCGCCCGCGGGACGGTGGAGGTCTACCCTGAGTTCCGGGACGGTCTTGCGGCCCTCGCGGAGTTCTCCCACATCATCCTCATCTATCAGTTCCACCGGGCCGCCGGCGAAGAACTCAGCGAGCGAGCGCTCATCGACGGTGCGGAGCCGCACGGCATCTTCGCCACCCGGCACTTCAACCGCCCGAACCGGCTCGGCATATCGGTCGTCAAGATCGTCGGGATCGACGGCACCACGCTCACCGTCGAGGGTGCCGATCTCCTGGACGGGACTCCGGTCCTCGACATCAAGCCCTATATCCCGGCGTTCGACTGCATCCCGGGTGCGACCTCCGGGTGGGTGACGCCTCAACACGTCGGGCGGATCAGAAATCAGAGCGCATCCATCTAGGTTGGTCGGTCGTGCCCCCGAACCAAGATGCCCTCCCCTACCCCACGCCGTTCAAGGCGCTCTTTCTCGCCGCCCTTTCCGGCCTGATCGCCTACATGGTCGTCGTCATCGTCGGCCTCGTGGCCTATCCGCCGCTCCCGGCCCTCCTCGATAGTCTCGCATCCCCCGAGATCCTCTTTGCCGTCGAACTCTCGCTCGTCACCTCCGCGATCTCCACCGCCCTCTGTGTAACCGCCGCCGTGCCGGTCGCCTACTCGCTCGCCCGGTTCTCGTTCCCCGGCAGGAGGATCGCGAACACCATCTTCAACATCCCGCTCGCCCTCCCGCCCCTCGTAGCGGGCGTGGCGCTGCTCATCTTCTACGGCCCTTCAACGTTCGGACGGATGCTCTCCGCCTGGGGGCTCGACGTCGTCTACACCCCGCTCGGCATAATCGTCGCCCAGTTCTTCGTCAACCTCCCCTACATGGTCCGGGTCACCCGGTCGGCCTTCGAGACGATCAATCCCCGCTACGAATATGTCGCCCGGACACTCGGCTGCACCGAGTGGGGTGCGTTCCGCCAGGTCACCCTGCCTCTCGCCCGAAACGGCCTTATCGCGGGCCTGGTCATCACCTGGTCGAAGTCCATCGGCGAGTTCGGCGCGGTCCTCATGCTCGCGGGGGCCACGCAGATGAAGACCGAGACCCTGCCCATCGCGCTCTTCCTGAACATGTCGACCGGGGATCTCGACCTCGCCATCGCCGCATCCGTCATCCTGATCGTCATATCGGTGGCGTCGCTCTCCGTCTTCGAACGGTACTCCGGTACCCGGGAGGTCTTCTGACATGCTCGGGATCGCCGGACTCTCCAAACGCCTCGGGGATTTCACGCTCACCGATGTGAACCTGACCGTCGCGGACGCCGAGTACTTCATCATCCTCGGCCCGACCGGCGCCGGGAAGACGATACTCCTTGAGACGATCGCGGGGATCTACGCTCCCGACGCGGGAACGATCACCCTCGACGGCCTCGATGTGACCGCCACCGACCCGAAGGACCGGGAGGTCGGCATGGTCTACCAGGACTACATGCTCTTCCCCCACCTCACGGTCGCGGAGAACATCGGGTTCGGCCTCCTGCAACGTAAGACCGAACCCGCCCGCATCCGGGAGAGCGTGCAGGAGATCGCAGGCCTCCTCGGGATCGGCCACCTTCTTGAACGCACGCCGGGGACGCTCTCCGGCGGCGAGCAGCAACGGACGGCGATCGCCCGGGCGCTCGTCCTCCGGCCCCGTGTCCTGCTCCTCGACGAACCGCTCTCGGCGCTCGACGCCGTCACACGGGACCGGCTCCGGGAGGAACTGAAAGCCGTTCACCGGGCGACCGGGACGACGGTCGTCCACATCACCCACCACTTCGAGGACGTATTCGCCCTCGCCGACCGGGTCGCAGTGATGCAGGACGGAAGGATCGTCCAGACAGGCACGCCCGACGAGATCTTCCGGAGACCCGCCACCGAGTTCGTCGCCGCCTTCACCGGCATGGAGAACGTCTACTGCGGGGTATCACGCGTCCGGAACGGGGAAGCGGCGATCGACCTCGGGGAGATCGTCGTCCGGACGGTCACCGCGATAGAAGGCGACGTCTGCGTCGGCATCCGGCCGGAGGAGGTGATCCTCTCCCGCCAACCGTTCGAGTCGAGCGCCGCGAACACTTTCCAGGGCACGGTCACGGCGATCCGGCATAACGGCGTCTTCTCGCGGGTCGTCGTGGACACAGGGCTGCCCTTCGTCGCCGTCCTGACCCCGCAGAGCGTCGCCCGCCTGGGCCTCGTCGAGGGGGAGCCGGCCTACGTCACCTTCAAGGCATCTGCGGTCCACGTCTTCAAACGGTAGCATTTATCCGGTCGCCCGGCGCAGGGGCGAACCGATGGAGACCGACGAGATCCGGGAAGAACTCATCTTTGCCGCCCAGGAAGCCGCCCTCGCCGAGCGGTTCGGGATACCTGCCGAGGCGCTCGTCCCCCTCCTCTTCTCACTGTGCTACGGGGGCGACTGGAGCTACGCCGCGGAGGGTCTCACCGCCATATCGGCCGTGAAGAAGACCACGGTCTACGATGATGAACGGCTGGTCGGCTACTCCCTCGAAGAGATCTACCTCTTCGTCGACCCGGTACTCCTGCAGCGGGAGGGAACCGTCTACCGGCTGGAGAAGTGCGGCAGCGCTCCCGCACGGCTGCTCGTAAAACGGCCCTACCGGGTACGGCTCGGCGCCAGCCGTGTCATCAGGGCGACCGTTCACCCGCTTGAGCGGACGATCCGGACTGAAGACCTCGGTGCCGTGGAGATGGCGTTTACGGGCTCCACCGCCTACGGGATCGACCACGAGATGGAGCACCTCGCCGGGCGCGAGATCCACGGGGAGGGGCTCCGGACCTTCCGGTGGGGTGGTTGACAGGCCACCCCTCGTGGCCTCGCGCTCAAAAAGACTTCCTGCCCTCTCAAACGCCGGATCTTCGTGGGGCTCGGACCTGTCCCTTACGCCTTCCGGAACAGGTTCTTCTCCGCACCGCACCGGGAGCATGCCCAGTTCTCGGGCAGATCTCCAAACTCCGTGCGGGGCTCGATGCCGTGGCCGGGCTCGCCGGCCCTGGGGTTGTAGACGTAGCCGCAGAGTCCGCACCGGTATGAATCCATCATCTCTTCACCTCACCGCCCCGACCGGCCGCAACGTCGACGGGGGCGCGGCACCATGTACCCTCGTGGGGATAAGTACTCCGGTCAGGGGATCGGGGGATAAGGTTCCCTGCCGGCAGAGCCGTCACGGACGAATCGCTCTTCGAGGCGGGAGATCCACGGAGGGGACACGGGAGTTCCGGTTCAGGCGGAAAAAGAGGGAGCAATACGACAATCGGCGCGTATCGCCGGGATAAAAGACCGGAATCCGGTCAAGAACGGCTCTCCCTTAAACCTTCTTAAACCGGCTCTTCGGCGCACCGCACCGGGGGCACTTCCAGGTCTCGGGCAGGTCTTCGAAGGCCGTGCCGGCCTTGACGCCATGGTCGAAGTCGCCGACAGCAGGACTGTAAACGTAGCCGCACAGCGTGCAGCGGTATGAATCCATTGCTTCCTCACCTCTCCGCCCACCGGCCGCGAGGGCGGCAGGACATGAGATCTCGTATACTCCTGCGTGAGGATAAGCACTCCGGTCACGAGCCCGGAAAGAGCAGCTCTTTCCCCGTGCAGCCGTCGAGAACGATCGAGCGGTCTCCCCGCTCCGAGGCGAACCGGATCAGGTAGACCGGGTAGTAGATCGTATCGAACCCCACGATCTCCGCCGTCGGCTCGAGCCCTTTGAGGATCGTCCGGAGCGACGACTCCGTGGCCCTCGCCTCGAGAGACTCCCCGCGGAGGGGCTCCATCGGGAGGTCGCCTGACCCCGGACGGAGAGCGGAGAGCGCGGGGACATCTTCCGCGAGCAGGGGGACGTAGACCGTCGTGTCGCCCACCGTCTTCATCTCCGTGACGAGTTTCGCACCGGTAAGGCTCTTTATCGCCTTCTTCACCGCAGCCGGCGGGAGATGGGTGTCGGCCTCGATCTCGGTCAGGGTCGAGCCGCCGTTCGCGAGCCCGGCAACGACCCTCACCGCGGCCTCATCGAGCCCCAGGAGCTCCGAGAACCCCGGCCGGACTTTCAGGCCGCGATCCATCTCGACGATGCAGCCGGTAAACCCGTCGATGACGAACGACGCTGTTTTCGTAGATCTCCGGAGCAACCCGCCGATGTAGCGGATATCCACCCGGTGGAGCGGCCGGTAGACCCGTTCCCCCGAGACGATCCGCTCTTCGGGTTCGAGAACAAAGAACCGGCGTTTCCGCCTGGCCTTCGCGATATCGAGCGCCTCCTCGCGGAGCAGCACCGGGATAACCGCATTCGCGGCTGCCTGCGGTGCTTCTGCCGGTTCTTCCCGGAGGAGATCTTCGGGGCCGCACGGTTCGGTGCGGGCCGGTTCCACGCGGGCGGGCTCTGCCGGTCTGGGCTCGGTCGGCCTGACCGGCCGTGCGGGCACGAGCCGGGGTGTCAGCCCCCGATGCTCGCAGAGCCGGTCGCGAAACCGCATCCTCACCTTCTCGCGGGAGAGGCCGCCCATCACGAAGAACTCCCCCGGCTCGAGTTCCGCGAGTTCCGCGACCTCTTTACGGGACGAAAAGAAGAGGCTGACCGCTTTTAAGTCGTTCTCTATCGAGAGTTTCCCGATGATCTGGTTGTTGCACTGCGAGAGGACGTTCTTCGTCACGAGCGACGGGCGCTGGGTCGCGACCAGCATCCCGAGCCCGCGTTTGCGCCCCCGGCGGGAGATCTCCTCGATCTTCTTGATGGAGTCGCCGGACTGGGGGATGAACTTATCCGCCTCCTCCACGATCAGCAGGAAGGGTTTCTTGAGCCCGCTCTCGAGATCGTAGAGGATGTCGGCGAGGAGAGCCACCTTCTCCTGCATATCGGTCTCCGAGACGTCGAAGATCACCGCCGTCCGGGAACAGATCGCGTTCTGCATCAGTTCCCGGAGGTTCGCCCGCTCGATATCCACGTCGCAATCGTCGCCGGAACCGATCCAGAGGAGGTGGAACCGGTCCCTGAGCGAGGAGTACTCCCCCTCCGTATCGATGAGACAGAACCCCACCCGCGCCTGCAGGAGCTGCTCGCAGATGACCGCGATGCTCCAGCTCTTCCCGGCACCGGACTGCGCGATGATACAGGTTCTTCCCGTGACCAGTTCCTGGGCGTCGACGGCGACGTCGCGGTCGCCGTCCTTCCCGATGACGATCTCCATCCGCTCAAGATGATCACAGGGCGGCGGGAGGTTTAACGCTTCCTTTTCATTCCAGGAAGGTTTGTTCGGAGGATTCGGCGCCTTCCGTCAGCATTTGTTCCTGCGGAGCGAGAGAACAACTCCGAAGGCCGAGAGGACCGCGAGCGCGAGGAAGATCAGGTGCAGGCTCAGCAGAAAGTCCGGGAACACCGCCGGCGTGACGATGGTCGACCCCATGACGACCGCAAAGACCACGAGAACCGCTCCCATGCTGAGCATCATGCCGAGCGACCGCATCATCGCCGTCATCGCGGAGGCACACCCATAATCCCGCTTCGTGACGGAGCCCATGATGGCGGTGGTGTTCGGGGACGAGAAGATCCCGACTCCCACCCCCAGCAGGACCAGAAGGGCGACGATCGCGGCGATCGGCATCGTCGGAGAGAGGAAGGAGAAGCCGAAGAGGGCCACGGCCGAGAGCGCCATCCCCACCGAGGCGACGAGCCCGGGCTGTATCCGGTCGGCGAGGCGGCCCGAGATCGGGGCGACGAAGACCTGGATCACCGGCTGGACCAGAAGCAGGGTGCCCGCGGCGATGGGTTCGTAGCCCCGGACGTACTGGAGGTAGAGGGAGAGGAGGAATCCGACCGCATACGTGGCGCTGTAGTTGATCAGGGCGGCCCCGTTCGAGGCGGCAAAGACCCGGTTCGACGCAAGCAGCGGGACCGGGAGGAGGGGAGAGGGGTGCCGCTGCTCCACCCGGAAGAAGGCCGCCCCGAGCAGGACGGCCGCCGCGAGGAGCGCCACGCCGGTCGGGGTGGTCACCCAGGCCAGGCCCAGGAAGAGGCAGAGGATCAGGGCGGAGGAGAGGACCATCCCGGGAATGTCGAAGTGCTCGTGCTGCTGCTCGTTCAAGAACGCCGGGAACTTGTTGGCGTAGAAGAGAGCCGGGACGGCGAGGAGCGCGGTCATGATGAAGATGCTCCGCCAGCCGAAGAACTGGGTCAGGGCACCCCCGAGGAACGGCCCGAGCGAGAGCCCGGCGTAGACGGCGGTGACGTTCAGCCCGATGGCGGTGCCGCGTTCGCCGGGCGGGTAGAGGTGGGTGATCAGGGCCACGCTGTTTGCGTAGATCATGGCGCCGCCGGCCCCCTGCAGGAAGCGGAAGACGAGGAGCAGTTCGAGCGTGGGCGTGAAGATGGTAAGAAGGGAGCCGGCGGTGTAGACGACGACCCCGAGCAGGAAGACGGTGACCCTCCCCCATGAGTCGCCGAGCCTCCCTGCCGGGAGGAGGAAGATGACCGACGCGAGGAGATAGGCACTGGCGACCCAGGCGAGCATGGCGGCGTCGGCGGAGAACTCAGCCCCGATAGCCGGCAGGGCGAGGTTGATCGCGGAACCCGTGAACGGGTTGAGGAACGTGACGACGGTGATGAGGATCAGGATAAACCTTCGCGAATATGGTTTCTCCTCGTCCTGCTTCACTTCCATCCCCCACACCCCTGCCGGGAGCGTATAGATAGGCATTGACACTTCGCGCAAATAAAGACCGGCTATCGTTCGTTTCGGAGCCGTGCAGTACCTTATGGGTTTCTGCCCCCAGTATCCTCGTGAAGGTGCCCGCCCCACCCCCGGAGACCCGGCAGGATCTCCACGACTTCTCGATCCGGCCCGTCCTGCTCTCCGGCACGGTGAGGCTCCGGGAGGGACTCGGGGAGAACGGGCGGATGAAGAGGATGACCATGCGGCCTACAAGCGTGGAGATAGAGGAGAAACCCTGATGAGAAGAGCCGGGGAGGCTGCCCTCCCCGGTGTTTGTTCCGCGTTACCGCCTTACCGCCGGATCGCCCCGGCGATGGCGCCGCCGATCAGGGAGAGAAGACCCTGGTAGACGAACGCCATCACGATGATGACGAGCGACGTTCCGAGGCCCGCGATGAACCCGAACGCCCCGAGGAGAACCGTGCCGCCGATGAGAAGCAGCGCCGCGATGACGATGGCGCCGAGGATGCCGGCAAGCAGCCCGGCCTTTGCACCGTTTCCTATTCCGCCCCGGACCATCCAGCCTGCGACGAACCCGCCGATCAACGGTCCGATGACCGGCAGCAGGAAGCCGAGAACAAGTCCCACGAGCCACCCGACGATGACGCCGGTCCAGAAGTTATCCGCCATATTCTTCCATCACCGCCGGGGATTCGGAGACGTGGTATATAAGCGTTGGGGCAGGTGACCGGTCACGGGCGGATCCGGGTTCCCGCCCGCCCGGAAAGCGCCCGGAAGGCACCCTCCAGCGACGCGATGGTCGCCCGCTTCCCGCCGGCCTCGAGGAACCCGAGAGCCGCCTCGATCTTCGGCCCCATCGTCCCGGGCGGGAACTGCCCCGCCGCGAGGTGACGTTGCGCTTCGCGAACCGTCATCTCCCCGATCTCCTGCTGGTCCGGCCGCCCGTAGTTCAGGGCGACGCGCTCGACATCGGTCAGGATCAGGAGGTCTTCGGCGCCGACGAGCCGGGCAAGGAGGGCCGCGGTGAGGTCCTTGTCCACGACCGCCTCGACGCCCCGGAGGGTGCCTCCACCGTCCGCAACCACCGGAACGCCTCCGCCGCCCGCGGCGATCACGATCGTCCCGGCGGAGAAGAGGCAGACGATAGCCCGCTCCTCCACGAGGGCGACCGGACGCGGGGAGGGGACGACCCGCCGGGAACCCTGCCCGGGGATCCGGACCATCCGCCAGCCCTTCTCGCTTTCGAGCCTCCTCGCCTGCATCGCGGTGTAGAACGGGCCGATGGGTTTCTCGGGGTTCGTAAATGCCGGATCGTCGCCGTCGACCAGGGTCTGCGTGAGCACCGTCGCGACCGGGCGGTCGAGCCCGGCCTCCCGGAGCGCCTCCTGCATCGACTGCTGGAGCATGTAGCCGATCATCCCCTGGCTCTCCGCCCCGCAGACGTCGAGCGGCATCGGCGGGAGGGTCTCCTTCGCGAGCTCGTTTTTGAGGAGGATGTCCCCCACCTGCGGCCCGTTTCCGTGGGTGACGGCAACCGCATAGCCTTCGCCTGCGATCGCTGCGATCTGCCGCGACGCCTTTTGCACGTTCGCGAACTGCTCCTCGGCCGTCCCCGTCTCCCGGTGCTGCAGGATGGCGTTGCCGCCGAGCGCGATCACCACGGCTCTCCCCGGCATCCCATCACCCCCGCTCCAGCGTGCAGGTCATGCAGTGGGGGCCGCCGTAGCCCCCCGTCAGGTTCTCAAGGTGCAGCGGGAAAACCTCGATGCCGTGCCGGGCGAACTCCGGCTTGTGCGGGAAGATGCGCCCTTCGTTCATTATCCGGCGGCAGTCCTCCTCCGCGTGGCGTAAAAGCCGCCCGTAGCGCTCCGGGTCGCGGGCGGCCTTCCGCTCCAGGTTAAGGAGCACCGTCTGCATCACCCGTTCCCCCTCCACCGCAAGGATGCTCCCGTCCCGGACGCAGAGGACGTTTGCGGCGTAGGAGAGCTGTTCCAGGATCGAGAGATCGATCACGGAGAACCCCTTCGACTGGATGTAGTCGTAGAGGGTCGTCGTCTCGCCGGACGGCTCGTAGCCCTCGCCCGACCGATAACAGACCTCGAGGCGCGCCCTCCGGAGGAGGAACTCCGAGCCGAGCACCACACCGCTTCCCGCGACGTTGAAGTAGGTGTCGAGGTGCATGTCGACCATCGGGTCGGGCCGGTCGCCCGGGATGAGCGGGTGGCCCGGCTGGTGGACGATGCCGATCTCGTCGAACCCCGGGGCGAGATCGAGGAACCGGGATACTCCCTCGCGGTTCGTCCTATCCCCGGTGCCGACGAGGGCGAACTCCCCCATCGGCATGAAGTCGCCGCCCTCGAACGTTCCCGGCTCCTCGACCGTCCCGGCGATCGGGATGCCGAGGATATCCCAGAGGAACCGGGTGATCTCGGGCTCCCTTGCCCGCTGCCGTTTTGCCGGCCGGCCGACGACGAGACCGCGGGCGGTCGCCGCCTGCTGGTCGCGCATGAAGTAGAGGTTTGCAAGCGGGCTCTGCCCGAGGATACGGACATCCACCCCGCCGCCGGCACCCCTCCCGCCCACGTCGATGATCGGATTCAGGAGCAGGAGGGTGAAGAAGTGCAGCGAGTCCAGGGCATCGGCGTTCTGCTCCATGCTTCGCCGGGCTTCCGCCACCTCCCTCCTGCCGCCCCGGACGGCGACGGTCTCGTGCGCCCAATCAACGAGCCGCCGCCGCACCGCCGGATCGCGGTCGGCGGCATCGAGAATCGTCTCCTTGAGCCGCAGCACCCGAACCCCGAACTCCTCCCCGAGCGTACGCTGGAGGGAGTCATGCTCGCGCCGCGCCTCGTAGCGGCTGAACGCCCGTTCATAGAGCGCCGCATACGGCTCAAGCAGCCCGAAGAACATTTCGATCCCCGGGCGGTGGACGGCCACCGTCCGGAGCCGCTCCCACTCCGCACGCACCCCCGCCGCCATCCGGCTCACCTCTCCCTCCGGGGAGCGGCGAAGAAGTACGCGATCATCACCCCGACCGCCGTCGCCGCCGCGAGCACCCAGTTCACCCGGCCGCCGAGGGTGAAACTGATGCCCGCAAAGACGATGAACGCAAGCATACCGTAGAGGAGGAGTTTTACGTATCGCTGCATCGGAAGAGTTTCCTCTCCCGGAGGACGGATAAACCTGTCGTAGGCCGGGGCCGGACTACGGGATCCGGGAAACGGTGCAGGAAAACCGGTGCCGGGGCTTCAGGTGCGCCCGTACCCGGCCGGGAAATAAAACCACAAAAAATATCACCCGGAGAAACAACCCACACTCAAACCAGTGTTCTATCCGGCACACGGAGGTGTCCACATGAGGATCAGACCGTATAAACCCCCCATCTCGACGACCGCAAAGCCGTTTCGGGTAGTGCGGAGACTGCAGCGCAACCCGACCTACACCCCGCTCAGGATCGGGCCGATGATGAACGCCGCCATCCTCGCGGCCCTCTCGGCGACATCCTCCATGTCGGGGCTGACCATCGGGGTCTGTATGCGTCTCGTGGGGCTGTGATACGCTCCGGACGCGGAACCGGATCTGTTTCCCTTCTTCCCACCGGAGATCGCACTGTTAGCCTGTGCCGTCCAGAAACGGCGTCCTGACGGAACAGAGTTCGAGAAGGCGCAAAGGGGAAGACAGTTACAAGCCGATAAGATCCATCGCCCAGAGCCCGAACCGGACCATCCCCGTCCGCAACGTGCCGAGGAGGTTGTTCCCCTCGACCGTGGCCGTGCCGTTTTGCATCGCCGCCCGGAAGGTGTCGAACGGCCGGTCGGAGACCATGACCTCCTCCACCGTCGCGGCGTCGGTGGTCACCGTGGCGATCGGATCCGGGCAGCCTTTCGCGTCGAACTGGACGATCTTTTTGTCGTGAAACGTGATCCCGATGACCAGCACGCCGTCGGGAGACACGACGTAAAGGTTGACCTTCTCATCCGCAAACGGTCCGGTCACCCATCCCGGCAGCCGGCCGGCGTACTCATTGTAGGTCAGGGTATACTCCCGCATCGCGAAGAGGAGTTTCACCTCCGCCGGGGTCAGGTCGGCGTTCTCGACCACGAGCGCACTCGCCGGCACGGTGAGCGCCAGCGCCGCGAGGAGAAGGACGAGGACCATCCGGGCACCCGGGGTCATCGAACACCCCCCGCCCGCGCTCCGCGCTCCGGTGCGCCGGCCCGGGGAGCGATGCTCTGCGCGGAGCGAGCCCGCTCATCCCCTCCCCGGGTCGGCAAACTGCTGCCGTACATGCCGTCTCCGAGAATGGATGGCCGATTCTGGTATTTCAGGATATCTATCCGGCCCGGCTGCCGAAGGGACGCCGCGACGTATTTGCCGCTCCGACCGATACCCCGAAGATACGGGGGGACTGCACGGGTTCACGCACAGGCCGCCGCATTCCGGGAGGAAAAAGGAGATATGACAGCACCGTACATGAGGTTTAGAAGTGCGGAAACGGACGACAACCGATGGGAGGGGACAATATCATCGAGGTGCGAGACCTCGAACATGCGTTTGGCGACTTCGCGGCGGTTCGCGGCATCAGTTTCACCGTCAGAAGAGGCGAGATCTTCTCTTTTCTCGGCCCCAACGGCGCGGGGAAGAGCACCACCATCAACATCCTGACGACCCTCCTCCCTCTCCAGAAGGGTACGGTGCGGGTGGCCGGGTACGACGTCGCACGGGAGTCCGGGGAGGTCAGGAAGGCGATCGGCATCGTCTTCCAGGACGACGTGCTCGACCGGGATCTCACTGTTCAGGAGACGATGGAGTTCCACGGCCGGCTCTACAGCATCCCCCGGGAAGAACGGCGGCGGCAGATCGGCGACCTGCTCCGGGTCGTCGAACTTGAGTTCAAACGGGACGAGCGGACAAAGAACCTCTCCGGCGGCATGAAACGGCGGCTCCAGATCGCTCGCGGCCTGATGACCCGGCCCGAGGTGCTCTTCCTGGACGAGCCGACGCAGGGGCTCGATCCCCAGACGCGGATGCGGATCTGGGACTATATCCGGCAGGTGAACGGGGCCGGGACGACGATATTCTTAACGACGCACTACATGGAGGAGGCCGACATGCTCTCCGACCGGATCAGCATCATCGACCACGGCAGGATCGTCGTCACCGGAACCCCGGCCGAACTGAAGAACGCCCTCGGCGAGGATGTCGTCTACCTGGAGACCGACGACGACAGAAGGGCCAGGGATGCCCTCGAGGGGATCGAAGAGATCCGGTCGGTCACGGATTCGACCCGCGGCCTCTCGATCACGATATCGGCCGACGGGAGTCACTGCCTTCCGATAATCGTCGATGCGGTGCGCGGTGCCGGGATTGGGATCTCAAGCGTGAACCTGAAGAAACCGACGATGGACGACGTCTTCGTCCACTATACCGGAAGAGAACTGCGCGACACGGGGGCATGAACGGATGGCATGGGAGTTCCTTACCGTCTACTGGCGGGAGATGATCCGGTTCGTCAGGTTCAGGACGCAGCTCCTCTCGTCGCTCCTGCAGCCGGCGCTCTGGATGGCGTTCTTCGGCGTCGCGATGTCCTCGAACTTCAGCCGGTTCACCTCGACCGTCCCGGTCCCGGCGGGTGCCGTCCCGGTCGACTACCTCACCTTCATGGCCGCCGGGGTGATCGCGATGACGACCCTCTTCACGAGCCTCTTCGGCGGGATCAGCCTCCTCTTCGATAAGAACTGGGGGCTGATGCGGGAGATGCTTGCAAGCCCCATGCCCCGGACGCATATCATGCTCGGGGTCAGCCTCTCGGGGATGACGAAGTCGTTCATCCAGGTCGCCATCATCATGGTCTTCGGGTTCCTCCTCGGGGTCGAGTTCTTCCCGGGGTATTCGGCTGCCCGGATCGTCCTCTCGATCCTCGGCATATTCGCGTTCGTCGCTGCCTTCTCGCTCGGGTTCCTGCTCTTCTCCTCCGCCATCTCGATGCGCCTCGAAAGCCCGGAAGGGCTGCAGGGGATCATCACCCTTCTCACCCTGCCGCTCTTCTTCGTCTCGAACGCCCTCTACCCGGTCCAGGCGTTCCCACCGCTTTTGCAGGCGCTCTCGATCTACAACCCCCTGACCCACCTGGTCAACGGGATCCGTTACTTCGCCCTCGGAAACGATTTCTTCGCCGTCGGCGCCCGCTACACCTCCAGCACGGTCGACGTCCTCGGGTCGTTCGCGTACCTGGCAATCTTTGCGGCGGTGATGTACCTCCTTGCCCGGCGGACGTTTGAGAAGGCCGTCGTGACGTAAGGGTAATCTCCTATGAAGCAGAGAGGATGAGCATGCAGGGAACCGTATACGCGGTGCTGGCCCTCGTCGTCCTCGCCACCGCCCTTTCCGGATGCACCGGGGTGCCGGGCCTCGAGGAGACGGAGCAGTTCGACCGGACGGTCGCGGTGGAGCCCGGGAGCGGTATCGTCGTGACCAACCGCAACGGAAACGTCGCCGTGAACGTCCGCGAGGGGAATGACGTCGGCATCACGGCGGTCAAACGATCCGTATACGGCCGGAGCGAACTCGATAAGGTCAGGATCGAGGTGACGGAGGGCGATCCCCTCAGGGTAGAGACGGTGCATACCGGGTTCAACCCGCGGGTGAGCGTCGACTACACGATATCCCTGCCGCCGACCGTCGTCCTGCAGAGGATCGAGAGTTCGAACGGCGGGATCGAACTCGCGGGAGTGCGGGTTACAGAGACGGAACTCCTGACGTCGAACGGCCGGGTGATCGTGCACGACGCTCCCGGCGGCGATCTCGCGGCGACCTCCTCGAACGGCCGGATCGAACTCTCGGGCGTCGAGGGCTACGTTACTGCGACGACCAGCAACGCCGGGATCACGGTGGAGGACTGCGGAGGAGTTGCAGGGCTCTCGACCTCGAACGGAGCAATCTCCGCCAAGATTCCCGCCGTCCGGGGGGACGTGACGATATCGTCGAGCAATGCCGGCATCACGCTCAGGTTTGCCGGGGATCTGGATGCCCGGCTGGCCGCCACCACCTCGAACGGCAGGATAGCGGTTCACGATCTTCTGCTCCAACTCGAAGAGTCGACGGGTACCTCGGTCTCGGGAACGCTCGGCAACGGGGGGCCGACCGTCACCGTCACAACCTCGAACGCCGGCATCGACCTCTTCGGCCCCTGACCGGCGCGCCTCCCCGTAACCTTTTATCCCCTCCGCACATACCTTCGAGCATCCGATGATCCGCCATGACGCACCTTCTGTTCTTTACCGTTGAGGGGATACCCTGCGCTCTCCCTCTCGCCGAGATCCGCCAGGTTGTCGGCATGGTGGAACTCCGGCCGGAGACCGGCAGACGCCGCGGGGGAGCGGGAACCATGAACCTGCACGGCAGAACCGTCCCGGTCTACTCGCTCCGGAGTCTTCTCGGGCTCGCCGAGCGCCCTCCTCTCCCCACCGACGTCCTCATCATCGCTCACCCCTCCGGAGAATGCGTGGCCCTCTGGGCGGACGGGGTGCGGGGGGTGCAGGAGAGCCGGGTGCAACTCCCGCCCGACGCCTCCTCCTCTCCCGGCGTGCTGCCGACCGAAGAAGGAGAGATCATCGTCCACGATCTCGGCGCATTCCTTGCAGCGGAAGAGATCGCGCACCACCTCCTCCCGGACGGCGCGGCCGTTGCCGGGGGGGCGACACCGCCTCACGACGCCGAAAAGGCCGGTGAGATCCTCGCAGAACGGGCGCGGGCGGTTGCGCGGCCCAAGAAAGAGAATGGCGAGACCCCGTTCTCGGAACTCCTCACGTTCAGGCTCGCGGGTCAGGAGTACGCCATCAAGACACAGTACATCCGCGAAGTCTTCATCATGCACGAGATCATCCCGGTCCCCGGGGTTCCCGACTTCATCGTCGGGATCTGTGCCGTCAGGGGCGAGATCATCTCCGTCGTCGATCTCCGCGCACTTTTCTCGATCCCGAAGCACGGCCTGACCGACCTCAACCGGGTCATCGTCCTCTCCGACGGGACGATGACCTTTGGAGTTCTTGCAGATTACATCACGGACATCTACATCCGGCCGACCGACCCGTTCTCCCCCGTAGAGCCCGACACGACGCCTATCGAGCAGCGTTACCTCCTGGGCGCCATAGACGGATCGGTGATCGTCCTCGACGCGGCCGCGATCCTCGCCGACCCCGCGATGGTGATTGACCAGACAAGAAAATAGACCGGTTTTATCTCCCTATTAGCTCTAACGGGAGCCCTGGGCGTCATTCACAGGACAGATCATTATTTAACCCGGAGTGCGCATCAATCTATTAAGTCGTCGTACAAGAGCGAGTGGAACGGAGGTAGCATGTTCACATTTTTTTCAGACATGAAAGTCGGGACGAAGATCCTCGTCATCTGCCTATTTCTGGCGATCATCCCGACGCTTATGCTCGGCATAGTGGCGTATACCAGTTCGAGCGGTGTGATTAACGAGCAGATCGAGACGCTGCTCGAGACGCAGGTGCACGACGCGCGGGGATGGACCAACGACGTCTACAAACTCACGCGCAACAAGGTGAACAGCGACCTCAACGTCCTCCACGAGAACTTCTACGCCCGGGGCACTCCGGAGGTCATCGACGGGAAACTGACGCTGGTGGACGGGGACAGCAACCCGTACGTCATCAACGACAACTTCGAGATCGTCGACCAGGTCCAGTCGCTGGTCGGCGGCGCGGCGACGGTCTTCCAGGTCTACGACGACAATGCCGTCAGGATCTCCACGAACGTCATCGGAAACGACGGGACGAGGGCGGTCGGGACCGAGCTGACCCAGAACGTCTACGACGTCGTGGTGAACCAGGGAGAGACCTACTACGGGAGCAGGGACCTCTTCGGCAAGCGCTACGTCACCGCATACGAACCGATAAAGGATAGCCGCGGAAACATCGTCGGAGTTCTCTTCGTCGGGACGGAGGAGCAGGAGACGCTCGACGTCGTCAAGTCGAGCCTCAAGGAGACGGTCATCGGCAGAAACGGCTACATGTTCGTCATCGACAGCGCCGGGCAGGTTCTCGTGCATCCGTCCCTCGAGGGCGAGAACTGGGCCGGCGAAGAGTTCGCCAAGGAGATGCTCCAGAACAAGGTCGGGGTCATCCGCCACCAGATCGACGGCACCGATATCATCGACGCCTATACCTACTACGAACCGCTCGATTGGTACATCGTCTCGCGTGCCGAACTCTCCGACTTCACCGGGCCGATAGACACTATCAGGAACACGATCGTCGTCGTCGTCCTCGCATCCATCGCCATCGGCGTCGCGATCGCCATCCTCTTCGGCCGCTCAATCTCCGATCCCCTGCAGCAGGTCGTCCTGATGCTCAAAGAACTCCGCAGCGGACACCTCTCCGCCCGGCTCAACATCAGGCGTCAGGACGAGATCGGGGTCATGGCCAGGACGATGGACGAGTTCGCCGGCGATCTCCAGACGAACGTCGTCGGGAACCTCAAAAAGATCGCTCTCGGCGAGTACGTCCAGGAGTTCCCGGTCGCCGACGAGGGCGACGAGATACGTCCCGCGCTCGCGATGATGGTCCAGTCGCTCGACCACCTTCACAAAGAGACGCTCAAACTCACCGATGCCGCCCGTGCGGGCGATCTCTCCATCCGCGGCGATGAGAAAGCGTTCCGCGGCGGCTACCGGATGATCATCGCCGGGTTCAACAAGACCCTCGAATCGATCACCGAACCGGTGAACGAGGCGATGCGGCTTGCGCGATTCTACGCTTCCGGCGACTTCACCGCCCGGTTCGACGAGAAGATCCCGGTCGCCGGGGAGTTCGTCGCCTACCGCGACGCCCTCAACACCATCGGGATCGAACTCTCGCGGCTGATGAAACTGATCAGCGAGGAACTTTACGAAGGCGTCTCGGTTCTTTCGCTCGCTTCAAACGAGATACTGGCGGTCACGAGCCAGCTCTCCGCGGCCAGTTCACAGACCGCTGCAACGGTGAACGAGACCTCGGACTCGGTCGAGAGCGTCAGGAAGAAGACCGAACTCGTGAACCAGAAGACGAAAGGCGTCTCGGAGAAGGCGATGCGGGCGCTGGATGTCTCAAAGGACGGCCAGAAATCGGTGCGGGAGATCCTCGAGGGCATGAACCAGATCCAGCGAGAGATGGATATCGTCCGGATGAACGTCATCCGGCTCTCCGAGCAGAGCCAGGCCGTCGGCGAGATCATCGCGACCGTGACCGACATCTCCGAGCAGTCCAATCTGCTCGCGGTGAACGCCTCCATCGAGGCCGCAAAAGCCGGAGAGTTCGGGAAAGGGTTTGCGGTCGTCGCAAACGAGATCCATAACCTTGCCGAGCAGTCGAAGAAGGCGACCTCGAACATCCGGGCCATCCTCACCGATATCCAGCAGGGAGTCACCTCGACCGCGGTCTCGACCGAGCAGGGGATCCGGTCCGTGGCGGACGCAGCCCGGTTGACGAACAACGCCCAGGAGGCGATAGAGGTGCTCGCCCGGTCGATAGCCGACTCCTCGCAGGAGGTCATCGAGATCGCCTCCTCGATCCAGACACAGGCCTCAGGGATAGACCAGATCTCACGCGCGATGGAGAACATCCGTGACGCGGCACAGAAGAACCTCGAGACCACCCACAAGGCGGAGAAGACCGCCGAGGACCTGCACGAGCTCGGCGCCCGCTTAAAGAGGATCACCCAGCAGTACCGGGTCTAGCACGATCTGCCATGACCGGATCGGACGACGTATTTCGTGCCCGTCTCCTCGAGACGTTCCGCGAGGAGGCGGACGGGCACCTTGAAGCAATCACCGAGGGGCTGATCGCGCTTGAGAAGGCCGGGCCGACGCCCGATCTGGTCGAGCGGATTTACCGGACGGTTCACAGCCTGAAAGGAGCGGCACGCGCGGTCAACCTCCGGGATATCGAGTCCATCTGCCAGAACCTCGAGACCGTCTTCTCCCTTGTGAAGCGGGGAGAGTACGTCCCCGGAGTGGACGACTTTGATCTCTTCCACCGGGCAATCGCGGTCATAAAAAGTCTCCTTCAGGGAGAGAGACCCGACGCCTCGCCGGCGGAGATCAACGCGGCGCTCCGGGCCGTCCCCGGCAGGAAAGAGACGGTCCCGAGCGGTTTCCCGGAAGATCGACCGGCCGGAACGGGTCCGGCCTCCGGGGAGAACCACGCGCCCGAAATGCCGGGTCCCTATAACGGCAGCGAGCAGGGAACCGACCGGGGCATGGTGCGGATTGCCGCCCACAAACTCGACCGGCTCACCGCCGGAGCCGAGAGCCTCCTCACGACCCGGCTCTTCATCACGCAGAGGATACGCGAACTCGAGGAGATGGCGACCCGTTTCTCCCTCTGGCAGTGGAACTACTCCCAGGCGTTCAACGACCTGCAGGCGATCCGCGGGAGAGCCTTCGGGGAAGAGAAGGTGGCGATTCCTCCCGATCTTCTCCTGCCGCTCCAGCGAACGGTCGAGTTCCAGGAGTACAACCGCGAGTTCATAACCAACCTCCAGCACGATATCGCCACGCACCTGCGTTCCATGGAGATCGACCGGTCGGCACTCGAGACGAGCACATCCGAGATCTCGGACCTCGTCCACGATGCCGCGCTGCTCCCGGCTTCAACCATACTCGCCCCCTTCTCCGCGTTCGTGAGAGAGTTCTCCCGCACCTCGGGGAAATCGGTCGACCTCGCGATCGAGGGTGGCGAGATCGAGGTCGACCGCCGGATCCTCGATGCGTTGAAGGACCCCATCACGCACCTCATACGGAACAGCATCGATCATGGCATCGAGAGCCCTGAGACCAGAAGAGCAGAGCAAAAATCCGCCACAGGCACCGTGCGGATTCGGGTCTTCCCCCGATCGGGGAGCCGGGTCGGCATCGAGGTGGCCGACGACGGCGCCGGCATCGACAGCAGCGCGATCCGGAGGACGGCCGTCGAGACCGGGGTGATCACGGCGGATGAGGACGCAACCCTCACGGACAGCGAGGCGATCTGGCTCATCTTCCGATCGGGGATGACCACGAGCCGGATCATCACCGATCTCTCGGGGAGGGGGCTCGGGCTTGCGATCGTGGAAGACACCGTCTCCCGTCTCGGGGGAGAGGTGACGGTCTCCTCGACCGTCGGCAGGGGGACGGCGATCACCCTGACCGTCCCGGTGAGGATGGCCACCCTCCGCGGGCTCCTCGTCCGCTCTGAGCGGCAGGTATACGTCCTCCCGATGCAGCAGGTGAAGCAGGTTCTCCGGGTTCGCCCGGACTCCCTGGCCATCGCGAAGGGGCGGCCGACGATCAGCCTCGGGGGAGAGACGATCGAGGTCATCCGGCTCACCGACGCCCTGGGCATCCCCTCGTCCTGCCCTGCCGGGGAGGAGGAGCGGCCAAAGCCACTCGTCATCATCGCCTACGGGGCCGGGCAGATCGCGGGCATGGTCGACGAAGTGATCCGGGTCCAGGAGATCGTCGTCCGGCCGCTCGGCAGCCAGCTCATCTCTGTGCGGAGGATCGACGGGGCCGTGACCCTCGGGGACGGGCATCTGGTGCTCGTGCTCGATCCGCTCGAACTGATCCAGGACGCGATGCAGGCGGAACGGCCGGTGCCTGCACCCGTGCTCCCGCAGGCGACACAACAGCGGATCCTGGTTGTCGACGACTCGGTTACGTCGCGTGCCCTGCTGCAGGCGATACTCGAAGGAGCCGGATATCAGGTGGAGACCGCTGTCAACGGGCTCGACGCATTCGCAAGGCTTAAGCAGCATGAGTTTGATATGGTCGTTTCAGATGTTGATATGCCTCGGATGAACGGTTTTACGCTCACCGAGAAGATCCGGGCCGAAGGCGGGCAGGTTGCCCGGATCCGGGTGGTGCTCGTCACTTCGCTCGGTTCACCTGAAGACCGGGAGCGGGGAAAGGCGGTCGGGGCGGATGGATATATCGTCAAGAAGAACTTCGAGGCGGAAGAGTTTCTCAAGATAGTCCGGCGCCTGATGCGTCGCCGCGAGGGAGAGAGAGAGGAGCGATGATATGGAAGAGAAGCATGCAGGAGGAACGAGAATGCGCGTTCTGGTGGTAGAGGATAGCAGGACGCAGGCCGAGTTCATCCGTTACGTTCTTGAGACGGAAGGATACGACGTCACCCTGGCCGCCGACGGCACCGAGGCGATACGGCGGATGGAGGTCGATACGCCCGATATCGTCCTGACCGACATCATGATGCCGGGGATAGACGGGTACGAACTCTGCCGCCGGATCAAGCAGCAGAACCCGGATACACCCGTCATCCTGGTTACCAGCCTCTTCGATCCCGCCGACGTGCTGAAAGGGCTTGCATCGGGAGCGGACAATTTCATCGTGAAACCCGTCGACCCGGAGCATGTCCGCTCCCAGATCGAGGCCGTCATGCGGGTGCGGGAGATCTCCGAACCGGAAGATTCTCCCGCCGGACTGGAGATCCCCTTCGCCGGCAGCACCTACACCATCACCGCAGGACGGCTCAAGATCCTGAACACCCTTCTCTCGACGTACACCATCGCGGTGACGAAGAACACCGAACTCCAGGAGGCGCAGGAGCAGTTGCACTCCTTGAACGAACAGCTCCAGGAGGCCGTAGCGGATCTCTCGCGCAGCAACGAGAGCCTGGCCGCCGAGAACCAGGAACGGCGTCGCGTGGAGAAAGCGCTCGCGGATGCCAACCGGAAACTCCAGCTCATGGCAAGCATCACCCGCCACGACCTCTTGAACCAGCTCGCGGCGCTCTGGGGGTATCTCGACCTGGCCCAGATACTGCGCGAGCGGGAGCCGGCAAACGCGTGGCGCCACGTCGATAGCGCTGCCGAGATGGTGAACCGGATCAACAACACCGTCCGGTTTACGGCCGAGTACCAGAAGGTGGGGTCGGCGGCTCCGACCTGGCAGGAGATCAGGACGATTGTGGAGCGGTCGGAGAAGTACGTCTCGACGGGCAAGGTCACCCTTGAGAACGCCGTTCCGGCGGGGGTGGAGATCTTCGCCGACCCGCTCATCGAGAAGGTATTCTCGAACCTTATCGATAACGCGCTGCGTTACGGGGAGACGATCACCACCATCACCTTCAGCCTCAAACAGGATGGAGAGACGTACACCCTCCTCTGCGAGGATGACGGGGTGGGGATTCCTGCCGACGAGAAGGAGAAGATTTTCACCTATGCGCACGGCATGAACACCGGACTCGGCCTCTTCCTCGCGCGGGAGATCCTGGCCATAACCGGGATCTCCATCCAGGAGACGGGGATCCCCGGAAACGGAGCACGATTCGAGATCCTCTGCCCGGCAGAAACGATCCGCGCTCCCGGCCGGCAGACCGGATGATCCGAGACGATAACCGCAGGCCTCCCTCATGAACTTCACCGACATTCAGACCGCGCTTGTCACCGATACGCGCAACCGCATCGCGATCATCGCCGGGATAGCCGTGCTGACCCTCGGCGGGAACCTGCTCGCCATGGTCCTCGGCACACCGGAGAGCCTTCTCCCTCTTCCCACCCTCCCGCTCACCATCCCGATCATCATTGCGAGTTACTGGTACCCGCGGCGAGGCATCCCCGTCTCCGTCTGCTTCGCATCCGTCTACGCCGTCACGACCTACTTCCTCTCTCCGCCGGGCCCCCTGCTCGCGTACACCATCCTCCTGCGCGCGATCCTCCTCGTCCTCATCGGCGGCGTGGTTGCGTTTCTCGCGACGAAACTCCGGGAGTCCGAGCAGCAGATGAACCAGATCATCGAGTTCCTGCCCGACGCGACCTTCGCCATCGACCGCGAGGGGAAGGTCATCGCCTGGAACCGCGCGATCGAGGAGATGACCGGGGTGAAGAAAGAGGCCATGCTCGGTCGGGGGGGCTACGAGTACGCCGTACCCTTCTACGGCGAACCGCGGCCGCTGCTTGCAGACCTGGTTCTCCACGGCGATCCCGAGACCGGGTACCCGTCGGTCAGGAGGAGCGGCGACGTCCTTGTCGCGGAGATTCATACCCCTCTTCTCAGGGGCGGGCGGGGGGCGCACATCAAGTTCGCGGCGACCGCGCTTCTCGACCGGAGCGGAGAGGTCACCGGGGCCATCGAGTCCATCCGGGACGTCAGCGACGAAGTGATGACGGAGGCCGCACTGCAGAACGCCAGCCGCCAGCTCAACACGCTCACGGGGATCCTGCGCACCGACCTGGCGAACCGGCTCGCGGTCCTGTACGGGCATCTCTCGGTGGGCGTGATGAAGTTCGACGATCCCGCGGTACTCTCCTTCATCGACGACCTGAACAATGCCGCAAACGGGATCCGGCGGCGGATCGAGATCTCCCGCGAGTTCCGCAACATCGGGATGTCGCCGCCGGCGTGGATCCCCGTGCAGCAGACTGTCCGGAAGGCAGCCGCCACCCTCTCTTTCGGGAGCGTCTCCCTCGATGCGTGGACGGAACGGCTCGAGATCTTCGCCGACCCCCATCTTGCGACGGTCTTCACGCACCTCTTCGAGAACTCGCTCGCTCCGGCGACGAAAGCGAGCAGGATCGTCGTCACCTACCACCTGCGCCCGGAAGGGTGTGCGATCGTCGTCGAGGACGACGGGACCGGCATCCCGGACGCAGAGAAAGGAGATCTTTTTGGGCAGAAGGCGGAGAGTTACGGGCACGGGCTCTTCCTCGCCCACGAGATCCTCGCCATCACCGGGATCGCGATCCGCGAGACCGGAACGTTCGGGACGGGGGCGAGGTTCGAGATCCTGGTGCCGCCCGAAGGATACAGGGTGGTATGAGGCTATCGGGATGATAACGGCTGTTATTTCAGGAAACGGGATGGCGACAACCGGGATCCGGCCGGAGGTTCGTGAACTGACGAGCGCGGAGTTCCCCGCTGCAAACGAGGTATGGCGCGATTACCACGGCACAACCGGCGAACCCGCACGGGACCGGATCTTCGCGACCTTCCTTGCAGGGCAGATCGTCTCTCTCGCCCGGTGCAGGAGGCATCCCGACGGCCTGGAGGTCGACGGCGTCTTCACGCCCGATGCCTGCCGGAAACAGGGGTATGCCCGCATGGTGATGAACGCTCTTGTTGTGGCCTGCCACAACGACGACCTCTACATGTACGCGGTCGAGAGCCTCGCCGGGTTCTACGCGGGGTTCGGGTTCATCTCGATACCGGAACGTGACCTCCCGCTCAGTATCCGGGAGCGCTACACCTGGGCGGCGGGGAACATGGAAGGCGCCGAGGTCCGGCCGATGTTCAGGAGAGCCGGGTTGTAACCCGGCGCCTCACGGACTTCCACCGCACTCGCACCTCCGGTGCTCGAACTCCGGCCCTTCGGCCTGTCGTTCGGTAGAGGGGTGCCAAAACTCTCTTTCGAATCCTGATGACTTCTCAAACTCCGGAGGTTGTCCATCGCCATCCTGCGGACAGTCGTCCTCCGGAACATCGCACCCTTCGGGAACGTCGCAAGTCGCACCTGAAGGTAATCAGGCACTCACGCCCCGCCGCCGCGCTCCTCGAAGTAGCGCAGCGCCTCGGGAACCTGCGCCCTGACCGTCCGCAGGAAGTAGTTCGTGAGGTCGGGATCGGCCACCAGGAACGAGTGCTGCATCGCCCGCTCGGTATCCTTGGTGAGCCCGCCGCGCTCGTCTATCTCCGCTCTTATGTCATGGACGGCGTTATCGACGTCCTGTTCGCTCTCCCACTTCAGTACCGATATCGTTCGTGCCATTGCTCTTCACCTCACGGCGCTGCCGTATGAGGAGAGGTTCTATTTCAGGTTAACCCTCGCGGGATCGGGAAAAAAAGGGTCAGGCGTCTCCCGGATCGAAGAGCACCTTTTCGGCTTTCTCGCTGACGAGCGCGCTGTTCCCGGCAGGATCCTCGAGGGTGACCGTGAACGGGAAGGCCACCTCCCGTGCGGCGGCGATCGTCTCCATCATCCTGAGTGCGGCCGCCCGCTCGTCTTCGCTCTCGGGATCCGCGAGGACCGTCTCCACCGCCTGCTCGAAGCGGTAGAGGATCCCCTCGATATTGGTGACGAAACCCTCGCAGGCGGCGCCGGGTTCGACCGCGAGGCCGAGTTCCGGGATCTCGATCTTCCCTGTCGTGCTCCGCGCCACCCGGATGGCAAGGTCGCCGGGCTCCTCCACCCGCACCGTCCACCGGACAGGGATGCCCTCCCCGAGGATGATGGTGTCGGTGTGCCGGTAGCCGCAGGCGTCGCAGGCGATAGAGACGAGCAGGAGGTCGGGAAAGTGGGGGATGTCGAGACGGTGATGGACAATCCGGATCTCGCTCCCGCAGGCGGGGCAGGTTCCCGGATGGGACTCCCGCACTAGAGGCCCCCGCCGATCTTCTCGCGGGAGACCTTGACGGACATGGGCGTGATGACGACGTACTTCTGCTCGCCGAGGCCGACGATGTCGCCGTTCACGTCCTTTGCCACGTCACGAAGATCCTTTAAGACCCGCTCGAACGTCACCTTGTCCATCTTCAGCCGCCCGATGTCGACGATGACGATATTGCCGTTGTAAACTTCGTCTTTGACGCGGGGGGTATCTTTGAGATCGGCGATGGTGGCGATCTTGATGTACATGGATGCCGGCACTTCTTCGTTCGATCCCTCGTAAGAGGCGAGATCGAGCTCCATGTAGTCCTCTTCGTTCCGGGCCGGACTTTTGCCGAGGATGCTGTCAAAGAGTTTTTTAACCATAGAAAAATTGAGGAATGAATTTTATTTAATAGTATCTATTATTTTCACCGTCAGATCTCCAGATTCCAGAGATCGTCCCCGACGTAGTGGACGCTTTTGACGGACTTGCCCTTCTCCTGCTGCTCCATATCGGCTGCATCCAGGAGCGCAATCCCCACAGCAAGCGGTTTTCCATGCCGTTCCTCGACGACCTGCACCGGGTGCCCCGCACGGATGTCCGGCGAGATCGATATGATCCCGGGGCGCATGGCATCCGCGCCGTTTGCTACGAACCTGACCGCGCCGGAATCGACCACCACCCGCCGCTCGGGGATAGGGTGCTCGACGAGACCCCGCAGGGTCGGAAAGGTCCAATCGTCGGTTCCCATCAGGAGGGGCTTTTTGTCGACGAGGTAGATCCCGACGGGAGCATCCGTCTCCACCCGCTCGATCCTGTCCGACCGGAAGAGGTCGGCGGATGCCCCGATCTCGCCCGTGAGCCGCTCGAGAAGTTCACTGATCTGCGATTTCCGGATAACGTGGCGTTTTTTAACGGTAATCTTTGGCATGTCTTGAAACCTCGGGGTGCGCTGACGTTCGCGCAGCAACGCGGTTATATTTAAGTAGCTTCCTCACTCAAATATATTACTCCAGAATGGACGGCAAAGGGTAATCATATGACGCCAAGACCGTTGGATATTTTAGATCAGGTACTGAATCGTCAGCCCGTCATCATCAGCCTGAAAGGTGGGAGGGAGATCCGGGGGATCCTCCAGGGATACGACGTTCACATGAATCTGGTACTGGACAAGGCAGAAGAAGAAGTGGACGGCGCGGCGCAGAAACTCGGCACGTTGATCGTCCGCGGTGACAATGTGATCTACATTACCCCTTCAGTCGAATAACATTAGGTGAGAGAGCATGTCAAAAGGCACACCATCGATGGGCAAACGCCAGAAGCGCACTCACATCGCCTGCAGGCGATGCGGCAAGATCTCGTTCCACGCACAGCACAAGGTCTGTGCGGCCTGTGGATTCGGCAGAAGCCAGAGAATCCGCAGTTACCGCTGGACGGAGAAGAAGGCAAAGGTACCGACGCATTAGAGTTGCATCATGTGTGGTATCGTTGGCATCGTCGATGCTGGCGGTGTCTCGTTTCCGCTGTACTACGCCCTGTACGCTCTCCAGCACCGGGGGCAGGAGAGCGCAGGGATCTCTACTTTTGAAGGCACGACCCTGCACACGCACAAAGCCCAGGGGCTCGTGGCCGAAGTCTTCAACAGCCAGACCCTGCAGGATCTGCCGGGGAACGCCGGAATCGGACACGTCCGCTACCCGACAACCGGGTCGAAGGTCTCAGAGAACGTTCAGCCGTTCAATTTCCGGTACCGGGGCCTCAATCTTTCGATCGCCCATAACGGCAACCTGGTTAATACGGCCGAACTCCGCGAAGAATACGAACGCCGGGGACAGATCTTCTGCACCACGACCGATACCGAGATCATGGGGAACATCATCGCCGATGCGCTCCGGACCTCGAAGAGCATGGAGGATGCCGTTCTGCTCTGCATGCGGCGGCTGCGCGGCTCCTACGCCACCGTGGCCCTCCTGAACGACACCGTATACGCCTTCCGCGACCCGCTCGGCATCAAACCGCTCTGTATCGGGAAACTCGACAACGGCTACATCGTCGCGTCGGAGAGCGTTGCGATCGATGCACTGGACGGCACGTTCGTCCGGGACGTGCGTCCCGGCGAACTCGTCCGGATCGACGAGTCCGGGCTCACCTCGATCCAGATCGCGACCGCGAACCGGAAGGCGTACTGCATCTTCGAGTACATCTACTTCGCCCGCGCCGACTCCGTGATAGACGGGACGCTGGTCTACGACGTCCGGCGGCGGATCGGGCAGAAACTCTACGATACATGCCCCATTGAGGGCGACACGGTCTGCCCGGTTCCCGACTCCGGGATCGCGTACGCCGCGGGCTACGCCAAGCAGTCCGGGATCCCGTTCCTCGAGGGGCTGATGAAGAACCGTTACATGGGCAGGACGTTCATCATGCCGACCCAGCAGCAGCGCGAGCGGGCGGTCCGGATCAAGCTCAACACCGTTCGGGGAAACCTGAAGGATAAGCGGGTGGTGCTCATCGACGACAGCATCGTCCGGGGGACGACCTCCCGCCGGATCGTGAACATGATCCGGGATGCGGGGGCCGAAGAGGTCCATCTCCGGGTCGGTTCCCCGCCGATCATCGCCCCCTGCTACCTCGGGGTGGATATGCCCACCCGCACGGAGCTGATCGCGAGCGGCAAGGAGGTCGAGGCGGTGCGCAAGAGCATCGGCGCGACGTCGCTCACCTACATCCCGCTCGAAGACCTGGTGGAGGCGATCGGGTGCGGCGAGCGGAACCTCTGCACCGGGTGCCTGACGGGATGCTATCCGGTGGAGATCAACAACGAGAAGAACTGCCACTGCATCGTGGACTACGGGGCCGGCACCCACCAGTCCGACCTCTCGACGTTCAGGGCCGGAAAGGGACGGACGTAAGCGGTCGTTCCGGATCGCCGTTCTCTTTCTCCGGCACGACGAGATTTTTTGTTCCGTCCGGACTCGTTCGAGTCCGGACCCCTTCTGCGCGGCTCACAACCCCTATTCCAGGCGGAGCGGCCGCAGGCATGCGTTTCGTCCGGGGAAAACCTGAGGTACAGGAGATGGATAACGCATAAAAACGTGCAAAAACGCAGAATCGTCTTTCATAGCGAGGGATGGATTTGAACCATCGATCTACGGGTTATGAGCCCGCCGGGATATCCTGACTACCCCACCTCGCTTCTGACCTGTGAGGTATATGCATTGTTTTTTGGGAGATATATATCTTTGTGCGGGCCGGACCGGCGCGGGTCCGGGGTGCCGGTGCCCGGCGCAGGGCTAACCATTTAATATGAGCGAGCGGCATACTTCCGTCATATGGAAGGAGAGAGGCCGCTTGACGACGAACTGCAGCGTCTCCGGGAAGAACGTCTCCGGAAACTCGAAGAACGGCTGACGGGTACGCCGGGCGGTGTCATCGAGATCGCCGATGGTGCGCTCCAGAAGATCCTGCAGGAGCACCCCGCTCTGGTCGTCGACGTCTGGGCGGAATGGTGCGGCCCCTGCCGGATGGTGGCCCCGGTCGTCGAGGACCTTGCGCGTGACTTCGCCGGCAGGGTGACCTTCGGCAAGTGCAACGTCGATCAAAACCCCACGATAGCAGCGAGTTTCAGTATAACGGCGATACCCACGCTCCTGTTCTTCGCGAACGGCATGCTGGTCGACCGGGTGGTCGGCGCGCTCCCGAAAGAGGCCATCAAAGCACGGGTCATGCGGGCGTTCGGCACCGGCTAGAGGAACGCGCCCTGCCGGCACCGGAGCCACTCGGAGAGCCGTGCGGCCATGACGAAGTCGTTCCGGGAGAGTCCGCCGATGGCGTAGGTATACCAGGCGACGTCCACGTACCTCGCAGCGTGGATACCGAGGTCCGGGGGATGGTTCTCCCGCGCGGCAAATTCGGCGACCTCGTTGAGGAACGTCACCGCTTCATCGAACCCTTTGCAGGAGAACCGGGCGGTAAGCCGCCCGTCTTCGAGCGACCAGTCCGGGACTTCCGGCAGGAGGTCGGCGATCTCCCGCCGGGTCAACGGTGCCGTATCCGCGACATCCGGGACGATCGCCTCAGACGAAAGATCCATACTGATCCCTCATCGGAGAGGATGAAAAAGGTTATTCTCCGGAGCACCGGTGCTTGAAGACTTTCAGGTTGCTTGAACTCCGTTAGGTGCTCGAACTCCTTTCCCGCACCTTCGGTGCTCACGCTCACTGTGTTCGCGCCTCGAAGACCTCCGGTCTTCTCAAGCTCCGTTCCTACGGAACGTCGCACTTCGCACCTGACGGTGCTCGAACTCCGGCCCTTCGGCCTGTCGTTCTTCGCGGCTTCGCGTCCTTCGCGTGAGGCCGTTTTGGTGCTCAACCCAACTATCTCACGCGAAGTGCGAGCGCAGCGAGCTTGAGCACCGTAGGTGCGAGCCGCGAAGAACGCGAAGATCAGGTTGGTTGGGAGTTACTCCCCTTCGAAGCCTGATGGCTTCTCATGCTCCCTCCCCACAGGGGAGGTCGCACTTCGAAGACCTGATGGCTTCTCATGCTCCCCCCCACAGGGGAGGTCGCACTTCGAAGACCTGATGGCTTCTCAAACTCCGGATGCCCCACCCCTCGCACTTCGCATGAGTTGATGTCAGTGGGCTGCACACTAGCGCAACTTCTTGATCAGGTATGCCACGTTCTCGGCGAACCGCCGGACCGTTCTCATCCCTTCTTCGTCGCCCAGGGCTTCTCCCGGCGTCCTCCCGAAGACCATGTTCCAGTAGGTCGAGCCCGGCACGATCATGTCGTTGATGAGGTAAAACATCAGCAGCTCCTGGAGCGTGGCGGTATGCCCGCCCCGCCGGGCCACGGCGATCGGGCCGCCCACCTTCCGCGAGAGGAAGGAGTCGGACGACATCGAGACCATCCCGATCCGCTGCAGGGCCGCCGTGACGTCGCCGCGGGCGGTGCCGAAGTAGACCGGGGTCCCCACGATGAACCCGTCGGCCTCCCGGATCCTCTCGATGATCTCGTTCAAGCCGTCATCGAGGGAGCATTCCCCTTCGGTGCAGAGCCCGCAGGCGGTGCAGGAGAGGATACGCATCTCTCCGAGCATGACGGTCTCGGTCTCGACACCCTCGCGCTCGAGGACCTTCGCGCACTCCCCGAGCACCTGTGCGGTGTTCCCCTCGCGCCGGGGACTCCCGCAGAGCAGTACAACTCTACCGGTCGACATCTCACACCTCGATCAGCCGGTAGGTCTCTTCCCCGAGCCCGATCCCGGCGGCGTAGGCGAACTGGTACCTGCCGTCCGTGTAGTCCCAGATCCCCTTAAACTTGTCCTCCCCAGGAGCGAAGTTCCCCGCAAGCAGCGTCCGGGAGAACCCCTGCTCGCTGTTGACGAGGTCGAAACTCGCGCGGTCGATCGCGACCGGGTCGGTGGAGGCGAGGATCCCGATGTCGGGGACGACCGCCGCGTCGCTCCAGGAGACGCAGTCGCAGTCCGGGGTGATGTTGAGGAGGAAGTTGATGTAGCCGACCCTTCCGGGTTTGCCGCGGACGGCGCCGAGGGCGTACTCGCAGAGCCGCTCGATGAACGGGCGGATCTCCGTCGTCCAGTCGAACTCGATCGCGCCCGTCGGGCAGGACCGCATGCAGTCGCCGCACCCGACGCAGTGCTCCGGGTTGAGCACCGCCCGCCCGTCGGCGAGGGTCATCGCCGCCAGGGGGCAGACCGTGGTGCACTTCCCGCACCCGCCGCACCGCTCGATCTCCACGAACGGCCGGCCCGCGTGCTGCTCCGCCTTCCCCGACGGCGGGGCGCAGCCCATCGCCAGGTTCTTGATCGCGCCGCCGAACCCGGCAAGATCGTGGCCCTTGACGTGCGAGAGGACGATCATGCTGTCGGCGTCGAGGATGCTCCCGGCGATCCGGACGCGTTCGAAGTGCTTTCCGCCGACGGCGACCTCCCTCCAGTACCCGCCGGTGAGGCCGTCGGCGATGATGACCGGGGCGCCGGCCACCGCGTAGGCAAACCCGTGCTCGATCGCGGTGACGGTGTGGCGGACGGCGTCGGCCCGGCTCCCGGCGTAGAGGGTGGCGGTATCGGTGAGAAACGGCTGCGCTCCACGCTCTTTTATCTTATCGACCACCTGCCGGGCAAAGAGCGGGTGGACGTAGGTGTCGCACCCCCGCTCCCCGACGTGCAGCTTGACGGCCGCGAGATCCCCCGGCCGGATAGCCCCGTCAAACCCGGCCGCGTCAAAGAGGCGGCGGATCTTCGCGATTTTGCTTTCGTGCGGACCCCGTGCCCTGAGGGCGGCAAAATAGACGTCTGCCATCGATCCATGCTCCCTTGCGGGTACTTTCCGGCTGCCGGAGGATAAGAATTGCGCCGGGTCCCGGTAACCGTTCAAAAAGGGGGAGAAGGGGTCTTATCGGATCTCCACACCCTTCAACCGCACGCCGGGCTCCTCCGTCACCTCGCCGACCACCCGGGCGTCGGGGACGATTGCCCGGATCGCGGCGACGCTCTTCTCCGGGGCGACGAAGGCGTAGCCCATGCCCATGTTGAAGGTCCGGTACATCTCTGCGTCGCTGATCTTCCCGGCCTCCTGCAGCCAGGAGAATATCTCGGGAACCTCCAGGGGGTCGGTGATGGAGAACCCGTACTCCGAGAGCCGCTTGAAGTTCAGGAGGCCGCCGCCGGTGACGTGGCACATCCCGTGGATCTCGCAAGCCTCAGCCACCCGGAGCACCTCGGCATAGATCCGGGTCGGCGTCAGGAGCTCTTCACCGAGGGTCTTGCCGTTCGAGAGACGGGTATCGTAGGATGCGCAGTCCTCGACGACTTTCCGGGCAAGGGTCAGGCCGTTGCTGTGGATGCCGCTCGAGGGAACCCCGACGATCACGTCGCCGGGAACGATCCCCGCGCCGGTGACGACCTTCTCCTTCTTCTGGACCCCAAGACAGGTTCCCGCGAGGTCGAGGCCGTTCACGAGCCCCTTGAGGGTCGCGGTCTCGCCGCCGACGATGTTCATGTTCGCAAGCCTCGCCCCCTCGTTCAGTCCTTCGCCGATCTGGGCCATCTTCTCCGGCGAGAGGGCGTCGGTCGCGATATAGTCGACGAACGCCACGGGCTCGAGGTTCATCACGTAGAGGTCGTTCGTGTTCATCGCGATGCAGTCGATCCCGACGGTACTCCAGTCCTCGAGGGCGTCGGCGACGAGCATCTTCGTGCCGACGCCGTCGACGGCGAGCGCGAGGACGTACGGCCCGCAGTCGATCAGCCCGGCGAAGTGCCCGACCTTCCCGAGCATCGAGAAGTCGCCGGATCTCCGGTAGGTGAGGGAATCAATCAGCGCCCGGACCGCCCGGGCCTCGAGGTCGATGTCGACCCCGGCTTCACGGTAGGTATGTTCTTCAGTCATCTGAGTTCTCCGATAGTCGGAATTCATCGTGCAGCACCTGCAAGGCACGTTTCCCGTCCCCGCCCTTCACGACGAAGGAGACGTTCACCTCGCTTGAACCCTGCGAGATCATCATCATGTTGATACCGGCCCGGCCGATCGCCGAGAAGATTCGACCGCCGGTTCCCGGCGTGCCGGCCATTCCCGCACCGACGACCGCGAGCGCGGCGACGTCCCGGTCGTAGGTGACCTCGCGCACGACACCCTGTTTCACGATCGGGTTGAGGGCGGCGATCGCGGCGTCCAGGTGCGACTCGTCGATGATGAGGGAGATGTTCGCCTCGCTCGAACCCTGCGAGATCATCATGACGTTCACCTCCCGCTCGGCGAGCGCGGAGAAGATCGTCTTTGCCACGCCGGGACGGCCGACCATCTGGGCGCCGTTGATGTTGACCAGCGCCACCTTCTCGATAAGAGCGAGGGCCTTGACCACCCGCTTCTCCTGGTGCTTGTCCCGGAGGACGAGGGTGCCGGGGACTTCGGGCCGGAACGAGTTCTTGACCCGGATCGGGATATCCTTCTGCATCGCGGGTTCGATCGAACGCGGGTGGAGGACCTTCGCGCCGAAGAAAGAGAGTTCCATCACCTCAAGGTAGGAGATGTCGTCGAGGACCCGGGCGTCCCTGACGATCCGGGGGTCGGAGGTCATCACACCGTCGACGTCGGTCCAGATCCAGATCTCGTCGGCATCAAGCCCGGCGCCGACGACGGCGGCCGAGTAGTCGGAACCGCTCCGCCCGAGGGTGGTGACGACGCCCTGCTCGGTCGCCCCCATGAAACCCATGATCACCGGGACGGAATCGGCGAGCAGCGGGGCGACCCGGGCACGGATGTTCTCCTCGCTGACCGGGAGGGCACGGGCGTCCCCGTGGTTTGCGGTCGTGACGATCCCGGCCCCGGCGCCGTCGAGGACGACCGAAGCGATCCCGCGCTGCCGCAGGGCGGCCGCGACGATCGGGGCGGAGAGCCGTTCCCCGAAGGAGATGATGTAGTCGCGGGACCGGGGCGTCAGTTCCTTTAAGGTATGCACCGCGGTGAGGATGTTCTGCAGCCGGGTGAGCCGGTCATCGATGATCGCGGTCACCTCGCGGGCGTGGTCGGGAGCCACTTTCTCAAGGAGCCGGGTGTGCCGCTCCCGTATCACCGAGAGAAACGTCTCAATCCGGGGCTGCTCCTTGCTTGCCATGACCTCGTCGGTCACCGCGATGATCTGGTCGGTGACCCCCGAGCATGCCGATACGACTAATGCAACCTCGTCGCCTGCCGCACGATGCGATTCCACGATGTCTGCGACCCTCCCGATACAGTCGGTCTCTCCGACGGAAGTGCCGCCAAATTTCATTAAAAGCCTCATTCTGGCTCACTTGTCCCCTGCAATTACTTTATGGTATTATACAACGCACCGACTAATAAGATGCATGCAGACGAGATTGTGGACGCGCACGTGCTGGTTGTCGGAAGCGGCGGCGCCGGGGTGCGGGCCGCCATCGAGGCTTCCCGGTACGGCGACGTGGTCATGGTCTCCAAGACCATCGCCGGCAAAGGCGGGTGCACGACGATGGCGGAAGGCGGTTACAACGCCGTGCTGCGGGACCGGGACTCGGTCGACGTTCACCGCGAAGATACATTGAAAGGCGGGGCGTATCTCAACGACCCGGCCCTCGTGGACGCGCTGGTCCGCGAAGCGCCGGAGCGGATGGCCGACCTCGTCCGGTGGGGCGCGGTCTTCGACGTCACGGAGGACCGGGAGATCGCGCAGCGGCCGTTCGGGGGG
Source organism: Methanoculleus chikugoensis (assembly GCF_019669965.1). Taxonomy (NCBI): domain Archaea; kingdom Methanobacteriati; phylum Methanobacteriota; class Methanomicrobia; order Methanomicrobiales; family Methanomicrobiaceae; genus Methanoculleus; species Methanoculleus chikugoensis. The sequence goes on along the minus strand of NZ_AP019781.1, from coordinate 328,343 downwards.
CAGCGGTTCCCCCGGACCTGCTACGCCGGAGACCGGACCGGGCACGAGATGATCATGACCCTCCTCGACCGGCTCGACGCGACCGATACGCACCTCTACCAGGAGGTCTCGGTCGTCGACTTTGTGAAGGACGAGAACGGTGCGGTCGCAGGCGCGATTGCTCTCGACCGCGACGGGAACGTCGTGCTCTTCCGCTCCGACGCGACGGTGCTCGCGACCGGCGGGGGGACGCAGGTCTACGATATATCCACGAACTCCGCCGCCGGGACGGGAGACGGGTTTGCGATGGCCTACCGGGCGGGGGCGGAACTGATCGACATGGAGATGATCCAGTTCCACCCGACCGGGGCGGTCTACCCCTACGACGCCCGCGGCCGGCTGGTGACGGAGGCCGTCCGGGGCGAGGGGGGCATCCTCTTGAATGCGCGGCGGGAGCGGTTCATGAAGCGCTACGACCCCGACCGGATGGAACTCTCCACCCGGGACGTGGTGGCGCGGGCGATCGCGACCGAGGTGCTGGAGGGCCGGGGGACGAACCGGGGCGGGGTCTACCTGGACGTGACCCACCTCCCCGCGGAGAAGATCGAGACCCGGCTCCCGGTGATGCTCGAGCAGTTCCTCGCGTTCGGCGTCGACATCCGCCGGGAGCCGATGGAGGTCGCCCCCACCGCCCACCACATCATGGGGGGGCTGCGGATCACCCCGGAGTGCCGGACGACCCTCCCGGGCCTCTTCGCCTGTGGGGAGGTCGCCGGCGGGGTGCACGGGGCAAACCGTCTCGGCGGGAACGCCCTCGCGGAGACGCAGGTCTTCGGGAAGCGCGCCGGGGAGTTCGCCGGGAAGGCACCCGCACGGGGCGGCCGGTTTGATGAGGGCGCAATCGACGAGAGACTCCGGATGCTCGACGGTTTCTTCGAGGGAGCGATAAGCCCCGCAGACGTCAGGAAGGACCTGAAACTCACGATGTGGAACCAGGCCGGGATCTTCCGGAACGCCCCCGACCTCCGGACGGCGCTCGGGCACGTCCGGCGGCTGGCGGAGACGCGGCTCTGCGCCGCCTCGACCGCGAACCTGCTTGAATGTTGTACGGTCCGGAACATGTGCACCACGGCGTCCCTGATCGTCCGGTGCGCCCTCCTGCGGCCCGAGAACCGGGGTGCCCACGTCCGGCTGGACGCGGAGATCGTGACTGACCCTGCGACGTCGCCGTTCGGCCACACCTACATCTCGCTCGCCCGCGAGGGGATCGAGCAGCGGGAGGTCACGGCATGAAGACGATCACGCTACAGGTCTCTCGCTTCGACCCGGCCGTGGACGCGGAGCCGCACTTCGAGGAGTACGCCGTCCGGGTCAACGAGGGCGCCCGGGTGCTCCACGCCCTCCACGCCGTCCGCGACGGGCACGACCCGACGCTCACCTACCGCTACTGCTGCGGGTCGGGGCAGTGCGGGAGCTGTGCCGTCCGGGTGGACGGGAAGCCCGTCCTCGCCTGCATGGAGGAGGCCCGGGACGGGATGACGGTCGAGCCGCTGGACCTCCCTGTCCTGAAAGACCTGACGGTGGATATGGAGCCGGTGATCGCGAAGATCGCCAGGATCTGCCCGGCGCCGGATGCAGTGCTCCCGGCAAAGGAAGAGATCGAGGCGATCAAGCCGCTCCGGGACTGCATCGAGTGCCTCTGCTGCGTATCGGCCTGCCCGGCGCTCCAGGTGACGGATTTCGCGGGGCCGACGGTGATCCGGCAGGAGATGCGCCTCGCCCTTGACCCCCGCGACTCCGGGGACAGGATAACCGACGCGATCGCAAAAGGGCTCTTCTACTGCACGACCTGCAAGCGCTGCACGGAGGTCTGCCCGAAAGAGATCGATATCCCGGGGAAGGCGATCGAGAAACTCCGGGAGATCGCGAACCGCCGCGGGCTGACCCTTCCCCGCCACCGGGAGGTGGCGCGGCTGGTGCAGGAGACCGGCCGGAGCGTCGAGCGGACACAGCCGACCTTCCTCGAACAGGTCCCGGAGGTTATCGAGCCCGACGGCCCCGTCCGCGGCGAGGTGGGGTTCTTCGTCGGGTGCATGTTCAACGGCCGGGTGCCGCAGACGGCGCTCGACGCGATGGAGGTGATGAAGCGCAACGGCATCCGGGTGATCGTCCCCCACGACCAGGTCTGCTGCGGTTCGCCGCTGATCCGGACGGGGCAGACGACGAATGTCTCCGACCTGAAGAAGAAGAACATCGAGGCCTTCGCCCGCCGGGGGATCACGACCGTGATGACGATCTGCGCCGGGTGCGGGGCGACGCTGAAGAACGACTACGAGACGCCGTTCGAGGTCAAAGACGTCACCGAGATCCTCACCGGGTACGGGATCGAGCCCACGGCGAAACTCGACCTCCGGGCGACCTACCACGATCCCTGCCACCTCCTCCGTGGCCAGGGGATCAGCGAGCAGCCGCGGGCGCTCCTCCGCGAGGCTGTCCGGGAGTTCGTCGAGATGCCCTCCCAGTGTTGCGGCGCTGGCGGCGGCGTCCGGTCGGGGGTGCCGGAGGAGGCGAAGGCCCTCGGGGCGAAACGCAACGAGTGCGTGAAGGCGACCGGCGCGGACGTGGTGGTGACGGTCTGCCCGTTCTGCGAGTTCCACATCGCGGACTGCACGGACGTGCCCGTCAAGAACCTGGTGACGGTCCTGCTCGAGGGCTACCGGAAGAAGGACGCGGAAGCGGGGCAGTGAGAGAAGCCCCTTCCGCCGAACTGTTTTTGCATCATACATCACCAGTGTGACACCCCCCGGACAGCGAGGAGTCTCCGCGCCGCAGTAATGTTCGTCGCGACCGCGAGGAGGACGAGCGCCGGGAGGACGAGACCCGTCACCAGTCCGATGATGATGACCGCGATCCGCTCCGGGCGGGCGAAGAGCCCGGCCCGGCACTCGATCCCGAGCCCCTCGGCGCGGGCCCGGGCGTAACTGACCATCAGCGACCCGATCGCGGCGGCAAACGCAGCCTCGACGCCCGAGATCGTCCCCACCCCCGCGTAATGCACGACGAGCCCCCCGTAAACCGCCGCCTCGGCGTAGCGGTCCAGGAACGAGTCGAAGAACGCCCCGAAGGGAGAGGCGGCGCCGGTCACCCGGGCGAGCGCCCCGTCGAGGGCGTCGAAGACGCAGGATGCGGCGACGATGATGCCGGCGAAGAAGAACGATCCTAAAGCACAGAGGACCCCCGCGACCGCCATCCCGAGAAACCCGAGCAGGGTGAGGGTGTTCGGGGTCGCCCCCGTCCGGGCAACGAGGGCTGCGATCCGGGTGAGCGCCCCGTTCAACCGTCCCCGGAGGTGCTCCTCGATCACCGGCCCGTCACCCCGGAGAGCTGATCCGCGACCGCCGCCGACCCTGCCATGGCAGGGGATCGTTCCTCTCGGGAGATAAGGGTGTCTCTCCCGGGCGGTGGCCACAATGATTGTATCTATAATTATTATGGGAATAATCATTGAAGTCGTCCCGAAAGTGTCCAGCGATCGAAGATCCGCCTGATGTAGAGCATTCTCACGCAGATTTTCGAAGGAATGCCATTATACAGTGTCGAATTGCTAACATGGCTTCCCACCGGGAGTCGCACCTCCCGGTTGAAGGATTCTTGCCGGAGAATACCCGATACACCGGCAATGTTTTTCTGTCAGTAGTACATATATCACGAATATCATGAATGCCATAAAGCGTATTGTTGTCAGGGAAGAGGTCTGGGCTGCCCTCTCCAGTATGCGCAAGCCGGGGATGACCTTCTCCGAACTGATAGAGGAGATGATCGAACACGAAAAGAAGCGGCGGCTTATGGAGGATATCAAGCGGATCCAGGAGACGGAAGAACTCGTGGAGATCCCATTGTGACGTTTGCCGTTCTGTTCAGGCGGTCGGCAGCGGATTTCTTGAATACTCTGCCGGAGAAGTCGCAGCGCATCATCGCGGCAAAGCTTGCTATTCTACAGACAGACCCATATCCCGGTAGCGGGGGAGATAAAGAACGCCTGAATACGGATGGCGTGGAGGTATTTCGCCTCCATATAGGGCGAACGTTTACCGCGCTCTATATTATCCATACCGATACCGACAGGAACTGGGTCGAGATCACCCACCTGATGACCATCGAACAGGCGCATAAACGCTACGGCAGACTCTGACCCGTGATAGCATGCGATCGGCCATATTCACGGGTCAGGCTCGCATGAATGAGCTCGGGACGCACGGAATGATGAGTGGCCCGGGGCCAGTAGAGTGCCAGCGCCTTCACTCCCTCTGCAGGGCACGGATATATTCGGTGAGAAACTGCTCGATGTCGCCGACGTCCTCCCTGAGCAGGTCGTAAATCCTGTCGTTATCGATATCCCAATAGATGTGGATCAACCGGTTCCTGAACCGGGCCATCGTTTGCAGGCGTTTTCCAAGGTCTTCGTCGAAGAACCCGTGTTCCTGCACGATACAAAACGTGTCGGCATAATTTTCAGGCATTTTCCATCGATTCTTCGTGATCACGTGGTTGGCGAGATCGATAGCCGCCTCGACGCCGACGATCAGATGATACTTCGCGCTTGCAACGAGGTGAGGGTCTCCCGTAAACACCTCCCTCGGGAGTTGACCCAGTTCCCGGAGCCTCTCACAGGCCTGCATCAGCTCCGATGACAGCGCAGTAACCTTCTCCTCATCGTAGGAGACCAAGAGCCTCCCTCCTGTAACGCTCCCGGTGATGGGAGAAATCGTGATACTCAGTAAGAATCCTGCAGACAAACTCGCAGCGCGCCTCCTCATCGCGGGATACCAGGATTTCCCCGGTACGGAGAACCGTGAACGCGAACGAAAGCGGCGCCGTGGTGAGCACCCGTACATCTATAGGCACCCCGGTAACCTCCTCCAGTTCCTGTTCAAGCGCCAGCTCGTACCGAAGCGGGTCGGACGACCCGGTGCTGCCGTCCGCGAGGAAGACAGCGATATCGATATCGCGGAAGGGACCCTGCACAAAGGAGCCGTACACGTACGCGAAGAGGATCTCCTTCTTCTCCCCCAGTCGAGCGGCGAGGAGGGCACGGAGGCCCTGTTTCTCTTCCGGGGAGAGGTTCCGGGGTCTCATTGGAGAGAGATCGGCGGCGACGGATAAAGACCTTGTGCCGCCGGGGGAACACCGCGGCGCACTTATATCCCGGGAGCGACAGGAGTTTGTTGACCATCGGGCCGATACCATGGATGCGAACATGCGGATTCGATCTGCAGTGCCGCGAGACGAGCGCTCGCCGGGTGATGGAGCAGGTCCGGGCTCTCGCTCGCGAGATCCGGGCGCGCCGGCGTGTCAGCGCTATCATCCTCTACGGGTCGTTCTCCCGCGGGGACTTCCACGAGGAGAGCGACGTCGACCTGATCGTCGTCGGCGACTTCCCCGAGCGTCCTCACAAACATTGCAGCGTTCATCATCGGTCTCACCGACCTCCCGGTCGAACCGCTCTGCTACATCGACAAGGAGTTCGCCGACCTGATCCGAGAGGAGAACCCGTTCGCCCTTCAGGCACTGGCCGAAGGCACCCGGGTGTAGCCCCTCACGTGCAGACGGCCCGCTCCTCGGTCGGCCTGCCCGTGAGTTCCTCGAAGTACTCGTGCGCCGAGAGCGCCGCCTTCGCCCCGTCGCCGGCGGCGACGATGATCTGTTTGGCCTTGACGCAGGTCGCGTCCCCGGCCGCGAAGACCCCGGGAACGCTCGTATGGCCGTTCTCGTCGATGACGATCTCACCCTGCTCGTTCAGCGCCACGAGATCCTTGAGGAAACCCGTATTCGGCGCAAGCCCGATCGCGAGGAAGAGCCCCTCCACATCGAGGTCCGTCTCCTCACCGGTCTCGCTGTCGCGGATCGTGATCCCGGTCAGGCCCGCGTCCCCGTGGAGCGCCGTCACCTCGTGGCGGGAGAGGATCCGTATCCCCGCCTCTTCCGCCCGGTCGATGTAGACCTCGTCGCAGCGGAGGGATCGCCGGACGATCAGGGCCACCGAACTCGCGAACTTCGTCATCTCGATCGCGGTCTGGAGCGCTGCGTTCCCCCCGCCGACGACGGCTACCGGTTTGCCACGATAGAGCGGGGCGTCGCAGATGGCGCAGATCGAGACGCCCTTCCCCATCAGCCGGTCCTCACCCGGGATCCCCAGTCTCCGGGGCTCCTTGCCCGGGGCGAGGATGAGCGTCCGGGAACGGTAGACGGTTCCCGAGGCCGTCCGGACGAGGAACGTCTCATTCTCCTTGCGGACATCCCCGACGCTCTCGAGCTCGAGACGGACCTGGAACCCCCGGACCTGCTCCTCGAACTTCCGGACCAGTTCCTCGCCCGAGATCGTCGAAAATCCCATATAGTTCTCGATGGTCCAGCTCCAGGCCGCCTGACCGCCGACGTTCTCCGCTATGACGACGGTCTTCATGAGTTTCCGGGCGCAATAGACCGCTGACGTCAGCCCTGCCGGACCGGCGCCCACAATGACCGCGTCGTGGACGATCTCCTCCGGCGGCGTCCCAAAGAGCTCGCGGAGCCGCTTTGCATCAAACCCGACGACCACCTCGTCGCCAAAGACCGTGACCGGCACCCCCCGCTGCCCCGAGATCGCGATCATCTCCCGGGCTGCCTCGCGATCCTTCCCGACGTCGACGATCTCAAACTCGACGTCGTGTTTCCGGAGGAACGCCTGAACCATCCGGCAGTACGGGCAGTTCTCCGTCGTGTAGACCTTAACGCCTGCCATGTGAGGGAATATCTCGGGAAGAGTATTTAACATAGGGGGTGCGGTGCAGGAACCCCGGCCACGGCGGCACCGAGCCGAAAAGAAAGGAATTATTGGACTTCGCGGAACATCCGCGCCGGAACCCCGCAGATCGGGCATTTCTCCGGCGCCGCCCCGATCTCGAGGTTGCCGCAGACCGGGCAGAGGAAGACCTTATCCGCATCGAGGTCTTTGCCTTCCCGGACGGCCTCGAGCGCCTGGAGGTAGAGGTTCGCGTGCACCTCTTCCGCCTTCATCGCATGGGTGAAGACGATCGATGCCTCGTTTTTGCGCTCCTTCTTCGCCTCGGCGACGAACGGGGGGTACATCTCCATGAACTCATAGTTCTCGCCCTCCATCGCGCTTTTCAGGTTCTCTTCAGTGCTCCCGACGGCGTTCAGGATGAAGAGAAGGCGTTTCGCGTGGACGGCCTCCGCTTCGCTTGCCGCACGGAAGAGTTTTGCCACCGCGGGATACCCCTCGGCGGCTGCCTTCTCTGCAAAGACCGAGTACTTTCTGTTCGCCTGGGACTCCCCGGCATACGCATTCTGAGCGTTCTCATCTGTCGGCATGGATGGATCATTGCGGGACGCTCGTATTAAACCTTTCATCTTAATCTCCGGAAACCCTATGCCGCTGGAACACCACCACCCCCGGTGGATGAGGGTTGCGACGGACGGAACGACCGGAGCTCGAGAGGACCGAAGGTCTTCGAGTGCGACGAGACGAAGTGCCGGAGCAGGAGCACCGGAGGTGAGGGGGGCGGCGGGCGGAACGGCCGGAGAACGAGAAGACCAGGAGGATTCAAGTGCGACGGGCCGGAAGGTGCAGCGGGTCTTTCTCCTCGTCCTCGTGCTGAACCTCGCCGTCGCGGTCGCAAAAGCGGTCTTCGGCCTCCTCGCCGGGTCGGTGAGCATGGTGGCCGACGCCATCCACTCGGGGTTCGACTCCTTCTCGAACGTCGTCGGCATAATCGCCCTCTACTTCGCCGGGAAACCCCCCGACCCCGAACACCCCTACGGCCACGGCAAGATCGAGACGCTCGGGACCCTGGCCATCGGGGCGATGCTCCTCCTGACCGCAGGAGGGATCCTCTACGAGGGGTACAGGCGGCTCATCGTCCCGGTCGTCCCCGAGATCACCCCTGTCACTGTCGTGGTCATGGTCGGAACGCTCGCCATCAACCTCGCCGTATCCACCTATGAACGGAGGAAGGGGGAGGAGTACCAAAGCCAGATCCTGGTCGCCGACTCCCAGCACACGAAAAGCGACGTCTTCGTCTCGATCGCCGTCCTCGGGGGGTTCCTCGCCGTCAGACTCGGGTTTCCGGCGGCCGATCCGGTCATCGCACTCGCCATCGGCCTCCTCATTGCAAGGATGGGGATCGGGATCCTCTACGAAGCCGCGCAGGTCCTCACCGATGCGATGAACCTCCCCTGTGACCCGGCACTCATCCGGGCGGTGGTGACGGACACCCCCGGTGTGGCCGGGTACCACGAGTTCCGGTGCCGGGGGAAACCCGGCGAGATCTTCGCCGACATCCACATCACCGTCGAGGCGGCCCTCCCGGTCCCCCGTGCCCACGCGATCTCCGACGAGGTGGAGCGGCGGCTCAAAGAGGCGGTGCCGGGGCTCGTGGAGGTCGTGGTCCATATCGAACCCGACGGCTCATTGTAAGAGCCGCCCGAGTTCGCGGCCCTTCCGGTACGCCGCTTCCATCACCTCCGGCCGCGTAGTGATATCCTGGACGGTGTCCATGTCGTTCTGGAGCACCTCGGCCCAGAGGGGGCAGTCGATGATCTCCCCGAACGCCTGCATGGTCATCCTGACCCCGTCAAAGACGTTCGGGATATTCATCCCCGCGATCGATATAAAAAGCATCTTCCGTTTTTTCCGGCGTTCAGGAGAGATAAATGAGTTGCCCCGGTGATACTTCGCCATATAAAAGACCTGGAACCGATCGATGAACGACTTGAGCCTCCCGGGAACACCCATCGTCATCACCGGGGTCGCCACGATCAGGCCGTCCATCTCCCGGAACTTCCGGAAGATCTCCGTCATCTCGTCCTCGATCAGGCAGTTCTCGCTCCCTTTGCACTGGAAGAACTCCATGCAGGGCAGGATGTCCATCTGCGCGACCTCGATCTTCTCGACCCGGACCCCCTCCTCCTCTACGCCCCGGATGGCCTCGTCGAGGAGGCGGGCGGTGTTCCCGTCGAGGATCGGGCTCCCGAGCAGTGCGATAACCGTCTTAGGCATGATGCAGGGTTGTTCACGGCCCTATTAATAGGGTTCGGGCTCCTCCGGTGCGGGTCGGGATAACCGGATACCCCGGCCGGACCGGTTCTTGCCCGGGTGAAAACTGCTAAATACCTTGAAATGATAGTAACAGTCCGGTGATTTTCTGTGGTCGAACCAGGATCCAGCAAAACGGCGAAGGCAGGAGAGAAACCGGGCCCGGGCCGCTACATCTGTATCGACTGCGGGCGGGAAATCCGCATCGACAGCACCGATGCAGACCTCGTTAAGTGCCCGACCTGTGCCTGCGAAATGTATAACTGTTTTCCGATGACCCACATCAGACCGGACATCAAGACCCCGGAAGACGTCATGAACCCCCCGAAGAGGAAGAAGTGATCGGGGCCCGTCAAGGTAGGTGAGAAGAATGGTGAATGTATCGGCAAAAGGAGAGATCTACCACTGCGAGATCTGCGGAAACGTGGTCCAGGTAATGGAGGCCGGCGGCGGCGAACTGATCTGTTGCGGCGAACCGATGGTGCTCGAGGAGTGAGCGGCATGGAAGAGAAGAAACTCGAAGAGAAGATCGGGAAGATCCCCGTGATCTTCAAGGAACTCAAAGAGACCGACCCCGACCTCTACGGAAAGGTCATGGGGCTCGATCAGGTGATCTGGGCCGACGGCGCCCTCTCCAGGCAGACGAAGAAGGTCATCGCGATCGCGATCGCCGCGGCGCTCCGGGACGGGCACGCCGTCCGGGCGCAGATGGCCGGTGCCGCGAATCTTGGCGTATCGAAGGAAGAGATCGAGGAAGGACTCAGGGTTGCGTTCCTGCTCGCGGGGATGCCGGCCTACGTCCACGGCAAGACCGCCCTCGAAGAATATCTGGGCAACCGCCCGAAGAAGTGAGTCATGGAACCTGCAGGGCTACTCCAGATGCCGGTCATCGGCGAGAAAGCACCGGAATTCGACGCGCTGACCACTCACGGACGCCTGAAACTCTCGGACCTCAAGGGAAAGTGGGTCATCCTCTTCTCCCACCCGGCCGACTTCACGCCGGTCTGCACCACGGAGTTCATGGCGTTCGCCGGGATCGCCGATGAACTCAAAGGACTGAACGTCCAGCTCGTCGGCCTCTCGATCGACAGCGTCCACTCGCACCTTGCGTGGGTTCGAAACATCAAGGAGAAGATGGGCGTCGAGATCCCGTTCCCGATCATCGCCGACCTCGACATGAAGGTCGCCAAGACCTACGGGATGCTCCACCCCGGGCAGAGCACCACCTCGACGATCAGGACGGTCTTCTTCATCGACGACAAGGGCGTCATGCGTGCCATGCTCTACTACCCGATGTCCAACGGCCGCTCCATGCCCGAGATCCTCAGGATCACGAAGGCCCTCCAGACCTCGGACGCGCACGGCGTCGCGACGCCGGCGAACTGGCAGCCCGGCGAGAAGGTCATCGTCCCGGCGCCGACGACCCCCGAGGGGATCGAGAAGCGGATGCAGGAAGGCTACGAGTGCAAAGACTGGTACCTCTGCTTCAAGAACCTCTAAACCCGTACTTTTTTTGCCTCCGGCCGAGCAACACTCTGTATATGACCATCGACGTCCTCGCGTTTGCGACCTCGCCCCGCCGTCACGGCAACTCCGAGACCCTCCTCGACTGGGTGCTCGCGGCGATGGCGGAGGAGGGGGCCGCGACCGAGAAGATCGCCGTCACCGAGGTTGATATCAGGCCCTGCCGCGGGTGCAATGTCTGCGAGACGCTCAACCGGTGCGTCCAGCGGGACTACATGGACTACGTCTACGACCGGATCGTCGCGGCCGACTGCATCGTCCTCGCCGCCCCGATCTACTGCATGGGGCTCCCGGCACAGGCGAAGGCGCTGGTCGACCGGGCGCAGGTCTTCCGGTCCCGGAAGTACGTCCTCCATCTCCCGGTCGCCCCGCCCGAGCGGAAGGGGAAGCGGGTCGGGATCTTCCTCTCGACCGCCGGGCAGAACTGGAACTACGTCTTCGACGCGGCGATCCCGTCGGTGAAGTGCTTCTTTAACGTCGCCGATGTCCGGAATAAGGACCTCCGGTACCTGATGGTGAACGGGGTCGACGAGAAGGGCGCGATCGAGCGCCACCCGACCGCGAAGGCCGACGCGGAGGCTCTCGCCCGGGAGGTCGCCGCGCACCTGCGGGAGGTCGGGGTGGCATGACCGTAAAAGTCCTCGGTATCTCCGGCAGCCCCCGGCGGCACGGAAACACCGAGACGCTGCTCGATGCCGTGATCGAGGGCGCCCGGGAAGCGGGGGCCGATGTGGAGAAGATCGTTCTGCGGCCGCTCGACTACGCCTCGTGCCGGGGGTGCAACGCCTGCCACAAGACAGGTGTCTGCATCATCAAAGACGACCTCACAGGGGTTTTTGAGAAGATCGGCGACGCCGACGTCCTTGTCCTTGCTTCCCCCATCTACTCGATGGGGATCACGGCGGAGGCGAAGGGGCTGATCGACCGCGCGCAGTACCTCTGGGCGCGCAAGTTCATCCTGAAGAATCTCCACTACGCTCCCGACCGCCTCCGCCGCCACAAGGGGATATTCGTCTCGACCGCGGGGCTCGGGTGGGAGAACGTCTTCGACGCGGCGTTCCCGGCGATCACCGCCTTCTTCAACACCACCGGGTTCGAGTACTGGGACAACGTCATCGCCAACGATCTCGACCGCTACGGGGGGATCGCGGGGCATCCGACAGCACTCACGGAAGCACGGAAGAAAGGGCGGGACGTGGTCAACCTTCTCGCCGGCCTGCAAGACGCAGAGGCCTGACTCCCGTCTGCCCCGCGCGCGGCCGGCTCCGGCAACGAATGTTTCCATATCACCGATCCCGGGCACGATCCCCCACTCCATCGCCGGCCGCACGGATCAATATTTTTCCCTGCCGCCCTGCAACCGGAACAGATTAATACGTTTTGACCGTCTCCATATTCAGTACCAGCCCGCACGATGCATCTTGGGGCAGCAGGAGCAAATGCGCGTGACCCCCGCCAAGCCTCCGGAGCGCCTGCACGGCGCGCAGCCGGATTACCGGATACTGGAGGGCATGGAAGACGCTGTCCTGGTGCTCGATGAGGACGCCCGCATAGTCTGGGCGAACACGGCCTCCCGGAGGGTGCTCGGCGTGCATGAGGGAGAAACCCGGCGGGCGGGGGCGGTGAGCGAACTTGCCGATAAGGTTCTTGCGGCACCCGGAAACGGGACTCTGGAGTTCGAGTGCCGGCTCAAGAGCCCGGGCGGTGAAGAACGGGGGTACCGCTGCTCGGGGTGGAGAACGCCGTCCGGGAAGAACTGGGTGCTCCGGCTCCGGGAAGCCCCGGGCACCGGGGATTACGAGGCGATCGTCGAGTACACCGGGACGGCAACGATCCTCATCGAGGAGAACGGCACCATATCGGTGGCGAACACGGAGTTCGAGCGGCTCTCCGGGTACCCGCGCGCCGAGATCGTCGGGATAAAGCGGCTGACCGATTTCGTAGCATCCGAAGACGAACGCCGTCGGCTGAAGGAGTACCATGCCCTCCGGCGAAACGATCCTGCAACCGCACCGAAGAACTATGCCATCTCATTTGTCGACCGTTCCGGCAACACCCACGCCGTCGAGGTCACCATCGGCCTGATCCCGGGAACCGCCCGTTCCGTGATGTCGCTCCTCGACGTGACCGAGCGGAACCGCGCGGAGCAGGCGCTCCGGGTGAGCGAAGAACGGCTGCACCTGGCACTCTCGGCGGCAGACGACGGGCTGGTCGACTGGGACGTCGGCACCGGCACGGCCTACTACAGCACCCGGAGTTTCACGATGCTCGGCTACGATCCGGGAGCGTTCGTGCCCACGACCCCTACGATCCTCGCACTCGTCCACCCGGACGACCGCGACGGCGTCGAGGCAGCCCTCACCGGGATGGCCGCAGGAGTTCGCGATCGCTGCGAGATGGAGTTCCGGATGAAGTCCGCATCGGGAGAATGGGTCTACGTGCTCGACCGGCTCCGGGTGGTCGAGCACGATGCCCGCGGAATGCCGCTCCGGATCGTGGGGGCGCATTCCGATATCACGGAGAGGAAGGAGGCGGAGCGAGAACTCCTGATTGGGAAGATGGCGGTGGAGTCGTCGTTTGCCGCGATCGCCATCGCCGACCTCGACGGCAACATCACGCACGTCAACCCGGCCCTGCTCGCGCTGGGCGGGCTGACCGACCCCGCAGAGGTTCTCGGACGGCATCTCACGGAGTTCTGGGTGGACCCGGCGAAGGTCGAGAGGGTGCTTGCGACGTTTTCGGGGCGCGGCAGGTGCAACGGGCAACTGGTCGGCAGAAAGGCCGATGGGACGGAATTTACTGCTCATATCACCGCGAATCTCCTCAAGGACGACTCCGGAAACCCGATCTGCATCATGGCCACCGCCGTCGATATCAGCAAGGATATGCGCATGGCGCAGGCGCTCCGGGAGAGCGAGGAGCGCTACCGGACGCTTACCGAGTTTGCACCGGACGGCATCTTCCTCGTAGGCACGGACGGCGAGGTCCTCTTCGTGAACAGTGCCGGCAGCCGCCTGGTCGACGCAGATCCGGAGAGCCTGCGGGGAAAGAACATCAGGGAATTGTTCCCGCCGGATCTCGTTGATGGATGGCTTCCGGCGCTCCGGGCCGTAGCGGAGTCTCCAGGGAAGATCTTCACCGCGGAGGGACAGATTCCCGGTGACGGCGGGGGGATATGGCTTGAGACGCGCCTCATCCCGATGGTTGAACCCGACGGCACCGCCCGGAGCCTGCTCGGGATCGGCCGCGACATCACCGAACGAAAACGGGCGGAAGAGCAGCTCCGGTTCCAGGCCCAGGTGCTCTCGCAGGTGGAGGACGCCGTGATCGCAGCCGATACGGATGAGAGGCTCACCTACATGAACCGGGCGGCAGAGCGGCTCTACGCCGTCCCTTCCGGTGAGGCTCTCGGCCGGCCGATCCCGGAACTCTTCACCACCGAGTGGCTCCGCCCGGACGACGAAGAGGCGGCGAAGAATGCCCTCCGCTCATCCGGAACCTGGCGCGGTGTCGTCAGTCACCGGAAGAGGGATGGAGAGGTTATATCCGTCGACGAGACGCTCAGCACGTTAACCGACGATTCCGGGCAGGTTACCGGGACGCTCTACTCCCTCCGCGACGTGACCGGGCAGCGACGTGCCGAACTCGAACTCTGGATCAAGGATATGGCGATAGCCTCGGCACTCGAAGGCATCTCGCTTTCCGACTACGACGGGAAGATCATCTACGCCAACCGCGCCTCTCTCGCCATACACGGATGGGAGGAGGAGGAGATCGTCGGGCAGCATGTCTCGGTGCTCTGGGGGGACCTGGGGGAGATGAATCAGATCCGAGAGGAACTCGTCCGAAACGGCGCCTGGTCGGGCGAGGTGAAATCGCGACGAAAAGACGGCTCAACCTTCCCCATGCAGCTCGTCCTCTCCGTCGTCACCGACGAAGCGGGCAGGCGGATCTGCACGATGGGATCGGGGATCGACATCACCGAACGCAAGCAGGCCGAGCAGGAACTCCGGATCAGGGATATGGCGATAGCGTCTTCATTGAGCGCGTTCACCGTCGCCGATCTCGACGGCCGCCTGATCTATGTCAACCGGGCGTTTCTCTCCATGTGGGGCTACGACTCCCCGACCGAGGTGATCGGGAAGCGGGTCACGGAACTCTGGCAGAACGAGGAAGAGGCCCGGAACACGTTTGAGAACGTCGTCCGCACCGGCAGGCACATCGGAGAGCGGATCGGCAGAAGGCGGGATAAAACGACGTTTTATGCCATGTTCTCCGGAAGCCTGGTCAGGGACGGCGACGGAGTCCCTCTCTGCATCACGGCTTCGCTCACCGACATCACCGGCCAGAAACAGGCCGAGGCGAACATCCAGGCCCACAATCGCGAGCTCTCGGTCTTAAACCGGATCATCGGGGTATCGACGTCCGCGACGGATCTCGAGGAGGCGCTGGGACGGGTCCTCGCGGCAGTCCTCTCCCTCCTCGATCTCTCCGGCGGCGGCATCTACCTGATCGAGCCGGGGAGGGAGAGAGCGCGACTCGTCTGCGTGCAGGGTCTCCCCGAAGGCTTTCCTTCACAGCCGTGCATCCCCGACATCACCGCGCGGCCCTACGTGGAGGTGCTGGTGGCAGGAAACCCCCTCTTCTTCGACGATCACCCGGATCTCCGCTACCCGGGGGAGGAAGAAGGAACACTGCACCAGTCCGCCAGCATCCCGATCACGGCACACGGGAGAGTGATCGGGGCGCTGAATGTGGTCTCCGGGAACGGCAACCAGTTCACCGACGCCGACCGGTCGCTCCTTACGGCCATCGGGAGAGAGATCGGCACCTCCGTCGAGCGCACCCTGCTGATCCGGCAGCTTGAGACAGCCGAACAGGAGGCGAATCTCTACCTCGACATTCTCAGCCACGATATCAGGAACGCCGAGAACGTCTCGGGCCTCTACACCGATCTCCTCGTCGACATGCTCGAAGGGGAAGGAAGAGACTACGCACAGAAACTCCAGAACAGTATCCGCAAAAGCGTCGAAATCCTGCGGAACGTCTCGACCATCCGCCGGATCCACAAGGAATCGGCCGTGCTCGCGCCGGTAGACCTCGAAGGGGTCATCCGGAACGAGATCGGGATCTTCTCCGGAAGCCGGATCCATTACGGCGGCACGAACCTCTCGGTCATGGCCGACGCGCTCCTCCCCGAAGTCTTCACGAACCTCATCGGCAACAGCATCAAGTTCGGGGGGCCGGAGGTCGAGATCACCATCCGCGTGGAAGAGAGCGACGGCGAGGTCCGGGTATCGGTCGAGGATACCGGGCCGGGGATTCCCGATGGGATGAAAGATGCCGTATTCATGCGGTTCGGGCAGAGCCGGAGCCGCAAAAGCGGCCAGGGTCTCGGGCTCTACATCACCCGGATGCTTGTATCGCGCTACGGCGGCCGTATCCGGGTCGGCGACCGGGTGCCGGGTCGGCCGGAGTGCGGCGCGGCGTTCCGATTCACCCTGAAGAAGGCCTGAAAAAAGGGTGTTACTCAGAGGAGGAGCGACCAGAAGAGGAGCCCGGCGGAGGCGACGATCAGCACGGCAAAGACGGCCGGGTTCCAGGCGAGAACCTTGCGCCCGTCGAGGACGCTGATCGGGAGCATGTTGAAGGTCGCGATCATCGCGTTGACCCGGAGCCCGACGAGGCCGACGAGAGCGAGGAGCCCGCCGCCGGAGAGAAGCATCAGCGCCGCGAAGGGTATGCAGAGGAGGAGGTTCGTGATCGGGCCCGCAGCCGATATCCGCCCGTTCTCCGTCCGTGTCGCGTTCCCGTAGACGTAGGTCGCTCCCGGCGCCGCAAAGACGACCCCGACGAGCGCCGCCATCACCACGGCGACGAGGAGCATCTGGTTGTCCTTCTGAAATTCGGCCCAGTATCCGTAGCGCATCGCGGCGAACTTGTGCGCCAGCTCGTGCAGGACGAAGGCGACGCCCACCGTGACGAGCGACATCACGAAGAAGAAGACGAGCCCGATAGGGTCCACGCCGCCCCGGATGTAGATCAGGGTGAAGGCAATCGAGATGGCAAGCCACGCGATCAGGAGGTCCCGGCGTTCGCGTAGCGGTATTCGTTCCAGCATCCGGTATCAGGTTTGTCCCGGCACGATAATATCCTTCGCCTCACCGGGCGCGACCCGTCAGGTTTATTCCCCGGCCGCGGTCAATCATGTAGTATGACTCTAGATGCCGTCAGGAACGAGATCCGTGAGATCGACGAGAGAATCATCGATCTGGTTGCGGAACGGCAGAGACTTGCGGCGAGGATCGCCCGGATCAAGCAGGAGGAGGGTCTTTCCATCCACGATCCGGCGCAGCGAAAGGTTGTCCTCGACCGGGTCTTCACCTACGCCGTCGAGAGCCGGATCGACCCGGTCGCCGTCAGGAGCGTCTTTGAGATCCTGGTCGGTATGAGCGAGGAGCGACAGCGGGAGTGCAGCGGCGACGGCAACCTGCCGTGAGAGGAAAGGTACGGATTTCCGGGGTCCAAAGACAAGCCCCAGTCCTGCGATACGGTCTCACGCGAAGTGCGACTGCCGCAGGGCAGGAGCTTGAGCACGGCTGGGTGCGAGCCGCGAAGAACGCAAAGGCCGTGATAAACGCTCCCCCCATCTTCGCGGCTTTCGCGTCTTCGCGTGAGCTGAAAATGTAGGAAAGGGGTTAGAGGGTGAGCATCGTCCCGACGCCCTGGTTGGTGAAGAGTTCGAGGAGCAGGTTGTGCTCCTTGTTGCCGTTCACGACGTGGGCGCTCGTAACCCCGCTCCGGACCGCCTTCATGCACCCGTCGAGCTTCGGGATCATCCCGCCGGCGATGATTCCGTTGCTGATCATCGTCTCCGCTTCGGTAAGGGAGAGCCGGTGGTAGACCGTCGTCCGGTCGGCGTCCATCACGCCGTCGACGTCGGTGAGGTTGACCAGTTTGAATGCGCCAAGAGCGATCGCGATCTCGGCGGCCGCCGTGTCGGCGTTGATGTTCAGGCTCCGCCCCTGCCGGTCGATGGCGATCGGGGCCACGACCGGGATGTAGTTCTGGGCGAGGAGACAGTGGAGCACCTCGGGGTCGACCTCCTCGATCTCCCCAACCTGGCCGAGATCCACCTCCTCGATGACCTCCCCGACCTTCACCCGCTGGGGCTCCATCTTCCGGGCGATGAGGAGGTTGCCGTCGTTGCCGGAAATCCCGACGGAACGGGTGCCGCAGTTCGCGATGAGGGAGACTATGCCGTCGTTGATCTTGCCCACAAGGACCATCTGGGCGATCTCGAGCGTCTCGGCGTCGGTGATCCGGAGCCCCCCGACGAATTTGGGTTCTTTTCCCATCGCCTGCATCTTCGCGGTGATCTCCGGGCCCCCGCCGTGGACCAGGACGACCTTCATCCCGACGTAGCGGAGAAGAACGGCGTCCCGGATCACCGTCTCGAGGATGCCCTGGTCGACCATCGCGTGGCCGCCGAGTTTGATCACGATCGTCTTGCCGTAAAACTTCTGGATGTAAGGGAGTGCCTCCATCAGCACGTCTTCTCGTTTCATGTCGTATACTTCCCGTTGATCTCTACGTACTTCTCGGTGAGGTCGCACCCCCACGCCGTCGCCTTCCCGTCGCCTGCGGCAAGGTCGAGGTCGAACGCGACGGTCTTCCCCCGCATCGCGGCCTTTGCCGCCCCGAGGTCGGCGACGATCTCGCCGCGGCGGACGAGCGGCGTGTCCCCGACCGAGAGCGAGACGGCGTAGGGGTCGAACTCCACGCCGGCCCTCCCCGCCGCCGCGACCACCCGGCCCCAGTTCGGGTCTTCACCGTAGATGGCGGTCTTGACGAGCGGGGAGGCGACGACCGTCCGCGCCACGGCGGCGGCGGCGTCCTCGTCGGGGGCGCCGCGGACGGTCACTTCGAGGAGTTTCGTCGCCCCTTCGCCGTCGCGGGCGATCTGAACGGCAAGGTCGCGGCAGACGGCCTCGACGGCCCGTGCAAGCTCGTCGCGGTCAACCCGCCCCGCGGCGCCGGTCGCGGTGCAGAACGCGACGTCGTTCGTGCTGGTGTCGCCGTCGACCACCACCCGGTTGAACGACCGCCGGGTTGCCTCGCGGAGGATGTCCTGCAGAACGGGAGCCTCGACCTGGGCATCCGTGTAGATGAACGCGAGCATCGTCCCCATGTTCGGGGCGATCATCCCGCTCCCCTTGGTGATCCCGCCGACGGAGAACGACTCCGTCCGGACGAGGGCGTGCTTCGGGAAGGTGTCGGTCGTCATGATCGCCTTCGCCGCCGCGTCCTCGGCCTCACCGCTCCGGGCAAGGAGCGGTGCGACCCGCCCGCACTGATCCGTTATGAGTGGGAGATCGAGGTAGCGCCCGATCACCCCGGTGCTCGCGACGCCGATCGACTCCGTTGCAAGGCCGAGGGCTCCGCCCGCGATCTCGCACATCCGGACGGCGTCGCGGTAGCCCCGCTCGCCGGTGTAGGCGTTCGCGCACCCGCTGTTGACGACGACGGCATCGAGGGTCCCCCGGCGCATCCGCTCCATCATCACCTCGACCGGGGCCGCCCGCATCCTGTTCGACGTGAAGACCCCGGCCGAGGTTCCGCTTGCCCGGATCAGGGCGAGCCCGAACTTTCCTTCCTTGATTCCCCAGGCACTGACGCCTTCGACTCCGCAGATACTCTTCACGACCCTTCCTCCGAAGACATCCCGATACCCCGGACGATATCCGCCCGGGTGACGATCCCGACCAGCCGCCCGTCGCGGAGGACCGGGAGGCGGGCGATCCCCTCGTGGAGCATCTGGGCTGCCGCATCGGCGATATCGGCATCCTCGTCGATGGCGACGACCGGGCTGCTCATCACCCGTCGCACCTCCACGTTCCCGATTTCAGTGAGCGCCCGCTTCGTCTTCTCCCAGTTGATGAACTCCCTGACCGGGACCTCGATCACCTCGAGCGGCGACGGAAGCCAGAGGTCGTCGGAGATATCCCCAACATCGAGGAGCGAGAGGATGTCCGTCTCGGTGACGATACCCGCCACCCGGTCACCGTCCATCACGGGAAGCCCGCCGATATGGTACTTCCTGAGCAGTCCCGCCGCCTCGCTGACCGGCGAGTCGACCCGGACGGTCACCGGGTCCGGGGTCATGACATTCCTGACCTGCACCACCTTCATCACCTCAGGGGAGCATCCCGGCGCTGCGGAGCCCGGCGTCTTCCGCAAACCCGCACATCAGGTTCATGTTCTGGATCGCCTGGCCGCTCGCGCCCTTGACCAGGTTGTCGATAGCCGAGACCGCGACGACCCGGTCGCCCTCGCTCTCGACGGCGACGTCGCAGAAGTTCGTCCCGCGGACGGCCGCGAGGGTCGGTCTCTGGTAGCGGACGAAGAACTCGTCGGCGTAGAACTTCTGATACAGCGCCTCGACCTCGTCCTGCTCCATCGGTTCGTTGAGGAGGATGTGGGCCGTCGTCAGGATGCCCCGGTTCACCGGGAGGAGATGGGGCGTGAAGTAGCACCGGGCGGTCGAGCCGAGCCGGGCGACCTCCTGCTTCATCTCCGCGAGGTGCCGGTGGGTCGTCCACTTGTAGGCGCTGAAGTTGTCGCCGACGTTTCCGTAGTGGGTGGTCGCGGAGGGGGTGTTCCCCGCGCCCGAGACCCCGGTCTTCGAGTCGTAGATGATGGTGTGAGCGAACTTCGCGAGCGGTGCCGCCGCAAGCGTCGCTCCCGTCGGGAAGCAGCCGGGGTTCGCGACGAAAGCGGCACCCCTGACCTCGTCCCGGTGGAGTTCGGGGATGCCGTAGGGCGCCTCGAAGTAGGCCGTATGGGATACGCCGTAGGTCTTCTCGTAGATATCCTTCGCGAGCCGGTAGTCGGCCGAGAGGTCGACGGTCTTTATCCCCCGCTCCGCAAGCGTCCCGGCAACCTTCATCGCCGCCGTGTGCGGTACGGCGAGGAAGGCGAAGTCGGCGTCGATATCGCCGGCCTCGGTGTTCCGGAAGACGAGATCGGTCAGTCCCCGGAGATGGGGGTGTACCGAGGCGACGGGGGTGCCGTCCAGCTTCCGGGACGTCGCCGCGACGACGTCTGCGGACGGGTGCTGCAGCAGGAGCCGCATCAACTCGCCGCCGGTGTATCCGGATGCACCGATGATCGCAATTTCCATAAGAGAGAGGTGTCTTTTATAGAATCTTAAGGCTTTGGGGCTGAAGGGGCGAAGCGGGAAGTTCCCGGCCTTTAGGCCGGGGATGAAAGCGGAGCCATCCATCTTCCACTTTCGCCCTGCACGGATCACGTATATCTTCTTTCGGATAAACTCTCTCGTTGTCTATGCTTATTTCCTACAAGTATCGAGCGTATCCAGATGCAACCGCTGAGGCGCGATTGAATACCGCACTCGATACCTGTCGGTGGCTCTACAACAAACTCCTCGAAGAGTGCACTACCGCACGAGAGGCCGGGATCACTCCGGCGATGCGAGGAATGCAGGCGCGGATCGTCACGTTGAAAGAGGAGAACCCATTTCTAAAGGACGTGTACTCCAAAGTGCTTCAGATGGTGAACTACACTCTCTGGAGTAACATCCGTGCTCTGTCGCAGACAAAGAAGAGAGGACGCACGATCGGCAAACTCCGGTTCAAGAGTGCATCCCGGTACCGCACACTCAACTACAACCAGTCCGGGTTCAAGATCGACCGTGGACATCGTTCGATCACGTTCTCGAAGGTCGGGACAGTCCCATTCAAGATGCACCGACCATACTCGGGGGAGGTGAAGGGCATCCTGATCACCCGTTCTGGTGATAGATGGTACGTGATCATCCAGGCAGAGCGGGGGGCTTCTGAATCAAAGCGTGAAGGGCGGTCTGTCGGGATCGATGTTGGTCTGAACGCATTTGCGGTCGATAGCGACGGCGCGGTAATTGAGAACCCTCGGTTCTATGAGCACTCGCTCGACCGGATCAGGAAATTACAGCAGAGTATTGCCCGGAAACAACGGTTCTCGAAAAATTGGGAGAAGACAAAAAGAAAACTGGAGGAGGTGTATGAGCATATCACGAACCAGAAGAACGATTTCCTGCACAAACTCTCCCGCCAGTATGTTGACGCCTACGTAGCGATCTGCGTCGAAGACCTGAATATCAAGGAACTGAAAGAGAACGGCAAATCGTGCGGGCTTCGGAGAAGTATCCACAGTGCGTCATGGGGACGATTCTATTCTTACCTCTCGTACAAGGCTGAAAGTGCCGGTACGAACTTCATTCAAATCGATCCCCGGAATACAACGCAGATGTGTTCAAACTGCGGAAGTATCGTGAAAAAGGATCTCTCTGTGAGAGTCCACGATTGCCCATATTGTGGGTTTGTTGCCGATAGAGATTACAATGCGGCGGTGAATATCCACCGCGTGGGGATGGAACAGCCCTTTGAGCCTGGGGAGCCAATACCGCTACATCACATCTCTGTGATGCAAGTGTTGTCCATGAAGCAGGAAGCCCCGCCCGAGAGCGCTGGGTAGTTCACGGCTTTGTGGTGCAGCGTTCGTAGAGGCGGGCGGCCACGGACTCGATCTCGTCTCTTCCCTCGAGTCCATCGAGGAGATCCTGCGGGAGGGCGGATCTCCCGTAGACAGCGCCCGCGTATGCCCCGCAGATGAGCGCGATGGTGTCGGTGTTCCCCCCGACGTGCGCCGCGGTGGTGAGGAGAACCGTGACGTCTTTGATCCGGCTGATCAGGAAGAATGCGAGCGGGACGGTCTGGTAGACGGTGACGTCGTTGCCGATCACCGAGAGCGCGCTTTCGAGGCTGATCCCCTCGTTTGCGAGGCGGACGGCGTCCCGGATCTTGTTGCCGAGGGCGACGTCTTCGAGGGTGGCGTGCTTCCCGGCAAGAGCGAGGGCGTCCGGGCGGCCGCGGACGGCGTGGTGGACGAGCATCGCGACGGTGACCGCTCCCGCGTGCGCCGCAGGGTGGGTGTGGGTGACGCTGCAGGCCTGGACCACCCGCTCGGTGACGTCGATGGGGTCGCCGTAGAGGAGGCCGAACGGGACGGCGATCCCGGTGCAGCCTGCGGTGTTGGAGGCGACACCCCCCGGTTTGCCGGAGAGGAGGAGGTGGCGGCACGCGGCGTCCACGGCGCCGTCGGGGAACCGGAGCTCCTCGTGCATGTACATCCGGGCAAGGGCTGCCGCGTATGCCTGCTCCGAGTAGGTGCCGTCGGCGAGCATCCCGGCGACGAGGAGCATCATCTGGGTGTCGTCAGTGAACTGCCCGGGTTTCAGCCCGGCGTTCGGGTGCCCCCGCCAGGCACGGCGGTAGCCCTCGTGGAGGCGCTGGAAGTCGGGCGGCGTGCTCTCCCGCGCCATGCCGAGCGCGTCCCCGATGGCGGCCCCGAGGAGGCAGCCCTTGAACTGATCGAGCATTCGAATAGTAACTCTCGTAGGGTTGCTCTTAAGGGTTGTTGTTCGGCGCGCGGGGGGGAAGGGCAGAGCGGTAACTCATGCTGTCCGAGTGGCTGAGAGGAAGTCGCTCTCGCCGGAGATCCCTCTTCCCGGATGACCCATCGGGGCTATGAGAACGAACGCTATCCAAGGACGAAGGCGACGGCCGGATAGAAGAGCACACTCACGGTGCATCCTTCCCGCGGGACCTCCGGATGAGGAAGTAGCCCACCGCGAGGACGATCACGGCTCCCAGGCCGCACCCGAGAAGCACGGGGCTGTAGAAGATGCTGAACGCACTTTCGGAACCGTGATACACCGCCGTATCTGCGGGTTGCTCGAGCACGGCCTCCCGGCCCTCCCCCGCATCGGCCGGCGGTGCTCCACCCGGAGATGCGCACGCTATGCCACTACCGGCCAGGATGAAGGCCAGTAGGGCGATGCAGATCAGCCCTTTCCGGCCGGTGCCGTTCATGAATTGCTTTTCTTCCACCGATTTCACCTGCCGGCGCGTCCCGGGAGACCGATCCCGGTATTCATGACGGAAAAGTCAACGCCCTTCTATAAACCTTTTCTGTGACACGCATCTACACATCGGGTCTTTCCAATCGGTTTCACACCAAAAACAGGCCGCAACGGGCCGGGAACCGGGGACAGGAATAGCGCTCCACCCCGGCGACCGATGAGACGGCCTACGTTATTTCGTCTGCCGGGGGTTCTCCAGTCACGCGGAAGTATCAGAAAGGAATCTGCCGGCGCCCGCATCCCCGGCAGCCCGAAGAGTTGACTCCTGGCACAGAAATCACTTATAGCGCGACAACAAGCTCTTCGATCAGGAGGGGGCCCGCCTATAACGAGAGGGAACCATGAGACAATCATTAATACTGAGGGGCGCCGCCGTGCTCCTGGTGGTGCTCGCCGGGATCGCGCCTGCGGCCGCCCTCGACAATCTCACGGCCGATCCTGCACGGATCGAGGAGATGACGTATGACCTCTGCACATTCGAGCGGGCGCTGGGGTCAAAAGAGCGGACTGCAGCGGCGACCTACATCGCCACCGCGATGGAGGAGCGCGGGCTCTCGGTCGGCACCGGGAGGTTTTCGTACAGCAACTGCTACTTCGACCCGCCGCTGGCCCTCTCCTCGAACATCATCGGTGTCAGGGAGGGGACGAGCGACCATATCGTCGTCGTCTCCGCACACTATGACACCGCCGGGCCGGAGACCCCCGGCGCCGACGACAACGCCGCGGGCGTCGCAACGATGCTCGAGGTCGCCAGGATCTTCAACGCCACTCCCCTGAACCGGACGGTCTACTTCATCGCCTTCGGCGGCGAGGAGACCGGGCTTGAGGGGAGCACACGGTGGCTCGCCGACAACCCGGACCTCCACGACCGGATCGTCGCCGCGATAAACCTCGACTGCATCGCCTCCGGAGACCGGCTGCTCGCGACGACGCTCCCTCAGCACCGGTGGACCCTCGATCTGCTCCCGCCGTCGGCGTGTATCGAGGAGACGCCGGCGCGGCTGCTCGACGCTGCACGGGGGGACGAACATGCCTTCCGTGCCGCGGGGATACCGGCGCTCCGGCTCTACGAGCGCGACAGTTATGCGATCATCCATACGCCCGACGACCGGCCTGAGAAGCTCAACTACACCCTTGCCGCGGAATGCGCACGGGTCGTCGCCGGGACGATTGTGGGGATTGACACGGCCGATGACACGCCGGAGATCGATCTCTCGGTCGAGGACGGAACGGTCACCTTCAGAACCCCGGACGACGCGCCGGTCGAGGTGCTCGTCGACGGCACCAGCCTCGGGGTGCTCCCGTCCGGATCGGTCACCCTCCCGGGAGGGTCCCACGTTGTGCAGGCGGCCACCTACGGCCCTACCGGGGCGAAAGCGGTCGCGACGGTCATGGGGGAGGGGGTAGAGATCGTGCCGCCGGCGGTATCCGGGAGCGTCGTCACCATCCCCTGGGGGGACGAAGCCGGACCGGACGAAGGCCCTCCAGTCCTATTCACCTTTGCGGCCGTCCCGCTCTCTTACCGCCTCGAACGGCCAGAAGTGGTCGTTCGGGTCGACGGCTACCTGGACGGGATATTGATCCGGGATCTTGAGGACGGCCAGGCGGTCAGCCCGGTCCCGGGGCCGCACTCCTTCACGGTCGTGGCCTACGGACCGGACGATGCGGTCCTTGGGGCCGACCGGGCCGACTTCTCCATCTCGAGCTACGGGATGGTCGACCTCGACGGGGGAATTTTGCAGGTCGATGAGACCGGCGGGGCAACCTGCTCGGCATCGGCCCGGACCTACACCCGCACCTACACTCCCGGCGAGCGCTACCGTATCGTGGTGGGGTGCGACTACCGGGACACCGCGGATGCGTTCCTGCGGGCGGCGGAGTTCCGGGTGGATGGTGATGGTGGCATGAATAGCGTTCGGAAGTTCTTTGATCTGCCGGTCCTCAACGACTCCCAACGACAGGAGATCGGGTTCTGGCTGGAGCCGGAGGGGCCCGGGGTCTATCAGTGGACCATCTCCTGTAGCGAGGGGGACAGAGGTGGCGCGGAGACCGGAAGCCTCGTCCTCAGCTGATCCGGCTACCCGGGGGCCGGCCGGTACCCCTGCAGCAGCGACCCCTCAGTCATCAGGCTCTTCCCGGCCCCATAGCGTCGATCAGGCTCTTTGCGAGGCTTGCAACCCGGGCCCCGGTAGCTTCCGGAGAGCCCCCGGTCCCGGACGGCGTCACGCAGACGTCGGTAGCCAGGGGCCAGAATTTCGGGATGACGTCCCGTTCGTCGTAAATGATGTGCACGACCTTCTGCTCCCCGCCGACCTCGACCGTCCCGGCCTGGCCGATGGCGAGCGACGTCGCGCCGCACCGGATCGTCCCGAGGATCACGCCGTCGCCGACCATGAACGAGGCGGAACTCCCGGGCTCGCCGGCGACGATCCCCTCGAAGAACCAGATCCGCAGAGGAGCGACTTCAAACGTGCCCGACTCGTTCTTGACGAACGCACGGGCGTTTCCGGCAACGGGGCCCGGCACCGGTTCGAGGTCGAGCACGAACTTCCGGCCGGGGAGGTGAAGCGCCACCGGGCTGCCCGAACCCGCGTCGGCGACGAACGACACCGGATCGGCGATCACGAGGTCGTACTCCCGGAGGGGCGGAAGGCTTGTGAGGTTCGCCCCGCCGGCCGTCGGAACCGGACTGAAGTACGCAGGATCGGTCATGACAACACCAACCGTAGGGCCGGACGGCAGCCCCGGCGCCACCACGTATCCGGCGTCGGGGAACGTCACGTTCTCATCGAGCAGGATCAGGCCGGGGTGCTGCCGTGCGATCTCCTCAGTGATCGGAACCCTCTGCGGGGTTTCAATGACCGGATTGTACATCGACATATCCCGCGGCCCGGCCCACTCGTCGAAGGTATCGAGCCAGTTCGTGGTGCCCCCGGTGGAGGGCGCCGGAGCGGCGGCGGAGCCCGCCGGGAGGATGAGCGCCAATATCAGGAGTATTTTGATTACCCGCATACCCGGTCACCTCATTGGTTGAGAGGGATCTCGGCATTCTTCTATAAACGATTTCTGTGGCGCGCGTCTACACGTCGGGACTTCCGGACGGCCTCATGCCGGAGAGCGGCAGCCATATGCAGGGGACAGACCGGGCGGCAGGAGAGCAAGTGCGAGAACGATGAGGATTAATTCATCAGGCCGCCGCCATCTACCCGGGTTTATCTCCGATCCTCCGTTTCCTGTCCGTCCAGGCTGCGCATCACGATGCCCACAGCCAGGCAGACAACCGCTGCACCGAGGAATACCTCCAGGTACAGCCCGGTCAGCAGACCAAGCGAGAAGAAACCGCGATACCCGGGCTCCCCGGCGGTTCCGATTGCCTCTGCAAGAGCATCGAAGAGTATACCCAGGAGGGACAGTTTTTCCGCGAAGACCGGCGGGGCGGCGCCGGGTAATTTATCGGGGACCCACGAACTGGGCAACCAGGAACGGCAGCTGGAGCAGCGACCCGGCTGCAGCACATAGTCTTCTGCCGTTCATAGCAACGTTCCCGAACAGAAAATACGCCGTCGCCACGGCAGATGCCGAGACCGTAACCATCGAGAGCAGGATTATCCCGGATACCAGCGGGGTGGCGGGAGCGCCCGCGTAAGCCGTGGCGATCGTGCCGGACGCCACCGCCACGATTCCTATCCCGAGCGAGACCGCCGGGCGCCGCTTTTCCTGTCCCAGCTTCCCGACCAGGGTTATGAGAGCGAACGGCCACGCGAGGACGAAGGCGACGGCCGGAAAGAAGAGCAGACTCACGGCGCGTCCTTCCCGCGGGACCTCCGGATAAGGACGTACCCCACCGCGAGCACGATCACGGCCCCGAGAGCGCACGCGAGGTGCACGGGGTTGTAGAAGACGCTGAACGCACTCCCGGATCCCTGATACGTCGTCGTATCTACGGGCTCCGCCAGCACGGCCTCCCGGCCCTCCCCCGCATCGGCCGGAGGTTCTCCACCCGGAGATGCGCACGCTATGCCGCTGCCGGCCAGGATGAAGAGCAGCAGGGCGACAGAGATCAACCCCCTCCGACCGATACCGCTTATGAATCGCCTTTCTTCCATCGATTTCACCTTCTGTCGCGTCCCGGGACACCGAACCCGGTATTCATGACGGAAAAGTCAACGCTCTTCTATAAACCCTTTCTGTGCCGCGCATCTACACATTGGGTTCACCAGATTGCCTTCGACCCCAAATGCGACCGCAAGGGGGCCAGAAAAGAGTGCCGCTCCGGACGACGGAAAGGCTTACACGGCGGCGAGAGCAGGTAACCGGGTTGTTGAACAACAAAAAAGGGCATCCGTAATTCTGGCCCTATCTCCGCCTCCGGTACAGGACAAAACCCACCCCGGCACCAAGAACCGCGAAGACCGCCCCAAACCCCGGCGTCGTTGTCTGGATCAACTGCCCGGACGCCAGATCCGAAGGGACCTGCACAACATCGGTCTTCTGATCGGCTCGAACGGTAATCTCCCAGACAATCCGGTCGCCGCCGTAGACTTTCAGCACGATGTTCTCGACGCTGGCGCCCGGGGGCTGTCCGGAGAGGGCCTGCGCCTCCGCTTCGGCTCTCCCGACCGTGAGGTTCTCCTCCGAGACGTATGTTGTAGAGACAATCTCTCCTCCTGAGAGGAGGACGATGTACTCCGTGAACACGCCGGTATCGTTGATGAAATAGACCTGCGCACGCGAAGGCCTGGCCGTAACCTCCTCATAGCGGTTTGGGGATTGACTCTCAATGTACGACCGCAGCTCTGCATCGTTGCTGAGCGCCGGGTACTTCGCAAAGATCTCCGGGAACCGGAGCTCTGCGGCCAGGGGCATCGCCTCGTCGCAGCCGATAATCCAGATGCGTTCAATAGACTGTTCGCCGCCGTGTTCATCGGCTATCCGGTTAAAGTAGACGAGCTGTTCTTCGCAGGCGTTCGCCGGCACGACGTACACGTACTTGTGGGTGTGATTGTACACACCCTCATGCCACCAGATCTCTCCGTGTTCGGCTATGAACGCGGTAATCGTCTCGTTGGTCTTCGCGTTCGGGTGGACCCCGTACAGGATCTGGGTCTGGTTTCCCTGTCCGGGAAGGGGCGTCACTACTGCACCTGCAGAGGCGCTGCAAGCGAGTACCGCAATGACGAGCCCGAGTGCCAGAAGGACAATATCTTTCTTCATAAAAAAGGGTTAATTGTACCTCGGAACCTCTCCGAGGAGAATCTGTGTTCTGAAGTCTTCATACCTAAGAATGCCGTCGCCGGTCGGGTCGTTCGGATCCAGGGTGTAATAGGAGTCATCGGCGTCACCGTAGACAGTGATGTTGATGTGAGTGTTTCCTGCTGTCTTATAAACTTGCGGGTTATCAAACGAGTTCCACGTCGGATCCGAGTGTATCCAGGCATTTCCATTCCACGATTCTGCGATGGCATGCCCTGATACATTACCAGTAGACACTTCTTGCATGGTGAACGACAGGAACCGCGTCGGGATGCCCAGCGCCCGGGTGGAAGCGGTGTACAGAGTCCCATACTCATCGCAGACTCCCACGTACTTCCCGTCTATGGGGGATGGGTGATCCATAGTGTACAGGTCGGACATGTCTATTTTGAGCAGAAGGAAATGCGTTATATGCCGTTGGATTGCCCACGTTGTCAGGAAGCCGCCGGATCGGGCAGATACGGGTCGACCAGGTCCCGGAGTTCGTCGCGGCCACGTGAAGCGCCCCAGGCCCCGCAACCATCCCCCAGCCGCGTGATGATCATGTTCTCCGGCTGGTCCTCGAGATGCAGAAAGGAGATCGCTTCGTCTATAGGGATCTCCCGTGGGACCCATCGATGATATAACTCGTCTCGAATGTCGTTGGAACCGGGAAATGCATCGCGACACAGGTGCCGTTCCAGGCCGAGAGATCGTCAAGCACCCTGCCGCCGCTTTCGGGCGCTTCCAATCTGCCGGAGTGGAACGAGAATCCCGAGGACCGGGAGTAGGACGTCGAGCCCGAGCAGATACACCCAGACCTCGATAGCCGGGAAGAACGAACCGTGCACCTGGAGCAGAACAAAAGAGACGATGCCGAACCAGGAAAGGATCAGTAGCGGCAGGCAGAAGACGACCACAGCGAGCCAGGCAGACTCCCGCACCGGGATGTTTCCCCCGGTGAAGGACGGTCGAAAGAACCAGACGAAGAGAGCAGCGGTGAAGAGGGCCGCAAGGGTAGAGATCACCCACAGGGAGAGGCTGAGCCAGCGGAGCAGGATCGCCATGGAGAGGAGAACGGTACTGAAGGCGATCAGGATATACTCCTTTGTCGTGATCCGCCCCCGGTCCCGGCCGGTGAGGCGGGGCCAGGCGTACCAGAGAAAGAGAACAACGGCAAATGTGCCGAGGAGGAAGAGATAGACCCGACCCAGGGAAACTACGGTCTCCAGAGTCACAAGAACCACCTGAGTAAAGCCGAATTCAGTCATGCCGGTACTCCGGAGGGCGTATCCGCGGGCAGATTTCTCCTACGGATATCCAAAAACCGGGGAAGAAGGGTAGATCTCACTGCTTCCCCTCATCGGCAAAGACATATTCGACATACGGTTCCTCAACGCCGTCCCGGAGCGCGGTTCCGGAAAACGCATAAACCGGCCGAACGAGGTCCTGCACAAAGCCCCTTGGCTCCATCCAGTAACCAATCGCGATATGCTCGATCGTGATCTGATCGTACTCTTGTCCCGTGTGAGGGCGGACAGTCCGTGCTGCACGAAGATCCTCATACGCCTCCCCGGGGGATCGGAGGCTGACATTCCCGTCCGGCGTCACCTCACGCCAGATTTTCACGAGCCCGACGACCTTGCCGCCGTCACCCAGGATCGCCGCGAATTCGTCGCCATAGACCGGCAGTCCGTCGAGTGACCGGCCGAACCTGACTGCCTTGGTGATGTCGTACGACACCTTCGGCTCGGTGGCACCTGCTTCCCAGGCCTCCTGCTTCTGGTTCACCTCGGTCTTCACGACCCGGGCATCCGGCGACTGCATGCCGGTCTTCTCCAGGAACGCAAGCGCAATCTTCTCTGCCTCCGCATCCGAGGGAAGGTCCGGCTGCCGGGTCACTTCGGTCGGCAGTTCCAGATCAGGGATGTGGTAGGCCACGGCGCCGGAATGTGCATACACCGATACCTGCTCCTCCGGGTCCTTCGAGGCATCGATGAGGAGGAACTCCCCGGTCTTTTTGTTCATCGTCCCCGGTTCCCCCGCAAGCCCGAACCGCTCCGCAACCTCCCGGACCTGCTCTTCCGTGACGGTGACAGGGACTGCCCGGTAGAGCGTGTACGAGTCCCGCACCTCCGGGAACTCAGCGTTGAGGGAGTATCTGTCTTCACCTGCGCCCGCCCTGGCGGGAAGAGGGCTTTCCGGGACCTGGCCCGGACCAAGAACCCATACGCACCCGACTATGATCGCGAGAGCGAGACAGACGAGTGCACCGATCTTTCGTGGCATTTTAAGACCTTCTATGTACTATCCCGGGAGATTCCGCTGCCCGGGGCGGGAGGGGCGTGCCTTCGCACACGGAATGCGTAGACCCTGTTGCCGCTTCCTGTGCCGAGCAGGGTGCGAGCGGCCTTGCACCATGAAGCGAATAACTCCGGAGCATAAGATTCTCCAAGGTAGCAGTGTGATCAGGGAGAATGGCCGGCCCGACCACCCCATAGTAAACAACGAAGTAATCGTCGTGTTCCGGGGACAGCGGCTTCTCAACAACGGTGAAATAACCAAAAGACGTTTCATTATCGAATTTTGTTACGGCAACGGGACTAAAGATCGGTTCCCCCTGTGATAAATCAGGTTCTTTGGAGAGGAACAGCTCAGCGGAAGAGACATTCCCAGATGCTCGGAGGTGGCTGCAGAGGACCATCTCAGCCTGTAAGAGGTCTGCCTTGTCATCGAAGTACCAGTTGACGACCAGATACCGATCACCCGACACGGTGTCGACATACATTGCATAGCTGCAGTGCCGTGAGAGGACCGGGAATAAGGATGGACACCCGTCTTCGATATCGCCGAGCAGGACAACATTCCCATCGATCGTTCTATTTACGGCGACAGAGCCGTTCTCCGCATACTCGTACCGGGGCTGCGGGATATACCATTTCTGCAGGGCCTCAGGGGGAGGATACCCAGGACCGATGGCGAGGAGGTCAATGAGCAGGAGGATACCGAAAGCACCGATAGCGATCAGGAGGAGAATGAATGCGAATTTGCTGGTTCTGTCGGTTTTCAGGGATTTCATCTGGATCTACCACCATAAAGAGGGGTCAGGGCCTCACCCAGGTCGCCATGGCACCCCACCAGTTACCATAGACTACGTTATGGATCTGAGTATCCCATGTGTCATGTATGGACACCCAGCCCTCCGTATAGTCGTGATAACCTACACAGGCAACGCTGTGATCACCATAAGGCCTATCTCCTCCTATAGGCATGCCGCCGCCCCACAGGCTGAACAAAAGGCCTCTGTGCACCCACCTCGCTCTTTACCTCATCAAACGTCATCCAGGCATCGTCGCTTGAATCCATTGAAGAATCACACATTTAAGTGCACAGAACGCCTACGTGCCCATTGCCTCCGGGCATGGGGGGTGCGTCATCCGGGGCGTCAGACCTGGGGATGGGCGACCCCCGCACACAAATGGGTACCGCACGCGGCACCCAATCCGATTCTGTGTCATGAGACCATATAAAACCGGCAGCCATCGTCCGTTTTTTTTCCGAATTCATCTTAAACCCTCTCATTGTGGGGCGATCGCACGGCAGTGTGCCCCCGTCCCCGCCAGGGGGTGTGCCCGAAAGGATGCACTCACCCGATCTCTGGAGAACCGGTTCGGAACAGAAAAACCCAAACCTTTTCTTCGCTGAGGGGGGAGAATGGTACCTCCCGAGATTTTCCCCCAGTCGGCCTCTAAGGCCGGATAATAGCGGGATAGGGTGGCCCGAGGCCAGGCGGTGACGCCCAGACTGATGTTGTGGTTCAGTTCACTTCCTCCGACTTGCCTCCCCCGTGGAAAGAGGCGATGCATATCGAGCACGGGCGACGGGGACTCCCCTTCAGGGCCATGTCGTCAGGACCACGTAATACGCACCCTCGTACTCCATGAGCGGGTACAGCCCCCTCCCCTCTCGGGGACCGTAGGCATCATGGAGCGCCTTGCTCTCCGTGTACGAGACCTTAGTTCCCCCGATGACACGTTGATCCCGGTAGCCCCACTCCCACGCCGAGGGGTTCCGCTCCTCACCCCGGATGACTGCGGCGAGTTCGGGGTGCTGTTCGAAGTCCTGCTCAGTCAGGGGAACGATCACGCTCCCCCCCGGCTCCGCTCTCTCCATAACGTAGAACATCGGCTGTTCCCCAGAACTCTCGTGAGCGTAAATGATGAGGGCGTCGGCGAGCATGAGGCCGAGCGCGATGGCGATGACGCCGGCAAGACCACAGGCGACGACGAGGGCCGCCGTTTTGAGCCGGTTTCTTGATTTCGGATTTTTATCTTCTTCCATTCCAATAGCACCTGTTTTGACCCGATTTTAGGGGATCAGGATGAGAAAGTAGTAATACGCACCCTCGTATTCGATGTACGGCTGGTTTCTCGCCTCGACATCGGGACCAAACGACTCGATAAGTACTTCCCGTTCTAGGTATGTCACCGGAGCGCTCCCAATCGTTCGCTCGTCGAGGACACCGTACGGTGTGTCTCCCGAATACCAGGGTCCGGGACCCCGGTTGTCGCCCCGGATTGCGGAGTCGAGCGCCGGGTGCTGCTCGAAGTCTTTCTCGGTCAGGTGGATGATCGATGCATTTTCCGGCGGCAGTTCGCCCCTGATCTCCCAGACGTCCAATCTCGGGGATCCACCGCTTGCTTCGAGCCAGTTGAAGAGGGCGGTGCACATGAGCACAACCATCGCAACGAGGAGGATGACGCCGATGAACGCCAGAACCCCCTCGATAACCAAACGTCTGTCATGTTTCGATTTCATGTGACCTCTTTTATCTCTTTCGCCCGATCCTGCCAGAAAGAGAACGCCCCGGATCCTTCCGGCGGCCCCCATTCTTCTTTTCTGACACATGCTGCCCGGGGTTTCTGTACCACCAAACCACCCGGTAACAATTTAAAAAGGTGGTAGGGGTGAGACTCGCATCGGCTCCCATCAGGAGTGATAGTTCGCAACTGTCCATTTCGTCTCCCGGATTCTCCTTGCGTTGTCGTGATCGGCATCCCCGTGGTAGTCGTCCGATGAAAATTCAGTGGTACTCATCAACTCATTGAAGTAACTGTATGTCACGGTATTCTTGAGGTTGAGGGGAGGAGAAAACGGTTGATACCACTGGTAGGCCCTACGGTAAGACGGGATCGTCCGGTTTTCATCCAGCTCCTGGTGACCAGCATCAAAGAGGTGCCCCAGTTCATGGATGCTCACGCACCTGCGGCCGTGTGTGGTACCCAGGTACAAGATGTCGTCAGGGACCATCTGAGCCCAGGCATGCCGATGATGATATGGGTAGTAGCCGTAAGTAGCCCCCTGTGCAGAACCGTCTGCATCGTAACCACCAACATACAGTGCAATATCTGCGGCCCAGAGATCAAGGTCGGTGTTCGGATAGATCGCTTGGACCGCAACAACGGGGTTGCTCGTGATGTTAGAATGGTTTGAGAGTTGAACCCGCTTTGAATCGGTATACGCCATTACACAGAGCGTCACCCTAATATCGTCCCGGTCAAACTGCCGGTTCGCTTCGGCTACGATATCCTGAGCGACTGTTTTCCAGTTGTCCTGATCCTGGTAGAACTGGTTATCGGTAACCACCAGCAGATTGACCGTGGCATACTGGTCCTGGAGTTCTCTCATGGAAGATTCCAGATTCTCGGGAACTTCGATCGGAGTGTATCCTTCCGGGGGCGTGAGCGTCCCGTAGTCGATAAGACTCCATTTTTCAGGATTTTCAATATCCTGAGAGCTGTAGATGACATGCAGAGGCGATGCTTCTCCCTTTGCGCGCGCTCGCGACTCGACCGGGGTGATCCAGAATGTTTCGTTACCGAAGGTTACACTCCCGACAAGGGCGTTTTCCCCGGTCGTCAGGAGAACATCGCTCCCGCCAACGCCGACGATCACCCCCTCGTACGAGTCGATGCCGTCGTCGATCTGCTCAAAATCCATCCTGTGCAGTTCGGCCTGGTACTCCTTGCCATGGATCTGGAGGGGGAGTACGCCCCGTATCTGCTTGTTCAGTGCAGCATGATCGAACGTCACGAGATCGTACCGGGTAATGCCCTTCGGGATGTTCAGCTCTTCTGGAGCGTTGATTCCGGATGCTCGCATATCGGATACCGATGTAGTACCCGTGATGAGTACATCCATAGAATCCCCGATGACCAGGACCGGCTCGCTGCTATCTGCGGGAAGGGTCCCTGTGACATCCTGGGCGCTCACCGCAGACACAACCCCCACGCCCACCAGCAGCAGCGCCGTGAGCAAGGAGAATACCCGCATTCCAGTTTTTCCGTTCATTTCGTTTTCCTCCAGTTTCTGTCCACGGAGGCAGGAGAAGCACACGTTTAAGTGCGCAGAATGTGTACATCCTGTTGCCTCCGGGCTTGCGGGGCGCGTCATCCGGGGCGTCAACCGGGGATGGGCGACCCCCGCACACAAACGGGTACCGCATGCGGCACCTTACGCATTTTGAGGTCATTAAAACATATAAAATCAGCAGGCATCGTTCGGCTGGAACCGAACACATCATAAACCTTCTTATGGCAGGACAATAATCCCCGCCCCTGGAGACAGGACCCGCCGACACCCACAGTCCCGGACACCCGCACATTTACCCATCCGCCACGCAGCAGATCGCAAAGTTTAAGATTTGTTCGGCCAGAACCGAACGACGACAGCGGGCTTTATAAGATTCCCCCTCGAATTCGGGTTTAGTTCCGGGTGCAGGAACGCCCGGGCGCTCCTTGAGGGATACTTATGAAACCATGGATCTACATGCTGGCAGCACTCTTCCTGCTCGCGGCTCTGCCTGCTGTCGCCAGCGCCGCACCACCCGCGCACAACTATGACTGTTCGGATACGACGCCGACGGCCTACGACGCACGGGTGGATCAGGCAGCGATGTACTACTCCAGCTCGTCGTCCACGAATGCACACGCATCGACGGCTTACGGTCAGTTCAGGTCGGATGCGGTGTTCTTCTTCAACGGCCACGGCCTCTACTACGACGACTCGCATAAAGGCGGTGGGATAAAGTTCTCCTCGGAATCCTGGATACTTGCCGACACCGACGGCCACTACCCGGGAAACGACCGGTACTACATAACTGATTACGGGACCGACATCAGGGATGTCCTGCTCGCGGTCTACCTCGCCTGCCATACGTCCCACTACAACCCTTACAACGGAGATCTTCTCCAGCAGACCATGAACAAAGGCGCAGACATCTGCCTGGGGTTCGACGGCGAGGTCGAGGTCGAAAACGGAAAGTGCTGGTCCGGGAGCTTCTGGGACCGGTTGCGAAACGGGGAGACCGTTGCAAGCGCCGCAAGCAATGCAAAGGACGACTGCTACTTGCACTGGCCGTTCGGTTACCATGGAGTGGACACCTACGAGATCTCCGGCAGTTACAACAGTTGTCTCACTCCCGCTCGCTATGGGGTCTATTAATGGGATGATTCAATCATGAAATGGATACCAATTACTGCAATCATATGCCTCGTCGTCGCGGTCTCGGTCGTGTCAGCGACTGGTGCCAACGCTCCGATCGGGGTGGATACCGCGAAAGGAAAAGCACAGGACTTTCTTAACGCACCCGATGCAACCGTCGAGTACCAGAAGACCGAACGCCTGAATCTTGGAGAGTACTATGTCTTTGGCACCGGAGAGGGACAGGTTTACGTCAACGCCCGGACCGGGGTGATCGAACGTGCCACGTTCGATTCCGCACGGAAGGATTGCCGCGATGTCCGGCTGGATCGGGCCGCAGCCGAAGTAACGGCAAGGGCCTACGCCGAAGAGAAGTACAGCGGCTTTGCGAAGAAGAGTATGCAGCTTACCAGATCGGACCTGGTTTCTCACGGTGATGCGGGCAGCGAGTACTCGTACATCTGGAGAGAAGAGATCAGCGATGTCCTCACGCCGAACACGGTCGTCGTGAACCTTAACCCGAGCACCGGCGAGATCGTCTCGTACATCGGGATCCAGCGGGAGATCAAATGTTCGCTTGAGCCGAAACTTTCCCGGGACGAGGCGCTGAAGATCGCAGCCGGGCAGTTCCCGGGAATCCGGGTGACCGGTGCAACGGCCGACCTCTCCGTCGAGTACACCCGACCGGACGTACAGACGCTGACATGGGTGATTACGATGAGAGGCGAGCCAGAGGACCACGTTCTCCAGGGAGGGCTTGTCGTTATCGACGCGCAGACCGGAGAAGTGCTGATGGTGAGTCCATACCTCTAAATCACCTCTTTTCCTAATGTGATACAATGCACTCGAAGACATGGATATGGCTCGGTATCGGCGCCGTTCTCATCCTTGCTGCGGTAAACCTCGCCATACTCGCCGCCTTTCCCCCGGGACAGCAGCATGTGCAGGAACCGCTCAAGCGGGTGAACTGGATACTGCCGTTCGGGCCGGGGTTCGAGTATCCCGATCCCTGTGAGAGCCCGATCATCACCTACGACGCCGATAACGAGACCTGGCATCTCGAGAACGCCACCGCCTGGAACCGGACAATCTCCCTCGGGGATCGCTACAGCCTCGACCCGGCCCGCCCGGAGGATATCCGGTACACTCCCGATATCGCAATCGAGAGCGACAGGATCAGCCTCGACTTCTTCATCCGGAACCTCGCGGGCGAAGACTGCGCCCGGGCCGATCTTGCCGTGACGACGGAAACCGCGAGCCTGAACACCACCACCGGGTCGCCGGAGGGGGATGTCCTCCCCGGCGCCTCGACCTCGCTGCCCGTCGACGACCTCGCCGCCGGGGAGTGGCGCGAGGTGCGGGTGATGGCGGACCTCCCGCAGCCCGGCCCGGAGGAGGTCCTCTCCCTGACGATCGGTCTTGCCGCCCCGTACACCCTCACGACCCCGAACGGCACACCGATCGACTTCGACTTCCGGCGGGCGACCGTCACCATACCGGGTTCCAACACCCCCTGGAAAGAAGAGATCGACCCCGGCTCTACCCCGGACCCCAACCTCAACAGGGACCGCCTCCCGGGGGGATCGGCAACGTTCGTCGTAGTAGGGATAGGTGCACCGGAACCGGTCCCACCCCCGACCCTCCGGGCGGAATGACGGAGATCGGCGCATCCTCTTTTTCGGCAGTACCGGGACAGTTCCGGAACGCTTTTCTCTCCCGGCAGGGGAGTACCTGATTGTTTCGGACCAGACCCATATCGGAGAGATTTCAAATCATGGAAGAAGTCACGCTCGACCGGGGCGATATCGCTGCGCTATCCTCCGACGTCCGGGTCGCTATCCTCAAAGCGCTCGATATCCGGCCCATGGCGATGAGCGAGCTCGCCGACGGGCTCGGTCTTGCAAAGTCGACTGTCCACGAACACCTTGCCGTTCTGGCCGATGCGGATCTCGTGGCCCACGAGAACGCCCGGAAATGGCGGGACTACACCCTGACGGAGAAGGGGCGGCGGATCCTTCATCCCGGGAGAGACCACCGGATCATCTTCCTCCTCGGCACATCCCTGGTTGCCATGACTGCCGGGGTGCTCTGCGTGACCTCGTATCTCCGCGGTTTTGTCGTCCAGGGGGGGAGCGTCGTCAGGGAACCCCTCCTCCTCTACGCGGGCGAGGCGCTCCTCGGCGTGACATTTGTGCTCTGGTACATCGCGTTGCGGTGCCGGCGGAGAACCGCCCCTATACCGGCGTAGTTTCTTTCCTGTCCGCACAGCCGCTCTTCGGCGACGACTTCCCCTTCTACGTCGCCACCTTCAACCTCCCCGTTTTTCGATCGGGATCGCGCCTCCGTCGGCTCGGTGGAGAGCACGAGCCCCATCCATCGATGCGGTCGACCCCCTCAGCCGGGTAACCACACCATTTGCGATGATCATCGTCGGGACGATGCACGTAACATTCCTGGCGTGGGAGATGGTCGACAACTGGCGGATCTGCGCGGCAAGTGTCGCCCCCCTCCTCACCCGGGTCTTTGCCGACGCCCGGCATACCTCTCAGATCGTCTTTGTCTCGACGAACGGGTCGTCTGTTACGGTTCCGCTGATGACGACGGTGCTACTGTAGGGCAGGAGGGGACGCAACCCGATCACCGACCATCCCTGGTTTAACTACGAAGAACTCGATAACCCCGGGAACACACAGGAAGGGGGATCTGCCGATCGGTACGCCAGGACCTGATCGCCGGCATAGTAATACTACAGATACGGCTGGATCGTTCAGCAGTTAAAGGGCTGTCTCTACTCCCTCGGTTGCCTTAATCAGGTAGTACCCAAGTCCCCTCTCCAGATCGACCTGCTCCTCCGGGGGCAGTGTCGATTCCCCGCAGGTATCTTTCTGACCTCTGTAACAAACCGGGTCTTCTCTTCTTCCGACAGATCCGTTGCGGCATCTTTGACAAAAGCCCAATCTTCTTCGGTCGGCTCACATATCTCCGGTCCGATATCCCTCCACGACGAGAGGATCGGGACGGCCTGCGGGGGTTTCGAATCCCCGGTTGCCCGGATGACAGTCAGGTTCCCGGCCCGCCCGGGCTCTTTTGCCGGGGTGGGCTCCGGGGCTGGCATCTATACCAGGTCCTGCAGAGGCTGTTCACTCTGCAGCAATTGAAGAATTAACTGGAGGGAACGACCGCCAGATTTTGTAAACGTCCCCGTCGTAGGTCACAATAACCTGTAAACCTTCGAGCGGTTCGTGCGTAGTGCTATTGAAGCGATCGATGTAGACCATATGGTGTTCTTTAAGCCTTCCCTCACGTACGTCAGAGACGGTGAGCTTTCCGACGGTGATCCGGAACGAATCATTCTCAATTGTTTTAGCAACTCCCGGATAGGAAAGGGCAACGATGACCGCATCTGCTTGAGAGATGGGTTCTGTAAGTGAAATATTGATATATTTCGATTGATTCACCGGTTGCTCTTCAACGCAACCCGTACAACAAAAAAGGAGGACTGAGATGATTACCATCAACCCTATTCTTCTTTGTTCACGCGATCCACGTGTCGATTCTGTATGCATTCGACCACCATGGTCTGTAGAAATCGCCATAAACACCTTCCTGCGTATCTGCATGGAGCTGTGTCGGGTGTGCTAACTGTGCATCCAGCTGCTCGTTCCACCATACACCATATCCGTCGTAATAGACGTAGGAATCACACACATAGGAGGTTGATACATCGGAGAATGATCCGGGATCGTTTCTGACGTATTCGTGTACCTCGTTCAGATCGCCTTCCGCAAACGGAACGTGACCGACCCGGACGACCTGTCCTTCCCATAAGATCATATAGGGATAGCCCTCCGGGTACTGCACGTCACTTACGTAGATCTCGAAATTGTAATCCCTGTCGCCGTTGGTAAGGTTACTATGCACAACCATCGGTCGTGATATGTTGTTGTTATCATAGGTGAAAACATGGTAGCGAGCCGGATTCGGATCATCGCAGACTGACTCTATACCTATCTCGATCCAGTTAGCGGTCGTACCGATCTTTTTTCCAAGATGGGTCGTAAGAAACTGGCGTCTGGTGCCATCCGAGGAGCATTCCATCAGTCCGGGATGTACCCATCCATTAACACCCTGAAAAACTGTGTCAAACAGCCAGATGCCTGAAGAACACATCTTTACTGCCGAAACGCCATCCTCTGTCAGAGGATCTATCTCGCCGTACATCGAATAGTTCACCTCATCCCTTGCCTGTTGCAAAAGGGGCGATACCCGTTCGTCATCAGCCTCTGTCCATCCGTCAAGGTATGAAACTCGCGGCAGGCTACGGATTGCCTCGGCAATCTCTTCTTCGGAACATCCTTTGCTTCGGAGTTCGCTGATGAACGAGGGAGATCGTTCCTGAAGTGTTGCAGGATCCACGATGTCCAGCTTCTCAATATCGAGTGCCCCGGCATCCATTGCCATCGCCGGCACCATCACCACACTCACCAGCATTATCGCCAGGAGTGTGGAGAATGCCCGCAGTCCAATTTTTCCGTTCATCTGTTTTTCCTCCGGTTTTTCCCCGGAGGCGGGAAGAGCATACCTTCAAGTGCAGGAAGTGCATACACTTCCATTGCCTCCGGGCTTGCGGGGCGTGTCATTCGGGGCGTCAACCGGGGATGGGTGCCCCCGCACACAAGCGGGTACCGCATGCGGCACTCGATGCGATTCTGGGTCGTTAGAACATATAAAATCAGCAGTCATCGTTCGGCTGGAACCGAACACATCATAAACCTTCTTATGGCAGGACAATAATTCCTGCCCCTGGAGACAGGACCCGCCGTCGGGCGCCGGGATAATGGTCACGGCCCTGCCACGCTCGTCGAACCTCCCCCCACGGAACCGGGCACCGTCGCAGTTGTTCCCGGCAAAGACCGCCGAAAACTATTCCCCTCATACATCCCGGTTGCCGGCGCGGAGGCGTTGATCGTATTCTGCCGATTGGACGGGTCTGTTTTGAACAGACGAAATGCAAATATATACCACTGACCGTCTACGCCTGTCAGGACGCGGCCCGACCGACCAAAAACGGATCAGCCAGAACCCGAAGTTTTTCCCGGTCGCGCGAAGCGTCCCAGACCCCGCAAACATCTCCCAGTCGCATGATGATTATGTTCTCCGGCCAGTCCTCGAAATCCAGAAAGAAGACCGCTTCGTCTGCAAGGATCTCCTTCGGCGACCCATCGACGATATAACCCGTCTCGAATCTCGTGGGAGCAGGGAGATGCATCGCGACATAGGTGTCGTTTTGTTTCATGGCGTCCAGCTCAACCCGCGAGAACCCCATCTTATACTGACCACAGGTGCTCCGGATCTGCTCGCGGCACTCTGCTTCGATGGCAGGATACCCGGGATCTCCTGGATAGAGGATAACGCCCGGGTCTCCTGCATGATGAATCTCGATAAACGATGTATTCTCCCGGGGAACGCCTGTCGGGCGGGGTGTTCGGTTCTCCGGAACCTCCGTCGGTATCTCACCCGGCCCTTGCAGATCCGGGTTCGGGAGTATATGTATTCCAACCAGGACCAGCATGCCCGCGGCGGCACAGGTGATGACGAGGTACAGAATCTTCTTCATAGAATTTCGCTCCGAAAAAGAAGAGGAACCTGGGGCGGTCACTTTACCGCCGGGATACCCTCCCCAAGGTCGGGGGACGCGGGGATGTATCTGACGAATGCGGTTCCCCCGGTCTCATCCCGCACCTCGCCCCTGAAGATGTAGACCGGGACGAGGTAGGTAGGCTCATCCATCGCCGGTGCTTCATAATACCCAAGTTCGATCCCGGTGATAACCGCGGTCGGGCCTTTTCCGTCGACCGCCAGCCCAGTCGCCTTCAATTCTTCAAAAGCTTCCTGTGGCGTTATGACTGCTATCTCCTTCTCCGGGGCATAGTCTCTCCAGAGTTTGTAAACATTCAGGATATCCCCGCCGCCGCCGATCTCAGCCGTCAATTTCGAACCCACAACCGGCCGACCGTCGATTGTGCGGGAGTAAGAGACCTGGACGTCTTCAAAGGCGATACCGATCACCTCACCATCCTCGTTATACTCAACGATTTGGGGGTGGGCAACGCCACACAGGATTGCATCGGGGGGCATCAGCCCGGTCTCCTCCAGGTACTGTGTTGCGATCTGGATCGCCTCATCGTCCGAAGGAAGGCTTTCCGGCAGGTCTTTGTCGTTCGGGTTCATCCAACGGGGGATATCAATCAGAGCGACTCTCCCCGACTTCATATGAACCTCCAACGAGTGGGGTTCATCGGAGAGCAGCATCTGGTCGTACGATTCGCGCACCGTTCCCTTCAGGCCTATCTTCTCCGCCATCGATGAGACAAGTTCCGTCGTGATCTCCGGCTCCAGCACCCGATACAGGATAACCTCCGCAGGCGTCGGCGGGAACGGAACAGAGGCGGTGTAGGTGAGGTTTGCAGCACCCGCCGATTTCACGCCACCTATCTGGTTGGATTGACCACAGTCAGGTGTATGACTGTCGCTGAAAAACACGGGTATGCTGACAACGCAGATGACTCCAAGAAGCGCCAGGACACCGGCACTAACTCCAATTAGTTTCATGTTCATGTGATCACCTCAACACTGGTACGTACCGTACAGGAACGACGTTCCGGGTGTCCCCTGGCTCCCGTGCCCGTAGACATAATCGGACCAGCAGCCTTCTCGGGCAAGGGCTGCCGCATACGTGGTCGAAGGCTCTGTATCCTTCGCTGCAATGAACCATGCCGTGATGATCGGTTGGGTGGTCCACGTACCGACCATCCGGTGTACGAAGTTAGAGCCTCTGTCCGAGACATCGTGACATTCAGTATGGAACCCGGTCATCGAGTGTAGGCCGCCAAATGCATTGTACCAATTTGTATGGCTATTCTCGCGCAGAACAGTGCAGGCATCAATGGTAATCCAGTCCATCTGCGTGTTTCCCCAGAGAGCATCACTGTAACTCAGGAAGGTATCGTCTTGGGAGGAGGAAAATGCAAATCCTTCTGGGGCACCATGGCCCGAAAAGAACGCAAAATGTGTATCATCTGTGTAAATATAGTCTATACCGTTTCCGGACTTACTGGGATCTTTCCAGTGTCTTTCCAGGGCCTGACCATCGCCATAGATAAAGTCTCCCCACCAGGATGAGTCACCACCGAGCTGGTAGTAAAACCCCTGTGCGTTTTCATCATTGTGCTCCAAGTCGGATGGTGGGGGATAGTTGTTCACCCATTCTGCACAACAATAATAGTATGCGCTTGCGGGCACCATAACCACGCTCACCAGCAGCAGCGCCAGGAGCATGGGAAATGCCTGCAATCCGGTTTTTCCGTTCATTTACTTTCCTCCTGTAGTTTTCCGGAGGCAGAAAAGGCACATATTTAAGCACGCAGAACGCTTACGTTCCCTTTGCCTCCGGGCTTGCGGGGCGCGTCATCCGGGGCGTCAACCGGGGATGGGAGACCCCCGCACACAAACGGGTACCGCACGCGGCACCCAACGCGATTCTGGGTCGTTATAACATATAAAATCGGCAGTCATCGTTCGGCTGGAACCGAACACATCATAAACCTTCTTATGGTGGGATAATGATCCCGGCCCTTGAAGGCAAGACCCGCCGACACTTCACAGTCCCGAACAGCCTCACCCTTCCTCTACGCGGGCGAGGCGCCCTCTGTGCGAGGAACACGCCGCGATCCCGAAAAACCCCGCTCTAAAACCCAGGCAGGCTCCCGCTCGCTCACTGCACCCCACACCCCCGAGCAGAACCGTAAAGGGGTACCGGCACTCACCTTGATGAACCGGACGGAGCGGTGCCCATATGAACGGTGCGGTCACGGATTTCCTGATAGTTGCAGACCAGATCTTCATCCTGGTCCTCCTGATCGCCGCGGGCTACGTCGCCGTCGCGACGAAGATCGTCGACCCCCGGGCAACCCGGGGGCTCTCGGGGCTCCTCGTCAACATCACCATCCCGGCGCTGATCGTCGCCTCGATGCAGGTGCCCTTCACCCCCGAGCGCCTCGCCGGGGCCGAGACCCTGGTCCTCGCGACCGGGATGCTCTACGTCTTCTCGTTCGCCCTCGCCTGGGTGGTCTCGAAGGCCATGCGGGTCCCGGCCGCGGAGGAAGGGGTGCTCCAGTTCGCGATCGTCTTCGGCAACGTCGGGTTCATGGGGTTCCCGGTCGCCCTGACACTTTTTGGAGAGGAGTCGCTCTTTTACGTCGCGATCTTCAACCTCATCTTCAACGTCCTGGTCTTCTCGGTCGGG
Organism: Methanoculleus chikugoensis; assembly: GCF_019669965.1. NCBI lineage: Archaea > Methanobacteriati > Methanobacteriota > Methanomicrobia > Methanomicrobiales > Methanomicrobiaceae > Methanoculleus > Methanoculleus chikugoensis. The sequence goes on along the minus strand of NZ_AP019781.1, from coordinate 283,745 downwards.
ATCGCGATGCTGACCGAGGGGAGAGGGAAGGGGTTCGACCCAAAACTCCTCTTAAACCCAGGGATCGCGGCCTCCATCGTCGGGTTCGCCCTCTTCCTCGGCTCGGTGGAGATCCCGTCGCCCTTCATCGACTCGATCGACCTCCTCGGGGGGGTGACGACGCCGCTCGCCATGATCATCGTCGGGGCGATGCTCGCGACGTTCCCGGCCCGGGAGATGGTCGGGAACTGGCGGATCTGGGCGGCGAGCGCCGTCCTCCTCCTCGCCATCCCGGCGGCCTACTGCTATCTCCTCGCCCCGGTCTTTGCCGACCCCTACATCAACGGGATCATGATCACGATGGCCGCGATGCCCGCCGCGGCAAACACCGTCATCTTCGCGGAGCAGTACGGCGCGGACTCGAAGCTCGCGTCGCAGATCGTCTTCGTCTCGACGATCGGGTCGCTCGTCACCATCCCGCTGATCGCGACGGTGATGCTCTAGATACGCCGCCCGAAGTGTCGCGAGAAGAAAGATCGGCCCCTCGAGGCCGGTGTTGACGAAAGGCAGGTACCAGTGGCCCGGTCGATCGAGAGCCCTTCCCAGAGGAGGAGGGCCGCCCGGATGATGCGCATGGGCGGGGGAGGGCGGCGGCGGGGATAGTGGACCAGTTCGTATGGTGTAGCTGGATCAAGACTGGCATCGCCCTTACTGTCCCAAAACCTCTTTTCATTTCCCCGTTAATAGCGGAGTAATCATGGACGCAAGAGAACGGGAACCCCTGACCCTTAACGATATGCAACAGAACTGCATGTTCGAGATTGTCATCCTCTTTAAAGGGCACAATCCGGAATCTAAGGAGGATACCGGATACAAAATATTTGCAAAGGCGTGGAGAAAATCAATAAAGCCGTTCACCTCCCTGGACAATTCCGCTTACCCCCGAAAAGACAAACGGAACGGGGAATGGACATTGCAGTTTGACAATTACGAATGGCAGGGTCCGGGATGGCATTGCTACATTGAGGAAAACCGGTCTGATAGTAACATGATGAAGACCCTTAACACGATTCTGCAAATCCCAAAACAATATCCCGAATCGGAAGCCTTTTTCTTCAGCCAGGAATATGCGGACTGGGAACGGGACAGGAGAACGCACCCTGTTCGGATTCGTGATGATGAGTATAGTGTGCTATGCCGGGCAGGCTACCATCATTGTTTGGAATAAAGCAGATCCAAGAGAGAACAATGAGAACAGGCACACCGGGATGCGCCTCACCCCCGAAGCGCCCGCACAAACCGCTCCCGGATCTCGACCGGGGCGAGGGGGATGTTTCCGACCGGTGCGTTCCCGGGCTTTAAGACCACATGGATGAAATTCGGGCCCCGGCCCCGGTTCTCCCAGGCTTCGCTGAGTTCCCGCTCGTCCTGCACCTTGCACGTCCTCTGGATCCCGGCGGCACGGGCGAGGAGCTCCATGTCCACCAGCCCGGAGGCCGGGGTGGGCTGGTTTCCCGTGCTCCCGAAGGCCCCGTTGTCCAGGCAGACGATCGTGAGGTTCGCCGGGGATTCCGCCGCCACCACCGGGAGGACGGCGGTCCCGAGCAGGCTCCCGTCGCCGTCGAGGACGACGACGTCCTTATCTGTGGCGAGCGCAAGCCCGAGCCCGATCGGGGTCGCCTGGGTGTAACTCCCGAGCATGTAGAAGTTCAGGGCCCGGTCGCTCGCTGCATAGAGCTCCTTTGAGGGCACGCCGATGTTCGCGACGACCGCCTCGTCGTCAAGGGCGGCGGCGATAGCCCTTATCGCGTCGTACCGGGTCATCACCGGTTCCCGAAAGGTTCGCCGGTACTCGATCACCGACTCCCGGGCCCGGGGCGGGAAGACCTGCTCCGTCGGGCAGGCCTCCTCTTCCCCTTCCCAGAACGAGGGGAGGATCAGTCCAACGTGCGGGCGCATGGAATCGTAGGCGTCCCGGACGACCTCATCGATCAATCCCTCATCCTCGGGACCGCGGATGATCGTGAAGGGGATCCCGAGCGCACGAAGCACCTCCGGAACCGCCCGGTTGAACGGCACCTGGGCCGGGATCGCCTCCCGGTAGACGCCCCGCCAGCTCGTGAGGACGGGGAGCGGGAGGCCGAAGGTGACGGTGAGGGACATGATGGCATTCAGGGAGTTGCCGAGCCCCGAACTCTGCATGTGGAGCACCGATCGCGCCCCGGCCATCGCGAGCCCGGCCGAGATCCCGACGCCGTCCTCCTCCCGGGTCAGGTTCACCGCACGGAACCGCTCCGGGATCAGGGCGCAGAACTCCTGCGTCCGGTCGCAGGGGAGGCTCGCCACGGTATCGACCCCGAGGGCGGAGAGCCGGTCGAGGACACATCCTTCACGCACGGACCGCCACCCCCTGCTCCGAAAGCCATCCCCGGACGGCATCCCGCACGTCCCCAGCGAAGGCCTCGCCGGCCCGGACCCGGAGGTAAGGCTCGACCGGGTAGCGGTCGAGGTCCTCTGCCGCACGCGCATACCCCCCGCCGGTCACGTTCAGGAGGATGCGCTCATCCGGGCCGACGAGCCCCTCCTCCGCCGCCCGGAGGAGCGAGGCGACCGCGACAGCCGCCGCCGGGTCGAGGTCGATCTCTTCGGTCTCGGCAAAGAGTCTCCCGGCGGACCGGGCGTCGTCGTTCCCGACCGCATACACCCGGCCGCCGGAGGCCGCGAGGGCGTCGTAGACCCCGCCGCGGACCCCCCAGGGCGGGTGGCGGTTCGTCAGGACGTCGGCATAGACCCGGGAGATCGAGGCTTCGACGTCCGGCATATCCTCGGCCGGGAGGATATCCCGCCGTCCCGCCTCCCATGCCCGGACCATCGGGACGAAGGGGAGGTTCTGGGAGAGGTGGAGAGCCGGGAGGCGGGTGCCGAACCGGCCGTCGGCGATGAGCCGCTCCGCCGCTTCCCACGCGGCAATCGCCCCGGTTCCGCTCCCGACCGCCTGGAAGTAGGAGTCGGGGAGCCGCCCGGCAGAGAGCGTCCCATCGAGCACCACCGTCCCCATCCCGTCACGGCGGGCGACGTTCTTCGCCCCGCCCTCGGGGACGATCCCCGGGATGGAGCAGACCTCCCGCCCGAACGCGATGGAATCCGAGTAGTCCCCGTCCACCGTGATGAGGCAGACGTTCGGGGGCTCCACGGTCGTCCAGAGCCGGTCGGCGGCGGACGCCGGGACCACCACCACGACCGGCGCCCCGGTCAGGGCCGATGCCTGGCAGAAGGCGCGGCCGGTGTTCCCCGCCGACGAGACCTGGATGACCCCGGCTCCCTTCTCCCGGAGGCGGAGCACCGTCGGCTGCGCTTCGAGCTCCTTGAAGGAGCAGGTCTCCATCCGCCCGCCCCGCTCGGGCCAGTAGCCCGAGAAGGTGACGGTGAGGTGGGAGAGCCCGAGTTCCCGGGCGAGCCCCTCACTCGCGTAGGAGACCGGGCCGGCATCGACTCTGAGGTGGCCCTCGACCGGGAGCCACTCCTTGTAGCGGAAGACCCCCGGGAGGCTCCGGAGGGGGAGGCGGCGCTCAGCATACACGGTCCGGAGGAGGGCGTCGCACCCCGAGGGGCAGTCGAGGGTGTAGTGGTCGGGGAAGGACCGGCCGCACCCCGGGCAGTGGATGAGGTACTTCTCCCTCACCGCTCCCCGCCTCCGGTGAAGGTGAACCGGAAATCAAGGACCATCTCTTTTAGGTCCCGACAGAGGTCTTCGGCGAGCGTCCGGCCGGACTGGCGCAGCGTGATCGGCACCTTCCGTCCCCTGACCCGGATCGAGCCCTCGCCGGCCTCGAGGGCGTCGTTCGGGCAGGCGGCAAGGCAGGCGGTGCAGGCGAGGCAGCGGTCGCGGTCGATCCCGGTCTCGCGGTCAAACGCACCCGTCGGGCAGATCGCGGCCGCGGCACAGGCCGAGCACTCCTCGCACCACTCGGGGTGGTAGGTCGGCTCCCTGTCGGGCCGCTGCCAGAGATCGGCGTAGGTCGCCGTATCAAGGACGGTGCGGGTGTTGATGTCAGCGACCGGAAGGGGGATCTCCTCGTCGAGGACGCGGAGGGCAGCGACCTGCCGGTCGTCGAGGACCGGGATAGCGACGCCGAGGCTCGTGATGCACTCCGGGCCCGCAGAGGTCTTGAATCCGCCCATGTAGCGGGGCTGCATCCCGGCCATATCGGCGATGACCGTGAGGTTCGGCCGCGAAGGAGTGCTCCGGGTCCCCTCCCCGGTCACCAACCCGGCCGAACCGTTCAGGAGAACCGGGGTCCCGTCCCGGATCGCAAACCGTGCGGGGTCGTTCTCGAGCGGATTGATCTCGCCGCACCCGCTGACCGAGACCTCCCGGCAGGGCCCCTCGAGCCCCGTGACCGAGAAGATCGTCGTCACCCGGGTCGGCCGGGTGTTGAGGTAGGCGGTGTAGTTTTTGTAGGCGCTCCGGGTGGTGAAGATCCGGGCGTAGGCGAGGTCGTCGATGGTCACCCGCGTCTCGATCGAGCGGTCGGCGGCCTCCGCCAGCACCTCGATCTCGCGGCCCTCCACAATGTCGCGGAAGAGGTGACCGCCCCCGTAGCCCGCCCCGGCGTGGGCGGTCCCGGAGACGATCAGGTCGACGAGCCCGAGGCGCTCGTTCGGGCAGGGGCCGGGCATGCAGGGGACACCGTTCAGCCAGACCCGTTCCGCCCGCTCGAACTCCCCCGGCGCCGCCACCGGGACCGAGAGGATCGCCGCGGTCCCCGACATCACCCCGCAGGTCCCCGTGGTGACCACGTCGACGTCTGCCGCCGTGACCTCCGCACCCTCGCGGACGAGGCGCTTGAACTCCGCGGCCGTGTAGACGACCGCCGAACCGTTCCGGATCTTTGCGTCGATCTCTCTTATCGTCTTCATAATCTGATATCCTCCACCCGCACATGGAGACCCGAGGACTGTGCGAGAATCATATTCACGACACCCGTGTGCGTAAGGTTCATCATGCAGTAGCCGGGCAGAAACCGCTGCCGCATCCCGAAGATGGGTTCGCGCCGCACCGTCCGGGCAATCCCCTCGAAACCGACGATGTGGTACGCCTCAACGTCCTTAAATTCTCCGCCCCGCGATACTTCCGGTCCGACGACCTGGCAGGTGAGGAGGCCGCTCACCAGGCTGGCGTGAAGGACCGAGAGGACGTGCTGGACCGGGCAGCCCGCACCGGCCGGCCTCCCGACGACGATATCCCCGGCCTCGATCCCCCACTTCTCCACCAGGTCCGGGCGGAAGGGGAGGATGATCTTCCGGGCCGAGACCTCGCCGGGGAGGGGATCGAGGACGAAGTCGTACTCGCCGCCGAGGATGTCCCGGCCGGAACGGAGGGCCTTGCCGTCGAACCGGGGGGCCGCAGTCCCCGCGTGGTAGAAGACGCAGTCTCCGAGTTCCTTCTCCCCCCGCCGGACCCGTTCGAGAAACGCTTCGCAGGTCGGGGCGCCGCAGGCCCCGCAGTCCCTCCCCGGCGGTTGCCATGCCACCGGGCTAGTCCCCCCGGAAGAGGTAATCGGCATCCTCGAGCCTCCGGACGACCCCGAAGTGGTGCTGCCACCCAATCTCGGTCTTCCCGATGCAGACGGTGCAGACCCCGAGCGGCGGCGCCCCCCGGAGGACGATTGTGTCGGGATCGGTTATCTGCGGATATTCTTCGATCGCCCTGAGGAGGTAGCGCATCCCGGTCCCCTGGACGGCGTTCGTCTCGACGATATCGAGGTCCGGGTTCACCTCCCGGATCCGCTCCCGGAAGACCTCTTTTTCGGCCTGGGAGACGAGGTCGATCCGGGTCACGACCGCGATATCGGCGAGCGCAAGCATCGCGGCCATCTTCAGGGGCGTGTTCGTGCCGGAGACCGCGGAGAGGACAACGATCCCGAGCCCCTGCGTCGTGTAGGGGGAACAGCGGAGGCAGAGCCCGGCGCTCTCGACCAGGAGGAGGTCGGCGCCCTCCCTTTCGGCCCAGGCGATGGCGTCCCGCATCACCATGACCCCGGCGTGGTCCGGGCAGAGGTCGCCTGAGTAGACCTTCCGCACCGGGATGCCGAACTCGGCCGCGAGTTCCTCGTCCTCGAACGCCCGGACGACGTCGATCTTGAGGTAGACGATCCGGTGCCGGTCCAGGAGAGAGCGGATGGTCTGCCGAACGACAGCGGTCTTCCCGGCGGACGGCGGACCGGCAACGACGGCGAGCTTCATGCCCCGACCGGTCCCGTGATCAGGTTTCCGGCCCGGATCTCCTCCCGCATCCGGTGGAGGATGCCGTCGAGGCGGAGAGCCTCCCGGAGAGCCTCGTTCTCGCGATCCAGCGGCTCGATCACCCGCTCGACCCCCCCGTCCCGCATGACGATCCGCCGGGCGGAGAGGAGGGAGACCAGAGGATCGTGCGTGACGAAGATGACCGCCTTCCCCCCGGCCCGGAGGACCTCGATCACCCGCTCCTTGAAGATTCCGGCGTTCTCCACCTCGTCGAGGAGGAGGACCGGTGCCGCCGCGATGAGGACCGCGTCCGCCACGAGGAGCGACCGGGTCTGCCCCCCGGAGAGCGCGGTCATCCGGGCACCGGCCCGGATCTCTTCACCCGTAAACTCGTTTGCGAGGGCGATCGTTCTTTCGACGATCCCGTCGTCGGCGATCTTGCGGGACCGGACGTGCATCGCAAGGAACTCTGCAACCGTAAGATCGGCGAGGCACCGGGTGTTCTGGGTGATCAGGGCGACGGGTTTATAGGCCGGGTCGCGGACGAACTCTTCGGGAGGGAATTCGCCGTTGACGAGGACCGTACGCCCCGTCGCGGTGTCGTTCCGGGCGAAGACCTCGATATCGTTGATGAGGGCGCTCTTCCCGGAGCCGGTGGGGCCGACTATGGATATTGTGTCCCCCGGACGGATGGTGATGGCCTCGAACCGCTCCGGCTCGCCACGCCGGTTCCGGCCGGGTAGGATCGTGATCTCCCGGGTGGGTGAGGTGTCCATGAAGGAGGATTGTCATACGGGATGATAAGGGTTGTTCTCAATAGCAGAATTCTTAACCAAACCAGGAAAAACATTATCTAAATGATACTACTATAGTAGAACAATATGCTCTCGCGAAAGATCTTTGAAGTAGAGTTTGCCGACGCGCTCCAGGAGGAACTCGCCCGGCAGGATATGAGCATCCGCGACCTCGCGGAACGGGCCGGGATCCCGCCCGCAACCCTCTACAAACTCACGTCGGGCAGGGCGGATCCACGCCTCTCGACCGTCCGGCGGATCGTGAACGTCCTCGAACCCCGGGAGAAGAGTTTCATCGCGGTCATCGCGGCCCGGTTCCTGCTCGACGAGATCGACAACCGCGACCTCCCCATCGGCGGGAAGCAATACCACATCCGGGGCTACGCGGCCGATTCCCTTGAAGAGTGCATCATCGCCGCCGTCCGGGCCGACAAGGAGGGGGCGCTCGGGATCATCTGCGCTCCGATCCTCGCGCCGATCGTGGAGAAGATCGCCGACTGTCCGGTCGCGATCATCAAACCGCAGCAGCAGACGTTGATCGAGGCGATCGAGACGATTGCAAAGAGGGTGTAGGAGCCGGGGATCAGGCCGTTATGAAGTCGATCACGTAGTAGTTCCCGCGATACTCCGCGATCTTCCCCCGGTAACCCTCTACGATGCGCATCGTCTCGTTCTCGGAGAGCGGAACCTCCATAAAGCCGGTGCGGAGGGTCTCGTTCACCCTGGGGAGGTCGACGAGATCGGCATCGGTGAGCGGGACGATCTCGTGGCCGGCACTCAGGAAGTCAGCTTCCGTCCAGCCTGCAGGGTACCCGGAATCCTTTAGATCCCCGTTGCTGATGTTGTAGAGCGTGAGATAGCAGCCGCTCAGCCCTTTCACGTCGGCGGAGGAGAAGAGATAGTGGATGACCTTCCCCGGGGATTCGGTGTCGTACCGCCCGGTGCTCTCCACCCAGTATGCGACGCCGCCGGTCTCGAAATAGCCGCGAAGGACGTCGCCGCTGATGGTCAGGTGCGCCCTGCCGTCCCCGGAAAGGGTGCCGGTGAAGGAGCCGGTGCCGTGCAACGACTCCTCGAGAACCGCCGTGCAGGGCTGCCCGGCGATATGCACCGCCAGCGGTTCGCCGGAAAGCAGGCGATCATGGATACCCTCTGTATCGTAGACCGCGAGTTCGTAACGCAGGATCGAGGAGAGGATATCCACGCCCTCGACCGGGGCATCCCTCTTCTCCGTGAAGAAGTCGATATGGACCAGGGCCTGATCCTGTGGGGCAATCTGCTCATGCGGGGTTACGGTGACCTCTGCGACGGGCGCGAAAGCCGCAAAGCCCGCCGCCAGCGCCGTGACTGCGGCGGTGAGGAGGAGCGCCGGGATTATCGAACGTTTCTCTGTCATCTCACCACCCCTTCCGGCCGATGAGGAGGAAGAAACCCAGAAGCGAGAGAACAGCAAGCGTGGAACCGAACCCCGGCACCGTCCGGGGGAGGGGCTCCAGTTCCAGGTCGAGATCGTTCGTCAGGTTTTCAAAGATGAACTCCTCCCGGAGGGGGGCGTAGCCCTCCTTCTCGACCGTGACCGTCTGCCGGTAGCCAAAGACGCCTTCCACCAGGTAGCCGCCGTCCTCTCCGGTCACGTTCGTCGCCGCGATGGGTTCGTCGTCGAGCGTAAACACCGACTCGAACCGCACCAGTGCACCGGGAACCGGGTTGCCACCGGCATTCGTCACCCTGCCCGAGACGGCGATCGCCGGGGGCGGCGGGAGACCGATACGGACGGTCACGTTCACGGTCTTCTCGGCCTGGCGCCCATAGTTGTCCGTTGCCGTGACGGTTATCGTGTTCTCCCCCGTGGAGACCGGGACCGAGCAGGCGAACTCGGGCCGGTTCCCGCACGAGACCTCCCCGGTTCCGCTCCGCACAACCACGTTGTGCAGACCCGTGGGGGCGTGGACCTCCCCGACGACGGCGACGCGGGGCGGAACGACGTCGATCCAGACCGTCTCGCCCTCGGCCGGGGAGGTGATGTTGATGGTGATCGGGTCTTCGACGGGCGGCGGGTGCTCGTTGATGACGGTCAGGATGAGGTCCCCGGCCTTGCCGAAGATGAAGGTCGCGTTGTCGTGATGATAGACCCGGGAGTCGTTCGGGAGCTGGTGCACCCAGGTGCAGGGCTTCTCGACACCCGCAGGGGTGGGGACTTTTGCAGAGAGTTCGTCGCTGATGGAGAGCAGCTGGTTCCCGTCGCTATCGAAGATCAGTGTTCTTGCGTCGGCAGTATGAACCATGATCGAGCCGAACGGTATCCCGGTGGTCACACTCCCGTCCCACTCCGGCTGAAGGGTCAACACCCCGGATATGGCGATCGTCTCGATCGACTCGTTCACTTTCAGTTCCGGGATCACGTAGTGATTGGGATCGAGATCTGCGCCCGCCGCCGGGACGGCCGCGAGCAGCAGCGCGAGGAGGAGGAGTGTCCATGTTCTGGTTGTTCCGTTCATTTTCAATCCCTCACCGTTCAGTCCCGGTAAATCGTCCCGACCCGGTAATACCGGCCCTCATACTCGAAGTACTTCCGCTTGCCGGTCTCGCTATCGAAGATGTAGGCATCAATCGTCTCCTGGCGGATCTTCTCCGGGTACTCAACGCTCCCCACCAACCGGATGTCCCCGGGCATATACGGGCCCCCTTCGTCCTCATGCCCCTCACCCCGGAGGATCGCGTCCAGGACGGGCAGGTTCCGGAACATCTCCTCATCGAGGGGAATGACGATACCCTCCCGGGCCGTCTCCTCCGTGACTTCGTAGAGCAGGAGTTCGTCGGGCGGGATGGTCGCGGCGATGTAGGAGGAAACAGCGACGTAGCAGCCGAACAGGAGGAGCCCGGCGACCACGACCGCGATGAGGTATCGCTTCAGCCGGGTGCCCTTCTCATGACGCGACGGCGTCATCGAATCCCCTCAAGAACGGCTGCATCTTCCTCCATCTACCCTCCGCCGGTGTGCCGACCCGGTTTTTGGCGGGTCGCACGACCGGACCCGCGCTTCGGGATACCGGTATCCACGCGGGAGAGGTCGACGTTCTTCTATAAACGATTTCTGTGACAATCGTCTACACGTCGGGCCTTCCCGATCGATTTTAAACCCAAACAAAGCCGCCGCTGGCCGGGAACCAGAGGCGCGCCCGTCCTTCAGAGGGCGAGTACCACGTCGCCGTCGTGAATGATATAGGTCACATTATCGACCGTACGGGAGAGATATCCAGACGGAACCTCGACGGAAGCCCTCTCGATGCACATACAGTCGATGTTGACGAGGTAGTCGATCGTCATCTCCCCGTACCTGACGCGGACCGCAGGGTAGCATCCCGGGCCCCCCGGTTCGGACGCGGCGGACGGCGGGCAGACGACAACGACGCCCGCGATCTCGCCCCCTTCGGAGAGGAGCCGGGCGGTGGCGGGATCCTCCCGGACGAGATCGAAGAGCCCGCCGACGGCCTCGACAAACTCCCCGGTCTTCGAGTAAGCCTCGCAGGGTTCGTGGGTGAAGCCGGTGTCGATATCCCCGGACGGGTGGGCCACCCGGTACCGCGCCACGATCCCGTCAAGGTCGGGGGAAGATTCTGCCGGCCCGGAAGAACGACCGTACGACTCGTTCAGGTACAGGAGCGACGTCCCGTTGTAGGTCATGATCGGGGCATCCCCCAGGTAGACGGTATCGGTTCCGGTCGAGATGTCGCGGGTCTTGTAATATGCCCGGGAGGGCGTGTTCGGCACGAGTGCAGAGCCCCCGAGCACCGTTCCGGCCGTCTCGTCGACGGTGACGGCAAACCGGATCTCCCCGTAGCGGATGACGAGGCTCGGGTTCTGGTTGCAGTACGGGTCGTTTTGCGGGCACGAGTGGAAGAGCACGGCAACCGACTCGGGTTTGCCGCCGTGCCGGACGAGGGCCCGTGCCCGCTCGTCCCCGAGCGCAATCCCGGCGATGTATGAGCCGTTTGTTCGAATCAACTCTGGGGTGGCTACAGGGATCTCCGATACGTTGATCTCGGGGTACTGTTGCGCCGGTGTCCCCTGCGTGTCGCCCGTCGGGCCTGCAGGATCGGCCGTTTTGTCGGTGCAGCAGCCCGCGATACATGCTGAGATAAACAGCAAAAGAACGATGAGCGGAGTATTCCTCATCTTTCGGCCTCTCTGACTGCCGGTGTGCAACCCAGATCCCGCGGCGTTTCAACGCACCACACGGTTCCGTTCATGTACTCCCACAACGTTGCCTGCGAGCGTCGGCACCTCAACGTGAGATCAGTCAAGTATCCCCTCCGTATCGATGATCGAGTACGATGGAGAGAGGTAGAAGAGCGTCGTGCTGTTATAGATCATAACGACCCTCTCGTTCCGGTCATCGAAGACGTGCCACCATCCCTCCATCTTATCCTTAGCCTGATGATAACCCTCGGGACGAGAACCTGAAACGGGCTCTGCAATCCAGATCTCGGCATCGCAGTAGCCCCCGGCGGTACGCCCCTCCTGTTCATCGACTCCGATGTAGAACGACAGCCCGTCCTTTTGGAACTCCACTGCGGCTGAGCCCCCGGCGCGGTCATTTTCATCGTTTTTTTCGGTGATCGATGTGATGTTCCACCCATTCTCGATCAGGAGCCCGGTACGCGTATCATTCCGGAGAATCGAGGAGATTAACGTGACATTCGGGCTGAAGTCCGGCCCGCCTCTGATCTCGAGCTGCGAGAGGTCGACAGGCATCTCCGTGCCTCCGGTAGCCCCAGAGGTGGGTGTAAAATAGTCGTTTATCGGCGGTCCTTCCGTGGTGCCGTTCTGCATGCCATCATCCCCGACGACTTCCCGGGTATCGACACAACCGCAGGACGCCAGCAGGATCATGAGAACAATAAACAGGGAGCATTTGGTTTTCATTCAATCACCGCTAATTCGTAGTAGGGAGTTTCAGCCGGTACGAACTCTGCATCATTTCAACGTACCCTCTGCGACCTTCCAGAGCGCACCCGCCATCCGGCTAAAACCCCCCTGCACGGCCACGTCGTCACCACCAGGTAGTACGCCCCTTCGTACTCCAGGTGCGGGTAGACCCACGTCTCCCGGTCGGGGCCGTAAGTGTCCTGGAGCGCCTTGCTCTCCGCATACGAGACGTTGGTTCCCCCGATGAAGCGCCGGTCGCTCATACCCCACTCCCACGCCGACGGGTTGCGCTCGTCGCCACGGATGACCGCATCGAGCGCCGGGTGGTCGGCAAAGTCCCGCTCGGTCAGGGGGACGACCACGTTCTCTCCCGGCTCCGCCTGCTCCATGACGTAGAGCATTGGCTGCCCGCCCGAACCCTCCATCGCGTAGATGATGAGAGCGTCGGCGAGCATGAAGCCGAGTGCGACGGCGACGATGCCGATAAGGCCGCACGCGGCGACGAGTCCCGCCGTTCTGAGCCGGTTGCCGGGTTTCTTACCGTCTTCCATTCTGCACCTGTTTTGACGCGAGCCTAGTGGAGCAGGACGCGAGTGGCGTAGTATACTCCATCGTACTCGAGGATCGGCGCATTCGCTGTATACACGCCGAAGGACTCGGTGAGTGCGAGGCACTCGACCTCTGTCATCGGGACCGACGCAGATCTCACCACGTTGGACTCGTTGCCGGCCTCCCGGATCGCGGCGGCAAGCACCGGGTGCTGCTTCAGGTCCCGGTCGGTCAGGTGGATGACGGATGCGTTCTGCAACTTCCCTTCCCCGACCACCTCCACGGTCAACGCCTTCGGAGGCCCGTCGACTCCCGTGATCAGGGCAATGAGGGTCGTAACTCCGAACACGGTCACCGCGACGAGGACGACGACGCCGATGAACGCGAAAACCCCTAAGGCAATCAGGCGCTTTCTGTCAGGCTCCATGCAACCTCCTCCGGGATCCCGCGCTCCCGCTCATACCGCCGCTTCTCAGAACCATCCCGCACCCCTCGAACTGTATATGATGTGCAGGGGGGATGCCGACCGTTCGGCACGCGCACGGGGCTCGACCCCCTCGATCCGGAACGTCTCGCGGCCGAGCGTCACGCTCCCGATAAGGCCGTTCTCCGAGGTCGTCAGGAGGACGTCGCTTTCGCCGACACCGACGATCCTCCCCTCGTAGGAGTCGATGTCGTCGTCGATCTGCTCGAAGTTCATCCGATGCACCTCGGCAAGGTATTCCGTTCCGCGGACGCGAAGGAGAAGCGTGCCGCCTTCCATCTCCCGGGAGAGGGCAGCGTGGTTGAACGTCACGATATCGTAGCGCCCGGCGCCCTTCGGGATCTTGAGTTCATCCGGCGCCGGAATCCCGGCGGCTGCAAGGTCGGAGACCGATGTCGCGCCCGCGACGATTACGTGTGTAGAATCGCCGACGGCCAGAACCGGGACGCCGGCGGGATTCTGAGCGCCTGCACCCAGCACGACCGCTGCTGCGACGAACACGCAGACCAGAAGAGCGGCGCCCCCGATGAGGGAGCGTCTCATCCCGCTTCATCCCCCGGCTCGTCCATGCGGGAGAGGTCGACGTACCTCTATAAACGATTTCTGTCACGATCCTCTACACGTCGGGCCGCTTCGGGACAACCGGCTCCCCGGGCGGGGCCTGGTGAGCAAAAAAAAAGCACGGAGCGGGGTAAAAGAGGAGGTGCCCGAACCCAAGGGATCTTCAGAGGTTGTGCGCGGGGACGCACCGGTTCTTCCCCGCATACGGCACGACCGGGCCGTGGAGTTCTATCCCGAGCGCCTCGCGGAGGACGTCCTCGATCGTCTCGACGGTCACGAACGCAAGATCGCTCCGCACATCCTCAGGGACATCCTCGAGGTCCCGCTCGTTCTCCCGCGGGAGGATGACCATCCTGATCCCGGCCCGGTGGGCCGCAAGGACCTTCTCCTTGATCCCGCCTACGGGGAGGACGGCGCCGGAGAGGGTCACCTCGCCGGTCATCGCGACCGTCGGGTCGACCGTTCTCCCCGTGACCAGGGAGGCGAGGGCCGTAAAGAGGGTCACGCCCGCCGACGGTCCGTCCTTCGGGGTCGCCCCCGCCGGCACGTGGATGTGGATGTCGCTTGCGAAGAAGTCGAACCCGGTCGCGATGGCCGCGAGCCTCGAGCGGATCAGGCTGAGGGATATCTGGGCCGACTCCTTCATCACGTCGCCGAGCTGGCCGGTCAGCGTCAGTTTCCCTTTGCCGGGCATGAACGTCCCCTCGATGAAGAGGATGTCCCCGCCGACCGGCGTCCAGGCGAGACCCGTCACGACGCCGGGCGGGTTCTCCTTCCGCGCCACGTCCGGCCGGACGGTCTCCCGGCCCAGGATCTCGGGGAGCATCTCCGCCGTCACGACGACCGGGAGGTCGACGGTTCCCGAGACCACTTTCGCCGAGACATGCCGGGCGATCCGGGCAAGCTGCTTCTTGAGCGTCCGGACACCCGCTTCCCGGGTGTAGCGGTCGATGATCGCCGAGACGGCCTCGTCCTCGACCAGGAGGTGATCCGCGGTCAGGCCGTGCTCCTCGAGCGTCTCCGGCAGGAGGTGGTCTTTCGCGATCGCGAACTTCTCGTTCTTCGTGTAGCCCGAGATCTCGATCAGTTCCATCCGGTCCAGCAGCGGCGCCGGGATCGTCGCAAGCGAGTTCGCCGTCGCGATGAAGAGCACGTCCGAGAGGTCGTAGGGGACCTCCAGGTAGTGGTCCGAGAACGTGCTGTTCTGCTCGGGGTCGAGGACCTCAAGCAGAGCGCTCGCCGGGTCGCCGGCGTACGAAACGGCAAGCTTGTCGACTTCGTCGAGGATGAAGACCGGGTTCTTCGCCCCCGCCCGCTTCATCCCCTGGATGATCCGGCCGGGGAGCGACCCGACGTAGGTCCGCCGGTGCCCGCGGATCTCCGCCTCGTCCTTGACGCCGCCGAGACTGATCCGGACGTATTTCCTCCCCAGCGCGTCGGCGATGCTCCGTCCGAGGCTCGTCTTGCCCGTGCCGGGCGGACCCGCGAAGAGGAGGATCGAGCCCTGCTTCTCCTCCTTGAGTTTCATGACCGCGAGGTGCTGGACGATCCGCTCCTTGACCTTCTCGAGGCCGTTGTGGTTGCTCTCCAGCACCCGGCGGGCCTCCTCGATATCGATGCTCTTCTTCTCGACCGTCCAGGGGAGATCGAGCAGGAGGTCGAGGTAGTTCCGGATCCCCTGGCTCTCGTGGTGCTGGCTCCCGCCCGTCTCGAGTTTCTTCAGTTCGGCAAGAGCCTTCTTGCGCACCTCCTCGGGCATCGTCGAGCGCTCGATCCGCTCCCGGTAGTTCTCCTCGCCGGACGAGCCCTCGCAGCCGTTGAGCTCGTCCTGGATCACCCGGAGCTGCTCGCGGAGCATCGCTTCGCGGTTCGCCTTCCCGACCTTCTCGTTGGCCTTCTTCGCCACCTCGATCCGGAGGTTGATGCTCTCGTTCAGGTTCACCAGGATCCGGAGGAACGCGGTGTAGCGCTCCCGGACGGAGACGATCTCGAGGAGCGACTGCTTCTCGGCAACGCCGATCGGCAGGAAGGGCATGACGAACCCCATGATCTGGTCGACGGACTCCATCCTGTCGACGGGCCGCGTGAACTGCTCGGAGCCCTGGAAGTTGCCGCTGATCTCGTGGACGGCCGCTCTGACACGCTTGAGCATCTCTGCCCGGCCACCTTCGTCGAGGTCCGGTACGTCCGGGAGCGGTTCGCAGACGGCATAGTACTGCCCGTCCCTCTCCGAGACGGCCACGGCCTTCACCCGGCGCGTTGCGTGCGCAAAGATCAGGTAGCCGTCGTCTGCGGGCTGTACGTGTGCGATCATGAGGAGGTTCCCGGTCGAATAGAATGCGTCGGCCGGATCCTCAGGGGTTTCCGCCCCGCTCTTCGCAGTCAGACCGACCGCGTATGCCGATCCGTCGCTCTTCATGGCGGCGATCAGCGCTTCTCCGACGGCCGTCTCGACCTGGAGTTTCGTCCGGGTCTCGGGGTAGACCACGGTCTCGAAGAGCGGTATGACGATGTAGTCTCGACTGGTGTCTTGTTGTGGTGAGTTCATGATGTCTCCGGGTTGTTTAGTTCGCATTTACCTAACAATACGGCCGGCCAAAAAAAATCATCCGACCTTTCTCAGGATCTCCACCAGGAGATCCACTTCGTTCTCATCGAGCGTCCGCACCACCCTCTCGATCATCCGGTGGAGCGCGTTCTGCTCGGCGTTTGCCAGCATCCGCCCCTTCTCGGTCAGCCGGATGTAGGTGACCCGCCCGTCGTCGGGGCACTTCTGGCGGTAGGCGCACTCCATCCGGGTGAACCGATCGACCATCTCCGTGACGGTGGGTTTTGAGTTCCGGGTGATCTCGGCGAGCCTGCTGAACGTCATGTCGCGGTGCCCGTCGATGACTTTCAGGTAGGCGACCTGCTTCGCCGTCACGTCGGCAAGCCCGCATTCGGAGATGATCTCGGAGGAACATTCATTTTTGATGGCGATCAGGCGATCAAACACTTCGAACAGGTGCTCACGTCTCGCCGCCATGGTTGATACCCATTAGTTTGGGTCGACCTAACTATAAAGGTTGTGGTGGCCGGCACCGGGAGAGCATACGGGCTCTTGAGGGGTCAGGTCTTCGTAGACCCACCAAGAACCGCAAACCCCCCATCCGGGGTCTGCACGATATCCGTGACGATTTCCACCTCCGCCTCCGTGCCGGTACTGACCCGGACAATCTCACCGCGATCGTCACATCTCGTCACGTGAATCGGCGACCCGAGATGGTTTCCCATGGTGTAACCCTCGCCCTCGGAACTCTCGAGGGAGGCACAGGCGTAACCCCCGTCGGAGGCCCGGGTAACCGGGCAGGGCATATAGAACTCCGTTACGCTCATGTCCGAACCGTCCCGGGCGAGAGTTCGGTCGACCGTGACCGATCCTCCGGCTTCCTCTCCTTTCAGGGCCCGGCCGACCTTATAGAGCAGTTCCACGCTGCCGTCCGGCTTCTCTTGCACCGAACATACACGGTGAAGCATGACCCCGATAAACTCGGGCCCTTCCTCGAAGGTGCGGCTCCAGATGACGTTGCCCTCTCCATCAAGCCGCATCACCCAGAGCGGCTGGCTGTCCGTCGTCCCTGCAACGATGCACCCCCCGTCCGATGCCGAAGCGACCCCCAGAGCCCGTCCCCGGCCGAGATCCGGGTAGGTCTCTTCCCGGAGGGGCGACCCGGTACCGTTCACGACCGCCACCCAGACATCCCTCTCGTGCCTGCTCCCTGCAGCCACGATACCTCCATCCGGCAGACCGGAGACTCCAAGCACGGACCCCGAAACCTGGTTGCTCCAGACCGGTGTCCCGTCGCCGGCCACCCGGAATAGAGACCCGTCACCCGTCCCGGCGGTGAAACTGCCGTCAGGGTGGGAGACGACTGTCTCAACGCCATACCGTGTCGGAAACGACCGGTTCCACTCGATCCGGCCGTCCTCCGCGATCTTGAGCAGCAGGGCGTGCTCGTCGCTTCCCGGAGATTGTTTGACCGACCCTCCGACAAGCAGACCGCCGTCCGAAACCGGCAAAAGGACGGTGCCGTATTCGTCGCCCCCTCCATCAAAAGCGGTGTGCCAGATCTCGGTACCGGCGGCGTCGGTTCGGGTGACGGAGAGAGCATGACGGTCGGCGACAGCGTCGATCGAGAGGCATCCCGATACGGCAGTGAAGACGATGAGGGATAAAAGAGCAAGAGATATCGCCATTTTACGGGCTGCATGAGTTTTGCCGCCAACGAGCATACGTTTCAATCGATGGAGATCTTCTCTCCCGGAGTCGGTCATTATAGATTGATACCCCCGGCAATAACATGGTATCCTGCCGGAACCGGAACGAATCCCGACGTTGTGCTCGGAACAGCCGTATGCACCGTCGCCGTCCAGATCCCCTCCTTGATCAGATGTTTCACACCGCCGCCGCCCTGGTACTCGAGGTCGAACGAGATCGATGTGACGTTCTCCGGCGGGACGAAACCGTCAAGGAAGACGACCGTGGTGTAGGTGCCGCCCGACCCCCGGGTGAACTCGGCGACGCTCGCGTTGTCCGGGGTTGCGAGGACCGGCACGAGCAGTCGCGGCTCTTCCTTCGTCTCGAACTCACCGGACGGTACGAAGATATCCTGCGGGTAGCCTTCTGTCGTCGTGAACGCAAGCATCTTTCCATACGGCGTCTCCCGGATTGCCGCATACCACCCGTCGGGCTGGCGAACGCCGGACGACTCGAAGATCACCAGCTCGCCCTTCGCGTTCGCCGGAACCGGGATCATGACCGTGGCGGTGCCGTTCACGGCAAGACCGGAGAGACCGGTGATCTCGATCATGTAGGAGTCGTTCGGCATGGTCGTCGAGACGAACGCAGGGCCAAGGAAGAGCAGGAAGACCACCACGGCAAGGATGGTGACTGCTATCAATAGGTTCAGTACGGTTTTTTTGGTATTGGTACGTTGTCCGTCCATCTCCTCACCATCTCCCGGCCGGGTGGGCCCGTCTTCCGGGATCTATGCATGAGAACTCAACGTTCCCCTATAAACGATTTCTGTCACGATCCTCTACACGTCGAGCCGGATTCACTCGTTTTGCTCCGGAAAATTCGCCGCAGCCCACCAGGGGCGTCTTCTGCGCCGGTTGATTCCCTGCCGCACTGACCGGCCTCATGGTAGTTTTTTGCGAATGAGAGGTCTATCGAACGCTCCCGGTGCGTAGACAATTCAGACAGAGAACGTTTATAGGAAAACGTCGATTTCTCATCGATTGATACCGGAGCCGGCACTCGGAAGGGTGATTCCCGCTGTCCGGGAGAGGAGAACCATGTCGACAGAGATATCACCGGAAAGCGCCTTCCCCGGCCCCCGGCGGGTCTTTCAGAAACTCAACGAAAAGCCGCTGCGCGACGATCTCATATTTTACTTCGCGATCGTCGCAGTCGCATCGGTTCTCTTCATGATGCTACCCCTCCTTACGGGAGAGACGGCGGAGATTGACGGGCTGCACCTGATCTGGTTTCTCGTAGCCGGCACCCTGATCGTCCTCGTGCAGGGCCTGATAACCGGGGCCGTCGCCCTCCTCGCCGTCAGCCTCGTCGAGCACTTCTTCCTGCTCTTCGTCGACGTCCACCGCGAGTTCGAGCAGACGATGAAATCAACGGTCTATGCTCTCTCGCCGCTCATCCTCTTCTCCTGGGCGGTCCTCCTGAAGATCCCGTTTGCCGGCCTGCTGTTCCTCGCCTGGTTCTGCCTCTCGACCTTCTTCGGCGTACGGATATTCCACGAGAAGTCGAAGGACCGGGCCGTCTTCGTCGCTCTTGCAACCGGCGTGGTCCTCGCGTTCTACCTCCATCGCGCGGTGGGAATCTGATAAACGGTGACGGTCATGAACTGCAACCACCTCTCGTTCCTGTGGAAACTGCTCCTCGCCCTCGCCGCAGTCGTTCTCGCGGTCAACTTCTACCAGGATATAATCCTGCACGGCCGGCCCGGCGCCCTTGCCCGGTACCTGTTCTTCATCCTGCTGTTTGGCAGCCTCATCGTGCAGGTTGCGAGCAAACGGTGCCGGAAGAAGCAGCCGGGCTGACCATTGTGCCGCGGCGGAAGAGCCGCATCAAGGCATCTCTTCGGGAACAGAACGGCTCAAAGCGCCCCGACGTGTAGACGATTGTGACAGAAATCGTTTATAGAAGAACGTTGACATTTCCCGCAGGTTTACAGGACACGGGAGCCGAACCATGCCGAGAACGGTGCAATATGTCGCGTAAGATCGTCGCCTCTCTTCCCCGGAGCCGGTTCTCGCCGGCCATTCCCCCGCTCGTCGCGGTCGTTGCATGCACAGTCTGGGCGGGTATCGCCGGAACCGTCTCCGGGGCACCGGGGGCGGCGCCACCGTCCGTCCTCCCCGTCTTTGTTCTCGTGATCGTCATCCTCGCGGCCGCGGGGGCCGCGACGCCGCTCCCGCTCATCCCGGGCGCCGTCCCGGTCAGGAGAGAGCAGCAGGCGCTGCTCGCCGCCATCGCAGCCACCGTCCCGTTCGTCGCCGCCCTGGTGATCAACCCGGACCGGTGGCCGGGCGGCCCCGCCCCCCTCCTCGCGGAGAGCGTGCCGGTCTTCGGGTGGCTCTTCGACGGCATCATGGGCGTCCTGCCGCTCGCGGTGGACACCCTCGCCTACCGCCTGTTCTTCTCCGGGTTCGCGGTCTTCGGGTTCTACCTCGAGTGCGTGCTCATCGCCGCGATCCTCTATATCGTTCTCCGGACGGTCGCCGCCTTCGATCCAGGGTTTCGGGAAGAGAGGCACGCTGAAGAGGAGGGATAGATACGGCCCCGAAGAGAAAAACGCTCGCCCTCGCCCTCACCGCGGCATACTTCATCGCCGTGCCCGTGACCGGGGTGTATGCCCGGTTCGCCTACCCCGGCAGGTCCATATACGGGGCTGCAGACCTCTCGCCGGTGCTCCTCCTCTTCTGCATCGTCTCGCTCGCGGGAGCGGCGCTCTTCTCGTTCGCTCTGGCGCAGGAGGGCGGCAGGTGGTGGGCGGCGGTGCCGCTCGCGGCGCTTCTTGCGGCACTCGCCGCCTTCGGCCCGGTGCCGCAGTCCTCCGGGATCAGCCTGTTCGCGACCGTGCTCCTCGCCCCGACGGCCCTCGTCCTCCTGCTCGGAGCGCTCCCGTTCAGGCAGGGGACGTTCGCGTGGTTCTCCGTGATCGAGGCGGGGATCATCAGTCTCTTCGGCATGGCCTGGGCATACGGCCTCTTCCTCGCCCCATCACTCCCGGCGAATATCCGGGTCGACTCGCCGTCGCTCTATGAGTTCGCCGGAGCGGCCTACGTCTACGTTGGGCTCCCGCTGCTCGGCATCATGCTCCTCGCGCTCGCCTCTCAGTGCAGCCGGCAGGCCCGATGAACTGAATTAGAAAAAGGCCAGGTAGAGGAAATAAGCCCCGATCAGGACGATTGCGACGCCGACGACCCGGTCGAAGACCTCGCCGCTCACCCTCGCCCTCTCTTTGACCTTCTTCCCGACCGCGCCGCCGAGCGAGCTGATGACGATGAGGGGGAGCGCGAGCCCCACGGCGTAGACGAGGATCGTAAACAGCCCCTCGAGGGCCGTCTGGTAGAGCGCGATGTAGGTCAGGACGATGAGGAGCATCGGTGCCCCGCGCCCCACGGTGATCGCCCCGAACGAGAGCCCGAGCAGGAACGCCCCCGTGACGGAGTAGGAGGCGGGAGCCCGGAAGAGGTTGAAGATGCTCCGTATCGGCGGCTTGTAGACGTGGAGGAGCTGCAGCCCCATCAGGATCATCAGCACCCCGCCGATCCCCCACGCAACCGCCTCGTTCAGGAAGAGGAGGTATTCCCCGACGTACCCCGCGACCGCCCCGAGCGGCATGAGGACGAGGACGGTGCCGAGCGAGAACGACACGGTCAGTTTGAGGATGCCGGCGAGCGAGAGATCGGTCTTCCCACTCGTCAGGTAGCCGATCAGGCCCAGGCACAGGACACTGTTGCACGGGCAGATCCCGGCGACGAGGCCGAAGATGAAGATCCCGAGGACCGAGGGGTCGAAGGCTGCCATCAGGAGAGGTTGGACGGCGACCGGAATTATACCTGCGGTCCCGAACCCCGGGAGGAATACGCCATTCTATCCCGGGAGAAAACCACCAAAGATACGGAAGAGAGTTATTTTCAGATCAGAGGGCCTATAGGTATAGAACAATAATGGTCCCGTGGGAGATACTATTCGCCGTCGTACCCGGCCTGATCCTCTTCTTCTACGGAATCGAGAACTTCTCCCGGGAGATTCTCGCCGTCGCGAAGGGTAGCTTTGCGGCAATCCTCGGCAGAGTGACCAAGCGGCCGATCCTCGGCGCGATCCTCGGCGCCGTCGTCACCGCCCTCGTCCAGTCGAGCATGGCAACGACGATCATCACCGTCAGCCTCGTCAACACCGGGACGCTCTCGTTCATCCAGAGCCTCGGGATCATCATCGGCGCAAGCGTCGGGACGACCATCACAGCCCAGCTCGTCGCCTTCAAGATGACGGCGTTCGGACAGGTGCTGATCCCGATCGGGTTCCTCGTCGGGATATTCGGGCGGCGCTACAAGTTCCTCGGGAAACCTCTCTTCTACTTCGGCCTCGTCTTCTTCAGTTTAAACCTCATATCGATGGCGCTCGTGCCGTTCCAGAACAACCCCGAGATCATCGGCTTCGTTGCGGAGTACTCGGCGCTTCCCCTCGCCATCCTGATCGGGTTCCTCTTCACCGCCATGGTGCAGTCGAGCGCCGTCACGACTGGCCTTGCCGTCATCCTCGCCCAGCAGGGATTGCTCACCCTCCCGCAGGCAATCCCGCTCATCCTCGGCGCACACATCGGCTCGACCACAGGAACCCTCATCGCCTCCTCCCGGATGAACCTCCACTCCCGGCGAGCGGCGGTGGCCCACTTCACCTTAAACCTCGGGGGAGTGCTCCTGATCCTCCCGTTCCTCATGCCATTCACCGAACTCATCATGACGATCGGCGGAACCGAGGCGCAGATGGTGGCAAACGCCCACCTCATCTCCAATCTGCTCACGGCAACGGTCTTCCTCCTCCTCATCAACCAGTTCGGGCGGTTCATTACGTGGCTGGTGCCCGGGGATGAGCCCGAGGTCCTGATGCGGACGCGCTACCTCGAGGACGGCGTCCCCGACGACACAGAGCTCGGGTTCGGACTGATCCGAAAGGAGCTCGGGCATGCCCACGAGGTCACGCTCGACCTCTTCCGGGCGGCGATGGCCTACCTTGCGACATCGAAAGAGTCGGATTACCAGATGGTCGATCGACTCAAAGACCTCAATATCCATCTTGACGGGAGGATCGGGCAGGCTCTCCGTGAGATCTCACGGCGACAGCTCACGGATCGGGAAGCGACCGAGGTAGTCTTCCTCGTCCGGATGTCGAACGAGATCGGCCGGCTCGGGTATCTCGGGGCAGATCTCGGGGAATTTTTCCAGATAGCAGCCCGGAACGGAAACGGCGCCTTCAACGTTCTCAGAGAGAAGACCGAGAGCGTCTACCGGATCCTCGATGAGAACATCGTCGGGCTCGGCCGCCTCTTTCCGGCGATCGAGGATGACACCGTTGCAGAACTCCGCGCCCGGGACGTCGAACTCCAGTTCGCCATCAACAGGCGTTACCGCGAGCAGCTCATCAGCCTCCGCGCAGAGGGCGACGCCGGGGATAGCCGTTACCTTGAGGCCCTCTCCATCATCGAGGCGGCGAACGCCAAGGTGCGGGATCTCCGCAAACTCGCCGAGCAGTACTCGCGCGAGAAAAAGGCCGAAGCGGTGTCAGTCGGCCTGGACGATCCGTTTTCGCTGCGCAATCCGGTAGCCGGAGACGACCTGGAGAGAGTCCCCGACCTCCCGGTCGAGGGCCGCATCTCCCGAGTCAACGTAGAGGAGGGGTGTTGCGGCGAGTTTAGCGGGCGTGGCGACCACGATCAGGTTCGATAGCCCGACCCTCCGGAGCACCGCGGGGCTGATCTGCTGGTTCCCTCTCCCGAGGACGAACCCCTGAGCGCCGATGGGGCTCACGACGATCTTCGAGCAGGGATAGTCGTCGAGGAGGGCGAGCAGCGTCTGTTCATCGGCGTTCCGGGCAATGACCTCTCCGTCCCTGACGGCATCGACCCCGAGAAGCGTCGGGGCAAGCCCGAGCCGTTCGATGATCCGTGCCGTCGTGCTCCCGGCGCCGATGATATACAGCGTCTCCGGGAGCATGACCTCGTTGATGAACACCGCGATATCATCCTTCGCCCGCTCCTCGTCCTGCTGCTCAAAGACCTGCTTCCCCCCTTGCGTCCGCTCAGGGATGAAGGGAACGCAGGCATAGCCATAGAGCCGGGCGGAGAGGCGGCCCGAACGGTAGGCTTCTTCATCGATATCCATCACCTCGGAGTCCCGGCAGGGGATCTCGCCCGCCCGGCGGATGAGGTCGGCCGCCGCCGCCGGATTGACCGCGAAGACCGCCGAGTACATCTTCACCCCGGCGGGGATGCCGAGGATCGGGATACCCCCGCAGACGGCGTCGAAGACGTCCCGGGCCGTCCCGTCTCCGCCGCAGAAGACGATGAGATCCACTCCGGCGGCGAGGAACGCCCGGCACGCGGCCTTCGTGTCGGCGGCGCCGGTCGGGACAGTCGGGTGATAGAGGACGGTGGAACGGCCGATCCCGGCCGCCGCGAGGACATTCTCGCCCATCGGCGCCGAGCAGGTGCACCACTCGATATCCTCACCCCGGAGAGTGGAGAGGGCCTGCACCGCCCGGTCGGCGGAGCGCGGGACGGCGCCGCGCCGGAGGGCTTCGGCCACCTTCCCGTCCGTCCCCGCGAGCCCCACGGCGCCGCCCATCCCGGCGATGGGGTTGACCAGAAACCCGATCCGTCTCATCCTTCTACCCTTTCGCGCCGGAGCATATCAGGTTCGGGGTCGAGGGCGAACCCGCCCCGGAGCGCGGCGATCGCCGTCCGGAGGCCAGCGTGCATCGCAGCCTCGTCGCCCGCGTGCTCCTCGATCAGCCGGACGAGCGCGCTTCCCACGATGACGCCGTTCGCACCGGCGGCGACGAC
This sequence comes from Methanoculleus chikugoensis, assembly GCF_019669965.1. NCBI lineage: Archaea > Methanobacteriati > Methanobacteriota > Methanomicrobia > Methanomicrobiales > Methanomicrobiaceae > Methanoculleus > Methanoculleus chikugoensis. Next base: position 259,074 of record NZ_AP019781.1, on the reverse strand, counting down.
GGTTCGGACGTGCTCCGGGCGCGAGACCCCGAACCCGACGGCGAGGGGGAGATCGGTCTTCTCCCGCACCGCGCCGACGAGCCCGGCGAGGCCGGGGGGGAGCCGGTCGCGCTCGCCGGTCACCCCCTCGAGCGAGATCAGGTAGACGAACCCTGAGGCGTCCTTGAGGATGGTACGCTGCCGTTCCGGCGACGTCGTCGGGGCGATGAGGGCGATCCGGTCGACGCCGTGCCGGGCGGCGTAGGGCGCGACCTCGTCCGACTCCTCGGCAGGGAGGTCGACGATGAGGACGCCGTCCGCGCCGGAGGCCGCGGCCTCCGCAAAGAACCGGTCGGCTCCCCGGCGGTGGATGATGTTATGGTAGGTGAAGAGGACGAGGGGCGTTGCCGGCGCATGCTCCCTGACCCGTCGGACGAGGGCGAAGACGTCGCCCGTGGTCGTCCCTGCCCGGAGGGCGCGGACGTGCGCCCGCTCGATCACGGGGCCGTCCGCCACCGGGTCGGAGTAGGGGGCGGCGATCTCGAGGAGGTCGGCGCCCGCGTCGATCATCGTCTTCGCCACCCCAAACGACGCCTCGATGCCGGGGTCCCCCGCGACGGTGAACCCGATGAAGACCGGGTTCTTCCGGGCAAAGAGCGCCTCGATCCGGCTCATGCGACGCCCCCGTGAAGGTTCGCGACGTCGGCGACGTCCTTGTCCCCCCTCCCCGAGAGGTTGACGACGAGAATGTCGTCCTTATCGAGATCGTCCGCCGCCCGGAGAGCGTAGGCGACCGCGTGGGCGGACTCGAGCGCCGGGATGATCCCCTCGGTGCGGGAGAGGCGGCGGAAGGCGTGGAGCGCCTCGGCGTCGGTGACCGCCTCGTAGCGGACCCGCCCGGAATCCTTCAGCATGGCGTGCTCCGGCCCGACGGAAGGGTGGTCGAGGCCCGCGGCGACGGAGTGCGTCTCGAGCGCCTGGCCGTCGTCGTCCTGGAGGAGGTAGGAGAGCGCCCCCTGAAAGACCCCGACCGAGCCGGCCGAGAGCGAAGCCCCGTGACGGCCGGAGTCGAGCCCCTCGCCTCCCGCTTCGACGCCGACGAGCCGCACGTCGTCGTTCACGAACGGGTAGAAGATGCCGATCGCGTTCGAACCCCCGCCGACGCAGGCGACGACCATCTCGGGGAGACGCCCTTCCCTCTCAAGGATCTGCCTTCTCGCCTCCTCGCCGATGACCGACTGGAAGTCGCGGACGATCCGGGGGAAGGGGTGCGGGCCGACGCAGGAGCCGAGCAGGTAGTGGGTATCCCGGATGTTCGCCACCCAGTCGCGCATCGCCGCGTTGATGGCGTCCTTCAGCGTCCGCGTCCCGGAGGCGACCGGGATGACCCGGGCGCCGAGGAGTTCCATCCGAAAGACGTTCAACGCCTGGCGCCGGGTATCCACCTCCCCCATGTAGACCTCGACGGGGAGACCGAGGGCCGCGCCCGCGATCGCCGTCGCGACGCCGTGCTGCCCGGCACCGGTCTCGGCGATCAGCCGGCGCTTGCCCATGAACTTCGCCATCAGCGCCTGGCCGAGGGTGTTGTTCAGCTTGTGGGCACCGCCGTGGAGGAGGTCCTCACGTTTCAGGTAGACGCGGCAGCCGAGGTCGCGGGAGAGGTTCCCGCAGTAGGTGAGCGGCGTCTCCCGCCCGGCGTACTCGCGGAGGTACCAGGAGAGCCTGCGGGAGAACCCGGGGTCCTCGCGGACCCGCTCGTAGGTCTCCTCGAGTTCGATCAGCGCGCTCATCAGGGTCTCGGGCACGTACTGCCCGCCGTATATACCGTATCGTCCTGGTTTCATGGGTTGTTCATCATCCTGCATACCTTCACGAACGCCCGCACGAGGCGCTCGTCCTTGATCCCCGGCGTCGCCTCGACGCCGGAACAGACGTCGACCGCATGCGGCCGCACCGCAAGGATGGCGTCGGCGACGTTCCCGGGGGTGAGGCCTCCCGCGAGGATGACCGGGACCGGGGAGGCGGCCACGCATGCCCGGGCATACCCCGGGTCGAACGCCCGCCCGGTGCCGTGGCTGCCGTCGACGATCACCGCGTCGCAGTCGTCCCGGAGGGCGTCGCCGGGAGAGAGCATCCTGATGACCCGCACCCCCGTATCGGGGGGCAGTTCCAGATCGCCCGGCACCTGCACCGCGTCCGGCCGCGAGAAGAGAAGCGCCGGGACGTCTTCGGGCCGGCCGGTCGAGGTGACCGCGACCGTGGTCACGAACGGCCGAACCGCCGCGAATATCTCACGGGCCGCTTCAGGGGTCACCGAACGCGGGGAGGGGCTCGCGAGCACCACGCCGATCGCGTCGGCACCGGCCGCCACGGCGAGGAGTGCGTCGCGAACGCTCGTCATCCCGCAGATCTTCACGCGAATACGAACCCCTCCAGTCGTTTGCGCCGGTCGCGGGCCGACATCAGGGCGGACCCGATCAGGAACGCGTCACAGTGCCGGGAGAGGCTCCGGACGTCGCAGGGCCACGTGATGCCGCTCTCCGAGACCACGATCCTCCTGGCGTCGCGGGCCGCCCCCGCGAGACGGACGGTCGTCGAGAGATCGATTGTCATCGTCTCGAGGTTGCGGTTGTTGATCCCGATGAGGGTCGCATTCGTCGCGAGAGCGCGCTCCATCTCGTCCCTGTCGTGGACCTCGACGAGCGGCTCGAGCCCGAGCGCGAGCGCCCCGTCGACGAACGCGGGGAGGCGATCCCCGAGAACCCTGGCGATCAGGAGGACGGCGTCGGCACCGAGCGCCCGGGTCTCGCCGAGCTGGCGCTCGTCGATGATGAAGTCTTTGCGGAGGACCGGGACAGAGACCGCACGCCGCACCCGGACGAGGTACCGGGTGCTCCCCCCGAAATAGGTGGGTTCGGTCAGCACCGAGAGGGCCGCGGCCCCGGCGGCGACGAACTCGCGGGCGATCACTTCGGGGGTGCAGCCTTCGTGGATCCTTCCGCGCGACGGGGAGGCGTACTTCACCTCGGCGATGACCGCGTGTCTCCCGGAAGAGGTGCGTATCGCCGCTGCGAGGCTCCGGCGGGGCAGGGGATCGGGATCGACCAGTTGGTCAAGGTGCCGGAGGCGCTCGCCGGTCGACCTGACGATCTCGTCAAGGATCATGCCCCGCCTCCGGTCGCCCCGACCAGCCGGCGGAGCCGGTCGAGCGCCGCTCCCGAGTCGATCGACGCCTCGGCACGGGCAATCCCCCGGGGGATATCGCGGGCCTTCCCGCCGAGGTAGATCGCCGCCCCGGCGTTGAGGAGGACAATATCCCGGGCGGGCCCCTCCTCGCCCGCGAGGACGGCGAGAAGGGTCGCGGCGTTCTCCTCCGGCGCCCCGCCCCGGATGGCCGCGACGGATGAACGCGGGATCCCGAACTCCGTGCAGTCGAGGGTATACGTCACGACCTCGCCGCCCCGGAGCTCCGCGACCGTCGTCGGGCCGGCCGTCGCGATCTCGTCGAGTCCCGCACCGTGGACGACCATCGCCCGCTCCGCCCCGAGGTCGCCGAGCACCCGGGCGACCGGAAGGGTCAGGCGAGGGTCGTAGACGCCGAGGAGATGGGCTCCCGCGCCCGCCGGGTTCGTCAGGGGGCCGAGGAGATTGAAGACCGTCCGTATCCCAATCTCCTGGCGGGCGGTGCGGGCGTACTGCATCGCCGGGTGGTAGGCCGGGGCGAAGAGGAACGCGATCCCGGCAGCCGAAAGAACATCCGCCACCCGGTCGGGCGGGATCGCGACGGTGACCCCGAGCGCCTCGAGGACGTCGGCCGAACCGCACCGGCTCGAAACCCCCCGGTTCCCGTGCTTCACGACCGGGACGCCCGCACCGGCCGCGACGAAGGCGGCTGCGGTGCTGATGTTGAACGTCCCCGCGCCGTCGCCCCCGGTTCCGCATGTATCCACCCGCTCCCCCGGGGAGGGGAGAGAGACCGGGACGGCCGCCGCCCGCATTGCCCGGGCGAACGCCGCGATCTCTACAACGGTCTCCCCCTTCATCCGGAGCGCCGTGAGGAATCCGCCGATCTGGGCGGGAGTCGCCGCACCGTGCATGATCTCCTCCATCACCCCTCCCGCCTCGGCCGGGGAGAGGTCCGTGCCCGAGGAGACCCGGGCGATCGCCTCGCGGATCATCCCGCACCCCCCGTGCCGGAGAGGAAGTTCGCCACCAGCCGGTTCCCTTCGGGGGTGAGGATGCTCTCCGGGTGGAACTGCACCCCCTCGATCGGGAACGACCGGTGCCGGACGCCCATGATCGCCCCGTCGTCGCTCGTGGCGGTCACCGCGAGGCAGTCCGGGACGGATGCCGGGTCGATGACGAGGGAATGGTAGCGGGTCGCGACGAGGGGATCGGGCACGCCCGCGTAGATCCCCGCTCCGTCGTGCCGGACGACCGACCGCTTCCCGTGCATCAGCCGGTCCGCCCTGACGATCCGGGCGCCGAACGCGAGGCCGATCGCCTGGTGGCCGAGACAGACCCCGAGCGTCGGGACGGTGCGGCTGATCGTGCCGAGAACCTCCCGGTAGAGGGCGGAGTCCCGGGGATGCCCTGGGCCGGGCGAGAGGACGATCCGGTCGAACGATCCGGATCGTAGCCGCTCAGACGGCGTATCGCTCTTCACCACGACCGGTTCCGCACCGAGCACCCCGATCTGCTGGCAGAGGTTGAAGGTGAAACTGTCGTAGCTGTCGATGACGAGCACCCGCATCACTCCGCCTCCGCACCGAGCGCCGCAAGCATCGCCCGCCCTTTGTTCTCGGTCTCGGTCCACTCCCGGCCGGGGTCGGAGTCGGCCACGATCCCGGCCCCCACCTGGACGGAAGCGACGCCGTCCTGCACCAGAACCGTCCGGATGGCTATCGCGAGATCCATCGTGCCGGAAAAGCCAACGTAGCCGACGGCCCCGGCGTAGATCCCGCGCCGGAACCCTTCCGTCTCGCCGATGATCTGCATCGCCCGGACCTTCGGGGCGCCCGAGACGGTTCCCGCCGGGAAACAGGAGCGGAGGGCGTCGAACCGGTCGCACCCCTCCCGGAGCGTCCCCGTGACCGTCGAGACGATGTGCTGGACGTGGGAGAACCGCTCGACGGTCATGAAGTCCTTCACCGAGACGCTCCCATAGGCCGAGACCGCCCCGACGTCGTTTCGTGCAAGGTCGACGAGCATGACGTGCTCCGCCCGCTCCTTCTCGTCGGCGAGGAGCTCGGCCGCGAGCAGGTCGTCCTCCGCCGGGGTTCGCCCCCGTGGCCGGGTGCCGGCGATCGGGACGGTCGTCACCCGGCCGTCCTCCACCCGGACGAGCATCTCGGGGCTGCTCCCGGCGACCTGGCGGTCGCCGAAGTCCAGGTAGTACATGTAGGGGCTCGGGTTCTCCGCCCGGAGCCGCCGGTAGACGGCAAACGGGTCGCCGGCGATGCGGCAGGCGAGCCGCCGGGAGAGGACGGCCTGGAAGACGTCGCCCGCAGCGATATGCTCTTTTATCCGGAGGACCGCGCCCGAGAACTCGTCCGGGGTGCAGGACGACGCCGGGACGCCGGACCTGCACCGCCCGCACGGGGACGGCGGCGGAAGATCGCGAATCCGGGCGGTCCGCTTCACGATCGCCGTTCGGGCCCGATGGTGCTCCTCCTCCGCATCGGTCCCGTCGGCAACGAGCAGGTTTGCGATGACCGCAAGCCGTTCTCTCTTGTGGTCGAGGGCGAGGCAGTCCCGCGCCAGCATGAACCGGGCAACGGGTTCTTCGACCCCCTCCGGCAGGGGAACCGGGTAGAGGGACGAGGCGAGGTCGTAGGAGAAGTAACCGGCAAGCCCCCCGGAGAAGCGGGGAAGCGGCGCGGAAGCGACCCGGAACCCGTCCATGAACGACCGAAGGGCGTCGAGGGGGTCGGCGGCCTCGATGCCGGCGGCAACCTCCCGGATACGCGGATCGCCGGAGACCGTCAGCGTGCCGTCGGAGGCCACGGCGACGGTCGCGGACGGGGCGGTGCAGATGAACGAGTAACGGGCGGTCTTCGCGCTCCCCTCAAGCGACTCGAGCAGGAACCCGGGCCCTTCGCGGAGGGAGGCATAGAGGTCGGCCGGCGAAGTCGCGGGGAGCGGGATCTCTCCATATACCGGGACGACGAGAGGCCGGCCGCTCGCGTCCGCCGCGGCAACGGCCTCCTCGTATCCCGAAGTCGTGTTCAGCTCTCTTGGAGCGCAGTCCAGTCCACCGGCATCACCCCGTCACCGGTAGCCGGGCGAGCGACTCTTTGATCAGCTCCGCCGGGTACTCGTAGTCGACGAGCCTTCCTGCAAAGTAGGCCTCGTAGGAGGAGAAGTCGAAGTTGCCGTGCCCGGAGTTGTTGAAGAGGATCGTCTTCGCGTCACCGGTCTCCCGGCACCGGAGCGCCTCGTCGACCGCGGCCTTCACCGCGTGGGCGGCCTCGGGGGCGACGACGATCCCTTCCGTCCGGGCGAAGAGCACGGCGGCCTCGAAGACCTCGTTCTGCCGGTAGGCGACCGGCCGGACGACCCCATCCTGGACGAGCCGGGAGACGAGCGGCGACGCTCCGTGGTAACGGAGCCCTCCGGCATGGATCGCCGGCGGGACGAAGTCGTGGCCGAGGGTGAACATCCGAAGAAGCGGCGTCAGCCCCGCGACGTCCCCGAAATCGTAGGCATAGAGCCCCTTCGTCAGGGTCGGGCAGGCGGCGGGTTCCACCGCGACGATATCGGTCTCGGGATGCTTCCCGGTTATCTTCGCCCCCGCAAACGGGAACGAGAGGCCGGCGAAGTTCGTGCCGCCGCCGACGCACCCGATCACCACATCGGGGTAGGCGTCCACAGCCGCAAGCTGCTGCTGTGCCTCCTGGCCGATGATCGTCTGGTGGAGGCAGACATGGTTGAGGACGGAACCGAGGGCGTAGTTGGTGTTCTCGTGGGCGGCTGCGTCCTCGACCGCCTCGGATATGGCGATCCCGAGGGAGCCCGGCGTATCCGGGTCGCGGGCGAGGATGGCCTTGCCGGACCGGGTCTTCTCGGACGGGCTCGGGATGCACTCGGCGCCGTAGACCTGCATCATGCTCTTACGGTAGGGCTTCTGGTCGTAGGAACTCCGAACCATGTAGACGGTGCACTCCATATCGAAGAGGCTCGTCGCAAACGCGAGCGACGACCCCCACTGCCCCGCCCCGGTCTCGGTCGCGAGCCGCTCGATCCCCTCTTCGCGGTTGTAGTAGGCCTGCGGAATGGCAGTGTTGGGCTTGTGCGAACCCGGCGGGCTCACGCCCTCCCACTTGAAGTAGATCTTCGCCGGGGTCTTCAAGGCCGCCTCGAGCCTTCTTGCCCGGTAGAGCGGGCTCGGTCTCCAGAGGGTGAGGATATCCCGGACTTCCTCGGGGATATCGATGTAGCGCTCCGTGCTCATCTCCTGCCGGATCAGTTCCATCGGAAAGATGTGGCGGAGATCGTCGGGGACCGCCGGTTTCCCGGTAGCCGGGTGAAGGGGCGGGTCCATGGGAGTCGGGAGGTCTGCCTGGATGTTGTACCACCGTTTCGGCATCTCTCCCTCGTCAAGGAGGATCTTCGTCTGCATGCATCACGGTGTACTCTGAACACATATATACATTATCCAACACTATTGATCAATTGAGATCACTTTGATACTGCACGGATCCAATCCCCACCCGGTCCGCACGGGAAAAAGAGTATATGCACGCCCCGCCACGGGATACCGATGTACCTCCTCGCCCACGCCATGGTCGGTCTCCTCATAGGCGTCGTGCTCGCGGCGATCGCCGGCGACCGGAGGGTTCTTGCTCTCGCCGTGCTGGGCGCCGTGCTCCCCGATCTGATCGACAAGCCGCTCGGGCACATCCTCCTCGCCGGAACCGTGGGCTACGGCAGAATCTACTTCCACGGCCTCACAATCCTCTTCCTGGTCGTCATCGCCGGCCTCATCCTCTATTACTACCGCCGGAGGATCGATCTTTTCGCCGTCGCCGCCGGGATGGCGAGCCACCAGTTCTTCGACGCGATGTGGCGGCACCCGATCGAGTGGTTCTGGCCGTTCCTCGGTCCTCTCCCGAGCCACGGCTACCCGGAAGATTACTTCTGGGAATCGATTCTCCGGGAGCTCGCCCAGCCGAGCGAGTGGCTCTTCTTCCTCCTGATAGCAGGATTGTTCGCCTACATCTACCGCCGAGAACTCACGACCGCCCTCACCCGGCTCACAAACACCTCGTTGCGGCTGGCGCTCGTCGCCGCACTCGGCCTCGCCGTCCTCGCCGCGCTGGCCGTGGGCTGGCGGCTCCTGCCGTGAGGGCGTCGACAGGCGGCCGCCGGGAAACCCCAACCATTATATACGGGGCCGGTGAGTGGATTACCTGTGGTGAACAGTTTGACAGGCGAATCGATGCTTCAGATAACCGTCGATCAACTTGCACGAACACTCTGCGCGAGCGCCGTCCTCGGTGCCCCGATCGAGGCCGGCGAGCGGGTTATCATACCGGTCGCCGAGTTCGGGCTCGGGTTCGGCGGCGGTGAAGGGTCAGGAGAGAAGAGGGAAGGCCGGCCGGCCGGCGGATCCGGATCCGCGAGTGGCGGCGGCGGCGGCATATCGGCCGTTGCCCTGATCATCATCACCAAAGGCGTCCCCGGCCCCGAGGGCATCCAGGTGGTCTCGCTGAAGAAGAAGAGCGAGATCGCCGAGGTCATCTCGACGATCGGGGAGGCGGTCGGCCCCCACATCGAGAAGGTGCTCGAGAAGGGCTCCGAGATGATGCAGCAGCGCAAGGGCGGCAGAACGTCCCCGGTACCGGAAGGTGGAAGGGAGATCCCGATCGGCGGTGAAGGAGAGGCATAGGCCCTCTTCCCCTCCGTCGTATGGCCGCGACCATCCTTTTCTCCATCCTGCTCGTCGCCGCCGTCCTCATCCTCGCTCTTCTGCTGGCCCTCTACCTGGTTCCGGTGACCGTCTCGACGATCGCCGGTTGCAGCCGGGAGAGCGCCCGGGCGACGGCAACCGTAGCCTGGGGCATCGTGGGGGCGAGGGTCCGGGTCGCCGACGAGGTGCAGGTGCTCGAGATCCTCCTCGCCGGCCGTCGGATCATGGCCCGGGATCTCGGGGAGATGGCGGCGGGAAAACCGGAGGAGAAAGAGGAGAAGATCGAGGAGAAGCGGCCGGCCCGGCCGGTGCGGGAATACCTCGACGCCGCCGGCGACCTCTGGCCGCATATCCGGACGATCCTCAAGACCGTCTACCGGTCCCTCTACCTTGAATCGCTCCGGGGGGATATCACCCTCGGCCTCGCGAGCCCCGCCGACACCGGCGTCGTGTACGGTTACTGCACCGCCATCCGTTACGCACTCCGGCCGGCGGAGGCGATCGACTTCGTGGTGACCCCGGTCTTCGACCGCGAGGTCTTCGAAGGCACGTTTTCGCTCCGGATGCAGATCCGCCGGCCGCTCCTGATCCTCATCGCGGTCGCAAGGGCTCTTCTGGACAGACCGGTGAGAGAGCGGCTCCGCCGGGTATCGGGAAGAGGTGCGGCGGGTGCCTAAAGCAACCGATCTCGTCGTCGGCGGCGGCCGTACGGCAGGCGGCCGGTACATCATCCCCATCATCAGGACGTTCACGCTCTGCATGGGGGAAGCGGCCGCAATCAGCCTGACCCCGGTTGCGCTCCTCGTCGTCGAGGGGGAACGTGAGTATCTTGCCCTCCTTCCCGGTGCGCCTGAAACGATCGACGATCTCTTCGAGACGCTCCGTGGCGATATCGAGCGGGAAAAAGAGAAATGTGCGGGTTAGGCCGTCACTCGTGGCGCAGCGCCTGGATCGGGTTCAGGTGCGCCGCCTTCCAGGCCGGGTAGAGGCCGGATGCCACGCTCGTGATGACGCCGAAGGCCATCCCGAAGACGATGTAGAGGAGGCTCGCCGGGTCGAAGAGATAGTCCGCGTTTCCGGCGAAGACCACGGTCACCAGATACCCGGTGCAGAAACTGAGCACGCCCCCGATGAGAGCGCCCGCAATGCCGAGGAGGAGTGCCTCGTAGATGAACATCCGCATCACCTCGCCCCGCCGGGTGCCGATACTCCGGAGAACGCCGATCTCCTTGATCCGCTCGGTCACCGACATCAGCATCACGTTCAGGATCGAGACCCCGGCAACAAGGAGCGATATCGCGCCGATTCCCGCGAGAAACACCGTGATCGACTCGGTGGCCGCAAAGACGCTCTCGAGGATCCCTCTCGTATCCATGACGTTGACGGTATCCTCCCGGCGGTTCATCCGCTGCTCGATCGACTCCTTGACCGCGTCGATATCGTTGACGTCCCTGACCTTCACGATCGCCTGGTCGTAATCTTCTTCGTCGTAGTGACTCGAATACCAGGTGTAAGGGACGACGATGGCGTAATCGGGGTTGATGTCGAACCCCATTCCCCGCTCCTTGAGCACGCCCACGACACGGAGGGTCTCGTCGCCGATCCTGACCCGGGCACCGAGTTTCAGGCCGTTCTCCCTGCTGTTCGCGGCAAGCTCGCTCCCGATCAGGCACCCGCCGCCCGTATCCCTCGGGTAGGCCCCCGACTCCACTTCGAGCAGAGCGGGGATATCCTCGGCGGGGATCGCGTAGATCATCGCGGCGCTCTCCTTATCGCCCACGGATAACCTGTCAGCGGTGCTCGAGAACGGTATGACGTCGTTCGAGCCGACCGCCCGGGCGATATCGGAGACCTGCCGCTCGGTGAGTTTGCCGCCGCCCACGCCCATCGCCGGGGAGACGATGACGGTGTCGCCGACGTCGCTGACCATGTCGTTGAACATCAGGCCGATGCTGTTGCCCATGATCCCGAGGGAGGCGATCGCGATGACGCCGATGACGATCCCGATGACCGCAAGGGACGACCGGAGCCAGTGGCGGACGACGTTCCGGCGGGCGAGGTCGAAGAACGTCATTCTTCCACCCTCCCGTCGACGAGCCGGATCGTCCGGTCGGCGTATTCGGTCATGCGGGGGTCGTGGGTGACCATGACGACGGTCTTGCCCTCCTCGCGGTTCATCCGGTCGAGGAGGGTCATGATGGCGGTGCCGGTCTTCGAGTCCAGGTTCCCGGTCGGCTCGTCGCAGAGGAGGAAATCGGGATCGTTGACGAGCGCCCGGGCGATCGCGACCCGCTGCTGCTGCCCGCCGGAGAGTTCGCCCGGCTTATGGGTGAAATGGGTCTTCTCGATCCCGACCGCCCTGAGGACTTCCTCCGCCCGTTCCCGGGTGCCGTTCTGCCGACCCTTCAGGATCAGGGGATACTCGACGTTCTCGACGATCGAGAGGAGCGGGATCAGGTTGAACTGCTGGAAGACGAACCCGATATGGTCGCGCCGCAGAAGGGTCAGGTCGTCGTCGTCCATCCCGCCGATCCTGTTGCCGGCGATGGTGACCTCGCCCGAGGTCGGGACGTCGAGCGACCCCATGATATTCAGGAGCGTCGACTTCCCCGACCCCGAGGGGCCCATGATCAGGACGAACTCTCCCTCCTCGATGGCGATATCGACGCCGGCGAGCGCCACGACGTCGCCCGCCGGGAGGGGGTAGACCTTCCTCACGTTCTCGAAAGAGATGACCGGCATCGTCGTTACGTCCGCTTCCACGAGTAGTAGATCGCTCCGGCAACCCCGAGCGCGACGAGCGCCACGACGAGGATCCCGGCTATCGGGAACCCGCCGTCCTCCTGCTCTTTGAGCGGGGCGGCCGTCGTGCCGCCGAGATCGATCAGCCGCGTCGCCGTGTAGCGGTTGCCGTCGTCGTCCCGGTACTCGACGACGACCGGGATCTCCGCCACGGTCCCGTCGACCTTAAACGTCACCTCGAACGACGAGATGTCGTCGGGATCGAGCGTTCCGACGACGTAGACCCGGAACGGGTCGATGGGCGTCGCGGGCGACCCGGGGCTGATGACGACCGACCGGGCGGACTCGAGACCGGCGTTCATGACGTCGCCCACGATCCGGTAGCCCCCGGCGATCGGCGTGACCTCGACGTTGGTGATGACGGGGTCGGCCTGCTTCTTGTCCTCGCCGAACGCGACCGGCAGGACGAGGTCGGTGGTGTGGGTGTTGATCCCGTTGCGCCAGACCACCTGGAACGTGACGTCCGTCTCCGCGGTCGGGGTCAGGTTGAAGGTGACCGTCCCGGACGCGTCGGGGGCGAGGCTGCCGATGAACCCGCCGGTCGGCGTGACGGTAAAGCCGCTCCCCTGCGGGATCACCTGGACGCCCGAGGCGGCGTTCGGCCGCGGGTTGCCCACCCGGACGGTGATATCGGCCGTTCGCGACTCGGCGAAAGCGTCCGGCTTTTGGATCACCGACGCGCTGAGCGGCGTGTTCTCGACCTGGACCGGAACCGGGTAGCGCAGGTTGCCGGCACCGTCACGGAAGTCGAGCACGAACGTCGGGTAGAACGTTCCTTCCCCCCCGTCCGCCCGGACGGTGAAGGTGAACGTCTTGCTGTTCCCGGCGCCGAGCTCCCCGACCGAGGGATAGGGCTCGCTCAGGGGAACGACCCCGCTGCCGTAGAGCCGGGCGCTCCGGATGGCCACGGTCTCGGCACCGGTGTTCTGGACGACCACCGTCAGCGTCCCGGTGTCCCCCTTCATCAGGACCGAGGGGTCGAGCGACGAGGAGACCACGGTGATGTCCGCAGGACCGGCGCTGGCCGGTGCGGTGAACGCTATCGCGGCACAGAGGAGTGATATGATCAAAACATTGAGTGATTTCATGTTACAGCCATCCGGCAAGTGTGATGAGCATATAGAGGATGTAGAGCCCCACGGGTATTCCGACGGTGAGAACCGCGTCCCGCGTGGAGAGGTTCCGCGCGTACTTCATACCGAAGATCCAGATATTGGCGCTCCATATCATGAAGAGAATGCCCACGATCCCGGCAATCCGCGCCAGGGGATCGGTCGTGAGAATCGTCATCAGGTTCTCGGAGAACTCCACCATCTGCTCGGGGTTCGTCATGGGCGGGATGTTCAGGCCCGAGAGAAGCTGGTAGGAGAAGTATGTCCCGATGATGCCCCCGAAGACCTGGGGAAGGAGCCCGTAGCCGGTGAACTCCATCGTCCGCTCGAGGTCGCCCTGGCCCTTGAAGATCATCGAGACAATGTGGAAGACGAAACCGTAAATGATCCACGCGAGAAACCCGCCGATGAAGGCAACGCCGGCGGAGATGACCATCATGATCACCCCGAGGCCCTGCATATCCGCGGGAAGCATGGCCATGGTGATATCCGTCATCGGTATGGTCGATACCGCACCGATCAGCCCGATGACGAGCGCAATCAGCGCCGGTATCTTCAGGCTCGGTTTTTCCTGCATACGCGCTTCAAAAAATCGTCCGGGATCGAGCAACACCCGGAGAAATCCAGTGTCCATGGTGAGTACGCCTCGTATACTCTTGGCCTACGAGAGGGGATAAATTTTTTCAGGGTCGTGATGCCGAATGCGGAGGTATTCACCGGATTTCAGAGATCCACCGACGGCGTTCGGCTCAAACCGGGGGACGAGAGCGGTATTACCGGGGTGTTAGGGCGGTTTGTCCCCGCTGTTACAGGTGCCCGAGCTCCTTTAAGCTCGCGTAGCCTTTCTTCGTGACGATGATGTGGTCGAGCACCCGGATGCCGAGGATCGATCCGGCCTCGACGAGCTGCCGGGTGATGCCGAGATCCTGGGTGGACGGCTCAAGAGTGCCCGAGGGATGGTTGTGGATAAGGATGACCGATGCCGCACGGTCGGTGATCGCCTCGGAGAAGACCTCCCGGGGGTGGACGAGGCTCTGGTTCAGGGTCCCGACGGTGACCACCCGGCGCTCGATCACCTCGCCGGCACCGTTTAAGGTGACGCACAGGAAGTACTCCTGCTTTTTGTCCCGCCACTCGGCAACCAGCGGGAGCACATCGACGGGAGAGGCGATCCGGTGCCCGGAGACCCCGTCGCCCCCGAGATACCGCCGCCCGAGTTCGAAGCAGGCCATGATCTCGCAGGCTTTTGCCGAACCGATACCATCTATTTCGAGGAGATCGTCATAGGAGGGGCAGCCTTTCGCATGCTTCAGGCAGCGTTCGACGTCGCCCGCGACCTCTCGAACGTCCCGCCCCGCCGTGCCGCGCCCGATGAGAAGGGCGATCAGTTCGGCATCGGTGAGCGCCCGGGGTCCCCGTGCTGCCAGTTTTTCGCGCGGGCGATCGCGGTTCGGGGTATCACGCATCTTTCTCATGCTCGTCCGGTCCGATCGGGTTACCTCGATCCCCGGTTTAGATCCCGGAGCATGTATACGTTGCCAATCGATCCGGCGCACCGGGCGGACCCGAATCCGGAGAGAACAAGAACGAAACGAAATAATTTTTCCGCGTTGGCGGATTCCTTGAGAACGTTATCGAAATCCTTTTTTAATCCGGTGGCTATCTTTCACGAAATGGAACTCCCCTGGAAGAGCGCCGACGCCTTGTGCAGGAAGGGACGGGCATACGCCGAGCAAGGGCAGTACGACCGGGCCGTCGAGTGCTACGACCGGGCGATTCTGCAGAGCCCCGGCACCGGCGCCGCCTGGTACCATAAGGGGCTCGCCCTCACCGGCGCCCGGGACCACCGGGGAGCGATCGAATGCTTCGACCAGGCGATCAGGATCGACCCGACCTGTGCCCGGTTCTGGCAGGCCCGGGGGCAGGCGATGTACGAGATCAGGGAGTACCGGGAGGCGGCCGGATCCTCCGGCCAGGCGGTGAAACTCGCACCGGACTCCGCGAACGCCTGGCTCATCCGGGGCCACGCCCTCCGGAAGATCGGGCTCACTCCCGAGGCAATCGCGTGTTACGACCGGGTGGTCGTGCTCGAACCGGACCGGATCGACGCCTGGCTCGCCCGCGGCACGGCGCTTGCCGGCGAGCGCCGGTACGAGGCGGCGATCGAGTGCTATGACCGGGTGGTCGCGCTCGATCCGGGGAACGCAAACGCCTGGTATGCCAGAGGGACCATCGAGACCCTCCTCGCCCGCTTCGAGGACGCACTCGCCTCCTACGACCGCGCCGTCGCCATCGACCCGAACCACACCGATACCTGGTACACCAAAGGGTGCACGCTCTCGGCGCTCCAGCGCTACGACGAGTCAATCGCCTGCTTCGACCGCGCGCTCGCCCTCCGTCCCGACGACATCGAGGCCTGGTACAACCGGGGCCGGGCACTGCAGAACCTGGAGCGCTACGAAGAGGCGCTCGACTGCTACGAGCGGGCGTTCCGGCTCAACCCCGATTACCCCGGGATCTGGTATCTGAAGGCCACGGCGCTGAAGAAACTGAAGCGGTACGACCTCGCGCTCGCCTGCTTCGACCGCGCGCTCCGGGTGAACGCCGTCGACGCGGAGATCTGGTACCAGAAAGGCCTGCTCTACTTCGCCCTGAAGCGGTACGGGGAGGCGATAGAGTGCCTGGGCCAGGCGCTCAAACTCCAGCCCGGCCATACCGACGCGGAGTACTACCGGGGCGAGTGTCATTACGCCCTCGGGGACTGCGAGGCTGCAATCGAATGCTACCGGGCCGTGGTCAGGGCGCACCCCGAGAACGCCATCGCCTGGAACAACTACGGCAACGCACTCTACCAGCTCGAGCGCTACGAGGAGGCGCTCGTCTGCTACGAGCGGGCGCTCGAGATCGACCCGGAGAACCAGCGGGTCTGGAACAACAAAGCAAGCGTCCTCTCCGTTCTGTCGCACTACGACAAGGCGCTCGTCTGCTACGACCGGGAACTCCGGATGCACCCGGAGAACGCGGACGCCTGGTACAATAAAGGGCTCGCGCTCTTCGTCCTCGGACGGTACGGCGAGGCCGTCACCTGTTATACGCACGCGCTCGAGATCGATCCCGCGAGGGTTGAGGCCTGGACGACGAAGGGGAACGCGCTCGTGCTCCTGGATCGCTGCGAGGAGGCGCTCGACTGCTACGACCGGGTTCTCGCCCTCAACCCCGACGACGACGAAGCCCTCAACGGAAAGGCGGTGGCCCTGATCCACCTCGACCGCCCCGCCGATGCGGTCAAATACTACGAGAGGCTGCAACGGCTGCCGGAGCGGAAGCGGAAGGGAGAACGAAGTCGGGGAAAAAGGATAGGGTCTTAGACCCGCGCGATCCGCCCGACCGCTTCCTCGAGGTTCTCCATCGAGGTCGCGTAGGAGAGGCGGAGCCAGCCGGGGGTGTGAAACGCGGTTCCCGGGGTGACCGCCACGTGGATGTCCCGGAGCCACGACCGGGCAACCGCCATGTCGTCGCCGTCGACCTGCACGTAGGCGTAGAAAGCGCCGTCGGCCGGTGCGGTGGCGTAGCCGAGGTCGCGGAGCGCCGGGATGAGGTAGTCGCGGCGGCGCTCGAACTCGCGGCGCATCGTCTCCACGCAGTCCTGGGGACCCTCGATCGCGGCGAGGGCGCCGAACATCGCAAACGTCGTCGGGTGCGATATGGTGTGCTGCTGCACCTTCTCCATCTGCCGGAGGATCGGCCGCGGAGCAACCGCGTAGCCGATCCGCCACCCGGTCATCGCATAGGCCTTCGAGAACCCGTTGATCGTGATCGTCCGCTCGGCCATCTCCGGGAGGGAGGCGAGGGAGACGTGCTCCTTCCCGTAGACCAGTTTCTCGTAGATCTCGTCGGAGAGCGCGTAGAGGTCGTGGTCGCGGCAGATATCGGCGATGAGCCCGAGCGAGTCGCCATCCAGCACCGCGCCGGAGGGGTTCGAGGGGGAGTTGACCACGATCATCTTCGTCCGGGGGCCGACGGCCTCAAGAAGAGTGTCGTCGACCTGGAAGGTCTTGAGCGAGAGTGCGTGATGCCGGGCGACGGCGCCCGCAAGTTGAACGCAGGGCTCGTACGACACCCACGCCGGATCGAGGATGAGCACCTCGTCGCCCGGGTTCAGGACGGCCTCCATTGCCTCGTAGATGGCGTCTTTCGCCCCGCAGGTGACGATCACCTCGTCGGACTTTGCGGGGACGCCGTTCTCGCGGGCGATCTTCTCCGCGATCGCAGACGTCAGCGCGGGTATCCCGGCACTCGGGGCGTAATGCGTCTCGCCCCGGTGGAGGGCGTCGATGCAGGCATCCTTGATGTGCTCCGGGGTGTCGAAGTCCGGCTCCCCGATGGAGAGGCTGATGACGTCGACACCCTCCTGCGCCATCCGCTTTGCGGCGTTCGAGATCTCGATCGTCGCGGAAGGAGCGATGGCCGCAACCTTCTCCGAGAGGCCCCTCATTCCAACCGCTGAACCATCTTCACGGCCGACTCGACGGCGCGCTTCGCGTAGTCGATCCGCTCGGTCGCTTCCATCCGGGTCATCCCCGGCCCCGAGATCCCGAGGGCAACGGGCTTGCCGAACTCAAGGGAGAGGTCGATGATCTTACGCGCCGCGTGCTGGACGACGATCTCGTCGTGCTGGGTCGCGCCCTCGATCACGCAGCCGATGGTGACGACCGCGTCGACCTTCCCCTCAGTGAGCATCTTCTTGATCGCAAGCGGCATGTCGTAGGCGCCGGGGACGTAGATCGTATCGGCGACCTCCGCGTCGAGGAAGCGGGCGTGCTCCCGGGCCTCGATCTCCATCATGTAGGTGATGTCGCGGTTGAACTCCGCGACGACGAATCCAAGGTTTATCGTCATTTGTAATCCTTCCTGTGGTACTACTCGCACCGGTTGTTGATAATCCTCACTTTTTTGCGTCAGGGGCGTGCGGGACCGACGTCCTCGAACCCCTGCCGCTGGCCGGTCCCGGCGAGCTTCTCGAGGTCTTTCGGGCGGAGGGCGAGCCGGACGGCGTTCACCGCATGCTCCCTCGTCCGCTGCTCCATCAGCCAGGCAAGTTCCTTTGCGTCCCCTGCCTCGTCCTCGTGGACGAAGACCTCGATGATGTGTTTGTTCGTCATCAGCTGGCAAAGGATGAGGCCCTGCGAGGCCTCGTGGGCGCAGACCTTGTCCTTCTCCGCTCCCCCGGGCATCCCGAGCGCCATCACGAGGTCGCATCCCCGCTCCTCGATCAGTTTCTTGCAGGCCACCGGGAGATCCTTGATCCCCGGGACGACGTAGCGCTCCAGCCCCACGCTCGCGTGCTTGCGGATCTCTTCCGCGGCGATCCGGCCCATGTCGATCCGGGCAAACGTCGTGTCGGCGATCCCGATCTTCATCCGAGGAGCACCTCAGCAGCCGCCTCCACCCCGTCCCCGGCCTTGAACCCGGACTTCTTCAAGGTGAACTGGACGGCCGCGAGGGTGGCGAGGATCTCCTGCGCCCCGACGCTGCCCATGGTGCCGATCCGGAAGATCTTCCCCTTGAGGTGGTCCTGGCCGCCGGCGATCTCGATCCCGAACTTTTTGACGGTTCCCCGGAGATCCTTGTCGGTGATGCCGTCCGGGATCCGCATCGCGGTCGCGGTGTTCGAGTAGGCGTGGTGTTCGTCGAGCTTCGGGAAGAGGTCGACGCCCCAGGCCTTCGCCGCGGCGCGGACGGCGTCGGCCATCCGGCAGTGGCGGGCGATCCGGGCGTCGACGCCTTCCTCGTCGATGATCTTGCAGGCCTCGTGGAGCGCGAGGAAGAGCGGGACCGCCGGGGTGTAGGGGGTCTCCATCGGGGTACCCTTGCCGCTCTTTCTGTAGGCGGCCATGTCGAGGTAGAACGGCCGCTTCTCCGATATCCGGTCCCAGGCGCGGTCGCTGACGGCGATGGCCGCGAGGCCTGCGGGAGCCGCGAGGCACTTCTGCGAGCCGACGACGGCGACATCGACGCCCCATTCATCCATCCGGACGTCGTCGCCGCCGATGGAGGTGACCCCGTCCATGATGAAGAGTGCGTCGTGCTTCCGGGCGAGTTTGCCGACCTCGGGTGCGGGGTTCCTGATACCCGCGCTCGTCTCGTTGTGGACCATCGTGACGACCTCGGCCCCGGCCTCGAGTTCCCGCTCGAGGGCCGCGAGATCGAGCGGGGTTCCCCACTCGGAGTCGAGGACGGTGACGGTGCCGTAACGCTCTGCAATCTTCGCGAAACGGTCGCCGAACTTACCGTTTACGAGCGAGACGATCGATCTGTCCCGCCCGAAGTTCGCGATGCCGGCCTCCATGCCGGCGCTTCCCGAGCCGCTGATGATGTAGAGTTCGTTTGCGGTACCAAAGAGGGTCTTCAAGGTCCGGACGGTCTCCGCGTAGGCGGCGCCGAACTCGGGGCCGCGGTGGTTGATAGCCTGCCGCGTCATGGCGGCGCGTACCCGCTGCGGAACGGGCACGGGGCCGGGGATCATCAGGAGTGGTTCTTGTTCCATGAGATATCAGTCCGTATCGTTTCGTCGAGGACAGACGCTGTTCCTGCAAGGAACTTGGATGTAGTGTCATATCAACCTCACCACCGTGCAATATCGGCAGGGTGAAAAAGTAGCGGGGCACAACTGAATCTGGATATGGCAGACGTCACGGTTATCTGCGGTTCCGCCTCGGACGGCGCCGTTGCGGAGAAAGTCTTCGAGACCTTAAAAGAGCACGGCGTGTCCTACGACTACGCCGTGATCTCGGCACACCGCGACCCCGAGCGGCTGGACGAGTACGTGAAGGCGAGCGATGCACGGGTCTTCATCGCGATAGCCGGACTCTCGGCGGCCCTCCCGGGAGTGATTGCCTCGAAGACGAAGCGCCCGGTGATCGGCGTTCCAGTGAGCGGGACGCTGATGGGCCTCGACGCCCTCCTCTCGATCGTCCAGATGCCGAAGGGTGTGCCGGTGGCCTGCGTCGGGGTGGACAACGGCGTGAACGCCGCCCTGCTCGCGGTCAGAATCCTCAACGCAGGACGCGCCTGAGACATCCTCTCTCCTGCCGGGCTGGGGGTGCCGGCCCCACACGCCTGGAGCGCCGCGTGGATTGTCGAAGGCGGGAAGGGGCGAAGTTGGGAGGGGGAGTTGCTCTCAGACAAACCGTTCTTCGCGTTCTTCGCGGCTTCGCGTGAGCTGACAGTTTATAGGCGATGATACGGCCGCACGCGAAGAGCGCGAAGCCGCGAAGGGGAGTTCCACACCCATCTACCAGACACCGCGTGGAGCAATGATCGTCCCCGGGGCGCGCGCCGGTCGCACTTCGAGGGTGTCGGGCAACCTTTTTGCACCCGGCCGTGCAGGGAGGGGCATGAAGCAGAGAGTGCTCTTCATCGGCACGAACAACGCCGCCCGGACCCAGATGGCGGAGGGTTACCTCCGCGCCCGCCACGGCGACCGTTACGAGGCCTGCTCCGCCGGGATCGCCCCGACCGCCCTCGATCCCCTCGCCGCAAAGGTCATGGACGAGATCGGGGTCGATATCGCCGGGCAGCGGGCAAAGGATCTCACCCTCTTCGACGGGAAGGAGATGGACTACGCGGTTGTACTCTGTGCCGGAGGCGTCTGCCCGATGTTTCCCTGGACGAAGGAGACGCTCCACGTCGACTTCCCGGACCCGGGCCGGGCCACGGGAACCCCGGATAAGGTGCTTGCGGCCTACCGGCGGAGCCGCGACGCGATAGCCGCCTGGATCGACGGGCGGTTCGAGTGAAGTGAGCGGGGCCCATCCAACATTCAAGGGGCTCGGACTGCGGTGCGGTTCTGCGCGCAATGGCTGGTCGGAGGTGGGATGGCTGGAGATCCTCAGGTTCGACCACCGAACAACTTAGACGAACGAAAAGCCCGGTGCGGTGGACCGTGGGGGTATCGCCATAGGGGGGAGCATCCCCCCTCCCCGCGAGCCGCCACCCCAAAATGCGATATCCATGGAAAGCCGTGAACGACGGGTATCTGTAATAGTCTGAGTTGTTCTACTGCAGGTGTAGAATACAGAGCTGGTTTGCTCGTAAATTGCATGGATATTCCACAATATTAAGGATAGGGGGTTTTGGGGCTCTATGCACAAGAATCAGAGAGAGAAGTTCTGAAGGGTCACCCCTTCTACCGCTCCATCCGTTCGTCCGGGGCCGGGAGGATATCCCGAACCATCTTCACGGCGCAGAGGTCGCCGCACATCGAGCACGTCTCGAGATCGCCGTCGCGCTCGTGGATCCGCCGGGCCTCGTCGGGAGCGAGCGCCGCCTCGAACTGCTTCTCCCAGTCGAGCGCCCGGCGCGCCTCCGCCATCCGGATCTCGCGGTTCTTCGTGTGTGCGGCGGCACGGGAGAGGCTCCCGACATGCGCCGCGATCTTCGCCACCCGCGTTCCTTCCACGATGTCGCGGACGTCCGGCAGCGCCAGGTGCTCGCTCGGCGAGACCATGCAGAGGAAGTCGGCGCCGTTCATGCAGGCGATCGCGCCGCCGATCGCCCCCACGACGTGGTCGTAGCCCGGCGCCACGTCGGTCACGAGCGGGCCGAGCAGGTAGAGCGGAGCGCCGTCGGTCAGTTCCTTGATCATCCGGACGTTGTAGCCGATCTGGTCGGCCGGGATATGCCCCGGCCCCTCGATCATCCGCTGCACCCCGGCGGCGAGCGCCCGCTTTGCGAGATGGCCGAGCGTCAGGTACTCGGTCGACTTCGCGAGATGGCCGGCGTCCACGAGCGCGCCCGGCCGCATCCCGTCGCCGAGGCTCACGACGACGTCGTGTTCGGCGAGAATCTCGAGCAGGTAGTCGTACTCGGCATAGAGGGGGTTCTCCTCACCGGTCGCGGCCATCATCGCCACGTGGAACGCCCCGCCCCTGCTGACAACGCCCATCGTCCGGGGGTCGGCCCGGAGCGACGCGAGGGCGTCGCGGTTCACGCCGCAGTGCAGGGTCAGGAAGTCCACGCCCTGCTTACAGTGCTCCCGGATCACCTTAAAGAGCAGATCACCGTCGACGTCCGCCGCACTCCCCGCCCGCCGGACCGCCTCGTAGACGGGGACAGTGCCGACCGGCGCATCGAGTTCGAGGATTCGGCGCCGGATGCGGACGAGATCGCCGCCGGTCGAGAGGTCCATCAGCGCGTCCGCACCCTCCCGGAGTGCCGCCTTCGCCTTCTCGACCTCGAGATCCTCGTCGCACCGGGTTCCCGACGTTCCGACGTTCACGTTGACCCGCACCCTGCAGCCCTCCCCGATGGCGCAGAGCCGGTGCGGTCTCGTGGGGTTTGCCGGAATGACGATCCGGCCGCGGGCGATCGCCCGGGCGACACGGTGCGGGACGAGATCCTCTTCCCGGGCAATCGCCTCCACCTCGGGGGGGACCCCGCTCAGGCACGCGGAGATCAGGGTATGCATAAGAACCATTTGCCCGGAAGCCATATTAGTCTGCATGCCAGTCCGGTGGATCGCGAGCAATGCGACCTACGCCAATTCGTTCGTTTACGAAAACATCCTTATCGACGCGGGCGTTCTCCCGATGATGGTGGAGCCCTATGCCGCCGCGATCGATACGATCGTCATCACCCACGCCCACTACGACCATATCGCCCACGTGAAGGAGATCGCGCGGCTCTGCGGCGATGCGGCCGTCTGCATCCACCAGGCGGACGCGCCCGGCCTCACCGACGACGCCCGGAGCCTCTCGATGGTCTTCGGGGGCCGCTCGCCCGGGATCGTCCCCGACACCGTTCTTGCCGACGGCGACCGGATAGGGAACCTCCGCGTCATCCACACCCCCGGGCATACGCCGGGCGGGATCTGCCTCTACGCCGAAGCGGCGAAGATCCTCTTCTCCGGGGACACCGTCTTTACCGGCGGATCCTTCGGGCGCTACGACTTCCCCGGCGGCGACCGGACGGCGCTCGCGGCATCCATCGAACGCCTCAGCGCCCTCGACATCGAGGGACTCTACCCCGGCCACGGCGAGCCCGCCCTCCGCGGCGGCGGGAGGCATATCGCGGCCGCCCGGGAGGCGCTCCGGTTCTATGGATAGGGGGGTCTACGCCCTCGTCCTCGAGAACACCGGCTGCGTCGTCCGGATCGGCGCCCTCGGGGAGAGGGAGTTCTCCGCCGGCAGTCACGTCTACGTGGGTTCCGCCCGGGGGAGCGGCGGCCTTGCCCGGGCAGACCGGCACCTGCGGCTCGCCCTCCGCCGGGACCGCCCGCCCCGGTGGCACATCGACTACCTCCTCCTCGACCCGCACTTCTTCCCCGCCGCCGTCATCACCGCCGCCACCGACCGGGACTGCGAGTGCGATCTTGCCCGCGCCGTCGCCGGGTCCTCCGTCCCGGGATTCGGGTGCAGCGACTGCGCCTGCCCTTCCCACCTCTTTTACCGTCCCGGCGACCCGGTCCCCGAGGTCGCCGCGGCACTCCGGGATCTTGGTCTCGATGCCCGGATCACAAGAATCAAGAACGAGAGGAACGAGCATAGGGTATGAACGTTCTCGGTATCTCCGGAAGCATGCGCAAAAACGGCAACACCGCGGCTCTCGTCACCACCATCCTTGATCGGGTGCGGGAGGCGGGCATCGAGACCGAGTTTCTCTCACTCGCCGGTATGGACATCCGACCCTGCACCGGGTGCGAAGCCTGTAAGGACGCGAAGTGGTGCGTGACGGAGGACGACGACTGGGGCCTCGTTGCAGAGAAGATGATCGACTGCGAGGTGCTCGTCCTCGGCGCCCCGACCTACTACTACGACATCAACGGCCAGACGAAGAACCTGATCGACCGGACCTACTCCCTCTACCACGACCGGAGGCTGTCGGGGAGGAGAGCCGTCGCCGTCGCCGTCTGCGCCGACCGCGGGTGCGAGCGCGCCCTCGAGACCATGGAGGGGTTCCTGAACACCCACGAGTTCTCGTACCTCGGCTACGTCTGCGGGAAGGGCTACGCGCCGGGGGATATCCGCAAAGACGAACAGGCGATGAAGAAGGCCAGGGCGGTCGCGGACACAATCGTCAGGTACCTCCAGCCCGAGGACTGAGAACCGGAACCCCCGCGCCTTTCCAGCGGCCGGTCTCCTCTCAGAGCCGCGCTCCTGACCCTCAGTCCTCGCGAGCAGGGTGTCTCAGGGAGGGCGGTGTGTTCTCCAGCCGGCTGCCCGCCATCTCCCCTGCCCGGCTGCAGTCAGAGCAGCAGCGATATGACCGCGAGGACAATGAAGATGATAACCAGCCACTTCGCGACCGACATTGTCATTCCTGCAATACCTCGTGCCCCGAGTATGGCGAAGATAAGTGCCAGTACAAAGAAGAGGATTGCAAGCCCTACAAGGCCACCACCTAACATATCGTTCTCCTCCCAATCGCCAGCACCCGGCCGGCGTTGAGGAGCGACACTCTATTCTAGGATATTTATAATTTTCCAGATATGGTTTTGAAAATCCCGGTGAACCGGTCCGGTCTCTCCCGGAGGTCAGCCCGGAAGGAGATCGTAGATCGTCGTCCGCCGCCGGAGCACCCGGCCGAGATCCCCTGCTATCCGCTGCATCTCCGCCGGATCCAGGTAATCGGTATCCCGGGCGCCCGCCTCCCGGGATATGCTCTCCTCAAAGAGCGTCCCGCCGAGGTCGTCTGCGCCCGCAAGAAGCCCGAGCTGCGCCATCTTCGTCCCGACCTTCACCCAGGAGGCCTGGATGTGGTCGAAGTTGTCGAGGAAGAGCCGGGCAACCGCAACGAGCAGGAGGTCTTCTCTGCCGGTCGCCCCGGGCGAGGCTTGCCCCGCCCGGTAGAGGGGGGTGTTTTTGTGGATGAACGAGAGGGGCACGAACTCCGTGAACCCGCGGGTTTCGTCCTGGATCTCGCGGAGGATTGCAAGGTGCCGGGCGCGATCGCCTGCGCTCTCGCAGGAGCCGTACATGATCGTCGCCGTCGACCGGATGCCGAGACGGTGCGCCTCCTTGATGATCCGGGTCCAGGTCGCCGTGTCGATCTTGTCGGGGCAGATCACAGCACGGATGCTGTCCACCAGGATCTCGGCCGCGGTCCCGCAGAGGGTGGCGAGACCCGCGTCCCTCATCATCTCCAGGACTTCCCCGGTGGAGATGCCGCTCTTTCTCGCGGCATACGCCACCTCCATCGGGTTGCTCGCGTGGATGTGTACGCCGGGAGCCTCGTCCCGTATCCAGGAGTAGATATCGGCATAGGATTGGGCGTCGAACTCCGGGTGAAGCCCGCTCACCGTGCAGACCTCGGTGACGCCGCGCTCGCGCGCCGCCCGCGCCTTCTCCCGCACCTCGGCCTCGCCGTAAAAGAAGGCATCGGCGTCGCCCGATTTCCGGGAGAAACCGCAGAACCCGCAGGCGTTCACGCAGAGGTTGGTGACGTTGATGTTCTGGTTCCGGACGTAGGTGACGGTATCACCGACTCTTCGTGCGCGGAGCTCGTCTGCGGCGGCGGCAATCGCCCAGACTTCCCGGCCGCGCGTCGAGAGGAGGCGGACGGCCTCCTCCTCCGTGAGCCGGTGGCCGGCAAGTGTATCGTCAAGCAGGGTATGCAGCGAGTTGGGCATCGTAAACAGCTCTCCTGTAGTTCCCGGATCTATTTTTCTTTCTCTTTTCGGCGCGCAAGGACGAAGTCGTGGATGAGGATGACGATGATGATGACGACGGCAAACTCCGCGAGGTGCAGGGGAAGGTAGCCGACGAGCGGCACCGCAACGAGGGCTTTCCCCACAATCCACTCTTTCTTCACCGGCTCGATCACCCCGACGCCCGCGATCCGGAGGTTCGGCTGGTCGGTGTAGGGGTTGTTGTCGCCTTTGGTGATGTAGCCGCCGTGCGGGTCGTCGTAGTAGGCCCCGAGCCCCGACTCAACTACGGCGGCGGTATCGACGTAGGTCATCGCGCGATGGATGATCGGGTTGACGGAGTCGGCACCGTTCGGCCGGTAGACGATCACGTCGCCGTAGTTCCCGAAGGACGTATGCCCCGTCCACCGCCCGTCGTCCCAGGTCGTCAGGGGGCCGAACCGGTCCTCGTCGACGACGAGCACCAGGTCGCCGACGTTCATGTTCGGGACCATGCTCTCCGACTCGATCGTGACCACCGCCGGCCAGGTCCCGGAGAAGAGGAAGAGGACGAGGGCGATACCCCCCACGACCGCGACGACCCAGAGGAGGTCGCGGGAGAGCGAGACGACCGGGTGGTCGCTCTCCCGGAACGCCGTAAGGGCCGATGCTGCACGCTGCAGCCAGGTGGTATCCGACATCTGTTCTAAAGAGATTGCTACCCTTCATATACATAAGTTCCCCGGATGTCCAGACCGGGGACAAAACGCGAAAAAAGGCTCTGTAGAATATCCCCCTCTGAGGCCATACCACTACCATTTTCATCGACAACAGGGGAACCTCCGGGAGATCTCGTTGCTTGGGGGTGTATGAAGTATTTCTCCGGAACGCGAAAAAGATAAACCCATATTGCCGGGGGGAGAATATCTTGGAGTCCATGCTCGCCAACGCCGAGATAGTACGCCGGTTCCTCGAGTTGAAACATCAGGTCCATCCCGACGTGGTGAGTTACATCCGTGAGCAGAACGATCCCGCGCTCATCGACCGGATTGCGGCGGGGGTCCCCGACGGCACTCTGGTCGTCTCCTCAGAGCATATCCCGGCCCTCAGGAAAGTCCGGGACGGGACGCGGTTCCTCGTCGACCCCGAGCTCGAGGTGATCATGGGGAGCGCCGGAACCACGGGCAGTATCACCGGCCACGAGGACGCCGTCCACTACTTCCGAAACCGCTACAACTGCCTCTCCTCGATGATCCGGAGCCGGATGACCACGATGCCGGTCGAGGCACTGGTGAAGTCTCCCCACCGCTACCGGGACGAGGAGTGCAGCATCATCGGGATGGTGGCCGACGCCCGGACGACCGCCAAAGGGCACCGTCTCATCGAGATGGAGGATCCGACCGGGGCGATCCGGGTGCTCTTCAACAAAGGGCGGGACGATTCGTTCGCGGAGGCGGAACGGATCCTCCCCGATGAGGTGCTCGGGGTCAAGGGAAAACTCTCGAGCGACGGCGGCCTCTTCTTCGCCGAGCAGCTCTTTCGCCCGGACGTCCCCATCAACAACGCCCCGTTCAAGAGCGACCGCCCGGGCAAAGCGATTCTCATCTCCGACGTCCATGTAGGAAGCGACACCTTCCTCGATGAGGCGTGGAACCGGTTCGCCGACTGGCTCCAGGACTCCGATGCCGCATACCTCCTGATCGCGGGCGACCTCGTCGACGGTATCGGGATCTACCCCGGACAGGAGAACGAGCTGACGATCAAGAACATCTACGAGCAGTACGACGTCTTTGCGGAGATGCTCCGCGACCTGCCCTCGCGGATCCGGATCGTCGCCGCGCCGGGGAACCACGACGTCGTCAGGATGGCCGAGCCGCAACCGGCTCTCCCGCCGGAGTTCACTGCGAAGTTCCCGTCAAACTGCACCCTTGTCGAGAACCCGTGCCTCTTAAACCTCCAGGGTGTCCGGGTCCTGATGTACCACGGCCGGTCGATCGACGACATGATCGGGCTCATCCCGGGCGCAAGTTACGAGCGGCCCGGGGAGATCATGGATGAGATGCTCAAACGCCGGCTGCTCGCCGTCCCCTACGGGATGCGGACGCCGATCGCCGCGATGAAGACCGACCGGCTCGTCATCGATCCCCTTCCCGAGATCCTTCTCACGGGGCACGTCCATATCTGCGGCATCACCCGCTACCGGGGCGTTCTCGGGGTGAACGCCGGCACCTGGCAGGCCCAGACGGCGTTTCAGAAGCAGATGAACATCAATCCAACACCTGCGCGAGCGTTTGTCATCGATCTCCAGACACTCCAGCCGGAAGTGATGGATTTCAGCTGACACCCGTTCTTTTTCCTGAATACTTTCCGCATGTTTAAAACTGTTGAATCCCATTGTATATGTTACACAATCGGAGGAATGCAGAGAGATGGATCTGGTGTATCTGGCACCCCTGTGTGCCGTTCTCGCTCTCCTGTTCGCAGGATACTCCTACATGAGTATCAAGCGGGAGGGTACGGGTACTGAACTGATGCAGAAGATTGCTGCCGCTATCCATACGGGAGCAATGGTCTACCTGAACAGGCAGTACCGCGCTATCGGAATATTTGTCATCGTGCTTGCCGTTGTCCTTGCGCTCGGGATCGGCGTGTTCACCGCCGCCTGCTTCGTGTTCGGCGCGGTCCTCTCGGCGACCGCCGGCTACATCGGCATGTTCACCGCCACGGCCGCAAACGTCCGGACCACGAACGCCGCACGGCGCGGGATCGCGGATGCGTTCCGCGTCTCATTCTCGAGCGGCTCGGTCATGGGCATGGCCGTGGTCGGGCTCGGGCTTCTCGGGCTCTCGATCGCGTATGTGGCTATCAGCACCTTCACGGGGCTTACCCAGGCTGAAGTCCTCACCCACGTGACCGGATTCGGTCTCGGCGCGAGCTCGATCGCCCTCTTCGCCCGTGTCGGCGGTGGCATCTTCACCAAGGCCGCAGACGTCGGCGCCGACCTCGTCGGCAAGGTCGAGGCAGGCATCCCCGAGGACGACCCCCGCAACCCTGCCGTCATCGCCGACAACGTCGGTGACAACGTCGGCGACGTCGCCGGCATGGGTGCCGACCTCTACGAATCCTACGTCGGCGCGATCATATCGGCGATGATCCTCGGCGTCGCCTTCGCGGCCACGCAGTTCGCGAACACCGACGTCATGAACGTGATCCTCCTCCCGCTGCTCATCTCCGCGGTCGGCATCATCGCGTCCATCATCGGCTCGCTCTTCGTCCGGACCAACAAGACCGAGAGCAGCGCCATCCACCTGGCCTTCAACAAGGGCCTGGTTGCTGCGATGGTCGTAACCATCGTCGCTACCTACTTCCTGGTGACAGGGCTCCTCGGGGCGGAGTACATCGGGGTCTTCTACGCCACCGTCGCCGGTCTCGTCGCAGGGTTCGCCATCGGCCTGATCACCGAGTACTACACCTCGTTCGACCGGAAGCCGACCCTCTCTATCGTGAAGTCCACTGAGACCGGGGCGGCGACCACCATCATCACCGGGTTTGCGAAGGGAATGGAGAGCACCATCTGGCCGGTCCTGATCGTTTCCGTCGCGATCTACGTCGCCTACACGACCGCCGGGCTCTACGGTATCGCCATCGCCGCCGTCGGCATGCTCGCGACGCTCGGGATCTCGCTCTCCGTCGACGCCTACGGCCCGGTCGCCGACAACGCCGGCGGTATCGCCGAGATGTCCCACCAGAAGCCCGAGGTTCGCGAGATCACCGATACCCTGGACTCTGTCGGCAACACGACCGCCGCCATCGGTAAGGGGTTCGCCATCGGGTCTGCAGCGCTGACGGCGCTCGCCCTCTTCGCCTCCTACACCCAGGCGGTCGGTCTCTCGGTCATCGACGTAGCGGTCCCGAACGTCTTCATCGGCGTTCTGATCGGTGCGATGCTTCCCTTCCTCTTCTGCGCCATCACGATGACGGCGGTCAGCAAGGCGGCATACAGCATCGTCCACGAAGTCCGCCGCCAGTTCAGGGAGATCACCGGCCTCATGGAGGGAAAAGCCGACCCCGACTACACCTCCTGTATCGCCATCTCCACGAAGGCAGCACTGCGTGAGATGATCCTGCCCGGCGTCCTGGCCATCGTCGCGCCGCTCTCCGTCGGGTTCGTCCTCGGCACCGAAGCTCTTGGCGGCCTGCTCGTCGGTTCGCTTGCGTCCGGGTTCCTCCTCGCCGTCACGATGGCGAACGCCGGAGGTGCCTGGGACAACGCAAAGAAATACATCGAGATGGGCCATCTCGGGGGCAAGGGTTCGGATGCCCACAAGGCAGCGGTTGTCGGCGACACCGTGGGCGACCCCTTCAAGGACACGTCAGGACCTTCCCTGAACATCCTCCTGAAGTTGATGTCCATGGTATCGCTGGTCTTTGCACCGCTGCTCCTGCTCTTCTAACCTTTTTTTTCAGGCCCGGTCAGGCCCGGTCTCTTCCAGGCGTCCATACCTTCATCCCGCCCGCCGACAACAGTAGAATGTGAACTCTCCCGCGGGCGGGGTGAGAGACCATGTTCCACATCTATCGCACAGTTGAAGCGGCCCCGGTGCCACGGACGGAGGAGACCGGCACGTTCGAGCCCGGTTCCTGGGTTTCGATGATCAATCCGCTGCGGGAAGAGATCGAGGAGGTCTCGGCAAGGCTCTCCATTCCGGGCGACTACCTCCGGGCGGCGCTCGATGAGGAGGAGCGGCCGCGGACCGAGAACGAGGACGGCATCACCCTGATCGTCATCGATATCCCGGTGCCCTACCCGGAACAGACGATCCTCTACACGACGATGCCGCTCGGGATCATCGTCACGCCCGACACCATCGTCACGGTCTGCCTCCGCGAGAACGCGATCATCCAGGACTTTGCGAACGGCCGGGTGAAGCTCTTCTACACCTTCAAGAAGACCCGGTTCGTACTGCAGATCCTCTTCCGGAACGCGTCCTACTTCCTCCAGTACCTGCGCCAGATCGAGCGATTATCCGACCGGATTGGGGCCGAACTGAACCAGTCGATGCGAAATAAGGAACTGATCCAGTTGATGAACCTCAAAAAGAGCCTGGTTTACTTCTCGACGTCGCTCCGGAGCAACCAGAGCGTCCTCGACAAGACCCTGACGTTCCAGCCGCTCCGGATGTACGAGGACGACACCGACCTCCTCGAAGACGTCATCGTCGAGAACAAGCAGGCGATCGAGATGGCAAGCACGTACTCGACGATCCTCACCGAGACGATGGATGCCTTCGCCTCGATCATATCGAACAACTTCAACAACATCTTGAAACTCCTCACATCGATCACCATCATCCTCGCGATCCCCACAATGATCGCGAGTTTCCTCGGTATGAACGTCCCGGTCCCCCTCGAGGACCACCCCTACGGGTTCCTCATCATCATCGTTCTCTCCCTGATCGTCTCCTCGCTCATCGCGGTGGCCATTAACCGGAAGGGCTGGTTGTAGTGCCTTTCTGGCCAGAAACAGGGGAAACCGGCCCCTTGCCCGGGCCCGGAAGCCCCACCTGGCCGACCGCAACATTTATTTTTTAGATTTTACATTATAGATCGTGATAAATTCTTCATGATAGATCATGTAAGATAGCGGCGCCGCGCGGGAGGAGGCGCCCGGGAAGATTACGCTCCCGGCGGAGCCGGCACCGGTTGCCGGCGACCGCATGTACGGCAGCACAACCACGGACCGAGCGGCCGGAAAGGTTGTCGGTCGGAGGATCAGCCACTTTTGCACGGTACGGTGGCCCATTCGGGGACCGGCCGCGGCAATCGGGTATGATGAATCGTGTAAATTGAGGAAGTATGGAGCAGACATTCACCGTGAAACTGGAAGAGAAACGCTACCTCCCCGACCCCCGGTGCAAGGCAACCGCCTGGACACCGGACTACACCCGGGCATACCAGGAGTTCATGCGTGACCCGGAGGCTTTCTGGGACCGGATCGCCCGTGAACTCTCCTGGTTCGAGTCCTGGGACCGGGTCAGGGAGTGGAACCCCCCGTATGCGCGATGGTTTGTCAACGCGAAGTTAAACATCACCGCAAACTGCCTGGACCGCCACGCCGCCGGTAGCCGGAAGGATAAGCCGGCGATCGTCTGGCGCGGTGAGGACGGGGCGGAGCGGGTCATCACCTACGACGGCCTCCACCACGAGGTGATGCGGTTTGCAAACGGCCTGAAGTCCCTCGGCGTCGGGAAAGGCGACCGGGTCTGCATCTACATGCCGCTCGTCCCCGAGCAGATCGTCGCGATGCTCGCCTGCGCCCGGATCGGTGCCGTCCACTCGGTGGTCTTCGGCGGATTCGGGCCCGACGCGCTCGCGATGCGGATCAACGACGCGGAGGCAAAGGTCCTCGTCATCGCGGACGTCGGTTACCGTCGGGGAAAGACCGTTCCGCTCCGTGAACTCGCGAGTGAGGCGCTCGCCCACACACCGTCCGTCGAGCGGGTCGTCGTCCTCCGGAGGGAGACCCCGGCTGTCGAACTCGACCCCGGGACGGAGGTCGACTACGCCGATCTGGTGGCCCGCGCCGCACCCGACTGCCCGGCGGAGGTGATGGACTCGGAGGACCCGCTCTTCATCCTGTATACGAGCGGTTCGACCGGCGCACCGAAGGGGATCGTCCACACCTGCGGCGGTTACATGGTCGGGACCTACTACACCGCCCGCCACGACTTCGACATCAAGGAGACCGATATCCTCTGGTGCACCGCCGACCCCGGGTGGATCACCGGCCACAGCTACATCGTCTACGGCCCGCTTGCGGTCGGGACGACCGTCGTCATCGCCGAAGGGACGCCCGACTACCCGGATCCGGGCGCCTACTGGCGGCTGGTTCAGGATCTGGGGGTGACGATCTTCTACACCGCACCGACGGCCATCCGGATGTTCATGCGCTACGGTGACGAGTGGCCGGCGAAGTACGACCTTTCGACGCTCCGCATCCTCGGGTCGGTCGGCGAACCGCTCAACCCGGAGGCGTTCGAGTGGTACTACCGCACCATCGGCGGCGGGCGGTGCCCGATCGTGGACACCTGGTGGCAGACCGAGACCGGGATGCACATGATCACCACGATGGTCGGCGAACCGATGAAGCCGGGGTTTGCCGGCAAACCCATTCCGGGCGCTGTCATGGACGTCGTCGACAGGAGGGGGTTCCCGGTCCCGCCCGGCACCGGCGGGTTCCTGGTGATCCGGGAGCCCTGGCCCGCCATGCTCCGGACGGTTCACGGCAACGACGAGCGTTACCGCGCCTACTGGAAGACCATCCCGGGGTGCTACACCGCAGGCGACCTCGCGGTGAAGGACGAGGACGGCTACATCATGGTCCTCGGCCGGGCGGACGACCTGATCGTCGTCGCCGGGCACAACATCGGGACGGCCGAGGTCGAGAGCGCGCTCGTCTCCCACGACGCGGTGGCGGAGGCCGCGGTGATCGGGAAACCCGACCCCCTGAAAGGGCACGTCATCAAGGCGTTCGTCACCCTCCGCGTGGGAGTGAGCCCCGGCGACGGCCTCACCGACGACCTCGCCCGGCACGTCAGGAAGAGCCTCGGGCCCGTCGCGGTTCCGGCCGAGATCGAGTTCATGGACAGGCTCCCGAAGACCCGGAGCGGCAAGATCATGCGCCGGGTCCTGAAAGCCCGCGAGCTCGGCATGGATCCGGGCGACATCTCAACGCTCGAGGAGTAGACGGTCATGACGGACACACCAACGATCTTCGGGCTGCCTGCGGAGAAGGGGCGATGGGGGCTCGTCGCCCTCGGCCTCGTCGCCAACCTCTGCCTCGGGAGCATCTACTCCTGGAGCGTATTTGTGGCGCCGCTCGCGGCGCACTTCACCGCGACGCTCGGCCGGGAGGTGACGGCGGCGGAGGTTCTCCTCCCGTTCTCGGTCTTCCTCGCCTTCTTCGCGATAGCGATGCCGCTCGCCGGGAAGTACATCGAGCGCTACGGCCCGCGGAGGGTGACGATCGTCGGCGGGCTCCTCACCGGCCTCGGGTGGCTCCTCGCCTCGACGGCGACGTCGGTCGAGGCCCTCTACATCGTCTACGGCGTTATCGGCGGTCTCGGGGTCGGGATCGCCTACGGGGCGCCGGTCGCCGTTGCTACCCGGTGGTTCCCGGACCGGCGGGGGCTCGCGGTCGGGCTTGCCCTCCTCGGGTTCGGGTTCTCGGCCTTCGTCACCGCGAACGCCGCCGGAGCCCTTATCGCCGCATACGGGGTGATGGCGACGTTCAGGATATTCGGGGCCGCGCTCATCGCCGTGCTGGTCCTCTCGGCCCTGCCGCTCCGGTTCCCGCCGGAGGGCTGGCGGCCGGCGGGATGGTCGGCACCCGCGCCCGGGGTCGGAACGACGCCGGTCTGCGAGTGCGACCGGAGAGGGATGCTCCGGACGGGAACGTTCTACGGGCTCTTCGCCTGCTACTTCGTCGGCTGCCTCGCGGGGCTCATGGCGATCTCGATCGCAAAACCGGTCGGGACCGAACTCGCCGGGGTCGACGCGGGGCTCGCGACGCTCCTCGTCGGGTTCTTCGCCGTCTTCAACGGGCTGGGCCGGCCGGCGTTCGGGAACCTCACCGACCGGATATCCCCGCAGAAGACGGCGATGCTGACGTTTGCGTTGATCGCGGCGGCGTCCGTCCTGATGTGGCTCGTGCCCGGCGTGCCCGCCTACGTCGTCTCGTTCGCCGTCCTCTGGGGATGCCTCGGGGGCTGGCTTGCGATCGCGCCGACGGCAACGGCGTCCTACTTCGGGACGTGCGACTACCCGCGCTGCTATGGGGTCGTCTTCCTCGCCTACGGCGCAGGCGCCATCGCCGGGCCGCAGCTCGCGGGGTTCATCCGGACGGCGACCGGGACGTATCTCGGGGTCTTCCCGTGGGTCGCGGCCCTCGCGGCGGTGGGGTTCGCCGTCGCCTGGCTCCTGATGCGGCCGCCGGCCGTTGCCCCGGCGAGAGAGCCCCTGCCGGGATCGGCGGTGGAAGAACAGGGTAATTGACTTAGAGGAATCGCTCCGCTAAGGATGAGTTCCTTCAAATTATCCTAAATCATTGACTCACGCGAAGCCGCGAAGGACGGTTATCCGAGAGCAACTCCCCTTCGCGGCTTCGCGCTCTTCGCGTGAGGCTATACTGCCTTCTATCGACGAACGGGTTTCCCCGGGGGTTGTGTGAAGCGTTCGACGGAGAGAACGGTTACACGCTCTCCGTGAGGCCGAGCCGCCGGAGCACTCCCGCGGCCGCCTCCATCCCGCCGTCAAGGTAGACGGCGCCGACAAGCGCCTCCAGGCACTCGGCGAGGACCCGGCCGGAGGTCCAGACCTTCTGCGCGGCCTCGCCCTTCCCCCAGCGGACGTAGTCCGCGAGAGCGAGGTCTTCGGCGAGAGCGCGGAGCCGGGTCATATTCACCAGGTTCATCTTGCGGTTCGTGATCGCGCCTTTGTCGTGCGCTCCCTTCGCGATCACCGCCTCCACGACGGCCACGTTGATGACCGCATCGCCGAGAGTGGCGAGAGCGTCCATGTGAGCATCGGCAGGGAGGCCGGCCTCCAGGGTGTAGGCGAGGCGGGTGAGCGCCCGCGTGAGAAGTGCGCGGTCACGAAAGGCATAGCCGATCCGCTCCTCGATCACGCCCGGGTCCCTGCGGCCGGCGTCACTCTGGCGCATAAAAAGAGATTACTCCAGGACTTCCGCCTTCTCGATCCGGACGGGGACCTTCGGCTTATCGGCGGAGCCCGTCTTCACCTTCCCGATCCTGTCGACGATGTCCATCCCGCCGACGACCTCCCCAAAGACCGGGTGGGCGCTCGGCGTCTGGGGGTTGTCCCAGTCGAGGTAGGTGTTGTCCACCAGGTTGATGAAGAACTGGCTGCCGCCGGTGTTCGGGCGTCCGGTGTTCGCCATCGCGATCGTCCCCCGGACATTTGAGTGGCCCTTCACGAACTCGTCGGTGATGGTGTAGCCCGGGCCGCCCGTCCCGGTGCCGGTGGGATCGCCGCCCTGGATCATGAAGTTCGCGATCACGCGGTGAAAGATCGTGCCGTCGTAGAACCCGGATTTTGCGAGTTTCTCAAAGTTTCCCGCGGTCACCGGCATGTCGTCGTAGAGGCGGATCGTGATATCTCCCATGGTCGTGTGGAGCACGACGTTCTTCTCAGCCATAGTCATTAACTCCGTTATGGTATTGTCCCGTTTTTCTACTTATACTGATGGAGGGCGGCATCCCGGGAGGCCTGGCCCACCAGGTCAACAAGATCAAATAAACAAACCTCGCGAGTAAAAGTGATTTATATGAGCAGCCCGGAAATATATGTATGTACTCCGGAGCGAACATTCTCCCCGGCCGGGATATATCCACCATTCCCCATCCGATCTCTGGCAGCGGAGGGCTCCCCGAATGAACCGCCGGGCGCCGGTCTTCATCATCACCGGCGGGCAGGGCCAGTGCAAGACGACGTTCCTGCACCTGGTTCTCGGGCTCATCGTCGGGCTGAACGTGCGTGCCCGCGGGGTCATCGCCCCCGGACACGTGCGGGACGGGCGGCGGTCGGGGTTCACCCTGGTCGACCTTGCCACCGGCGAGCACGAGGAACTCTGTTCGATCGACCCCGATCCCCGGTGCGAGGCCCACGGCCGGTTCTACTTCCGCCCCGAAGGACTCGCGTTCGGCCGCCGGGCGCTCGCGCCGCCCGACCCGCGGGAGACCGATCTGATGGTCATCGACGAGGTGGGGAGGTTCGAGCTCCAGGGCGTGGTCTGGGCGGAGCAACTCGACCGATTGACCGCGCACCCGCACCCGCCGATGGTCTGGACGGTCCGGCGCCGGCTCCTCGATACCGTCGTCGAGCGGTGGAATATCACGAACCCCGTCGTGGTGGACGTCGGGGCCGCGAGCGTTATGGCGACGGCGGACGCCGTGATGGATGCCGTCTGGGAGTGGCGGGAGGCGCAGACGTTCTCCCCGGTTCCGGCGCCTCCGGTTCCGGGGGATCGCATTGCCAACGATGCTCCCCTCTTCGCCGAGGCGGTCGCCGGGGGTTCCCCGAGTGCCCCGGCAATCCTCCGGCGGCGCTACGGCCCGGAAGGGTGATGCACTCAGGGCTGCTGCCCGCTCCGGATCGCCTCGATTACCGCGCCCGCGAGCCGCTCGATCTCGTCGAACCGGGGCTCCGCCATACCGTTTTCGACGACCCCGCATTCGGTCGCGACGACATGCAGGTCCGGCTCGACCCTGTTCTCCCGGAGTTTTTTGAGCGCACAGGCGTCCTCGCAGCCGTCCAGCGCGAGGATTCGGCCGGAAAGCGACGCAGGCAGGCGGTTCGCCGGGATCGAGGTCTCTATTGCGCCCGGATACCGCTGCAGGACCACCATCCCCACCCGGCCGGTCAGCTTCCCGGTGTTCGAGAGGCCTGAACAGGTGACGAGGGTGACGGGTTCCGTCACGGCCTCACTCCATTTCGAGCGCTTTTGCGGCCGCCCGCCCGATCAGTTCCGGCGGGATTGCCTCGTACTCCTCGCCGTTGTAGCGGAGCGTCCGGCACTCCGCGTTTCCCCCGCAGGAGTCGCAGGATGCGCAGGAGCAGGACGTGGTCGTCACCTCGACCCCCTCCAGGAGTTCCTCGACCGGGATGCCGTTGAAGAGGAGGCGCTCCGATCCTGCGGGGGCATCATCGGGGAGGACGGTCTCGTCCACCCGGACGCTGACCCCCTCCATCTCGAGGAGCATCCGGATCTCCGCGAGAACGGCCGAAAGCGTCATTCCGGTCTCCTCAAACTCTTCGGCGGTCTTCTCGATCTCGTTTCCGATGTGTTTCCATTCGATGACGAGTTCCTTCTTCATGGTGTACCTCCTCCGTTGGTGGTAGCGGGACAAGTCACTGTCGCCTCCCCGCCGTACCACCGGTCCCGAAACCGGAGGGTGACGTTCAGCACCGCGTCTGATTACCTCTACAGACGTTTTCCTCAGTACCGGCGGCCCACACCCGTCTCCGGCCGGGCCCGACTCAGGAGACGCCGGATCCCGATCAGCGCGATCATATTCATATATTTGAATATACCAATATCCGGGTGTGCAAGGGAAGATAAAACTGCTGAAAGCTCTCGCCGATGAGACACGAGTAAAGATCGTCCAATGCCTGATGGATGGCGAGCGATGCGCGTGTACCCTCGTGCCGGCCGTTGGAAAGGCACAACCGACAGTCTCGCAGCACCTCAGGATCCTGGAGGAGGCCGGGGTCCTGGAGTCGCGGAGGGACGGCGTAAACATCTGGTACAGGATCCGATCGGATCAGGCGGTTCAGATCCTGAAGATCCTCGACATTCAGAGTATTGAAATACCCATTTCCTGTAGCGGGGGTGACCATGACGAACGATAGCGTGATAGCATTCAAAGAAGCGATCTCCTGTTCGGGGTTTGCGCGCCGGGAGATGGGAGCGAAATGAGCACTCCTCCACCAACATCTGAGACCGATACGGTTACCCTGCAGATTCAGGGGATGGACTGCACCTGCAACGCCGACCTGCTCGCCCGAAAACTGGATGCCCTCGCCGGCGTCCGGGGCCACGAGATCACGCCGGTCACCGGTCAGGCCCGGATCAGCTACGATCCCACGATCGTCAGGGTCCAGGAGATCATCCGCACCGTCGCTGAGACGGGGATGACCGCCTCGCAGGTGCGGAGCGAGGGGCGGAAGAGCACCTGGTGGCGTGAGCCACAGCAACTCGCCCTCTACGGGAGCTTCCTCACCGCAGTGATCGCCTTCGTCGCGGGATACTTCGGGACGTCGCTCACCATCGTGAACGGGCTCTACCTGCTCGCCGTGCTCATCGGCGTCTACTATCCGGCACGAAAGGCCCTGATCGCGCTCAAGAACCTGACGCCGACGATCCACCTGCTCATGCTGATCGGCTCGGTCGGCGCGATGGCGCTCGGCCTCTGGGGAGAGGCCGCGGTCCTGATCATCGTTTACTCCCTTGGCGACGTCCTCGAGTCCTACGCCGTGGATAAAGCCCGGGGTGCGATCCGGTCGCTCATGGCGCTCGTGCCGAAGGAAGCGCTGGTCAGGCGCAACGGCCGCGAGACCATCTGTGCGGTCGAGACGATCGGCGTCGGCGAAGTCGTGATCGTCCGACCGGGCGAGCGGGTGCCGGTCGACGGCACGGTCGTCGCGGGGTCGTCGTATGTCGACCAGGCAGCGGTCACGGGAGAACCGGTTCCCGTGCACCGCGGCCCCGGCGAGGACGTTTTCGCCGGGACGATCAACCAGAACGGGTCACTCGAGGTCCGGGTCACGAAACCGGCGTCCGAGACGATGCTCTCCCGGATCATCCTCTCGGTCGAGGAGGCGCAGGCGAAGCGGACGTCATACCAGCGGTTCTCGGACTCCTTCGGGAAGTGGTACACGCCGGCCATGTTTGTCCTCGGCGTGCTGGTCGCCACCGTGCCGCCGCTCTTCTTCGGCGCCGAGTGGTATCCGTTCATCTACCGCGGGCTTGTCGTCTTCGTGGTCTCGTGCTCCTGCGGCCTTGCGCTCTCCGTGCCCGTCGCAGTGGTGGGCGCAATGGCGAACGCTGCGAAGCAGGGGACAGTCTTCAAGGGCGGCGCCTACCTCGAGACCATCGACACGGTGAAGGCGATCGCGTTCGACAAGACCGGGACCCTGACCATCGGACGGCCCGTGGTCACGGAGGTCGTGGCCTTCAACGATCTCACCGGGGATGAACTGCTCGACCTCGCCGGCTGCATCGAGTCGCGGTCGGGCCACCCCCTCGCGGCCGCGATCGTCCGGAAGGCTCGCGAGAGCGGGACCTTCTCGGGTCGGCCGGCCGTTCAGTTCGAGGAGACGGCCGGGCGCGGGGTCGCGGCGACGGTGGATGGCCAGGCATGCCGCATCGGCAGTTCCCGCGCCATGCTCGAACAGGGTATCGACATCGGTCACGCAGAGGAGACGATCGCCCGGATCGAGGGTGAAGGCCGGACCGTGGTCCTCGTGAGCCGCGACGGGACGCTCGCCGGCCTGATCGCGATCGCCGATGAGGTGCGGCCCGGCGCGGTCGAGGCCTTGCAGCGGTTAAGACGCGCCGGTGTCCGGACCGTGATGCTGACCGGTGACAACGAACGGAGTGCCCGGGCCATCGCACGGCGTGTCGGTGTGGATGAATACCGGGCGCAGCTCCTGCCGACGGATAAGGTCGACGCGGTGCGGCATTTAAAAGAGCAGTACGGTGCGGTGGCCATGGTCGGCGACGGCATCAACGACGCACCTGCCATGGCCGCCGCGGACGTCGGGATCGCGATGGGCGCGGCAGGCACGGACATCGCGATCGAGACCGGCGACGTGGTGCTGATGTCCGACGACCTCGGGAAACTCGCGTATGTGCGCGAACTCTCGCACCGGACGGTCACCGTGATCCGGCAGAACATCGCCGTCTCGTTGATCAACGTCGCGTTCATGGTCGTCGCGGCCCTGCTCGGCTACCTCGGGCTGGTCACGGGCCTGCTCCTGAACGAGGGGAGCGCGATCTTCGTGATCTTGAATGCCCTGCGTCTGCTGACGTGGCGGAGCGGCGCCGAACCTGAGATCTCCGCTGCTGCCCAGATAAGGGCTCCCGCCATTCCGACTGCAGCGCAGACGACGGCGGCTGTTGGCTGCTGCTCCTGTACCGCGCCTGCGGGCGGTGCGCTACCCGTTCCTTCAACGGCGGGAGCCGGTGGCTGCTCGTGCGGGGAACCGCAGATCTCCGTCGCCGCCGGGGCGACAGGTGCGTGCTGTTCCGGCGCGGAGGACGTCGGTGCGGCATCGACGGCGACAGTCCCCGCGGGGGCCGGATGTTCCTGCGGTGATACGTCGCTCGACCGGGATTTGCCGACCGCAATCCTCGTCGAGACAGAAGGTTGCTGTTGTTGCGGAGAGTCTGCCGACGAGGTGCTGCCTCCAGCCCCCATCCCCGGCAACGGATCCGGATCGTCCGGTCCTGCGACCGCGACGTTCCGGCTCGAAGGGCTCGGTTGCGCCTGTGAGGGGCAGATGGTCGAGAAACGGGTGAAGGCCCTGAAGGGGGTGACCGCTTTCACCCTGAATGCGATCACGAACCAGCTGAAGGTCACCTACGACCCGGCCGCTGTCTCGGTCGACGACATCGTGATGGCGGTAAAGAAGGCGGGCGTGACCGCGGTCCCTGTGGACCGGCGCTGATTGCAGTTACACAGACCGAGTTCGAGGTGACGTGATGCAACAAAAGACGATGATTGGTGGCTGCCTGATCCTGCTTGCGGCCATACCAACCGGTGGACTGACGCTCACCGGCACCGGGGACCGACACACCCCCGGACACCACGGAGAACGACCATGGCTGAAACTATGAAACGGCTCTCATTCCTCGATCGCTACCTGACTCTCTGGATCTTCCTCGCGATGGCGGTCGGGATCGGGATTGGGTACTTCTTCCCCTCGGTCCCACAGGCGATCACCGGCTTCGCGGTCGGCACGACCTCGATCCCAATCGCGATCGGCCTGATCGTGATGATGTACCCGCCGCTCGCGAAGGTCCGGTACGAGGAACTCGGCAACGTCTTCCGCGACCGGAAGGTGCTGGGCTTATCGCTCTTCCAGAACTGGCTTGTCGGGCCCGTGCTGATGTTTGCCCTCGCGGTCCTCTTCCTCGCCGACCGGCCGGAGTTGATGTACGGCCTGATTCTTGTGGGCCTCGCCCGGTGCATCGCGATGGTGATCGTCTGGAACGACCTCGCCGGCGGGAGCTGCGACTACTGTGCTGCGGTGGTGGGCTTAAACTCCGTCTTCCAGGTCTTCTTCTACTCGATCTACGCGTACATCTTCATCACGGTTCTGCCGCCGCTCCTCGGGATCGGGACCGGCACCGCGATCAGCATCACGATCGCCGAGATCGCGACCTCGGTCTTCATCTACCTCGGCATCCCGTTTATCGCCGGGTTTCTGACCCGCTTTATCCTGCTACGGGTACGATCGAAAGAGTGGTACGAGACCCGATTCATCCCGCGGATCTCGCCCCTGACCCTCGTCGCCCTGCTCTTCACGATCATTGTGATGTTCTCGACCCAGGGGGCGAACATCATCCAGGTCCCGTTCGACGTCGTCCGGGTCGCGATCCCGCTCCTGATCTACTTCCTCGTGATGTTCTTCGTCGCGTTCCGGATGAGCCACCGGCTCAACGTCGACTACCCGCGTTCGGCGACCCTGGCCTTCACAGCAGCGTCGAACAACTTCGAACTCGCCATCGCCGTCGCTGTTGCGGTCTTCGGCATCGGCTCGCAGGTCGCGTTCGCGACCGTGATCGGCCCCCTCGTCGAGGTGCCGGTCCTGATCGGGCTCGTCAACGTCGCGCTCTGGCTCAAGAAGCGGTGGTATGCAAATGAGCCGGCCGCTCAGTGCGCCGTCGATCAGGGGGTCGTATGAACTGCGGCCGCCCTGCCTGCACCTGCGTGGAATTGAGCGGGAGGTCTTGACAGCCAGCGAAGAGGTTCAAGAGAGGGTTCGGCGATCAACGTCCGCCTGCTACCAGGAGGCGCGCACGGGGTTCTGGGGACAGGTCCTCTGCGACCCCGATGCCTCTCCTGGTAACCGGGAGCCCTGATGGCAGCGAAGCAGGCCCCTGCGAGTCGGTTGCTCCGGGTCGCACAGGGGGAGTCCAACAGGGTGGTGGCGACAGCGAAAACCGCCGGAACGCCGGGGAGTCGCTCTGCCGGTGCGGCGGTATCGCAGGACTGGTAGAACGGTTGCCGGAAGATGAGATCCTGGCGATGCTCGCCGTCCAGCCGCTCTGCGTCTGCGTCGTCAAGGCAGCTCGGGATCGCGGACTCGAAACTCTCCTACACCTCGGCGTCCTGAAGAAGGCGGGCCTGATCACCGGCGAAGCACAGGGAAACAGGATCATCTACCGGCTGACCGCCGACGGTGAGGCGTGGGCGCGGCGGGTGGCAGGCGACGCCGAGGACTGAGTGTTTGCTTCACGCAAAGTGCGAGCGTAAGAAGCCGTCAGACTTCGAACCGCAATGGGCGCGATGCGTGGTGGGTGGAAATTTTAATCACGTTCGCGGCTTCGCGTCTTTTGCGTGAGGCCGTACTTATCCTGATCAATTAACTCACGAGAAGAACGACGCTCCCTAGGAGCGGAGTTGGAGCACCGGAGGTGCGAGGCGCGAAGAATACCAGGTGGGTTTTTAACTTCTTCACGGCCTCGCACGAGATCCGGAGGGACGACTCTCCGTGCCAGAAAACCCTCCCGAAAAAAAGGATCCCGGGGCCTTATACCCTGAGCCCCTCTAAAAACATCCGGTGCAGCCGGAGGTCCCCGCCGAGCTCCGGGTGGAAGGCGAACGCCATGTGCCGGCCGTGCCGGACGGCGACAATCCCTTCCGGGATCCGGGCGAGCACCTCGACGCCGGAGCCGACGTCCGTCGCCACCGGCGCCCGGATGAAGACCGCCCGGAAGGGTTCGGCGAGGCCGGCAACCTCGAGCATCGCCTCGCGGGAGTCGACCTGCCGCCCGAAGGCGTTGCGCGCGACGTGCATCGGGATGAGGGAGAGGGGCCGCACCCGCGGGTCGTCCACTTGGTCGGCAGAGAGGACCATTCCCGCACAGGTGGCGAAGATCCCGCCCTCGAACCCCACAAGCGGCTCATAAAGCCCGTTCTTCTCGATCAGCCGGGAGTTCGTCGTCGACTCGCCGCCC
The DNA here is from genome assembly GCF_019669965.1 of Methanoculleus chikugoensis. Classification (NCBI taxonomy): domain Archaea; kingdom Methanobacteriati; phylum Methanobacteriota; class Methanomicrobia; order Methanomicrobiales; family Methanomicrobiaceae; genus Methanoculleus; species Methanoculleus chikugoensis. The sequence continues at coordinate 215,881 of NZ_AP019781.1, read as the reverse complement.
GGTATCGCGAGCGCGTCGAGATCCGCGAGGTCCTCCACGTGCCGGACCGTCACAACCGACGAGCCCGGCCTCTCCGTGAGGGCCTCCCGGAACGCCGCGATATGCTCGGCGACGTCGCCCTGGAGCGCGAGGACGCCGACCTTAACGCCCACGGGTCTGCAACACCTCGTCTTCGCGGAGGAGATGGACGTCGAGGCCCTTCATCGCCTCACCGAGACCCTTGCTCACCTCTGCGATGACCTTTGCGTCGTCGTAGTGGTTCACGGCCTCCACGATCGCCCGGGCTGTCGCCTCGGGGTTCGCGGACTTGAAGATGCCCGACCCGACAAAGACCCCGTCGGCGCCGAGCTGCATCATCAGGGCCGCGTCGGCGGGCGTCGCGATCCCGCCCGCGGAGAAGTTTACCACGGGGAGGCGGCCGCGCTTTGCGCACTCGATGACGAGCTCCACGGGCGCCTCGATATCGCGGGCGCAGTCGACGAGCTCCTGGCTGGAGAGGCCGGAGAGCGCCCGGATCCCGCCCATGATCGCCCGCATGTGGCGGACGGCCTCCACGACGTTGCCGGTCCCGGCCTCGCCCTTCGTCCGGATCATCGCCGCCCCCTCGTCGATACGGCGCAGCGCCTCCCCGAGATTCCGGGCGCCGCAGACGAACGGCACGGAAAACCGGGTCTTATCGATATGGAACTGCTCGTCGGCCGGGGTCAGCACCTCGCTCTCGTCGACCATATCCACGCCGAGGGCTTCCAGGATCTGCGCCTCGACGAAGTGGCCGATCCGGGCCTTCCCCATCACCGGGATGGAAACCGCATCGATGATCTCGACGATCTTCTGCGGGTCGGCCATACGGGCCACGCCACCGGCCGCTCTGATATCGGCGGGGACTCTCTCAAGCGCCATGACGGCGACGGCACCGGCCTCTTCGGCGAGCTGCGCCTGCTCTGCGTTGACGACATCCATGATGACGCCCCCCTTCTGCATCGACGCAAAGCCGCGCTTGATCAGCTCGGTGCCAAATCTCAGTTCCTCGAGTTTCATTATTCTTATGTATAGCTCATGGACACCAATAAAAATAGTGCGGCGATCTCCAGGATCACAAAGATGATCGTCGCCGCCCGGACCGCTGAGACGATCCCGGCGCCCCCTTCCGCGAGCGTCTGCTCCGCATCCCCGATCGTGTAGGCACCGGGCTTCTCGAGCCGGATCCCGACGCCGCCGGCGATGACGGCCATCGGGATCCCGCCGTTGAATCCCGGCCGCTTCTTCGCATCGCGCCGGAGCGCCGCATATGCCGGGGCGAACCGGCCCTTCGCCGCAAAGTAGGCGAGGAGGATGAGGCCGGTCACCCGCGCCGGGATGAAGTTTGCAACATCGTCGGCGCGGGCGGAGAACCACCCGATCCGGGCCCGCTCGTCGCGGTAGCCGAGCATCGCGTCCAGGGTGTTGACCGCCCGGAAGGCTGCGGCCCCGGCGAGCCCGAAGAGCCCGAAGTAGAAGAGCGGGGAGATGATGCTGTCGACCAGGTTCTCGGTCATCGACTCGTAGGCGGCCGAGAGGACGTGCTCGGCGTCAAGGCGCGCCGTATCCCGGCTCACCATCATCCCGACCGTCGAGCGGCCCGCATCGATGCTCTCGCTCTCGAGCGCCCGCACTACCGCGGCGGCATGCTCCTCGAGCGCCCGCCAGGCGAGACAGGCCTTGAGGAGGAAGGGCGCGAGGAGGAGGTAGAGGTACCAGGGGGCGGCGAGTTCTACGAGCGCGAAGGGTACGGCGAAGAGCGCGACGGTCGCGAGGGCCCCCGCGACCCCGGCAATCCGCTGGATGCGGGCCGGATACCGTGCCGGGACACCCCACCACCCGATGAACCGGCCGAGGAGCGCCACCGGATGGTAACGTGAGTGCGGGTCGCCGACCAGCCGGTCCACCAGCAGCGACGCGGCGACTACGACCGCTGCCGCAACCATGCGAGGATGACCCCGAGGAGGAGCGCCGCGAACGCAGCGGCGTTTAAGAGATCAACCCGGTAGACCAGCCACAGCCCGTAGAGCACCAGGGCGGCGGCGGTGAGGAGAAGGGCCGGGGCGGACGACCGCCACCGTAGCGATCTCGCGGGAACGGCGGGAGTTTCCAGAGTCTCGGCGGGTTCGGGCTCCGGTGCCGCCCGGTCCCTGACGACGACCCGGAACTCCGCCTTTTTAGCGCCGTATCCGGCGATGACCTCGATATTGAAGGTACCGGGGTAGACGTTCTCCCGGATGGGGATGGCGAACTCCTCGGGCCCGTTCACGTAGAGGTTCTCGTGGAAGAAGCCGGTGAAGGCCGAAGAGTTCGAGGAGGCGAGGGTGATGTGCAACGGCGATCCGTGGTTGACGATCCACAGAACGAGGTCGCTCCCCGGCGTTGCCTCGACCTCGTCCGGAACCTCGATGGAGTTAATCCCCCGGCGGTTGAGATGGATCTCCGTCATCGGCGCAATCAGTCCTCGCAGACAGTCTCCGGGAGGAGGTTCGGGATGCCCTCGCTGATGGGGTAGTCGACGCGGCACGCCGCGCACCGGAGCGTCCCCTCCAGCACCTCCTCGCCGCTCTCCTCGGTCACGGTCAGGTCGAGCTCGCCCTTGCAGACCGGACAGCAGAGTATCTCCATCAGGTTCTTCCTCATAGTTCGCTCCTGAGATCGATGATCTGGGACATCTCGGGACCCGTCGAGATCAGGGTGACGGGTTTGCCGATGTCCTTTTCGGCCTGCGCGATGAAGTCCCGTGCCGTCTTCGTCAGCTGGTCGTACTTCGTCGCGCCGAAACAGGCCGGGTCGACCCGGTCGATGCCGGTGATTGCCGCCTGGGTGCAGCCGTTGATCATCGCCGAGTACCGCGCCATCTTCCCGTCCCAGGTGCCGATGCGGCGCTGGCGATGGGTGACGGTGCCGAACTCCTCGATACCGAGCTCGTGCGACCGCTCCATCGTCATCTCGGTGGAGAAGGGGCCCTCCCCGACCCGGGTCGGATAGGCCTTGAAGACGACGATGACGTCGTCGATCCGGGTCGGGCCGACGCCGTTGTCCGCGGCGATCTGCGACGCGGAGGTGTCCTTGCTCGTCACGAACGGGTAGGTCCCGAAGTAGAGCGAGATCCCGAATCCCTGGGTCCCCTCGAGGAGAACCACCTCGTCGTCATCGATGGCCCGGTTGACGTCCTCGGCCACGTCGGTGATGAAACCCGCAAGCTCCGGGACGTCCTTCGCCTGCCGCGACGTCCGGAGAACGCGGTCCGCGTTCGCCGGGCCGCACCCGGTGCCGGTGCTCCCGATCTTCTTACTGAGGTGCTCGCTTCCCCTGTCCCGCGCGATGTGCTCCTCCTCGATGATACCGCACCGCCCATCGACAAAGATCCTGTCCCGGACGCCGACCAGGTCGACTTCCCGCAGAAAGACACGAGGATCGACGAGCACGCCGCTCCCGATCATGAGGCTCGCTTCCGGGTAGACGAACCCCGAGGGAACCATCCGAACTCCGTACTCCTTCTCTCCGATGCGGACGGTGTGCCCTGCGTTCGGGCCGACCCCGCCCCGGGAGATGATGGATGGTCTGTCCTGGTGAGCGATGTGGGCTACGATCTTTCCTTTTCCCTCGTCACCAAAGAACCCGCCGACGATAATAGTACAACTCATTGTTCTATCAAGTAGGATGGAGCGATACATGCTGATAAACGTTACAATGCAGTACCGGGAGAACGGTCGTCTCGTTTAAAGGCAACCGGATTTCAGCGACCCCTGCATCCACCGCACCATCGTTCCGCGCCCCGGAAAAGAGGCTCGGGACCGACCCGGGCCGGGCGGGGCGCCGGCGCCGCACCGCGATATTCGCGTATATCCCGGATCTCCCGCGGCAACAGTCATTGCATGGCAGCCCTGGCCTGTGCGGATCATCCCGGACACGATCACCGTCGGGATCATGACCCCTTCATTTCCAGTGGAATTTTCGCCCCGGGAGCATCACCGGCTGACGCATCGAGTTTTTCCTCCGGTGCGGGATGCCGACATGTACCCAGATCATTTCGCCGGAACGCGGCTGTGAGCCCTAAGATCTGCCCCGGGTTTCGAGGATAGAGCATGTATGACCGGTACAGGCGCACCGGGATCCCGACCGGCCAAAATCCCCGAATAAATCCACATCTCCAGTGGAAATAAAGGGGTTCTCCATCCGTCATTCCTCTGTCGGACATCAGGCTGTCGGTTGCCCGGGCAGCGATCTCGGATAAAAGGGTTTTGATTTTCGTTTGAAGATATTTATGGAGGTATTTTTATTTTAACGATTCCAAAAAGGTTCCCATCCGGGAGAGAGCCTCCTTGAGATCGTCCCGCGAGACGGCGTAGGCGCACCGCACGTGCCCGGCGCCGGAGGGGCCGAGGGCGCTCCCCGGGACGACCGCGACGTGCTGCTCGCGTAAAAGCCCCTCCGCAAACTCGACATCGGTCATGCCGGTGCTCTCCACCGATGGGAAAGCGTAGAACGCACCCTTCGGGACGTGGCAGGTAAGGCCGAGGTTGTTCAGCCCGTCGACGAAGAGATTGCGCCGGAGACGGTACTCCCGGACCATGGCGTCCTTCTCGGCCTCCCCGATCCGGAGCGCTTCGTACGCCGCGATCTGGCCCATGACGGGGGCGCAGAGCGCGACGTACTGGTGAATCTTCAACGCCGCCGCGGTGATCTCGGGCGGGGCGCAGAGGTAGCCGATCCGCCACCCGGTCATGGCGAAGGCCTTCGAGAACCCGTTCAGGGTGATCGTCCGGTCCCGGAGTTCCGGGAGCCGTGCCGGCGAGAAGTGGTCGCCGTCGTAGGTGAGCTCGGCGTAAACCTCGTCGCTGATGAGGAGGAGGTCGTGGTCGACGAGGAGATCGGCGATGCCGCGCCAGTCCCTCTCCTCCATCACCCCGCCGGTGGGGTTGTTCGGGAAGTTTGCAATCAGCGCCTTCGTCTTCGGGGTGATGCTCTCCGCGAGCGCGTCGGCCGTCAGCCGGAACTCGTCTTTCGCCCGGCAGAGGACGGGCACCGGGATTCCACCGGCAAGGGAGACGCAGGGGTTGTAGGAGACGTAACAGGGCTCGGCGACCAGGATCTCGTCACCGGGATCCGTGACGGCCCGGATGGAAATATCGGCCGCTTCCGAGACGCCGCAGGTGACGATCATCTCCGCTTCGGGATCGTAACGGGTGGAGAAGCGGGTATCGAGGTAGCGGCTGATAGCGTCCCGGAGCTGGGGCGTCCCCTTGTTCGAGGTGTACGCGGTCGATCCCTGCTCGATCGAGTAGATGGACGCCTCGCAGACGCACCAGGGGGTCACGAAGTCAGGTTCGCCGACGCCCAGGGATATGACGTCTTCCATCGTCTGGGCGATATCAAAGAACTTGCGGATACCCGATGGAGGTATGGCGCGGGCCCGTTTCGAGACGAAGTCCCTCATGCACCTCACCTCAGAACGAGTAGGGGAGACGCTCGACCTCTTCGCGCCCGGCGAAGGCGGTCCCGTTCTCCTTGTAGGTCTTCATGATGATGTGCGTCGCCGTCTCGCGGATCCGGTCCATCGGGGCGATCTGCTCGGAGACAAACCGCGCGATCTCGTGCATGCTCGGCCCGGTGACCAGGAGCTGGAGGTCGTACGCGCCGGTCATCAGGCGGAGCGACCGGACCTGCGGGAACCGGGCGATCCGCTCGGCAATCCGGTCGTAGCCGAAGTCCCGCTCGGGCGAGACTTTGAGCTCGATCACCGCAGCGACGTTTCCGTCGCCGGCCCGCTCCCAGTCGACGACCGCCCCGTAGCGGCGGACGACCCCGTCCGTTTCCAGCCGGCCGATCCGGTCTTTTACGTCCTCTTCGCTCATCTCGGCCAGCACCGCAAGTTCGCTTAGGGGGGTGCGGCAGTTCTCCTCCAGGAGGTGGAGGAGGATACGGTCCTTCTCGTCCATAGTTTCACCTGAACATTGCTCTCAGTCGGTTGATATCGAGTTTCTTGAGCCTTTCGTCATCGAGCCTCGGGTCGCGCGTGACGACCTCCTCGATCTTGCTCGTCGTTGCGTCGAACCACATCTCCTTCGTCCGGCCGTAGCGGCCCCGCGATATGACCCGGGTGTTGATGACGCCGAGCATGTTGAGTTCGGAGATGAGGTCGGTGATCCGGCGGTGCGTCAGAACGTCGAGATCGATGATCCGGGCGATCTCGCGGTAGACCACCGTGACCTCGCCGCTCGTGAAGATCCGTTTGCCCATCTGCTCCAGGATCAGCATCGCGTAGAGAACCGCCTTGCTCTGGGTCGGGAGGGTGGAGATGCACTCGACCATGCTGTCGGTCTCGATCTTCTCCTGGGCCATCCGGACGTGCTTCTCGGTCACGCCCGCGGCGTTCTCGCGGTCCGCGAGTTCGCCCGAGACCCGGAGGAGATCGAGCGCCCGCCGTGCGTCGCCGTGCTCCTGGGCCGCGAGCGCCGCACAGAGCGGGATGACCGTCTCGTCGAGCGCGCCGTCGACGAACGCCATATCCGCCCTCTGCTGGAGGATGTCGCAGAGCTGCGGGGCGTTGTAGGGGGGGAAGACGATCTCCTCTTCGGAGAGCGAAGAGAGGACACGGGGGTCCAGGAAATCGGTGAACCGGAGATCGTTCGAGATCCCGATGATGCTCACCTTCGCAAACTTGAGGTCGGAGTTGATCCGGGTGAGGTTGTAGAGGGTGTCGTCGCCGCTCTTCTTCACGAGTTTGTCGATCTCGTCGAGGATGATGACCATGACCCCGCCGATGCTCTCGAGCTGGTTTTTGAGCTCCATGTAGACCTGGTCGGTCGGCCACCCGGTCATCGGGATGACTGTCCGGGGGGTGTCGCTCGGGTGATCGTCGGCGTCGTCGAGACCGTTCGCGATCTGGGCGAGGACCCGGTATTGGGTGTCGATCACCTCGCAGTTGAGGTGGACGATCCTGCACTTCGTCCCGGCGAGGACGCTCGCGTTCTCAAGTTCCGTCCCGACGTACCGGGCTGATGCGGTCTTTCCGGTCCCGGTCTTGCCGTAGATGAGAATGTTTGAGGGAGTCTCATTCGTAAGGGCAGGTGCGAGAATGGAGGCGAGTTCGTCGATCTGGGGCTTCCGGTGAGGAAGGATCTGGGGACGATAGTTGTGACGGAGCACTTCCCTATTCTTGAATATACGTCTATTGGTCAGGTATTTTTTGAATAACCCCATTGGGCTCGTTTTATCGTCCGACATGGTGTCACCGGGGAGGTCAGCAGGACACGAAATTTTCGTGTCGAGGTCTCTTAATATGATCGCTTTAGGGACTGATAACCCCTTCGTTTCCAGTGGAACTCTAGACACCGGATCACCAGGAGATCCCGACAACCCGGTCAGGTTAAGAGGGAGGGGGAAGGGAACTGATGGGATCGCCCCGACCCCTTTGTTTCGAGTGGAAACCTGATGACGATACACGGGTGTATCGTTCGTTCAAAAACTGATGACAATAGTCATGTGTACCTCTGCAACTCAAGATATAAAGTTTTATCGTATAAGTACAGAGAAAAGAAAACGCAAAAATCAGGGATAAAACAGATTATAGGAGGGAAAGAAGAGATTAAAAGGATAATAAAGGGATAAAAGTGGCAGAAAAGCATAATGGAGAGATTAGAAAGTTTTATTTGTAAAAAAAACGGTAATAAGGAGTTTAATGGAAAATAGACAGTAGAGATGTAACGAGAACAGATAGCCCTGGAACAGTTCACCCAGCCAGAGATCCAATCACATCTCCTGCCTGATCACCGTTCCGATCCACTTCTTCTCAACTTCATTCCTTCTCTCCCGGCCTCATCTCATCCCATCTCCTTCCAACCCCGTCCTGTTACGTTCCATCCTGACCTGAATCCACTCATCTTCGCCTTGATCCGACCTATCCCGCTCTATTCTATCCGCTCATCTTCGCCTTGATCCGACCTATCCCGCTCTATTCTATCCACTCATCTTCGCCTTGATCCGACCTGTCCCGATCCATTCCATCCACTCATCTTCGCCTTGATCCGACCTATCCCGCTCCATTCCATCCACTCATCCTCATGAGAGCGATCTCGTCAATTCCCCCTGATCGACGAGTTTCTTCTCCGGAAACCCTGTATTCCGGCTCCTCTCCTCTCCACCCTCTCCGTCTCCCGGCCCGCAGCGCCCTCTCTTTCTCCACACGAAACAAAGGGGTCGGGGATTGAACTCCCTAAAACAGGGGATAGAATGAAGTAAAATACGTGATACAGGGGTACTGGAAGATCCTATGGACAGCAGCCATCATAAACAGCTCACCGTGACCGGTGCCGTCATCACCGTCTCCTCGACCCGGAAACCCGAGACCGACGCCAGCGGGAAGGCGCTCACCGACCTCCTAGCGGCCGCAGAGATCGAGGTGACTCACTACGCGATCGTTCCCGACGACCGGGAACGGATCCGCGCCGAGGTCCGCGCGGCGCTTTCGCGTGCAACCTGTGTCATCGTTACCGGGGGCACCGGGCTCACCGCCGACGACGTGACCATCGAAGCCGTCGCGCCGCTCCTTGAAAAGACGATCGATGGATTCGGGGAACTCTTCCGGCTGAAGAGTTACGAAGAGATCGGGACGGCCGCGATCCTCTCGCGGGCGATCGCCGGGGTCGTCGGCGGCCGTGCGATCTTCTGCATCCCGGGATCGACGAAGGCGGTCACCCTCGCCGCAAACGAGATCATCATCCCCGAGATCCGGCACATCCTGACCCACGCCGGGGCCGGTCAGCGGTAGTGCGCCGTTTTACCTGCGAAGGGTAGCGGCAAAGTCTCACGCGAAACCGCGAAAAAGAAATTTGTCTAAGTCAGCGGTAGACGTCGAGGAGCGCCACCCGTTCGAGAACGAGTTCGCGGAACCGCTCCTCGCCGACCACGGCAACCTCCTCGGGGGTGATCGCGAAGAGTTCCGCAAGAAGCGCCCGCTTCGCGGGATCGATCTCCTCCCAGTCATCGTCGACGAACCGGACAAGGCCGGCCAGCCGGTCCCGGACGCCGGGCGCCGGCGGGCAGACGGCGACGTATGAGCGGTTCTCGCCCGGGTGAATCCCGAACGACGAGGCCACCTGGCACTGCCGGGTTCCCGCGGCGTAGAGGAGCGCCTCCATCTCAAGCGAGTTCGCGATCGGCTCGCCGCCGGCCCAGGACCGCCGGGCGTGCCGGAGCGCCGCCTCGACATGATCCCGTCCGGCCAGACGGTCGGCGTCGAAGAGGATGATGTGGGTCTCAAACTCGTCGGCGATTGTTCGGATCTCCTGGAGAAAGGCGGCGTTGTCGTCGACCGTGAAGACCGCCCGGTAGATCTCGCATGGTAACTCTCTTTCTGTCATATTCATTCACCTGAACCGGGAGAGGGTCGACTGCTCCTCGCCGGACTCCGCGATCTCCTCCCGTCTTCCCTCGAGCTGATCGAATATCTGGGCGGCGATCCCCTGCCCGAGGATCTTTCCGACCTTTTCGGATCCCGCCTCCCGGAGCGCCTCGATCGAGCCGATACCGTTGTTGAAGAGCCGGCGGGCCCGGACGCGCCCGATCCCGCGGAGTTTGATGAGCGGCAGGAGTTCCTTCTTGATCCCGTGCTTGGTCCGGAGCTCCATCTCCTCGATGGGGCCCGCGAGGTGCGGGGAAAAGAGCCCGGCGAGGTGGCGGCTCGCGTGAACCAGCCAGGCCACGCTCTCTACCATCCCGTAGACGTCGCCCGGCCCGACACCGTAGCGCTCGCAGATCACGTCTTCCCCCACCTCGTCCGCCCAGTCGGCGAGGAGGAGCGCGGTCTTGAGGCTCCGGTCGAACTCCTCGCCCGCGTCCCAGGGGATCTCCATCCAGAGTTCGTCCCGGTGGTCGGCGAGGAACCGGTCGAGGGCGTACATGTCGTTTTTGCGGACAAAGAGCGTCGGCATATCCGGCGTCGTGCAGAGGAGGTGGAGGAAGCCGATATCGGTATACCCCTTCCGGTGCGTCATCGCGTTCACGATCACCTCGGCGCTCCGGGGATCGATGTAGAGCCGGGAGACGAGCGACCCGTACTCGGTCGTCTCGAGCCACTCCCCCACCTCGGTGATCATCTCCGCTTCCCGCAGGAACTCGAGGACCCGGTCGACCGCCCGTTTCAGCGCACGCGGGCTCTCGCCCTGGTAGGCGTAGAACGTCCCGTCCATGAACCCGAGCACCTCGCCTGTCTCGCGGGCGAACCCGGTCGCGATGAGCGAGAGGACGTGGGTGCAGAGGACCGCCTCTTCCGCGCACCGGCTCCGGACGTCCTCTGCCATCGCCTCGATGTAGTAGTCGAAGAGCTCGTCGACCATCTCCTCGGACTTCGCGATCAGGACGGCCTCCCCGTAGGGGTCGAGGCGCGGTCGCCCGGCCCGCCCGGCCATCTGCCGGTACTCCCGGACCGGGATCGGCATCATCCCCTCCCCGGCGTTGAACCGGAGGTAGTCGCGGACGATCACCCGCCGGGCGGGGAGGTTCAGGCCGGCCGCAAGCGTCGGGGTGGAGGAGATGACCTTGATCTGCCCCTCACGGAAACCTTGTTCGACGATCCGCCGCTCCTCCCGTGAGAGCCCTGCGTGGTGGAACGCCGCTCCCTGCGCGACGCAGGCGGCGAGGGTCTTTCCCATGTCGGTCGAGGCGCTCGACCGTATCTTATCGGCGTAGCCGGCGAGGACGGGGTTTGCCAGTTTCAGGCCGGATGCCGCGCGTTTCGCGAACGCTTCGGCGTTCTTCCTCGAGCTGACGAAGACCAGGCACTGGCCGCCCTCCGCGACCGTGTCGAGGACGAGGTCCAAATCCTCGTACTTGCTCTTGCGCTCGACCTCCCGGATGCTGTCGGCAAACCGGATGCCGTCCTCGAGGAAGACTCCTTCCCGGAGATCGACCGGCCGCCACTCGCTCTCGATGAGTTCGGCGTCCAGCCACCCGGCGAGATCGGCAGGGTTCCCGATGGTCGCCGAGAGGGCGATGATCTGCATCCCGGGGTTCTTGTGGCGGAGTTTTGCGATCACCATCTCAAGCGTCGCTCCTCGCGATGGGTCGTCGATGAGGTGGACCTCGTCGACGACGAGCAGGCTGATCTCCGCGAGCCACGGCGTCCGGTTCCGCAGGAGCGAGTCCACCTTCTCGCTCGTCGCGACGATGATGTCGTTCCTCCCGAGATACTCGTCCCTTCGATCGAAGTCGCCGGTGGCGATCCCGATGCGGAGACCCTTCCCCGAGAACTCCTCGAACTTCTCGCTCGCGAGCGCTCGCAGGGGAACGATGTAGAGGCACTTGCCGCCCCTCCCCACCTGGTGGTGCATCGCCATCTCGGCGACCAGGGTCTTGCCGCTCGCGGTGGGGATGGCGACGAGGAGGTTCTTTCCCGAAAAAAGGCCCGCTTCGACGCAGGCGGCCTGCGGCGGGTAGAGTTCCGTGATCCCGCGGCGAGCGTAGCCGGCCGCGAGATCCGGCGGGATGGGGAGTTCGGCTATCTCCATGTGTACCCCTTCATTTCCACTGCAAACCGCATATCTCCAGTATCGCCATGGGCAGGGTCGGTCCGGCCCTGCCGCATCACGAGTAGTACTCCAGCATCGCCTGCTTGGCTTCCTTCTTCTTCCGGTCGAGGAAGGCGTAGACGTTCTCGTGGGGCACGCCCTGGATCAGCATCTCGATCGCCTTCCTCGCGGTCTCGACCCGGTCAGGGAGACCGATGATGGCGACGGTCTTACCCTGGACCGAGATCTCCGTGGTGGTCATATCCTCGATCTGGGCGCGGGACGTCCCCGACTTCCCGATGATCCGGCCCCGGAGCCGTTCGAGCTGCCGGGTCGTCCCCGAGAGGTCGGCAAGGTCGAGGATATCGAGCATCATATCCTCGTCGTCGAGGAGCCGGAGCGCACGCTCCGGCGAGAACCCCCGGTTGATCGCGGAGACGACGTTCGTCGCCGTCATGACGCCGACGGGATCCTCCCCCTCGAGCGTCACAAGCCCCTCCTCGCTGTCGATCCGGAGGGTTATCCCGGTCTTCTCTTCAATCTCGCGTTTTGTGGACCCGCTCTTGCCGATGAGTACACCGATCCTCGCTGCTGAAACTTTCATCTCCTGTCTGGTCATGGTTGCATCCCTTCTTCCGGTGTTCAGGGCTCCCGGCGTCCGGTGCCGACGAGCGTTTTGATGATCTCCTCTTCGTCGGCTACGTCGCAGTAGCGGGAGAAGTATCGATTGAGGTTCTTGATATCCCGGACCAGAAACGCAGACGCCCGCGGGTGATCCAGGGTGACCGCCTGTCCCATATCGATAAGGTATGGTTTCTCGTGGTAGAGGATATTGTATTCGGAGAGGTCGGCGTGAACCAGGCGCGCCTCCCGGTAGAGCCGCTCCACGTAGCCGAGGATCTCGCGGTATACCGCCCCGTAATCCTCTACCTCGGCGTTCCGGAGCTGCGGATACGGCATCTCGTCCTCGCCCAGGAACTCCATCAAGAGGATGTTTCGATCGAACGCGAGCGGTTCGGGGGCCGGGATCCCCGCTTCGTGCGCCCGGGCGAGGTTGCTGAACTCTTTCTTCGTCCAGGCAAAGATGAGGCCCTTGCGCGTCCCCCGGACGCTCGAGAACCGGCGGTCTCCCGCCAGGTACTCGGTCATCGCCTTGAAGTTCGCGGTCTGGATGCGGTATATCTTGATGGCAAGCCCCCGCCCGTCGCGCTCCCCGTAGAAGACGTTCGCCTCTTTTCCGGTGCTGATCGGCCCGCCGATGGCCGAGATCAGTTTCTTGTGGACGAGCTTGTAGAGGGCGATGAGGGTGACCTCGTCGAAGACATCGTCCCGTACCTTCACGGTATCGGCGTCTTTTATCCTGACGCCCATCGTCTCGATCTCGCGGTCGAACCGCTCGTACTCTTCACCGCGGCCCACGGCCGGATCACCTGCTAAAGACGTAATCGTGTACGGGGGCGAGGATATCGATGAGGTGGGCGGCCGCCGCCGTCTTCAGGTCCAGCGGGTGGATCTCGCCCGCGGCGTAGGCACGCTCGAGGTCCTCGTAGGCGGCAAACTCCCGGTCGCCGCCGAACTTCGCGGGCCGGCGGATGGCGACCGCATCCGTCCGGGGGAATACGTGGTAGCGCAGGATCTCGAGCACCGGATTGTTCTCGACTTCCGGCGGGCAGAACGCCTTTTTCATCTTCTTCTTGATATCCTCCTCGGAGTCGGCGACCGATATGACGTTTCCGGCCGACGACGACATCTTCTTTCCGTCGAGGCCGTTGATGATCGGCGTATGAATGCAGACCGGCGCCGGATACCCGATCGACGGGAGGTGTTCCCGCGCAAGCATGTGAATCTTTCGCTGGTCGATCCCGCCGACGGCGGCGTCAACCTCAAGTGTCGCGATATCGACCATCTGCATGATGGGATAGACCATCTGCGAGACCGTCGGGTTGTCCATCTGCCGCCCGACCTCGTCCATGCTCCTCTTCGCCCGGTTGAGGGTGATCGCCTGGGAGAGTTTGAGGACGGCAAGCTCGTACTCCGGCGTGAGCTGCACGTCCGTGCCGAGGACGTATTTTGCGCCGCGGAGGCCGAGCCCCTCGAAACAGCGGCGGTTGTACTCGGCCGTCTCCCGGATCTCTTCCATGGTTCCCTTGCGGTTCAAGAACGCGTGGAGGTCGGCGATGAGCACGGTCACCTCGAACCCCGCCTGCTGCAGGTCCATCAGCTTGTTCACCGTCACCATGTGGCCGAGGTGGATCTCTCCGCTCGGCTCGTAGCCGGTGTAGACCCGCCTGACCGGACGGTCGATGAGCGCACGCAGTTCCTCGTCGGTGACGACCTCTACGGTATTCCGGGTCGCCAGTTCGTACGGATCCATTAAAAATAGTGGGTCTGCCGGGGAGTTAATCCTTCTTCCTCCCCCGTTCTCCGTTCACCCGATAGCGACGAGACCGAGTGCTTCGTTGGTCATCCGGATGGACTCTTGTGGATCTTTTACCGTTCCCATCAGGGCGCGGATGCAGTCGATGTTCTCGGGGACGACGTCGGCCTCCTGGTGGATCGCCTGGAAGCAGTAGAACTCCTTGCCATCGAGGATCGAGACCGACTCCTCGAAGACCCCGTTCTCCCAGAGATCCGTCCTCGGCCGGCCGAGATCCTGGGTGTACTCCCGGAGCTGGGCGTTGCTCTTGATCCCGGTGGCCTTGCGGACGAGCCCGATCCTGCTGTGGTTCTCAAAGACCTTCAGCACCTCTTCGCGGGTGGTCTCCTTCTTCAAGTCCATCTGGATGCTGTGCATGTGCATGAAGGTCGTCGGGACGATCATCGCGAGGGTGACGATGTTGATGTGCGGGAGGACGGTGTTGACGTCGGGACCGTGGTGGCTCGGGATGGTCGCCGGGTTGAGGACGATCGCGTCCACCGGGCCTCTCTTCACGTCGTCGGGGTCCGCCGCCCGCCGGACCATCACCGCCCGGACCCGCGCGACGCCGAAGGCCTGGTCCAGAGCGTGGATGATCCGGACGAGCCCGGTGGAGTTGCACGAGACGACCCGGGCGAACTGGTGCTTTTCGGCCTCTTTATAGTTCGCGTGGGCGTTGAACGAGAACCCGGCGACCTCGTGATCCTCTCCGCCCTGAAATATTGCCTTTTTGCCGAGGCGCTCGTAGATCGGTCGGTTCTTCTCGCCGACGCCGCCGGGAGTGGCGTCCACGACGATATCGGCGGCCTTGAGCATCGCCTCGACGTCGCCGGCGACCTCGATCCCGGCCTTCTCGAACGTCTCCCTCTTTGAAAGGTCCGCGATGTAGAGGGGGTACCCGCGCTCTTTTGCGATGTACGCCTCAGCAGAGACGCTCGTCTTAGAGACCCCGATAACTTCCATATCGGGCTGTGCGGCGACCGCATCGGCGACCCGTTTGCCGATGGTGCCGAACCCGTTGATTGCGACTTTGATCATGCAAGATGGAATACAGAACAAAAATTAATAAAGGTTGCTGGTTCGCAGATAGAAAGATCATTAGAAACTCTTATCGGAAACGGGCTCTTCCGGATACCGACAATACCCTGAACTCCCCGCAAAAGGAGCGAACGGAACCTCAAGATATAACCACGGCAGGGTTCGCGCGGGCCCGGGAACGGCAGGACGGTTCCTGCCGCCTCTCTTCTCCGCCCCCCTCCCCCGGGGCAGGGGCGCGGTGCGGCAGGACTTATATCCGATCGAGGCGATGGAGGTATGTTCATGGTTCAGCAGCCCGTCCTTGCAACCGACCGCCTGCTCCTGCGGCCGTATACCATGGCAGATGCCCGTGCGGTGCAGCGGCTTTGCGGAGACTACGCCGTCTCCGCGGCGACCCTTCTCCCCCACCCCTATCCGGACGGCCTCGCCGAGGTCTGGATCGCCTCGCTCAGTGAAGGCGCCGAACGCGGCGAGGCCGCGGCGTTCGCCGTCACCCTTGCCCGGGACGGGACACTCATCGGCGGTACCCGTCTCCGGATCGAGACCGATCACGCCCGCGGCGAGCTCGGGTTCTGGATTGCGAAATACTGCTGGGGCCGGGGCTACGCCACCGAGGCCGTCCGTGCGGTGATCGAGTACGGGTTCTCGGCCCTCGGGCTGCACCGGATCCATGCCATGCACTTCTCCCGCAACCCCGCATCGGGCCGGGTGATGGCGAAGTGCGGGATGGTGCACGAAGGCCGGTTCCGCGGGCACATACTAAAATGGGGCATATATGAGGACGTCGATGTCTGGGGGATTCTCAGCGCGCAGGTCGATCTTACCGGAACACATACTTCTCCGGTGCTGTCAGGGGTGCCCGTATGACCGGACAGCCCGCCCTCGCGACCGACCGCCTGCTCCTGCGGCCGTTCACCCTCGCGGATGCCCCGGAGGTGCAGCGGATTGCCGGCGACTACGATATCGCGTCCCGCACCCTCGATATACCCTACCCTTACCTCGACGGAGTGGCGGAGACCTGGATCGCCACCCTCGGGCCCGGGTTCGGGCAGGGGGTTCAGATCGTCTACGCCGTCACCCGCCGCGGCGATCCGGGTCTCGTGGGCGCGGTCGGGTTCGTAGGGATCGACCACAGTCACGGGCGGGCGGAGCTCGGGTTCTGGATTGCGAAATCCTGCTGGGGCAAAGGGTATGCCACCGAGGCAGCCCGTGCGGTGATCGAGTACGGGTTCTCGGTCCTCGGGCTGCACCGGGTCTACGCCACGCACTTCTCCCGCAACCCGGCCTCGGGCCGGGTGATGGCGAAGTGCGGGATGGCGCACGAGGCGCATCTCCGGGAGCACGCGAGGAAATGGGGGGTCTTTGAGGACGTCGAGGTCTGGGGAATTCTCAGCGGCGATTGGCGGGAGCGGTGCACGGCCCCGGCGATCCGGGAGTGCCGGGAGCATTGAACCCGCGGGTTCAACCTTCGAACTTCCGCCGTACGGGAAATATAGTGAACTACCCCGCCCTGAAGGGCGGGGCTTCCTGCTTCATGGACAACACTTGCATCACAGAGATGTGATGTAGCGGTATCGTCTCCACAGGCTCGAAGGGCTGTTCCATCCCCACGCGGTGAATATTCACCGCAGCATTGTGATCTCGATCAGCAACAAACCCACAGTATGGGCATTCATGAACTCTCTCAGAGAGCGTTTTTTTCACAATGCTTCCGCAGTTCGAGCATATCTGTGATGTATTCCGGGGATCGACTTTGACAAGGTTCGTACCAGCACTTTCAGCCTTGCACGCGAGGTAAGAATAGAATCGTCCCCATGAAGCATCATGGATACTCCTGTGTAGTCCCGGAGAGTTACCTTTCTCCTTCAGACCTTTGATATCCAGGTCTTCGACGCAGATCGTCGCATAAGTGTCAACGTACCGGCGGGAGAGTTTGTGCAGGAAATCTCCCTTCTGGTTCGTGATACGATCATAAACCTTCTCCAGTTTGCTTTTTGCCTTCGTCCAGTTCTTTGAGAACCGTTTTTTTCGAGCAATGCTCTGCTGGATCTTCTTGATTTTCTTCAGCGAGTACTCATAGAACCGGGGATTCTCGATCATTGCACCGTCACTATCGGCTGCAAACGAGGTCAGACCGAGATCGATCCCGACCGATCGTCCCTCTCTCTTCGGTTCGGAGACCTCTTGCTCTGCCTGAACGATCACATACCATCGATCCCCGCGACGGGTGATCAAGACGCCCTTCACCGTGCCAGCGTACGGGCGGTGCATTGTGAACGGAATCGCTCCGATCTTCGAGAACGTGATCGTGCCGTGTTCCCGGTCGATCTTGAACCCAGACTGGTTGTAGTTGAGCGTCCGATACCGGAATGCACTCTTGAACCGGAGTTTGCCAATCTTCCATCCTCTCTTCTTTGTCTGGGAGAGAGCAGCGATGTTACTCCAGAGGGTATAGTTCACCATCTGGAGCACTTTGGAGTACACGCCCTTCAGAAATGGATTCTCATCTTTCAGCGTGACGATCCGCGCCTGTGTTCCTCGCATCGTCGGAGTGATCCCGTGCTCCCGCGTGGTAGTACATTCTTCGAGAAGTGTGTTGTAGAGCCACCTACAGGTATCGAGCGCACTGTTCAGCCGTGTCTCGGTGGTTGCGCCGGGATACGCCCGGTACTTGTAGGAGAGGAGCATCGACGCTGTAAATACGTTGGAGGACGAGATAGACGTTATCCATGCGGGGTGAAAGTGAATTGGGAAGGGGGCCCCGCTTTCATCCCCGGCCTGAAGACCGGTGACTTCCCGCTCCGCCCCCTTCACCCCCGAAAGTTAAACCCCGGTGCGATGGTGTAATGGGGAATGTGGGCGGGGTTCGCCCCCCACTCTGTTGTCGCCCCCGCCGAAGGCTGCCCGCCTGTTTGAAGGATTTTCTGGACTCTTATCTCTCGAAAAAGACGGCGTAGCCCCGGCGCCCTCCTTCGGTGGCGGTTCTGAGGACGTGGACGTCCTTCTCCCGGCGCTCCAGTTGCTGGGCGTAGGTCTTTGCGGTCTGCTGGGTCTCGTAGAGCCGGTCGGCGTAGTACTCTCTTCCGTCGATGACCCGTCGCTGCCGTATCCCGATCCAATCGGCCCCTGACCTCCGATCCATAGTTTATCGTTGCAGCGGACGGGCGATAGTTGTTGTGCATCGCTCCGCCGGGAGCGATCGCCGGACTCTAAGGCGCCTGCGCCTTCTGTTCCGCCCAGTAAGCCTCCGCTTCCTCCTCCATCTCCTCGAGCCGGTCGTAGTAGTCCGGAAACTCGTTTAAGTGCGCAAGCGCTATCTTTGCCGTCAGGAAGAGGTCGTCGTCGGTGACGTTCGTCGCCGGGTCGCGGAGGCCGTGTTCGAGTTCCACGACCATGCCCCGCCGGAACTGTTCGACGTCGAACTCCTCCCAGGTGATGCCGAGGTGCGCGCCCATCGCCCTGGCTTCATCCGCGGTTACGTCTCTTCGTGCCATGTGGGTCACGGGGAGGTGGGTCTTCGAGGTTATGAGCCTGACGGTGGCGTGAGACGGACGGGTCGAAGCCTCCTTCTCGCCCCGGCGAGCACGATACCTGCGGAGAACCATGTTTCGCCCCGGTTGTTCTCTTCATGGTCGCCTGGACGGCCGGGGTGCTCGCGTTGCTCACCCCATCACCGCGCGGCGGATGCCCCGCAACTCTTATCCCCACACCACCCGTTACCTCCGCCATGCAGCGCCAGACCGTCGAGTCCACCAACATAAAATCGGTCGGCTACGACCCGGAAGACGAGGTTCTGGAGGTCGAGTTCCACAGCGGCGGGGTCTACCACTACGTCGGGGTGCCGCCCGACGTCTACGAAGGAATGCTCGCGGCGCGGTCGAAGGGCCGGTATTTCGGCGACTTCATCCGGCTGCGCTACCCCTATGAGAAGGTCCGGTGAGACCCGCCGCAACCGCTATCATCTTCGCCCGCCACAACCTGCCCGTATGTCCCGACAGTCAGCCGGACGTTCCGGCGCCGTACGGTCGGTCGGTTACGACCCGACGACGAAGGCGCTCCTCGTCATCTGCGAGAGCGCCGATGCCTATCGCTACGCCGGCGTTCCAAAAGAGGTCTACGACGCCCTCCTCGCGGCCCCGTCGAGGGAGCGGTTCGTTCGCGAGTCCATCGAGGGCAGGTACCCGCGGGAGAAGTTTCCCTGCATGATGGTGGGGGAGGAGATCTGACGCAAACCGCCCTCACCGTTTGTCTCTTCAGATCTCCTCGAACGCCGCGAGGCACCGCCGGTCGTCCGGGTCTTCCCGGTTCCGGATCAGGCCCGCGGCGATCTCCTCGGCCGGATTTATCGGGGTGAGAGAGCGGGTGCCGGGTGCGTCGTTCGTGGCCGTGGGCCTCCTCCCGGATCCGCCGTCCCGGAGAAAGCAAGGTTTATCCCGGTAGTTCGCGTAATCCGAGAAGGAGAGCATCTGCTGCCCTGAGGAGTGACCTCTATGACGACCGTGATTACCGTTGACCTCGGCGGGACCAACCTCCGCGCCGCCCTGGTCGGCTCCGACGCGACCATACTCGCCTACGGCGCCGTCCCGACGCCGACTACCGGGCCGTCAGGGGAGGTGATCACCGCCGCGATCGCCGCCCGGGTGGAGGCACTCCTCGCGTCGCCGGAGGGGAGTGGGGCCGCGGCCATCAGCGTCGCATCGGCCGGTCCGCTGGACCCCGGCCGCGGGTGGGTCCTCGACTCACCGAACATCGCGTTCCCGGTCGTGGAGATCGTCGAGCCGCTCCGGGAGCGGTTCGGGCTGCCGGTCACGCTCATCAACGACGCCCGGGCCGGCGTCCTCGGCGAACGGTGGGCAGGCACAGCCCGCGGCTCCGATAACGTCGTCTACATCACCCTCTCGACCGGCATCGGCGGCGGCGCGGTGGTGAACGGCCGCCTTCTCCTCGGTATGAACGGGAACGCGGGGGAGATCGGGCATATCCCCGTCGATACCTGCTACAATCTCGTCTGCGGGTGCGGGTTTGCCGGCCACTGGGAGGCCTACGCCTCAGCAAAGAACATCCCCGGGTTCTTTGCGGCGTGGCGGGAGGCGTCCGGCGTCCGGCAGGTAGCCTTCGACCACTCCTCCACCCGGGCGATCTTCGATGCGGCCCGGGCGGAGGACCCGGTCGCCCTCGCCTTCATGGAGGCGCTCGGGGAAGTGAACGCCCGCGGGGTCTCGGCGGCGATCGTCGCCTACAACCCCGAGGTGATCGTCTTCGACGGGCCGCTCGCCCGCTACTATGGAGATATCGTGATCCGGCATATGGAACCGTTCATCGACCGCTACCTCGCCCTTCCCCGGCTCGTCGTCTCCGAACTTGCAGGGCGGGCGCCGCTCCTCGGCGCGGCGGCGTACGCGCTGGAGGCGACGGGGGCGGGACGATGATCGAGATCTATCCGAACCTCTACGTCGGGACGCAGGAGGACTACGAGGTCGCGGTGGAGGCGCACGAGACCTGGTGCGTGGTGCACGCCTGCCGGAGCCCCTACCACTGCCTTGCGGTCACCTACTCGCCCCTTGAGACGGTGCCGCCGGATCACCCCGAGCACCTGGTCGCCCGGCGGGGGAACCGGCTGATGCTCAACCTGGTCGATACGCGGGACCCCGACGACATCCCGAAGGAGGCGATCGATGCGGCCCTCGCCTTCATCCACCGTTGCCTCGGGGCGGGCCGACCGGTGCTGGTCCACTGCGGGTTCGGCGTCTCCCGGTCGGCGGCGATCGGGCTCCTCTACCTCGCGGCCTACACCGACGTCCTGCCGACGGAGAGGTTTGCCGACGCCGAAGAGGCCTACCGCACGATATACCCGCCCTACAAACCCGGCCGGGGGATCCGGGGTTTTCTCATGGCGCACTGGGACGAGTACGCGCGGAGGCGGGTGGCGGCGTGACCGCGGAGCCCCTCGGCGCCGCCGCGACCGAGGTCCGGCGGTCGCGGTTCTACGCGCACCTCTACCGGATCGAGAGACCACAGGACGTCGCGGCGGTTCTCGCCGGCCACCGGGAGGCCTACCGGAAGGCCGCTCACCACTGCGCCGCCCTCCGGTGCGGTTCACTCGAGGAGTTCAAGAACGACGGCGAGGTCGGCCGGCCGGGGAGGATCCTCCTCGACCTGCTCCGCAGGCACAGCCTCGGGAGCCACGCGCTGGTGGTCTCGCGGATCTTCGGGGGCGTTCTCCTCGGCCCGGGCAACGTCGGGCGGGCGTTCCGCGATGCAGGGGAGGCGGCGCTCCGCGAGGCGGGGGTTACCCGGTGACGAGAACCTGCTGTCGGACGGCCGGGATGCCCGCGGGGAGGATTGCCGAGACGGGAGCAAAGGCGGCCTCCCGGGCAAGGACGGCCCGGAGCGCCGCGGCCGGCACCGTGTAGCGCTCGCCGGTGACGAGCTCGAAGACGACCGCCTTCCCCGTCCGCGACCGCTCCGCGCGGCCGACCGTATCCCCGAGAACCGGGCCCCAGTCGTCGTGAAGGAGCCTGACCCGGGCCGGGCGCCGGCCGCCGAGCGCCTGCTGGAGTTCGCCGACCCTGGCCCCGAACCGCCTGCCGTCGAGGGCGATCTCGACGATCCGGCAGGGTCTCCCCCACTCGTCGGCCGCGGCGCACCTGCTGTTCTGGAGGTAGCCTGCTCTCTCTAGCATACTCCCGGGGTCGCCTGCCGGGGGTTAAAAACCGCGCCGCGCGGGGGGTGAAAGTGAGAGGTTCAGTACGTCGGCATCTCCCACGCCTGCCACCTCGTCCGGGCGCGGGCGAGGAGGAACGCCGCGGGCGCGAGGAGGAGGAGGCTCAGGGCCGCGTACGCGGGGTCGACGATCGAGGCGAAGATGAGGAGCAGGAGCGCCGGGCTTATCGCGAGGAGGTAGCGCAGAAAGACCCAGGCGTGATAGAGCATCACGTTCGGGTGGAGCCCGGTCAGGTAGACCGTCACCGCGAGGGTGTAGGCCGAGACCGAGGCGAACGCGGCAAGGGCCGGGAGGAACGTCCCCGCCCCGCCGGAGGTCGCCGCCGCGAGCACGAGCACTGTCGCCGGGAGGAGGTTTGCAAGCGCGTAGCTCTTCAGTTTCGCGTCGATCACCTCCGAGACCTCCACCGGCAGGAAGGCGTAGGAGGTGAAGGAGTCGAACTCGGTCAGCCAGTTGTAGATCGTGGCCGATATCACCCCGAGCAGAACCGCAAAGACCACGAGGGGATCGATCCCCGGGATGAACCGGATCAGGACCTGAAGGCAGACCCAGACGAGCCCGAGGGGGAGGAGGAACGAGAAGATCACCTTCCCGGCACCGCCTTCGCTCCGGAGGAGGTCGAGGGCGTCCTTCGCGATGAAGTGCGCGCTCCCGAGACCGCCGAGTCTCCCCGCGAGAGGATCGAGGCGGTTGGTAAACCGCTTCGTCCGGTCCGGGTAATCGACGGTGACGAAGATAACGGATGCGGCCGCCGGCACCAGGATGAGGAGGAGCGAGAGCGCGAGCGGTTCCAGGGCGGGGTCGAGGAAGAAGGCATAGGGGGGAAGGACGGTGGAGATGGTCATCGCCCCGAGGCGGAACGCCGCAAGCGCCGCAACCGCAAGCACCGCCGCCGTTCCGGCGAGGAGCGCGACGGAGCGTGCGTAGAGGGTCGAGAGGAAGCAGACGGCGGAGAGCCCGAGGAGAAAGGCGAGCGCGAGGGAGACGAACGCGAGGAGCCCCAGAGCCGGGTCGAGGCCGGTGAACGGCGTCGCCGCGGTGAACCCGGCGGCAAAGGGAAGGACGTAGAGCAGGATGTAGTAGACGGTATCCTTTATGAGGAACGCGGCGAAGATCCGCCGTTCCGAGACCGGGAGGCTCCGGGAAGCGTAGGCGATGAGGCTTGCCTGCCCGAACCGCCGGTTCATGAACTCCCGGCCCATGAGGCCGAACGATCCCACCATCACGCCCATGAGCAGAAAGAGCGCGTGTATGAGGAGCGCGACCACGTCGTACGGGAAGACGTCTGCAAAGATCGGGAGGGTGAGCGACCCGAGAAAGGCGAAGACCGCGATGACCGCCGGGAAGAGCGCGAACCCGAGGCTCCCGAAGATCGTCGAGTGCATCCGCCACTCTTCCTTCATCATCGCGTAAAAGAGGTCAGGCACCGGCATCGCCCCGCACCAGGTCGAGGAAGAAGGACTCGAGGTGCCTGCCCGTCGCGACGAGGTCTTCGACCGGGCCGGAGTGGAGGAGCCTGCCGTTGTGGATGATCCCGATACGGTCGCAGATCTCCTCGGCGATCTCGAGGATGTGGGTGGAGATGAAGACGGTCCCGCCGCCCTGGACGTAACTGGTGAGGAAGTCTTTGACCGTCCGCTGCATGATGGGGTCCAGGTTGATCAGCGGCTCGTCGATGAGGGCGAGACGGGGTTCGTGGAGGAACGCCTGCGCAAACATCAGTTTCTGCCGGGTGCCCCGCGAGAGATCCTTGCAGAGGACATCCCGCTTGTCCTGGAACTCCAGCAGGTCGAACCAGCGGTCGCACCGTTCGTCGACGGAGTCGAGGTTGCGGATGCCGGCCACGAAGCGGAGGTACTCCTCCGCGGTGAGGAAACTCGGCGGCGTCTCCTGCTCGGGAATGATCCCGACGAGCCCCCGGACCCCGATGGGGTCGTTCGCCGGATCGAGCCCCATCACCCGGGCCGATCCTGCCGTCGGCGGAATCTGCCCGGTCAGCATCCGGATCATCGTCGTCTTCCCCGAACCGTTCGGCCCGAGCAGGCCGAAGAGCTCCCCCTCCGCGACAGAGAACGATACCCTGTTCACGGCGGTGACGTTGCCGTAGTTCTTCGTGAGTTCGGTTGCCTCGATCATCTGCCGCACGCGAGTCCCCCTCCTTCGGGTCTTCTTGAAGGAAGATCGGTAAACGGCGCATATAATACCTTTCAATGTCCGTTTTCCATCGTGAGACCGTATCCGCAAAAACTGGTATCCCATCCGCGCCGTCCTTCTGCTATCGCCCCCAAAGACCGCAAGAGGCGGCCTGCCTCCCGCCGGACACCTCCCGCTCCCTGCCGCGGTGGTGTAAGGATAGGTATACGTATCCCGATCCGTTACCGGAATCCCATGGACGAGCAGGAACGGTATGCACGTGCGAGGAGGCGAATCGAGGAGATCCGGGAGTTCATGGAGCGCGAAGAGCGGCGGTGAGCCGGTTCCTGCCCGCCCGTCACTCGTGACAGAAGCACTTATCAGGTGCTACAGGTAATGCGGGTCGGATGAAGACGGAGATACCTTATGACCGGTTTGCCCACGTTCCGGAACGGATCTTCGGGCTGGTCGACCTCGCGTACAACCTCTGGTGGAGCTGGCACTCCTCGGCGAGCGTGCTCTTCAAGATGCTGAACCGGGCGGAATGGAAGATGAGCCGCCACAACCCGGTCAGGATGCTTCTCGACACCCCGCCGCGATTCTTCGAGCGGGCGGCGGCGAACCCGGAGTACCTCCGCCGCTACGACATCATCATGCACCGGTTTCACGAGTACATGACGCCGGGGACGAGCTGGTTTGCACAACACTACCCCGGGCGGACCCCGCTGACGATCGCCTACCTCTCGAGCGAGTTCGGGCTGCACCACTCGCTCCCGTTCTACGCGGGAGGGCTCGGGATCCTCGCGGGCGACCACGTCAAGGCGTCGAGCGATCTCGGCGTGCCGACGGTCGCCGTCGGGTTCATGTACGCCGAAGGCTATCTCCACCAGCACATCGAGGCGGACGGGTGGCAGAAGAACGTCGCGGAGATCCTGGATCGTGACGCCGCCCCGGTTCTCCGGGTGCTCGGCGACGACGGAAAGCAGCTCGTGGTGCAGGTGCCCCTGATCGACCCGCCGATCTACGTCGCGGTCTGGAAGGTCCAGGTGGGACGGGTCCCCCTCTATCTCCTTGACACCCATATCGATGAGAACCATCCCGAGAACCGGAACATCTCTCATCGCCTTTACTTAAAAGAGCTCGAGTGCCGGCTCCGGCAGGAGCTGGTGCTCGGCATCGGCGGGAGGAAGGTTCTCCATACCCTCGGCGTGGAGTACTCGGCGATGCACCTGAACGAAGGGCATTCGGCGTTTGCCCTCCTCGAGCGGCTCCGCGAGCGGCTCGTTGCCGGGATGTCCCCCGATGAGGCGCGCGAACAGGTCAGGGGCACCTCGGTCTTCACCACCCACACCCCTGTGGCGGCCGCCCACGACGTCTTCCCCGAGGACCTGATGGCGAAGTACTTCCGGAGTTACTCCTCGTCGCTGGATCTCTCCTGGGACGGGTTCATGGCGCTCGGCGACGACCCGCATAACCCGGGCGCCGGGTTCAACATGACCGCTTTTGCGCTCCGGATGACCCGGTTCCACAACGGTGTCTCCAAAAAGCACGGCGAGGTCGCCCGGGAGATGTGGCAGCCCCTCTGGCCCGACCTCCCTCCTGAGAAGGTGCCGATCGACGCCATCACGAACGGCGTTCACGTGCCGACGTGGCTGAACCATCGGATCGAGGCGCTCATCGACCGGTACATGGATCCGATCTACCCGAACTGGCGGGAGGATTACGACAACCCGATCATCTGGGAGGTTGTCGATGAGATCCCGGACGAAGAACTCTGGCGCGAGCACCAGTGGCTGAAGATGAAACTCTTTGCCCGGATCCGGGATCGGAAACGCCGCAAATGGGCGAGGCACCGGAATGAGCCTGCAAACCTCGCAGCCGAGGGGCTCATGCTCGACACCCCGGCGCTGACGATCGGGTTCGCCCGCCGATTTGCCGAGTATAAGCGAGCGGATCTCATCTTCGAGGACCTGGATCGGCTCGATCGAATCGTGAACAACCGCTGGAGGCCGGTGCAGTTCGTCTTCGCCGGGAAGGCCCACCCGGCCGACGAGCAGGGCAAACGGATCCTGCAAACGATCTATCAGTACTCGCAGGACCCACGGTTCGGCGGCCGGATAGCGTTTGTCGAAGACTACAACGAGCAGCTTGCGCGCTACATGGTTCACGGCGTCGATGTCTGGATGAACACCCCGGTCCCGCTGATGGAGGCGAGCGGCACGAGCGGGATGAAGGCGGGGATGAACGGGGTGCTGAACCTCTCGGTTCTGGACGGCTGGTGGGTCGAGGGCTACAACGGCAGGAACGGATGGGGTTTCGAGGGCCACGCGACCGCCCCGGGGGATAACCGGGCCGATGCGGAGACGATCTACGATCTCATCGAGAACGAGGTTGCGCCGCTCTACTATTCGCGGACGATGAACGACGTCCCGCACAAGTGGGTCCGGATGATGAAAGAGTCGATAAAGAGCGTCGCCCCGCAGTACTGCTCTCTCCGGATGCTCAAGGAGTACGTCACCCGGTACTATCCTTCGGTCTGCGGGTATGCGGCCGAACCGGGGGAGCAGCTGGCCGGACTCGAGGGGATCTGCCCTCCGGAGCCCGCGCCTAGGATGAGATGATCCGGAACTGGCGCCTCTTCCGCCGGCCGGTTCCGGCAGGATGGCGCCCGGAGGCCGTTCGCCCTCGCATCTCTTGTATCCTCTATTAACTCATTTCGGAACAAACCTCACCCTGAGCAGAACAGTTAACGTTTTTAAACGGTAGATAGCAAACATCTCTACCGGAGGCCGTTGTTCGGGATTCTGCTATGGAGTGGAAGGACGTCATCCCGGTCATCGCGGGTGCGGTCGTGATCCTGGTCGTCGCCCTCGTAGTGAAACCCGCTCTCCTCGGGGAGCCGATCGGCTTTGGCTCTCGCGGTACTGTGCCGGTCGGCGACCCGCCCGTATACATCCCGCCCGCGCCGGTACCGGCGCCGACGCCGTTCCCGGAGGACGGTGAGGTCTCCGCCCGGAATTTCCGGTGGACGGCTATCGACGGCGGCGTCCAGACGACACAGGTCACGGTTCCGGAGGCGCTCTTCCGTGAGCACCGGGAGACGCCGCGGTTCAGCAAGTCTGCCTCCTGGGGGAGGTATGCGCTCGCGGATGTCGACCGGCCGGCCCTTGAGGATCTCGCCCGCCGGATCGCGCCCCCGGCAGCCAATCCGGACGAGGATTACTTCCGGTTGATGAACCTCGTCTTCTTCGTCCAGCAGATCCCCTACGATAGGGACGACAACACGACCTCCTATACCGAGGGCGTCCTCCCCCGCCATGCCATGTACTGGGAGGACGGCGTCGAATATCCGAAATACCCCGTCGAGATGCTCGTCGACGGAAGGGGGGACTGCGAGGACGCGGCCATCCTGATGGCGGGGCTCCTCGACGCCCTCGGCTACGACACGGTGCTGCTCCGATACTCGGATCATATGGCCCTCGGCATCCGGATGAACGAGTTCAACCCATATTATGCGAAATACACGCCGAGGTACTTCACGTATGGGGGGCAGCATTACTACTACGTCGAGGGGACGGATTTTGAGTGGTGGAACGTCTCGGCCGGTTCCACGGCGATCTGGGGAACCCCGCGGGCCATCGGGGACGCCATCGGGACGGGTCTCCCGAGCGTGCAGTCCGAGACCCCAGAGATCGTCCCGCTCCGCTACATCCCCGCGCCGGGAGAATACCGCATCTTCCCGGCCCGTCTGCCCGCGGGGGGAGCGTGACGGGCATGGATCCCGATAGCCCCGAACCATCCGGCGGCCTGAAGATCCCCAAGCTCCCGGACCTGAAAATCCCGAAACTGGCCGTCGACCGGAGGAAGGCTCTTACCGCCGCCGGGGTGGCGGTTGCCGCGATAGCGGTTCTTCTGATCGGGGGGGTGCTCGCTATGAGTTACACCGAAGGCCAGCAGGTTTCGGCATTCGAAAGCCACGTCGCGGCGTCGGAGGCTGATCTCTTCCTGGTTTACGATAAGATCTCCGCGCATATGCGCACCCCCACAAACGACCTCTCGGTTGCCGAATGCGACGCCCATGCCCGGGAACTTGCGGCAATCGCGAGGTACGGCAGAGATGTTACGGCCTACCACCGCCAGATCGTCGCGGCCGACGCCGTCCCGGAAGCCTACGCCGGAGCGCAGTCGGCATACGTCCGGGCGCTCGACAACCTGAACCGTGCGTTCACGCTCTGGTCGTCGGCCGCGGGTGCCTATGAGGTGCGGGATTACAACGCGGCAGACCGCAACATCGCCGAGGCAGATAGTGCGTGGCGGGAGTACGCTGCCGCGATCGCCGATTACGGCCGCGAACTCCGTGCTGCAGAAGAGGGGGCGGAAGTTCCTCCCGCCTAGACGAGGTACTTCTCCGGAACCCTGATGGTGATGGTGAGCGACTTCAACGACTCCGAGCGGATCGAGAAGTAGTAGTCGTCGTACCCCTCCTGGATGATAAATTGCTCTTCTTTTCCGTCCGAATCCTTTCCAGGAACAAGGATATCGTTCCGGGAGTACCTGATTTCCTCGACGATCCGGTTCGGGTCGTCGGGATCGCGGATCTCCACCGCGAGCCACGGGTATTCGTTCATCGGCGTTGCGCTCACGTTGACGGCCCAGTAGGGGAAGGGGATGTGGTAGACCTCGGTGGCGAGAACGCGGGGAGGGTACTCGCAGGTCACCTCTGCGTAGTCTACCAGCTTCCCGGAGATCCGAACATCTTGTGGCGGTTTCATCATCGTCGTCGTGGGCGTCGGGGTCGGGATGTGGTAGGTCGCGGGGTCGACGAACCCCACGCTCTGCGGCTGATCCTTCCCGCGGGGCGGCACGTGCGGCGTTGGGGCCGGCTGGCTCGCTCCCACCGCCTGCACCTCCGTCGGCGCGGGTGTCCGGGAGACCGGTTGCGCATCTGCGGTATCCTCTTCGGCCGTGCAGCCCCCGGCTATGACGGCTGCTGCAAGGAGGATCAGGACGAGGATTTGGCGCCCCTGCATACTGATCTCTTGTTTGCGGGCTCTATTAGAAGTTACCCATCAATGCCGCTCCGAAAGACGGCAAAAAAAATACCCCGAGGTGAGCCTCACGTCCCCTCGAAGGCCTCCATGGCAAGGCCCCGGAACCCCGCGCCCGACCGCTCGAACTCCTTCTCCACCTCGGCGATCCCCGCGGGGTCGCCGAGTTTCAGCAGGGCCGCGGCGGTCAGGGCGCGGCAGCACTCGGACCGGCTGGTCCGGAGGGCGCCGACCAGTGGGTCGACCGCTCTCTGGTCGCCGATCTCGGCAAGCGCCCAGATCGCCGGGTTCTTGATCCCGTCGTCCGCGACGAGCACAACCCCGATGAGCGGTTCCACGGCTTCTGTTCCGGCACGGGCGAGCGCCATCGCCACGACCCAGCGTGCATCGCTGTCGACGGCAAGCAGCGCCCGCACCAGCGGCCCGACCGCCGGAGCCCCCATGGCCCCGAGGGCACCGATGGCCTGCAAGCTGGTGTAGGTATCGCCGTTGAGCATGGCGTACATCAGCTCCCGGGTCTCCGCGTTGCCCTCCTCCTGTGCCTCTCTCCTCTCGATAGTCTTCTGCATCTCTTCACCCCCTTGGGTAGATGCGGGGTGTCTCCGGGGAACAATAAGCCTTTACGAACCGGAATTGCCGGGCGGTACTGCAGATCGGTACTGCCGGGCATAGGATTTTATATCCTTTGGGGTTGGCGGGGGTCACCCTGTGGCGCTCAAGTTACTGCCTTTCGGCCGATAACTGCCGCCATCATCCCGATCACCCTGCCGCCTTCGGCCACGATCGGCGTCCCGAGGAGATCCGCCTGGAACTTCTCGCCGCCGTTCAGGAGGCCGGTCTGTTCGCCGTGCCAGGATCCGCCGTCGAGGACCGTCCGGACGATCTCCCCGATCTCGTCGGGGCGTTCCCAGAACCGGGAGAAATCCGACCCCTGCACATCTTCTGGGGCCGGGTAGCCCCAGAGGGCGAGATACGCGGCGTTCGCGTAGTTCACCACCCCGTCCGGGCCGAGGAGGGCGACCGCCTGCCGCGTGGAGGCTATCGCCCGGTCCTTGATAAGGAGTTCCTGCTCACGCTGCCGTAGGTCGGCGATGTCCGCGACGAGGAGGCGGTAAGCCCGCGCCTCCTCGGTGATATCCTCACAGGTGACATACTGTGTCCCGTCGCAGAGGGTGACGGCGCGGGAGAGGATCGTCTTCTTCGCCCCGTCCCGGTCCCGGATGGTGAACGTCCGGGGCCGGATCTGGCCCGGGACCGACCGCTCGAGATCCGCATGCCAGGCGTCGATGGCTTCCTGCCGGTAACCATCGTCGGGAAAGATCTGCAGGACCCATTCGGGGGATGTGGTCGCCTTGTCCGGTTCGTAGCCGAAGATCTCGACGAACCGACGGTTGACGTAGGCGAACCGTCTCTCATCGTCGATGAGCGCGACACCGAAGGGGGACGAATCGAGCATGCCCCGGAACCGGGCCTCGCTCAGCCGGAGTTGCTCGGCGGTCTCGCGCCGGGCAAGCGCGATGGATGCCTGCCGGACGAACGACTCCACGGTCTCCCGGCTCTCAACCTCTCTTCCCGGAGGAAGGAAGATGCCTGTCGTGCCGAAGAGGTGATCCCGCCAGACCAGTCCCATGAAGCAGAACTTCACGATATCGAACCGTTCCAGGATCGCCTCGCAGACCTCCTCCGGGATCGCCCGAAAACAGATGTCGTAGAGCGACCATGAGGATGGTTCGGGACGGAGGACGAACTCCTCCAGGCCGCGCAGCGAGAGGGGAGTCTGGTGATAGGGGGCGTCGAAGGCGCGGGTGGCCGGGAAGGCCAGGTTGACGGGGTCCCTTCCCAGGAGTTCCGTGAGCCCCTCCCGGAATCCCTCATCCGCGACCGCCCGGATGGCGAACTGGTGGTCGGCCTCGCTGTAGGAGAGGATATAGCCGTATCCACCCGGCACGAGTTCCCGCAGCCGGTCGAGGATGTAGCCGTAGATATCCTCCACCGGCTGGAGATCGACAAGGTCGATCGCGGTCCGGGCGAGGAACGCCGTGTTCCGGGTGTACTGTTTCCTCTCGGTGATATCCTCCAGGACGAGCGTGCACCCTTTCTCCCCGCCCTCGAACGTCGTCGGGATCGCCTGCATATGATAGAAGGACTCTCTGCCGCCGTCATGCCGGTGGCAGATGTCGGTGATCACCTGCTCCCGCTCGAGTCCTTCGATGACGGTGAGCGCTTCCGGCGAGGAGACAACCGGAAGGGCCGCTTCCCGGAGGTTCTGGCCCACGAATTCCTCTTTTGCACGCCCAAACCGTCTGAGGCACTGGTCGTTTGCCTGGACGATCGTGAGGTCGGCGTCGAGGACCAGGATCAGGTTTTTCGTGAAACAGAGGAACGCCGAGAGGGGTATGCGTTGTGCGACGGAATAGACCTTGGCGTTGCCGACGAGCCGTGCCTCGACCTGGCCCGCCGCCTGCATCACCTCGAGGTGCTTTGAGACTGAGTTCCGGTTTGCCCTGAGGGCCTTCGCGATCTCGGTGATCGTCATGCCCTTCGGCCGGAACTTGAGGGTCCTGAGGACCCTTCCGGGGATATCCCGTTCCGGCTGCATGCCGTATCCTCGGTGCTTTACCTCCCGGCATGCTATATATGTTTTTCCTTGTGATGGACCTGAACACGGACGGTCGTCGGTGGGCGTGCAGACCGCGAGAGGGCCGGTTATGTGCAGGGATTTATCCGGGGAGGGCGTAATCTGTATGACAGGCCCGGAGGACCGCCGATCATGGAGCAGAACGAACTCGTCAGCATAACCCAGGGAACGCTCGCGATCATGAACCCCACGACGCCCGAGAAGGTGCTCGCCGCCGGGCGGGCGGCGGGGCTCAGGGAAGGCTCCCGCGTCGTGGAGGTCGGGTGCGGGAACGGCACGATCCTCGCCCTCTGGGGGCGCGAATACGGGATATCCGGCCTCGGCATCGAGGCCCGGGAGGATGCCTGCCGGCGGGCGGAGGAGACGCTCCGGATGGCGGGGCTCGGCGACCGTATCGCCGTCCGGTGCATGGATGCCCGGGAGTACGTCCCCGACGGTCCGTTCGACTGCGCCGCCTCGATCGGGGCGTCCCACATCCGGGGCGGCTTTTCGGCGACGCTCGACGCGCTTCTCGACCTCGTCCGCGACGAGGGGACCATCGTCGTCGGCGACCGTTACTGGCGATCCGATCGTGTCCCGCCGGAGTTCGCCCGGGAATGGCCCGATATCCCGACCGAGTACGAGATCCTCGGCACCGTGCGGGATGCCGGGCTCGACGTCGCCGCCGTCGTCCGGTCGGGCGCAGACGACTGGGACCGCTACGAGTCGGGGATCTGGCAGTCGATCCTCTCCTGGCTCGGCGGGCACCCCGATCACCCCGACCGCGACTTCATGATCGATTATCTCCACCGCATCCAGGACGAGTACTTCGGCTACGGCCGCGAACACATGGGCTGGGCGCTCTACGTTCTGGTGCCCGGTTTTTATTGAGCGGTTTGAAAAAAAAGGAAGCCCCCGGTTACGCATCGGCGTATACGCCGGAGCCGACGAACCACTCCTCATCCACCGGGGCCACGTAGCAGAGTTTCAGCCCGTCAAGCCCGGTGTCGGGGTTGTAATAGGTGATGTAGACGAACCCGCCCCCGTTCTCTGCGGCGGCGATCTCGAGCAGGATCACCCTGACACCGTACCGGTCTTCGAGGTCGAAGCGGTTTTCACCGATGTATTCCGGCTGGTAAGGGAGGGCGAGTGTCGTTCCGTTCGTTGCGTAGGCGAAGATATACGCTCCGCCGTCGGCGAAGTCACCGGCGAGATCGTTGAACGCGGCGCACGCCGTCTCTTTTCCGTGCTCCTGCGCGTAGTCCCGTGCAGCCTTCACCCGCTTCATGAGCGCATCCCTGACCTCTGCGTCGAATTCGGTCCCGACCTCCGGGATGTAGATCCCCGAGCCGACGAACCAGGTTCCGTCCACGGGGAGGACGTAGCCGAGTTTGAGCTCTTCGGCATACTCCCGCGCAGGGTTCGGGTAGACGTAGTAGATGCTGCCGCCGCCTTCCGCTGCAAGCCTGGTCATGCCGGCGATGTAGGCAACGCCGCTCGAGTCGTGCACCTCGCTGCGGTTGGTGCCGATGAACTGCTGCTGGAAGGGAAGGGCGAGGACGGTGCCGTTCATATCGTAGGCGAAGATGTAGAGCTCGCTCCTGACGAACTCGCCGTCCGGGTCGTTGAACGCGGCAAGTGCTTCGGTGCGTCCGTGCTCACGTGCATAGAGGGCCGCCTCGGCGACAAAGCCCTTCATATCGTCGTCGGCATCCGCCACAGGCGGCCTTTCGCCGGTTGCGGCAGGCGCCTCTTCCGCGTCCGTGTTTTGCGTGACGACGACGCGCCATTCGGTTCCGTCGATGCCGGCGGTCCCCCATACTGCCTCTTTCGTCACGTTCCGCGCCCAGTTCCGGTCCCAGAACGAGTACACGAGCGACCCGGAAGGCTCGGCGGCGATACGGGAGAACGCGTCCTGGAGTGCCGGGGACTGGTATGCGGGGTCCGAGAAGAGGTTCTTCCCGATCTCTTCGGGCGTCGTGTCGTAGATCACGTCTCCGTCGGTCTGTGTCACCCAGATATCATAGGGGGAGCCGTTCGTCAGGGGCGCGACCGCCCGGCCGATGAGGGCGTCGGGACGGTAGGCGATGCTCACGAACCCGAGGTATTCCCCGTCCTTTCCGAAGACCGGATAACTCTGCGCAACCCCGGCGAATCCCTCTGCAAGAGGGAAGACCTCGCTTACGAGCGGCACCCGCTCCCGAACCGCCCGCCCGGTCTCCGGGTGGGACGAGATGTCGCTCCCCACCGTGCCGGCGTAGCTGTCGGGCACGGCCATGGCCACGATGCCGTCTTTCGTCACCACCAGGGTCGACTCCGTATAGGGGTGGTTCAGCATCGCCTGTCGCACCGCCTCCTTCCCTGCGGCGCTCGTGAGCCCGGCCTCGCCGAGCACCCGGGCGCTCTCGCCTGCCGAGGCTCTTACCGACGCGAGTTCGCCGTTTATCCCGGCGACGGCCTCCTGGAGAACCGCCTCCCCCGGAGGCGGCCGGCTCTCTTCCGTGCAGCCTGCCCCGAGCACCGCGACGGCGATGAGAAGGGCGGCAATGCATGCAGTTATGCGCATAATCGAAGATATGCTGGAATATTATTAAATATGTTGAGTTTTCGTGGGACTGTTTGTGAAAGGGGATTCAACGGCGCCCCTGTCGATCTCCAGAGCGTCTTCGGCTGCGGCCGGAAAGATTGTAATGTCCGGCCGCCGAAGTCCCCCGGCATGGAGGTTCATGTCGGGACAAGCGGATGGGCGTATGCGTGGAACCAGGGGAGGAGCCTTGCGTGGTTCTCGGAGCACTCGGGTCTCGATGCCGTCGAGCTGAACGCGAGTTTTTATGGGTTCCCGTCGGAGAAGTCTGTCCGCTCGTGGGCCGCTGCAGGGTCGATGCTACGGTGGAGCGTCAAGGTGAACCGGTCGATCACCCACCGGCACCGGTTCAACGAGAAGGCCGTCCCTGTCTGGGAACGGTTTTACGAGAGGTTCCTTGCGCTCGACGATCTCGTCGACTTCTACCTCTTCCAGGCTCCGCCGGCGTTCGCGGACGTCGATCGCCTCGTTGCGTTTGTTGAGGCGATCGATCTCGGGGCGCGGTGTGCCGTGGAGGTCAGGAATCCTGTGGTGCTCGGCGACGACGAGGCGTGCCGGAGGCTGCAGGAATCGGCCGTCCTGGTCTCGGTCGACTCTCCCGATTTCTTGGAGCGGGTATTTCCCGGCGATGTCGTCTACCTCCGGATGCACGGCCGGGATGGCTGGTACCGGCACGACTACACGGAGGACGAACTCGCTGCTATCCGGGCTCGGATTGTCGCCGCCGGTCCTGGGCGAGCGTACGTCTTCTTCAACAACGATCATGCGATGCTCGAGGATGCGAGAGTAATGGTGCGCCTCTTCGACCGGCTGCCTTCCGGTTGACGACAGAAAATGCCTCTCTTCCTCGAATAATGTCAGTATTTCACCTTTTTCATCATCCCGGGCCCCGATGCGGAGACTTTTTCCGGAATGTCGGACGGTTCAAAAGGTTTTCGGCGAAATGGGGTGGAAACAGGGGTCAATTGACGATACGAAATAGAATTGTATAAATATCGCATGCATCATCTAATATCTTGGGGAACTATTACCCCGGTGACATGAGAGAACTGTAGACGCGAGCGGGGCACGTCCCGGTGGGAAGTGCTCGCACTCACTCGTCGCGTGCGGCGTTTGCTGCGTTTGGGCGGTCGGGTGGGCATCCACCCCCTGCACCCCCTCTAACGGTGGCGCGTTCTCTTTTCCATTCCGATATGCGTAGCCTGACCTCCTCGTCCACGAACCTGAGGGGAATGCCCTCTTCCCGCGCTATCGCGGAGAGGTCGTCGTATTCGGGTTTTTCTGCGATAAGGCGGCCGTTCACGGTCGAGGTCTTCACCCGGACGGGGTACACCCTGCCACCGAGACTGACCGGCACCGTCTCCTTCTCCCGGACGGCCACCACTTTCCGAAACGCGTGCACCCGCACCCCGAGCGTCCCGGTCTCTTCCATGAGAACCCGGATCAGGCGATCTTCCTCTCCTGCCGCGGCCATCACCGATACGACGTTGACCGGCCGGTTCTTCTTCCCGAGCGCCGGGGTGACGAAGACGTCCACCGCTCCCTCGGCAAAGAGGCGCTCGACCGCGTAGCCGATCACCTCGCCGGGGATGTC
Source organism: Methanoculleus chikugoensis (assembly GCF_019669965.1). Lineage (NCBI taxonomy): Archaea > Methanobacteriati > Methanobacteriota > Methanomicrobia > Methanomicrobiales > Methanomicrobiaceae > Methanoculleus > Methanoculleus chikugoensis. The sequence goes on along the minus strand of NZ_AP019781.1, from coordinate 180,196 downwards.
GTCGAGATTCGTCTCGAGGATGACGAAACGGTTCTCTCCAGGGGAGAGGCGTTCCCCCTCCACCACCCGGAGCAGGTCGGGCCGTCCCGGAACCTCCCGGGTGCCGGTACCGTAGCCGACCCGGACGGGAACCATGGCCGGGTAGGGGGTTACCGCACGTTCCGCAAGGTTGGCGAGCAGGGCTGCCCCCGTCGGCGTGGTCAGCTCGACGTCGACGGGCGCGGAGAAGAACGGGAACCGGTGCCTGGCGAGAATCTCGAGCGTTGCGGGCGCGGGTCCCGGGATCTCGCCGTACTCTGTTGGAATGGTTCCGCTGCCGAGCACCGGGGGTGTCGCGACGATCGTCCCCTCGAAGAACCCCGCCCGGTCGAGGAGCAGCATCGTCCCGACGACGTCGAAGATCGTCTTCACCGAGGCGATCGCATGTCGCGAAAACCCCGACCGGTGGAGATGCGCCTCGGCGGCGGTGAGGTCGCCGATCGTCGAAAGTGCCCGGGAGCGTGCGGCTAAAGAGAGCCCGGCCGCGTCCGCGGCTGCCCCGGCCGCTTGAAGGAGGCCGTTCACGTCCGTCGCGCCTCGCTCCTCGATCTCGATCGCGAGGCGGGTCGCCGTGATCCCGCCCGCATCCACGGTCTTTGCCTCGTAACTGAACTCCCGACAGAGATCGAGGGCCAGGATCGCGTCAGCAAGCGGATCGAGTGCGCGGGGCTCATCGATGAGATCGATGAGGGACGCCGGGAGCATATCCCCCGCTATCCCCGCGCATGCCGGGTCGATGACGAGGACCCTCATACTCTCCCGCCGGTCCCCTCACTCCACTCCTTCGAGTGGTTTGCCGAGACTTGCGTATACCGTCTGCGCAAGTTCCGCGACCTTCTCCGCCGCCTCCCGGCCGCCGGCTATGGCGTTCGTCAGGTGTGCGCCCTTTGCGGCCTTCTTCGCCGCTTCCGCAGGCTCGGTCCCGAGGGCGGCCGCGACCGCGGCCGGCACGACCATGTTGATGATGGTCTGGCCGATGTACTGCATCTCCTGGGTCAGGATGGCCCCGACGAAGATGGCGGTGCCCATGTCGGGGTCGTCCCGCCCCTTGCCTTCGAGTGCGTACTCCGGGATCACCCGGGCGGTGAGGTTCTCGATATGGTACTCCTTCCCGTCGATGGCGACGTCATACGAGACCTTCGGGTCGAACCCCCAGAACTTCGCAGTGAACCCGTCCGTCCTCCGTGCGTGAGGGCCGATCTCCGTAAAGCGGAACCTGATCTCTTTCCCCGTGAACCCCGAGAGGGCCGCGGAGCCGCGGCGCTCGACGAGGGCTCTCCGCTCGTCGTCGAGGGCCCCGGCCGCCTCCTCAAGCGGCTTCCCTGCCTTGAGCATCTCGTAGACCTTCGCCGCACGTCGGTAGATCGCCCGGTCCCGCACCGGCTCGCTCGCCCGGATGCAGGCTTCCGTCACCGAACCCCGGTTCACGACCTCCGCCTTCCGGACGATGGTGTTCAGGCCGCAGAGGGCGAGTTCGGGGTCGATGAAGGACTGCATCTTGTAGTCACGGATCGTCTCGGCGGTCGCCTCAACGTCGCCGCTGTTTGCAAGCAGCAGCCGGAGCGCCGGCAGGATGTCGCCGGCGAGGTGGCCGAGCGGGACGTTCACCGGCCCGCCGGAGAACCCGGCCCCGATGATGGCGGACTCCTGGAACCCGGCAAAGAGTTCGTTCGTCACCATCGACCCGATCACCGACGGCCCGCCGACATCCTTCAAGATCAGCCCGAAGTCGCCGACAAGCCGGGCGGTGTCGTACTCCTCTCCGGTCCCCCGCATGTGGAGCTTCTCGGGGAGTTTCGCCGCCTCGACGGCCCCTTTCCCGGCGAGGTAGGCGGAGTCGACCTCCCCGAACTTCCCGAACTCCTCCCCGAGGAGGGCGTCCGGGTGAACGAGTTCCATCGTCACCGCCGCAGCAATCAGGGCCGGCCAGAGGGGGTAGGGGGTCGTCCCGGCACCCTCCATGCTCCGCATCATCGCCTCGGTTCCGACTTTCGCGGCGTTTCTCGCGAGTTCTGGGATGTTGTAGTCCTCGCCGAGCGCGGCGTGGCCCATGACGCCCCCGCCGGCGATGAACGGCGGCAGGACCGCGCCGTCGAGCCGGGTCAGTTTCTTCTCCATCAGGGCCTCGTAGATCGCGAGATAGGCGGGGAACGCCGGGACGCGGTGGGTGAACTTGTTGGTCGTCAGGGCGATGGCGCTCGTCCGGTCGCCGCCGGCGTGCATCCGGGCGATGGCGCCGAGTTTCCGGTTCCCGAGCGGGACCCCGGCACGGGCGCAGCTCCCGGAGAAGTAGGCGAGCGTCGCGACGATCAGGGCCGCGTTCGCCGGTTCCGCCCCGCCGCGCTTCGCTTCATCCACCGCTCTCCCGATGACCGAGTCAAGCGGCAGCCGGGGGGCCGAGGCGTCGACCACTGTCATGTTCATGAGTTGCATCTCGGGTGCGCCGATGTTGCAGAAGATGTCTTCCGAGAGCGAGTTCGCCGCGGCAAACGCGGGGATGACGAGCGCCCCGTGTCCTCGGGTCGCCGCCTCCAGTTTGTCGACGGTCATGTAGTCGGGCTTGAACGTCACGGCATGGGCCGCCGCAAGGAGCACCCTCTCTCGTTCGGTATCCATGATCCGGTAACCTCCTGTTCCTGAACGTCAACAGAAGACTCCAGGCATAAAAACGTGCCGCCCGGGGAGGGGCCGGGGTTCCGGCTACATGTACAGCGCCTGGAGAGCAACGACCTCGGCGCTGTCCTTTGCCTGCGCGTAGTCATCGAGGGGGTCGGCGTTGACCTCGAGGAACCGGAGTCCCCACCCGAACGGGGCGAGAACGTCGTGCGCCTGTTCCTTCTCACCGAGGATGTAGAGGGTTGCGGCCATCGCCTCCACGGAGGTGAGCCGGAACGGGCGGCCGAAGTTCACCGGGTTTGCGGCGACAAGGAAAGGAAGGGCCCGGCGGTTGCGCCAGGAGGCGACGGTGCCGGTATCGAGCACCTCCCAGGAGCAGTCGAGCGCCGTTATCGAGGGGAGGTTCCGGTCGGCGGGGGAGACCGCTTGCTCCGCCGTCGGGTCGAGGAGAAGGGTCGAGCGGGGGATCTTTGCGATGCTCGTGACGATCCGGACAAGCCCGCGCCGGGCGAGTTTCTTCACCGTGCATTTCCGGGGGTCGCAGGTGTCGTCCCGGTAGGCGTAGAGCGGTATCATCTGTCTTGTTATGGTACGCCATCGAGATACTATCAATGTACGTGCTCATCGCTCCCTGCATACAGAATCCCGCGTACCGCGCCCGTGGAATAACGACCGATGAGGACATCCGTTCTTTTAGCCGGGCTGCCAGGCGGTGCCGGCGCTTCTCGGTCGAGATGGTTCCGCTCCCCTGCCCGGAGACGATCTACCTCGGCGCAGGCCGTTCGCCGGGCTCGTTCCTCGATAACCTCGCAACCGATGAGTTTGCAGCCCTCCTCGATCAACTTGAGGCGGAGGTCCGTGCCGCGATACGGGAGCGCGGAGAGCCGCCGCTCGCGATTGTCGGGGTGGACTCCTCCCCGACCTGCGGGGTGAACGCCACCTACTACTCGTCGGAGAAACAGCCCGGGCGCGGGGCGTTTCTCGCCCGGTTCCCGGATATCCCGGCGATCGACGTGAAGGAGTTCGCCCGCTACCGTATCTACCTCGCGGCCCCGCTCTTCTCGGAGGCTGAGAGGACCTACAACCTCGCGCTCCGTGACCTCCTCGAAGCGCATCTCTTCGACGTCTACCTCCCCCAGGAGGTGGGGGACACGAGCCACACCCGGGGCCGGGAGGAGCACCGGGCCATCTTTTCGCAGCACACCGCGGCGCTCCGCGACGTCGATACCGTCGTCGCCGTCATCGACGGCGCGGACGCCGATTCCGGAACCTCGTGGGAGATGGGGTATGCGTATGCCCTCAAAAAGAAGGTCGTCGCGCTCCGCACCGACTTCCGGATCGCCGGGCATCACGAGCGGGTCAACCTGATGCTCGAAGAGTCCGCCGGGGTGGTCACGAGAAAAGAGGATCTCCCCCGGGCGCTCGGGTCGCCGCTTCCGGCCTCAGGGTGACGCCGGCCGCTTCTTCTCCATCGAGAGGACGTTCTTTCCGTCCTTGCGGGCGTAGGTCACGCTGTCCGTCACCGTCCGGATGAAGTGGATACCGAGCCCCCCGATCGGCCGCTCTTCCACGGGAACGTCGAGAGGAGGAGGCGGGGCGGTGAGCGGATCGAAGGGAACGCCGTCGTCGGTGATCGTCACGCGGACGGTTTCGTCGTCCGCGGTGCAGGCGATCGAGATCGATCCCGGCTCCCCGCCGGGATACCCATAGAGGACGATGTTGCTGCAGGCTTCGTCGACGGCGAGCTGGATTGCAAAGACGAGTTCGCCGCCGCACCCGGCGAGGGTCTCCGCGAGGAATTCGGCGATCGCCGGAAGCGCGCCGAGATTCGCCCGCACGGTGAGTTCCGCCATCAGACCACCCGGAGAACCATGAGGGTCAGGTCGTCGAACTGCGGCTCGTCGCCCGAGAACGCCACGACCGCGTCCCGGATTCTCTCGACGATCTCGGCCGCCGGCCGGTCAAGGCAGCCGGTGACGGTCTCGATCAGCCGCGTCTCCCCGAACTGCTCCTCGCCGGGGTTGATCGCCTCGGTGACGCCGTCGGTGTAGAAGAGGACGAGGTCTCCGCTCTCGAGGTGGAGCGTCTCCTCGCCGTAATCCGCCTCCGGCATGACCCCGAGGATGATCCCGGTTCCTTTCAGCCCCGTGGGCCGGCCGCCGCCCGCCCGGAAGAGGAGCGGAGGGTTGTGCCCCGCGTTGACGTAGGTGAGCGTCTTTTTGCCCGGGTCGGCGACCGCGTAGAAGAGGGTGACGAACATCCCGGACTTTGCGTCCTCGGCGATCAGGATGTTGGCCTCGCTGACGGCCTCGCGGGCGCTCCGGGGGACCAGCGAGTTCGCCCGCAGCACTGTTCGGGAGAGCGCCATAAAAAGCGCCGCCGGGACGCCTTTTCCCGAGACGTCGGCTATGACGAGGGCCGTCCGGCCGCCGGGAAGGGGGATGGCGTCGTAGAAGTCCCCGCCGACCTCCTTTGCCGGAAGCGAGAGGGCGGCGAGCTCGAAGCCCGGAACTTCCGGCAGCCGTTCGGGGAGGAAACTCATCTGGATGTCGTGTGCGATCTTCAGTTCGGCCTTCTTGCGTTCGAGTTCCGAGAGGAAGGTATCCCGCTCCTCCTTCGTCTGCCGCTCGGCGATCAGGTTCCCGATGATGAACGCGAAGATAAAGACCCCGGTGGCGTTGGCGACGATCATCGGAACGGCCACCCCCTCGACGACCCCGAGCGCCTGGTCGAACGGCCGGCAGAGGAGGAGGGTGATCCCCATGTGGAACGCCTCCATACCGACGGCGAAGAGGACTGCGCCGTGCATTCCGATGAATTTGCGCCCGGCAAGGAGGAAGATCAGCCCTCCGAAGAGCCCCGCGAGGATGGTCGCGGTCGCACACGGGACGGCGGTGAACCCCCCGATGGAGAAGCGGTACGCCGCGCCGATCAGCCCGGCGCCGAGCCCCACCACCGGGCCGCAGGCGAGCCCGCCGACCATGGGGCCGAGGTCGCGGACGTTTGCCGTGGCGCCGAGGATGGTGAGGCCGCTTTCGGTGCCGTAGATTGAGAGCGCTCCAAAGAGGAGGATGAGGGTCGCCTGGCCCTTCCAGGTGAAGATCCCGTCGAGCACCTGCGTAAACGACTTCGTCCGCGTGATCAGGTAGGCGACCACGACGATGACGCAGATCATCTGCAGGAGCACGAAGAACATATCGCCGAAGACGAAGGACGCCATACCGGTCTACCGCCCGTGGTGCCGCTCAGGGCCCCGCTGGAAATCCGGCAAGCGCGGTTGCCTCGTCGGGAGAGAGCAAGAAGATCCGGTGGAACCCCGCCATGGTGAAGACCTCGAGAATCTGCGGCTGTGCGCAGGCGATCCGGAGCGCCCCGCCGTCGGCCTTCAGCCGCTTCAGCGTGGCAAGCAGCACCCGGAGCCCGGAACTGCTGATGTAGTCAAGTTCGCAGAGGTTGACGAGGAGGTTTCTCCCTCCGGCGTCGAGCACCCCGTTGATCCGCTCCTGTGCCGTCTCCGAAGAGCCTGCATCCAGCCGCCCTTTCACCGTGACGATATCGATGTTACCGTTTCTCTTCTCGGTGATCTCAACGTGCCCGCTCATTTAATGAGTTTTTTGTTCTGATGGAAGATAGACATTGCTCTCCGGTTTCGGGCGTCCTGGAGGGAGAGCGCAAAAAGAGGTATTTTATGGTGTGTGATAACCATGCGGTGCCTGCGGGGAGTCCCGGGGCGGTTGTGCCACCCGCCCCGGTGCCGCATGCCACCGTGCCGGTATGAGTGTTTAGAGAGGTGTGCCTGTCTGCACCGGGTCTCTTCCGGTGCATCGTGACGTTGATGCAGTCAGCGTGGTGAATGTTCCGTTCACCGATCCCAGCCGTTCTTGTGCCGGCCCGGGTCCGCCGTGCCTGTGCGGTCCGGGTTGTCGGAGAGATTCCCCGTCTCTCGACTCTGGGGATCATATGTTGACCATCCGATTATTTATGGTTTTCTGTTATTGCCTTGCATTGAGGTGTGGCGTTGTGTGTAGCGACATAGCATGCAGCACTGCAAAACCCTATATCTCCCGGCGCGAAACACTATTTGCACATGGATCCCACTACCGACGCACTCTCTCTCCTGCTCCGAGCCCTGAAAGAGCATCCGCGTGGCATGTCGGTCTCCGATCTTGCCGCTGCCGTCGGGATCAACCGGAACACCGTCTCCCGGTACCTCGATGTCCTCCTGGTATCGGGCCAGGCGGAGATGGAGACCTACGGGAAGGCCAAGGTCTTCTACCTCTCGCAGAGGGTTCCCATTGCCGCCATGCTCAACTTCTCGTCGGATCTCGTGCTGGTACTCGACCGGGACCGCCGGATCGTCCAGGCAAACGACGCCGTCTGTTCGTTTGCAGGGAGGGAGCGGGACGCTATCATCGGGAACTCCATCGAGACTTCGCCGCTCGCCGCGTTCGACCACCCGCTGATACGGAGCCGGATCACCGACGCCCTGGGCGGCCGCGAGGTCACCGAGGAACTCCGGTTCCTGCGGCACGACCAGGAACTCTTCTTCCGGATCAAGTTCCTCCCCACCGTCTTCAATGACGGAGCGCCGGGCGTCACCATCATCCTCGAGGACATCACCGAGGGGCGCCGGGCCGAAGAGGCCCTGCGCGAGAGCGAGCTCCTTTTCAGAAGCCTCGTCGAGAACATCAGCGACCTGATCCTGAACGTCGACGAAGCCTGCACGTTCACCTACGTCAGCCCGAAAAGCCGGGAGTTCCTCGGCTACGCACCCGAAGAGATGCTCCGAAAAACCCCGTGCGACTTCATGCCCCCGGAGAAGGCGGAGCCGGTCAGGGAGCAGTTTGCCGCGCTCCTCGACGATCCGAGACCGCGAGTCCTCTTTGAATGGACGATGCTCCACCGGGACGGGAGCCCCGTCGTCCTCGAGGTGAGCGCAACACCGGTCTACGACGTTATCGGCGACTTCACCGGCTACCGGATGGTCTGCCGCGACGTCACCGAACGGGCGCGTGCCGCAAAACGGGTGGCCCAGTGGAAGTCGTTCCTCTACTCGGTGGTCAACAACATCCCGAGCATGGTCTTTGTCCGGGAAGTGGAGGGGAACACGTTCGTCTTCTCGAACAAGGCCGCCGAGACGTTCCTCGGGATGACGCAGGAGGAGATGGTGGGAAAACGGGCCGCGGAGATCTTCCCGCCGGAGATGGCGGCCTTCTTCGCCGACGGCGACCGGGAGCTCGTGGAACGGGCGGCCGCCCTGGAGAAGGAGATCCGGATCCCGGGCGGCCGGATGCTCTCCGCGAAGAAGATCCCGATCTTCAGTTCAAAGGGCATGCTGAAGTACATGCTCGGGATCGCCGAGGACGTCACCGATCGCGCCGCCGCGGAGATTCACCTGATCGCCGAGCGCGACCGTGCGCAGGGATACCTGGAGGCGGCGGGCGTGGTGATCGCGGTGATCCGGGCCGACGGCACCATCGATCTCGTCAACCGGAAGGCGAGCGAGGTCCTGGGATACTCCGAGGGAGATCTCGCAGGAAAGAACTGGTTTGCAACGGTCGTCCCCGAACGGCTGCGGAAGCGGCTCGCGCAGAACTTCAGCCGTCTCGTGGCCGGCGGTGCCGAGCCTCCGCCGTTCGAGGAGAGTCCGGTCGTCACGCGGGACGGGCGGGAGCGGCCGATCCTCTGGCACAACGCCCTTCTGCGGGACGCAGACGGCAACGTCGTGGCGATGGTGAGCTCCGGCGAGGAGATCGCGGAGTAGCCGGTTTTCCCGTGAAAACACGGTCAAAGCGCGGGACCACCAATCTCTTCCGTACCGGTGTTTTTCCCGCTCCCCCGCGCGGATTAAGAGTCATCTCTTAAATATGCCGCGGAGCACATAGAGTACTGGTGACAACGTTGGACATAATCTCCATTGTCCTTATCGTCGTCGTGGTGCTGGTCGTCATCGGCGTCGCGGCGGCAGCAATCGGTATCTACAACCGGTTCTTCTCCCTCAAAAACTCCGCCGAAGCGACGGTCGGGCAGGTGAAGGTCGCGATGAAGAAGCGGCTGGACATGATCGAGCAGCTCCTCGGCGCGGTGAAGAGTTACGCGACCTTCGAGAAGGAGACCCTGACCGGGGTGACCGAGATGCGGGCGCGCATCGGTAGCGCCGGCCCGGGCGACCTGAACGACCTCGAGCGCGAGTCCCGGTCGGTTCTCGGGCGGCTGCTCGCGGTCGCGGAGAACTACCCCGATCTCAAGACCTCCCAGACGGTGCAGAACCTGATGGGCGCGATCCAGGGTGTCGAGGACGAGATCGCCCGGCACCGCTACACCTACAACAACATCGCCCAGCAGTACAATACCATGACCGACACGATCCCCTCGAACCTGATCGCCGGCGTCATGGGTTTTAAGAAGCTCGAGTACCTGGAGTTCGGCGAGGAGATCGAGCGGGTCCCGACGATAGCGTTCTGATGAACCATGCGGATAACTGAGCGGCAGCAGATACTCACCCTTCTCGCCGTCACCCTGGTCATCGGGGTGCTGGCGGCCGTCGGAGCGAACGCGCTCCCCGCCCTCTTCCGGGGAGACCTGGAGGTTGGGCACTACGACGCGGTCTTTTACGAGAACGGAACCCTGGTCGAACGCTACACCTACGACGTCCGCGCCGCAGGCGAGTACCGGATGCTCTTCCGCTACTGGGACGCGCCGCTCGTCTTCTCCGCAATCGACCGGCCGCATATCGAGTTCGTCGGGATGATTGCCCCGCCCGGAACCATCGGCTACGTGAAAGATGACCGGGGCGAGGTGCGGATTGCCGCCGGAATCTCGACCTCCTCGGACATCTCGACGATCCGGGGTCTTGCATTCGATAATGAGGTTGGCCTCTACAACCCCGGCTACTTCGCCCCGGGCACCTATACGGTGGAGTACCGCTACCAGGTCCGGCCGCCGATCGAGTACGACGAGGAATGGGCGCACCTGAACCTGAAACTCGTGGACGAGCACGTCCCCTACCGCAGCCTCCGGGTCACGCTGCCGTTCGCCGGGCAGATCGAGGAGGTCTACACGCATCCTCCGACCCTTGAGGTCGAGCGGACGGCGGAGTCCGTCATCATCACGGGGGCCGCCCCGCAGGACGACGCGCTGAACATCGAGATGATCCTCGACCCCGCGTTCATGGAAGAGATCGACGGATTCCCCGAGTACGTCCCGGACGTGCGGCAGCAGACGGCCGACGCCCACCGCTGGCCCTCGTTCCTCTATGCGGCGGCGAACGTCCTCTACACCCTTGCGACCGTCCTCGTCCTCGCGATGCCGTTCATTCTTCTTGGCGTCTACCTCCGCTACGGCAGGGAGAAGCAGTTTACCGTGCCGGAGTACCTGAGTTTCACGCCGAACACCGCGCTCAAGCCCTGGCAGGTGAACCTCCTCTTCAAGGGCGACGCACTTGAGTTCGACGAGAACGGGTTCTACGCGACGATCCTCGACCTCCACCGGCAGAAGAAGATCGTGGTGACCGAGAAACCGGACGGCAAAGGCGTCACGGTCCGGATCGTCTCGGGGGAGTCGACCGATCCTTACGAGCAGCGGGTGCTCAACTTCCTCGGCAACATCGCCGACGATCACGTTGTGGACACCGCCGATCTCGAGGAGTTTGCCCGGACCGCCCGGCGGAGCCCCGGCTACCAGCACCGGATCGAGCAGTACCAGCAGTCGCTTGCCGGCCTGACCCGGGATGTGGACACCTCGCTCGCCCACCGGTATATCAAGGACGGCCGGACGATGATCCTCCCGCTCGTCTTCCTCGGCGCCATCCCGTGCGGGCTATCCATCCTCGCGTTCATCCTCGCGCCGGGAGCGGCCTATCTCCTGATTCCGGCAAGCGTCCTCTCCTTCATCGCCGCGGTCCAGGTCGGGATCGCAGCTCTCTTCCCCTCGACGCTGTTTGGGTTCTGGAAGGGCGACCACTACAAGGAGAAACTCGAGTGGGACGCGTTCTCCTACTTCCTCTCGGATCTCGCGCTGATCCGGCAATATTCTCCCGCCGACCTCTCGATGTGGGGAGAGTGGCTGGTCTACGGGACGGCGCTCGGCCTCGGCGATAAGGTGGAGCAGGCGATGAAGAACCTGCATATCGACCTCCCGGACGTCGGGGTGCCGCTCTACTCGAACATGCCGGTGATATTTGCCCCGATCGTCCTCTACTCCCCGCCGTCGAGCGGCGGCGGCAGCGGCGGGTTCGGTGGCGGCGGGTCGTTCGGCGGTGGCGGCGGCTTTGGGGGCGGCGGCGTCGGGGGACGCTGACTGCTCCTTTCGATAACTTTTTTCCCGGCTGGTGCCCGAAGTCTCTTCGGGCGGATAACTCCGAATCCCTTCGTAGTTAAGGCAATTTACTTACCCCGGACGGCGCAATGTATCGGTGTTGATGCTTATGACGGGATCCAATCCGAACTATATGGTCATCGTCCTCGTTCTCTTCGGGGCCATCGTCGCCTGCGGCTGCATCGCCGCCGGGGGAGATGAGACGGCGACCGACCGCGTCTCCGGGAACGGAACGGTCACCTACATCGATCTTGAAGGCGGTTTCTACGGTATCGTCGCCGATGACGGCGAGCACTACCTCCCCACCGACCTCCCGGCGGAGTACCGGCAGGACGGTCTTCGCGTCGTGTTCGTCGTTGATATCATGAACGAGACGGCAACCATCCAGCAGTGGGGGACGCCGGTCGAGGTTGTCGAGATCGCGGCGGGCGACACCCGGCGGACGGTCCTAGCGAACGCCACGGTCACCTACATCGATCTCGAAGGCGGGTTCTACGGCCTCGTCACCGATGACGGCAGGAACTACCTGCCCGGAAACCTCCCGGCGGAGTACCGGCAGGACGGTCTTTCGGTGCAGTTCAGCGCCGACGTGCAGGACGATGCAGCGGGAATCCAGATGTGGGGAACCCCTGTGGAGATCCGGTCGATCGAGGTGATTGAAGGCGTCCTGCTCGTTTCGGGGAACGCCACGGTCACTTACATCGATCTTGAAGGCGGGTTTTACGGCCTCGTCGCCGACGACGGCAACTACCTCCCGCTCAACCTGAACGAGTCCTGGCAGGTCGACGGCACGAACGTGACGTTCGTTGCCCGGGTGCTGGAGAACACCATGACCGTCCAGCAGTGGGGAACCCCCGTCGAGATCATCGCCATCGATACGGCAGGGAACGCGACCTACGTCGCAACGACCGGGACGGTCACTTACATCGATCTCGAGGGCGGGTTCTACGGGATCGTCGCCGACGACGGGGAGCGCTACCTCCCGCTCGACCTCGACGAGCGCTACCGGGTCGACGGTATGCGGCTCACCTTTGCCGGTGAAGTCTCCCGCGACGCCATGACCATCCAGCAGTGGGGCACCCCGGTCGAGATCCTCGCCGTCCCCTGGGCCTGCTCTGCATGCGGCGAAACTGCCGGGATCGCGAACCCGGCCGCGGTCTGGTGCATCGAGCAGGGCCACGCCTACGAGATCCGGAAGAATCCCGACGGCAGCGAGTATGGCGTCTGCATCTTTGCAAACGGGACCGTAGTCGATGAGTGGGACTACTACCGACAGACCCACTGACCCTTTTTTTTGGCAGAGCGCAAGCGTCGCGTGTACCTTTTTCCCCTTCCGCATCGAAGAACAACCATGGACGTGATGGACAGAACGACTGCGCTGATCGGTATCCTCCGCGCCGGCAGCAGTGCCGACCGGATGACGGCTGCGGCGGAGCTCGCCGCACTCGGCCCGGCTGCCCTTCCGCCGCTTCTTTCTGCGCTCGACGATCCCGATCCCCGCCTCCGGATGTGGGCGGCCTACACCCTCGGGATGATCGGGGATACCGGAGCGGTTCCGGCGTTGATGGAGGCGCTCGAGGACGCCGATCCCGCCGTCGCAAAATGGGCGGCAGCCGCCCTCCGCCGGATCCGGGACGCGGCCGGCGGTTGCGGCTGCCGGTTCTGCTGAATTTTTTACCGCCGCCTGCCGGCGAGCGCCAGGGCGAATCCGACCGCTGCTACGGCCAGGGCGGCCGGGAGCGGCGCTGCGGTCGGTGTCGGGGTTGCCGGTTCCGTCGTCGCGGTGGGTGTTGGGGCCTCTGTCGGTGCGGTCGTGGGAACCGTCGTCGGGGGTGCGGTCGTCGGAGTTGCCGTCGGCGTGGCCGTCACGGTCGCGGTGGGTATCGGCGTTGCGGTCGTATCCACTCCGACACGGTTTGCTACCGTGAACGTCACCGGCTTGGAGTCGGGAGCGTAGGCGTCGAACCCCGAAGGCGTCCTCCATACGGCCCGGACGGAGTAGGTTCCCGGCCTACCGATGTCGCCGAGCCGGACTGCGCCCGGTCTCGCGGGGTCGTCGGTGTAGAACCGGGTCGAACTGACGTTCAGCCCGGCCAGGTTGACCCCCCCGATCCTCGTCGTCTCCGCACCGCCCGGTGTGGTGAGCACGATATCGATCGTCGCCGGGTAGACGCCGCCCGCCTCGTAGAACGCCCCGACGTCGGGGGCGGATACCCTGAAGGCTATCCGGGTGTTCGGGGAGACGGTCAGCCCTTCCAGGGGCTCGTTGTGGTAGGGGTTCGCGAGCACCACATCGAGGAAGAGCCTCGGTTCGCGGATCATGACCTGCGCCGTCGCCCCGTCCGTGGGGTTGAAGGCGTAGTATGTCCCGTAGTCCTCATCCAGGTAGATGTCCTGCACGTCGAAGTTCGTGTCGTCAGTGACCGGGATGCTTCTTTCGGCCCCCCGGTTGGGGTCGTCGTTCTGGTACTTCCGCAGTTCCGTGACGCTGTTGTTCGTGGCCGGGTCGCGGAGCTGGGAGAGGTCGAGCCCCTCTTCGTAGACGAAGATGGTGTCGTAGGGCTGGATATCGTTGATCGCCGGGCCGCGGGCTCCGGCCTGCCCTGCAGAGAGGGCAAGGAGACAGACGGCGAGGAGGATGACGGGGCCTCGCCTGCGGATCCACTCTGGTCCCATGAGATTCCCTGTGCTGATTTTACTGATATAGGTTGGTGTGACGGCGCGGCGATCCCCCTGCATCCGGCCCCGTTCAGGCCGCAGTGCGTTCTCCCGATCGTAGGCGTGAAGCCGACAGGGGGGTCGGAGTTGGCCGTAAACCGCCAGAATCGCGCGCAATCAGATTCCTTACCCTTAAATATTCTCTTCACCAATTTCTGACGATGAGTAAGGTCGCCGTAATCGTTGCATCGTTACTTGTTTTCTTTGCGATCCTGGCGATCCCTATCGATCCCACCGTCCTTGCGCCCGAGGCCAGGTCCGTTGCGGCAGTCACCGTCCTTATGATCCTCTTCTGGGTCACGGGCGTCATCCCCCTCGAAGCGACCGCCCTGCTTCCGCTGGTTCTCTTCCCTGCGCTCGGGGTTCTCTCGCCGGTGAAGGTGGCGGAATCGTACGGCAACGAGGTGATCTTTCTCTTCCTCGGGGGGTTCATCATCGCGATGTCGATGCAGCGATGGGGCCTGCACCGGCGTATCGCCCTGCATATCATCCGGTTCGTCGGTACGAGCCCGAGACGCCTGGTGCTCGGGTTCATGGTCGCCACCGCGTTTCTCTCGATGTGGATCTCAAACACCGCCACGGCGATGATGATGATCCCGATCGCGGTCGCGATCATCCTGACGATCCTTCCGGGGACCGACCGGACGCTTCAGGGCCTCGATGAAGAACAGCGGGCACTTGCCGGATGCCTGATCATCTCCATCCCCTATGCCGCGAGCATCGGGGGAATCGCCACGATCATCGGTACGCCCCCGAACGGGATCTTCATCTCCCAGCTCGCAACGATCTTTCCTGACGCACCCACCATCGACTTCTTCACCTGGATGAAGTTCGGTGTTCCGTTCGCCGCTGTATTCCTCCTCATTGCCTGGATATGGCTCACACAGGTCCCCTACCGCCGGATGGTGACGACCCTCCCGAGCGCGAAGGGGATCATCCGGGAAGAACTTGCGAAACTCGGTTCGATCTCGATCGGGGAGCGGTGGACGCTCATCGTCTTCACCCTGACTGCTCTTGCCTGGATATTTGCTCAGACAAAAGAGATCGGCGGGTTCATCGTCCCGGGTCTCGATATGCTCGTTCCCGGGATCAAAGACTCGACCATCGCGATCTTCGGGGCGCTTCTCCTCTTCGTCCTCCCGGTCGACATGAAGAAGGGTATCTTCACGATGGACTGGGAGTGGGCGGTGAAGATCCCCTGGGGCATCCTGCTCCTCTTCGGCGGCGGCATCGCCCTCTCGAACGGGTTCATTCAGAGCGGGCTTGCCGCGGCGATCGTCAACGGCCTCACCCTCATCCACGGGCTCCCGATCGTTCTCCTGGTCTTTGTGGTGGCTCTGGGTGTCTCGCTTGCGACGGAAGTCTCCTCGAACACCGCCATTGCCGCCGTCATGATGCCGATCATGGCGGTTACGGCCGTCAGCGTGGGGATCAGCCCGATCATCCTGATGCTGACCGCGGCGGTCTGTGCATCGATGGCGTTCATGTTCCCGGTCGCCACGCCGCCGAACGCCGTCGCCTACGGGAGCGGTTACATCACTGCAAAAGACCTCCTCCGGTCCGGCTGGGGGCTTACTTTCATCGGGGTCGTGCTCTGGACGTTCTTCCTCTTCACCGTTGTCCTCTGGGCGATCGGGATCCCCCTGGATCTCCCGGCCTGGGCGCTCTGATCCCCCGGCACCTATTTTACCTCGTGCGTCTATCCCGGCCGGATGACAGGCAACCGGTATCACGACCCGGTGGTGGAGACGCTTGCGCGATCGGATCTCGATACGCTGATCGACGAGCGGATCCGCCTGACCGTCAGGTACGCGAAGGAGCATTCGCCTTTCTACCGCCGGTGGTTCGAGCGGCATAACATCCGCCCGGAGGCTATCCGGGATCATGAAGACCTCCGGGACCTCCCTATCATCTCCGGGGCGACGATCCGGCGGTACCAGCCCCCGCACGAGCAGGAGTTCTGTTTCAAGAGCGTCCCCTGGGAGGCGGTCTTCACGGTCAACGAGACCTCCGGGACGAGCGGTATCCCGAAGAGTTTCTTCCTCACCTGGGAGGACTGGGAGCGGTATGCGGAGAAGTACGCCCGGCTTTTTGTCTCGCAGGGGTTCGAGGCCGGCGACCGGGTGGTGGTCTGCGCTTCCTACGGGATGAACGTCGGTGCGAACACCATGACCCTCGCCGCCCGGGATATCGGGATGGCGATCGTCCCGGAGGGGAAGTGCACCTTCCCGGTCAGGGTGATGGAACAGTACCGCCCGACGGCGTTGATCGGGAGCATCTTCAAGCTCCTGCGGCTCGCCCGCAGGATGGAGGCGGAAGGGCACCCGCCCGAGGACTCGGGCGTGAAGCGCCTCGTCGTCGGGGGCGAGAGTTTCGCCCCGGAATCGAGGCGTTACCTGGAGGAGGTCTGGGGATGCCCGGTCTACAACTCCTACGGGAGCACCGAGGGGACGATGTGCGGCGAGTGCACCCGCCAGGCGGGGCTCCATGTCCCCGAGGATCTGGTTCACTTCGACCTCTACGATCCCGGGATGAACCGGTTCGTCCATGACGGCGAGACGGGGAGGCTGGTCTATACGACGCTCCTTGCGCCGGGCAAGAGGGCGGGGACGCTTCTCATCAACTACGATACCGAGGATACCTGCTCGGTCGTCTCCCGGGAGCGGTGCGACTGCGGGCGGACGCATATGCGGATCGCCTCCCCCCGGCGGGAGGCGGAGACGATCCGGATCGGGGATATCGCGCTCAACCGGGTGGACGTGGAGGCGGCGGTCTTTGCGCCAGAGAACATGGCCCACCTGAACGGGGAGTACGAGGCGTTCATCTACGGCGGCGACGAGGCGGGGGAGACCATACTCCGGGTGAGCATGGAGTGCTTCGATCCCGCCCGCGTCGATGCGGACGAGATCAAAGAGACGTTCCTCGCCGCCCTTTTACGCTCGGTTCCGGCTCTTTCGGGGGCATACGAGGACGGGTCGCTCCAGATTCTCTGCAGCGTCGCGCCACCGGGCGGGCTCGAACTCCACCGGGCGCCCGGCCGGCCGAAGCGGATCGTCGACCGGCGGTAGGGTGCGAAGGTGGGGGCAGCCCACTACCGCCGCCGCACCAGGTAGCCGACCAGCCCTGCCGCAAGGGCCGCCGCCGGGAGAACGGGTCCTGCCGCGGTCGGCGTGGGGGTCGCCGTCGTCGTCGGCGGCGTGGTGGCGGCCGGGGTTGCCGTCGGAGTCGGGGTCACCGGCGCCGCCTCGACGACGGTGAAGGTGGTGCTTGCGGTGGCGTCGCCCTCGACCCACTCCACGGTCACGCTGTACTCCCCGGGCTCGAACCCGGTCGTGTCCACGTCGAACGACCATGTGTTCGCGGTATCGTTCCCCTCCTTTACGACGGCCGTTCCCGACGTCCCTCCCGCCCCGGAAGGCGCGGACTTGTTCGTCGGCGCAAAGCCGACCGGCGTCACCGTGATGAGCAGGCGGTTGCCGGGGGCGAGGTTCGTCGTCCCGCCGATGGTGACCGTCTCTCCGGCGGTGACCGTCCCGATCTCGTCGATGCCCGTCTGCTGTGCGGCGGCAGTGCCGCAGACCCATGCCGCAATCACGAGCGCGGCCGCGATTCCGGCAAATCTCCTGATATTCATGCCTTTTCTCACCTCATCTCTCCTTCCTGCACGGCAGGATAAGAAGTTATCCGGGCGCGGAGAAACCAGCCTGTTTTTCTCTCCTGCAGTGCAACACTCCTCTGTTATCCTTGCAGGTACGGATATGCTCGAAGACCAGCAATGGCAACCGGTGCCGGGGACCGCCGGTGCCGGGATCTACCCCTTCCTCCGGAAACCGGATGTCACCTGCTCGAACGCTTACCTCATCCGGACGCCCGGCGAGATCCTGCTCGTCGATACGGGTGCGGATCCTGCCCAGATGGAGCGAATCCTCGAACTGGTGGACGACCTCCTCCGGGAGGCGCCGCGTCCGGTCCTCCTCTTCCTCACCCACTGCCACATCGACCACTGCTTCCAGGCCGTCCGGAACCGGCGATTCCGGTCTCTCCCGGATCTCTCTGTCGCCGCAGAGGAGACGGGCGCCCGGGCGCTCGAGGCCGGCGACGCCGTCCGGACGGTTGCGGAACTGATGGGGAGGGAGATCGAGCCGCTCCCGGTCGCCCTCTCGCTTCTTGCCGCCCGCGACTGCGAGACCCTGGAGACGGACGGCGGCATCATTCTTCACCGCCAGCAGATCCTGCTCCGCTCCGGAGATACCCTTACGGTCTACCACACTCCCGGGCACACGCCCGACAGCATCTGCATCCGGCTCGGCGGCTGCCTCTTCATCGGCGACCTCCTCTTCTCCGCGAGCCCCGGGATCGCCGGGATTGCCGGCTGGGACCAGCCGGCGCTGCTCGAGACCGTAGGACGGGCCCGGTGGATCCTCGCCCACGAACCCGTGACCCTCTGCTGTCCGGGCCACGGCAGGAGTATCCCGGTTGAGGCGATGCCGGGGCTCCTCGACCGGCTCGAGACCGATGCCGCGAGACTCTCGGCCGTCGGCGCATTCGATCGCGCACGGCTTGCCGACTCCCTGGAGCACGCCGCCGACCTGCTCCAGGAGGCCAACCGGATCTTTTCGGCGATCGCGGGACGGCTCTACGCCCTCGCCTACCGCCTCGACGATCTCGGCGAAGCCGAGGAGGCCCGGCGCTACCTGGATCTCCTGGAGACCGACCGGATCGACGGGTTCCTGGCCGATTTCTCGCAGTTTGCCGACGATTTTCATGCCGGGGAGAAACTCGAGGTCCAGTTCGTCCTCAAGGCCGTCCAGGTTATCCAGCGGATCGAGGCGCATTTCGCGGGCGACCGGCTCAACCACATCGTCGACGCCTCGCTCCTTCGCCGCGCCGACCGTCTCCTCACCGATTTTATGAACACGGTCTTCGGCTACCGGGAGACCGGCTTCCTCTCCCCCGCCGACCTCTCAGTGGTGCTCCGCGAGTTCGTCGCCGCGGTCTCGACACCCCCGTTCTCGGACGAGGCGTTCGTCGAAGCGGCGGACAACCCGGTGGCATACCGGGCGGAACTCGCCTCCCGTCTTGCCTATCTCCCGCTCCTGGAGGACATCGATCTCGTTCTCGATGCTGAAGGCTCTTTCCCGCCGGTACTGGTCGACCGGGAACGGTTCTGTGACGAGGTTGCCGGCGTCCTCGAGGATATGGCGGCCGCCGGTGCCCGGGAGATCCGGCTCGCCCTCCGGCGGGAGAGGAATGCGGTCGGTCTCCTGATCCGGGGCTCCAGCCCCCTCTCCCCCCGGAGAATCCGGTTCTACCGGCGGAAGTTCGGGCTCTCGGGAGCATCGCTTGCGATATCCGGGGACGGTGCCGGCCTCTTCCTCATCCTCGCCCCCTCCTCCTGACCTTCCCGCTCCCGGGGCAAGATACTTACCTTCGACCCCCGTAGCAGGGAGAGATGGAGGGAGTTTTCTGGTAGAGATGCAGCACGTCCCCGGCGAGAACCGCGGCAGGGTGATGCTCTACGCCCTGAGCACCTGCGGCTGGTGTGCCCGGACGAAGGAACTTCTCACCGACCTCGGCGTCGGGTTCTCGTATGTCTACGTGGATCTGCTCGCAGGGGAGGAGCGCGACCGCGTGGTCCGGGAGGTCGAACGCTGGAACCCACGGCTCTCGTTTCCGACGGTCGTCATCGATGACGCAACAGTGATCGTGGGGTTCCGGGAGGAAGAGATCCGGGAGGCGGTCGGTGCCTGATGCGGTGAACGACGGGGAGGTGGATCGGCTCATGCGCGATCTCGAAGCCGAGGCGGAGGGCGGCGGATACCACCTGAATCCCGACCGGGAGTTCACCTGTGATCTCGTCAGGGGCCTGCTTGCCAACCGGGAGCGGTACGGCTACATCTCCTGCCCCTGCAGGCTTGCCTCGGGAGACCGGGAGGACGACCTCGACATCATCTGCCCCTGCGACTATCGGGACCCTGATCTCGCCGATTACGGGGCCTGCTACTGCGCGCTCTACGTCACCGCCGACGTGGAGACCGGGAAGCGTGCCGCCGCCCCCGTCCCGGAACGGCGGCCGCCCCCGGCGGAGCGCAACCGGCAGAAGGAGGAGCGCGCCGCGGCAGGCCGCGCACCGGGAACCCTGAACTACCCGGTCTGGCGATGCCGGGTCTGCGGCTACCTCTGCGCCCGGAACGAGCCGCCCGAGACCTGCCCCATCTGCCGGGTCTCCCGCGACCGGTTCGAGCGGTTTATGTGAGCCGGAAGCCGGGCGAGGCAGGCGTAGGCGAGGAACGCGGCGACGATCCCGTTCACCGGGGGGATGCCGGGGACGGCGAGCGCAGCGAGGGAGCCTGCGGCGTAGGCCGCGAGCCCCGGCAGGTTGAACCGGGGGAGGGCTGCCTCCTCGAGCGCGGGGTAGCGTCCCCGGTAGCGGACGAAGAAGTCGGCCATGATCACCCCGCCGAGCGGGGGGATGAAGACCCCCATCATGACCATGTAGGGGATCAGCCAGTCGTACATCCCGAGCAGGGCGAGGCCCGTCCCTGCAGCGGCGCCGGCGAAGGTGACCAGCCTTCGGCGTTCCGTCCTGAAGAAGTGGCACCCGGCGACCGAGAAGTTGTAGATGGTATTGTCCTGGGTCGTCCAGATGTTTAAGAAGAGCATCAGGACGCCGGCGGAGAGAAGGCCCTGAACCGCCAGCACCTCGACGATGTCGGAGAGGCCGTAGACGGCGGCACCGACGGCCCCTGCGGCGACCATCAGCCCGTTCCCGAAGAAGAAGGCGAGGAGCGTAGAGCCGACGGCGGTCCGGGCCGATCCGGCAAACCGCGTCCAGTTGGCGACCTGGGTCCCGCCGGCGACAAAGGTGCCGACGACGATGGTGAGGGCTTCGGCGACCGTGAGCGTGCCCGCCGACCCTGTCATGAGGAGGCCGTCGATGCCGTCGGCGCTCCTGAGGGCAACCGCACCGCTTATCGCGATGAGGAGGAGCATCGCCGGGACCGCGACCTTCGAGAGCGCTGCAAGCCCCCGGCAGCCGATGTACGCCGTCAGGCAGAACCCAAGGCCGAAGACGAAGATCAGGGGTATCTCCCACCCCGCACCGAGGTTCAGGAGGCGGACAAGGATGATCGCGATCGTCGCGGTCCCCCAGGCGTACCACCCGATCTGGGTGAGCCCGAGGAGGGCGTCGGACCATCGGCTGCCCGCATCGCCGAACGCAAACCGGGCAGAGAGGGCGGTGGAGAGGCCGCTCCTGTATCCGACGTAGCCGAGACCGGTGACGTAGGCCGCGAGGATAGTACTCCCGCAGAGTATGATCAGGGCAAGGTCCGGCCAGAACCGGAACGCAACCCCGATCTCCGCGCCGCCCCACATCGTGGCGGAGAAGAAGGTGAATCCGAGCAGCACCAGGCTGATCGGCCAGAACCCCTGTCGGACGCTGCCCGGGACGGCGGAGAGCGGGTAGTCCTCCGTTTCACTGCGATCCGGCGTCTCGCCGTCTCGATATCCCCCGGTTACTGCTGTTCTCGCGATGGTTGAGTATCTCTCCCGGCAGGGAAAATTCTTTCCGGATGTGTTTGCCGTTCAATCTCCGCGCGGCGGCGCGCCATGCGATGAAAACCGATCTTATGCAATCTTCCCTCTCCCTCCCGGTATCCTCACCCGGCCGGAGGCGGAGATGAGGCGCGTTATACCGAAAAAACCACACATAGCCGCCGGCCGATCCAGAGGAGTCATATATCGGACAGGGTGATTATCCTGTATGCCGAGGGTGCGGATCAACGACGGAGACCTCCCCACCGGAACCGGCGTGGAGGGAGGACGGAAGAAGAAGCCCGACGAGGCCCCGGCCCCCGACCGCCGGGAGCCCGAACGGGAGACTGCGAAGAAGGAGGAGAGCCGCGGGAAGTCCCGGCGGGGAGAGCCCCTCTTCGGGGACGCCGACGACGCCGATATCTTCTACACGAAGAAGAAGTAGTTCATCTCAGAACCCGGATGTCCCCGGATGAGGACACCACCACCTCCCGTTTTCCGCGATAGGTCTGAACGACCCCGTACAACGTTATGTTCTCGTTTTCGTGCAGTTCGAGCCCGGCGGCCACGTTCTCCGGCAGGAAGACCGCGGTGCCGTTGACGGTGAGGATCAGGTGTCCGCCGGTCGAAGTCTTCGCGATCCCTTCGATGCTTCCCTCGAGGAGAACCAGCGCCCCGTCCGGAACCTCCGGCGAGTACGGCTCCGCCACCAGCGGCCGGCCGACGGCGTCGAAGAGAAGGTGCGCCGCGAGCACGATCCCGACGACGCATACGAGGGTGATGAGTGCTGCTTTCTCCTGCCGTTCCAGCATAGTAATCCCTATCGACTCCCGGGCTAATAACTTCCGTCAGTTTGATATGTTAACAGCGTTAACTATCCTCTATGGATGATGTGAACCTCCCCCCTTCCTCCAGGAAGATCCTCCTCCTGCTCGAGGACGGGGGTGCCCTGACCCACAAGGAGCTCGTCCGCCTCAGCAGCCTTGCTCCCCGCACCGTCCGGTATGCTTTAAAACGACTCAAAGACAACGATATGATCGTGGAGAAGTTCAACTTCAGAGATGCACGGCAGATCCTCTACGAGTACAAGGATTCCCAGATGGTGTCTGCGCAATGACCGAGCCTTCCCCCTGCGACATCATGCGGTGCGACACCCTCGTCCGGAGACTGCTTCCGCAGATGCGTGCCGAGATGGTCTATCGCCTGGTGAACGAGCGGGGGATCAGCCAGAGCGAGGCCTCGAAGCGCCTCGGGATCAGCAGGGCCGCGATATCCCAGTACATGAGCCGGAAACGCGGATTCAACCGGGAAGTTCTCCCCGACAACCTTGAATCGGTCATCGAGCGGTGGGTCTCCGCCGTCGCCTCGGGCGAGGGGACGATTACCATCTGCGACGTCTGCCGCTCCGCCGAGTTTTCCGGCAACCGGTGACGTATCAGGCGCGCCTCCGCCGGTAGAGGTAGAGTCCCGTCAGCGCGATGAGGATGCATGCCGCCGCCGCTATTTTGATCCGATCCGGCTCCCGAGCGCCGTTCGCTCCGCTCCCGTCCGAAGCGTCCCAGTCGTCTTCAAAGACGGCGGCGTAGTACGCGGCGACATCGGGGTGCTCGACGATCACGCCTGCTTCCCGGTTGAACGCCGGTGAGTTGGCGTTCCAGTTGATGCTGCTGACGAGCACCGCCCGGTCGTCGACGATGACGCCCTTGTTGTGGATCTTGTCGAGATTGTTCGCTTCGAGGTCGGCGATCCGGGCCTCGAGCGGCAGCCCCTCGGCCGCGGCGATCCGGTTGATGATCCCGACCATCTCGTCGTTGTCCGCGTCGCCCTCGGTGTTGAACCAGGCGGAATCGAGGAGCACCCGCACCGCGACGCCCCGCCGGGAGGCGTCGATAGCGGCCGCGAGGTAGGGGTTGAACTCGCAGGCCGTCTCGTTCGTGATGTAGGCCTGCTCGATCGCGATGCTCTCCTCTGCGCCCTCGATCAGGTCGAGGATGAGGACGCTGGTGTCCGGGGAGAGGACCGGGGTCACCCGCGCCCCTTCCGCGCGGCAGGGGGCGAACTCGACCGTGTAGTCGGGCGCCCAGGGCGTGTAGAGTTCGGCTGCCGTGCCCTCAAGCGGGACGATGTCGCCGCCTGCCGAGTCGAATAAGAAGACCTCCCGGAAGTAGGCTGCGAGTGCCGGATCCTCGAGGAGGATGCCCCACCCGCGGTTGCCCTGCAGCCCCGCCGACGGGTAGCCGCCGGGCTTGAAGTTCTCGCTCCCGAGGAGAACGGTGCTTCCGTCGATGACGAGATACTTGGCGTGGTCGTAGCGGTACTTCGCGTGGGCGGCATCGGTCGTCGCCATCGAGAGAACCGGGATGCCGCTCCGGTTGAGGGCGCCGGCGACCGCGCGCCCCTCCGGCGAGACCCCGCCCACCGGCCCGCCCTCGAGGAGGATGGTCACGGCAGCCCCCCGTTTGCGGGCAGAGATGAGGTCTTCTGTCATCTTCTCGTCGGTGAACTCGTAGACGTTTACGAGGATCTCGCGCTCCGCCGCCGCGACGGCCGCCGAGAAGACCTCGTACGAGCAGTCCGGGGCGGCAAACGCGGTCACCGTAACGCCCTCGAACGATTGGGGCTTAAGGCGGGACTGGCCGATAAAGAGCGGGCGCGGGTCCCAGACGCCGTCATCGAGGTAGTGGACCTGGCCTTCCCGGGCGCAGACGTCGCCGGGCCAGGCAATCTGCTGGACGAGGGTTGTTTTGTGGTAGAAGAGGAGTTCGTCCGCCCGGTTCGCCATCAGGAGGTTTCCGTTCGGGATCACGTCCGGCACGGCCGGCGTCCGTTCCTCGATCTCAAAGTCGGGGAGGTAACCGTGCGACTGCTCGAACGCGGGCCCGCTCCTCGCGACCACCAGTCGCCCGTCGATCCGCGTTCCGGGCGGGAACCGGTAGCCGCCCTCGCCGTCCGAGAGGACGTAGCCGTCAAGGATCCCCGTCCCCTCGAGCACCAGGTACTCGTCGGGGTCGCCGGGCTGGTAGGGGTCCGGGCAGAACTCGACGATCTGAATACCGCCGGCCGTGCCGGCAAGGAGGCAGAGGAGCAGGACGGCGGCGGCGATCCGGCGCATACGTAAGATTATGTCATCTCCGGTTTAATAGCGAAACGATATGAATTCGCCCGCATCCCCGCTGGTCGTCAAGGTCGGAGGGAGCCTCTTCGACCGGGTCGTCCCGCTGCTCGACCTCTTCAGGGAGGCCGGCCGCCCGGTGCTGATCGTGCCCGGGGGCGGGAAGTTCGCCGACCTCGTCCGGCGGCTCGACGTCTCCGAGGACGCCGCCCACTGGATGGCGATCGCCGGCATGGAGCAGTTTGCATGGTACATCGCCTCGCACGGCATCCCGGCAACCTCCGCCCTCGCGCTTCCCGCGGAGGCGACGGTTCTCCTCCCCTACTGCGCTCTCCGTGAAGCCGATCCCCTCTCCCACTCCTGGGACGTCACCTCCGACACCATCGCCGCCTGGGTCGCTCGCGAACTCTCGGCCGACCTCCTCCTCCTGAAATCGGTCGACGGCATCCATCACCACCGCAAGCTCATCGCCCGCGTCGGGGATCCCGATCTCGTCTCCGACGAGGTCGATCCCGCGTTCATCCGGTTCGTCTTCGATCACGATCTCCGGGCCCGGGTGGTCAACGGCAGGCACGACGAGCGTGTCCGCAGTGCCCTCCGTGGCGAGCCGGTTGTCGGGACTCTCGTCGATCCGAGATTTTAACTGCTGCGGCAGCGATATGATAGGTTAACATTCGAGGAAGTAACGATGACAGCGAGAGACCGATGTACCTCCTGCAACGCCACACTGGCCGAAGAAGGCTCCACCTGGTTCCCATGCCCGGTGTGCGCGCACGAGATCAACCGGTGCTACCGGTGCAGGGAGCAGAGTATAGGGTATACGTGCCCGAAGTGCGGGTTCCAGGGGCCATAACCATGGGAAACGTAGCCATAATCGTGAAGATCATGCCCGAGTCGCCGGATGTCGACCGTGAAGCGCTCAAAGCGGCGATCAGGGCGGCCGTCCCGGTCGACGATATTCGGGAAGAGCCGATCGGCTTCGGCCTTGTGGCGTTGAAAGCCGCCGTCGTCGTCCCCGACAGTGCCGGGGCTCCCGATAAGGTCGAAGCAGCGCTCCAGAAGATAGAAGGCGTCGCAAGCGCCGAGATCGTCGAATCCACTCTTGTATGAGTGGGACTTCGATATCCACTTTTGTTAACGGGCCTCTTCGAGCCGTTCCATCACGTCGGCAGTGACCGTGCGGATCTTCTTGACCGACTCGCGGAATCCGACGACTTCGTCCTCTTCGAGGCTGAGCGGAACCGGAAAGACGCCGTCGCGATTGATGCGGGCGGGTACCCCGATGCAGACATCGCCGATCCCGTGGATCTCGCTCTTGATGTAACTCGAGACGGTGAGAATACGGTTCTCGTCCCTGAGGATCGTCCTTACAAGCGTCGCAATCGCTTCTCCCGGTCCGTAGACGGTGGCTCCCTTGTCCCTGATGATCGCCTCGCCGCTCGTTCTGACGGTCTCGATCATCTCCTGCGCGGGCAGTCCCGAGAAGGTGGGCAGGTTACGTATCCGGATGCCGCCGATCGTCGTCGCCGACCAGAGCGGAACCATGCTGTCGCCGTGCTCGCCGATGATACGGGTATGCACCTCGCTGACGTGGACGCGGAAGTATCGCGCAATCAGGGACTTCAGGCGCATCGAGTCGAGATGCGTTCCGAGGCCGAAGATCTGTCTCGGCTGGAGCCCCGAGTATTTCAGGGCGACGGCGGTCATGACGTCGACGGGATTTGTGACGAGAAAGAGGATGGCGTCGGGCGATATCCGGCCGATCGTCTCGGCAGTTCCGGCAACGATCTTTGCGTTCTCGAAGGCGAGGTCGTTCCTGTCCTGTCCCGGCCGGCGGGGCACCCCTGCGGTGCAGATGATGATGTCCGAGTCTTTCGCATCAAGAAGACTGGTGCTGTAGGAGAGGCGGACGTCGGTGCCGCGTGCGGCAAACGAGTCGGATAGGTCACGGCAGCAGCCCGCGAGGAAATCTTCGCGCCCGGGCCTCCCGACGAGCAGCATGTCGCTGACGTAGGGGATCTCGGATACGGTGTGGGCCGCAAATACGCCGACGTTCCCTGTAGCTCCAAGAATCGTTACTTTTGCCATGAAGATCGCCGTTGGGGACACGTCTTCGGTCGACCGTGCGCGCAAGCATTCACCGCAGCATCCCTCCTCCACCCCGCAACCCCATGGGCGCCGAACGTCCACGGTAAGTCTGCTCCCTTCCGGGCCTGAACCGGTACCCGCGGCAAAAGGTCGCCGCCCCCTCCGGGACTTTGATCCCTTTCCGCCGACCTCATGGGACGAGGCTTCTCCGTCGGGACGCAGAGGTTCCTGCAGGCCGCTGCGGCCTTCCTCAGACTTCGCCCCCCGCTGACGGCGGTTTCGGGTAACAAGTGACGCCGAGCCACCCGGGCTAGTCCCCGTATATACTGGAATCTATGGGATAAAAATAGCTCCGCCCACCCGGGCATGCCAGGCTCGGGTGATCTCCTCGACCTTGCGCCCGTCGTTCTTCTCGAAGAGGTCGAGGGCGGCAAGATCGATCCCGGCTGGGAGGACGGCCGAAAGCAGCCGCAGGTCGCCCTGGTAGACCTCGATCTCCTGCGCCCCGGCGGCGCTGGCGACCCTGACGGGATCCCGCGCGACCGGCCGGCGGCGGAGGTCGTCGTAGGACCGGTGCATCGCCACCTCCCCGAGACCGAGGAACTCCCGGTTCACCGCGATGTTGCAGGCGGTCCAGAAGGCCGCGGCAAACCAGGCGTCGTTTGCGATCACGCGGGGAACTCCCGCCCGGGCGGCGGCGATGCCGAGGGTTCCGGCGCCCGAGCAGGCGTCGACGAACGTCCGGGGGCGGTGCCGGTCGATCTCGCGTTCGAGCGAGAGGATCTTCTCGTCGCGCTCACGCGGGAACTCGACGTGCAGGGCTGACTGCTGTTTGTAAATGGCGATCGGCCCCGCACGGGTTGGGAAGATGTCGGCACGGACGTCGCATCCGGCAAGGAGGGTATGCCCGGCGGGCTCGGCATCGGTATCGCTGATCCCCGGTGTTCCGGCACCCGTCCTGACGACCCCCCGGACCTCGGGAACCTCGGCAACCAGGCGGGCGGCGGCACGCTTCCCGGCCGACCGCGAGAGGAGGACGAGGGATCCGGGCGGGAGGTAAGGAGCCGAGCGCATGGCAAACCCGGGATGGACGAGCGGCGTTCCGGCCGCGGCGAGGGGTTCGGTCCCGGTGAGATCCCCTTCGGCGGCCATCACCCGGTAGATGTGGGCGAAGACCTCGTCGATGAACCGCTTCCCGCAGGAGGGGCAGGGCTCGGCCGTATCGATATCGGGCGGGGGGCTCCTCTTGTCGTAGACGAGCCCCATGCAGTCGGGGCACGGGGCGAACCGCCCGGGAAGTTCCGCGAAGATCGATCGGGCGTCCGTGACGCAGTCGTGCCCGCAGACCGGACAATGCATATCGATGCGTTGGAGCCCGCGGTATATAGGCGTTTCACGCCGCCCGCGGCGTCGCGACCACGAGCCCTTCGCGGAGCCAGCCCCATGCGTCCCGGAGACGGCTCTCCGGGAAGTAACGCACGTCGACCCCGTTAAATCCGACAAAGAGCCCCGGCAGGCGGTTCATCCATTCCCGCCACCGCTCTCCGCCGACGACGGCGATCCGGTCGACCTCCTTCAACCCGGGCCACTGCTTGAAGGCTTCCCAGCCCTCCCCCGGTCTCCAGCTGCGGAACCCCTCGATCTTCAAAAGAAGCCTGACGTTCCGGTTTTCCTCCATTGCTCGTTCGAGCTCAGGGATCAGGATGGTGGCGTAATCGCTCTCGCTCAGCTTTCCGTCGAACCTGAACCCGAGAACACTTCCTGAACTTTCCTTCATCCGGTCAAGCATGGGTGCCCCTATAACCCTCTGAAGAAAAAAAGGTATGGCTGACCGGTGGTGATCGTCCGGCAGGCACGTATATACCCCTGCGGGGAGATAGACGGGAACGCCCTGCTCCGGCTGGGGGTCTCTCGAGTGGAACTGCTGCTCTTGATAGGGGTCGTCCTGGCGCTCAACGTCGTGTTTGCCGTCACGATCGTCTTCTTCGAGCGGAGAAACCCGACGGCGACGACGGCCTGGCTGGTCGTTCTCTTCCTGCTCCCTCCTGTCGGGTTCGCCCTCTACCTGTTCTTCGGGCAGAACTATACCCGGCAGAGGATGTTCGTCGTCAAGGAGCACGAAGACCGCTGTTTTCTCCAGGAGACTTTCGAGGAGCAGCATCGGGCGCTCGCCGGCAACCATCACCGGTTCGCCACCCCGGCGGCGGAAGAGTTCCGCGACGCAATCTTCCTCCTCCTCCGGAACAACCGGGCCTACCTGACCGAGGGGAACCGGGTCGACGTCTACACCCGGGGCGAGGATATCTTCGACGCGCTCTTTGCTGCGATCCGCATGGCACGCCATAACATCCACCTGGAGTACTTCGTCATCAATAACGATGAACTCGGGCGGGCGGTCGTCCGCGCCCTTACCGAGAAGGCCCGGGAGGGCGTCGAGGTCCGGCTCCTCTTCGATGCGATGGGCTCCCGGGCCGGGGGCGGATCGCGGAAGGCGTTCTCCGAACTGGAGGATGCGGGCGGGCAGATCGCTGTCTTCTTCCCCTCGGTCTACCGGATAAACTACCGCAACCACCGCAAAATCGCCGTCATCGACGGGGAGGTCGGGTTCATCGGCGGGTACAACATCGGAAACGAGTATCTCGGGAAGGGACCGCTCGGCCGCTGGCGCGATACCACCGTTCGGATCACGGGAGAAGCCGTCCGGATGCTCCAGCTCCGGTTCTTCCTCGACTGGCACTACGTGACCGGCGAGTACCCGGGCCTTGAGACCTGCTCCTTCACCGAGGAGGACGCTCCCGGCACAACCCCCATCCAGATCGTCTCCGGCGGCCCGGATACCCGGTGGAGCCCGATAAAGGAGGGGTACCTCAAACTGATCAACTCCGCCCGGGAGTCGATCTCCATCCAGACGCCCTACTTCATACCGGATGAGAGCGTCACCGACGCCCTGCGGCTCGCGGTGCTCTCCGGGGTCGACGTCCGGATCATGATCCCCTGCAAGCCCGACCACCCGTTCGTCTACTGGGCGACGCTCTCGTTCATCGGCGACCTGCTGGATGCGGGGGTGCGGGCCTACACTTACGACGACGGGTTCCTCCACGCAAAGACGATCGTCGTCGACGGTAAGGCGGGTTCGGTCGGGAGCGCGAACTGGGACGTCCGGAGTTTCCGGCTGAACTTCGAGGCGAACGCGTTCTTCTACGACGCGGCCGTCGGTGCCGAACTCGTGCGGGCGTTTGAGGAGGATCTCGCGGTCTCGACCGAGATCACGCCGGAGGATTACCGAACACGGTCTCGGGGGATCCGGGTGAAGGAGTCGATCTCCCGCCTCTTCTCGCCGCTCGGGTGAGGCCATATCACTATCACTTCATGATATTCTCACGCGAAGAACGACTTCCCCCTGGGGAAGGAGTTTGAGAAGCCGTAGACTTCGAGCCGCGAAGAACGCGAAATTCGGTCGATTATTGATGCCAGTCTCCTGCGCACCTTGACGGTGCTCGAACTCCGACCCAAAGGGCCGTCGTCTTTCGCGCCTTCGCGCTCTCGCACCTGCAGTGCTCATGCTCCGGATGCCCCATCCGTCGCACTTCGAAGACTTTCGGTCTTCTCATGCTCCTGCCATTTTGGCAGTCGCACTTCGCGTGAGGCATTCTCCACCGTACCCCGGTAACTCACACGAAGCCTGAAGCCTCTCGCGCTCCGGCGCCCTCAAAAAACCTCCGCGAAGTACCGGCCTTCTCACCGGTTCAGCCGGCCCGCAACAAACTTCCTGATCCGGGGGAGGTCCTGCTCCCAGCGGGCCTGGAGGATGGGGACGGTGTAGGGGAGGTGGTGCGGGAGGACCGCGGTCCCCATCACCGCCTTCTCGAAGAGCGGCCGCTCGCGCCCGATGACGGCGGTCTTTTTCGCCCGGATGGCGTCCAGGAACTCTTCGACGGTATCGGCCTCGGCGCAGGTGACGACCCCCCCGAGCTCGTAGAGGAGGTGGCCGTCGGTTCCGCCGGTCCGCCCGAGACCGTGGGCGACGGCGAGCCCGGCCGCCTTCAGGTTATGGCTCCGGGCCATCCCGCCGCAGATCACTTCGAGCCCGTCCAGGCGGGAGAAGATCTCTTCGCCGATGCACCTGCTGGCGACGCAGCGCTGGACGCCCCGGTTCAGGAAGGCGTAGCCGCAGGGATGCGCCTCGGCGGCGATGCAGGCGTAGCCTTCCCGGCGGTCGAGGATCTCGGAGGTATCGAGATGTATCGCGGTGTACGGGCCGTTTCTCCGGTTCTTCTCAACGTGGCACCGGTAGAAGTCCAGGAGGTCGGATACCGAGTAGAAGTAGAGCAGGATGTGCGGGCCGTCGTTGGCGCTGACCTCGATTCCGGGGATGAGGGGGACCCGGATCCCCTGCCGCTCCGCCTCGGCCACGCCGCTGACCTGGTTGTGGTCGGTGATCGCAAGCCCGATCCCCCGCCGTGCCGCGAGTTTCAATGCATCGCGCACGCGGGTGGGGGAGTCGGAGTGCCGGGTATGGAAGTGAAGGTCCGCCGGGAGCAGCCCGAGACGCCGGATCTCTTCAGGCAGGGGTTTCAGGAAAACGATGTCTTTATAGTACAGCATGGGATGTCTGTCTGATCACCGGTAGGTCGCCCGGGATGAAAAAGGGTTGCCCGTTCTCCGGAAACAGGCGTGATCGGCACCTATATCCTCTCCGGAACAACCGGTATCGGCTCCCGCAGCCAGCCGATAGCGGTGTCCAGGTGGCCTTCGGTGAAATAACGCACGTCGATACCCGTAAAGCCCGTGAAGAGACCCGGCAGGTAGTTCATCCACTCTTCCCACTTTTCCCCGCCGACGATCGCGATCCGGTCGACCTTCTCCATCCCCGGCCGGTCCTTGAGCCTCTCCCAGTAGCCGTGCGGTTTCCAGCCGTGGAAGTTCACGATATGAAAGAGTATCCGGAGAACCGGGTGGCTCCTCTCCGCCGCCTCAAGCGCCGGGATCAGCGTCCCGGTGTAATCGTTTGCCGCCATCTCGCCGTCGAACCGGAATCCGACGACGTTTCCCGCACCGGTTGCCATCCCCTCGAGCATGGCGCCCCCTCTCCGGGGCGGATTAAAAAAAGGTTCCGGCCGTCATTCGGCCGGGGGCTCTTTCGGGATCACGAGCCTTTCGGCGATCTCCTCTTTTGAGAACCGGGAGAGGTAACGGTTCCCGGCAAGCGCGACGATGACCGACCCGATGAGGACGAAGATCATATCGAGCATGGTGTCGTCGAGCCCGTGCTGGAGGTTTGTTCCGAGGAAGGTGTCGAAGGTCCACTCGTAGATCTCCCAGAACCCCTCCATCGCCATCGCTGTGATGATGATGAACCCGACGATCATCCACCGGGTGAGGTTGAGCCTGCTGAACCGGTCGAGCAGCAGGACGATGGCGAAGGCGAGCACCGAGACGGTTATCCCGGCGATGAGGTGGGCGATCTTGTCGTAGTAGGGGTAGTAGAGCAGGTAGTATCCCTGGATCTCGCCGGCGACATGGAGGTAGAGCAAGAAGGCGATGAGAAGATTGACCTGCCAGGGGAGCGTGATGCTCCACCTGCGGGTGGCGATGGCGGGAACCAGAGTCAGGAAAAGCCCGATGACGCCGGTGAAGACCTGCGAGTATTCGCCGAGCGAGAGCGCGATGAGGATGTTTGCGGCGATGAGGAACTGGAAGAGGTAGGCGAGGTAGAGGCCGGCTGGTCTCTTCATGGAATTGTATAGGACGGCGATTCGTATACATCTTCTGCCGCATCATCACGTTTCGACCCGGATATCGATGCCCGCGAGTTTTTCGTAGATCCGGCGCTTCCGCACCTCGCGCCGGTAGTCGTAGACGAAGTATTCGTAGGTATCCCAGATCGTCACCCAGTTTAAGATGGTGACGAGGCCGGTGAGCAGAACCACGGCGGGGTCGTCGAGACGCCCGACGAAGACCAGGAGGAACAGGATCGCGATGCAAGCGTTGATGCCGGCGAGGATGACGCTGATCTTCCCTTCCCGCCGGGAGACCCTTCTGTCGTCGTCGAGGTCGGCTATGCGGAACGAGAAGTGCCGCCGTATCGTCTCCGGAAGGAGCGCGGCCTCCCCCGGGGAGAGCGACGCCCGCGGAAGGCCGACGGTGATGGCGGCGACCTTCTTGAGGTTGCACCCGTCGAGATAACCGGCGATGTACTCCTCACCAAACTCCGTGAGCTCCCGGGCGGGGAGGGGGGACGGGTCGTTCGGGTTAAGGAGTTGATCCGCCGATTTGAACCGGAACTCAATCTCTACCGCTCCGTCCCGCTCGGTTCTGGTAACCCTGACTTCCCGCATCTTCCACCCCGAGTACCACGATTACCCCCTCTGCATCCGCCTGGCCCCTGACCTCAAGTGGATCAGGCCTGCACTCCGGATATCCTGGGAATTGTGGCGGTTATCGTTCCGAACCGAGGTGCACTCCAACGATGACCGGGCCGCAAACGTCCAAAAAGTGAGGCGTTGCCGCCTTCCCGCTTATGGGGAGGGCGGCGGGACTTCCGCCCTTGCCGGCATGCCGGTGCCGAAGGCGTCGCGGAGGTTTGCCTCCTCCTTCTCCGAGAGCGACGTCCGGATGACGCGTCCGCCATACTCCTTGATGGCGTCGACCACCTTGTCCGGCGTCATCTTCTTGACGAGCACGAAGACCGCGGAGTTGCCCGGCCCGACGCTCTCGGCGACCTCTTTGATGAACCTGTCGTCGATGCCGTAGTCGGAGAAGCGTCCGGCGAGTGCGCCGGCGATCGCGCCTATGGCAAGCCCGAAGATCGGGGCGAAGAAGATCAGACCGATGAGCAGCCCCCAGAAAGCCCCCGAGAGTGCTCCCATACCGGCAAGGTTCGTAGCCTGCTTGATCTCGGTCTTGCCGTCCTGGTGGTGGACGACAACCACCAGGTCCTCCAGTTCGATGATGTGCTCCTTTGTCAGGTTGACAAGCCGGTCTCTGACACGGAACGCGGTTTCCTCGCCGTCGTAGGCGATGGCTATCAGGTCACTCATACCATCCTCCCCTGCATGAGGTACAGCCGGAATATGGTGGAATGTATATAAGGCCTGCGGTACCCGGCCCCTACTCCTGCCGCTCTCCGCTGCCCATCATCTCCCCGATCCACCGGGTCTCTTTCCAGCTCTCGAGGAAGAGTTTCACCGCGATCGTCAGCGGTATGGCGAGGAATATCCCGACCGCACCGAGGATGAATCCCCAGAAGACGACGGAGAAGAGGACGACGAACGGCGAGAGGTTGAGATCCCGCCCGGCCATCCGGGGGAGGAAGAGGTTCTCTGCGGCGGCGTCGATGAGGGCGACGGCGGCGATGACGGCAACGGCACCCGCCGGCCCGAACTCGATGAGCGCGAGGAGGGTGGGCGGGATCGCGGCCACGACGAGGCCGATGTAGGGGACGTAACTCAGGACGAAGGCGATGAACCCCCAGAGCACCGCGAAGTCGACCCCGAGGACGGCGAGGAAGAGCCCGGTTCCGGCGCCGGTGATCAGGTTCACCTTTGTCCTGACCACCACGTAGTCGATGAGGATCTTACCCGACTGCGACAGGTGCCGGTAGGGGGCGCTCTCCGCTCCCAGGTAGCGCGCGAGAACGGCCGCAAGGCGGGGCCCTTCCAGGAGAAGGAATCCGATCCCGACGAAGACGAGGAAGGCGTCGACGGCGATGCTCCCGATCTCGCGGGCAATCCCGGTCGCCTGCTGGAGGACGAACCCCTGGTCGATGTAGTCCCATATCGTGAACCTGCCGATATCGATGCCATAGTCGGCGAGGACGGCTGCCCGGGCCTCCAGACTCGCCTGGTACTGCGGAAGGGTTCGGATGAACCCGGTAAAGGCCGCACCGAGGAAGGCGATCATTCCGGCGAAGATCCCGATGAGCCCCACGACCACCGTTGCGGCGGCGAGGAGCGGGGGCACTCCCCGCCGGGTCAGCCACACCATGGCGGGGGCGGTGATCATGGCGAAGAAGACGGCGACGAGGAGCGGGCCGAGGATGGGGGTCGCCTCCCGTATCCCCGCGAGCACGATGACGACCGCGGCCCCGACGATCGCGATACGGGCGGGCGGAGGGAGGTTCCCGGCTATGTTCACAGGAACGGTATGGGTGTTCCAGAGGGAAGAGTTTTCCGGGCGGGTTCTCACGCTCCGGCCTCCGCCGCCCGGATCGCCTCCATGAGCGACTCCCAGACGACCGGTGTTGCGAAGAATATATTGTCGCGGCCGATCTCCGCCGCCGCTCCGGTCTCTACAAGCCCTGCAAGGAACCGTGGATCGACCTCGGCGAGGATGAGCCGGTTCCCCCCGGCCGTGACTCGCCGGGCGTAGCGCTCCAGCATCCGGAAAAGCCCGGTTCCGGCCTCGACCCTTCCCCGGAGAGCGAGGATCACGACGGCGCCCTCTGCTCCCTCGGGGGACGGGAGCGACCGCTCGATCGCCCTGAGGGTTGCGAAGTAGACGCTCCCGGAGATCGAGAGCACGGTGAGGGTGTCGTCCACAAGCCGTCCGGGCGCCGGTTCTTCCCGGAACATGCCTCCTCCGACCGGGACGAGGCGGACGACGGAGGCCTCCCGGGTGGAGGTGACGAGGTAGATCGCAAGCGAGAGGAGGACGCCGACGTAGATGCTGTACTGGAGCGGGAGAACCTGGGTGGAGATGAAAGTGGCGAGCATCGCCCAGCGCCCGGGACGGGAATACTTCCAGATGCAGACGATCTCGTGGGGCTGGTAGATGAGCTCTATCCCGATGAGGATCAGGATGCCGGCGAGGGCCGGGAGCGGGATCTGTTCGGCAAGCGGTCCCGCGAGGACGACGACCACCCCGACGAGGGCGCCCGAGATGAGGTTTGCCGCCCGCGTCTCTGCCCCTGCGGCGACGTTGAGCGCCGTCGCCGAGAGCGACCCGCTTGCCGGTGCGCACTGGAGGAAGCTCGCGAGGATGTTCGTCACCCCCTGCCCGGTGAAGTCCCGGTTCACGTCGGCGATGGTGCCGTCGGGCTCGGGGATCGCCTCGGTGACCCCGACGGCCATCACGAGCCCGATGATGGCGAGGGCGAGCGCCGGGACGAGGAGGCCGGGAATGAGGGCGAGATCGGGGATGACCGGGGCCGGGAGCCCGGCAGGGATGGTGCTGATGTCGCCGACGAGCGCGACGCCCGGGAATACGGCCGGAACGAGGAGGGTTGCGATGACGATCGGGAGGAGGAGGGCGACGGAACGGAGGTGCGGTACCCGCCGGAAGCCGAGGACGAGGGCGATGGTGAGGAGCCCGACGGCGAGTGCCTCGGGCTGGATATCGCCTGCGTGGCGGATGAGGTCGAGCATGGCGAGGATCTGGATTGCGTCCCTTGGGAGTTCGTAGCCGGTGAGGTTGCCGAGCTGGCCGAGGACGATAAGGAGCGCCGCTCCCGTGACGAATCCGGTGAGAACGGCGTTGGAGATGAACCGGGTCAGGCTGCCTGCCCGGAGAAGCCCGAACCCGAGCTGGAAGGCCCCGACGAGGATGGTCAGCACAAAGAGGGTGGCCGGGACGTCGGTCTCGGGGACCGGGGCGAGGACCGAGAAGATCGAGACCGCGAGGACGTTTGAGAGCATCACCTTGAGGTAGGTGGAGCCGGTGAGGAGCGACCCGATCGCCGTCGAGAACGCGGCGGTGTAGAGGCCGTAGATCGGGCTGATCCCGGCGACGAGGGCGAACCCCATCGCCTGCGGGATGCCGACGAGGGCGGTGGTCGTCCCGGCGATGATGTCGGCGCGGAGGCTCTTCCCCCAGTCCTTCTCACCCGCGGGCATACTTAAGGAGGGAACGAACCGCGGGATATAGGTTGTCCTGCCGGCCAACTATCCGGGATATCCGGATAGTTGATGGAGGGGCGGGTGAACGTCCCGGGGCTCGTGGTCTAGCTGGTTATGGCGTCGCCTTGGTAAGGTGGGGATAGGCGAGCCGGACTGCTGGACCAGGAGCCCGGCAAGATCGGCCCGGAACGGCTATTGGGCCCTGGACGTGGCTATCCTGGTGTGCGAGCGCAGTGGTCTAGTTGGTTATGACGTCGCCTAACAAGGCGGAGTTATACCACTAGACCATGGGCAGCCCTTTTCATCCGGCCGCGGCAGGTGAGTGACATTCCCTCACCGTTTTACCGCCGGTCATAACCGCCGGCCCGGAGCGAAGGCACTATCTGCACGGGAGACCGATCTCTACTCCAGGAGATCGATGGCATGAACGAGAGAGAGCCCGGCCGCCGCGGGCGGGGGCGCCCCCGGGTCCGCCGGAGGATCGGAAACCAGGAGGCGTTCCGGTGTTTCGGCCCGCTCTGCGGGGGGCCCGAAGAGTTCGTCGTCGTCCTCCCCGAGGAGGTGGAGGCGCTGCGGCTCGTCGACCTCCAGGGGCTTGAGCAGGAAGAGGCCGCCGCCGCTCTCGGCGTCTCCCGAAAGACCCTCTGGCGCGACCTCCACGAGGCGCGGGCGAAGGTCGCCGATGCCCTGGTGCACGGGAAGACGATCCGGATCGTCGGGTGCGACCGCGAGCGGGAGGAGGGGTGCCCGGAGGACGAGGACGCCCACGCCGGCCCCTCATCCAGATGATCTGTAAGGGCATTCACTTTACACAATTTTCAAAGAATGGGAGTTGACCCGGAGGGGTTCGAACCCGCGGCCGCCGTATCATGGAGACGGTTCAAACCCGATACGGCCGTGTGCGGCTAGTTCATCCCCATATCGCGCAACCGGTTAGCGTCTTCGTCAAACGACTGGTGGATGGTGGAATACTGCACCCGCCCGGCTTTGATGCACTCCCTGACGGCACGCTCCCGTTTACTCAGGTTGGCGGCTTTACCCGTCTTTATCTCGACGAACACCACCTTCTCCACCTCATCGGCGTCGGACAATCCGTCGAAGACGATGAGATCGACCGGGGTTCCTAAGAACCGTGCATCCTTCGGATTGTAGGGGAAGTCCGGGAAGTACGGGATGAGGCACTCCGTGACCTTCCCCCGGGTCACTGACTGGCTGCGCCTGACCGCATCGGTGCGGATATTCCCCTCTTCGTCAAGTCTCCACTTCTCAAAGAGGATCTTTGCCTTCTCATCCGAGAGCCGCCTGAGTTCCTGCTCTTTCCAGGTCTCGATATCCTCCCGTTCCCCCCGGCGCCAGGATTCGAATAACTCCCGTGCTTTCCGCTCGACCTGACCCTGAATCCTGGAGTACTTATAAAATAGAACTAAGAGCGCAAGAAACAGTAAAAGGATGACGGCCCATTCGATCATAGTCTCTCAGGAGAATCTCGCGTCCCGACAGATAGGCCTTTCTAACGGGTTTCCCTGCGATGTATTGGACGGACGCTCATTTGTGGAACCACCTTGCGGAGCCGGCCCTTCACGTACCGCATTTTCTCACGGATTACTCGAAGTCGTCCTAAAACAACTCGTGGTTGAAGATCCGCATGGTTTGAGCGTTCTTACGTGCGCTCTAGAAGAATTAAGCGAAATTCTGCGCAATTTTTCTGACGCGGCTTCCCACCGGGAGTTCCAGCTCCGTTCCTGCCGGAGCGTCGCAAGTCGCACCTGGCGGTGCTCGAACTCCGTTCCATAGGAACGTCGTTCCTAACGGTGCTCATGCTCCGGCCGCACCCTTCGGGACACGCATCGGCTATCACCACGCGGGGAACGACTGTCGGAACGTGCGACGGTCCGCTAGAACCGGAGCATGAGGGATTTAACCGGCGTGCGGGCGACCGTTCTCTTCGAAACGTTCGGCAAGGAGTCGTCGTCCCGGGTGCAGAGAAAAAAGAATGCGGTCAGGGAAACCGGACAACAGCCCAGTTCTCCGTGAGGTTGTTCTGCTGGGGCACCGGCTGCACGGAGAACGTGACGTAATCCCCGAATTCCGACCATAACCGGGTTACCGGGTAATCGGGCCCGGATGTTCTCTCTTCTGCAAGGGCCTGGTCGACCCCGCCGATCACGTCGAACGACCGGTACACGTGGGGATAGCCCTCGGCCCCGAGGAAGGAGGGGGTACCCGTCACGACCTGAAAGTGGAGATGCGGGAGATCGGAGTTCCCGCTGTTGCCCATCAGGCCGAGGACCTGCCCTTCCGTGATGCTGTCGCCAATCCCGACCCGGATCGAGCCGGGGACCATGTGGGCGTAGCAGGCGAATTTTTGGTTCCCGATATCGACGATGACGTAGTTGCCGGCTGCGGTTGCAACAGTCGCCGGCGGGGCGGAATAGATGCTCTCATGGTCCGGAAGGCCGTCCATGACGCCCACCACCGTCCCGTTGGCGACCGAGTAGATCTCCCTGCCGTATCCGAGGAAGTTCTTTGCCAGGGTCACGTTCCCGGCGGCCGCCTGCCCGGTGGCCGGGTCCAGGTATATCCAGTCCTGTGCGTAGCGCTGGGGAACGCGGGTCACCCCGTTCATCGTGATCTGAGTAAGGAAGTGATGGGTCACGGGAGCCGTGGTCTCGATCGCCGTCCAGCCCGGGCCGCGCACCGGCGAACCGATAACCACCGGCGCAAGATCCTTACCCACCGTGACGTTGCCGCCGGTGAGCGTAACCGGCGCGAGCCCGCTCCCGGTCAGGTTCAGGGTGAGCCGGTGGACGAGCCGGTCGGGTACGGCGTCCGGAGCAACCTTGAACCAGAGGGAAATTCGCGGGAAAGGCAGTTTACCGGTGCCGTTCTCGAGTTCCGCCGCGGTCGGCGGCGGGCTTGCGGCCGGGTGATAGAGTTTGGCCAGCAGCTCCCCATCAAGCGACCAGAGTACGTCTCCTGTGGCAGGATCGATGACTTCGACCTTTTCCGGTACGGGCGTCTCGTTTCCCGCCGGGGAGAGCTCAAGTTCGTAGGCAAGGTTGACGCCGTCCTGGCTGGAGACCGGGATGGGCGCAAACGGAACGGTCATATTCACCGGCGGAGCCGCGGGCGCCGGTTGCGGTTCCGTTATGGATTGCGTACATCCGGCGGCGAGGATCCCTGCCGTTACGACGACGAGGATGAGGATCTGGCGAATGGCCGACATGATAATGACGTTCGAGCGGTTGGCGTGCCGGATAATAAATCAGATAGATCTCGATCCTGTATTCCCTGATCTATGAGCCCGCAGGGATTCGAATCCCCGGTGGATAGCAGTTACTGCGAAAGACGGACGAAAGAACATCCTGCTGGCTTTTTGGCTCTCGCTCCTTGCGATCTTAAGTCCGGGTTCGACGGCCGCCTTCACCGGGCGCCTGCCTCTTCACGGAGCAGCGCTGCTGCATGGATCGCTCGTATCTCCGGTTTGACCATAGGAACCTCGTTCTGCACCATATCCCGGACAAGTTCCCACCGGACGCTGAACTACCCGTGGATCAATTGGTCACGCATCCTTGCCATGCCACTCCAGGGAACGCCGGGATGCCGCTCCCTGACACGGATGAGATGTTCTTCGAGGCCTCTCCGATGACCTCGAGGCTCCGGATAAGTGATCGCTGCATCATATCGTCCCCAACGATCTCCTCGAAGGCCCGGTTGGAGAAATTGGTCTCGATGAACTCCATCTCCTGCAGGATTTAGGCGAGATAGACGGAATCACGCTTCACACCAGACCACCTCATTCTCGACGTCCTGCTGGATGAGTGGATCCAGTCCTCCGACGGTGACGAGATCGACCTTCCGCCCGTACAACTCCTCCAGGAAGTCGGCGAGTGCCGTGAAGTTCCGGAATGTGAGGCGGTCCGGCGAGAGTTCGACCAGGATATCCACATCGCTGTCAAGCCGCTCCTCGCCGCGGGCAGTAGACCCGAAGGCCCCGATCTTTACCACACCGAACCGCTCCCGGAGTACCGGCAGCATCTCCTCAAGCCTGGCGACGGACGGCGTCTTCTTCATCGGTTTCGGTGCGGTGGCCACAGTGTCACCTCATTCATCTATAGTCTGCTTTCGCCCTGTGTCTTTGATAGTTACGTCCTTCTCCATCGTCGAATATCTTCTGCCGGCGATCCTGCGGTGCACAACCTCCTGGAGGCTCCGTTGTCTGGTGCGAGACCACTCAGTCTTGCTGCCCTCGAAGGCCGGAGCAGGTATCGGGGACCCGTATCCTGCAGGTGTATGGGCAGATCCGTAACTGTCATGGCGGCAGACAGGATACGAGAGAACGACGGCACGCAGTCAAAACGCAACGCTACAGGCGATGGTATCCTGGAAAACATGGGCCCGGAGGGATTCGAACCCACGACCGCCCGGTTATGAGCCGGGCGCTCTGACCGGACTAAGCTACGGGCCCGAGAATTGTTATGCAGCCGGCCTGAATTCGGAGATGATGCACGTATCTCAGACATCCGGGAGATCCCGGAATCCCACTGCATATAAATATTGTTCTTTGATCATAAAAACATTATGCGCGCTCTTGCGGGCACCCGCATCCCGGCAGGCGCAGCGCCCGGAAGTCCGCCGTGCAGACCTGCCGACGGACGTCCGGCGCCTGGTATGAAAGACCGCCTGCGGGAAGGTTTGAGACGTTCTTACCGTGAACTCTGGTGCTGCTCTTTCCATTGCATCCAGTTGTTGTAGGCGTTCATATCCTTCTGCCTGAGGGTCTCCTGGACGCTGCTGTCGATCTCGGAGGTCGTCATCCCGCTGTGCGTGCTCCCCTGGATCTGCCGGGTGATCTCGTCCGCCAGTTGCTGGCTTGCTCCGGCGTTCTGCACCGACCTCCTGATCTTGTCGGGGTTGAACTGCTCCTCCTGGTTGTTCGACTTCCGGACCATCGTCTCCTGCCAGGAC
The DNA here is from genome assembly GCF_019669965.1 of Methanoculleus chikugoensis. Taxonomy (NCBI): domain Archaea; kingdom Methanobacteriati; phylum Methanobacteriota; class Methanomicrobia; order Methanomicrobiales; family Methanomicrobiaceae; genus Methanoculleus; species Methanoculleus chikugoensis. Next base: position 138,967 of record NZ_AP019781.1, on the reverse strand, counting down.
AGGGACTCCATCTGCTGTGCCGCCATTCTCATCACCACATCAATTACCGGTTCTCTCTTCCCGGCTCGAGGCCCGGGTGCCCGTTGCATCCCGGCTTCTTTCCGGGGGCTCAACCCGGCCCCGCTTCGGTTGCAAGCTGCAGCCTGCCGGCCAACAGTGGGGTATCTGATACTTATAAGTTGCGGCTGCCGGCCATCGTCTTCTTCCCGCGGAAGCAATGGATTAACGGCGCCTTCTCGGGCGGCGCCGGTGCGGAGGGGAGAACGTCCGGTGAAGGGTAGGTGGATCAGCGGGGGCGACGCGATCCCGATCCGCGGCCACCCGGGGACAAACGTCCCGATCCACGGTATCCGTGAATGACAGCGCTGGTGAACCACCCCACCCCGAAGGGGGGTTTCCTGCCTATTCAGATTTCGCGCCTTCGCGCCTTCGCGTGAGTAGGCAGTTCGCACCGCCCCCCGAATCCGTGCAGATCCGGCCCTTACGCACCCTCGGCCTCCCGGATCGCCGCGAGCACCTCCCGCTCCTTCTCATCAAGGAGGCTCCGCGTATCCGCCTCGATGTTCAGCCGCACCACCGGCTCGGTGTGGGAGCGGCGGATGTTGAACCACCAGTCGGGATAGGTCGCCGTCAGCCCGTCGAGCCTGTCAAGCTCCGCGTCGCGGTAGCGTGCCGCAAGCACCGCGAACACCGCCGCGGGATCGCTCACCGACAGGTTGATCTCCCCCGTCGAGGGGTAACGGTCAAGGGGTTTGACGAGCTCAGAGAGCGTCCGGCCGCTTGCGGCAAGGATGTTTGCAACCATGACCAGCGTGAGAAGGCCGTTGTCGGTGAACCCCATATCCCGGTAGTAGTAGTGCCCGGAGAGTTCCCCGGCAAAGAGAGCGTCCTCCTCGCGCATCGCGGCCTTGATGAAGGCGTGGCCGACCCTTGAGCGCACGCCCCGGCCCCCGGCCCGCTCGATCGCCTCGCGGACCGCCCGGCTCGACCGCAGGTCGTAGAGAATCGTCGCCCCCGGGTTCTCTTCGAGCAGGTACTCCGCGATAAGCCCGGTCACCAGATCTTCCCGGACGCGCTCGCCCCGCTCGTCGATGAACCCGCACCGGTCGCCGTCGCCGTCGAATGCCACCCCCATATCCGCGCCCTCGGTCACGACCCGTTCCTGCAGTTCCCGGGTGGTCTCCGGATCGAGCGGGTTTGCGTGGTGGTGGGGGAACCGGCCGTCGGGCTCGGTATACATCGGGACAAGCCGCCATGCCGGGACCCGCTCAAAGAGCCGGGGAATCTCCGGCCCCACCATGCCGTTGCCTGCATCCACGACGACCGTGAGGCGTTTCGGCGCCCGGACGAACCCGGCCACCTTCCCGATATAGTCGCCGAGCATATCGATCCGGCGGCAGGACCCGCCGGCGCGGGCGACTGACTCCTCCCCGACCCGTGTCTCCAGGAGAGGGAGGTCCCGGTCCCCGGAGAGTGGGATGGCGTTCTCCCGGTCCAGTTTGAGCCCGTTCATATCCCCGGGGAGATGGGAGGCCGTCACCATCGCCCCGCCGTCGAACCCCCCGGCTGCAACGGCGTAGTTGAGGAGCGGCGTGCTCACCTCGCCGGCATCGGCGACCTCCGCCCCGGCCGCGACCGCCCCACGAGTGAACGCCCGGGAGAGCGATGCCGACGAAAGGCGCATGTCCCGCCCGACGACGATCCGCTCCGCCGCAAGAAGCGCGACGAAGGCGTTCCCGATCCGCTGTGCCGTCGCCTCGTCGAGTTCGTCCGGGTAGCGCCCCCGGATATCGTAGGCCCGGAAGATCCCGGCCATTCACGCCTCCCCCCGGAGCGGCGAGATCGCCCGCAGCCGCTCGATGATCCCGGGTAGCACTTCAAGGATGTAGTCGATGTCTTCCCCGGTGTTCGCGTACCCGAGGGTGAGCCGGAGCGAGCCGTGGGCGTGCTCCGGCGGGAGGCCGCACGAGGTCAGGACATGCGAGGGCTCGAGCGACGCCGAGGTGCAGGCGCTCCCCGTCGAGGCGGCTATCCCGAGCGCGTCGAGCATGAGAAGGATCGACTCCCCCTCGACGTAGCGGAACGCGACGTTGACGTTGTTTGCCAGCCGTTCGGTCGGGTGGCCGTTTAAGCGGGTGTCCGGGATCGCATCCAGGATCCCGCGGATCAACCGATCCCGCATCGTGGCAAGCCGGGGAGCGTTCCGGGGCATACCGGCGGTCGCGAGTTCGATCGCCCGCCCGATCCCCACGATCCCGGGAACATTCTCGGTTCCGGCCCGCCTGCCCCGTTCCTGCGCTCCGCCGTCCATGAACGTCCCGATCCGGGTTCCTTTCCTGACGTAGAGGGCTCCCGTCCCCTTCGGGCCGCCGAACTTGTGGGCGGAGAGGGCGAGGAGGTCGGCCCCCATCTCGTCCACGTCCACCGAGAATGCCCCGATCGCCTGGACGGCGTCGGTGTGGAACGGAACTGTGTGGTCGTGCGCGACCTCCGCGATCGCCCGGACCGGCTGGATCGTCCCGATCTCGTTGTTCGCGGCCATCACCGAGACGAGGATCGTCGCGTCCGTGATCGCCTCCTCGACCGACGCCGGGTCGACCCGGCCAAACTCGTCGACCGGGAGGTAGGTGACCCGGTAGCCCTGCTTCTCCAGGCTCCGGCAGGTATGGAGGACGGCGTGGTGCTCGATTGCGGAGGTGATGATATGGTCGCCCTTCTTTCGTCTCGCCGCCGCCGTTCCCTTGATCGCCCAGTTGTCGGCCTCCGTCCCGCCCGAGGTGAAGTAGATCTCCGCAGGTGTAGCGCCGATCGCCGCCGCCACCCGCTCCCGCGCCTCCTCGACCGCCTCCTTCGCCTCCCGGGCGAGGGAGTAGAGCGAGGAGGGGTTCCCGAATCGCTCCGAGAAGTAAGGGAGCATCGCCTCGACGACCTCCGGCCGCACCGGTGTCGTCGCCGCATGGTCCATGTAGACCGACCGTTTCCGCTCCATCGGTGTCACTTCACCGTCGTCGGCTGGAACCCGCGCATCGTCTCGGCCATCTCCCGGAGGCGCCGGTCCACCAGGTAGTTCACGGTTCCCTCCTCATAGGTGCCGTCATCCCGGCGCACGCCTGCCGGGACACCCGTGAGGATCTCGATGCCTTCGTCGATCGTCCGCACCGGGTAGATCCGGAACTTCCCCGCCTTCGCGGCCTCGACGATCTCCTCTTTCAGCATCAGGTTCTGGACGTTGCTTGCCGGGATCAGCGCCCCCTGGTTCCCGTTGAGCCTTTTCGCCTTGCAGACCTCGAAGAACCCCTCCAGTTTTTCGTTCACGCCGCCGATCGCCTGGACCTCGCCCTTCTGGTTCACCGAACCCGTGACGGCGAGGTACTGTTTCAGGGGGAGCCCCGAGAGCGCCGAGAGGAGGGCGTAGAGTTCGGTGCTCGACGCCGAGTCGCCCTCGATCCCCTCGTAGCTCTGCTCGAAGACCAGCCGGGCGGAGAGGGAGAGGGGCTTATCACGCGCGTAGTTGTTGTTGAGGTAGCCGCTGATGATCAGGACGCCTTTCGTGTGGATCGGCCCGCCGAGCGCAGCCTCCCGCTCGATGTCCACGATCCCCTCGCGGCCGACCCCGATGCTCGCGGTCACCTTCGACGGCCGGCCGAAGGCGAAGTCCCCGAGCCCGATGACCGAGAGCCCGTTCACCTGGCCGACCTTCTCGCCCTCGGTATCGATGAGGAAGATCCCCCGCCGGATGTACTCCTCGATCTTCTGCTGGATCAGGTTCGAGCGGTAGATCTTCTCCTCGATCGCCTTCGTGACGTGTTTTCTCTCGATCCGGTCAGACCCGTCGCTCACGGCGTAGAAGTTCGCCTCCCGGATGAGGTCGGCGACCGCAGAGAACTGGGTCGAGAGTTTCTCCTTGTCCGCGGCGAGTCTCGACCCGTACTCGATCACCCGGGCGATCGCCTCCCGCTCGAGGTGCCGGAGGTTCTCCTCCCGGACGAGGTTGCAGATGAAGTCGGCGTATTTGTTGGCGTTTTCGTCGTTCCGCTCCATCACGGTGTCGAAATCTGCCTTGACCTTGAAGAGCTCCTTGAAGTCGGGGTCATACTGGTAGAGGAGGTGGTAGAGCATCGGCGTCCCGATGAGGGACACCTTGATATCGAGAGGGATAGCCTCAGGCTTGATCGTCTTTGCCGTGATGAACCCCATCCGCTCTCCCGGTTCCTCGATGACGGCCTCCCCGGTCTTTAATGCCGTCTTAAGCCCATCCCAGGAGAGCGGAGCGCGCAGGATGTCTTCGATGTCGAGGACGAGGTAGCCGCCGTTGGCCTTATGCAGCGAGCCCGGCCGGATCATCGTGAAGTCGGTCGTGAAGATGCCGAACTGCACCTCCTTCTCGATCTTGCCGAGAAGGTTCTGGTAGGTGGGGTTCTGCTCGAAGACCACCGGCGCGCCTTTTACCGTAGCGTTGTCGACGACGACGTTCACCTCGTACTTCCGGAAGGGAATCTCGCGCATGAAGGCCTGGAACTGGGGCGGGACACCCTGCTCCTGCTCGGGGACGCCGAGAAATACCTGGATGTTCTCGAGGATGTCGTTCTGGACGGCGTCGATATACTCGGGGACTTCCGGGGCACCGGCATACTTCTCCTTGAGTTCGGCGACGAGGTTGCCGATCGCGTAGAGGGCGATCTCGCGGTTTAAGTTCGTGACCGCCTCGGCTCCCTGCCGCTCGATATCCTGCACCTGCCGGAGCGTGCTCCGCAGTTCGGTGTTGAGTTCCTCGCGTCGCCGCTGAACCTCCGCCCGGACCTCGTCGGGAAGGTTGATGAACTCCTCCTCGGGGACCGGCCTCCCGTTGATGACCGGGATGGTCAACAGACCGATGGGGCTCATCTGGATGACGAACCCCGCCTCCTGGGCGCGCTGGTTGATCCGGGCGATGAGATCCGTCCTGTTCCCCTGGAGCGACTGGAGCGTCTCGTCCCGCCGTTTGGCATACTCTTCGCTCTGGAACGCCCGGGGAAGCGCCTGCCGCGCCCCCTCGATGAACCGTTTCACGTCCTCCCGAAACTCTGTTCCTCTCCCGGCGGGGAGGGCGACGGCGTTGGGCTCGTACTGGTTCTCAAAGTTGTGGACGTAGACCCAGTCGCTCGCCCGGGGCTTGGCCTTCGCGAGTTCGTCGAGGAAACTCCGGACGGCTCTCACCCGCCCGGTCCCTTGAGCGCCCGCGGCGTAGACGTTGAACCCGGCCTCCCGGATCTCAAGGCCGAACCGCAGCGCCCGGAGCGCCCGTTCCTGGCCGATGATCTCCTCGAGCGGCCGCATCTCCTCGGTGCTGGCGCACTCCACCTTTCCCGCCTCGTAGACGTTCCGGTACTCTTTGATATCCAAGGGCTGAATCATCAGTCTCACCAGGTTTCTGCAACTTACACCGCAGGGTGTCCTTCGTCTTAAAAAAGGTTCCCCGGGCCGGCACCGGATGGTACGATGGGTGGTTTTACTTTCTTTCGCGCATATGTGTAGTACGGTTGTATGCGGCCGATATCGTCTACGGGGCCGCGTAAATTCGGTGATATCATGAGGATAGCAATCGCACAGGACGGAAACAGGGTATCCGAACACTTCGGGCACTGTGAGGGTTACGCAATATTCGACGTCGAAGACTCGATCATCTACAGGAGAGACGATCTCCCGAACCCCGGCCACGAACCCGGCCGCCTCCCGGTCTTTCTCGCGGGGCACGGGGTCAACCTGATCATCGCGGGCGGAATGGGGCCGCGGGCCGTTCAACTCTTTAACGGGAGCGGCATCCAGGTTCTCCTCGGCATCAGCGGGAACACCGATTACGTCGCACAGGACTATATCGCCGGCCGTCTCTCTCCGGGGAAGAGTTCCTGCAACCACGAGGAAGGCGACGAGTGCCGCGGACACCACTGAGGCGGGTGCACTATCCATAATATTATGCTCATATGAGTAAAAATACTCGGAGTGTATGATAATAGTCGGTATCACGGCACGTGCAGCAGGCACGGACGCACCGGTCGAGCAGCGGTTCGGCCGGGCACCTTACTTCGTCTTCGTCGACACGGAGACGGGGAACGCGGAATCGGTTGAAAATCCCCTCGTCGACGCTGCGGGCGGGGTCGGCCCCCGGGCGGTCCAGATCTTCTCGGAGCACGGCGCGACGGCGATCATCACCGGCCAGGTCGGCGGGAACGCTGCAAAAGCGCTCGAAGCGGGCGGGATCAAGGCCTACGCCTACCGCGGAAGCGGCAGCGTGGCCGATGCCCTCGCGGAGTATACCGCCGGGAACCTGCAGCCGCTCCCCCTTGCGTGAAGCGGGATCCGGCATGAAGATCGCGATTGCAAGCGGGAAAGGCGGCACCGGGAAGAGCACGGTGGCGGCGAATCTCGCCTGCATGCTCTCCCGCACCCGCGAGGTGGCGCTCGTCGACTGCGACGTCGAGGAGCCGAACCTCCACCTCTTCTTCCCGGGCTCTGCCGTGGACGTGCCGGTGACGACCCCGGTTCCGGAGATCGACCCGGCCCGCTGCACCCTCTGCGGGGAGTGCGGGAAGTTCTGCCGGTTCGGGGCGCTCTCGGTCTTAAAAGATCGCGTCCTCGTCTTCCCGCACCTCTGCCGCTCGTGCGGGGGCTGCTCTCTCGTTTGCCCGCAGGGAGCCGTCCGTGAGGTTTCGCGCACCATCGGCCGGGTCGCGTGCTCCTGCCCGGTCCCCCGTCTCACCCTGGTGAGCGGGATCCTGAACGAGGGGGAGGTGCAGGCACCGGCGGTCATCCGGGCGGCAAAGATGCTCGCACAAGGGCATCTCCTCATCCTCTACGACGCCTCTCCGGGGATCGCCTGCCCGGTGATCGAGACGCTGGAGGGGAGCGATGCCTGCATCCTGGTGACGGAATCGACCCCGTTCGGGCTGCACGACCTCCGCCTCGCGGCCGAGGTGGTGGACCGGATCGGCATCCCTGCCGGCGTCGTGATCAACCGCAGCGACGGCCGGGATGAGGAGACTCTCGACTTCTGCCGGGAGCGCGGGCTCCCCGTCATCATGACCATCCCGTTCTCGCGGGAGATCGCCGCCGTCCAGAACCGGGGCGGGCTCATCGCCGCGCTTCTTCCCGGGTGGGAGGAGCGGTTCGCCGGCCTCTTTGAAGCGATGGCGAAGATTGCGGGGGTGAGCCCGTGATCCGGCTTGCGGTCGTGAGCGGCAAGGGCGGCACCGGGAAGACGATGGTGGCGGCGGCGCTCGCGGATATCAGCGGAATGCCGCAGGTTCTTGCCGACTGCGACGTGGATGCCGCAAACCTGGAGTTCCTCTTCCATCCCCGGCGGCTTACGACGGAGGAGTTCCGGGGGCTCGCGGCGGCCCGGATCGACCCGGAGCGGTGCCGCGACTGCGGCATCTGCGCCGACCACTGCCGGTTCGGGGCCATCGTGCGCAACGACGCCTGGGAGGTGGACGCGCTGCACTGCGAAGGCTGCGCCGTCTGCACGTACGTCTGCCCCGTGGGAGCGGTCTCGATGAAACCCCGCCTCTGCGGTGAGATCTACACCTCGGCGACCGACCGGGGCAACCTCGCCCATGCCCGGCTCTTCCCGGGCTCCGGGAACTCGGGATTGCTCGTCACCGAGGTGAAGAAGCGGGCGATGCGTCTTGCGGACGGCGCCGACCTGCTGCTCGCCGACGGCCCGCCGGGGATAGGCTGCCCGCTGATCGCGTCGATCAGCGGTATGGACGCGGTTCTCATCGTCACGGAGCCGGGGGTCTCGGCGCTCCACGACCTCGAACGGCTCGTGACCGTCTGCCGCCGGTTCGGCGTCCGGATCTTCGCCGCGATCAACCGGTTCGACCTCGCCGGGGATATCTGCGCCCGGATCGAGGGTTACTGCGAGAGGGAAGAGATCGTGGTGGCGGGAAAGATCCCGTTCGATACGTCGGTGGTCGACGCCGTCCGGAACGGCCGCCCCGTGACCCAGGGCGACTCGGCGGCGGGGGATGCACTCCGGGCACTCAAAAATACTCTCTTCGCCGAACTCGGGCTCTCCTGAGCCCGCCGCCTTTTTCCCATGAACCGCTCTGCTCTGGATGAGTGAGATATCACCTGACGTGCGCGAAAAAAAGAGGGTTTATTGGTTTAGAACCGGGGTTTTCTGTGCTTCGGGAGGCAGTCCTGGCAATACACGGGTCTGCCTTCGGTCGGCTTGAAGGGGACTTCGCACTCTTTGCCGCAGTCCGAACAGATGGTCTTTGTCATTTCACGGGGGCCGCCGAAGTTTCTGGGACCGCCAAAATTTCTGTTTCCTCTATTATAATCCATTGGATTGCTCATGCAGATAGAACACTGCACGTAGAGATAGGGGTGTATACTATATAAGGTAATTCACACGCCGGGAAGGTGTCCCGTGCCGCGGGCTGAATCATAAAACACAGTAGTTATCCGATAGTCCGGCGGCCCGCAGAGTGCGCCCGTTTCGTCCACGCTTTATATATCTCGAACCACAGGACACTGAAAACTCCCGCCCCGAACGAAAGCCCGATATCGGCAGGATCAAGGGGGCTGAAGTGGAAGAGGTCCAACAGCGCCGGTACGGTGAGCACCAGGGTTAAGAAGAGGAGCGCTCCACCCAGGACCAGCCAGAAAGCCCGATTTGGTCTCCTTATTGTGGTGAGGAAGGTTTCGGACCAGGAACGGTTCGTCAGGATCAGGCTGAGGTTTGCGATCACGATAGAGGAGAACGCCAGAGTCCGGGCCCCCGATTCACCGATGTTTCGCATGAGGGCGCCGAAGTAAACCAGAACAACGATGGCCAACACCACGGCCCCCTGGAGAGCGCTCACCGTCACCATCTTCCGGGTGAGCAGTCCTTCTTTCGCGTTCCGTGGCGCCTTTTTCATGACGTCGGCCTCTTCGGGCTCCGATTCGAAGACCACCGAGCATGCGGGGTCGATGATAAGTTCCAGAAACACGATATGAACGGGCAGAAGAACGAGCGGCCATCCGAAGAGCACCGGGAGAAGCGACATGCCCGCGATGGGGATGTGAATGGAGAAGATGTAGGCAATGGCTTTTTTCAGGTTGTCGAAGATCCGCCGGCCCATGCGGATTGCCGCAACAATGGACGTAAAGTTGTCGTCGAGCAGGACGAGGGATGATGCCTCTCGCGCCACATCAGTGCCCCGCTCGCCCATCGCAATCCCGATATCTGCTGCCTTCAATGCGGGGGCGTCGTTCACACCGTCCCCCGTCATCGCGACGGTCTCGCCGCGGGCTTTGAGGGCCTTGACGATTCTCAGTTTCTGTTCCGGCACAACGCGTGCAAAGATATTGACGCTGGCAATGCGCCGGCTGAGTTCTTCGTCGCTCATCGCCTCAAGTTCGGGGCCGGTGATATACTCCTCCACCCCGGTCAGACCGATCTGGTCGGCAATCTTCTGCGCGGTAAGCGGGTAGTCGCCGGTGATCATGATCACGCGGACCCCGGCCAGGTAACACTCCCGGAGCGCTTCCGGGACCTTTTGCCTGACCGGATCGGCAAACCCCACGAGACCCAGAAATGTGAAGGAAAACGCATGCTGGATCTCGGGAAGGGTGGCCGGGGGCAGCGTTGCACGGGCAACGCCGAGCACGCGGAGTCCGCCCGCTGCCATCGTATTGACGTTCTCCTGCAGTTCCTCCTTTTCCCGGTCATTGAGGTGGCAGAGGTCGGCGATCGCTTCCGGCGCCCCTTTTGCGGCGACGACGTACCCGCCCCCCTCCCGCGACCGCCAGACGTTCGACATCGCCAGCAGTTCCTGCGAGAGGGGGTACTCCTGCAGGAGGTCCCAGTCTTCGTGGATGTGCTCGGTCCGGGCGAGGTCTTCGGTGAGCTGCCTGAGCGCTTTTTCCATCGGGTCAAAGGGGTCCCGTTTGCAGGCAAGGATGCCGAACTCGACCAATTCGTGGCAAAATTCGGGCATGACCGACTTCCCGGCCCGGTCATACTCACATTCCCGGCCATGGGCGAAGAGTCTCCTGACGGTCATCCTGTTCTGCGTCAGGGTCCCGGTCTTGTCGACGCAGAGCACCGTCGCCGAGCCCAGGGTCTCAATAGCCGGGGCCTGCCGGGTGAGCACATTGCGGCCCGCGATCCTCCAGGCCCCCAGGGCAAGAAAGATGGTCAGGACGACGGGCAGTTCCTCGGGAAGGATCGCCATCGCGAGCGTGATGCCGGCGAGGAATCCCCCGGTCCAGTTAAACCGCGTCAGTCCGTAGACGACAACGATGACCGCGACGAGGCCGAGGCCGAGGAGGGCGATATCCCGAACAAGGCGGTCGATCTCACCTTTTAGTCTCGTCTTGCTCCGCTCGACCGAGGTTAAAACCGTCCCGATCTTCCCCATCTCGGTCCTGGGACCGGTCGACCTGACCTCGGCCAGCCCCTGGCCCTGCACCACGAGCGTGCCCGAATAGACCATCGGCTGGTCTTCGCCGCCGGGCCGCCCTATCGTCACCCCATCGTGCCACGGTACCTTGCGGGCAGGCACCGATTCGCCGGTGAGCAGGGATTCATCGACCAGGAGGTTGTTCGCGCTGATGAGCACGGCGTCTGCCGGGACACGGTCACCCTCGGATACTACCAGTATGTCGCGTGATACGACCTCCCGACCGGGGATGCGTTTTTGCTCCCCCTCTCTGATGACGAGGGCACGTGGACTCGAAAGGTCTCTGAGTGCCTCGAGCGCCCGTTCGGTCTTCTGCTCCTGATACACGGTGATGCCGATGACCACGAAGACGAAACTCAGGAGCATCAGGGCTTCCCGGATATCTCCCAGGGCAACATAGATCAGGCCGCCCGCGACGAGGAGGATGAACATGGGTTCGCGTATGACTCCCAGTAGTATCTCCGGGAGACCCCGTTTGTCTGAGGGAGGGAGCTCATTGTAGCCTTCTTCCCTGAGCTTTGAAACCACCTGTTCGTTCGAGAGGCCTGACAATGAACCGGGGTCAACATCCGACGTAGCCTCCGCGGGTGACGGCATTCCAGTGTGCGGGTAACTTCCTGATATAATATTCTTTTTGATCGGCCGGAAATACCAGAATCAGAGATTGTTTCCGATTTGAGGTTCTATACGTGAGATATTGGGGCCGGGATCGAAGCGGCCCCGGAGGGGGCCATCACCCCTTGCCGCTCTGTATCGTAATGACTCCCCAAGGTTTATGGGCCTGCAGGCGATTCTCCGGAATGGTGAATGATGATGGACACCCTCAGACTGAAATACCGGGTCGAGGTCCCCGGCGACGACGGCAGCATCGAGCGTTACGGCCCTTTTAACGAGCAGAAGGCACGGGAATTCTTCGAGGTCGAGGAGAGTTTGGGCGGGACTGCCCGGATCGTGCGGCTGGAGGGAGGTATCCATCAAAAGTGGGAGGTTATCACCGAGTGCGGGGACTGGGACGACTACGAACGAGGCCTTCGTGAAAGAAAGAAAGTGGAGTTACAACCGCAATGACGGTTATTCACCCGGATACCGAACTGCCTCAACTTCGCGGCCTCATCCCGGCGGCCGCAAAGACTTCCTCTATCCCCACCCGCTCCATCATCTCGCCGAGCCGCTCGCCCGGCAGTGCGTTCTCCCGGAAGTAATCGAGCAACTTCGTGATGGTATCAAGGATCTCTTCTTCGGCGACCAGCCCCTCCGCCTCGGTGCCGACCCGTATGACCCGGCCCGATCTCCCGCCGAGGTAGAGGCGCAGTCCCTCCGAAGCGACACCGACCGCATCTTTTGGACAGATTGCGATACAGTCGCCGCAGCCGATGCAGGCCTCCCCTGAGAAGCGGACCTCGTCGTCGACGACCCGGACCGCTCCCTCCCGGCAGACCTTCTCGCACGCCCCGCAGCCTTCGCATTCATCGGCATAAAACCGGGGGAATCTCCTCCCCATGATCCCGATATCGTTGAGCTGGACCCTTGCGCAGTTGTTCGGGCACCCCGCAATGGAGATCTTCAGTTTCCTCGGCAGTTCGCACCCGCCGTACTGCTCCTCGATCGCCCGTGCGAGCCCCTGCGTGTCGCAGCACCCGTGCCTGCAGACCGTACCTTTGCAGGCGACGACGGACCGGAGGGTGGCCCCGGTGCTGCCGGTCTCTATCCCCGCTTCCCGGAGCCTCTCCGCGACCGCACCTGCGTCCCGCCGGTCGATGCCGGGGATCTCCACATTGAGCCGGGTCGTCATGGCGACCTCTCCTCTCCCGAACTCCTCTGCAACCCGGACAATCGCCGCCATCTGCGATGTGGTCATCACGCCGGCCGGAATCTTCCCCCGCACGGCGACTTTCCCCCTCTCCCGGAGGGGAATGACTCCTTGCCTCCTGCTCTTCTTCCTATCGGTCATGTGGTTCTGGCCTTAGGATATGGTCGGAGTTTGTGTTAAACTATCTGCACCCGGCCACGGGTGGAAGAGCAAAAACCGCATATACCCATTCCTTCACTACTGGGTGTGGACTGCCTCCTGCAGGCATCGCATGTCCTGCTCTGGGCCGGGCTCCTGAAGGGCCTCCAACTGGCGCTCTGGCCTCGCCTCCGTCCGGCACTCGGGGATTACGCCTACCCGGCGGCCTACCCGGCTTCCCTCCTCCTCTTTGCTCTCGTGACCTGGTACTGCGGCCTGCTCCGCATCCCTGTCGCCCTCGCCCTCCTCCTCTTTGTCGGCCTTGCAGCCTACAGCGTCCGGCGGGGCGAGTACCGGAACCGAGAACTCCGGGCTTTTCTGGTCTGGGACGCGGTCTTCCTCGTCGGGTTCCTCTTCGCGCTTTCCGTCAGGTTCACGAATCCGGTCATCGGCTACTTCAGCGAACAGTACATGAACCACGCCTTCATCGCGAGCATCATCCGGGAGCCCGTGGTTCCGCCGCTCGACCCCTGGTTTGCGGGCGGCCGCCTCACCGTCTACTACTACCTCGGCCACTGGCTGATGGGCTCTCTCGCCATCGTCACCGGCACACCGTCGGAGGTGGCCTTCAACCTCGTCCCGGCCACGGTCTACGGGACGGCGTTTGTCATCCTCTACGCCCTCGGCCGTCTTCTTCTCTCACGGTGGCGGTGGCTCCCCCTCGCGGTCCTCCTCCTCGTCCCGCCGTCGATCCCCTGGTTCCTTGCCACGGGCGGAGACCTGTATCAGGCATTCCAGGATACCAACTGGATCATCCCCGGGGCCCGGGTCGAGTTCCCGGTCTTCTCCCTCTTCCTCGGGAACGTCCACGCCTTCGAGATGGCCGTCTTCAACCAGGTCTTCCTCATCTTCCTCCTCGGTTTTATCTGGTGCCGGTGGCGGGGGCTCGACGCGCAGGGGCGGTTCGGCCTCACCCTCCTCCTTGCCCTCTCCGTCGGCTCGATGCCGCTCCTCTCCTCCTGGGACGCTCTCGTCTACGCCCCCGCCGTCGCGCTCTTCCTCTTCGTGCTCTTCCTCTCCAGGCGCGACCGCTCCACGCTTGTCGCCGCCGTGGCGGTCCCCATCGTCGCCTTCTCCGTCTACCTCCCCTACTACCTCGACCTCGAGCCCGCGGGTATCGGCGGGATCGGGTGTGGCCTCCCTCCCACCGACCCGCTTGCCTTCCTCGCGGTCTGGGGCGGGTTCCTCGCGCTCGTCTACGTCGCCGTCGCCCCCGATATCCGGCGGGTTCCGGTGGCGCTCGCCGTAGCCGTCCCTCCCCTCGCCGCCGGCTACACCGTACTCGCTGTCCTCCTGGTGCCGCTCGCCTACCTCCTTCTCCGCCGGGAGCGCTCGTTTGCCGACCTCCTCTGCATCGCCGGCCTTGCGGTCCTCGCCTTCTGCGAGATCTTCTACTTCGAGGAGATGCTCGGGGGCGACTACAGCCGGTTCAACACCGTCTTCAAGTTCTACTTCGACGCCTGGATCCTGCTTGGGACCGGCACACTCCTCCTCGCCGGAGGATGGCTTGCCGGGCGCCGATCGATCCTCCCGGAAACGGCACGGAAGGGCGTTGCCGTCGCCGCGGCCGTCGCTCTCGTCGCCGCCCCGGTCGCCCTCAACATCGATATCGGCCGGGGGCTCCTCGGGATCGACTACCCCCCTGCGGGCTACCACACCCTGGACGGCTTTGCCTACCTCGAGGCCACGCGGCCGGGGGAGGCTGCGGCGATCGATTACCTCCGGACGCTCGACGGCGATCACCTGATCGTCGAGGCGGAGAACGGCGATTACGGCTACTACTCGAGGGTCTCGTCCTTTACCGGCATCCCGACTATCCTCGGGCAGATCGGCCACGAACTGACCTGGCGGGGGAACGGCCCCTGGTATACCGGGCGCCCGGCGGATATCCGGGCGATCTACGAGGATCCCGAACGGACTCTTGCGTTGATGGAGAAGTACAACGCGACCCTCCTCTACGTCGGCGAGCCCGAACACGAGCGCTACAACGTCCGGCTGCCCGACCGGGGGCTCCGGCTCATCTACGCTGAGGGTGGGGTCCGGGTTTACGAGCGGATCGGGTAACATTTATGCCTCCTGCCCGACAGGGTGGGCCCATGATGCGAGCAGACACAGTCATGGAGGTGCGGGCGTGACCCCGGCGGTGGCCCGCGCCGCGGAGAGGGTGACCGTGGCGGTCATGGCCGAGGGCTTCTCCTTCAGCACGGAGACGATCACGGTCCCGGCGGGTGCGGAGGTGACGATCGAGTTCGATAACCGGGACGACGGCGTCCCGCACAACGTCGCGGTCTACACGGACAGTTCGGCAAGCGAGGCGATCTTCGTCGGCGATATCATCGCCGGCCCGCGCCGGGCGACCTACACCTTCACGGCGCCCGAGACCCCGGGGAACTACTTCTTCCGGTGCGACATCCACCCCTCGATGCACGGGGCGTTCATCGTGACGTAAGTAAACCTTCAGGTGGCCGGGGCCCCAACCTTTTTCCATACATGCCTGACGACAGAGCCGATCCTGCTACAGAGATCCTCGACCGCCTCACCCGGATCCTGAACAAAGCGGCGGCGATCGAGCGCCGGCCGGTCGATATCGGGCACGGGGTCCTGCTCTACCCCTCTGAGGTGCACCTTATCGACGCCGCCGGCCGCCACCCGGAGGAGGGTGTCTCGGACCTTGCAGCCCGGCTCGGCGTCACGAAGGGCGCCGTCTCCCAGACGGCGAAGAAGCTCGAGGGGAAGGGCTACCTTGAGCGGGTGCGGCGTGAGGGGGACGGCAAGGCCGTCCTGCTCCGGCTGACAGAACGGGGACGCGAGGCCTTCGCGTGGCACCGGGCCTACCACGCTGCGGTGAACCGCGGGATCGCGGGGGAGATAGGCCGCGACGATGCCGATCGCCTCATGGCACTCCTCGCCCGGATGGAGGAGATGCTGGACGACTGCCCCGCCGTGCAGGCGGAGACGATCCGGCGGTTCCGGATGGACTGATATAGTTTAGGTGCTAAACAATCCCCTGTGCGAGGCACCTCCCGACCAGGAGGGCACCGCAGTCGGAGGTCTATCATGCCGGAATACACCTTATCCCCGGTCGGCGAGTCCGACCGGACGGGCATCGTCGATATCTTCAACCACTACGTCGAGCACACCTTCGCCGCCTATCCGGAGGAGAAGGTGCCCTATGCTTTCTTCGACATGATCCTCGGGATCGCCCGGACCTACCCGGTCGTCACGGTGCGGGACGCCGCGGGCGAAGTCGCCGGGTTCGGGATGCTCCGCCCGCACAACCCGATGCCGGCGTTCGCCCGGACCGCCGAGATCACCTGCTTCCTGCGGCCCGACCTGTCCGGGCGGGGGATCGGGTCGGAGGTGCTCGGCTACCTGGAGACCGGGGGGAAAAAGCGCGGGATCGCCTGCATCCTTGCGAGCATCTCCTCGCGAAACGAGGGGAGCATCCGGTTCCACCGGCGGCACGGGTTCGTCGAGTGCGGAAGGTTCCGCAACGTCGGGTCCAAACACGGGGTTCTCTTCGACGTCGTCTGGATGCAGAAGTTCCTCTAAAGAGCGGCTCCTGCGATGACCGCCGTGGCGTAGACGAGCAGCGATGCGTGCATGAGCGGGAGCGCCCGCATCGCCGCCTCCGGGCTCTTCCCCCGGAGGATGAGGTGGTTTGCAGCGCCGAGGAGGACGAGTCCCACGGCGAACCCGGCGAGCGTTACCGGCCCGAGCGCGAGGCCGAAGACGAGCGCCATACCCGCGTGGACGGCCGAGAAGCCGAGAACCCAGGCGATCGCGCCCTTCATGCCGTAGAGGGCGGGGATCGTCGCCATCCCCCGGGCGCGGTCGTTTACGATATCGGCGATGTCGTTTGCCCCGAGGTGCGCGAGCGTCCAGGGGTAAAAGAAGAGGAAGAAGAGGAGAGCGGTCGCGTCCGGATTCCCGTACACCAGGTAGCCGGCGACGGGGAAGAGGGCGAAGTCCGTCCGCCCGATGACCTGGGCCAGCGGGATCTTCTGGTTGCGCTTCTTTGTCTGGTAGAAGTACTCGACCGCGTAGGAGTAGCCCATGATCCCGAGGACGTAGAGATTGTGCGGCGCGGGGAGTGTTGCGGCGAGGGCGGCCGCGAAACCGGCGAGGAGGAGAAAGACGGCGAACGCCGCGCGGGGGGAGAGTTTTCCTGTCGGGATCGGCCGCTCGCCGAACGGCCGCCAGTAACGGGTGAGCGAGCCGTCGACGTCTCTTCTGTCGTACTCCCGGTCGATGTAGTCGTTCAGGACGAGCCCGGCCGTAAAGCCGGAGAGCCCGATCAGCGCCGCCCGGCCGACGAGTTCCCACGAGAACCCCCCGTAGTTCACAAACGCGAGCGCCAGCCCCGAGCAGAAGAGCAGGGGCCAGACGAAGAAGAAGTGGGCCCGGGTCAGGTCCGCGAGTGCCACAAGGGTCTCTCTCATGATCTCTGTCATGAACTCCACGTTT
Source organism: Methanoculleus chikugoensis (assembly GCF_019669965.1). Taxonomy (NCBI): domain Archaea; kingdom Methanobacteriati; phylum Methanobacteriota; class Methanomicrobia; order Methanomicrobiales; family Methanomicrobiaceae; genus Methanoculleus; species Methanoculleus chikugoensis. The sequence goes on along the minus strand of NZ_AP019781.1, from coordinate 122,062 downwards.
TGGTTTAAAAAGCGTTGCAGATCCTGCAGCCGGTGCATCCCGCGTTCACGACGACCTGCCGTTTACACCGGTGATTGGCTACTTCCTCTTCAACGGGAAGTCCGATGGGGCGCCAAGAGGAGGGTTTCGTCCCGCTGTTTGCCGCCCATCTGTCCGGCGCCGGTACGGCATATCTCCCGGCTGCCCCGTCCGTTCGGAAGGCAGGTGGCGATGAGAAGATACCTTTCACGCTCCGGCGGTATGCACCGAGGAGAGGTTGCGGTTTCACCAAATTGGTGAAATGCTGATATGGGTTCACCCCAAAGAGATCATATACTCTTGCCGTATGAACCATAGGTGCCGTATGAGACGTCGTGGATGTGCAGGAAACCTCAGCAGGAGGGCCGAGGATTATCTTGAAGCCATCCTCAACGTCACGCTGGAGAAAGGGTACGCCCGCACCAAGGACGTGGCGTGCGAGCTGGAGATCAGCCCGTCGACAGTCGTGGAGATGTTCCAGAAACTTGACGGTATGGGCCTTGTCGAGTACCGGCGCTACGAAGGAGTGGTGCTCTCGCCTTCGGGGCGCGAGGTTGCCGAGGCCGTCAAATTCCGTCACGATACCTTGAAGGAGTTCCTGATGGCCATCAACGTCCCGGAGAAGATTGCCAACTCCGATGCCTGTTATATGGAGCACGAACTCCACCCCTCGACGATCCAGCAGATCCGGTTGTTGCTGGAAGCACTTCAATCGAATCCCGGGATCTCTGAACGTATACGGCGGAACACGCCCAGACAGGAGGAACAGTCCGCGTGACTCCTGCTCTCGCCGCAATCGCGGTCTACCTCCTTGTAAACGCCGTTGCATTCTTTGCATACTACCGCGACAAACGGTCGGCGAAACGCTCGGCGTGGAGGACGCCGGAGAAGGCGCTCCTTGTCATCGCGCTCTTCGGGCCGTTCGGCGCCTTTGCCGCGATGCGTGCCTTCCGGCACAAGACGCAGAAGCCGCTCTTCCGGCTCGTGCCCTTCTTCCTCTGCCTGCATCTCGTGCTCGCCGCCGTGCTCATCACGGGTCTCGTGTGACCCCCTGTCAATGGATGAGGATTTACCTGATGACAAAGGTATAATCAATCCATTGTCTCACCATATCGTATGGCATACGAGTACGGGCCGCTCTCCCGCCCGCTCAAGGAGACTCTTGCGGCGTTGCAGGAAGGGCTCATGCGCGAGTACCGCCTGGAGTACCTGCCTACGCACCGGCGTTCGGCCCGGCGATCGCGGCGGCTCCGGCGGATACGGGGATGGTGCAGGGCGACCGGCCGCCTGGCGGAGCAGGCCGCTCGTGTGACGGAGCGCACCCTTCCCCGCATCGAGCGGGAGACCGGGCACGCCTTCCGGAGCCCGGACGGGCTTGCCCGGGTTCTGATGGCCCCCTCCACAAAACGGCTTTTTTCGGAGATACTCGCCGGATTCCCCGAAGACGCGCTCCCGATCCGTGCAAACGACCTCTCAATGCTCGGAAACTTCGCCGACGACGCCCACGCCCTTGCACTCATCGGCGACGTCACCCTGCGGCTGAAGGTTCTCTCCGGCGAAGGCGTGGCAGGCCTCGCGGCTCTCTCCGACCGATGGGATCTTCACGAGAGCCGGATCGGTTCCGGGCTCCGTTGCCCTCCGGACGGCGAGAACCTCGAGCAGGAGAAGGAGACCCTTGCCCGGGCGGTTCTCGGCCTCATCTATGTCGAAGGGGGTACCGATGCGTTGCGGGCGGTGGTGCCGCTCCTCGCCCACGATCGGGTCGGATAGGATCGGACAAAGGCTATATACCCGGCTTCCCCATCCCGGGGCGGGAGACTCTTCCATGGATATCCGCGCCTTCCGAGATTTCATCCGGCTTGGCCGGTTCCCCCTCCTCCTCTCGGGCTTTGTCCCGTTCGCCGCCGGGGCGCTCCTCGCGTCTCTCCTCGGGGCGCGGTTCACCCCGGCCCAGTTTCTGGTCGGCTACGCGGCGATGGCCGCGGCGCACCTCTCCGTCCACTACAGCAACGACTACTTCGATGCCGACGCCGACCGGTTCGTCGAGACGACGCCGATATCCGGGGGGAGCGGCGTCCTCGCCGCCAATCCCGGCCTGAAGCCCGCGGCGTTCCGGGCAGCGGTCGCCCTGATGGCGGTCTCGATCCTGATCGGGTATCTCTTCGTGACCGTCTATGACTACCCGGTCGTCTTCCTCGTCTTCGGTGTAGCGGGGAACCTGCTCGGCTGGTTCTACACGGCGCCGCCGATTGCGCTTGCCTACCGTAACCTCGGCGAGGTCACGAACATGATCACCTTCGGCCTCCTGATGCCGGGGGCGGGCTACTTCGTCGCGATGGGAACGCTGGATGCCTCCTTCTTCGCGTTCGCCGTCCCGCTCTCCCTCTACGGGCTCATCTTCATCACGAGCGTCGAGATCCCGGACCGGGAAGGCGACATCGCCGGGGGGAAGCGGACGCTTATCGTCCGAAGAGGCCGGATCTTCGGTTTTTCGCTCATCGCCCTCGCGGCGTCCCTCGCGACCGCGGCGCTCACCTTCCTCGCCCTCGCCGGCTTCTTCGCGCCCGTGGATTTCCGGCCGGTGGTGTTCTTCTCTCTTATCCCGCTCGGGATTGCTCTCTGGGGGTTCTCGAACCGGTGCGCGGAACGAGCACCCGCCCTCCGGTATGCCACCGCGAATATCGTGGGCTACTTTCTCTTCCAGGGGCTTGTTGTCCTCTACTTCATCCTCGCGGCCCCTCGGGCCTGACCCGGCCGAACCTCCACCGTCCGGTCGAAGGGGACCTCGAAGGTTGTAATGCCGAAGTCGAGGACCCCCGACCCCGTCACCCGGAGCGTGACCTCCCCATCCGCGAGACCGCGGAGGAGCCCCTGCACCAGCCGCAGGTTATCGACGGTCACCGGGATGGAGACTGCCGTCTCGGCGTTGGGCTGGATCGCAAACCCTCCCCGCTCCCCGTGTGCGAGGAAGACCCATTGTCCGCCGTCGATAAAGTAGACATCGAACGAGACCCGGGTTAGGGTGGCACCGATGGGGTTGGGGTTGTCGATGATGAAGTGGAGCAAGAGATCGGTGCTCCCCGGGGTGATGTTCTCTATCCCGACCCCGCTGAGGGTGATGGTCGGCTCCTGGAGCGCGGGAGCCATACAGCCGGCGCTGCAGAGCAGGACGGCGATGAGGAGGGTGACGGCGGTGCGCCGTATCCCCCCTACCGGGATAGAGGTCTGCCGCGACATCCCGTTCCCCCTCTATGAACCGTCCCCGTAGGAGAGCACCGGCTCGACGGGAACGTACTTCCTGACGACGACGTTGTCGACATAGAAGTGGTGCGGGTTGCCGGAGTACCACGCGGAAGACCCGATCAGGGCGAACTCGTCAAAGATCGCATCCTCCGGCACCGGCGACCCGTCGGCAAACCGCAGGGGCGCGCTCCCCAGGTACTCGCCGTCCATCCATGCGTGCTCGGTGGCGTTCGGCGTATCCAGGACGACCCTGATGCGGTACCAGATATTGTTCTCCACCCGCTTGTCGGCGGAGAAGTTCCGGTGGTCACCGTCGTAGTGCTGCACCGACCCGTTCCTGAGGTGGAGGGCGTAGAGCCGGTTGGTCCCGTTCCAGGCCTGGATGTAGCCCGAGCCGCACCATCTCCCGAACTCGCTGACCCGGAAGTCCCCCTCGATGACGATCGGGCCCGCGGAGATATTCGCGGTACAGACCCTTCTGTCGTTGAACTCCGGGAGATCCGGTCTGGTGACGTTGATATCCCCGGCATATGCGCCGCTGCGGACGTCGTCGGACTGAACGAGGGCGCTCGAACCGCAGGACGACCACCGCGAGAGGTCGCCGCGCTCGTAGTCCTCGAAGAAGAGGAAGACCGCGTCGGGGTCGCCGGCGTCCCGGGCCTCCGGATTGCCGTAGAGCATCGTGACCGCCGTCGCGTTCGCCGGGAGGGCGAGCCGGACGCGGGCGTGGGAGCCGGCGGTCACGTTCTCGATCCAGTAGGGGAGGGCTGTTCCGTTCGCGGCGATAAAGCGGATGTCGGCGAAGTCCGGCCGCATCCCGGGGAGGTATGTGGCGTTGAACGAGACCGCAAGCCCGTCGATGGTGGAGGGGTTCTCGACCGAGACCGTCTGGCGGTGGGTGAAGACCCCGGCGGTATCGCCGCCCAACCAGTAGTGTGGGGTCACGTCGGCGTGCGGGCTCTCCGCAGCCGCCCCGGTGATGAGCAGTGCGACAATCCCTCCGAGAACGATCCAGGCAGCATGCATGGTGATCCGCCCCCGTGGGAACCCCCTCCTATATCCATCTAGCGGCCGCCGCACCCCAATACTGATGCTTCGTGGAGGCGACCGATCAGTACCGTGAACGAGACCGTCGCGATCATCGGGGGAGGGCCCGCCGGGCTCTTCTGCGCCCTGCAGGTGGCAGGCAGCGGGAGGGACGTCGTCGTCTTCGAGAAGAAGCCCGCGCCGGGCAAAAAGCTCCTCATTGCCGGGTCGGGGCAGTGCAACATCACCCACGACGGCGGGATCGCCGACTTCCTCTCCCGTTACGGCAACCACGGGGCGTTCCTCCGGCCCGCGCTCATGAACTTCACGAACCGGGACCTCGTCGCGTTCTTCGCTGACCGGGGCCTTCGCATGGAGACCGAGCCCGGGGGGAAGGTCTTCCCGGAGACCCGGAAGTCCGCCGACGTCCTCGCCGTCCTCCTCGCGGAGTGCGCCGCCCGTGGGGTGGAGATCCGGTCTAGCGACCCCGTCCTTGCGGTCGAGCGTGGTAACGGCGGATTCCTGGTCACGACGAAGACGGGTACCGTCCGGGCCGCCACCCTCGTCATCGCCACCGGCGGAGCCTCCTACCCCGCCACCGGCTCGACCGGTGACGGCTACGCCTTCGCCCGGGCCCTCGGGCAGCCGGTAACCGAGGTTGCCCCGGCGCTTGCCCCGGTCTACGTCGAGGACTACCCGTTCGCCGACCTCGCCGGGATCTCCTTTCAGAACCTCACCCTCTCCGTCTACCGCGACGGAAAGCGCGCCCGCCAGCGTACCGGCGACCTCCTCTTCACGCACGCCGGGCTCTCGGGCCCGGGCATCCTCGATCTCTCCCGCGCCGTCCTCCCCGGCGACGTGCTCCGGGTCACGTTCCTCACCGGGGCGGGCGCGGAGGAGGTGCGAAAGCGCCTCACCGATGCGGTCGCGGCGGGCGGGGCCCGGCAGGTGAAGACCGTCCTCTCCGGTCTTGCCCTCCCGGAACGGTTCGTCCGGCGGCTCCTCGACCTCGCCGGGGTTCCGGCGGATGAGACCTGCGCCCACCTCGGAAAGAAGGCCCGGAACGCGCTCGCTGCATCGCTCGCGGAGTTCCCGTTCCGGGTGGCGAGGCTCGGCGGGTTCAACGAAGCGATGGCGACGCGGGGCGGGGTCGCTCTCGAGGGAATCAACCCAAAAACGATGGCATCAAAGATCGTCCCGGACCTCTACTGCATCGGCGAGGTGCTCGATATCGACGGCGACACCGGCGGCTACAACCTCCAGGCCGCGTTCTCCACTGCAGCCCTCGCCGCACGGCACATTGCCGGCGGTAACGCCTCCCGGTGACCGCAACGACCCTGGTTCTCCCGATCCTGCACCCTGAGATCCATCTCTCGCGTGGTGCGCGCCCGGACCCCTTCTCCTGGCCGTAACCCGGCAAATCGTATATCCACCATATATATGCCCGCAAGAAAAATAGAAGTTCTGATATATCGGAGACTCTATTAAAATATATTGGGAAAATAACGTGGTTTGGGGTATTCTTAACGCGATTTTCCTTCTCTCCCTCCTCATCCCTCAGGGACACCTGATCTATGACGGCGGAGGAGGGGATAGCGGGTTTGGCACAGTCGGAGGAGCGGGGGCGAATGGGATCGCCCTCCTCTCCGAACCCCCTCCGGGAGATACCGGGGACGTGCTCATCGACCAGGTGAGCCGAACGACGTTCGCCTGCGTCGACGGTGCCCCTCGCCTCTTCCCGGCGGGTCTCAACGCGACCCTTGCCCACGGGGTGGGCGACTGCACCGATCTCGCGCTCCTCCGGGTGGAAGTCCTCCGGCGAAACGGCGTCTCCGCCCGTCCGGTTCACGGCATCATGATCTGGGATGCGGAGGCGTTCCGGACAAACGCCCTCCACGTCGAGATCCTCGGGAAGGGCATCGCCGTCCACGACTGGGTCGAACTCGGGGACGGCCGGACGATGGGCGCTTACGAAGGGGATCCTGCGGTGCGGTGCGTAAAGATCGGCGAGGGCGTCTGTTTCCAGCCCGTCTTCGAGTCGCTTGGTTACCTCTAGGAACGTTCAATACCGGGCGCGTCATATGCACGGTATGAGCTTACTCACGGGACTCCTGGCTCTGATCCTGGTGATCATCCTTGCGTTCGTCCTCTACAAGGTCGTGAAAAGCGTCACCACCCTCATCATCAACGCCGTCGTGGGCGTGATCCTGCTCTGGCTCATCAACCTCCTAGGCCTGATGAACCTCGTCGGCCGGCCGGATATCCCGATCAACATCATCACCGTCCTGATCTGCGCAATCGGCGGGGTATTCGGCGTCCTCATCACGGTGGTGCTGCACCTCCTCGGGATACCGCTGACGCTGTAAGAAGCACCTATACGGCCGGGAGGGCAATCGGTGCGATCGTCCGGGCGAACTCCTCGATCGTCGGGCCGAACCGCCCGGCATCGACCTCGCTCTCAATTGTCACGGCCGAGGAGACGAACCGCATCCCCTTCGCCTCAAGGCTTCTTCTCACGATCTCGACGGCGCTCTCCGCCCCGGAACCGCCCATCTCCACGAGCACCGAGAAGGGTTTTCCCGCGGCGCCCGTGACCTTCGAGAGATACTCGTTGACGTAGGGCGGAACCTTCCGCGACCAGACCGGGGTTGCGACGACCAGGAAATCGACGTCGGCAAGATCCGTCTTCACCGGGCGGACCTCCGCCCGCATCCCGAACATCGCCATCATGCCTTTCCGAAACATCCCCGCTTCCGTAACCGGCTCTATCCTCGCAAGCCGGCCCCCGACCTTTTCTGCAAGCGCCGTCGCCACCTTCTCCGTATGCCCCTCGCCGGAGTAGTACACGATGAGGATCATCACCATCCCTCTTGGGGGGATAGTGCGCTCATCGCATATAGAGCAGCAGGACGCGGAACCATCATAACCCTCCGGCAGTAAGATCTGGGCATGCAGGAATACGGCCTCGGCATCGTCGGCGAAGTCCGGTTTTCTCGCCGGGACGGCGGCTACTACGTAGAACTCTACGACCGGGAAGGGAACCCTGTCGGGAAGACCGGGCTCTGGGTGACGGAAGCGAAAGCAAAAGAGGCGGCCCGGAGGCTCGCCACGAACCTCGGCGGAAAGTGAGGGTCACCGGCCGTCCGGGTGCGCCTCGGCGTAGCGGACGAGGCCGGCGATGCACCGGTTGTGGGGCGTCGGGATGCCGTGGCGTTCCCCGAGGCGTGCCACGTAACCGTTGAGGAGATCGATCTCCGTCCGCCGGCCCTGCCGGAGGTCGTGGTACATCGAGGGGTAGACGGCGGCGAAGTCGGGCACCTGCACACGGAAGAGGTACGCGAGATAGTCGTCGGCGGTCATCCAGGGGAGCCGCACCCCTTCGGCACCGGCGACGGCGAAGGTCTCGCGGACGAGGCCGTCGACGATCCCGCGGATCTCTTCGTCGGCGGCCACCCCGACCGGGGCGCGGAGGAGGGCGCAGATCGGGTTCACCGCGATGTTGAGGAGGGCTTTCGCCCACTTGCCGGCGCGGATGTCGGGTTCGGGTTCGACCGCGATCCCGGCGGCCCGAACGATCCCGATCAGCCCCTCAAGAGCCCCGCCGTCGCCGCCGGACCAGATCCCGAGCCGCATCGGGGCGCTCTCGCTCAAGACCCGGACGTGGCCGGGTCCGAGGATCGAGAAGTTCGTCGTCACGGTTCCGCCGATGACGGTATCGGTGTACTCCGCGATGATCTCCTCGTTCCCGATCCCGTTCTGGAGGCTTGCCGTCGGCCTGCCCCGGATCACCCCGGCGTACTCCCGGGAGATCGTCCGGGTGCCGGTGCCCTTCGCGGTGACGATGACGAAGTCGACTGCCGGCGGGAGATCGGCCGGCCCCGTGACCGGTATAACTCCCCTGACGGTACCGTCTCCCCAGACCCCCTCCATCGTGAGGCCCCGCTCCCGGATCGCGTCGGCGTGCACCGGCCGGCAGGCCGCGTAGACCGTTGCGACCGCGGCAAGTCTTCCGGCGAGCGAGAGGCCGACCGCCCCCGCGCCGAGGATCAGGATAACCGGGCGTTGCAGTGACTCCATCGTTCTCGTAGCTGCTGTTGGATCTAAAAGACGATAACGGTGTACGTTGCAGCCCGGGGAACCGGATAGCGAACGCTTTTCATCCCGGGCGCCGAGCTACCGTACCGGATGAAGCACGTCACGAAGGCCGACGGCGGCCGGCAGCCGTTCGACCCAGAGAAGGTGCAGCGGACGCTCCGGAAGATGGGCGTCGGCGCGGAGGACGCCGAACGGATCGCCGGCGAGATAGCGGAGTCGGTGCCGGACGGGGTGAGGACCGCCGCGGTTCTCCGGATGATCCGCGCCCGGGCAAAGGCCGTCCACCCCGCCGTCAGCCACCGGACGAACCTCCGGAGAGCGCTCGGCCTTCTGCGCTCGAAACCGGACTTCGAGGAGTTCGTGCGGGTTCTCCTCCGTGAGCACGGCTACCAGGTGGAGACCGGATGTGTGCTCGCCGGCCGGTGCGGAGAGCACGAGGTGGACGCCGTCGCAGAGAAGGACGGCACGACCGTCTTCGTCGAGGTGAAGCACCACGTGAGCCACCACCGGGTGACCGGCCTCGACGAAGGCCGGATCGCCCGGGCTATCATCGAGGACCTCCAGGAGGGGTTCCGGTCGGGACGGTGCGTCGTTGCGATCGACGGCGCCCTGATCGTCTGCAACACCAAACTCTCGGAGCACGCGAAGCGTTACGCCACCTGCCGGGGGATCGGGCATATCGGGTGGGACTACCCGGAGGAGCGGAACCTCCGGACGATGATCGAGGAGACGCAGTCCTACCCGATCACGATCGTCGCCGGGGTGAGCCGGTCGGTCTCCACCAGGCTGGCCGCCGCCGGGGTCGTCACGGCAAAGCAGATCGCCTACGGCGACGCTACGACCATCGCCCACGACGCGGATATCCCTCTCAAGGAGGTGCTGCTGATCGCCGGGCGGGCTCGTGCCATCCTTGAGGCGTGAATCAGGCTATCGCCCGGAGTTGCTCCTCGGTCGGGTTTATGAGGACGATCTCGGGCTGGCAGTTGAACCGGAGTTCCACTCCCGCAAGAGTCGAGGTGCAGACCCCGCGGGAGACGTAGGTGGGCGTCCTCCCGTCGCCGCCGAAAAGACCGGCGAGTTCGACAACACCGAGATCGTTGAGCTGTTTGACAACCGGGAAGAGGAACTGGCCGCCGTGGGTGTGGCCGGAGAGGATGAGGTCGGCGTCCCAGTCCGCCCGGCACGAGGGTTCGTGGACGAGGTAGAGGGTGAACGCGTCCGTCGCCGGCACCCCGGGCGGGTCCGCCATCCCTGCCCACCCGTCGTCGATCCCGACGATGACGATCTCCTCGCCCCCGACGGCGACGCGGACATAGTCGTTTCTGAGGACGTGCACCCCGTTCTCTTCAAGCGTCGCGGCAAGTTCGTCGGCAAACGCGGTGTCGGCGGAACCGTCGTTCAGGGCCGAGACGTCGTAGGCGTCGGCGGCGACCACGGCCGACGTCGAGGTGGCGAGCAGCCTCTCGATGCCTGTCGGGCCGTCGATCCCCACCCGGTAGTCGTGGTTCCCGAGCACGGCGTAGGCCGGGGCGTCGAGCGACCTCCATACCTCCTGGGCTGTGAAGTCTTCCTCCTCGCCGGTGGCGAAGTCGCCGCCGATCAGGACGAGCGAGGGGTTCAGGCGGTTGACCTCATCGATCACCTCCCGGACGTGGTCGATGTTGGACACCCTGACGTGAGGATCGGTGATATAGACAATGCCTTCGGGTGCGCCGTCGATCTCAAGAACGGTCACCTCGACGGCCCGTGCTTCCCAGGCCATGTAGCCTGTCATGGAAGGGAGCAGAATGAGCATGAATATCGCCATATGCCGTGCGCTGGGTGTCTTCAAATTCACTGCATTTTATTCGATTTTACAAATATAAATACGATCCGCAGGATTGGATCCGGACGGGTCAGCGGGTGCGGGCCGGATCGATCGGATCGCCCATGACCTCGGTGGGCTCCGCACCGGAGGGCGGTTCGGCGAAGAACCGGTCAAATCGATCTTCTTCGCCCCTTGCGAGGACGATAGCGGCGAAGACGGCGACGATCGCTCCCCCGACCAGATCAACGACGAGATCCCACATGGTATCGGTGTTGTCGAACTGGAGGTTCGTGCCGAAGACCTGGTCGACCGCAAACTCGTAGATCTCCCAGACGGTCCCTGCCGCGAGCGTCGATGTCAGGATGAAGATGGCGATCGCCGGACCCGTCAACCGGATCTCCTCCCGGCGTTCGGCGAGGAGCGCGAGAAAGAAGACAATAAGCCCGACGGTGACCGAGGCGACGAGGTGAGCCAATTTGTCGTAGTAGGGCGCGAAGGTGACGTAGTATTCCCCGACGTGCCCCATGACATGGATATACAAGGAGACGGCGACGAGGAGGTTGATCTCCCAGGGAAGGCAGAGGCCCAGGTTTCGCGTCGCGAGGTAGGGTGCCAGCGTCAGGAGAAACGCGACGGTTGCCGAGAGCCCGAGGAAGTACTCTCCCGCCAGGATGCTCGAGGCTGCGGCGAGGAGGATGAGTCCCTGGATGGTATAGGCGAGGTAGATCCCGCGCGGGGGGTTCGGGCATGCCATGCGGACGCTGGATGGAACTCCGGGCAGATATACATAACCGTCCCGGCGGCAATCTCCTGGGGTTCCGCCCGGGCGCCGCCGCAGCCAGCCGGAGCGGGGCCGCCGCCCGTTGCGCGTGCGGGAGAATATTTGATTACCTAGCAGTTGTATAAATTGGACACACAAAGACCGGACACTCAGGAAGATGGGGTTGATGAACTGACAGATCCTACGAAGCGCAAACCCGGATCCGATGGAGGAGAGTCGGGAGATGAGGTCATCCGCGTGCGCCTGCCGAACAAGAGGAACCGGGAGATGTTCGGGAGCGCCGAACTGATGCTGGGCGCAAATCATATCAAGATCCGCTGCTTCGACGGGGTGACGCGCACCGGGCGGATCAAGGGCAAGATCAAGAAGAAGGTCTGGATCCGGGAAGGAGACGTTCTGGTGGTCGTCCCCTGGAGTTTCCAGGACGAGAAGTGCGATATCATCTACCGCTACACGAGACCCCAGGTGGAATGGCTCAGGAAGAACCGGTACCTCTGATATTTTTACATCCTGCCTCCCTGCCCGGCGAGCAGCCGGGCAGCGGCCGAAGATCGGCGGTATCGGGCTCAAAAAAGTTTAGATGTCGTGGATCCTGATCCTGTACTCTTTGATGACGAGGTTAGCGACACCGCTCCGTTCGTAGTAGTTGCTGGGCGCGGTCTTCTGCATCCCGACCGAACTGCCGGTCAGGTAGTTCTCCCACGCGACTGAGTAGTCACCCGACGAACCGCTCGTATACTCCACCGTCACATTATCTCCGGGTGCAACCGGTATCGATTGCGTATCCGAACCCTCCAGGCTCATCCTCACCGTCGTCATCCCGGACTTCGCCATCGGCGCCTCGGTGGTGATGTTCATGATGTAAATGACGAACGTATCCGTGGAGTCGTCATAGAACCACCGCGGCTCGGCAAGCATCGCCGACCCCGTCGCCCCCTCCTGGCGTATCATCACCGCACCGTTCTCCAGGGTGGTCACCCCGGTGCCCCGGTCGGACCGGTAGGTCAGTGCGCCTATGGTGTAGTTCTTCTGGAACGCAGGAGTGCCGTTCGTGACGTTGATGAAGCCGCCGTACTGGGTGGCGTTGATCACCTCGAACGTCCCGCCGCTTACCTGGAGCGACGTCTCCTTGTAGGGCACGTTCTTGAAGCAGAGGCTCTTCATGTCGTTCTGGATGACGATCATCGCCCGCTCCATGTTCTTCACGTCGGTGTTGCTCTGCTCCTTGACGAGCACCGGGTAGCCGTAGAGCGTGACGAGCCCGATGCCGCTGATGACGATCCCGAGGATCAGGACGAACCCGACCGCCTCCGATACCGCCTTCTCATTCATCTTCACGGTTATCTTCTCCTAAACCCCGCTTGAGTCATAGTGGATCATGTTCCATCCCGCGCCGGTGGTGTTGCCGGTCACACCTCTCGTCGCTCCGATGCCGGCGATAGCGATCTTGCTCTGGATGCCGCCGCCCTGCACCTGGATCACCTGGCTTGCGCCCGTCGTGCCCGTGTCCGTCACATCTGCACTCACGAAATAGCCCGCCCCGGCCACTTCGTCGGGGATGTCGAACTTCGTCGCTATAGTCCCGTTGCCGGGTGCAATCACGTAGAGGTCGACGATCCGGGTGCTGACCCCGTTCCCGATATCCACGAAGGCGTGGTAGCGGAGATTGTTCGCCGGCCCCTCCATGAAGACGGCATTGACGGTGAAGATCATGATGACCATCAGGAGGAGGAGCACGCCGCTGACGATGACGTACTCCATCAGCCTCGTGACGCCCTCTTCGTTCGGCGGCTCAGTAATACACGTTCTCATTGTACTCCGTCACCCCGTTGTAGTAGTGGATGGTTACCGGGTGCAGGTAGTGACCGGAGACCTCCACCTGCGGCTCAACCGAGAAGTCGACCACGGCGTTCTTTCGTTCGAGCGATATCGCGACGATATCCTCTTTTACTCCGGCATCTCCAGCATCGCCAAACTTATCCACATAGTCGAACACCGCCTCCCGCAGGTCCCGGATGTCGTTCTTCGGGAACTCGAGCACCCCTTCCGCGGTCGTCTGCCCGACGAGCACCGACTGGTTGATGATCAGCGCGAGGAAGAAGAGCCCCACGGCGACGAGAAGCCCCATCAGGACGATCCACTGGCCGTCTTCGTTCATGCACGCCATAACAGCACCTCCACGAGGACGGCCTGCGGTCGGGGATCAACGCCTCCTGGCGAACCCAATGGCTTTCCTGGAACCTGAACCCATCGGGTAACCCGGACAGCGTTTTCGCGCCCCGTCGTCATGTCCTCCTCATCGAGAGCGTACGATCTGACGGTATCGCTGTCCTGATCCCGATAATACACATAAGCGTTCATCTTGAGATCATCGTCTGAACCTGCCCGCATATTGCAGTAGTCGCAGAATGCCGCTCTAAAATCGGACTGGTTGGTAGTATAGACGTATGTTGCGAGATCGCTTCTTGTGGCTCCAGTTGCATCCGGCGTATCCATCATCGCCAGCACGTCGCTCCCGAGTTGTTCGAGTTGCATGTCCGGGATGTGCGTATCGCCGGGAGTGTAGATGCTCGTCGTGCTGATGACGATGTACGCGGTGAGGAGCATGATGAGCCCGGCCGCGACACCTTCCATCGTGTAGAGCTGACCTCCATCGTTCACCATATCGCCACCTCCAGGACAGCGGGCTTCAGGGGGGGGCAGGTGACGTTATCGTAGTCATACAGGTACGTGCCGTTCATGAAGGTTCTCTGTGGATCGTCGTCGAAGGTGAACCGGATATCCAGGATGCTGTTCTGGTCCAGGGTGAAGATTGAGGTGGCTGCCGGTTTCAGCACCAGGGAGATGTTGTCGGAGACGTTGGTCCCCGGCACGAGATCGTTTGGAGTCCCGTCGAGGAAGAGGGTGTAGAGGTCAGGATCCATTGTGTTATAGGAGAATGGAATCTTGGTGAACCGCGGCATCGGCATCGTCGGATCCATCTTCCAGAACGTCACGTCCTTGAGCGTTGCGTTCTCGCCCGGGTTATCCGTCCTGTTCAGGTACGCGCCGAATTCGGTGATGGTGATGTTCACCGGCTCGGTTCTCGGGTCGATCCGGTAGGCCGGACCGACGGATGGGTCCAGCAGCTGGCTGAAGTTGAGCCGGACGGTGAAGACCCGTGGTTTCGAAGCGTCGAGCGTGGTCTCGTTGAAACTGCTGTTGTAACCGATATTCGCCACCCCCGGCTCCTTGATCTTCACCGCCCGGCGGATGTAGCCGTAGCCGGAAGGGGGAGTGTCGCCGACCTGTTTGATCCCGGTATCGCTCTGGAGCGAGAAGTTGTACGAGTAGGGGACATCGCCGAAGATCGCCTTGCTGCGGTAGTCGTCCTCGGTGAAGAAGGTGTAGTTGAAGAAGGCATCGACCTTCGTCGAGAGGAGGATGTTCGGCGTATCCTTCGAAGCCGCGAGCCCCATCCGCTCGATCTCGTCCTTATACGCCTCGGTCTTCATCTCCCACGGCGGGTAGACCGGCCACCCCGGATCCTCGGCGAGGATCACCCCGGTGCGGTAGGCAACCGCGTCGTAGTCGATGCCGCTGCTCTGGAGACCCGCAAGCAGCCCCGGAACCATGCTCACCACCATGATCAGCGCGAGCATGAAGATCGTGAACCCCGCGAGGAAGTCAAGCGACATCACGCCGTCGTCGGTCGTCCTTATACGATCACCTCCCCGGTATCCGCCCGGAACGCGAGGCTCTCCATCCTCGCGTCCGAACGGATGTTGATGGTGTAGACCCCCTCCGCGAGCACGATATCGACCGTGCTCGCGTCGAGGCGCTCCATCGCCGGCCGGATCACGTCTCCCTGCGCCGCGAGGAGGTCCTCCGGGGAGAGGATCCCGGTCATATTCACCTCGTCATCGGGCAGGGGAGCAGGAAGCGAGGTCTCTCTCCAGCCCGTGATGCCGGAGGTCAGCCAGCGCACCTCTTTGCCGTCCTTAAGGCCGATGGCCCAGGCGGCTGCCCGGCCGTCGAGGGTTACGCGGTTCCCGAGCACCTGGTGCATCGAGGTGCCGGTGATGTTCAGGCCACCTTCGACGCTGAGGATATCGAGTTCCGCGAGAGCCTCGGTGAGGGTGTAGCCCTCCGGCTCCGGCAGATCGATGGGTGTGATGCCGCCGCTCGACTGCGGCGGCGAGGATGTGTCGAGACAGCCACACGCGGTGCAGAGGATACAGGCTGCGGCAAGCAGGGCTAGAACTCCCCCGGGAACTCTCATGTAAAGCAGTCATTATACCCGAGGGCATATAAATAACCACCACTCTTATACTTTCAATGATTTGCCCCTGAAATGGGATATTGGAAACGTACAGACGGGCTAATGCAAAATTATTTCATCCTTCACATCGATCCGTCCGACGGGGTGGTTCAACCCGTATATCAGCGGCGATCCGGGCCACGGGCTCCGGCGCGCCATCGTAACATATATCCGGAAGTTCGTAACAACATCTCAGGCAGGGTAAGCATATGTGTAGCACCATTCCCCCCGGCACGCCGGGAGAAGCACATGACCGGTTCGCCGAAGCGGCCGCCTTCCACGGCCACATCTGCCCCGGTCTCGCGACGGGCTACCGGGCGGCGGAAGTCGCCCTCGCACGGCTCCGTTCCGGGCGGTCGGAGGACGAGGAACTCGTCACCATCGCCGAGACCGATGCCTGCGGCGTCGATGCCATCCAGGTTCTCACCGGCTGCACCGCCGGAAAAGGAAACCTCCTCTTCAAGGATCACGGGAAGCATGCATTTACGTTCATCAACCGTAAAACCGGGGCCGCGATCCGCGTGGTCTCGAACCCGTCGTTCAACGTCGACTCGCTCGACCCCGACCTTGCGCCGCTCAGGGCGCGGGTGATGCAGGGGCTGGCGACCGATGCGGAGCACGCCGAGTTTCACGAGCGGACGGAGAAGATCGTTGACGCCATCCTTGAGGCGCCCGCCGAGCACCTCTTCATCATCCACGAGGTCGATGTCGAGATCCCCGAACGGGCCCGGATCTTTCGGTCGGTAGCGTGCGCAAAATGCGGTGAGATGACCGCCGAGTCCCGCGTCAGGGTCGAAGACGGGAAGTTCGTCTGCTACGCCTGCTCGCGGGAGTATTCCCGGCGTGGGTGAGGGCTCACCGCACTATTTTTGTTATCGGGATCTCGAGGATATCTTCGGCGCCCGCGGCCTTGAGCGGCGGGATGAGGCCGTTGACGAGCCCTTTCTGTACCACCGTCTGGATGCTGAAGTAGTCGATGCCGTGCAGCCTGCCGACGGTGGGCTTCTTCATCGCGGGGAGGACTTCGATGACGCGGTCGAGCGCGGCCGCCGGCACGTTCATCGTCAGGAGCACCTGGTGGCGCGCCTCGATCACCCCGAGGAGGAGGGTCGTGATCTCGTCGATCTCCCGGCGCTTCTCCGGGTCGCGGAGTGAGTCGCGGTTCGCGAGGAGCGCGGTGTGCGACTCCATGATCTGCCCGACGATCTTGAGCCCGTTCTTCTTGAGCGTGCTCCCGGTCTCGGTGAGGTCGACGACGACGTCCATCAGGTCGGGGACCTTTGCCTCGGATGCCCCGTAGGAGGGAAAGAGGCTGACCGGCACCCCGAGTTCCGCGAAGAACTGTTCCGTGATCCGCGGGTATTCGGTCGTCACCCGGCTGCCCGGGCGGATGGCGGTGACGTCCTCTATCGGTTCGTCGCGGTGGACCGCGACCACGATCTTGACGTTCCCGTCGCCCGTCTTGCTGTAGGAGAGGTTTGCAACCTCGACGACGTCGGCACCGCTCTCCTGCACCCAGTCGAGCCCCGATATCCCGAGATCGAAGTAGCCCATCTGGACGTAGAGCGGGATCTCCTGCGGGCGAAGGATCTTCACCTTCCCGATCCGGGGATCGTTGATCCGGGGATTGTAGTCGCGGTCGGTCCGCCTGACCTCGAGGTCCGCCTCCTTGAAGAGCTGGAGCGTCTGCGCCTCAAGGCTCCCCTTCGGGAGCGCAATCGTGATCATAAGAGATGATCGGGGCAAAAAAGAGTTAAAGGTGGTGATATGGTTTTCTCAGTCGATGGTGTGGATGACAAGCCCCGAGAGGAGTTTCGGCTCGAACCAGGTGGACTTCGGGGGCATGACACCGTCCGCGTCGGCGATCGCGAGCACCGTCTCGACCGGCACCGGCTGCATCGCTACCGCGAAGGCGTATTTTTTGGTGTCCACGAGCCGTTCGAGTTCACGGAGGGGTTTTGCTCCGCCCATGTAGTGGAGCCGGGGATCGCCCCGGGGGTCGGAGATCCCGAGCATCCCTTCGAGGACGTCTTTCTGGAGGACCGAGACGTCGAGCGACCCGATCAGGTCGCCGGGGTCCGCGACCGGCCGAGAGACCTCGTACCAGGTTCCCTCGAGGTAGAAGTGCATGACGTGCACCGGCGCATCCCGGGCAGCGAGCGGCTGGATCTGGTAGCCCGTAGCGTCGATCATCCCGTAGGGGCGGACAGTCCAGCCCGCTTTCGGGAGTGCTTCGAGGAACCGCCCGGGCGTGTAGTCCCCGAGGTCGGTGACGAGCCTGCTGTAGCCGTGGATGCGGACGCGGTCGTGGGCAAAGAAGACCACCATGAACTTCCCGGCCTCTTCGGTGAACCGCCCCTCGCTCCGACGGCGCTCTGCAACGTTCACCGCCGATTTGGCGCGGTGGTGCCCGTCCGCGATGTAGGTCTCCGGCACCCCCGCAAACAGGCTCTCAAGGCGGGCGAGAGCGGCCTCGTCGGCGATCCGGTAGACCTCGTGGAGCACGCCCGATGCGGTCGTGGTGCTCCCGTCGGGCTGCACGCCGTCGATGAGAGAGCGGACGTGGGAGAAGATCTCCCCCGGGTCGCGATAGAGCAGGAAGACGAGCCCGGTGTTTGCGCCGACCACATCGATGTGCCGGGTCCGGTCTTCCTCCTTGTCGTACCGGGTGAGTTCGTGCCGCCGGATCGTCCGGTTCTCGTAGTCCTCCGTCCCCACGCAACAGACCAGCCCGACGAACTCCTCGCCGTCCTGGACCGCCCGGTAGACGTACATCCCCGCCTCCCGGTCACGCTGCATCAGGCCGTCTGTGAGCATCCCGTCGAAGACCTCCCGCGACCTCTGGTAAACCCGGTCGTCGTTCGGGGGTATGTCGGGGAGCTCGGCATCCGGCCGGCTGACCCGCAGGAAGCTTAAGGGATTCTTCTCGATGCATTCCCGGGCCTCTTCTGCCGTCACCACGTCGTAGGGCACGGAAGGGATCTTTTCGGAGTACCGCCGCCCCGGACGGACCGCCGCGAAACGATAGATCTGAACCATAAATACCGCCACTCGTATGTGCCTACTATTTTGTTTCCTGAGACTATATTAGATAGGGCACTCCAGGAGGGAGAGGCCGAAACTATGATGCCGCTCCAACTCATTATTCGCCGGGCACAGCCCGCAGACATTCCGCAGATAGTCGCCGTCGAGAAGGCAGCCTTCACCGACCCCTGGGACGAGAGGACGCTCCAGGAATCCCTGGCCTACTACCCGGAGACGTTCTTCGTGGCAAAAAACAACGGTGACGTGGCCGGCTTCGTCGCCGGGGGCGTTGAAGACACCGGGGAAGAGGTGTACGGACATATCATGAACCTCGCCGTCGCCCCCGGATACCGGCGCCAGGGGATCGGCCAGCACCTCATCCGCCGCCTGGAGCAGGAGTATGTTGTTTTAGGCGCGAGCGCCGTTCAGCTCGAGGTCCGGGTGACGAACACCGGGGCGCAGGAGTTCTACCGCCGTCTCGGTTACCGGGAGGTCTTCCAGGTCGCCGCATACTACGCGAACGAGGAGGACGCTCTGGTTATGATGAAGTGGTTTCGGTTTTAAATGTGACGGGCCGAAACGGCGGGAACGGGAGAAAACACCAAGCGTTTTCGACTCGCGACGGATCGTAGAACCGGAGCAGCTCACTATCGTTCCAAGTGGCCCCTACTCCCTGACCCAGGGCAGGATCTGGTTTTTCAGTTCCAACAGATCGCGTTCGACCACATTCCAGACTGCATCGCGGTCGATTCCAAAATAGTGGTGTATAAGGACATTCCTCATTCCGATGATGTCCGTCCAGGGGATTCCCGGTTTTTCAGCCTTGAATTCTGATGAAATCCCCCGTACGGCTTCCCCGATGATCTGAAGGTGGTGGATTATCCAGACCTGTGCCATCTCATCATTGTAGAAGTACTCACGGCCCTAGACTGATACTCTTTCAATTCGTTCGATGGCCTCGATAACATCCAGCAGCCGTTCACGATCGTCTCTCATAAAGGCCGGGCTTCCTGTAAGATCCTTGATCGAATACGCTCCCGAAGTCCCGCTTCGGTCACAACATCAACCGAACGACCGAGCAGGAGCGAGAGATCCATCGCAAGACCGCCCACGTCAAGGAGACTCCGGTCGGGATCGAGGTCGATCAGGAGGTCGATATCACTGTCTTCCCGGGCTTCGTTTCGTGCCACGGATCCGAACACCCGCACGTTTCTGGCTCCCCTCCGGTGCGCGAGAGATAGGATCTCATCCCGCTTCTGGATGAGAAGGGTAGAGATATCGGCTCCCGGATTCATGCCCAGAAAGTACTTACGATGATCGCGTATCTTAAATGTTCTCATGTGCCTTTACTTCCGGCACCACAGCGGTGCCGGGAAGTACCGGGGGTAATCCCCGCCTCACCCCCGCCCGTGCTCCCGGTGGGCCCGGGCGAGGTGCTGGGCCGCGAGGGCGCCGAGGAGGGAGAGTTCGCCGGCGAGCACCCCGGCGGCGACGATCTCCGCAAACGCTTTTGCGTGGGTTCCCGGCGGGTCGCCGCCCCCGGCGACGCCGAGCATCGCGAGACACTCGTGCTGGGTATCGATCCCCGTCCCGCCGCCGACCGTTCCGACGGGGAGGGACGGGAGGGTGACCGAGACGTAGACTCCGCCGTCCACCCGGTCGACGGTGGTGATCGCGGTGCTTCCCTCGACGACATGGGCGGGGTCCTGGCCGCAGGCGATGAACGTGGCGGCGACGACGTTTGCCGCGTGGGCGTTGAACCCGAACGAGGCCGCCCGCGCCGAACCCACCAGGTTCTTGCGGTAGTTGACCTCAACGAGCGTCTCTGCGTCGGTCTTCAGGAGGTCGGCGACCATCGCATCGGTGAGTCGTACGCCCGCGACCACGGTCTTCCCCCGGCCCCGGACCAGGTTGATTGCCGCCGGCTTCTTGTCGGTGCACATGTTCCCGGACGTGGCGACGAGGCGGGCCCCGGTCTCCCGCTCGATGAGCTCGCCGACTTTCTGGCCCGCGATCGTCACCATGTTCATGCCCATGGCGTCTTTTGTGTCGAACTCGAGTCGGACGAAGACGCTCGTCCCCGCGACGTAGGTGACGGCTTCACGGAACTCGCCGTGCTTCGTGGTGCTCTCTGCAACCTCGCGGATCTCCGCGACATGGCTCTCGACCCAGGCCGCCACATCGCGGGCGTGACCGACGTCGCGGGCGGCGAAGACCGGCGCCCGGGTCATCCCGTCCCGCATGACCCGCACGTCCGCGCCTCCCGCCCGCGTGACGAGGGAACAGCCGCGGTTCACCGACGCGACGAGCGCCCCTTCGGTCGTCGCGAGCGGGAGGTAGTAGGACCCGTCGGCGTACTCGCCTTTCACCCGGATCGGTCCCGCGACACCGAGCGGCACCTGGACGGCGCCGATCATGTTTTCGATGTTGCGCTTCACGACCCGGTCGATATCGATCGTGAACGACCCGACCTTCGGGAGGGCGGTGCCGGTCTCGCCCTCGATGAACGCCCGGCGCACCCGGACGGCCTCCTCGGGGGGGAGCTCCTTCTCGAGGGCGTAGAGTTTGAGAGACCCGTCTTTCAGCCTCTCGATATACTCATCCATGAATAAGTATGAGAGTTCATATCTAAAGATGGCTGGTGGTCGATGTGGGAGAAGAACAGTGGTGCCTTGCGGTGCCGAGACGAGAGGCTGAGGAGAGACGGCGCCGGCTGCTTGAGGAAGGGCTCCTCGACCGACGGTTCCGCCCGCGCCCGGAGGGCGACGCGATCCTCTTCCCGGTGACGG
The DNA here is from genome assembly GCF_019669965.1 of Methanoculleus chikugoensis. Lineage (NCBI taxonomy): Archaea > Methanobacteriati > Methanobacteriota > Methanomicrobia > Methanomicrobiales > Methanomicrobiaceae > Methanoculleus > Methanoculleus chikugoensis. The sequence goes on along the minus strand of NZ_AP019781.1, from coordinate 100,979 downwards.
AGGAAGTCCCGGGCACCGTCCGGTGCGAGTTCGAGGCGGTGTCGGAACGCCTCGACCTCCCCCGTCACGAGCTCGTGGGAGGGATCGCCATCATGCAGGAGAACGACCCGGAGGGCGCCGAGCGGCTGCTCGCCTCCCGGCCGTCGCTTGCGACGGTGCTCTTTCCCGAGACTGCGGTCGAGGGGGAGTACCGCACCCGCCGGTTCTCCGTCCTTGCAGGAGTGCCCGCCACCCGCACCCGGGTGACGGAGTACGGCCACTCCTTCGACGTCGATCTCTCCCTCGCTTACTTCTCCGCCCGGCTCTCAACCGAGCGGCAACGCGTTCTCGGGGCGATGGAGGAGGGGGAGCGGGTCCTCGACATGTTCGCCGGGGTCGGGCCGTTCGCGATCACCCTCGCCGGGAAGGCGGGGATCGTCGTCGCCGCCGACCTCAACCCCGCCGCGGTCCACCTCCTGATCGAGAACATCGCGCTCAACCGCACCGGAAACGTCATCCCGGTGCTCGCCGACGCCGCCCACCTCCCCCGGCTTGGGTTTCCTCCCTTCGACCGGATCGTCATGAACCTCCCCCTCGCCGCGCCGGAGTTCCTCCCGGCGGCGGCCGCCCTCTGCCGGGACGGCGGGACGATCCACCTCTATGCGCTCGAGGAGGAGGAGGGCGAATACCTCCCCCGGATCCGCGAGGTTACCCGGGGAGAGGTCGCCGAGCGGCAGGTCAGAACGTATTCGCCGGGGAAGTGGCACGCGGTGTATGACATCACCGTGGAGAAAGAGGGTAGGTGAGGGATCTAGGTCCAGGATTGGCAGTCCTCTCCCCTCACATAAAGTGCAATGAGGGGTTGTCAGCCCCTTCACCCGTCTTCGCACCTGAGGGTGCTCGAATTCCGGCCCACGCACCTAACGGTGCTCCAGCTCCGTTCCTCTGGAACGTCGCACCTTCGGCCAGTCGCACTTTGCGGTTTCGCGTGAGATAACAGGTGCAGATAACAATACGGTCTCACGCGAAGTGTGACTGCCCTACGGGCAGGAGCATGAGCACCGCAAGGTGTGAAAGCGCGAAGCCGCGAAGTGGAGGTATAGTGACGGCGTCTCGCGCAAAGGCGCAAGAAGGGCCGCCATCCGGGGCCGCTCTCCGGGCAGCCCAAAAAGTGATTACTCCACCGGCACGAACTTCGTGCCGTAGTGGATGGTGCCGCTCTCGCCGTCCGCCGCCACCCGGCGGAAGACACTTTTGACCCGCATCCCGATCTTCGCCTCCTCTGGCGTGCAGGCGACCTGGGTGGTGAGCCTCGGCCCCTCGTCGAGCTCGACGACCGCGAGGACGTAGGGGGTGGTATGCTCGAACTGGTCGCTTGCCGACCGGATCACCGTGTAGGTGACGACCGTTCCCTCACCGGTGAACTTGTGGTCGACGATCTTGCCGCTCCGCCGGCAGTCGGGGCAGAGCGACCGGGGCGGGAAGAAGTACCGTCCGCAGGTCGTGCACTGCGTCCCGACGAGGTTGTAGCGCTGCGGGATCTTTCTCCAGAACCGTGAGACCGACATTGTTAGGCCCCCAGAATGTGCACGACGACCGTCGCGCCGGTGCCGCCGACGTTATGCGCCATACCGATCTCCGCGTCTACCTGTCTCGCACCGGCCTCGCCGCGGAGCTGGCTGACGATCTCGTAGATCTGCTTGATCCCGGTCGCACCGACCGGGTGGCCGCAGGCCTTCAGGCCGCCGCTCGTGTTCACCGGGATATCCCCGTTGAGGGCCGTGACCCCGTCCGCGGTGAGCTTCCCTGCTTCGCCCTTCTTGCAGAATCCGAGGTCCTCGATTGCGCAGATCTCCGCGATCGTGAAGCAGTCGTGGACCTCCACCATGTCGATGTCCTTGTGGGCAAGGCCTGACTGGGCAAACGCCCGTTTGCCTGCGGCGACCGTGGCGTCCATGGTGGAGATGTCCCGCCGGTCGTGGAGCGCGATGGTGTCGCTTGCCTGGGCGCTTGCAAGCACCCGCACCGGCGAATCGGTGAACTCACGGGCGCGGTCGAGCGGCACCACCACGACCGCCGCCGCACCGTCGGTGATCGGCGAGCAGTCGAAGAGCCGCAGCGGGTCGGCCACGAGCGAGGAGTTCAGCACCGTGTCGACCGTGATACGGTTCTGGAACTGTGCAATCGGGTTTCTTGCGCCGTTCTCGTGGTTTTTGACCGCGACCTGTGCAAGCTGCTCCCGGGTGAGGGGGTAGCGGTGCATGTAGTCGTTTGCGATCATCGCGTAGAGCCCGGGGAAGGTCGCCCCGGCGAACCCTTCCCACTCGCGGTCCGCGGCGCTCGCGAGCATGTCCACGCTCGCCCCGGTCCCGACGTCGGTCATCTTCTCGACGCCCGCCGCGACGACGATATCCTCCATGCCGCTCGCGACCGCGATGACCGCCTGCCGGAAGGCAAGCCCGCCGGAGGCGCAGGCCGCCTCCACGCGGGTCGAGGGGACGTGGTTGGTCGCCAACCCGGCGTAATCCGCGATCAGGGCTCCGATGTGCTCCTGCTCGACGAACCGGCCGGCACTCATGTTCCCGACGTAGAGCGCGTCGATCTTCTCGCCGGTGACGCCGGCATCCTCGAGCGCCAGCGCCCCGGCCTTCACGAAGAGGTCGCGGAACGAGGTTCCCCAGTGTTCCCCGAACTCCGTGCACCCGACTCCGATTACTGCTACGTCTCTCATTTCTGCATCACGATCTTTCCCTTGTGTTTGGCATACAGTGCATAGTCGAGGTAGGTCGGATTTGCGAGGAGTTTCTCCACGCTCGGCGCCGCCGCCCGGTCGAACCCTGCGGACTCGATGGCGTCGGTCACCGTGATGTCGAAGGCGTCGCTCCCGGCCCCGGACCCGAACGAGGTGACGAAGATCCGGTCACCCGGCTTTGCCACGTCGAGCGTAGCCGCAAGCCCGATCATCGACGCACCCGAGTAGGTGTTGCCGAGCCGCGGGACGACGAGGCCGGGCCGAATCTGCTCATCCGTGAACCCGAGCATCTTCGCCACCCGCTGCGGGAACTTCGCGTTGGGCTGGTGGAAGACGGCGTAATCGTAGTCTTTCGGGCCTGTCTTCATCGCATCGAGCATCAGCCGCGCCGCACCCTGAACGTGCTTGAAGTAGCCGGGATCGCCGGTGAACCGCCCGCCGTGACGGGGGTAGTTCTGCCCTTCGCGCCGCCAGAAGTCGGGCGTGTCGGTGGTGAACGAACAGGTGTGGTTGATCTCGGCGATGACGTCCTCATTGCCGATGACGAACGCAGCCCCGCCGGCCGCCGCCGTGTACTCGAGCGCATCACCGGGAGCGCCCTGCGCCACGTCCGCACCGATGGCGATCCCGAGCGGGATCATCCCGCTCTTGACCATGCCCATGCAGGTCTGGATGCCTGCCGTTCCCGCCTTGCACGCGAACTCGTAGTCGGCGGCGGTCATGTTCGGGGTCGCCCCGATCGCCTCGCCGACCGTACAGGCCGTGGGCTTGACCGCGTAGGGGTGCGACTCGCTCCCCACGTAGATGGCGCCGACGGCGTCGGTGTCGACGGTTCTCCGCCGGAGGGCGGCGCGTGCCGCCTCAACGGCGATCGTTGCTGTGTCTTCATCGAGATCGGGGACGGATTTCTCAAAGACCCCGAGCCCTCTCATGACGTCGTTTGCATTGCCGCCCCAGACCCGCGCGATCTCCGGGACTTTGATCCGGTATCGCGGGATGTAGACGCCGTACGAATAAATGCCTACCATAACTTTCCTCGCAGTGAACTGATGATCGTCTCGATATCCACCTCGGTGCAGAGTACCGTGATCCGGTCGCGCTCCGCGAGACCCGGGATCAACGGATGCACCTCGTCCGGGCTGATCCCCTGCAGCACCACACAGCGCGGTTTAAAGGGCGTGACCCGGATCGCCACCATGGGTGACTTCCCGGTCGAGACCTCGGTGAAGATGAGGGCACGCTCCGTGCTCCAGCCGTAGATGCGGTTGAACTCGCTCGAAGAGAGTTGAAGGATTGCATTGAGGCTGTTCACCACCGTGTAGCCGTAGACCGTCTGGTCCATCGAACCGCAGAGCGTCGTGGCGCCGATGACTTCGGCGAAGTCGGAGAGGGCCATGGGGGACGCGTACTCGTGGATGTCGTAGATGACGTCTTCGTCGAACTCACTGTACAGAATTTTTGCAAATTTGTTGATGAACCGACCGCCGTTGTCCTCGTCGATCGAGAGGATCGTGTCGACGATCTTGCCGACGATGGCGGTTCCCGGACTCTTTCGCCGTCCGCTTTCGTAGTCACTGATAACTGAGGGAGAGACCTCAAGACGCTCGGCGAGCAATCCCTGGGGGATGTTGAAGCTCTGCCGCCACTTCTTCAAGGCCTGACCCGGTGAGTCCGAGAGTGTGATCTCTCCTGCCATCTTCTCGGCAAGTTGATGCCGCACCCCGGATTTCATAGAGCTAATGTCAGCATCCCCGACTTAAATAATTAGCGTATCCCACTTCGTGAAATGTCGAAGTCGGGGGGTGCGGGATCGTTGCGCAACCCGTATATAGTATGCATCTCAATTCTGATACAATGGTTGAAGCGGAAGATCTGCAGTCCTTGAAGACAATTGCCCTGCTCGGCGGGTGCCGGGGCCCGATATGGCTCTCGTCGCAGTCGCTCGGAAACGAACTGGGTATCAGCCCTCAGACCGCCTCACGGCGGCTGATCGCGCTTGAGCGGCAGCAGTTCGTCGCCCGAACGATGAAGCCCGACGGCCAGTACGTCGCCGTCACCCGCGAGGGCGAGCAGGCGCTGAAGCGGGAGTATGCGGATTACGTCCGGATCTTCAACCCGGATCAGAGGCGGTACACCCTGACCGGAACCGTGATCAGCGGGCTCGGGGAGGGCCGCTACTACATGAGCATTCCACATTACAAGGAGCAGTTCGGCAGTTGTCTCGGGTTCGAACCCTTCCCCGGAACCCTGAACATCCGGCTCGATGCGGCGAGCATCGTGGTTCGTAACCAGCTCGATCACGCCGGATGGATCGAGATCCCCGGGTTTACTGCCGATGAGCGGACGTTCGGCGGTGCCAAGGTGATCCCCTGCCGGATCAGGGGGCAGAGATGCGCGATCGTCGAGCCCTCCCGCACCCACTACCCGGAAGATACCATCGAGGTCATCGCCGGGTGCGAACTCCGCAAATCCCTGAACCTGAACGATAACGATACGATTGAGGTGGAGATTACCCATGATTGATGCAGCCATACAGGCCCTCGCGAGGGGCGAATTTGTCCTGTTATACGACTTTGACGACCGCGAGCGGGAGACGGATTTCGCGATCCGGTCGGACGCCGTCACGCCCGCCCACATCCGGCAGATGCGCAAAGACGGCGGCGGGCTGATCTGCACGGCGGTCCACCCCGTGGCTGCAAAGAGGCTCGGCCTCCCGTTTGCGCACGAAGTCCTGCGGGCCTGCAGCCTCGTTGAGCGGGACGGGGAGGTTCCGTACGACCCGAAGAACCACTCTTCGTTCTCCCTCTGGGTGAACCACCGCGAGACCTATACCGGGGTGACGGACCGCGACCGGGCGCTGACGGTCACCGCCATCGCGGACGAGGTGAAGAAGTCGCTCAACGGCGGCGGGCACGACTTTGCGGCGCACTTCCGGACGCCGGGGCACATGGCGCTTCTCCGGGCCGCCGACCGGCTCCTCGACGAGCGGCGGGGGCAGACCGAGCTCTCGATCGCGCTTGCCGGCATGGCCGATATCACCCCGGCGGTCACGATCTGCGAGATGCTGGACGACGAGACGGGGTTCGCTCTCTCGAAGGAGGGTGCGATGGAGTATGCGAGGAAGCACGGGCTCGTCTTTGTCGAGGGGAAACAGGTTCTCGACCGGTGGGAGTCCCTGAAGCAGCAGGAGTAATATTCACCTTTTTTTCGAGCCTGCAGCATCTACCGCCTGAAAAGTATTCCCCGGGACATTTTAGCACATTGCCCCTAACGTGCCCGGGTTCTCCGGCTGTGCCGCAGATCGGCATGGCGCGTGTGTTTTCAAAAATAATATATACGATTGTACGGCATCATAATCGGATGAAAAGAGATGCTGTGGCATATTTGAATACGAGAAAGAAGGGGGATTTCGCAGCACAAAAGGAGGAAGTAGAGGATTTTTGCAAATACCGGTTTCAGATTGTTGAAATCTTCCACGACCACCGGGCAAACGCAACGCCCCCGGAGAAACGGAAGGGCTTTGCGGCGATGCTGGAGTATTGCAGCGCCAATAATTGTCCTGACATCATCATCTACGACCTTGCGGGCCTCGCGAGGGACCTGGACGCCGGGCTTGCCGCGCTTAAGACCTTAAACGAACAGTACACCGTCTACTGCGTGAACAACGATTTCTTCGGGTCCCGGGACGATCCGGAGCAGAGAAGGGCGGCGATCGGCAACTTCATCGAGTACATGGAGCAGTACCGCGAGAGTGCCCGGAAAGCCGCCCCGGCCGTCTCGAAGAAGACGAAGAAGGATAATGGGCGCCCCATCGGGAGGCCGAGGGCGCTCAACGAGGGGCAGGTCGAGGCTCTCCTCACGGTGCGGCAGGCCGGGACGAGCATCAGCCAGATCTGTCGGATGTTCGACGTCAGCAGGAGCACGGTCAGCAAGATCCTCGCGGACTACCCCGAACTGAAGGGGGAGTGGAAGGGAGCCCGGAAGGAGCCGGAGGAGTGACGTAGTCGAAGGGCACCCGGTCGGCAGAGAGGACGCCGAACCATCTCTCCGGCCAGAGATGGCTGGTGACTGCCGTGAACCCCCGCGCCTTCAGGAGTATCGTTGAACTCGCCGTCCAGAGCTGGATGCTCTCACCGCGATCAGAGAGTCCTGAATCCCACCACACGGGAGCGCGGGGCAGCTGACACCCAAAAAGCCGTTCCGGAGCCGATACCGTGTTGAGAGAACCGCTTACGGATGGAACACTTTTTCCACGATTGGAGTTTTTAGGGCCCGAAAAGCAAAAGATGCGTTTTCCCCCATTCAGATCGTTTCAACAAATCTAAATTGTGCAAAAAGGTTATACCTGAATAATATGTATCCTGAGAGCCAAAAGGTTCACAGATCCGGGAGACCCCGGATCTTCCATAGATGTATGATCCTGGTTCTTGCACTATTCCTGATCGCATGGTCGCCGGCAAGCGCCAGCGATGCCGGACCTTCTCTCGAGAGCGGGACTGAAGATCGCGCGGAAGTGGAAGCATTTTTTGATGAGGCCGTGCCGGCGGGACTGGCGAAGTACAACATCCCGGGTGCCACGGTTTCTTTCGTACAGGACGGGGAGTTGATCTTTTCCAGAGGATACGGGTACTCCGATATTGCAAATAGAACGCCCGTCGATCCCGAAACGACGCTCTTTCACATCGGGTCGATCACCAAGCTCTTCACCTGGACATGTGTCATGCAGCTGGTAGAAGAAGGGAAGATCGACCTGGATGCGGATATTAATACGTATCTGACAGATTTCTCAATCCCGGAGACGTACCCTGGACATCCGGTGACCATGCGACACCTGATGACGCATTCGGCGGGTTTCGAAGAGCAGGAGATCCGTATGACCGTTGCAGACGTAGAGGAACTCTATCCGTTCAGGACATACTGCGAAGAGAATATCCCCGCCAGGGTATACCCTCCCGGGACGGTCACCTCGTATTCAAATTACGGTGCAACACTCGCTGCGGTCATCGTCGAAGACGTTACCGGCGTACCTTTTGAGCAGTACCTCAACGAGCATATCCTCTCCCCGCTCTCCATGACGAGAACAAGCATCTCGTACACGCTTCCCCCGGAGATGGCCCGGAACCTCTCCTCCGGCTACCACTATATGGGAATGACGAACGAGGCCGTACCGGATTTTGTCTGTGTCGTCGGTCCTGCCGGATCCATCAGTTCCACCGCAAACGACATGGCGGCATTCCTTGCCGTCCATATGAAGAACGGTTCCTGGCATGGTGCGGAGATCCTCTCGGAAGAGACCGCCGCCCTCATGCATGCACCGGCATTCTCCAACGACCCGCGTGTGAGCAGCATGTGCCTCGGGTTTTACGAGACACGCCTGAACAACGAGAGAATAATTGGGCATGGCGGCGACACGGATACGTTCCATTCTCTTCTTGCAATCATCCCGGAGAGGGGGACAGGATTCTTCGTCTCCTACAACAGTGTCGGAGGGAGTAAAGCGAGATACGATCTCCAGGCGGAGTTTGTCGATCGGTTCTACCCCGCCTCCGCATCCACCGCGCCCGCAAACGATCCCGGAACGCCCGCCGGCAAATACACCGGGACCTACCAGTCGACACGTCACAACTACAGAACGTTCGAGTTCTATCTCTCGCGGCCCGAGATAAGTATCGAACAGGGAGAGAAGGCGCTGTTGGTTACACAGGGCGGAAGCCCTCCTTCCGAATATGGCGAGGTTGCTCCCGGTGTCTTTGCGCAATCGAGCGGTCAGCCGACATCTTACGGGAATCTGGTCTTTCGCGAGGACGGGCAGGGCACCGTAGACTTCCTCTGTTACGAAAACCTGCCTTTCTTTGCGTACGAGCGGGTACCGTGGTATGCAATCGAACCGTTTACCGACGGCGTGAAGAATACCGGCCTCGCGATTCTCCTGACAGTTCTCGTATGGCCGATCATGGCCGTATTCCGGCGGGTCTACGGTGCTACCGGGGATGAACGCGATACGGCACTCTCCGTGTATGCCCGCCTGGTGGCCGGAGCGGCCTCCCTGCTCTTCGTCGTCTTCGTGCTCGTTCTCCTCCCGGCGGTGACGGGCGATACGGCACTCATCGAGTCGTACGTGCGAGATCTGACGGTTCCTCTTGCCCTGAGCGCAGTCATGACCGTCCCGGTCATTGCCGTGCTCTTATCGGCTGTGGCCGCCGCCTTTGCCATCCCGGTCTGGAAGCGACGCTACTGGTCCGTATGGCACCGGGTGCACTACAGCATCGTCGTTATCGGACTGTTCATGCTGGCGTGGTGGGTCAACTTCTGGAACCTCTTCGTCTTCAGACTGTAAGAGGCCGATACCCACCATTTTTTGTATGTCGGGACTCTCCTCCCGGTCTCCCGCCAGGCATCTTCCTTAAGCCCGGGTGGATCCCTGCGGTAATACAACCGGGGACGATATTGCACCGGTATCGCACCGTGAAGGTTGCTACCGGGAGAAATGCGGCGGTTCCGCAAAAAAAGAGTTTTCGGAGGTAGAGTCTCTACAACTGCACCTGGGAGAGAGCGTCGTAGACGATCTTACGGTAGAGGTCGGGCTGCGTCCCGTACTCCTCCTGGGCCTTCTTCGAGTCGTCGGTGGTCCCGAACGCGTCGAGCCGGTCCAGGGTCTCGCGGGCGGTATCGAGCACCCAGAGGTCGCGGGTCTCGCGGTCCACGACCGCAATCGACTCCACGCGGACCGAGACCAGGCAGTTCCCTTCCGGAGTCGTGTAGAGGTTCGGTTTCCCGACGACGGCAACGAACGCGGGCGGCTCGATCCGGGCAAGCTGTTGCATCGCCTCGGGCTGGTAGGAGCCCGCCATGATGAAGAAGGTGCCCGTCGGGTCGACCACTCTTCCCCGGTAGAAGATGTTCTGGTCGCCCTGCCGCTGCTTCTCCGTGAGCGTCCCGACGATGAAGATCCGGTTGCTCCGGATCCCGCTCGGGAGGATGACGTAGGTCGGGCTCTTCTCGTCGTCGCCGTCCTTGAACTGGTAGCGGGTCTCGCGGAGTTCGGATGCGAAGACCCTCCGTGCAGGTTCGCGCTCGAACGTGCTCTGGGGCTTCATGCAGGCTCACCCCCGGCGCGGTTCAGGAGTGCAGCCAGTTCCGCGGGCTCAAACACGATCGGGGTGCAGGAGTTGACGAGCAGCCTGCCGCCGAACTCGCTCCCGCTGCAGGTATAGTAGCGCCCGAGCACCGTGTTCCTGATCCGGTAGAAGATCTCGTCCATGCCGAGCGGGTTCGTCTCGGCGATAGAAACGGCCTCTTCAAGGGTGATTCCGGTGAGGGCCTCGACGACCTCGCGCTGCATCAGGACATTTTTAGCGCGGATACCGTCGTCCAGGACCGCTTTTAAGCGGAGGTCGTAGCGGAACTCGGGCTGGATCTCGTGCACCGGGCAGTAGTTCTGCCGGGAGAGCGTCCGGTTGCAGCCCTCGACCGGGCAGCGCTTGATCAGGCCCGAGCCCGGGGCGATGTGGACGAGAGCTCCCCGGATCTCGGTCTCGGTTCGCCCGACCTCGATATCGCCCTCGTCGGCGATGTACATCGCGGTGTTCAGGGCGAGGGAGAGCCTGCCGTTGTACTCGTCGACGGTGGCGTAAAAGACGTTGTAGACGGCATCGAGATCGAGTTTATCCTTGTCGTCTCCCTTCCAGATGACGAACTTGATGGTGCCGGTCTCGTCGCCGAGGAGCCCCGTCTGGAGCATCCGGTCGTGCGAGGTGTCCCAGTCCTGGACGACCTTGGCCCGCACGCTCCCGACACCGGGCTTCAGCTCGGCGATCGGCGTGATCGAGGGGAGGAGCGGGGTATCTTCCTCCACCCGGGAGATCGTGGTGCCCGAGTGGATCTTCAGGTTCGGCGCACCCTTGTACTCGTCGACGACCGCGGACTCGAGCCGGTACCAGTGGCCATACTCCATCGCGGGGGCGTTCGCCCGGGCCCAGGTCACAAAACGGATGGCGCCGCTCGAGTCGGCGATGATCCCGGTCTGTGCGATCGAGGGTGAGACGGGCGGGGTCAGGGCAACGATCTTCCCCTCGATCGTGACCCACTCGCCGGGGACGATCTCGTGTATCGGGCGGAGCTCGGTGGAGGAGCTTCCGATACCGGTGACGTTGTACTCGCGGGCGAGATCGCCCGTCACCGTTCGTTCGGCCTCGTCGACGTTGACGCCGAACTCCTCGACGAGACGGCGGAGGCGTGATTCGATCTTCTGCCGATCGGGCTGTGCGCCTTTTGCTTCAAGTTTCCGGGAGATTCTCTCTGTTACCTCTGATAGGTTCATACTTACATCTCCGGTCTGTACTTCACCTCTTGAGGGTATTAAGACTCGGCCCGCGATGTGAAAGTAACCGGGAAACACGCACCAGGACGTCTCCTGGTGCAGCCGTTCCGGGAAAGGGGGCGTTCACAGCAATACCCCTCGTATCCGGATACCGTCCTTCCCCCTTGCCGTTCGGGAAGACGGGGTTTGCGGGCGCTGTGGGGTTGTCGGCACCTGTGGGCAGGTCGCAGGAGACCGAGCCGGACACTTGAACGTATAAATAGGGGCAAGGACAACATCAGCTGCATGGCATTGACTGCGAACAGTACAATCGCGGAACTCCTTCGGGAGAAGCCCGAATCGGCACAGGTACTCTTCCGGTTCGGCATGGGTTGCCTTGGCTGCGCCATCGCAAACAACGAGACGATCCGGGAAGCCGCCCAGGCGCACGGCATCCCCCTCGAAGAGATGCTCTCCGCTCTCGGCGTCGCCGAGGCGTAAACCTATAATTTTTCCCGGAGACGCTTGAGTTCGGCGAGAGCGGCCTCCGGATTTCTTTTCAGGTAATCCGCAATCACGGGGACGTGCAGGAGCGTACAGCCGGCACACCCCCAGACCCTGCCGCCGTTCGAACTATCGACCCATTCGCCGAGTTCCTCGTCCGCACAGGGGTAGCAGGGGCAGTAACAGTAGTCGCACCGCTGTCCCGGAAAGTGGCAGGGGTAGTAGGGGCAGTTCTCCTTCTGCCACTCCACCCAGTGATCCCCGCCGTAACGGCTGTAGATGAAGAACGACGGTTCGCTCCGCCGGACCCTGCCCTGCTGCCGCGCGAGGGCCTCCGGGAGTCCGCGGAGAACCGCCGCGTGAACCCTGCTGCCGACCTCGGTCAGGGTTCCGGCGTAGGTGTTTGCCTGGGGAGCGTCGCGCTCGCAGGCGACGACGACCGCATCCGTCGTGGTTCCGGGGAAGTCGTAGCCGAGATCGTGGAGCGCCTGGGCCTTCGCTCCCGTCGCGGTGACGATCGTCTCGAGGAGCGCCGAATCAACCATCCCCTCCCTGCTGTAGACAATGATGTTGATGGTGTGCGGGGCGGTGGGGGGCGCCGTCGGGTTGGTCACCCCGGCGGTGATGAAGACCGTGACGAAGTCGTACTGGAGCACGCAGAGGTGATGCATCTCTACAGCGGTCAGGAGCCCGAAGTAGTCCCGGAAGACGCCGTGCCGGGCGGTGAGAAGGTCGAGGTGACGCCCCGGTTCGTCCTCGAAGTCGTGCGGCACCGTGTGGTTCAGGACCGTCGTGACGTCGGCGATACCACCGCGAACCCCGGTGCTCACTGCTCTGAATCGGCCGCGAAGAAAAAGAGTGTCTTCCCTGACGAAATATCTCATACGACGGAGTAATGGACCCGGTCTTTCAGTTCCTGCTGCTTGCCCGCGTTCCATCCCGCAACGTCCTGGAGGTAACCGGTGACCCTGCTGATCTGGACGACGTCGTGGCTCCCGCACTCGGGACAGATTGCCTTGCCGCAGAGCGGGCAGTACTCGATGCTCTCGACGATGGAGTGGTGGCAGTCGCAGTGGTCGAGCGGACACATGATCTCAAGCGACGTCTCGCCGCAGTGAGGGCAGGGGTTCTCGTCCACGACGAAGTGGCAGGTGTGGCACTTGTACCGCCGCTCTCCCGCGGGGATTTCATCGAGGCTCTGGTATTTCTCTGCCAGTTTACGTTGTTCGGGACTCCAGTTCATGATACCAGTATCTGCGGGAGAATATATATCCCTTTAGATGCGGGATAGGCCGCATCCGCCTCAGATCACTCATAGGGTTCGTCATCTCCCCTGACGGGGATCAGAACGGAGAACTCATCACCGGCGGATGCGGGAGAAGCGTTCGGCTTCGGCGCCCGGGTTCTCCGCCTCGTAGATGCTCCTTCCCACGATGACCCCGTCGACCAGCCGGGCCACCGTGTCGAGGTCGCCGCCCTGCGCCCCCACGCCCGGCGAGTAGATCGCCTTGCTGCCGACGATCTCCCGGAGCCGGGATATCCGGTCCGGGCGGGTTGCCGGAGCAATGATGCCGTCGGCCCGGCAGGAGACGGCGAGTTCCGCGAGGTGTTCGGCCACGCCGCCGTGGAAGAACTCGGTCGCCCCGGGATGGCTCATCTCGGCGACGATGTAGGCCGCCCCGCTGTGCCGGTGCGCCACCTCGACGCAGGTTCTTGCGGCATCGGCTCCCACGAACCCGTGGGCGATCACGGCGTCGAAGCCGGCGGCAAAGACCGCTTCGCAGATGAGACGGTTGGTGTTCGGGATGTCCGCGACCTTGAAGTCGGCGATGAGCGGGAGGGCGAGGTCGGCGAGATCTTCGACGATGGAGAGGCCGGCCGAGAGGACGAGCGGGTAGCCGACCTTGATCGCGTCGATATAGGGCGCACACGACTCCGCGATGCTCACCGCCCGTTTCCGGTCGAGGACGTCGAGGGAGAGGATGAGTTCGGTCATCGTTCCAGCCTTTCCAGGGTTGCCGCGACGAGGAGCGGCAGGTTGATCGTCGCATCACCGTAGACCGTCGCGGCGGTGGCCTCCCCGGTGAGTTTGCCCCACGACCGGGCCTCGTCGAGCGTCGCCCCCGAGAGGCCGCCGAGGTCCGGCCGGTCGCCGGTGAGCTGCACCGCGTAGTCGAACCCGCTCTCGGTCATCAGTTTGCTCTGCAGGATGTAGTTCTTCGGGACGCCGCCGCCGACGAGGATGGTGCCGGCCCGCTCGGCCTCGAAGCACCGGTCGAGCAGCCCGGGCATATCGGCAAACGCGCTGACCGTGACCTTGTGTGTCTGGGAAAAGAGCCAGTACTGCAGCCCGATCATCGAGTCCTGGATGGCCGGGCAGTAGATCGGCACCCCGGCCTTTGCCGCCTCGGAGAGGATCCCGGTATCGAGCTTCTCCCCGATCCGGCCAAGGAGATCGGAGATCGAGACCGTCGAGCCTTCCGGGATGGAGGAGTAGACGTCCTGCAGGAACTCCTCGAACCGGATGAACGCCTCGTTCGGGAGGAAGATGTCGTAGATCCGGTTGACACCCTCCTCACAGAGTTCGGTATCGGAGACCTGGCAAGTCCCGTGGTAGTGGTGGCACCCGATCGCCTCGATGACGTCGTGGGTGAGGTTCGCCCCCGTCGAGACGAGCACGTCGATGTGTCCTCTCTCGATAAGGTCGGCGACGATGCCTCCCATGCCGCCGGGCACCATGGCGCCCGAGAGGCCGAAGAACTTCAGTGCTTTCTCGTCGCGGAGCATCCGTTCGTAGATGTTGACCGCCTGCCACAGCGATCCCCCGTTGTAGGCTCCGGCTTTCCCGAGTTCGTCGACGAGTTCGCCGACCGTCATCCCGGGGTGCACCCGTGCCTGCTGAACCGCTTCCCCGTACTTGAAGGTCATGATACTGTTACACCAGCTTCTGTACGAGGTTATTGGCATTCATGCATGATAATGGATCGTCTTTTCCCGGGGCCGCCGGGAAGTGCCCGTCGGCTGAAACGTAAGTTCTGCTAAAAATAGCAATGTTGCGGGGGCCCGGTGGCCGGGTCCCCGCTGCCAGACAGGGGATGACTGGTTATTCGACACGGGATGATCCCACTCGTCCCACCGTGTCGGGGTCCGGTATGCCCGGACCATCTCTCGAGAGAGCGGACTTTCGGGCCGGAAACGGAAAGGTGTCCAGAGGGTCGCCTTCGTTTTCGTTCCGTGCATACTCGGCCGCGAACTCGTATGGCCTGCCGCAGAACCCCGCCCGTCAGGGGTGGCACCGATGCGGGCGGACCGGTCCGGGCAGGCATACTTTCGCCGCAGATAGTCGGCACGGGATCACCAGAGATCAAGTTAACTCACAAAGGTTATAAATATTTTTTTGTAAACTTCATTCGATTGACGCGATGGACGATGGATCGCACTCCCGGCCGGATTGAAGCACGTTCTCTTCCCACACCGGGACGCCGCGAACCAGCGGCCGCGCGAGGTGCCGGCGGGCAGTGGGGGGCACCTCGTACCACCCGGGCTCGATCTGCCGCTCGATTCGCTCGGTCTCGGGCTTGCGGCTGCGCTCGCCGCAGACCCTGCACTTGTAGCCCTTGCCGGTTCCGGCGCTCGTCATCCGCTTCCCGCAGGCCGGGCAGATCGGCGGGCGGATCCGGGCCGCGTCGGCGAGGCGGGCGATCCCGAGTTTCTCGAGGTTGAGGCTCCCGCCTTTGTAACTCCCGGCCGCGGCCACTACGTCGCCCGGGACGAGCGCTCTCACGACGTCCCGGAACCCCTTGGTCGGCTCGTAGGCCATACAGCGGAGGTCGACGCCGCAGTCCTCGAGGAGAAACGAGACGTGGCCGCCGGGCCCGGTGGCCGCGGCCTCTGCGACCGTGCCCCGCACCAGATATGACCGCCCCTCCCGGAGCGTTGCGATCGAGCCCGGGATCAGGTGAGCGTCGGTTCCCTGGTTGGTGGCGTAGACCTGCTCACAGGCGGGCTCTTCCGAGCGCACATATGCACGCGCCTCCCTCACCCATGCCGGGCTCTCCCCCCGGATGCCGAAGAGGACGGGGTCGGGGGTATGGGGCACCCCGACCACCACGCCGTTCTCCCGGTCGACCGTGTCCCAGGTATGGGGGTAGGTCTCCTCCTCGGCGCGAAAGAGGCTCGCCGCATCCACCTGCCGGGGCGTTCCCCATGCCGGACGCTTCCGGTAGGCGAGGAGTTCGTAGGTCAGGTCGAGAAAATCGCTTGCTATTGCTGCCGTTGCGCCGATGAGCCCGCGCCGGTTCTTGTAGCCCCGGTATAGCGCCCCTGCCGCTTCGAGCACCGCGACCGCCTCGTCCACGGTGCAGTAGTCCCGGAGCGCCGCGTAGTAGAACTCCGGCGGCGGGCGGATGCTCGCCACCACCACGCCGGGGTTGGTCTTTTCGTCGTCGAACTCCGCGAGTTCTTCGACGCACGCGGTGGCGAGTGCGAAGGCCGTCTCCGGATCGCCGCCCGCCTCGATGGCGATTGCCGCATTCCCCCGGGTCTTGTGGATGACGTTCGGGTTCAGCCTGACCAGGCGGGTGCCGACGATGCGCAGCCCCTTCCGCGCGAGCCGTTGCACCAGCACCGCGCCGAGGTAGGTGGTACACATCCCGGCAGGCGAGTCCGTATCGTCGATCCCGATCCACATAACCCTCTAGTTTATATCTTCTCCGACTATATCGATTCTCACGGGTTATGTCGCAGGATCGCCTCCCCCAGATGGTCATCAGCATCATGCTCCTTGCAAACTTCGATGTCTCGGAGCGGTGCAACATCCGTCCGCGGAGTTTCGACCTTATCGCGAAGAGAGGCGACAACCTCGTCATCATCAAAGTCGCCTCGCACATCGACAGCGTGAGCGCCGACATCGCCTGGGATCTCAACCTGATCGCCCGGCACCTGGAGGCCACCCCTCTCATCGTCGGGGAGCGGGCACGCGATACGGATCTCGAACGCGGCGTCGTCTACATCCGCTACGGGCTCTTCGCCCTCAGCCCCGAGACGCTCTACGACTACTTCGTGGAAGGCCTCTCGCCGATGGTCTACGCCTCCCCCGGCGGCCTCTACGTGAAGATCAAAGGCGACCTTCTCCGTGAGGTGCGGGAGCGCTCCCGGATGTCGCTCGGGGACCTCGCGTCGCATCTCGGGGTCTCCCGCCGGACGATCAGCAAGTACGAGAGCGGAATGGGCACCACGCTCGACGTCGCCATCAGGCTCGAGGAACTCTTCAACGCCCCGCTCGTCGAGACGATCGAGCTCCTTGGTTACCGCACCCCCGAGCCTGAGAAGCCTGCCGGGTCCACGCCCGGCGACGTTCTGGCCGACCTCGAACGCATGGGAATGGAGATCCACGCGATGCGGCAGGCCCCGTTCCAGGCGCTGGCGCTCTTTGACCGGCACACGATCCTGACGGCGTACGGCACGTCCCAGAAGGTCGTGAAGCGCGCTTCCCTGATCGGCAACATCTCGCAGATCACGAAGACGTTTGCAATGTGCGTCGTCACGGATTACAAAAAGCAGAAAAAGATCGGCAAAACGCTTCTTATCGGAGAAGAGCATCTCCACACCCTCGAAGACGGCTCGGAACTCATAGATATGATAAACGAGTGAATAAGTTTATATAGAACCACAAACCTACCTTTCTATCGCTTAACAACGGTGATACCTATGTCAAGTCTTGGAGGACAACCAATCCTGATTCTGAAAGAGGGTAGCCAGCGCACCCGCGGTCGTGACGCACAGTCGGGCAACATCGCAGCCGCAAAGGCCGTGGCAAGCGCCGTACGGACAACGCTCGGACCCAAGGGCATGGACAAGATGCTCGTCGATACCATCGGCGACGTCGTCATCACGAACGACGGTGTGACCATCTTAAAAGAGATGGATATCGAGCACCCCGCCGCGAAGATGATGGTCGAGATCGCCAAGACCCAGGACGACGAGGTCGGCGACGGCACCACGACCGCCGTGGTGATCGCAGGCGAGCTCCTGAAGCGTGCCGAGGACCTCCTCGACCAGGACGTGCATCCCACGGTCATCGCTCACGGATACCGGATGGCTGCCGATAAGGCGCAGGGCATCCTCGACGAGATTGCAATCGACGTCAAGCCCGACGACATGCCGATGCTCAAAAAGATTGCCGACACCGCCATGACCGGCAAGGGCGCCGAGGCCGCAAAGGAGAAACTCACCGAGCTCGTCGTCAAGGCAATCACGATGGTCGCCGATGCCGACGGCACCGTCGACACCGAGTTTGTGAAGGTCGAGAAGAAGGTCGGCGGGTCCATTGAGGACTCCGAGATCGTCGAGGGCATGATCATCGACAAGGAGCGTGTGCACCCCGCCATGCCCCGCGCTGTCAAGGACGCGAAGATCCTGCTCCTGAACGCCGCCGTCGAGTTCAAGAAGACCGAGGTCGACGCCGAGATCAGCATCACGAGCCCCGACCAGCTCCAGATGTTCCTCGATGAAGAGGAGCGGATGATCAAGGGCATCGTCGACAAGGTCGTTGCGAGCGGCGCAAACGTCCTCTTCTGCCAGAAGGGCATCGACGACATCGCCCAGCACTACCTCGCAAAAGCCGGCATCTTCGCCGTCCGCCGTGTCAAGAAGAGCGACATGGAGAAGCTCGCCCGCGCTACCGGTGCGGCTATCGTCAGCTCCATCGACGCCATCGCCCCCGAAGAACTCGGCAAGGCGGGCAGCGTCGAGGAGAAGAAGGTCTCCGGCGAAGAGATGATCTTCGTCACCGGGTGCGAGAACCCGAAGGCCGTCTCGATCATCATCCGCGGCGGCACCGAACACGTCGTCGCTGAACTCGACCGCGCCATCGAGGACGCTCTCCGGGTCGTCAGCGTTGCCGTTGAGGACAGGAAGTTCGTCGCCGGCGGCGGTGCGCCCGAGATCGAGCTCTCGCTCCGGCTCCGCGAATACGCCGCAACCGTCGGCGGACGCGCCCAGCTCGCTATCGAAGCGTTTGCAAACGCCCTCGAGATCATCCCGAGGACCCTTGCCGAGAACGCGGGTCTCGACCCGATCGACATGCTCGTCGCCCTCCGCGCATCCCACGAGAAGGGTGGTGCGAGCGGGAAGTACATGGGACTTGACGTCTTCAACGCCGCCTCCGGCGATATGCTCAAGGGCGGTGTCGTTGAGCCCCTCCGGGTGAAGACCCAGGCCATCGCAAGCGCTGCCGAAGCCGCCGTCATGATCCTCCGGATCGACGACGTCATCGCCTCATCCAAGTCCGCCGGCCCCTCTCCTGAGGAGATGGCTGCCATGGGCGGCGGCATGGGTGGCGGCATGGGCATGCCCCCGATGTAAGATCACCGTACCGTCTCACGATACGATCCGGGGCCGCAATCCGGCTCCGTATTCTCTTTTTTCGCATCGGGTTCCCACCGTCGGGAGTTGTACTCGCGGTCGTTCGGCCGACCGTCACGCGGTATCTCCCGGCAAAGGCTTGCAGGAAGAACATACTATAGTTCCCCTCCGGTGCCGCATGACGAAATGATCTGTTTAAATTTCTCGTTCTGTGTCAAAATCGTTCATGATATATAGTTACAGATATACCCCTCCGTAAGAGAGTGATCCTGCCCCGCAGGTATCGCATGAGGAGCGGAGTGCGTATGTAATGAAGTCGAAGAGTCCCGTCCGGCCGTCACTTCCGCTCATGGCCTACCTTCTGCTTGCTATTCTCCTCGCGACGGTTCCTGTCGTCTGCCTGCTCTCCGTCGTCGACTCGGTGGCGATCCGGCAGGAACTGGAGGCGAATGCCGAAGCGTCCCGGAACCAGACCGAGTCCGCCACCGTCCTCGCGGTGAACCTGGTGAATGCCGGGCTGAAACTCTTTGATAAGACGCTGGACCACGAGATGGAGGAGGCATTTGTCCCGGTTCTGGCCGAGTACGAGCGGGCGGGAAGGGATCCGGGAGAGATGGATCTCGACCGGCTCAGGGAAGTACTCGGGGACGGGATGGACGTCTATATCATCAACGAATCCGGCGTCATCGAGTACACGTCCTATCCCCCGGATCTTGGACTTGATTTCAGGCAAATCCCCGACTTCTACGACCGGGTAACGGAGATCCGTCTCGGGGATCCGTTTGCTGCCGACAGGGCCGTCTACGGGATCGCGTCAGGGGAACTCCGGAAGTACGCCTACATGCCTTCTCCGGATCACCGCTACCTCTTCGAACTCGGTCTTACGGGATCCGAGTTTCAGCAGTACCACACGGCGCTGAAGTATCGGGAGGCCGTCTGGGACCTTGTGGACAAAAACCCGGACGTTGTCGAGATCCGGATCTTCGACTGCCTGGGGAAGGTGGTCGTCGGCGAGGCGCATCCCGACGACGACCGGCGGCTGGAGATGGTCCGCAGGGCTTACCGGGAGAAGGCCGTGATCGAGGCGGAGAACGCCACTGCAGGCGAACTGACACGCTACGTCTTCGTCGATATGGCGGACACCGATTACGCATCGAACATGAGCCTGGTCGTCGAACTGACCTATACCACGCAGAGGGGGGAGGCCGAACTCGCCGGAATCTTCAACCGGCATGCTGACGTCCTGCTCATTGCGCTCTTCTGTATCGGCTCTCTCTCAGCCCTCGCCGCGCACCACCTGACGCGGCCGATACGCAGCCTCGTCGAGGATGTCGATGCCGTCGCCCGCGGCGATCTGGAGCGTCCCATACGGGTGAGCGGGGACGAGGAGTTCATGCATCTCGCAGAGAGCGTACGGCGTGTGGTCGGATCCCTGAAGGGGACCATCCAGATGATCCGGGAATCGGAGGAGGAGGTCGTCCGGCACAGCCGTCTCCTCGAAGAGCAGGTTCGGGAACGGACGGCCGCCCTTGAGGCGTCGAACCGTGCGGCGACCCTCTATCTGGACATCATGGGGCACGACATCAACAACGCGAACAACGTCGCAAACCTCTATGCCGACCTGCTCCAGGCCGAACTCGAGGGAGAGCCCGAGGCCGAGCTGCTCGGGAAGGCGAGGAAGGGGCTTACGAAGAGCATCGAGATCGTCCACAACGTCAACACCATCCAGAAGGTCCAGGGAGGCGTGCCGTCTCTTCGCCCGATCGATCTCGATGCCGTTATCAGAGTCGAGATCGAGCACTCTCCCGCCCCGATAACCTATGCCGGTACCACGGCCGCCGTCCTCGCCGACGACCTCCTCTCCGAGATCTTCGCGAACCTCATCGGCAACGCGGTGAAGCACGGCGGGCCGTCGGTCGAGATCGCCGTCCGGGTCGAGGAGCGCGGGGAGGAGGTTCTGGTCTCGGTCGAGGATACCGGACCGGGCATCCCGGACGCGGTAAAGGCGCGGCTCTTCGAACGGCTGGTCCGGGGAACCCACAGCACGGCGGGGACGGGGCTCGGGCTTTACATCTGCCGGATGCTCACCGAACGCTACGGCGGGAAGATCCGGGCGGCCGACCGGGTGGAGGGCCGCCCGGAAGAGGGGGCGGCCATCCGGTTTACCCTCCGGAAGACCGGAGAGGAGGGCAGTTCATGACGGCGGCCGGGGGGAGGAGCCCGCGCCGGTTCGGCACGCACCTGATGCTCGTCATGATCCTGATCACGCTCCCGGTGATCGGGCTGATCTCGGCCTTGGACTACCGGCAGGTCGCGGAGAGCCTGATCGCCGAGGAGGATCGGCTCCGGGAGCAGACGGAGCGGGGCGTCATCCAGTCGGTATGCCTGGTGGACGCGGGTCTGAACCTCTTCGACTGCACGCTTGATGGGCAGATGGAGGAGGCATTCGTCCCGGTTCTGGCTGAATACAGGCGGGCGGGAGGGGATCCGGGAGAGATGGATCTTGCCCGTGTTAAAGCGCAGCTCGGGGATGAGGTGGACGTCTATATCATCAACGGATCCGGCGTCATCGAGTATACGACCTATCCGCCCGATGCCGGTCTTGATTTCAAGTCCATTCCTTACTTCTACGACCGGATAACCGAGATCCGGCTCGGCGACACGTTCACGGCCGACCGGGTCGTGGCGGAGCCGGCGAGCGGGCGGTTGCGGAAGTACGCCTACATGCCCTCTCCGGATCACCGTTACCTCTTCGAGCTCGGACTCGTCTGCAGTCCCGCCGGGATGAACCGGTTTGAACCGAAATACCAGGCGCTCCAGGACGACCTGATGCGGTTGAACCCCGCGCTCGAAGAGATCCGGATCTTCGACTGTTACGGCAGGCTCGTCAACGCGACCGATTCGGAGATCCCGGTCGATCCCGCCGCCGTCGATATCGTTGCCCGGGAGGTCTATGAGGAGAAACGGGACCGGACAATAGCGGATCCCGGAGCAGGGCGGATCGTCCGGTATCTCTTCGTCGACCTCTCCGCCGCCGGATCCCCCTCGGACACGAGCCGGGTCGTCGAGTTGACCTACACCACCGCCCCTCTCGATGCCCGGCTCGCGGGGATCCGCCTCACCCACGTTTTCCTCGGGCTCTTCGCAGGTCTCGCCGCCTGCTGCATCGCGGTCCCGGTCTCGCGGCAGGTAACCCGCCCGGTACGGGAGCTCGTCGACGACATCAACACCATTGCCCGGGAGGATCTCGATCATCGGATCCGGGTATCCGCGGGAACGGAGTTCACCCGCCTTGAAGAGAGCATCGGTGCCATGGTCGATTCGCTCAAAGAGAACATCCGGCGCCTCCGCGCTTCGGAGGAGACGGCACGGGATTACAGCACCCGGCTTGAGGAGCGGGTCCGGGAGCGGACGGCCGCCCTCGATGCGTCGAACCGTGCGGCAACCCTCTTCCTGGATATCATGATCCACGATATCAACAACGCGAACACCATCGCCATCGGGTATACCCGGTTCCTCGCCGACGTGCTCGAGGGAGAACGGCGGGAGATGGCCGAGAAGATGCTCTCCCGGCTCGAACGGAGTTCCGCGATCATCGGGTCCGTCGCCACCCACCGGGAGGCCCTGGAGAGCGGGAGCGCGCTGAAGCGGGTGGATCTCGACCGGGTGATCCGCACGGAGATAGCGAACCACCCTGCGGCCCGGATCCGGTATGAGGGGCGCCCGATTGCGGTCCTCGCCGACGACCTCCTCTCCGAGGTCTTCGCGAACCTCATCGGCAACGCGGTGAAGTTCGGCGATCCGTCGGTCGGGATCACCGTCATGGTCGAAGACCGCGGGGAGGTGGTGCTGGTCTCGATCGAGGACACCGGGCCGGGCATCCCCGACGAGAAGAAGCAACGTCTCTTCACCCGTTTCGGCGGCGGGGACAGCGCAATGAGCGGCCTGGGTCTCGGCCTCTACATCTGCCGGATGCTCATCGAACACTACGGCGGGAAGATCCGGGCGGCCGACCGGGTGGAGGGGCGGCCGGAGGAGGGAACAACCGTCTGCTTTTCACTCAGAAAGGCGCCGGAAGAGTAGCGATCGCCTGACTTCATTCCGTCTCCCTGTCGTTCCCTTCAATCGAGACGGGATCTCCCCGCCTGCGAAGGTTTAGATGGGGGTGCATCCACTGGTACAGTACTGAGACGAATATCCTGTAGTCGGAGGTGAAGACGATCCGGCGCAGCTGGTTCGGCCGGCCGACACACGTCCCCTCGTCGACCACGCCCCCTCTCGTGCGCCACCGCGACCGATGAAGAGCGATAGCATGCCTGTTCCAGAGGACTGGCCGTTTGCATACACACTTATTGCCGCCATCCTTCTCATCGTCATCCCTGCAATCAGCCTTCTAGCGGTCTACGACTACCTGCAGGCTGAGGAGAGGATGACCTCGGACCTCGCCACCCTCCAGGGCGTCACCGAAAAGAGCATCCGCGAATCGATCACGGATGTGGATACCGGGCTCAAGCTCTTCGACGATTCGCTCAATCTGCGGTTGCAGAGAGGGTTCTCGCTCTTCCTTGAGGAGTACGAGCGGGCGGGACGCGATCCGTCCGGGATGGATCTCGCCGGGCTCAAAGAGGAGCTCGGCGAGGATATGGATTTTTACGTCATCAACGCAAACGGCGTCATCGAGTATACCACCCATCCTCCCGACCGGGGCCTTGACTTCAGAAAGTTCCCGGACTTCTACGAAGAGGTCACGCGGATGCGCCTCGGGCACGAGTTCTCCCCCGACCGCGTTGTCTACGAGCACTCAACCGGGCAGGTCCGGAAGTTCGCCTATATGCCCACCCCGGATCACCGCTACCTGTTCGAGATCGGGCTCGTGCCGGGTGCATCCGTCGAGGAGCGGAACCGGGTGCGCTCGCTGGAGAGCACACGGGAGTTCGTTGCCTTAAACCCTTACCTCGACTCGGTCCGCGTCTTCGATGTCTTTGGGAACCCCGTTGGGGATGCCGGCGGGTCCCCCGGCCCCGGAGTCCGTGAACTCGTCGCCGGGACGATCGTTCCCGGCAGAATGGACTACGAGGTGCGGGACGAGCACGGGAGGCAGGTCCGTTACCTCTTCGTCGACCTGAAAGATCCCGACTACCCGTCCGACCCGAGCGTCGTCGTCGAGTTGACGTACAACACGGCACGTATCCGGAGCCAGCTCGACCGGATGCTCTACTCTCGCGCGGCCGTTGCCTTCCTCGCGATCATACTCTCGAGCGGGATCATCTTCCTCGTGGCTCGCCGCCTCACGCGGCCTATCGAGGAGATCATCGACGACGTCGATATCATCGCGCAGGGGGATCTCGACCACACCGTCCGGGTCTCGGCGACCCGGGAGGTCGTGCGGCTCGAGCGGAGCATCAACACGATGGTCGCGAACCTTAAATCGGGCATACAGAATCTCCGGAAGTCGGAAGAGACGATACGGGAGTACAGCGAGCACCTGGAGGAGCAGGTCGAGGCGCGCACGGCGGAGTTGAAGAGGTCGACGGAGAAGGCAAACCTCTACCTGGATATCATGACGCACGATATCAGGAACGCCACGAATACCGCGAGCCTGTATGCGGATCTCCTCATGGATGAACTCGAGGGGGAGCAGCGGGGTTACACCGGGAAACTGCAGAAGAGTCTCAGAAAGAACATCGAGATCATCCGGAACGTCAACACCATCCGGCAGATCCAGGAGGAGGCCGTCGTCCTCCGGCCGGTCGCTCTCGACCCCGTCATCCGGGCGGAGATCGAGCATTACCCGGACGTCTCGATCACCTATGCCGGCACCACGGCTACCGTCCTCGCCGACGACCTCGTACCAGAGGTGTTTACGAATCTCATCGGCAACGCGGAGAAGTTTGCCGGCCCGGGAGGGCAGATCGTCCTCCGGGTCGAGGAGCGCGGGGAGGAGATTGAGGTCTCGGTCGAGGACGGCGGGCCGGGGATCCCCGATGAGAGGAAGCCATATCTCTTTACCCGTTTCAGCGGCGGAGACGGCGAGAAGAGCGGCCGTGGTCTCGGTCTCTACATCTGCCGGATGCTTATTGAGCGCTACGGCGGGAAGATCTGGGCGGACGACCGGGTCGAGGGCCGCCCGGAGGAGGGCGCAGCCATCCGGTTCACCCTCCGGAAGGCTGCCTGATCCTACCCGACGATCTCCTGCACCCGCCCGACCTGGCCGTCGCGGAGCCGGACCTTGATCCCGTGCGGGTGAAACGACGAGTTCGTCAGGATCTCGGCGACGACGCCCCGGGTGCGCTTGCCGGTCTTCTGGTCGCGCTTGAGCACGATATCCACCGTCATCCCGGGTTTGATGGCGGCCCTGTTCTGTCCGTTCATGACAAAAAGTTGTGGGGGGTCACTCTTCCCCGCCGCTCTCTTCCGCTCCGTCCCCGTTCTGCCCCGGGACGATGGTCTTCATCTGCGGGAAGAGGAGCACTTCCTTGATCGAGTCCTTGCCGGTGAGGAGCATCACCAGCCGGTCGATCCCGATGCCGACGCCGCCCGTCGGGGGCATCCCGTAGCCGAGCGCGTTGATGAAGTCGTAGTCGATCATCTGCGCTTCGAGATCGCCCTTCCGGCGCTTTGCGTCCTGCAGTTCGAGCCGGGCTTTCTGGTCGAGGGGATCGTTCAACTCCGAGAAGCCGTTCGCCATCTCCATCCCGGCGATGAAGAGTTCGAACCGCTCCGTCATCCCTTCCTTCGAGCGGTGCTTCTTTGCAAGCGGCGAGTTCTCGATCGGGAAGTCGTAGACGAACGTCGGCTGGATGAGGTGCTTCTCGCCGAAGTGCTCGAAGAAGAGGACCAGGTACTCGCCCCGGGTCGTGGCGCTCTCGCAGCCCTCGACGCAGTGCTCGAAGCCGAACGCGCGGAGTTCTTCGAGGCTCATGGCCCCGAAATCGATCCCGGCGTACTCCCGCACAGCCTCCTCCATCGTGAGGCGGCGCCAGGGCCGGGAGAAGTCCAGGTCGTGCCCGGCAAACGTGCAGGTGGTCGTCCCGAGCACCTTCTCCGCAAGGAACGAGAAGATCTCCTCGGTGAGGTCCATCATGTCGTTGTAGTCCCGGTAGGCCTCGTAGATCTCCACCATCGAGAACTCCGGGTTGTGGTTGGTGTCGATGTCTTCGTTCCTGAAGTTCTTTGCGAGCTCGAAGACCTTCTCGAACCCGCCGACGACCAGGCGCTTGAGGTAGAGTTCCGGCGCGATCCGGAGGTAGAGTTTCTGGTCGAGGGCGTTGTGGTGGGTCGTGAACGGCCGGGCGTTCGCGCCGCCGTAGATCGGCTGCAGGGTGGGCGTCTCGAACTCTAGGTAGTCCCGCTCGAAGAGGAACTGCCGCATGAGCGATAGGATCCTGCTCCGCGTCCGGAAGGTCTCGCGGCTCTCCTCGTTCATGATCAGGTCGAGGTAGCGCTGCCGGTAGCGGGTCTCGACGTTCTTGAGCCCGTGGAACTTCTCGGGAAGCGGGCAGACCGACTTCGTGAGGAGTTCGAACCGGTCGACCCAGACGGTGATCTCGCCCATCTTCGTCCGGAAGACGTGGCCGACGACGCCGACGATGTCCCCGGCATCGACGTACTGGCGGAAGAGGTCGAACTGCTCCTCGCCGAGGTCGTTCTTCCGCAGGTAGATCTGGATCCTGCCGGTCGAGTCCCCGATGTCGGCGAATATCGTCTTGCCGTGCTGGCGGACGACGTAGACGCGGCCGGCGGTGCTGACCTCCTCTTCGCTCTTGTCGTGCTCGATCGTGGAGAACCGCTCCTTGATCTCCTCGACGGTATCCCTGCGGTCGAAGGTGTAGGGATAGACCGTCACCCCGCGTTCGCGCAGTTCCTGTATCTTGTCGATCTTTGCCGTGTCAAAACAGGTATGATCCATATCGCTCATTGTACAAATCGCTCCATTCGTCCTGCAGCCCGGAACCCGGCCGGAAATCCGGAGTCGGCGCCGCTCCGGCGAGACCGGGCCGCACGCACGCCGGGAAATTCTATATAGTGTTCACCTTCGGGGGTATTAAATTGGCGACGGGCCGTGAGGAACGACTGTCCGTAGGACAGGAGTTGGAGAAGACCGAAGGTCTTCGAGTGGCGACGGGTGGGAGCATAGTGCGACTGGCCGCAGGGCCAGATCCGTGCAGGAGAGACAGCGCGCCCCGGAGTAGCAGTGCAAAGGAGAGAATGAAGATCTGCTTCACTTAACTGCTCTCGCCGGTTGCAGGTACGATTTGCGCCCGCATTCCCGCTTTTCTGTTCATTTTGTTTCCCTTCTATGGTGGTTCCATGCTCGTTCCGGCAACCTGCATTTTCCCGCATCGCCCTCCCCTACGCTTTCACATCACCCTGTTCCATGAGAGAGGGGAGAGGGGCGTCGGTTCCGCTTCGGTCATTCCCATTCAGTCACTTCCCCATATGAGGGGTAGAGGTAGAAGATCGTCGTATCGTCATAGGCCATAATCACCCTCTCGTTGTGATGATCGACGACCACAAACAGGCCCATATACGGGTTTACCGCCTGG
The DNA here is from genome assembly GCF_019669965.1 of Methanoculleus chikugoensis. Taxonomy (NCBI): domain Archaea; kingdom Methanobacteriati; phylum Methanobacteriota; class Methanomicrobia; order Methanomicrobiales; family Methanomicrobiaceae; genus Methanoculleus; species Methanoculleus chikugoensis. The sequence goes on along the minus strand of NZ_AP019781.1, from coordinate 73,534 downwards.
TGATAGTCTTCCTCCTCGGGGAAGGGTTCTGACGTCCACGGGTGCCCCCTCCAGATCGTGGCGCTGCAACGTCCTCTGCCGGTCTGCCTCTCCCATTCGTCCACTTCGATGAAGAACGACAGCGACAGTTCATCGTTCCTGAACTCCACGTCGATGTGCTCCCGGTTCGGGTCCTCCCCCTCAAAGCCCGTCCGGATCGAGGTGATCTGCCATCCGCCCTCAAGCAGAATCCCGGCCCGCTGGTCGGCGAGGACGATCTCGATCACCTCTGTTGCGTTGACATCGAACGTTCTCACCGGGATCTCGGAGACGTTGATGGGGATCGAGACATCCCCTCGCTCGTAGTGGAGGACCGGGGCGGGTGTGACGGTTTCCGTGGCGTTCGCCCCCGGGAAGTCGATGCACCCGGCCCCGAGCGCCAGGAGCAGCAGCGTAAGGGAGAGAATGAAGATCCGCTTCATCCTGACGCCTCCACGCTTTCATACCACTCTCTCCCGTACGAGGGGTAGAGGTAGAAGATCGTCGTTTCGTTGTAGACCATCACTACCCGATCGTTGTGGTGATCGAAGACATATATCCAGTCAACGCCCCTTCTGTTCGTCCAGTTCTGGTGATAGTCCTCAGGGTAGGGGCCTGCAAACGGTCCTCCAAGCCAGCGCGGGACGTTGCAGCGCCCCCAGCCGGTGTGCCCCTTCTGTTCGTCCACTTCGATGAAGAACGACGGTGACGGTTCATCGCTCCGGAACTCTACGTCGACATGCGTCCTCAAGTCGTAATCATAACTTGTCTGGACCGAGGCTATCTTCCACCCGCCCTCAAGCAGGGCCCCGGCCCGCTGGTCGGCGAGGAGGGTCTCGATCACCTCCGTGACATTGGCGTCGAATCCCCGCACTGGAATCTTGGATGTGTTGATCGGGATCAAGACGTCCCCCCGCTCGTAGTGGAGGACCGGGGCGGGGGTGACGTTTTCCGTTGCATTTGTCTCCGGGGGGTCGATACACCCGGCCCCGAATGCCAGAAGCAGCAGCATAAAAAGGAGAAAGGAAATTTGTCTCATCATTCATCAGTTGTAGGTATGGAGGCACACACGCGAAGGATTCTGAATGATCTGCACCTGGCAGTATCGCATGATCTCATAAGGAACCTCGGTTGAGTACCATGGCTCCAGGTCGATGCTCATGGGCGCCCCATAACTCTTGTACACCATGTCGTAGAAGAGCGTGTCGCCCGGCACATCAGTGTTGTCGTCAATATTCCAGCCTTCAAGGACGCAGCCGACACGGCATCCGGCCCCCGGCTGCATGCATTGCGTTGACAGCGAACTGTATTGGCCCGTTGTATGGTCGTAGATGGTGATAGACCAGAGATTGAGACTGCTGCTCCAGTAGATACGCCCTCTCATCGTATGTCCGGTGGCGGTGCCGAACAGGGGCCCATAATAACTATCCTGGTAGTTGGGACTGTATGCCGCCCAGGCCTGCCCTTCCCATTGATGGGTGGATCCGTTGTAGGCCAGCACCGGCTGCAGCAGGTACGTCGTTGACCCGACAGTCCTCTCTATGCCGTTGAAGAGATAGATCCTCTCATTAATCGCAAGACCTGAAGGCGGGCTGGATGGGACCGTCCAGTATGCTGTATACTCGGTAATCTCGGAATTTGGTCTATCCTCTGCTGATTCTACCCAACTATTACCGGTCCACATCTTTGGCTCCGCCACATTCCGACCGGAGGACGGAGTCTTATCAATGACGGTCAGGATCAGTTCTCCGGCAGCATCAAGGACGAAGGTCTGATCTCCGCGGTGATACACTCTTGAGTCGTTCGGGAGTTGATGCAGTCGGGTACAGGATTTTTCGACACCAGCAGGTGTGGGTAGTTTTCCGGATTTTTCGTCACTGATCGAGAGCAACTGGTTCCCATTTTTGTCGAACACCTGGGTGATTCCATCGGCTGCGTGGACGACGATCGAACCGAGCGGGATCCCCCCTTCCGTCCTACTGTCTGTGATTCGTCGCTCCGATTGGGGGCTTAATGCCTCGGAGATGGCTATCGTCTCAATCGATGGGTCGACGTTCAGTTGAGGAGGCGAGTACCGATCAAAATCGATTCCGGCGCCTTCGCCCGCGATTGCGCTTGCAATTGGCACAAAACCCGTGCTTACCAGCATTGCCGCCAGGAGCAAGGGGAATGCCTGCATGCCTATTTTTTTGTTCATCTCGTTTTCCTCCGTTTTTTTACCCGGAGGCGGATAAAGCAACACCTTCAAGTACGCAGAGCGCGTAGATCCTGTTGCCTCCGGGCATGCGGGGCTCTTCATCCGGGGCGTCAACCGGGGATGGGGGGGTCCCGCGCATCTCGGGATACCAGTACAGGTATCCACGCTGGAGAGCTCAACGTTTCTCTATATACCTTTTCTGTGACACGCATCTACACGTTGGGCCTGTGCTGGATTACCCCCTCGAAAAACCGGCCTCCATAGGCATGAAACCGGCACCGCGCCGAACGGCGAGATCCGTGGCCGGAGGTGTGAAACCTCCTCTCTCTTCAGAGGTTGTTCCCGGGTGGTTGAGATGGGGTCGGCCCCAAATCACAATGCATAAGAAGGTTATACGAGTTATTGTCAATAGTGTGGGCATGGCAGAGGAGACGGGGAGCGACGTAGCGATAGAGCGGCTTGCCGCCGTCATCGGAGAATGCCGGAAATGCCCCCTCTGGGAGGATACCCACCATGCAGTTCCGGGGGAGGGGAATCCCCGGGCCGAACTCATGCTCATCGGCGAAGCGCCGGGAAGACAGGAGGATCTCACCGGGAGGCCGTTTGTCGGCCGGGCGGGGAAGCTCCTCGACGGCCTCCTCTCGGGTATCGGTTTATCGCGTGACGATGTCTTCATCGCGAACATCGTCAAGCACCGGCCGCCCGGGAACCGCGACCCCGGTGAAGAGGAGATCCGGGCCTGCACCCCGTATCTTGAGGAGCAGATCCGGATCGTCGGGCCGAAGGTGATCGTGATGCTCGGCCGGCACTCGAGCAGGTATATCCTCTCCTTCCTCTCCGTCGAGTTCGACCGGATCACGGAGATCCGGGGGACGGTCTACCCCGGCCTTCTCTTCGGCCACCCGGTCCGACTCATCCCCACCCTCCACCCTGCCGCCGCGCTCTACAACCCGGGATACCGGGAGTCCCTGGAAGAGGACTTCCGGATCATCGGGCGCGAACTCGCGGCGGCCGGAGAGTTCACGAGACAGGATTGAAGAAGATCATGGCAAAAGAGCGTTCATGCGGGGCAGTCGTCGTCCGACAGGATACGGATCTCCAGTACCTCATCCTCCAGTACGGGGCCGGGCACTGGGATCTGGTGAAAGGGCACGGTGAGCGCGGCGAGAGCGAGGAAGAGACGGTGCTTCGCGAACTCGAGGAGGAGACCGGGATCACCCGCGCGGAGTTCGTCCCCGGGTTCCGCGAGGAGGTTCACTACTTCTTCCAGCGCCGGGCGCATACGGTCTACAAGGAGGTCGTCTACTATCTGATCAAGACGCCGGAGGAGGAGGTGACGCTCTCGGACGAACATATCGACTACCGGTGGCTCCCCTACGGCGAGGCGCAACAGACGATCACCTTCGCGAACTCGAGGAGAGTCGTCGAGGGGGCGCACGCGCACTTGAAGGCCACGCGGAACCCGAAGAACGCGTGACCGGAAGATCCCGCCCCGCCTGTCGTTACATTTTTCGTTCCTCGGGGAGTTCCTTCACTTCCTTCCCGAGGAAGTAACCCACGATGGTCCTGATCGTGACGAGCGACCCGAGGATGATCAGATCCTGGAACGTCGGTTCGAGGATTGTCTTGATGACGTCCGCGGCAACGAAGAACTCAAGGCCGATCAGGATGCGCGTGGTGAACGTCCACCGGATGTCGCGGTAACTCTGTTTCCGGATGCGTGTCTCCCGCGCCAGGAGTTCGACCATCGCGATCGCTGCCCCGTAGGCGATGAAGAGCGCCCCGAACGTCCCGAGGACCGTCCCGGTGATTCCGATGAACGTCTCAAGCACTATATGCCCCCCGCCGGGCATATCGGTGACGATGGGCTTATACGTTATCCCGGAGGGCGCCTCCGGGCTCTCAGGCGCTCCCCGGTTCCAGGGGCACGACGAAGCGGAACCCGTTGTAGCGTTCGACCGTCACGGAGACGCCGTAGACCGCCTCGATGGTCCCTGGCGTCACCACGTCGGGGCCCCCTGCGGCATGGATGACCCCGTCCTTTAAGAGAATGAACCGGTCGGCGTAGCGGAGCGCCATGTTCAGGTCGTGCATCGTCATCACCGCGGCGACGTCGTGCTCCGCCGTCACATGCCGGACGATCCCGAGGATCTCGATCTGGTTCTTGAGATCGAGGCTGCTCGTCGGTTCGTCGAGGAGCAGCACCCGGGGCTCCTGCACGAGGGCTCTCGCGATGCTCACCTTCTGGAGTTCTCCGCCGCTCATCTCGTCGATGTAGCGGAGTGAAAGAGTTTCGAGGTGAAGCATCCGGATCGCCGCCTCGACGATCCGGATATCCTTATCCGTCACGTCCCACCCGATATGCGGCCGCCGGCCGAGGAGGACGGCGTCAAAGACGGTCATCCGGCCGGCCTCGCACCGTTGCGGGACATAGCCGACCTTCCGGGCGATCTCCATCCTGTCCGCGGCGAGGAGATCCGCCCCCTCGATGAGGACGGATCCGGCCTTCGGCCGCAGGATGGTGTTCATGCACTTCAGGAGCGTCGTCTTCCCGACACCGTTCGGCCCCAGGATCGCGAGGATCTGGTGGGGCGAGAGTTCGAACGTGATATCCCGGATGACCGGGGCGCTCCGGTAGTTGAACGCCACGCCGTCGACGTCGAGGATCATCGCCGGTACCCCCGCAGGAGCAGGTAGATGAAGACCGGTGCGCCCAAAAACGCCGTGAGCACGGCTACCGGGAGGATGTAGGGAGCCACGATGATCCGGGCGACCGTGTCCGAAGCGAGGAGGAGGAGCCCGCCCATCACGCAGGAGCCCGGGATCAGGTAGCGCTGGTCGTCGCCGATGAGCCTCCTCATCATATGCGGGCAGACGAGCCCCACAAATCCGATGACCCCGAGGAACGAGACGATCACGGCGGATACGAGCGCCGCGACGACCATCCCGACGTCGCGAACCCGCTCAACGCTGACACCGAGGCCTTTCGCGGTCTCATCGCCCGCGTCGATCGCGTTGTAGTTCCAGCGGTTCGCGATGAAGTAGAGCGAGGCCGCTGTCGTGACAAAGGCCATGATCCCGAGTTCCTGCCAGCTGGCCCGGCCGACGTCGCCGAACGTCCAGAAGACGACGGCGGCGAGCTGGGTGTCGTCGGCGAAGTACTGCAGAAACATCGTCCCCGCCGTGAAGAGCGAGGAGAGGGCGACGCCGGCGAGGACCATCACCTCAGGAGACGCCCCGCGTATCCGGGATATGAGCAGGATCACGGCCGTCGCAAGGAGACAGAAGATGAACGCAACCAGCGTCGTCACGTAGGGGTTGTTCAGGGTGACGGCGTCGGCGACCGTGGAATGCATCTGTCCGGTGCCGAGGACGATGACCGAGACGGCAGCCCCGAATGCCCCGGCGTTCGAGATGCCGAGCGTGAACGGCGAGCCGAGCGGGTTACGGAGGATCGACTGCATGGCGACCCCCGCCACCGAGAGCCCCACCCCGGCGACGATCGCGGCAAGCGCCTGCGGGAGGCGGATGTTCCAGACGATCCGGTCGGTGCTGGTGGGGTTGAGAACGGTGCCGGGGTTGAGGAGCAGGTGTATCCGGTCGACGATACCGTTCACGATGGAGAGGAAGACCTCGTACGGGGGGATGCTGACCGCACCGACCGATATGGATACGATCAGGAGGATAAAGAGGAGGACCACCCCCCCGAGTATCCAGAGGTGCTTTCGGCGGACGTAGCCCACGTAGTCCGTGGGGATGGCCCCGTCTGCAAAGTGCATCTCGTCATATCCTCCTGTTTAGACCCGGGTCTACAGCGTGATCTCCGCGAACCCGAGGTTCCGATACTGATTTTTGTGTTCATCAAAGACTGGTTTCCCGATGAAGAAGGTGTAGATCTCGTCCGCTTTTTCCTCGGGGTCAACATCCTCGAACCGGTCGGGGTAGAGGGTCTTGCCGATGAAGTAGGCGTTGGCAAGCACGGTCTCGTAGTTCGTGCTGTAGAAGTTATATGGGAGAACACCGTAGACCCGGCCTTCCTTTGTGGCAGTAAGTCCCTTGAGCGCGGGATCGGTCTTCAGTTCCCCGATCGCCCCGTCGCTCTCCATCTGGATCGTGCCGACGTCAATGAAGAGATAGTCGGGATCCCAATCGACGAGCGCCTCTTTCGCGACGTCCGCGTGAGCCGTGCCGAGTCCGGCCGCGACGTTCTTTGTATTCACCCAAGAAAACGGCGGGTAGGCCGGTTCGGTGGAGATGATGCCGTGGGCGCCTGCCGAGGAGACACCGCCGATGTAGACCGTCTTCTGGTCGGCTTCGGGGATATCGGCGGTCCGGGCTTCAAGGTCGGCGATCGTCGCCTCGATGTAGGCAATCACCTCTTCGGCGCGGCCCTGTTTCCCGAGAACCTCGCCCATCGTGCGGAGCCCGGTGTACATCTCGGCCTTTTCGGCGTCGTTCCGCAGCGAGCCGTAGGGGAACGCCACGACCGGGATCCCGGTCTTCTCCTGGAGTTTGTCGGCTTCGGCTGCACTGGTACCGTATGCCGTTCCGGTGGACCCTGTCTTGAAGACGACCGCGGGACCGATCCCGAGGATCTTCTCCGGGTCGTCCTTGCCCCGGAACTCACCGATCAGGGGGAGGTTCTTGAACTGTGACCCGTAGGCGAGGGCGTAGGGCCGGCCTTCTATCGTCTGATCTTTCTTTTCGATGTCGTCGACGCCGACGGTGAGGTCCTGGCTCTGCAGGTAGACGAGGTAACGGAGACACCCGGAACCCGAACTGACGACGCTCTCCGGCGGCGAAGGAACGGTGACCGTCCGGCCGAACCCGTCGGTGATCGTGACGGTTTCGCCGGTGCCGCCCTGGACGGTCCCGGTGCCGGTGCACCCGGCGGCAAGCATGACAAGAACGAGGGCCGCAAGCACTGCGGCTGTGAGGCCCCCTCTATATCGGAACGGTGGCATACTAATATCTGTAGTAGTAACACTGTTTATTATAGTTATCGAAATACTCTCTATCGAGTATGATTCAATTCCAATTCGTAATACCCACTGTGGTGATCAGCCGAATCGACATGGCGTCCCCGGGTTTTGGACGTCGGATCCGAATGTCCGGCGCTCTTCCACGGCATTTGGCCGGTTAAACTCCTTTTTACTGTTTTCTCTGGCGGAAATCTGCCCCGTTCCCCCGGGGCGGATATTTATTATGGAAGACCCGACCAACCGATGCACCAGGACGCCGGTCATGCATCCCGGCAGGATCGGCATATCGTGAGGAATCCAGATGCCGGAGAGGATGTTAACCGAATCTGAGGGCTACCGCTTGCTCGAATCGTGCGGGATACCGGTGCCCCCCCATCACCTCGCCACCAGCGCCTCCGATGCGCGGGCGGCCGCCGGGCGGATAGGCTACCCCGTCGTCATGAAGGTCATCTCGCCGGAGATCGTCCACAAAAGCGATGTCGGCGGGGTCGTAACCGGGATCGAGAGCCCTGAAGGGGCAGAAGAGGCGTTCCGGACAATCATGCAGAACGCCGCCGTCCGTGCCCCGGAGGCGACGGTCACCGGCATCATCGTCGAGAAACAGATGCCCGCGGGGCTCGAGGTGCTGATCGGCGGAAAGACCGATCCTTCGTTCGGGAAGGTGATCACGTTCGGTCTCGGGGGGAAACTGGTGGAACTTCTCGCAGACGCCTCCATCCGGGTGCTGCCCGCAACCGAAGGCGAGATCCGCGCCATGATCCGCGAGATCGAGGGCTACCGGCTCGTCCGGGGATACCGGGGCGAGGCCCCGAAGGACGAGGAGGCGCTCGTCCGCGTCATCGCCGCCATGGCACAGACCTTCATCGAAGATCCGCGTATCAGGGAGTTCGACCTGAACCCCGTCATCGTGTATGAGAAAGGTGTCAGCGTCGTCGATGCAAGGATCATCGTCGGGGAGACCGCCGGGGGGGCGGCTTCCCGGCTCAGCGTCCGGGCGCCCCCGGATATCTTCTACCCGGAATCCATCGCCGTGATCGGCGCCTCCGCAAGCCCGAACAAGGTGGGCTACTCGGTTCTGCGGAACCTGCTCTCGTTTTCCGGCAACCTCTACCCGGTCAACCCCTCGAGGAGCGAGCTCTTCGGGCGAACAACCTACCCCTCCGTTCTGGACATCCCGGGCCCGGTCGACTGGGCGGTCATCGCCGTGCCCGCCCGGATCGTCCCGGAGGTGATGGAGGAGTGCGGGAAGAAAGGCGTCCGTCTCGCGGTCATCGTCACCGCCGGGTTCCGCGAGATCGGCGGTGAAGGCACGGCTCTCGAAGAGAAGGTCACGGCGATTGCAAGGCGGCACTCCATCCGGATCATCGGCCCGAACTGTCTCGGGATCATGATGCCTCACATGAGGATCAACGCCACGTTCGACCCCGTCTCGCCGAGAGCGGGAGACGTTGCCTTCATCTCCCAGAGCGGCGCGATCATCACCACCGTCATCGACTGGAGCCTCCCCGAGGAGTTCGGGTTCTCGACCGTCATCAGCGTCGGCAACCAGGCGGATCTCGGGTTCGAGCATTTTCTTCGGTTCGCCGAGCAGGACACCATGACCCGGTCGGTCACCCTGTACATCGAGGAGATCCAGGACGGACGCGGGTTCATGCAGATCGTCGGCGAGGTCGCCGGAAGAAAGCCGGTGGTGGCGGTGAAGTCCGGGTCGTCCCGGAAGGGGAAGGCCGCGGCGTCGTCCCACACCGGGTCGCTCGCCGGGAGTTACGAGGTCTACATCGCGGCGTTCCGGCAGGCGGGGGTGATCCCGGCCAGGAGCCTGCGGGACGCCTTCAACCTCGCGGAACTCCTGGCCTCCGAGGGTTACCCTCGCGGCAAGCGGGCGATCGCCGTCACCAGTGCGGGGGGGTTCGCCGTCCTCGCCTCCGACTACGCCGAGGCCTACGGGGTCGATATGGTCGACCTCCCCGACGACGTGCTTCGCGAGCTCAATGCCTTCCTCCCGCCGTTCTGGAACCACGCAAACCCCATGGACATCCTCGGGGACGCCGACGCCACCCGGTTCGCCGCCCTCTTCGACGTGCTGATCCGCCACCAGGAGTTCTGGGACATCGCGTTCGTGATCGCCGTGCCGACCACGCTCGTCGATCCGGCGCACGTCGCAAACGAGATCGTCCGGTTCTCTCGCAACACGGAGAAGATGGTGGTGGGCTGCATGCTCGGCGGCGACAGCATCAGGAGCGGGCTGCGCATTCTGCGGGGCTCCCGGATCCCGAACTTCGAGGAGCTCGAGGATGCGTTCAAGGCGGTGGGCAGCATCCTTGAGGTCAGGGCCGTCCGGCAGGAGTGAAAGGATTCTGCTCCCCGGACGCCGGCAGGAAGCGCCTGCTCTCTCCCCGTATCCCCCGGAACCCTTTTATATATCCGTCCCGTATCCCGGCTCATCGGAACGGGTTCCACCACCCGGGAGATGAATTCGGATGCTGTTTGAGAAGATTAAGTCCGATATCCTTGCTCACAACTCATACATCGTCGGGGCGGACGGGGAGGCGGCGGTCATCGATCCGAGGCGCGACTGCCTGGTCTACGCGGCCGTCGCCGGGCGCGAGGGTATGAAGATCACGAAGATTTTTGAGACGCATAGAAACGAGGATTACGTCACCGGCTCCCGGGACCTCGCCCGTCCGACCGGGGCGGAGATCCTGCACGGTGCCCGGGAGGAGTTCGGGTTCGGCACCGCTGTCCGGGAGGGGGAGACGTTCTCGTTCGGTCCGCTCGAACTCGAGATCCTGGAGACGCCCGGCCATACCGTAGAGAGCATATCGCTCCTGCTCCGCGATCGATCGGTCTCCGACGATCCCCTGATGGTCTTTACCGGCGACGCGCTCTTCGCCGGGGATGTGGGGAGGACCGATCTCGCGGGCGAGGATAAGCGGCGGGAGGCCTCAGAGTTGCTGTATGAGAGCCTGCACCAGAAGATCCTCCCGCTCCCCGACGGCACGATCGTCTGCCCCGCCCACGGCGCGGGTTCCGTCTGCGGCGGGAAGATCAGCGACCGGGAGTACACGACCATCGGGTTTGAGAAGGCGACGAACAGGCTGCTCTCCCTCCCGGAGGAGACGTTCGTCGAGCGCAAAGTGAACGAACGGCTCTACGAGCCGCAGTATTTCAGGATGATGCGCAAGCTCAACCGGGAAGGGCCGCCCCTGATCTACAACCTGCCGCACCTGCGGGCGTATTCGGCCCGGGAGATCCGCTCGCTCATGGATCGGGGCGTACAGATCGTCGATATCCGGTCCCCGACGAGTTTCGCCGGCGGGCACATCCCCGGAACCATCAGTATCTGGCGGCAGGGTCTTCCCCTCTACATGGGTTACTACCTGAACTACGAGAACCCGATCGTCCTCGTGGACGACTTCAACCTGGACCTGGATCACGTGGTGCGCCACTTTGTCCGGCTCGGCTACGACAACATCGCGGGATACCTCGCGGGCGGGTTTGCAGCCTGGTTCAAGCAGGGCGAGACCGTCGAGCGCTCCGGCACCTGGTCCCCCCCCGACCTCGCCGAGAATCTGGACGACCCGTCGATCTGGGTGCTCGACGTCAGGAACGTTAATCACCGGGAGGAGGACGGCTACATCCAGGGATCGCACCACATCTACGTCGGGCATCTCGAGGAGCATATCGACGAGATCCCGGAGGATAAGCGGATCGTCGTCCACTGCGACGCCGGGTTCAAGGGGAGCCTTGCGGCGAGCATCCTGGAGAAGCACGGGTTTAGAAACGTCACGAACCTGCTCGGCGGCACGATCGGGTGGAAGGCGGCGAACTACCCGCTCGTCAAGGACGAGGAGAAACCCCTCTCCGTCCCTCCGGCGATGTAGAGGCGGGGCCGGGATGGCGTGCAGGTTGTCCGGGCCTGCGTATGCCCACCTCCACCGGATCCCGGGACGACTTATCGCCCCGAACTGCCCGCCCCCGGAACAGCGGGAGTTAAAGGACCGAAGGTGCGGGCTTCGTCCGGACTATTTCCTGATCCCGCTACTACTATCGCCGTCTCCCTCCTGCCTTGCTCCGGCTGAACCTCTCCCTGTAGCCGGCACGCCGCTCCCGACCATCCGGGTATTACGCTGCAAATCTTTATCTGGGTGGTATGCCTCAGGGTGACCGTGGAGGAATGAACATGGCAACAACGGGTGGGCCTTCCGTGGCCAAAGTCATCGAGTTGATCGGCAGCTCCCCGACCGGATGGGAGGATGCGGCGGCCAATGCAGTGAAAGAAGCCGCGAAAACGGTTAAAAACATACGACATGTCTACCTGAGTGAATGCACCGCGAAGGTGGACGGCGGTCGGATCGTGGAGTATCGTGCCAACGTGAAAGTTGAGCCTTTCCCGTCATTCTTTTTCGAGGTGTCTCTCCGGGTCGGCGAATTATTGATGAAAACTCCCCTTCGACTTGCACCAGAGATACCTCGCAGTCGTCGCGGCTGCACTGGACCGATCCCGGATCTCGCGGTAGGGTTTGCCTGCGTGTGGAGCGCCGCTTCGTTGTGGGTTATCTTTGCACCCTGCCCGCCCCGGTCTCCTCCCACCCGATGCAGACCCTGACCGGCACCCTGCCCTCGAGCGAGGCCGCGACCGGCGAGCGCCGGTAACCGTGGTCCACGAGTTCCTCGATCTTCTCCCGCGGCGCGTCGGCATCCACCCGGACGGTCAGGCGAATCTCCTCTAGTCCTGGTCGGGCCTCACCAATTTCAAGGAATCCGCCGAGATCGAGGTCGCCCGCAACATCGATCTCGATTGAATCGACCTCGATCCCGTCTTCCGCCGCGCTGTAGGCGATACCGATCGCGATGCAGGCGGAAAGCCCCGTGAGCACCAGTTCCGTCGGGCTTGCCCCCCGTTCGGTTCCGCCGAGGGCGACCGGTTCGTCGGCCGGGATGGCGAAGTTCCGGACGATCGTGGTGGAGTGGGCGCCGCCGTTCCAGCTCGTGATGGCGGAGAGGGTCTTTCTGCCCGCCGCCGGTTCCTCCTGCATCGCCGCTTTGAGGGCGTTCACCCGCTCCATATCGACCCCGTTTCGCGCGTTCATCGTGTATCCCTCCCTGAAGTCAGATGATCGGTTCCGGCGGCCGTCCCGTCGATCGCACGAGCCGCACCATCTCGCCGGGATCGGTCGTCGGGATGTCGCAGGCGTAGTTGGTGCAGACGTATGCCGTCGCCTTCTCCTCGATCGTCACGATATCGCGGGTAAACCCGGCTACCCTCACGATATCCGGCTCCTCTTCATCGGAAGGGCGGAAGATGACGACGGCGTCGGGGGCGTAGTGCGACCGGATGGCGCCGATCATCGCTTTCGTATCCTCCGCGCCCGGAACGCCGGATATGATCACCTCGAAGTTCGGCCCCAGCATGAACTCGAGGCCGGTGAGAAAGTGGGAGCAGGCGGTGGGAGACTCGCTGACGGTTCCGACAAAGACGCGCCGTATGCGCTCCGCCGTCTCCTCGAGTTCGAGGTTCGCCGTCATCCGTCCGAGGACGAAGAGAGCGTACATGGCCACGCTGTTGCCGGAAGGAATCGCCCCGTCGTAGACGGGTTTCTGGCGGACAGGAACGTCCGCATCGTCCGGCACGAAGAAGAACCCTCCCTGGTTGCAGTCCCAGTAGTGCGCGATGAGGTCCCGGGAGAGGTCGACGGCGGTCTTGAGGTAGCCAGGGGTAAACGACGCCTCGTAGACCTCGATGAGCGCCCAGATCATGAACGCGTAGTCGTCGAGGGTTGCCGCGAGGCCGGCATCGCCGCCCCGGTAGCGGTGGAGGAGCCGCCCGTCCTGCCGGCGGAGATTGGTGAGGATGAACGCGGCCGCTCGCTCCGCCGCCGCCAGGTAGTCCGGTTCGTCGAAGACCCGGGCCGCTTTCGCGAGTGCGGCGATCATGAGGCCGTTCCAGTCGGTGAGGATCTTATCGTCCTTGTCCGGGCGGAGACGCCGCTCGCGGGCCGCGAGAAGTTTCTGCCGCCCCTCTTCGACGAACCACGCCAGATCCTCCTCCGGGACTGCGAACTCGTGCGCCCAGGATGCGAGGGGCCGGCGGAGGCGGAGGATGTTTTTGCCTGTCCTCCTCCCACCGGGCTGCTCCCGGTAGTTCCCGGGATCCATGACGTTGAATATCCGGGAGAACCGTTCTCCGTTCTCTTCCCCGAGGACCGCGAGGATCTCGTCCTTCGTCCAGAGGTAGAACTTCCCCTCCTCCCCCTCGCTGTCGGCGTCCTCCGCCGAGTAAAAGCCGCCGTCCGGATCGGTCATGTCGCGCAGGACGTAGGCGATCGTCTCCCGGGCGGTTCTCGCGAACTCCTCCCTCCCCGTCGCGAGGTAGGCCTCCGTATACGCCATGACGAGGAGCGCCTGGTCGTAGAGCATCTTCTCGAAGTGCGGGACGAACCACTCCGCGTCCGTCGAGTAACGGTGGAACCCGTAACCGACCTGGTCGAAGATCCCGCCCCGGCGCATGGCGTGCAGCGTCTTCTCGACCATCGTGTATGCCGGCTCCTTCCCGGTCCGGTTCCCGTACCGGAGCAGGAATATGAGGTTGTGCGGGGTGGGGAACCGGGGCGCATCCCCGAACCCGCCGTTCTCTCCGTCGAAGACCCGGAAGAAGGTGTTATAGGCCTCGTCGAGGACCGCCTCGTCGAGTTCGCCCTCCTCCGGCGGGGTCTTCGCCGCGCTCTGCAGCGCCTGCAACACCTGGTCGCCGGCGCTCTCGAGTTCCTGCCGCTGGGTCTGCCAGATCTTGCTGATCCGGGGGATGAGGTCCAGCAGGCCGGTCATCCCATAGCGGCTATCCTTCGGGATGTAACTCGCCGCAAAGAAGGGTTTTTTATCGGCGGTCATCAGAATGGTGAGCGGCCAGCCTCCGGTCCCGGTCAGTGCGTGGGCGGCCGCCATGTAGACCTGGTCGATATCCGGCCGCTCCTCGCGATCCACCTTGACGCAGACGAAGACGTCGTTTAGGAGTTTCGCGACCTGCGGGTCGGCAAACGACTCTTCTTCCATGACGTGGCACCAGTGGCAGGCCGAGTAGCCGATGGAGAGGAATATCGGTCTTCCCTCCTCCCGCGCCCGTGAAAACGCCTCCTCGCCCCAGGGGTACCAGTCGACGGGGTTATGGGCGTGCTGGAGTAAGTAAGGGCTCTGTTCGTTGATCAGCCGGTTCGGTGGTGATCTCTCCCGCACCGATGCTTCCGGTGCTTCCGGGTCGTATCCGCGTGCCGGGTTCATATCCCTGACGTGCGGATGCAGGCTAATAAAGGTGACTCCTCCCGGCGGACGGAGCGGCCCCGGGGTGCGGACGCCCCTTCCCGCTACCGGGGCGAAGGGCGCCCGGGGGTTAAAAATGAAGTGCGCCCCTCATTCCGCAATGGGAATCTGCTTTGTCTCCTCCGCGGCCGGCTGGATGTAGGGGACATCCACGGCCAAGAGGCCGTTCCGGAACGTCGCCTTCGCCTTGCCGGTGTCGACCGGGCATCCGATCGCATAGGTGCCGACGTAGCGCACGTCGCCGCGGGCTGCATCGATGGAGAAACTGGTCTCCTGCATCTTGAACGTGATGTCCTTCTTGTCGACCCCGGGTAGCTCGATCTCGATATGCAGGTTCTCTTCATTCTCGTCCGAGTACGCGCAGACATAGGGTGCAACTCTCAACGCTGCCATCGCATAACCTCCTATTCGGCAACAGAGGTGCGGGGGTGCTATTTAACGTTTCCCTCTTCCCGTGACCCGGCCCGGGCGCGGCACCGGTCCGCCGTCCCGGGGTGCGGGCGGCAGTACCCCCGAACGGAGGTTTTATCTTACGCTCCTCAAGTATCATGCATGAGCGAGCGGTTCATCTTCACCCGGCACCGTACCCGCTGCTACCACTGCGGCGAGGATGCCGACCAGATCATACAAGCGGTCTCCGCGCAGGCGCAGGTGATCTGCTCAGCCTGCGGGGCAACCCGGATATTCATCCCGCGGTTCGAGAACACCGGGGCGGTCGGAACCTGCACGCCGATCGGGCGCTACGATCTCTGGACGCTCGATGCCGGCGGGCGATGCAAAAATTGTGGGGTCACGGGCCCGCACGATCTTGCGATCGGGTCCAACCATCTCACGACCCGGTGCCGCAACTGCGGCTACACGCACTTCTACCGGTTCAACCTGGAGTATATGGCGAAGCGCCCCGTCGACGACGGGGTCAGCGCTCCTCCCGCACCATAGCGATCGCCCCTTTCGGGCACTCGTTCGCGCAGATGCCGCACCCCTTGCAGTAGTCGAGGTCGATGTTCAGTTCCTCGTCGATGACCCCGTCCGGGCAGTACTGGGCGCAGAGCCCGCAGGCGTTGCACGTCTCCTTATCCACGACGGGCCGGAACGTCCGCCACGTCCCGGTCTTCCCCGACGCGGCCTCCTTCGGCCTGCTGAGCGCAAGTCTCTCTCTCATATCTTCAGCTCCTCGTATGCCGCTCTGGCAGCCTTTACGTTCCGTTCGTCGCTAAACATCTCGCGGATCGCCTGCTCCGCCGACGGGAGGGTGACGATCCCCATCTTCGCGAGCGCCCCGAGCACCGGGGTGTTCAGGATCGGGCTTCCCGCGACCACCAGGTTCTCTGCGAGCGCGATCCCGGTCAGGTCGACGTGGCGGCAGGTTCCGTTGCACCCGGCAACCGGATGAGCGCTGTTTAAGAGAACCGTGCCGTCGGCCTTGAGGCCGTCCAGGACGTCGACGACGTCCATGATGCTCGTGTCAAGGACGATCACGAGATCCGGCTCGTGGATCTGGCTGTACACCTTGATTGGTTCGTCGTCGATCCGGACGAACGAGACGACCGGCGCCCCGCGCCGCTCCGCCCCGTAGAACGGGCAGGCGGTCGCGTGCTTGCCGTCCCTGAACGCCGCGAGGGCGAGGAGTTTCGCGGCGGTGACGCCGCCCTGCCCGCCCCGGGAGTGGATCCTGATCTCATACATGGTCGCTCACCCCGAACCAGGTCTCGGTGCCGGGACGACGGTTCCGGACGAAGTCTGCGATATCGTTGTAGGTGACCTCCTGGCCGCCGAGGCCGGCGATCACGCTGTAGGGCTCGATGCCGGTCTTCGACTTGATGGAATGCGCCACAACACCTCCAAACCCGAAGGAGTAGTCGCGGTCGATGACGACGACCTCCCGCCCGGCAAGATCGAGGTCCGGGAAGGGGCGGAACCAGCGCAGGCGCATGGAACCGGCCTTGATACCCTCGTCGCGGAGACGGTCGATCGCCACCTCCGCTTCTTTACCGAGGGTTCCCATCGCGACGACGACGACGTCGGCGTCCTCGCACCGGTAATCCTCCGTGGGGCCGTAAGAGCGGCCGAACCGCTCGGCAAACTCGCGCTCGACCTCCGCGATCACGCCCCGGGCGTCGCGCATCGACCGCTCGATATCCCACCGGAACCGGAAGTGGTCGTCCGGCCCGGTCATGGGCCCGTAGCCGAGGGGGTTTGCCGTGTCGATGGCGTGCGGGAGGTGGTAGGGAGGCACGAAGTCGCCGAGTTCCACCGTGTCGAGCGACTGCGTGATGTGGCTCAATGCAAACCCGTCCAGGTTGACCATCATCGGGAGGAGAACCCTCTCGTCCTCGGCGATCCGAAACGCCATCAGGGTGGCGTCGTAGGCCTCCTGGACGGTGCCCACGAAGACCTGCAGCCATCCCGTGTCGCGCTGGGAGAAGGCGTCGGTATGCTCCGCCCAGGTGTTCCACCCGGGCCCGAGGGCACGGTTGACGTTCGCCATGACGATGGGGAGACGCGCGCCCGCGGCCCAGTGGATCATCTCGTGCATGTAGAGGAGGCCGTGGGAACTCGTCGCCGTGAACGTCCGGACGCCGCCGACGCTCGCCCCGATGCAGGCCGCCATCGCCGAGTGCTCGCTCTCCACCGGGATGTAGCGGCTCTCGAGGTCGCCGCCGGCGACATACTCGGCGATCTGCTCGACGATCTCTGTCTGGGGGGTGATCGGATATGCGGCGATGACGCCCGGTTTCGCGGCCTTCACCGCAGCGGCCACCGCCTTGTTGCCGGTCGCGATCGTCAGCATACGCCTGCCTCCTCACGGGCGAGCCGCTGGATGTTCTGCTGCACCTGCTGGCGCATCAGGTCGATGATATCGGGGCTCAGGTTCTTGAACCGGCCCTGGCCTTTGATGTAGTCCTCGAGCGGCGCGGGTTTCTTCATCGCCGCCTTTGACGGGCCGCTGATCGAGAGTTTCCCGAACTCGCGCTCGTAGAGGATCCACGTTCCGGTCTTCACGGCGAGTTTCCCCATCTCGACCGTCTTCTCCGTGGGGTAGCGCCACCCCGGCGGGCACGGTGCGAGGATATGGATGAACTTGGGGCCTTCGATCGAGAGCGCCTTCTTGACCTTCTTGTAGAGGTCGAGGGGGTAGGCGCTGCAGGCGGTCGCCATGTAGGGCGGGTTGTGCGCCTCGACGATCCGGTCGAGGTCTTTCTTGGTCGTGGGCTTGCCGCCGGGGGTCGTGGTGGTGCGCGCCCCGAGCGGGGTTGCGCCCGACCGCTGCATGCCGGTGTTGCCGTATGCCTCGTTATCGTAGCAGATATAAAGGAAATTGGTGCCGCGCTCAAAAGCGCCGGAGAGCGCCTGGATGCCGATATCGACCGTTCCGCCGTCGCCCGCGTAGACGATGACGTTGGTCTCCCTCCCCATGGCTGCGAACGCCTCGCTCATACCGGAGGCGCAGGCCGCGGATGCGGCAAACGCCACGTTGTAGACGGGCACGTTCATCGCGGTGCCGGGGTAGATCCCCTGGATGACGCTGGTGCAGCAGGCGGGTACGACCAGGACGGAGTCGGGTCCGGCGGCTTTGAGCACGTAACGCAGACATAGGGAAGAGCTGCACCCCGCGCAGGCGGACGTGCACTTATAGAGATACTCTTCCTTTGGAATCGCTGACAAATTGGTTACACTCCTCATGGTTATATTTGTCATCAATTGTAATGAGGGTTTTGCGATCCGGTCCCCGGGAACCCGGTGGTTTTCCCGCGGAATGACCGGCCGGAATGCAGGATGCGTTGAAGAACGGGTCGGGGACGGGGTCCTGTTTAACCGGACTCCTCTGTCCCCCCGTATTCACCTTCGTTCAGTTCCCGGCGTTCTGCCCCGGAGCACGTCTCCTGCGCGCAAGTTCGGGGTGGAACAGCCGCCGGACGAGGCCGGCACAGCATCTCAGGCAGAACGGCGTGAAGAACCAGGCTCCCATCTCCAGGAGCGGGAAGATGCCTTTGCGGCGTATCCGGTAACGGTAACTCTCGAGGTTCATCTTCATGTAGACCGGCGCGATCTCCTCGAACCACCTTGCCCTGGTGAGCCTCCCCTCGGCGACCGGCCGCGAGATCTCGGATAGAAAGTTCTGGATCTCCTCGGCCATCGCTCCCTCTGCGGGATGGGGTATGAAGTCGTCGTCGATGATGAGCGGCACCGTCTCATGCCCTCCGACGACGCCGTTCTTCTGCAGGTCGACCGAGAGCATGATCGCCTCCCGCGAGATGTTGTGGGGCCAGCGCGGTTCGAACTGGAACATGCCGAGCGAATAGGCAATGAGCCCCCCGTGGTAGCGTTCGATCGCCTGCATGGTATGCGGGTGGTGCCCGAGGATCAGGGTGGCCCCGGCATCGATGAGCCGGTGGGCGAGGTCGATCTGCTCGGGAGACGGGTAGTAGGCCATCTCCGTCCCCCAGTGCAGCGAGACGGCGATATGGTCGCACCGGCCTTTGAGGGAGACGATATCCCTGAAGACTTCCTCCTCGACCAGCCGGTTGACCGAGACCTCACGCGATATGGCGAGTTTGCCGATCGTATAGCCCGCAAACCCGATCGAGATGCCGTTCCTCTCGAGGATGACCGGTTCCTGCCGGTCTTCGGTCGCCGATCCGCCGATGGCGACGATCCCCCGTCTCTCGAGCGCGTTCAGAGTGTTCCTGAATCCCTCGACCCCGAGGTCGCCGGAGTGGTTGTTTGCAACGCTCATGACGTCGAACCCGGCCTCCTTCAGGTACCGGGCCGCGTCCGGGCATGTGAAGATCACGTGGTGCTTCTCTACCGGTTCGCCCGTATCCGAGAGAGTGGTCTCCAGGTTCCCGAAGAGGACGTCTTTACCCTCAAGAAGATGACCGACCTTTCCGAATGGGTATTGATGGTTCGCCGTCCGAACCCATATGTCTCCTACTGCTGTTAGCCTGAGTCTTTGCATGGTTCTCACACCGAAATGCCCCACTGATCCAGCGGGAGTTCCTGTATCAGGAACTGGTATTTGCCGCGCCGGGTGCGGGGAATCTCATCGACGAAGCGGACGGTCACGTCCACGCCGCCGTCGAATTTTCTGTCGAGTTCTCGGAGGATGCGTTCCGTGTCGCGGTCGCCGTAGCCGGGTTTTTTCACGATCCGCAGCAGGGCCTCTCCTTCTTTCTCCTGGTGAAACTGAAACTGCGCGACGTTGTCGAAGATGTCGGAGTGCATGTTCACCGCGGTCATCGATACGAACCGGCGGTTCTTCGTCACGATGAACTCCTGGAGCCTCCCCTCGACCCGCTCGAGTATCGGGTAGGCGCGGCCGCAGGTGCAGGGGTCTCTCCCGCGAACCGCGACGTCCATGGTGCGGTAGCGGATGAGAGGGCAGACGAAGTTGGTGAGGTTGGTCGCGACCACCTCGCCCATGGCGCCGGCCCCTTCGACGGGCCGTCCGTCCCGCCCGATCAGTTCGACGATCCCGTATTCGGGGAAGATGTGGTAGTGGGTGCTCTCCTCGCACTCGCCGGCGAGCACCGTCTGCTCGGAGTTGCCGTACCAGGAGAAGACCCGGCACCCGAAGACCTCGGTGAGGAGGTCGCGCTGCCAGGGGTAGAGGTTCTCCGACCCGCAGAGGACGGCCTTGACGGTCGGGATGGGCTCGATGCCGTGCTCCCGCATGTACCGCGCCAGGATCGTCGCCACCGAGGGATACGCCTGGATGAAGCGGGGTTTGAACCTCCGGATCCGGTCGATGTAGTCCGGCAGGGTCTCCTCGGTCATGTGGTGGGAAGACATCAGCAGCCACCGGCCGCCGAGGGTCTTCTTCCAGTAGACACCATCCTTTGCCGACCCGATGATGTAGCCCCGGAGGACGACGCAGCGGTCGGTGAATCGGTAGCCGACGCGGTCCCACTGGGTCTTCATGAACGCCCACTCCCGGGCGCGGGAGACCCCTTTCTCGTAGTAGAATCCGACCGGGATCCCGGTGGAGCCGCCGGTGGTGACGTACTCGAAGGCGGACTCGGGGTAGTTCCGGGCCTTCAGGTCCGGGAGGTTGGCCTGGAGATCCTCCCGGGTCAGGATCGGGAGGAGCGCCAGGTCGTCGGGAGTCCGGATGTCCTCCGGGACAAGGCCGCGTTCCTGAAAGACCCTTCGATAGTAGGGGACATTCTCGTAGGCGTGGTCGAGCAGCCGCGAGAGCGCCCGGGCCTGGTAGGTCGCGAGGTCTTCCCGGCTCCACCCCTGGGACTCCCGGAGGAGGGCGTAGGTCTTTCTATACGCGGAGTATGCAGGGAGGATGCGGAGCGCCC
This sequence comes from Methanoculleus chikugoensis, assembly GCF_019669965.1. NCBI lineage: Archaea > Methanobacteriati > Methanobacteriota > Methanomicrobia > Methanomicrobiales > Methanomicrobiaceae > Methanoculleus > Methanoculleus chikugoensis. The sequence continues at coordinate 52,712 of NZ_AP019781.1, read as the reverse complement.
TCGCCGTCACAGAATCCTCGGGCCGGAGAGCCCTCAATCCCCGATGATTCATCCGCACACCCATCGGGGTGCTCATGCCTATACTCGGCATTAAACGTTTTGCTCCCGGTATGGCCGGACGGCACCGGCGACATGATGAAGGTGACCGGCTTAGCCGGGAGACCGGGTACGTTCAGAAGAAGTTCTCGGAGTACGGTATCGCGATCAGATCCCGGCCGGATGCACGGCAAAAATGTTTCAGGAACTCGGGAAAGAGGCTGTTCTCCGGGATGAGCACCCAGACGTCGCCGTATGCATCGGAACCGTTGCCTTCCCACGAACGGAACGAAACGTCGTCCATGGCGAGGAGGCGGAGTGCGACCATGCCCCTACCTCACGTGTTCTTATATAAATAGATTTGTCGGCGGGGCCGGGCGCGGCCACCGCGACCGGCTGCCCGACACGGCGCCCCCTCGGAAAGGTATATATGAGTCCGGGAGATGATTAGAGGTCGCCGAGCCGCAGACTGCATGACAGCGCCGGAGGGACGGAAGGGATGACAGCGATCAGAGTCGAGGACAGAGATACCTGGGATACTTTCATCGACGAGAGCCCTTCGGGCCTCCTCTTTCATAAGTGGGACTACCTGCACCTGACGGCAAACCATACAAAGAGCACGCTTCTTCCCTACGCGATCTACAACGGCGACGAGCCGCTCTGCGTATTCCCGCTCTTCTGGAAGCGGATGCACGGGATCAACGCCGTTTTTTCACCCCCGCCCCTCACGGTGATCCCCCACCTCGGGTGCGTAATGAACGGGAAGTTCGGGTCGCTCAAGCGGAGCAAGAAAGAATCCCTTCTCGGGCTGATTGCAGAGGAAATTCGCGGGGAACTCCTCGATATCTCGCCGAACTACCTCTCGATAGCCTTCGTCCCGGGCTTTCACGATATACGCCACTACCTCTGGGACCGGTGCGATGCACGGGTCCGGTACACCTACACCATCGATCTTGAGCGCCCGATCGAGGAGATCTGGAACAACCTCCACTACAAGCTCCGCAACAAACTGAAGAAGGAGTCGAAAGCGGGTCTTCGGCTGGAGAGATCCGGCGATATCTCCACGCTCCATACGCTCATCTCCGAGCGCTACCGTGACCCGTCGCTCGACATCCCGCCGATCAAGCGCGACTACCTCGAGGATCTCGTGCGTGCCTACCCGGAGATCGGGGTCTACACCCTCTACGATGCAGAGGACGAGGTCGCGGCCGTGGTTGCCGCCCAGGAGTACAGGCGGTTCCTGCTCTGGATGGGAACCCCGAGGATCGAGAGCGCTCATGCCGGGAACGAGTATCTCCAGTGGCTCCTGATCGAGCGTGCACGTGCCGAAGGCTACCGGACGTTTGAGAATATGGGTGCGAACAACCCCGATCTGGCCTTCTTCAAATCGAAGTTCAACCCCGATCTTACGATGTACTTTGAGATTGAGAAGAAAGACGGCCTCGGCGCGTTCTCCGAGTGGGCATACCGCTCCTTCGTGAAACGGTTGATGATGGCGACCGGAAGAGTTTAGGGTTCGCCGCCGTCTCTCTCCTCTCCGCTACCTCACTGCACAGGGCAGCATGTGGTATCCTGAAACCCGCGGTTCAGGGGGCCCATACCCGAAAAAGCCGGAATGAGTAGTGCGTTTGTGCGACGGGCCCTGCTCTACGCCCCGGCACGAATGGCCGGCCGCAGGAGGTAAGGCCTGCCGGTTTCTCCGGCAGAACGGAGGAAGAACCGTTTGCCGGTCGAGATCATCGCCGACAGAGATACCTGGGATGCATTTGTCGACGACAGCCCCTCGCGCCCCTCCTCTTTCATAAATGGGACTTCTTAACGATCACAGAGCAGCATACCGGGGCGAACGATCCGAACCCGATCAACAGGCCGCCGATCAAGAAGAGGTTTGTCCCCCGCATCGACCGAACCGGAGAGTGCCCTCCCGGGGCAGCAGAGCCCCCCGGCCGGTTAAAAACCGTTCGGGCCCCCGCTCCCGGCACTGTCCCGGGAAGATATAAATATGCCCTTTGAGGTATCCTGTAGCGGGCGCGGTCTGGCATGACCGATCGCCGGAAGTCAGGCTCTATGGTGCTCGAATTCATCAAAGATAGGGAATTGTGGGACTCTTTCGTAGATGCAAGCACGTATGGGTTGCTTTTCCACAAGTGGGACTACATAACGATCACCGCACAGCACGCGGGCTATCGGCTCCTCCCCTACGGGATTTACAAGGGGGAGGAACTGGTCTGCCTCGCTCCGCTCTACTTAAAGAGCACGCATGGGGTGAAGATACTCTTCTCGCCGCCGCCCATGCAGGCGGTCGTCCCCTACCAGGGATTCGTCCCGGGGAAGTCGTTTGATACGCTGAAGTTGGGCAAGAAGGAGGAGATCATGGATCTCGTTGCGGGGGATCTCTCCGCGGAGATCGATGCCATCTCACCGCATTACTTCTCCCTGACCCTCGTTCCCGGCCTCACCGATGTCAGGCAGTTTCTCTGGCGGGGATACGACCCGAAGGTTCACTACACCTACGTTGTCGACATCTCGCGACCGACCGAGAAGATCTGGAGTGATTTTCACTACAAACTTCGCAACAAGCTCCGGAAGGCCGAAAAGGCCGGTATGAACCTCGTGCGAAGCGCCGATATTTCAACGCTGTATACGTCGCTTACCGAGCGGTTCAGCCAGCCGGAGATGAAGATCGCGATGGTCAGCAGGCGCTACTTCGAGGAGCTCTTCCGGGCGTATCCGGACCATCTCGCGGCATATTACCTCTACGACCGGGAAGGTGCCCTCATGGGAGCCGTCGCCACCCAGGAGTACAAACGGTTCCTGCTCTGGATAGGAACCCCGCGGATCGAGGGGGTTCATGCCGGGAACGAGTATCTCCAGTGGCTCCTGATCCAGCGTGCAAAGGCCGAAGGCTACTCGTACCTGGAGAATATCGGAGCGAACACACCTGACCTGAACTTCTTCAAATCAAGGTTCTGTTCGAGTCTCGGCATATATATGGAGGTCCTTCGGAAGGACGCGGTCGGGACCCTGGCGGAATGGGCATACAGCAACGTCATCAATAAACCCTGGCTGAAACGCCGGTTCGTCCCCTACATCGACTGAACGGTCAGAGGTCGCCGATCGAGATGGGAAGTTTCTGGATGAGGTACCGGAACTTCCCGCCCTCGGTGCGGGGGATCTCATCGACGAAACGGACGTGGACGTTCACCCCGTCACCGAGCTGGCACCGGAGTTCGTCTGTCAACTGCCGGGTGTCCTTCTCGGTGTAAGCCGGTTTTCTGACGATCTTCATGATGAGTTCCCCCGCCTCCTCCTGGTACATCTGGAACTGCCGTATATTCTCGAACGCTTCGGATTCGTAGTTGATGGGGGTGACGGAGATCAGGTGCCCGCTCCGGGTTACGATGAACTCCTGGAGCCTCCCCTCGACCTTCTCGAGCAGGGGATACTCTCTCCCGCAGGAGCACCGCTTTTCCGTGGCGACCGCGATGTCCATGGTGCGGTAGCGGATGAGGGGGCAGGCGAAGTTGGTGAGGTTGGTCGCGACCACCTCGCCCATGGCGCCGGCCCCTTCGACGGGCCGTCCGTCCCGTCCGATCAGTTCGACGATCCCGTATTCGGGGAAGATGTGGTAGCGGGTGCTCTCCTCGCACTCGCCGGCAAGCACCGTCTGCTCGGAGTTGCCGTACCAGGAGAAGACCCGGCACCCGAAGACCTCGGTGAGGAGGTCGCGCTGCCAGGGGTAGAGGTTCTCCGACCCGCAGAGGACGGCCTTGACGGTCGGGATGGGCTCAATGCCGTGCTCCCGCATATACCGGGCGAGTATCACGGCCGTGGAGGGATAGACGTGGATGAACCGGGGCATGAACCTCCGGATCCGGTCGACGTAGTCCGGCAGGGTCTCCTCGGTCATCTGGTGGGAGGACATGATCAGCCACCGGCCGAAGAGCGCACGCCTCCAGTAGGTGCCGCTGGATGCCGCGTCCACGACGTGCCCCCGGAGGACGACGCAGCGGTCGGTGAACCGGTAGCCGACGCGGTCCCACTGGGTCTTCATGAACGCCCACTCCCGGGCGCGGGAGACCCCTTTCTCGTAGTAGAACCCCATGGGGGTGCCGGTTGAGCCGGATGTGCGCACGTACTCGAAGGCGGACTCGGGGTAGTTCCGGGCCTTCAGGTCCGGGAGGTTGGCCTGGACGATCTCCTTGGTCAGGAACGGGAGGAGCGCCAGGTCGTCGGGAGTCCGGATGTCCTCCGGGACAAGGCCGCGCTCCTGAAAGACCCTTCGATAGTAGGGGACATTCTCGTAGGCGTGGTCGAGCAGCCGCGAGAGCGCCCGGGCCTGGTAGGCCGCGAGTTCCTCCCGGCTCCACCACTGTGACTGCCGGAGGAGTGCATACATCTGCCGGTAGGTACGGTACGACGGCACCAGACTGAGTGCTTTGACGGTGAGCGGGTTTGCACGCGACACCCATCGATGAAGACCGGCCTTCATATATATACCTCCCTGGTCAGGCGAGCAGGTCGTGGGAGACATGTTCGACAATCCCCCCTTCGCGGTCGCTGAAGTGTATCGGCAGGCCCTGAACGAAGTAACGGTACTTGCCGCGGGCGGTGAGCGGTATGTTGTCGACGTACCTGATGGTGATACGGACGTCGTCGCCGCAACTCCTGCTCACCTCCCGGTAGAGATACTCCGCGTCCTGCTTGCTGAACGCCGGTTTTCTCACGATATTCAGTATGACTTCCCCGACCTTCTCCTGGTAGAACTGAAATTGTTTAACGTTGTCGAACGCATCGGTATCGATGTTCATGGCGATCCCGGAGAGGAGTTCGCCTTTGTCCGTCACAATGAAGTCCTGAACCCTTCCTTCCACGCGCTCGAGTATCGGGTAGGCACGGCCGCAGGAACAGGCCCCTCCGGCCGCCGTGGCAAGGTCCATGGTGCGGTAGCGGATGAGGGGGCAGACGAAGTTGGTGAGGTTGGTCGTGACCACCTCGCCCATCGCCCCCGGGCCCCGGACGGGCCGTCCGTCCCGTCCGATCAGTTCGACGATCCCGTATTCGGGGAAGATGTGGTAGTGGGTGCTCTCCTCGCACTCGCCGGCGAGCACCGTCTGCTCGGAGTTGCCGTACCAGGAGAAGACCCGGCACCCGAAGACCTCGGTGAGGAGGTCGCGCTGCCAGGGGTAGAGGTTCTCCGACCCGCAGAGGACGGCCTTGACGGTCGAGATGGGCTCGATGCCGTGCTCCCGCATATACCGGGCGAGTATCACGGCCGTGGAGGGGTATCCCTGGATGAAGCGGGGTTTGAACCTCCGGATCCGGTCGATGTAGGCGGGCAGGGTCTCCTCGGTCATGTGGTGGGAAGACATCAGCAGCCACCGGCCGCCGAGGGTCTTCTTCCAGTAGACACCGTTTTTTGCCGACCCGATGATGTAGCCCCGGAGGACGACGCAGCGGTCGGTGAATCGGTAGCCGACGCGGTCCCACTGGGTCTTCATGAACGCCCACTCCCGGGCGCGGGAGACCCCTTTCTCGTAGTAGAACCCGACCGGGATCCCAGTGGAGCCGCCGGTGGTGACGTACTCGAAGGCGGACTCGGGGTAGTTCCGGGCCTTCAGGTCCGGGAGGTTGGCCTGGAGATCCTCCCGGGTCAGGATCGGGAGGAGCGCCAGGTCGTCGGGAGTCCGGATGTCTTCCGGGACAAGGCCGCGCTCCTGAAAGACCCTCCGGTAGTAGGGGACATTCCTGTAGGCGTGGTCGAGCAGCCGCGAGAGCGCCCGGGCCTGGTAGGCCGCGAGCTCTTCCCGGCTCCACCCCTGGGACTCCCGGAGGAAAGCGTAGGTCTTTCGATAGACGTTATAGGCCGGGAGAAGCCCGAGAGCTTTTGCAGTGAACGATTCTCTGCCGCAGATCCTCTCTCCCAGACGAATCATGCCCTTTGTCCCCCTTCTCATGCGTTCTTGTGCCGTGTGCATTGAGGACGCACGGTCATCCCGCCTCTTCGCCCCGCTCTTCCGGTCTCCACCGGGCTCTTTCCGGTCGTTTCCCGGAGGATCTCCCGGACGGCTCTCCACCAGTGCATCGGGACAGTATACCCCCAAACAACGTATATAAAAATTGGCATGCTGTCATCTCTCCCATTCGGGATCAGGGTTCTATGGACGAACGGATCGCTCTCCGGATGACATACAGCGGGCGTCCTGATCCGGTTCTTCTCAACGGACCGCCTGATTTCCAGGATTTCCTGTCAGAGAATACCTTTTCGGAAACATGACCCGGTAATCTGGCTGATTGGATAAACTATAAATATGCGAAAGCCTATCAGGGGTATGTCTTGGTAAGATAAGGCGACAGTCACCGGGGCCGTGCACCTTCATGCCGAAGGCGCATACCCGGAACAGGGGGGATAATTATTCTAGATAGGGCCGTACCTGATAGCAGTAGCAGCGCAGAGGCCTTCACGGGTCATTCATCGGAGAATGATATTCTAAACGAGATCCGGGCACTGGCCGGCGGGCTGCGCAAACAGAATGGAAAGGTTCCGCAAGACCTCGATTTTACGATTCCTATCGGGTGGGAGGAGCGGATTGGACATCTCGACGATCAACCCATCAGGCGGCTGATCATCTTCCTCCGGTCCACGGGGTGCGAGTGGGTCGAGAAGACGGGAGGGTGTACCATGTGCGGTTTTTACTGTGCAACTTCCCGGGGCAGAGAGGTATCGGCTGACGAATACATTGCGCAGTTCGAGCACGTGATGGACGCCGTCGATCTCGGTGATTACCCGATCGTCTCGATATACAACGACGGTAACATCTTTAACGAGCGAGAGATGCCGGTTGCCGCCATCGAGAAGATCTGCTCGTACATCGACGACTATCGAACCATCAAGAAGGTGGTCGTCGAGTCGAGGATCGATTATTCCCCCGACGAGCACGTGGCAAAGATGAAGAAAGCCTTAAACGGGCGGCAGCTCGAGGTGGCGTTCGGGTTCGAGTCTGCAAACGCCCAGGTGATGAACCTCTGCATCAACAAGGGGTTTTCGGCGAACAACTTCGATCTCTTCCATTCAAGGATGCGGGGAATGGGCGTGCTGACGAAACCGCTCCTCCTGGTAAAACCGCCGTTCCTCACTGAAGGAGAAGCGATAGACGACATCCTGCAGACCATCTCCTACTGCATCTCCCGCGGGATCGACTACGTCGACCTCGAGGTGACGACGGTCGAGAAGAACACCGTCGTGCACGAACTCTGGAAGAACGACCTCTACCGCCCGCCGTGGCTCTGGACGCTCGTCGAACTCCTGCAGCAGTGCCGGGAACGGTTCGGGGACCGTGCCCACGTCTACGTCAGCCCCTGGAACTACTCGGTCGAGTCGCTCGACTGGGCCCGGAACTGCGGGAAGTGCGATGCCGGGATCACCGAAGCCATCCAGCGCTACAACTCCCATTTCGACATGGCGGAGTTCGACGGTCTGGACTGCTCGTGCCGGGAGGAGTGGCATGATGCTGTTATGGCAGGAGACCCCCGCACGATCCCGGAGCGGATCCGCGAACAGCTGGCGTATATCCGGAATACCCGGATTTCGTCTCTGTAAGTGTTGAGCCGGGGGCGGGTGGGAGCCTGGTTTCTCCCCGGAGTGCAGGCTCTGGGTGGAACACCCGTCACTTTTCAGAACCTCACAATTCCCGCCTACGGCTTTCCCTGGCAATCGCCACGCACTGCCCCCGCCCCTCGGGGCGGGGAACGACTGCCGGAACGGCAGGAGTTCGAGCACCGTTAGGTGCGAATGAGGAGGCCGAAGGCCGGGCGGGATGGGGGCTAGTGGTATCCTCGAATCCGGTAGAGACAGGGGAGGGGGCACGCCCCCTTCGCACCTATCGGTGCTCAAGCTCGCTCCGCTCGCACTCCCCGTCAGCCCCTCCCCCATGGCGATACTCCCACGGTCCACTGCATGGGGATACTCCGGAGAAGAACGGAGTCCCAACTAGATCCCGGGACTCGGCTTCCCACTGGCTATCACCGCGCACTGCTCTCGCTGTGGGGGTGCAAAAACCCGCTCTCAACGCTTAAACCGCATCACAACCCGACCCGCCCGAGATCGATCTCCTGCGTCGCCCCGGTGTCGATCGACTCCCATGCCGCAAACGTCGCGAGCGTCGTCGCGACGCTTCCGGCGAAGTCCGGCTCCTCGCCCTTCACGAACGCCAGGAGTTCCTCGGCAAACCCCTTCTCCTGGGTGAGCCACCGCTTCTCCCGCGATGCCTTCCCCTCCCGCCGGAGTTCGAGGTCGCGGAAGTCGGTGATCCTCCCGACAGCGTTGCCGGCGAAGACCTCGACCGTCTCTTTGGGGTAGGAGCGATCCCCGAGCGTCGTGTAGGTGACGGTGCCGAGCGACCCGTCGTCGAACGTCAGGGTCGCCTGGAAGTTGTCGTACTTCCGGAGCGTCCCGGTCGGCTCGATCGCCCGGGCAACGACCTGGACCGGCCGTGCCCCGGTGATGTACTGCATGAAGTCGATGAAGTGGCAGCACTCCGAGATCAGCATCCCGCCGCCCTGCTCGTCGTCGTGCACCCAGTGTTCGGGCGGGATCTGCCCGGCGTTGACCCGGTAGTGCAGGACGGCGGGGGTTGCCCGGTTTTTGAAGAACTCCTTCATCTTCACGGCAAGCGGGGAGTGGCGGCGATTGAACCCGACCATCAGCCGCCGCCCGGACTCGTTTCTGGCCTCGACGATCCGGCGGAGGCTGTCGATATCGGTCGCGAGCGGTTTTTCCACGAAGACGTCTTTTCCGGCGCGCAGCGCCTCGATTGCCATCGGCGCATGCAGGTCGTTTCTCGTCGCGATCATCACTGCGTCGATATCGGGGTCGTCGAGGATCCTCCGGTAGTCGGTGGTGCAGTAGGCGAACCCGTACTTCTTCGCGACCGTCTGCGCCGAGAGTCCCGTCGCGGTCGCAAGCCCCCCGAGGTTCACCGGGAGGGCGGAGAGGTGCGGGTAGAGGGCGCTCTGGGCGTGGACCCCGGCGCCGATGCACCCGAGCGTCCGGGCCGCGGCCGGAGCCTTGCGCTTCCGTGCGCCGGGCTGTGGGAAGCGGACGACGGTGCCGGAGGCGCCCGAACCGTTCGGGCTGTACTGCAGGAGAACCCCGATGAACCGTTCCTTTCCGGTGTTGATGAGGTCATAGGCCCCCGGCGCCTCATCGAGCGGGAAGGTGTGGGTGATCAGGCGGTCGAGGTCGATCTTCTTCTGCCGCACCAGTTCGAGGAACGCCTCCATGTTCCTCTTCTCCGTCCACCGGACGTAGATCGGGTAGTCGATCCCCCGCTCCTCGTAGTTCCTGTCGTAGCGGCCGGGACCGTACGACCGGGAGACGACGACCTCCGCCTCTTTCTCGTAGAAGACGTCCCGGGGCACGTTCATGCCGACGTTCCCGACGACCACGACCCTGCCCCTGTCCCTGACCAGGCGGCCGGCGGCCTCGATGGGTGCGCTTGATTTAGTGGCCGCGGTGATGATGACCGCGTCCGCCCCGAACGGCGAGAACGCCCGCACCCGCTCGAAGAGGCCGTCGTAGTTCGAGACGACGTCAGCGCCGAGATCCGCCGCGAGCGCGAGTTTCTCGGGGTCGATATCGATCCCGATCACCCGGCACCCCGCGGCTTTGAGGATCTGGACGGTGAGGAGCCCGATCAGCCCGAGCCCGATCACCGCGACGTTCTCGCCCACGGCGACGTTCGCGTTTCTCGCACCGTGCATCGCGATCGCTCCCACGGTCGTGAACGCCGCCTCCCGGAACCCGACGCCGTCGGGGATCCTGACGCAGAGATTCTTTGGAACCGAGACGTATTCGGCATGCACCGCATACCCGGCTCCGGCACAGGCGACGCGGTCGCCGACCTCGAACTCGTCGGACGCCGTCGTCACCACCGTGCCCGCAGAGCTGTAGCCGAGCGGTTCGGGTTTGGAGAGACGGCTCATCGCCTGCCGGTAGGCCGGGAGGAGGCCGTCCGTCCCGATCTTCTGGAGGACTTTCTTGACGTCGTCGGGGCGTGCCTTCGCCTTGCCGACGAGCGACTGCTGTGCGAGATTGATCAGCGACGACTCGGTGCCGGCGCTGATGAGGGAGTAGGCGTTCTCGACGACGACCCCCCTCGTGACGGCGGGAACGGGAACGTTCTCCACCTGGATGGACCCTGAATGCAGGTCGAGCAATACCTGTTTCATGCGTGGTTCTCCCATACTCCCGACTGGCTGAGACAGTCGAGCACCTCCGAGGTCATGAAGAGATCGGGGAAGTTATTCGACGGTTCCACGGTCGACGACCGGATCCGGAGCAGTCGGCAGAGAGCCTCGAACGACCGCGTCTCCGCGGTTCTGCCGTACCGCCGCCGGGCGATCTCGCGGTACACGCCGTAGCCGAACCGGAACGCCCGGTGCCGCAGCGGGTAGTCCCCGAGCGACGCCGCCTTCGCCGCCGTGGCGAAGGACGGGACGAGACCAGGCCAGGAGCCGGGCTCCCACCGGGGGGCGAGCCCCGGTACGTCCCGCTCGAGCCGTTCGAGGCAGCGGTCGGCGTGCTCCCGGTACCGCCCGTCCGTCCGCGAGGCGTAGACGAACGAGGCCAGGGCGAATGCATACGCCCCGGAGAGGTGGTAGGCGAAGGAGAGGCCGCTCTTCGACCAATCGAACCGCCCGTCGGGGCGTTGGGCGGCCGCGAGCCACCGCACGCCTCCTGCGATGCTCTCGTCGATACGCTCGTCGCGCAGGACGTCGTTTGCCTTTGCGAGGTAGTAGGTCGTCACCCCCTGGTAGTGCACGCAGGGGAGGTCGAAGACGAAAGGATAGGTCCCCTTATCGACCGCGTAGGGGTAGACGCCGTCGGGGCGCTGGTGGCGGACGACGTTCTCCGCCGCCCGCAGCGCGGCCGCACGGGCTTCCTCATCGTCGTAGCGCTCCGCATACCAGGCAAGGAACGCCCCGCAGGAGGCGTCGACGTTCAGGTGGTCGGCGGTGTAGCCCCGGGACTTCAGGAAACATCCCGGGCTCCTCTCGGCGGCGAGGACGTAGTCCCGGGCTTTTCGGAGTTCTTCTTCGTGCGGATATCGATCCGCCGCCTCCAGGAACGCGTCGCCGATGAATGCCGTGATCAGGGCCGAAGGCTCGTTGTAGTTGACGTGAACCTCGTTCCAGGACCCGTCTGGGTTCTGGCACCCCGCGGCGTAGTTCAGGATCGGGCCCACGAGCGGGTCGCCCCCCAGACGGAGCATCGTTTTTGCGACTTCGGCGTTCACGCGGTTCCGGATGACCGGAAAGACCGGGTCGCGGATGTACGCAGTCTCGCCGTCGACGACGGCGAGGTCCCGGACCTCCCCGGTAACCCGGGAGAGAAGCGCTCTCACACGCCCGTCCATGCCATCCTCTCGATATAGTGCTTCAGTTTCAGGGCGACCGATCGCCGGTCGTAGTGCTTTGCGACGTACTCCCGGCCCCGGCGTCCCATCTCCTCCATCTTCTCGGGGTCGTCGAGGAGCTTCGAGAGCGTCGCGGCGATCGCCTCCGGCGTGTTCTCGGCGATGACCCCCGCACCCGACTCCTTCGCGAGATGGGCGATCTCGCCGTTTCCGCAGCCGACGAAGGGTATCCCGCAGGCCATGTACTCGTAGGCCTTGGTGGGCGCCGCGTATTCGAGGTTCACGAGCCTCTTTAAGGGCGCCACCCCCACAAGCGATTCGGAGAGCAGCCGCGGGATCTCCTCGCGCGGAAGGATGCCCGTGAAGATGACGGAGTCGGTCAGGCTCTCCGCCTTCACCAGCCCTTCGAGGCTCTTCCGCGTGTCGCCGTCCCCGACGATGACGAACTTCAGGTTGTAGGTGCCGTTCATCGACTTGACGGCGAGAGCCACCTTGTCGAGATCCTGGGCGTGCCCGACGTTGCCGGCGTAGATGATCTGCCGCTTCTTTCCGCCGTCCGTGGGGCGGAAGAACTCGGTATTGACGCCGTTCGGCAGCAGTTCCATGGGGGCCGTAACCCGGTAGCGCAACGAGATCCTCCGCCCGAGTTCCTCCGTCGTGACCCCGACGAGATCCGCCTGGTCAAGACACGCCTGTTCGAACCTCCGGCTCAGCCTCTCGTAGAGGCTTCCTTCCCTGAGGAACCCGAGGCCTATCGACGCATCGATCCAGAGATCGCGGATATCGAGGATCCACTTCACCCGTGACGTCCGTTTCAGGACGTACCCCGGGATCCCGGTGAAGAGCGGCGGCGCCGACGTCATGATTGCGTCGAACCGGATCCGGGTGAAGAGGAGCCAGAGTGCGGCGTGGACGGGAAAGGAGAGATAGTAGGCCATCCTGCTTGCAAACCCCGGATCCCCGGAGCCCGGCTGCCAGGTCCAGAGGCGGACGACCCGGATCCCGTCGACTTCCTGCACGTCAGAGCGCTTCCATGTACGGGGGAACGAGCCGGTGGGGAACGTGGGGTGCGGCGCAAGCACGGTCACGCCGATACCCAGTTTTGCAAGGTGCGCGGCGGTGTCGTAGATCCGTGACGCGTTTCCCGATTTCTCCGGCGGAAAGTGTTGCGATACGATGCATACCTGTTTCATGCAACTCCTCGTAGTATCTGAATGTGGTCGTGGGAGGATGGCGGCGAATCCTGCCCTTTGAGACCGTATCCGGGAGGACTAAAGGAAGCCCTCCCGCCCGTTCGGAGAGAGCAGGGATATGGACGGCGGCGATGGCGGTGCAATCGGCCGCGCAACGCTTGCAGGGTACAGCCCTGCCGGGGCCGCGATCTCACCCGGAACCGTCTGCTGCACCGATGAACCGTCGCCCAGCACGCGGACGGCAAAGCCCTGGTCGGACCACTTCTCGTGGTCGAGGATGTTCCGGGCATCTATGACGAGTTTCGTCCTCACCTGGAGCGTTGCCGGATCGAGTCTCCGGAAGCAGTCGTGATCGGTGAGAATGACGATACAGTCGCTCCCTGCGGTCGCTTTTGGGAGGTCCATGAGAGGATGCGCGAACTCCGCCGCATACGGGTCGTGGCACCGGACGGCATATCCTTCGTTCTCGGCGAGCTGGAGGAACTTGAACGCCGGGCTCTCCCTGGTATCGCCGACGTTGCCCTTGTAGGCGACGCCGAGGATGCTGATCGTCGGATCCCGGATGCCGGCGAGCAGGCCGCGTGCGATATGCAGCACGTAGTTCGGCATGGAGTCGTTGATCTCCCGTGCGGTCGAGACCATCCTGCACCGAGTCGAGTTCTCGGTCAGGAACCAGGGGTCGACGGCGATGCAGTGCCCTCCGACACCCGGGCCGGGGTTGAGGACGGTGACCCGGGGGTGCTTGTTTGCGAGGGTGATGGCCTCCCAGACGTTGATCCTGCACTCTTCCGCGAGCTGGGCGAACTCGTTTGCGAGCGCGATGTTCACGTCGCGGCAGGTGTTCTCCATTAACTTGACGAACTCCGCCGTCCTCGCATCGGTCTGGTAGATCTGCCCGCGGACGAATGTCCGGTAGATCGCGGTCGCCCGGTCGGTGGAGTCCCGGTCGTAGCCGCCGATGATGCGGTTGTTGCCCGTCATCTCGGAGAGGGTTCGCCCGGGTATCGCCCGCTCAGGGCAGTGGGCGTAGAGGAAGTCCCCGACGGCAACGCCGCTCTTCTCGAGTCTCGGGATGATGACCCGTTCGCTGGTGCCGGGAGGGACGGTCGATTCAAGGACGACCAGGTTCCCTCTGCGAAGATGGGGGGCGATCATGTCGGCGGCGCTCTTGACGTAGGCGAGGTTGGAGACTTTCGTTGCCGGATCCAGGGGTGTCGGCACGGCAATCAGGAAGACGTCCGCGGCCTCCGGTCCGGTTCTGACGAGGAACCGGCTTTTAGCCTCGCCATAAAGGTCGTCAAGCCCCGGCTCCGTGAACGGCAGGCTCCCGCGGTTCAGGCAATCCACCACGCTCTGCTTCACGTCGACGCCTACAACATCCGCCCCGTGAGCCGCAAACAACAGTGCAGTCGGCAATCCTATGTATCCTAATCCCAGTACGCAGATCTTCATGTGCATTCTCCTCGGGCAGTCATCGGGACCGTGCGGCTGCACAGACCATGACAATCATTTTTCCGGCGATACCATCGCCGTAGGGGTTCTTCCACCCGCATTTCCAGGATTCTATGGAACGAACCGCTTCGAGTATCTTTTTTGAGTCGGCACCGACCAGGACGTTCGATCCGACGTCCAGCGTCTCGGGCCGCTCCGTGTCGTACCGCATCGTGGCGCAGGGAACGCCGAGAACACAGGTCTCTTCCTGGACGCCGCCGGAGTCGGTCAGCACGAGTTTTGCTTGCGACTCCAGCTGCAGGAACTCCAGGAACCCGAAGGGTTTGGTGAGGTTCAGCCCGTCGACGCCGATACCCAGTTCCTTGATCCGCTTCTCGGTCCGTGGGTGGACGGGGAAGACGACCGGGAGGGAGAACTCCCTCTGCACCCCTTCTAGCCCTTTTAAGATCTCTTTGAGCCGGGTCCGGTTGTCCACGTTCTCCTGCCGATGGGCGGTGACGAGGAAGTATTCACGGGGTTCGAGGTCGAGTTCTTTCAACACGTTGCTCTTCTTCTGCGCTATGCCGAGGTTCTGGTATACCGCATCGACGACGGTGTTGCCGGTCACGCAGATCTTTTGCTCGGCGATCCCCTCATGGAGGAGATTGTCTCTCGCGCTCTCCGTCGGGGCGAAGAGGTAATCTGAGATATGGTCGGTGAGCACCCGGTTGATCTCTTCCGGCATCCAGCGGTTGAAACTCCGGAGCCCCGCTTCGACATGCCCCACCCGCATATGCAGTTTCGACGCCGCGAGAGCCCCGGCCATGACGGTGTTCGTGTCCCCCTGCACCAGGACGACGTCGGGAGCCTCCTTTACGAGGACGTCCTCGACGCCGGTCATGATCTTTGCCGTCTGGCCGGCATGGGTGCCGGAACCCACGTCGAGGCTGTAGTCCGGGTCGGGGAGTTCGAGTTCCTCAAAAAAGAGCCGGTCCATCTCGTAGGAGTAGTGCTGCCCGGTATGGAGGATGAAATAGTCGATACCCCTGCGTTCGCACTCCCTGATGATGGGGGACATCTTGATGATCTCCGGCCGCGTGCCGAGTACCACTCCAATCATTCTTCACGTCTCCTCTGCATCGTATCGTTCACCCTGCTCACTTCCGCATCCTTGCAGCGAGGGCAAGCGCCAGGCCAAGCATGAGTGCGACGGTTCCCGGGATCAGGAAGAGCGATGCAAGCATGCCCTGTTCGATCGGGACGAGGCCGGTCTCGCTGAATCCCCGGAGGAACTGAAGGAAGAAGAAAATCCCGGCAAACATCGCGACAATCCCGGGCAGGCCGATGTGGAGAAGTGGCTTTCTCTCCACGGCAAGCCAGAATATCGATCCGAGCACCTCCACTCCATGAGAAAGGGGGTTCTTTGTGGATGTATCGAAATCGCCGTATCTGCAGTTTATCGGCGTCTCTCCGATACGCAAGCGCCTCTCCTGGGCGATCCTGAGCATCTCCGATTCGGTCGAAAAATCGTCCATCCGAAGCGTTCCGATCATCGATTCCATGCTCTTTCTGTTCAGCGCCCGAAAGCCGCACTGCGAGTCGGTTATCGCACTTCCGTTGCTGGAGACGACATCAAGCACCGCCCGGCCGAACCGCCGGTAAAGCGGCATCTGGGCGAAGGTCCGAAATCCGATGACGAGATCGGCGGCATCGGCGCGGATCTGCTCGACCAGGAGAGGTATCTCCCCGGGGTCGTGCTGGCCGTCCCCGTCCATGAAGACCAGGCAGTCGTAGTCGTGATCGACCGCATACTTAAGAGCGCTCTTGATCCCCTGTCCTTTCCCCTTCTGGGTCCCGTGAGAGATGACGGTCGCCCCTGCATCCCGGGCAACCTTCGCGGTGTTGTCCGTGCACCCGTCGTCTATCACCAGGACTTCGTCGACGTGCTGCCGGGCCCGCAGGACGACGGAGCCGATCGCGACCTCTTCGTCGAAGCAGGGGACCGCCGCAAGCGTCCGCATCCTGCTCGCCCGCCGGGACACAAGGGCGGAACCTTCGGTGGTTTCGCTCACCACCCGCCGGTTCCCCGGAACCGCGGGCGTCCTCAGGGGGTTGACCTGCTCCTGGACCTCACAGCGGAGGGCCGGGACGTCTATCACGCTCTCCTGCCCGATGCTCCGGGGGATATGGCGGTCGATCCATCTGTCTCTCTCTGCATCTAGGTACTGCGGCAACGGCACAGTTGTTTCTTCGGCGAACCACCCCTCGAGGTGAGCGGGTGGCCTCGCCCGAACCGGATCCTTGTCGTACATCCACTTTCCCCTCTTGACGTACTGAAACGGGACTGTTCTGGCATATATTAATAGGTTATTATTAACCAAAAATGCTAAACTTATGCATAAAATAAATGTAATTACATTTACCTGCGTGCCCTTAAATCGTACCCGACTGGTTAAACGTTTCGGCCCGGGCGAGAATGGTCGCCGCCTTCCGCCGGGAGCGGGCAGGGAACACCTACGGCGTGATTCCGGCGATCTCCGGTCTTATCGTATGCCGCGTTTCGGAAGGGTTAAGTGAAGCAATCCTAGATGATGGGCGGAGGGGTTCTTTTCCCCTGCCGCACCGCTTCCGGAAGATCCATCGCCTGTGGCCTGATCCATTCAAAACAGCGATAATAAGGTGGGTCGGTTTCCCGATCCCCTCTGAAGCATTGTGCTTCATTGGGAAGTATTATATCCCGGATGTGTCAGGCTGCCGGATATCCGGTGCGAGGTGTGCGGAGACCTCCGCCATGAGGACGTGGTAGCGGTGGCGGTCGGACAGATGCCGGCTGCTCTTTGGGTCGATCGGAAGAGGCGTAAAGGAGATCCCGTGATCGATATCCCAGAGGATCAGCCCCTCGGGGGGTGCCGCAGCGACTCTTCCCTCCGCCGGTCCGGCAAGAAGCCCTGCGACATCCCCGGCTTCGGCCTCGCCCCTTCCCACCTCTCCAAGCATTGTTGCCATGCACCTGACCATGTTCCAGAGGAAACTCTCGCCCGTCACCTCGAATACGGCGAACCGCCCGTCTCTAAAGACCCGCGATGCAAGGATCCTCCGCTCGGGGTTCCGGTCTCCGGCACGGGCGAACGCCGAGAAGTCGTGCCGTCCGAGAAACTCCTGCGCCGCTTCGTGCATGGCGGGGACGTCGCCGGGGGCAGAGAAGTAGTAGCGGTATGTCCTCGATACGGCGCTGTACCGGGGGTGGAACCCGTCGGGGGCCTCGGTCCATCCTGTACACCAGATGTCCGGGGGGAGCACCCGGTTCAGCGCTTCGATAGCCAATTCCGGCTTATCCGTCCGGAATGAACAGACCTGGCACCGGGCGTGCACCCCGCGGTCGGTGCGGCCGGCGGTGGCAAATCCCGCCTCTCTCCAGTCTTCGAAGAGCCCAAGATGCCTGCAGGCCGCGATGAACTCGCCTTCCACGGTGCGGAGGTCGGGCTGCATCTGCGAACCGAAGAACCGGTCGCCGAAGTACGAGAAGCGGAACGCCAGGTTCATCGGTGTACCGTCCGCCGGATTCTCCGGAGAGCGCCCTTGAGGGACTGGCGGGTGTAGGTGTGGAGCGGGGTCATCCTTCCGCCCGCCATCGTCCGGCCTTCCCGGATCGCGGAGAGGATGGAGGCCGCATCGGGCTCGGCCGTGACGTAAGTGACCCCGAACCCGACGTAACGGGCGTTGTGGGCGTCGCTCCCGGCAACGCCGGGTTTCCTGAACCTCTTTGCTATGACTGCGGCTTTGCGATTCGCCGATCCGGTGATGTAGCGGCTGTTGAAGACCTCCACCGCGTCCACCGCGCCGATACCGGCCGCGAGCCTCCTCCCGACGCCGTGGCGCCAGCGGTGGTAGGGGTGCGGGAGGATCAGGAGAGCGCCCCGGACACGCGCGATGGTAACGGTCTCGAAGAAGTCGAGCCCGTCCGGGAGGGGTTCCGTGACGCCGAGTGCGAGGAGATGGCCCTGCTTTGTCGAGACCTCGGTGCCCGGGATCACGGTCACGGGGGTGTCGCACTCGAGGGCGTAGAGGGCACCCTCCACCGTATCGTGATCGGTGATCGCGATGGCGTCGAGGCCGACCGCCTCCGCTCGCCGGAGAATTTCCTCCACACTGCTCTCTCCGTCCTTGGAGAACCTGGTGTGGACATGCAGATCGCACCGTAGCATGAGATCAGATTATTTGTCATCCTCAGAGTAATAAGTGAAGTGTATGCGCATTCTCCTCCCGACCGGATCGGCGACGGTCGGTATCGTGAAGTCGGCGGCTGAAAGGTTCAGGGACCGCTATGAGATCGATGTAGTAATCACCGGCGAAATTGCGTCATTTCTTGCCCCCGGAGAACTCCGGAGGCTGCTTGCCGGTAGTAACTACGATATGGCGATCGTCTCCGGGATGTGCACCGCGTCGTTTGCCGACGTCGAGCGCGAGACCGGCGTCCCGGTCTACCGGGGCCCGCGGCATGCGGCCGATCTTGTGCCGGTTCTCTCGGTGCTGGAGACCGCCCCCCTCTCAAAGACCGTTCCCGCCGACGAGTTCCTCGCGGAGACCCGGCGCGAGGAGGCCTGCCGGCGGGTGGCGTTGCGGGAAGCGGAAGCGGAGCCGGACTTCATCGTCCGCGGCGTGAAAGTCGGCGGGGGTTCGAGGATGAAGGTGCTCGCGGAGATCATGGATGCGCACAGGCGCGACGATCTCCTCGCCGACGTCCGACGGTTCTTTGCCGACGGGGCGGATATCGTCGACCTGGGGTTCGGGTTCGACGCGACCCCGGACGACGTCGCGCGGTGTTTCTCCTCCCTCGCGGGGGTCGAGGGGCCGCTTGCCGTCGATACACAGGACCCCGATCTCATCGCGGCGGCGCTCTTCCGCGCCGACCTGGTGCTCTCCCTGCACGAGGGGAATATCCCCGCCGTCGGGCGGGCGGTCGCGGATGCCGGGGCGGCAGCGGTCGTGGTGCCGCGTGAGCGAACGCTTGAAGAGAACCTTGCCGCTGCAGAGGAGGCCGGGATCCGCTGCCTGATCGCCGATCCCCTCCTTCAGCCGGTGGGTTCCGGGCTCACGGAATCGCTCGCCGGGTTTGCCGATGCTCGCTGTCCGCTCTTCTTCGGGGCGGGCAACGTTGTGGAACTGCTCGACGCCGACTCTCCGGGGGCGAACGCCCTGCTCGCCGGGATGGCGCACGAGGTCGGGGCCGCCGTCGTCTTCACGAGCGAGCACAGCGACAAGACAGTCGGATCTATCGCGGAGATGCGGCGGGCAACCGAGATGATGGCCCTCGCGACGGATCGCCCGTACCCCAAGGATCTGGGGCTCGACCTCCTGATCCTGAAGGAGAAGCGGCGGCGTCGCGAACCGCCGCTGGAGTACGGGAACATCGAGGATGCACTCCCCATGCCGGGCGAGATCGTCTACGACCCCCTGGGTTGCATCCGGATCGGTATCGAAGGGGATTCGATCGTTGCCGTCCATAGGGGTCGCGCCGTGCGGGGAGAGCGGTGGGAAGATGTCTTTTACACGCTTCTTTCAAACGGGAGCCTCTCCCGGCTCGACCACGCCGCCTACCTCGGAAAAGAACTCTTCAAGGCGGAACTCGCCATCCGGATGAGCAGGAGCTTCGAACAGGACGGGCCGTTCTGAGCGGCCCGTTCCCGGAGTTTCTCATATCTGGAGTGTGAGGACGACCGGGGGTGTCGATCCCGAATTTTATGACAATACTTATATAACTGCGTGCTTATTTTCCCCTCCCGTGGCAGCGGCGAGCGGTGCCGAACCATCCCGGTTCTCTTCCGGGATGATCGCGGCTGTTCTCCCTGCCAGGACACGTAACTGTGGTGAGATTGCATGAGAATGAATTCAACCATCCTCGGGATCGCAGCCGTCCTGGCTATCGGGCTCGTTGCCCTGCCGGTTCTCGCGGCGACCGCCGACGTCGATATACGCGGTGGGGATTACGTTCCCGCCTCGCTCACGGTCGAGGGCAATACAACGGTAACCTGGACGGACTACGATGAGGTAAGCCATACCGTCACCAGCACGGGCGGGCTCTTCGACTCCGGGCCGATAGAGCAGAACCAGACGTTCAACTACACGTTTGCCGATATGGGAACCTATCCGTACGGCTGTACGCTCAACGCCTCGACGCGGCGGACACCCATGCAGGGGGTCGTGATCGTCGTCCCGGGGGGGATGATGGTCGAGCCGGGTGAGAACGTAACCCCGACGCCGACCGGGAACCTGACCCCGGGCGAGGAGCCGTTGAACATGACGCTGGTCGACCTGATCGCCGGCGAGGCGAACCTGACCACCTTTGCGGATGCCCTGGATAGAGCAAGCGTCGCGAAGATGGTGCTTACCAGCGGCGGCCCGTACACGGTCTTTGCCCCGGACGACGCCGCATTTGAGGCTCTCGGCAACGAGACTCTTACGACGATTTTCAACGATACGGAGATGCTTGACGCCCTGCTGATGCATCATGTGGTGGAGGGGAACTATACCGTAGAAGACCTGATGGCGGCAGCAAACACCACCGGGAACATGACGACTCTTGATACGCTTGCCGGGAACACGATCAACGTCACTGCGGTCGACGGCAACCTCACCGTAGAGAACGCCACAATCGTCACTGCCGACGTTGCCGCCGAGAACGGCATCGTCCACGTCATCGATATGGTTCTCGTTCCGGAGGGTCTCATCCCGGCAGAGAACGTGACCCCGACCACTGAAGCGAACATCACCATCGTCGAACCCATGGAGGGCGCCAGCGTCGCTGCCGGGAACGTCACGGTGAGCGTGAACGTCACGAACTTCACGCTGGTTGAGCCGACCGGGCAGCCGAACGCGCCGGGCGAGGGGCACCTGCACTACTACCTGGATGCCGTGGTGCCGACGAACGAGAGCGCGCCTGCTATCCCCAAGACCGGCGGCTACGTCATCTCGACGAACCTCACCCACACCTGGGAGAACGTGACGGCGGGCGAGCACAACTTCTCGGTCCAGGCCGTCAACAACGACCACACCCCGCTCATCCCGCTTGCGTTCGAGACGGTGAACGTCACCGTTGAGGGGAACATAACCCCGGTGGAGAACGTAACCCTGGTTGAGAATGTGACCGGGAACATAACCCCGGAGGCCCCGGCAGAAAAACAACGGGTTATCCCTTAACCGATCCTTTTTCCGCGAAGACCCCCGCGGCCCGGGCATGTATCTTCAACGCGAGGACTTATGTCCCCTCCTTCCCTACTATTCAGAAGAATGGTCATACGCGGGATCAGCAGGGATCTGCTTGCGATGCTCCTCGAGCTCGGCAAGGAACACTATCCGGACGAGTTCGTTGCCGTGCTGCGGGAACGGGACGGCGTTATCCGGGACCTCGACCTGGTTCCCGGCACCATCGTCGGGGAAGAGAGCGCCTCGTTCTTCATCGGTATGCTCCCGCTGGACACCCACCAGGCCGGCAGCGCCCACAGCCACCCGAACGGCGTCCTCTCCCCGTCGGCGGCGGATCTCAGGTTCTTCCCCACGGTGGGGCGGTACCACATCATCGTCGGCTACCCCTACGGGAAGCGGGACTGGCGGTGCTACCGGGCGGACGGCAGCGCGACACACCTCGAGGTGGTCGAGTGATCCGCGTGGTCGCAACGGGGACGTTCGACATCCTCCACCCCGGACACCTCTACTACCTTGAGGAGTCGCGGAACCTCGGCGACGAGCTCTCCGTGATCGTGGCGCGGGACGCGAACGTGAAGCATAAGCCGCGGCCGATCCTCCCCGAAGACCAGCGGCTCCGGATGGTCCGGGCATTAAAGCCGGTCGACCATGCGCTCCTCGGTGACCTCCACGATATGTTCCGGCCGATAGCGGAGATCCGGCCCGAGATCATCACGCTTGGGTTTAACCAGCACTTCGATGAGGAGCATCTCCGGCAGAGGCTCCGGGAACGAGGGCTCGATGCGGAGGTCGTCAGGATACCCGGGTATCCCGGATCGCTTGCCAGTTCGTCGAAGATCATCGAGCGTGTCCTGAATACCCGGGCTCCTCCGGGTCCCACCGGCTCTCCCGGCGAGGAGTGACTCCGGACCCGGAACACGGGGAAACCACCCGCAGGTGACGGCGATTCATGCGGCAGATCGGTATCCGGGACGATGACGACGATACGACGAGCGGGCTGAAGGTCTCGGTTCCGTTCCTGCTCTGCGGGCTCTTTCTTGCCGTCGTATGGTTCTTCCTCCCGGCGGAGCAGTGGCTCCTGCTCTTCGGGATGATGGTCGCCTACATCGTTCCGCCGCTCGGCCGGGAGACGATCATCCCGGTCTGCATCCTCTGGGGGATTCCGTGGTGGCTGGCCGCGTTCACCCTGGCGTTCCTGGACTTCGCCGGCGGGCTCTTTATGGCCTGGAACTTTCCGCTGGTCCTGCGCATCCCCTACGTCGGCCCCTGGGTCAGCCGTTTCACGGCGGCAGGCCGGACCTTCCTCGACCGGCGGCCGTGGCTTGAGCGGCTCTACTTCGTCGGTCTCATCGCCTTCGTGGCTCTTCCCTTTGACGGGTCGGGGAGCATCGTCGGCTCCATCGTCGGAAGAATGCTCGGGATGACGAAGGCGGAGGTCCTCGCCTGCATCACTGTCGGCGGCATCATCGGCAGTTTTGCCATCGCTCTCGGCATCGACTACGTCGTGCACCTCATCCCGCCTGGGGCCGGGCTCTGGGTCTCGCTTGCCGTCCTCCTCCTGATCGGCACCGCTCTTCTCGTGACCTACCGGAGTTATTCGCGGAGGCCTGAAGCGGACGCCTGATCCCGGCGGGTTATGGGACGGGCGCCGGCGCAGCGTAAACGAAAAGCTATAATACCGGGCTCGGGGATTAATCATCCAGGCTATCCGGAGGGGTCGCATGCCGCCACTCCCCGGAACGGCCAGGGGGCGGCCTTTGTCGGTCGCCCCGGACGGTCTGAATATGGATTTGAATACGACGAGCCGCCTGGAGGCCGGCGAAACCCACCACACGACGCCCGGCATCACCGCTGCGATGCTGCAGCAGGTGATCGAGACCTCGCTCTCCGGGATCTGTATCGTCGATCAGGAGGGGTGCATCGCTTTTGCCAACGCTTCGCTCCTCGCCATGTGGGGGTACGACCTCTCTGAGGTGGTCGGAAAACCGGTGACCCGGCTCTGGCTCTCCCCCGAAGAGGCGCGGGACTGCATCGACCGTGTGCTCTCCGCCGGACGGTGGACCGGGACGGTTGCCGCCCGGCGGAGGGACGCTTCCTCGTTTTCCTCCCGGATAGCGCTCAGTACTGTCCGCGACCCCGGGACCGCCGACGTCTGGCTCCTCCTCTCCTGCATCGAGACCGGCGCAAAACGCGGGGGCGAAGAGGCACCCGATCCCCGCCGCAGCCTTGAGCGGGCCGTCGCGTCGATGCCCGCCCGGTTCATAGACCCGGCGGCGATCGATCCGGCGATCGACGACTCGTTCGAGGATCTCGGCCGCGCGTGCGGGGCGTGCAGGGTCTATCTCGCTCTCTTCAACGACCCGCGGACGCATCTCGGCGCGACGCACGAATGGTGCCGTGCGGGTCTGGTTCCGCTGCGGGGCGAGTTGCACACCCTCCTCAAGGACGATCCGCCCCGGTGGGCCGTGCGGGTTCTCAAAGGCGAGACCGTGATCGTGAACGGGGTGTCCGGGGACGGGCGGCCGGATAGGGTAGAGCGCGAGCTCCTGGAGCGGCACGGCGCTACGGCGGCCCTGATGATCCCTCTCCGGCTGAACGGAGCGGTCGTCGGCTTCGTCGGGTACGATCTGGATGCCGACGGCGCCTGTTTTTCGGACGAGGATGTGGCGCTTCTTTCTGCGGCCGTCCACATCATCGCGGGAGCGCTCGATCGGAAGCAGTCCGAGTACATCTTCCGGGAGTCGGAGGGCCTCTACCAGATCGTCCTCGACGCCATCACCGACACCGTTACCGTCGTCGATACCCAGCTCACCGTTCTTCTCGCAAACGACGCTTTCATCACCTGGTGCGAAGACCTCGGACTTGAAACAGACGTCGTCGGGAAGGATCTCTTCACCGTCGTGCCGTTCTTCCCCCCCGCGACGCGGCAGCTCTACGACCGGGTCATCCGGACCGGTCGGCCGCTGACGTCGGAGCGGTCGCTCAGTTCGGGCGACCGGGCCATGGTTCTGCGGGAGATACGGATCCCGATCTTCGAGCACGGCGAGGTCGCGAGGGTCGTCACCGTCGCGAGAGACGTCACCGCCCAGAGAGAGGTCGAAGACCTGAAATCAAAAGCCTACGCTCAGATCGAGCGGAACATGGAACAGTTCGCCCTGCTGGCCGACCATATAAGGAATCCGCTCCAGGCGATCATGGGGCGTGCCGAACTGCTCGACGATGCCGAGACGAGGGAGAAGATCCGCCAGCAGGTGCAGCGGATCAACGGGATCATCGACCAGCTCGACGAACGGTGGGGCGAGTCGAGGAGACTCTCCACGTTCTGGCGGAGGTACTCCTGATATCCCAATACTTCGCTAATTTTGATACCTGACATCAAACGATGCAGTCTCACGCAATGCCGTAATGAAGAGCTGGTGGTAACCCTGATACTGGCCTTCGCGCTCTTCGCGTCTCGAAGCCTACGGCTTCTCACGCTCTTGTCCTGCGGACAGTCGCGGCTCGCGCCTACGGTGCTCAAGCTCGCTTCGCTCGCACTTCGCGTGAGTTACTTGCTGGGGATTAATAATACAGTCTCACGCGAAGAACGCGAAGCCGCGAAGGGAATTACAGGTAATTACACCGATCTTCGCGTCCTTCGCGGCTTCGCGTGAGTCAACAGGTGCAGATAATGATACTGCCTCACGCGAAGGACGACTTTCCCGAAGGGTGCGACGGTTCGTAAGAACCGGAGCATGAGCACCGCAGGTGCGATGTGCGACTGGCCGATGGGCAGGTCGATGGTTTGGCCTTCGGAGGATCCTCAGAACTGTAGCAAAGTGCTGATACCCCTCACCCCGTCTCTCCGAGCGCCTTCCATACTCGGTTCCGCTCGAGGATGATCCAGTAGCGGCGGAGTTCGGCTTCCGCCGCCCGGTAATCGGGGTAATGCTCGCCGACGAGACGCCAGAACCGTTCCGAATGGTTCTGTTCGCGGAGGTGGGCGGCCTCGTGGACGACGACGTATTCGCGTAGCGTCTCCGGGAGGGCTACGACGCGCAGGTTGACGTTTACGTTGCCGAGCGCCGAGCAGCTCCCCCACCGCGTCTTCTGCATCTTCACCGCGATCCGCCCCTGCCACCGGCCGGCGAGATCCGGGCAGGCCACCAGCCGGTCGAGCACCTCCTTCTTCAGCATCCGGGAGAGTCCTCGCCGGAGAGCGGGGACGGACGGGAAGGCGGCGGTTCCCGCGGCCTCGTCGACCGCGAACCGCGCGCCCGGAACCACGCGGCAGAACCGCCCGTGCAGGAGGAGCATCTCCTCTCGCCCGCGTCCTTCGGCGGCCAGCCGGTCGAGTTCCCGCCGCCGCTTCTCTATCCAGGCCGCGTTGCGCTGCAGGAACCCCTCGACGTCGAACGACGGGGGGGCGACCACGCGCAGAGTTCCGTCCGGCCGCACCTGGAGGCGGGCGGATCGCACCGCCTTCAGAACAATGGTCGTTTTGCCCGCGCTGCTCTCCCTCTCTCCCCGGTTCATGATACCAGTAATGGGGCGCCGGCGGGAAAAAACGTGATCCGGCATGTACCTATACCTGATGACGACAAAGAATTACGTAGGGCTCCCGCCCCGGGATGCAGGCGGGCGCGAGGATGGCAGCATGCACGAGAAGGAACTGAAGATCGGTGATATCGCGCACCTCACCGGGCTTTCGGAGCAGGATGTCCGGGCGCTCATCCGGGCCTACGACAGCCTTTTTACCTACCGGACGATCGGGCGGGCCCGGCTCTTCCCGCAGAAGGCTGTGGCGATCGTCCGGGAACTCACGGAGCTCTCCGGGCGAGGGCTCTCGCCTGAGGAGATCGCCGACGAGGTTAGATCGGGAAAAGATCGGGCCCCACCTGAAGAACCCGCGGAAGAGATCGGCCGGACAGCCGCCCCGCTCCCGTCCGAGGTGGTGATCGAGTTCGGGGTGATGCGGGATACGCTGGCCCGGCAGGAGCGCCGGATCGCCCGTCTGGTCGAGGAACTCGAGCAGGAGCGCGAACTGAGGGCCGAGGAGGGTGAGCGGTTCCGGAAGACCGTCGACGACCTTGAGGGCCGCCTCTCCGCGCAGCAGGAGCAGCTCGCCCTCGTCGCGGAATGGGTCGACTACTTCGACCGGCAGATGGACGAGGTCACCCGCCCGGTCTTTGAGCGGTTCCGGAGGACGGTCGCGAAGAAGGGCGGTTCCGGCCAGTCCCCGGGCCGTTCCGGCTGATGCCGTGCGTGTACCGCCCGGGTCACCGAATGTCCGGTTGCCGTTCCTTCGCTACCGTGCAACATATGTGTAGCAATATATATTATTCGGCGTAATAAAAATAGCAAAATATAAATATCATCCCCGCCTCCGGCACGCGGGGTGATAGAATCTCCCAGCAGCAGATGGCCACAATATTGACCGTCGTCATTCAGGCACTGGTTGTCGGCGGGTTGATAGCCTGTATCGTCGTTGGAACACAGGATCGGTCGTCTCGCGAGGTCCCGCCGATCACCGAGGGCCGGTATGCCGGTGATCTGCCGCCGGGTGTCTCAGCGGCTGCGTATCCGATCGTCGGCCACCAGGCGGCGGGTATCCTGTCGGGTGCCGGGGAGACGTTCATCCTCTTTTCCGTGGGGGACGGTTCCCCTACCCCATCACAACCTGCATGACCGTCGGGTACCGGTTCATGACGGCGTAGACGAGAGGTTTTGCGATCCAGAGCCTTCCGCCCTGCATCCTCCTAAGGGTACTGATCTCCCCGAGGTGTTGGAGGGCCTGCACCGCGGCCTCGTCTCCGAGGAAGAAACTGTCCGGAACCGTCGAGTCGAAGTAGAAGAGGATCGGGAGCCGGAGCCGTCTCTGCAACTCGCCCGGGAGTGTCCTCTCCAGGTGAAGAAGGACGCCCCGGTCAAAGTCGTAGCGGTCCCCTCCCTTCGTGACGGACGACGGGTGCTCTTCCGCGAGGAGCCGGGAGAGGCGTTTACGCTCCGAGACGATCCCGTCGTTGATCCTGCCGATCTCAAGCCGCATCCATCGTAAGAGGGTCGACTCGTCGCCTGCTGATGGTCGGTCGGGCATGAATGCACCTATCGCGATCCGCCTCTGGGCCGCTCAGGACCCCTCTCTTTGCCATGCAATATATACCTGGCCCCGGAAACCGCGTCTCCCATGAAGGGTATCCGGGGCGTGTTCCGGCGATTCCGGTCGGGGATGGCCCTTCTCTCCGATCGCAATCTCCTCTTCGTCCGGGAGAAAGTATATATCTCTCCCTCTCCTTTCGGCATGTTCTGCGTGATCATGTATGAAACAGGATTCAGTGCACGGAAAGCATACCCGACGGCATGCCCGTTCTCACGGGCCGTCGTTCTGCGTTCTCCTCCTCACCGGCATGGCAGTTCTCCTTGCAGCCGCTCCGGCAGCCGCCACCGGCACGCCCGGGGGTGAGTACGACCCCGGGATCGCCGCGATGCTCGCAGAGATCGACGAGTCGGAACTCCGGAACACGACCTACGACCTGCAGAACTTCTCGACCCGGGTATACGGCACCGAGGGGAACCAGGAGGCGGGTGCGTACCTCTCCGCGAGGCTTGCCGCCATCCCCGGGCTCGAGGTGGAGTCACGGGGCGGCGAACACAATGCCATCGTCGCCACGCTCCCCGGGGGCGACGCCTCCGACGGAGTCGTGGTGGTGGGGGCGCACTACGACAGCAAGTCGCTCGACCCCGCCCGCGCGCCCGGGGCCACCGACAACGGCTGCGGCGTCGCGATCGTCCTGGAACTTGCCCGGGTTATGAGCGAGCACTCGTTCGACCGGACGGTGCAGTTCGCGTTCTGGAACGGCGAAGAGGTCGGCCGTCTCGGCAGCATCGAGTACGCCGCCGGTGCGGCGTCCCCGATCGTGCTCTATCTCAACTACGACTCGTCCTGCTACGATCCCCTTGACCGCTCCGTGCTCGATATCGTCTACGACGAGCATTCCGCGGATGTCGCGGCACTCATGGCGGACTATAACACCCTCTACTCCACGAACTTCACCCTGACCGAGAACGTCCATTCCTGCACCTCAGATCACGTATCCTTCCGTGACCGGGGTTACCCGGCCGTGACGACCCATTGCGAGGGGCACGGCCCGGCCCATACCCCGGACGACACCGTCGACCAGGTATCGTTTGACTACGCGAAGAGGAACGCCCGGCTCGGTCTTGCGGTGCTCGCGGAGGTGGCGGGGTTCCGGGGAGAGGATGCCGGCAACGCCATCTCGAAGGCCCTGAGGGTGGTGTGGGATCTCTCAGGAAGGCTGGACGGGGCGGGCTAGCGATCGGAACGGAGCCGTAATCCGTCGCGCGGGTGGTGTGAGCTGATTGTGCTGCCGTTTTCAACCCCTGCGAGGCTGCTGCCATCCTCGATCCGGCTCTTTATCCATCGTATATCCGGATGCGCGATACCCTCGCCGGACAGGATGCGGAGAGGCGAAGACTCATTTTTATACGGTCAAAGCCAACGTTTAAAAAATATGAATGATTCTGAGATCCTGATGAACCCCAACGAGCTGGTACGTTTTCTCAAGAAGGATCCGGCGAAATTTACGAAAGAGGACATGATACGGTTTTGCGAGGCGAACGGAATTGAGATGGTCAACTTCCGTTACGCCGCCGAGGACGGCAAACTCAAGACCCTCAATTTTGTCATCTCTTCAAAGGAACACCTCGATACCATCCTCTCGGACGGCGAACGCGTCGACGGCAGCAACCTCTTTTCGTTCATCGAGGCGGGGAGCAGCGATCTCTACGTCATCCCCCGGTATCGCACGGCGTTCGTGAGCCCGTTCGCCGAGGTGCCGACACTCGAGTTCCTCTGCTCGTTCTACGACAGCGACGGGAAACCGCTTGAGAGCGCGCCGGAGTACGTGCTCCGCAAGGCGGACGAGGAGTTCACCCGCCGGACCGGGTGCACCTTCAAGACCCTTGGAGAACTCGAGTACTACGTCGTCAGCCCGCGGGACGACCTCTACCCCGGCCGCGACCAGAAAGGTTACCACTCGGCCGAACCCTTCGTCAAGTTCGCGGACCTGCGGGACGAGGCGATGCGGCTGATCGCCCGCGCCGGAGGCAGGATCAAGTACGGCCACTCTGAGGTCGGGTGCTTCTATAACGACGACGCTTACTACGAGCAGCACGAGATCGAGTTCCTGCCGATGCCGGTGGAGCAGGCGGTCGAGCAGCTGATCGTCGCGAAGTGGGTCTTGCGGATGCTCGGCAACCAGTACGGTGTCGAGATCAGTTTCGCCCCGAAGATCACCGTCGGCAAGGCCGGGAGCGGGATGCACTTCCACATGCTCGTCGAGAAGGACGGCAGGAACCTGCTGGTCGAGGAGGGCAGACTGAGCCCGCTCGCCCGGAAGATGATCGCCGGCATCCTTGACGCCTCCGACGCCCTGACGGCTTTCGGGAACACCATCCCGACCTCCTACCTCCGTCTCGTCCCCCACCAGGAGGCGCCGACGACGGTCTGCTGGGGCGACCGCAACCGCTCGGTCGTGGTCCGGGTGCCTCTCGGCTGGGTCGGCGCCGACGGCATGACCCGTGACGCGAACCCCGGCGAGAACGGTCATCGGCCGAACCGCCCCTCAAAGCAGACGTTCGAGTACCGGGTCGCCGACGGATCGGCCGATCCCTACCTGATCGTCGCCGGTCTCATCGTGGCGGCGCTCCGCGGAATCGAGATGCCCGGCGCGCTCGAAGCGGCCGAGAAACTCTATGTCAGCGGGAACATCTTCCGCCCCGAGTTCAAGGAACGTCTCGCGACGTTCAAGCAGCTTCCTGCCTCCTGCGTCGAGTCGGCCGAGGCACTCGAGGCGAAGCGTGCGATCTTCGAGTCGAACGGGATCTTCCCGGCGGGAATGATCGAGAGCAGGATCTCTACCCTGAAGGCCTTCGACGACCTGGGACTGAGCGAGAGGCTCTACGGCAACAACGACGCGATCCGGGAACTGGTCGACCGGTACATCCACGTCGCGTGAGAGCCGCCTCTCCGCCTCCCATAGATTATTTTTTTCCAGCGGCCGGCAGGGTACGGCACCGGACCCCTGTCCGGGTACACCTCCCCTCCCGCCTGAGCCGCGGCAGGGGCAAGGTATTATATCCGGGAGATCCAGAGGAGGTGGCTCTCCGGCGTGGCGCCGGGCTCCCGGCGGAGAAGGGGGATGCCCCTGAGGACCTCGTGGAGCCGCGCACGTCCGGGTGACGGAGGAACGCGTATGAGAGGTGGAGCAGAAGAAAGCACGGCAGGAGAAGCGGCCCCGGTCACGTTTACATGTTACCGTATCACCCCGGGGGAGGAGGGTATTCCCGAGGAGGGCATGAACACCTACAGCGTTGTGGTGCTGCTGCCCGACGGGGATGTCAAGCACCAGGTCGTCTGGGCGCGGGCTCCGGAGGATATCGGCGACGCGATCCGGGTTCCCCCGGGATCGAGGGTGATCATGACCGAGATGAAGAGCGCCCTTGTCTGGGACAGCGAAGCGATGGAAGAGGAAGAACAAGCCGTGGAGGCCGCACCGGCCCCCTGACCTTTTTTGAGACAAATTCTCCGATCTCTATTCTGAAGAAAATATTCAGGCATTCTTCCCGGCGGATCTCAGAGCCGTTTGACATCGAGGATCATGGAACCCACGCCGACCAGGGAGACCGCGATGATCGCGAAAGCAACAAGGTTGAAGTTCTCGGAGATGAGGGGGATGTTCCCGAAGAGGTAGCCCGCGAGGATGAAACTCGTGACCCACAACACCCCTCCGGTCGCATTGAACAGGATAAACCTGGAGTAGTCCATCTTCCCGGTCCCCGCGAGGAACGGCGCCAGGGTCCGGACGAAGGGAGCAAACCTGGCTATCACAATGGTCTTCCCGCCGTACTTCTCGAAGTAGGCTTCGGTCTTCTCGATATGGTGCGGTCTGATGAACGGGATTCCCCGCGAGAGGAACCGGGAGCCGAACTCCCTCCCGATCAAGTAGTTCAGCGTGTCCCCCGCAATCGCCGCCGTTATCAGGAGCGCGAGGACGGGGAGGAGGCTGAGGTTGCCCTGTGCGGCGATTGCGCCTACAAGGAACAGGAGCGAATCGCCCGGAAGGTAGGGGGTGACGACCAGCCCCGTCTCGAGGAAGATTATGAGGAAGAGGAAGAAGTACACGAATGTCCCGTACTCCTCGATGACGAGCGGCAGAAAATCATCGAAGTGTATGACGACGTCGATGAGATTCCCTATCTGTTCAAACATCTACCCCTGTTTTATGCTGGTGCCTGATATACCTGTTGCGCCGGTACGACCCGATCCTGACCGGGGCTATCTCCGGGTCACGGACAGCCCTTTCCTCCCACAAAATGAGATGCCGGGGGATCGTCTTCTCCGATCATGGATCGATCTCTTGACGGTCTGCCCGATACGATGCCGGTGGTCGCCGGGATCGCGACGGCATCCGGTCAGGCCCGCCTCATCCGGGTCCACTCCCGCTCGGGGCCGAGGGTACATGGAATACTCCTCCCCGGCGACCCACGATCCGATGCGATGATGATTGAGGGCATGCCTTCCGTCGAGGAGCCCCGCGATGGAGAGGTCCCGGCGTTCAGCGCCGGGATACAGTCCTTCCTCCTGGGGAAGGATGTGCAGTTCGATATCGATCTCCTCGACCTTGACCGGCGCCCGCCGTTCCAGCAGCGCGTTCTCCTCGCCGAATCCGGCATTCCCCGGGGATACGTCAGCACCTACGGGCGCATCGCCCGGCGCCTCGGGGTGCCCGGCGCCGCACGGGCGGTCGGGAACGCACTCGCCAGGAACCCATTTCCTCTTGCCATCCCCTGCCGCCGCGCCCTGCGGTCGGACGGAGCGATGGGCGGATTTCAGGGCGGCCTTGAGATGAAGCGGAGGCTGCTTGAGATGGAGGGGACCGGGTTCCGCGAGGACGGCCGGGTGCTTATGGACCACGTCTGGTACTGAAACTCCCGTGGTAAGCGTATGCCTCCTCTCTGTGATCCGGGTCATCGAGAGGTATATGTGGGATGACGTATCTCCGTCCCTGAAGGTGATTGGATGGCAGATGTTACCGGCCAGCAGATGGCAAAACCCACCGAGTACAGTGCGGTCAACCTGGTGAAGGATGCCGGGGTGGACACGGAACGGTGGAACCGGGTTCCGGACGAGGCGACGATAAAAAGAACGGCTGAAGCAGTTGAATCCCGGAATATCAGGGTGATTCTTGTGGATACGGCAGAGGAGGGGCTCCGGGCCGTTATCGACCTGATCCCGGAGGGGGCCGAGGTCATGTACGGCTCCTCGACGACCATGAACGAGATGGGGTTTGACCGGGCGCTTAAGGAGAACCGGAAGGGGTGGCGCGATTACCACGCGGTCATCACCGCCGAGAACGATGAGAAGAAGCGGCACGCGCTCCGCAGGAAGAGCGTGGCCGCCGACTACTTCCTCTCCGGGGTCCAGGCGATCGCCGAGTCGGGCGAGGTCGTCGGGTGCGACAAGACCGGGAGCCGGATGGGGGCGTGGCCTCACGCGGCGGCCCACCTCATCCTCGTCTCCGGGACAAACAAGATCGTGCCGACCGTCGACGATGCGCTCCGGCGGTGCCGGGAGTACTGCCTGCCCCTCGAGAACCAGCGGGCACAGCACGTCTACGGCATGGGAAGTTACATCGGCAAGCACGTGATCCTCGATAAGGAGGACGCCGATGGGCGGGTATCCCTCGTCCTGATCAGGGAACGGCTCGGATACTGAATGGGGGAGGGGATCCCCCTTTATCCGGTACGCGCGAAGTCGATGAAGCCTTTGTAGGGGTCCGTCGCGAGCAAGCGGACGTGCACCCGCTGGCCGACCCGGAGCCCCTGCTCGCCCAGCACGACCCTTCCTTCGGCCGGCGGATCGATCAGCCGGACGTAGGTTCCCTTCTCGGAGGCGCCGGTGACGAACGCCTCGAACGTCTCGCCGATCCGCTCCCGGAGGAGGACGGCAGCCGCCGCCTTCCGGACGTAGCGCTCGACCTTCTGCGACGCCTTCTCCCGGTCGGTGAGCCGTGCGGCGAGGTCGTCGAGTTCTTCGCAGGTATACGGGCATTCATCCCCGTCGATGACCGATTTTATCAGCCGCTGGATGACAATATCGACGTAGCGCCGGTTCGGTGCGGTGCCGTGGGTGTAGTCGGTGACCGCGAGGGCGAAGTGGCCGACCGGCTCGTCTCCCGGCCGGAACGCCACGTACTCCCCCGCGCCCATCAGTTTCACGACAGTCAGGGAGAGGTCGGGGAAGCGGTCGGGGTCGGCCGCCTTTTGCCGGATGAGGAATCGCGTGAGCGCTTCGGCGTCCGGGTGGTCGGGCAGGGTCTCGCCGCGGTCCTCCGCTTCTTGAACGATCCCGTCCCAGTTCTTCGGGGTGCGGACGACCCGGTGGATCATGGGAAGACCGGCGGCGGCGAGGAACGCCGTTATGCTGCCGTTCGCCGCGACCATGAACTCCTCGATGAGGCACCGGGCGAGGTTCTGCTCCTGGACGACGAGCCCCATGACCCGGCCGTCCGCCACGACCGGCTCGGCCTCGATCGTCTCAAGGGCGAGCGCTCCCTGCTCCGTCCGCCGCTTCTTCATGCGCACCGCGGCCTCGTGCTGAAGGAGGACCTGCTCTGCAAGCCACGGCGTCTCCCTGACCGCCTCCGGAACGGGGCCGCTCCCCTCCAGCCAGTCGCCGACCTCCTCGTAGACGAGTTTCGCGTGGTTCCTGACGGTCGCCCGGTAGATCTCGCCGGGCCGCGTCCTCCCGTCGGCAAGGACGGTATACTCGATGACGACCGCCATCCGGTCCCGGCCGGGCAGGAGCGAGGTGATGCCCGCCGAGAGGCGGTCGGGGAGCATCGGGAAGGTCGTTACGCCGGTATAAACGGATGTTCCGTTATGGGCGGCGTGCCGGTCGGTCTCCGATCCTTTCGGGACGCGGGAGTCGACGTCCGCAATCGCGACCCTGACCCGGATCTCACCGCCCGATCCTTCTTCGCAGACCTCGATCTGGTCGAGGTCCTCTGAGTCGTGGTTGTCGATCGAGGACCAGAGGAGCGACCGGAGATCGAGGGGGTCGCCGGGGGTATCCGGGAAGGCGTCTTCGGCGAGAGCGTCGACCTCCCGGAGGACGGCCGGCCGGAAGGCCGGGATGAAGCCGTACTGCTGCATCGCCGTCCACGCGATGCCCTTCAGGTTCACGGGCTGCTCATTCTGCATCTCTCTGAGAGATTCGTTTGCGGGTATAAAACCACTTGGGAATGTCGGGCGGTTACCGGCCGGTCGTCCGTATCACCGGATCTCAATCCGGTCGCCCGTCACCATGTAGTGCACCTTCTCCGCGATCTTGCACGCGTGGTCCCCGCAACGTTCGAGGTACCGGGCGATCATGACGTAGTTCGTGCACCGCGTGATGTTCTTTTGGTCCTCCATCATGTAGGTGAGGCACTCGCGGAATATGGAGTACCTGAGGGCGTCGACGACCTCCTCCCTCTCCTGGATATTGGCTATCACGGCGAGGTCCTCGCGTTCGAACGCGACCAGCACATCCGCGATCATCCCGTCGACGACCTCTCCCATGTGGGGGAGGCTGACGAGGTTTCCCACGTGCGGCGCCCCGGCGAGATCGGGTACAACGATGGTGATGTCTTTCCCGTAGCGGCCGATGCGGTGGAGGTTCGTGATCATCTTCATCGAGGCTGCGATCGTCCGGAGGTCTTTTGCCATCGGCTGGTTGAGGGCGATGAGTCTCAGGCATTTCTGCTCGATCCCATCATCGTAATCCGCGAGTTTCTGCTTCTCCTCGCCGATCGTCTCGGCGAGCGTCACGTCCTGGGCCTTCAACGCTACCATCGACTGCCGGAGCATACCCTGTGCGAGGCGGCCCATCGCGAGAACATCCCCTTTCAGGGACGCAATTTCCGTATGAAATTTCGTTACCATTGGTTCTCCCTACCCGAACCGCCCGGTGATGTAGTTCTCCGTCAGTTCTTCACCGGGATCTTCGAAGATCTTCGTGGTTTTGTCGAACTCCACCAGTCTTCCCAGGTACATGAACCCGGTGCAGTCGCTGGCCCGTGCCGCCTGCTGCATGTTGTGCGTGACGATGACGACGGTGTAGTCCCGGGCAAGCCGGACGATGAGGTCCTCGATCTTTGCCGTGGCGATGGGGTCGAGGGCGGAGCATGGCTCGTCCATCAGGATCACCTCCGGCCCGACCGCAAGGGATCGCGCGATGCAGAGCCTCTGCTGCTGTCCGCCCGAGAGGGAGAGCGCGGGTTCGTGGAGGCGGTCCTTCACTTCGTCCCAGAGCGCGGCCCCCTTCAGGCTCTCCTCGACGGTGCGGTCGAGTTCCTTCTTATCGCCCACCCCATGAATACGGGAGCCGTAAGCGACGTTCTCGTAGATGCTCTTCGGGAACGGGTTGGGTTTCTGGAAGACCATGCCGATCTTCTCGCGGATCGCGTATACGTCCACATGGGGATCGTGGATATCGTTCCCGTTAAAGAGAATCTCTCCGGTGATCCTTGAGGAGTCGATGAGGTCGTTCATCCGGTTGAAGCACCGGAGCAGGGTCGATTTCCCGCATCCCGACGGTCCGATCAGCGCCGTGACCTTATTCTTCGGGATCTGGAGCGAGATATCGATGAGGGCATGCTTCTGCCCGTACCAGAGGTTGAGGTTTGTCGTCTCGAGGATCGTGGATCCAGTCATTTACATCACCGTTGCCCGGTGGTATCGCCGCCGAACCAGGATCGCGGCGAGATAGATCGTGAGGACCAGCAGCAGGAGCACGAACGCGGTCCCGTAACTCTGCGTGGCCGCCCCCGGAACGGTTGTGGTGAGGACGAAGAGGTGGTATGGGAGCGCCATCACCGGTTCCGTGAGCGACGACGGCAGGAATCTGCTGCTGAAGATCGCTGCCGTGAACATGATGGGGGCCGTCTCGCCTGCAGCACGCCCGATGGAGAGGATCGCTCCGGTGAGGATCCCGGGGAGTGCCGGGGGAAGGACCACCCGCCAGATCGTCTGCCACTTTGTGGCGCCGAGAGCGTAACTTCCCTCCCGGAGAGAGCCGGGGATCGACCGGAGCGCCTCTTCGGTCGTCCGGATGATCATCGGGAGGATCATCAGGCCGAGGGTGATCTGTCCGGCGATCAGCGAGACCCCGAAGCCCATAAAGAGCACCAGGAACGCGAACCCGAAGAGTCCGAAGACGATGGACGGCGTTCCGTTCAGCAGGTCCACCGCGGTACGGGTGCTCCGCGTCAGCGGGGTCTCGGCCGTGTACTCGACGAGATAGACGGCCGTCGCGATCCCGAGCGGAAGGGCGATAGCGAGAGCTCCTCCCACGAGGTAGAACGTCCCGACGATCGCGGGGAATATTCCTCCTGCTCTCCCGAGATCTCTCGGCGACCCGGTCAGGAACTCCCAGGAGATCGCTCCGGCTCCGTTGACGACGAGCTCGAAGAGGATCACTCCGAGAGCCGCGATCACGATCGCGACCGAGAGCGATACCAGGAGGAACGCGCATCGCTGCGAGGCCCTCGGGGGGAGAAGCCTTCCGAACGGCGCCGATACGGCGTGGGTTATGCGTGAGGCCGCCCCGGTAATAGCCTGATACGGCGTGGAGTGCAGGATCGCGGCCTTCACCCGCCCGGACGGCGTGGGCCGTGCCGTACCCTGTGTTCCCTGTATCCGGGTGATGATGACCCGTGCCGCGCTGTTGATCGCGAGCGTGGTGAAGAGCAGGACCACCGCAACACCGAAGAGCGCATGGTAATGCGTGCTTCCGAACGCGACCTCGCCCATCTCGATGCCCAGCGTCCCGGTCAGCGTCCGTACGGGGGAGAAGACGTCGTAGATCGGGTCCGGGATGACGGCGGCGTTCCCCGTGACCATCAGCACCGCCATCGTCTCGCCGATGGCGCGCCCCATCCCGAGGATGATCGCTGCGCTGATGCCGGAGAGCGCGCCGGGCACGATGACCCTCCGGATCGTCTGCCAGTGCGTTGCCCCGAGAGCGAGGCTGCCCTCTTTGAACTCTCTCGGGACCGAACTGATGGCATCCTCGGCGACGCTCGTGATCGTCGGTATGGCCATGATCGCGAGGAGGATCGAGCCTGCAAGCCAGCTCGACCCCGACGGCTGGTCGAATACGACACGTATCCAGTCGGTCAGGAGGATCAGGCCGAAGAATCCGTAGACGACGGAGGGAATGCCGGCCAGCAGCTCGATAGCGGGTTTTATAACTGATTTCATCCCCGGAGAGGCGATCTCTGCGATGAAGACAGCGCTCCCGATGCTGAGCGGGACAGCGATGACCATCGCGAGCGCCATAACCAGGATCGTCCCGGTGATGAGCGGAAACACCCCGTAGGCCGGATTCAGGCCGGTCGGGTTCCATTCCGCACCGACGAGGAAGTTCCAGAGACCTGTCTCGAGAACGATCTGGTAGCCGTCGCGGAGCAGGAAGACGATGATAAAGAAGACTGCGACGATCGCGGCCAGCGCGGCACAAAAGAGCATTTTGCCGACGGCCCGATCGACAAACCGCCTCTTCGCTCCAATGATCGGCCTGCCGATCTCTCCCGTTCCGCGATCTCGCGGCCACCCGAAGTTCTGGCACCGGGCCCGTATGCTGAAACCTTTTGCCATCAGCACTCCGCCGTAGCACTCAAAAAAATGGGGGCGTTACCCCGTTCATCCCCGCACCGGGATGTAATCTTCGCTCGCTACGATCTCCTGGCCTTCCGCGCTCAGGATGAAATCGATGTACCGCTGCGCAAGCCCCTCAGGCTCTCCGTTCGTCAGCATGTAGAGCGGCCGGCTGATGGGATACGTCCCGTCCGTGATGTTCTGGAGCGTGGGCTCAACGCTGGTTCCGCCGACGTCCAGCGCGAGCGGCTTCACGCCTTCGGTGTAGCCGAGGCCGACGTAGCCGAACGCGCCCGGAGTCTGGGAGACTTTCTGCTGGATTCCGCCGTTCGAGTTGAACTCCTCCTGGGTCCTGGTGAAGTCTTCCTCATCCATGACAAACTCGGAGAAGAACTCCCGTGTTCCCGATGCACTGTCTCTTCCCACAACGACGATCTGCGCCTCAGACCCGCCGACCTGGTTCCAGTTCGTGTAGGTGCCGTTGTAGATGCCCCGCACCTCATCAAGCGTGAGGCTCTCGACACTGTTTCCCGGGTTGACGATGAGGAGGATCGCGTCATCGGCGATGTGGTGCTTGACGAGATCCGGGTAACCTGCGGTCTCTTCGGGTTTGAGGTCCCGTGAGGACATGCCGATGTCTGCGGTGCCCTCACCGGCGGCCTTGACCCCGACGCTCGAGCCCCCTCCGCTCACCATGATCTCCGCGGAGGCGTCCTGTGCCTCGAACGCTTCTCTCGCCTGCTCGGCGATGGGCATGACGGTGGTCGACCCCGTTACCGTGATCCGCTCCGGTGCGGCCGTCTGATCGTTGCCGAGACACCCAGCCATCATCAGAAGAACCACGAGGATGCCGGCGACGGCAACCGTGGTCGTACCAGACAGACTCTTTCCTGTCATGGTATGAACGAGATTACAATGAGGTATATTGGTTCTCGACGTCAGGTACAGGCGACTCCATAGTCACAATAGCGGTATTGTTTTTCTTGAGAGGCGCCTGCTGTGGAGGGGCTGTACCCCTAGCCGTCCACCTTCTCCCACCAGACCGCTGCGGTCGGCCGCACCGTCGTCTCGACGTACTTCCCGGACCCGGTCGTGCGGAGCACCCGGGCGAAGTAGTCCCTGACCGGCGAGAGATCCTCCATCCCGGGGTTGTGCATCGCCGCCCAGGCCCCGGCGGCATCTTCGACGGAGTCGTAGACCGCGTCCCAGGCAGCACGGTAGATCCGGACGTTCGGGTAGATCCCGGCGTCGTGGAGGATGTTGACCGGGTAGATGTAGTCCGGGTAGCCTTTCCGCATGGTCGCTTCTTCCCCGAAGACCGCCCGGTAGAGCGCCATCTCGTCGGGATCCCGCCACTCGCCCGCGTGCCAGAAGAGATAGACCACCCGGCGAGCCGCGGCGTCGAGTTTTTCGAGGGCGGCGTCGAGATCGTAGAACCCGAGCGAGAACGCCGCGACGACGACGTCATGGGGTTCAACATCCCTGCCGATCACCGTATCTTCCCAGCGCAACGTAATCGTGGAGTAGTTCGTACGCCCCGCAGCGGCCATCTGCTCCCGGAGGACGGCGAGCATGCCCTCCGAGGGGTCGAGGGCGGTGACGTGGGCGGCGGTCCGGGCAATCGGCACGGCCAGTCTCCCCGTTCCGGCACCCACATCGAGCACGGTCTCGCCGGCCGCGAGATCCAGGATCGCGAGTTCCTGCTCGGTCGCCCGTTTCTCGTCACGGGTGGCCCGGCGGTAGGCGGCAGCGCGTTTGTTCCAGTGAGCGGCTGGATCGTGGCCTTTCTCGACGCGGTCGGGAGAACTTGCGTATATCGCCTTCCAGAGCTCGTTCCAGTCGATGATCCGATGCATGGGCGTTTCTCTCCCCGGCGTGGTATAATCGTTCTGTTTTTGCAGCAGGTCCGACCGACCCGGAACTAGCTCCGGTACCCGGTCGAGCGAAAATCCGGGATCTATAGGTTCCCTATACTCTCCTGTATTTTTGCAGGTGTCTCTATAGCATCCTATATTCTCCATGGAAAATGGCTATGTCTGCTGTCACACTACTGTTAAGCAACTGATACTTCCATGCTCGACGTTACCGTGCTCTTTATTGTGGGCATCATTATCATTGCGCTCTTCTTCGATTTCACGAATGGTTTTCACGATTCGGCGAATTCGATCTCGACCGTCGTCTCGACGAAGGTTCTCTCCCCGAAGAACGCCGTGATCTTCGCTGCGTCCTTCAATTTTATCGCAGCGTTCGGGTTCGGTGTTGCGGTCGCAAGCACCATCAGCAAGATCATCCGACTCGATTACGTCGAGACCTCGATCATCCCTTATATCGTGCTCTCCGGCCTCATCGGGGCGATCGCCTGGAATTTCATAACATGGTACTTCGGTCTGCCGTCATCCTCATCGCATGCGCTGATCGGGGGTCTGATGGGCGGGGGCCTGGCTGCGGCCGGGGTTGCGGCGATTCAACTCTCGACCCTCGGGACAATTGTTCTCTTCATGTTCCTCTCGCCTATCATCGGGCTTCTCATGGGCCTGCTGTTTATGACCGGCGTGATGCGGTTCTCCGAGAATATCCCGCGACATGTAGCCGATCAACGCTTCAGGCGTCTCCAGCTCGTATCGGCTGCGGCATACAGTTTCAGCCACGGGACCAACGATGCGCAGAAGACCATGGGGATCATCACGCCGCTTCTCTTCTCCATCGGTTACTTTGGAGCCGGTGTTGATCCGAATCATCTGCCGGTCCCGATCTGGGTAATCCTCGCCGCACACGCGGCTATAGCGCTCGGGACGCTCTCTGGGGGGTGGCGGATCGTGAAGACAATGGGCTACGGGATTACGAGGCTCCGGCCGATTCACGGGTTCTCAGCGGAGACGGCGGGCGCCGCGACGATCATCGGGGCTTCGATCGCAGGAATACCCGTGAGCACGACCCATATCATCTCGTCTTCCATTATGGGCGTTGGGGCCACTCAAGGGGTGAGAGCCGTAAAGTGGGGCGTTGCGCGCCGGATTGTTACGGCGTGGTTCATCACGATCCCGCTCAGTGCATTGATCGGGTATCTGGCGTTCACGCTGATTCGCCTGGTGCTGGGGATGTGACTACCTCGCAACAGGTTTATTCCTGCACTCCAGCACCGGCCGCGAGGCTCAATCGCTCTCGTGTTCTCGGTGGGGATTGTCGTGCTGCCTAAATCAAAAAAAAGCCGAACTCCCCCGGCCATCAGTTCTTGAAACTGTGAATCGGCGCGGGGATCCGCCCGCCGCGGTTGATGAAGTCGGCGCAGCGAAATCCGTTCACCCTCTGAACCGGCGCATGCCCGAGGAGGCCGCCGAACTCGACGGTCTCGCCGACGTCCTTTCCTATCACCGGGATCAGCCTGACGGCGGTCGTTTTGTTGTTGATCATCCCGATCGCGGCCTCGTCCGCGATGATGCCGGATATCGTCGAGGCGGGGGTGTCGCCCGGGATCGCGATCATATCGAGCCCGACCGAGCATACGCAGGTCATCGCCTCGAGTTTCTCGATGGTGAGGGCGCCGCGGTTCACCGCATCGATCATCCCCTGGTCCTCGCTGACCGGGATGAACGCGCCCGAGAGTCCGCCGACAAACGAGCTCGCCATGATCCCGCCTTTCTTCACCTGGTCGGTCAGGAGAGCAAGCGCGGCCGTCGTCCCCGGGGCACCGACCGACTCGAGTCCCATCTCCTCGAGGATGCCGGCGACGCTGTCTCCGACGGAGGGCGTGGGGGCAAGAGAGAGGTCCACGATCCCGAACGGGATCCCGAGCCTTTCCGAGGCCTCCTGGGCGACGAGCTGCCCGGCGCGGGTGACCTTGAAGGCCGTCCGCTTGACCGTCTCGCAGAGAACCTCGAAGTTCGCTCCCCGGACTCCTTCGAGCGCGTGCTTGATGACGCCGGGGCCGCTTACGCCCACGTTGATGACCGCGTCGGCCTCGGAGACGCCGTGGAACGCCCCGGCCATGAACGGATTGTCGTCGGGGGCGTTGCAGAGGACGACGAGTTTCGCGCAGCCGAGGGAGTTCTTCTCCTTCGTCGCCTCGGCCGTCTCCCGCACGATCTCACCCATCAGTTTGACGGCGTCCATGTTGATCCCGGTCTTCGTCGAGCCGACGTTCACCGAGCTGCAGACCCTCTCGGTCGCGGCGAGGGCCGCGGGGATCGAGCGGATGAGCGCCTCCTCGTTCGGGGTCATCCCCTTCGAGACGATCGCCGAGTACCCGCCGAGGAAGTTGACCCCCGTATCCCGTGCCGCCCGGTCAAGCGTCTCTGCAATCGTTACGAAATCCGCCGGCGACCTGCACGCCCGCCCGCCGACGAGCGCGATGGGGGTTACCGCGATTCTCTTGTTCACGATCGGGATCCCGTACTCGAGCTCGATCTCCCTCCCGGTCGAGACGAGGTCTCTTGCGAGCCCCGTGATCTTCTCGTATATGTTCTGGTTCAGGGCATCGAGATCGGCGTCGCAGCAGTCGAGGAGGCTGATGCCGAGCGTGATCGTCCGGACATCGAGCTTCTCCTGCTCGATCATCTTGTTGGTCTCGTTCACTTCGAGGATGTTGATCATGACGCTACCTCAGATGCGGTGCATCTTCGTGAAGATGTCCTCGCGCTGGCACCGGATCCGAACGCCGATCTCCTCGCCGAGTTCGTCGAGTTCGGTCACCATCTCGGCATACGGTTTTGATGACCCGCTGGTGTCGACGATCATCATCATATTGAAGTAGCCCTGGACAATTGTCTGCGAGATATCCTCGACGTTGACCTGGTTTCCGGCAAGGTAGGTGCAGACCTTCGCGATGATCCCCACGGTATCCTTTCCGACGACGGTAATGATTGTCTTGCTCATGCCCTCTCCCATCCTTCTGTAGGTAAGGATTGGATGTGCCGGTGATTCAAGGTTTGCCGGGGAGCGTCGTCGTGAGGTCTTTCACCCGCAGATTCCCGATCTCGGAGCGGTGTTACCCGGTCTCTTCCGGTGCCTCTCGAGCACGCCCGAAGACGACCGCGACCGGGCGGAATACCGCTACCCGTACGCAAGTTCCAGCGACCGGATCCATTCTGCGGTCGTCATCACCTGCGAGAATCG
The DNA here is from genome assembly GCF_019669965.1 of Methanoculleus chikugoensis. Classification (NCBI taxonomy): domain Archaea; kingdom Methanobacteriati; phylum Methanobacteriota; class Methanomicrobia; order Methanomicrobiales; family Methanomicrobiaceae; genus Methanoculleus; species Methanoculleus chikugoensis. The sequence continues at coordinate 9,619 of NZ_AP019781.1, read as the reverse complement.
CATCTGCTGGGTCACGAGGACTGCCCGGTGAAGGTCGGTATCGGAGATCGTCCCGGCCCGGTTGGTAACGGAGAGCGTTCCGGTGGCATCCGAAAGGAACTTCACGCCGTACCCGTTATGGAATGCCTGCCGGGCGGTCGAATCACAGCACATCTGGGTCATGTAGCCGGAAATGGTCACCGAATTGACGGACTGATCTCTAAGCCAGGCATCAAGGTCGGTATCGGTGAAGCTCCCGGGCAGGGCCTTCTCGATGAGCAGATCATACGGCCGCTTCTTCACTTCGGGGTGAAGCTCCCATGCCGGGGTTCCAAACCGGAACGACAGGGCATCCGGAGCGGTGCTGGTGTGCCGGATCACTACGACCGGGATCTCTGCAGCACATGCGGCATCCATCGCCTGAAGGATGCTGATTAAGCTCGTCTTCGGGTATGTTATCGGCAGATTGCCGGAGAAATATTCGTTCTGGACATCGATGACCAGTAATGCTTCTTTCATCATGCATCAGCCCCGTAAAATGCAATCCTGTTGATGTCCATCCGATAGAACTCCACAGGTTTTCCCTGGATCTCCTCCATGCACTCGCCGGTATTTCGGAAGTGCATCCCTTCATACAGTCTTTTTGCACGCGGATTATTCTTCCTTACAATAAGCCGGACGGTGCCGGTTGTAGTATCGGAAAATCCATGCACAAGTGAGAGATATGTGACGGTTCTCCCTACCCCTCGCCCGCATCTCTCCGGGTGGAGTGCGATCCGGAACTCAGCAATGCCGCCGGGCTCGCGTGCGATGATCGAAAAACCGGCAGCCGTTCCTCCATCGTCGGCGATAAGAATCTCCGCATCGGGTTTTTGCGAGTATTCATCCAGCCAGCCCTCGTCCCTGAGCGCGTAATCGAGATCGCTGAACTCAGCAGGGTAGGGGGGCCATCCTTTGATGACGGCGATGTCGTCCTGGGTGATTTGACGAAGGAAAATCATTCTCGGTAGAACGTAATCTTATTTTATTCGTTATTAGAGGTGACGGCGAATAACCATAACTATCGGCGTACGAAGAAAAATTCTCGACGCGGTTGGAGGAAGAGTGAAAAGCTGGAAATATTCAAGGGATTCAGGAAAACGGGAGTAACTCCGTCTCACAACCCCTCTCCAAGGGCCGTTTGCGGCCGTGGTGCCGGCCGGGGGATGGTCGTCCTGTAGGAGGACCGGTCTGTTCTCCGTTGCGGTGCTCATGGGTGAGGCGGGTCTGTGTAAGTCAACGCAAGTTGACTTAGAAGAGGGGTGTCGGTGTAAGTCAACCTATGTTGACGTAGCCTTCCCTGTGGTATCTCAAAATACTGGAAGCTCATACTACCTGTTCGTGAAAAAATACAGCAGACAGGACCAGATAACGATGGCGGCCTGGGTCGCGGACTGTGCCGAGCGGGTGCTCCCGCTCTTCGAGAGGGCATACCCGGAGGACGACCGGCCGCGAAACGCCATCGAGACGTGCCGGGCATGGGTCCGGACGGGCGTCTTCAGGATGGCTGAGATACGCGGGGCGTCCCTTGGGGCTCATGCCGCCGCCCGCGACGCAGAAAAGGGGAGCGCGGCTCAGTATGCCGCACGGGCCGCCGGCCAGGCGGTGGCGACCGCACATGTCCCCCAGCACGCCTACGGAGGGGCTTACTATGCTTTGAAGGCCGTCGCGGCGGCCGACCCGGCGAACGCCGTGGCGAATGTTGCTGCGGAGCGGGAGTGGCAGGCGGAAAGGCTCCCGAAGGGGCTCCGGGAGGAGATTATGGAGAGGATTGTTGTTGAGGAGCGCGGGGGCGGGGTTCTGGTTAAACTGAGGAAGGGCGAGGGGTTTTGAGGATTTTGGTTTTGTTTGTCACGATACAGGTGCTGCCGCGGTGGGATCGATGAAGGGAAACGATATCTTTGCGATCTTCTCTTTCATCAGCACATGGCCCTGACATCCTCAGTGGTAAAGAAGTCGGTCCTCGTCTAGTAAGACGAAAAGGGAACGCTTGGAGAGTTTCAGTATCGCGAGGGTATTTCTCACGAAGGAGATCGTTGGTCGTCTCGGTGAGCACCGAGATGCTCTCCCTGGTTACAGGGGCTTATGGTTTTGGGGTCTCCCGAGAGGGTTTTGGTACTAACAGCCGGTTTCACGCCCGCCGTCATAAAAATATGGCCTGAATGGCCACAGATAAAAAGATGAGTATATATGGTGCCCGTTCCAACGAAACAATGGTTGAAATGGGTCTCTTCTGGAAATCTACAGATGACTGGATTAATGAAGGGAATGAACACATCAATAACGGCGAGTTTGATGAGGCAACAATCTGCTTCTGTCGGGCAGTCGATAAATCCCCTGATTCACTGGTTGCCTGGTATGGCCTTGCTTATTCTGCCCTGTATGGCGGAGGAGATCAAGAAGATCTAGAGGATGCGAAGGTGTTTCTTGATAAGGCTCACGAACTTGACCCTTACGATACTGATGTCTTAACGTTAAAAGGGCATGTCCTGTTTGCCCTGGAGGATCCAGAGAGTGCTTTGGCGTGTTACGACGATGCACTCCAGGTAGATCCGGAATCCAGTGCTGCATGGTATGGCAAAGGGATATCGCTCAACGCTCTGAGCGAGTATGACGAAGCACTGGAGTGTTTCGACGCCGCACTCCGTATCAGCCCCGAGGATGGAGATATCTGGGCCTGGAAAGGGAAAACGTTACTCTCTCTGGAGAGGCCTAACGAAGCAGTAGACTGCCTGGATAATGCAATCAGCCTTAATTCGGAGGATTGGGGGTTCTGGGAGTCCAAAGGGCGGGCCCTCATGGCTCTGGAGGATTATTCCGGGGCCCTCGATGCGTTCGACCATGCTATTGCATTGAACGACTGTGCAGAGGACTCCTGGCTCCAGAGGGGGCAGGCACAGATCGAGACCGGGGATATGGACGGTGCTGTAGCCAGCCTCGATCAGGTATTTTCCTTACATCCGGACAATGCAGCGGCATGGTGGCTGCGGGGCATCATACATGCGGAGCTTGCCGAATACGACAAAGCCCTGGCATGCTATGACCGTGCCATTGCCCTCGACCCCGATGAACCGGACTATTTTTACCGCAAAGGGGTTGTTCTGCAGGTTCTGGACAGGATCTATGAGTCTCTGGAGTATCTCAATAAAGCCCTGTGCCTTGCGCCAGACAATCTGGCTATTAGCGTAAAGAAGGGAGTTGCTCTGAACAATCTTCATAGGTACGAAGAAGCGCTGGCATGCTTTGAGACCGTCCTGGCAGAAGATCCGGATCTAACGGAGGCTGCTATACACAAGGGAATTGCACTTGCCGGTCTGAACCGCTACGAAGAAGCTCTTCGATATACCAGTGAGGTTCGCAGACAGATCGGGGACATCTCCGAAGGACAGGCTTTCCTGCTGACACTGGAGGGACTATGCTATGCATCGATGAACAATCCGGTCGAAGCTCAGAGCCGTTTCAATCACGCCCTGATCAAAAGTCCGGGAGACATCAACATCCTCGCGACAAAAGGGATCAGCCTTGCGATGCTCAACCTCCCGAAAGAGGCAATCCTGGCATGCGATGAGGCGTTGCGAGCCGATCCGGAGAGTGAGTGCGCCCTCATCGGAAAGGCCCTCTCCCTCACCTATCTGGGGGATGCAGCGGGCGGCCTTGCCCTCTTTGAGAGGACCCCCTTGAAAAAACCTGAATCCAGCCTCCTCTGGGGGAAAGCTCTTGCTCTCCTGGTGCTCAATAGGCACCAGGAGGCGCTACCTCTCTGCGATCAGGCGATGGCAGTCGATCCCTATGACTCATACGCGTGGTCCACAAAAGGTCTCTGTTACCTGAGCCTGAAGCGTCCCGACCTTGCACGTGACTATTTCAGGAAAGCACTGGAGATAAATTCCTACAACGTTGATGCAAAGAGACTCCTTGCGCGGATAGACGGAGCAAACACCGGTATACCAAGTCCAAAGGTCGTTCCCCCAGGGATATCCGGCTCCAAAAAAACCATTTTTATCAGTCATTCCTCGAAAGATAAGGAGATCGCCAACCTGCTCTGCTCGGAACTCGAAGCTTCAGGGCTTGGCTGCTGGATCGCACCGCGGGATATCCTTCCCGGTCAGGATTACCATGAGGAGATCATTGATGCCATCGAGACCTGTCCTGCCATGATCCTGATCTGCTCATCAAACTCCGTCGTATCCAAGCACGTGAATGGAGAGGTGAAACGGGCCTTCGATAGGGATACGACAATCATCCCGCTCATGATCGAAGAGACAGGATTATCCAAGGCGATGCAGTACTGCATCAGCGATGCACAGTGGATTAACGCCTTCAATGGGATAAATTCACAGGTAATTCAAGCGATCCGGAGAGCCGTTCTGGCAAATAGGGGGTGAAACAGATGGTTACCGAACCTCCACAGAAACCCTTACTTGCCGAGATCCGGATCGGTATCACAGGTCACCGCAATGTCTCCGCATCCCCTGAGCTTCTCCGGGAGATCCATGCCATCCTCGCAGAGATCGACGGTATTCTGGAGGATACCCCATACCGGTATCGCGTCATTTCACCACTTGCAGAAGGCGCCGATCGCATCGTCGCGAAGGCCGTGCTCGAATGGAAAGCAGGAAACCCGGTACTCTCACCTGCTCTGGATGTGCTCCTCCCCTTTGAAAAGGAAGACTATCTTCGGGACTTCGGGACTCAGTCCTCTAGAGATGAGTTTGAAGGTCTCCTCGAAAAAGCAGCATCGACTGTCGTACTGCCTGCGCATGGTACCCGGGAGGAGGAATACGAAGCGGTGGGGCATGCCGTTGTCGATCGTTGTGATCTGCTCATTGCAGTATGGGATGGAAAGCCGGCAAGCGGACAGGGCGGGACATCCGATATCGTTAATTACGCGCGGGAAACTGGAAGAGCCTACGTTCATATAAATCCGGCTGGCGGGGTTCCCGGCCGATCGGGAACCGATGTGCTGTTCGAAAGTCTCCATCGTTTAAACATTCTGAATCGGGAACAGACACCTGCGGGTACAGCGGGTGAGATACACTGGTTGAGCGAAACACTCAGGAACGGTTGTAAAAAATACGGGCTGCCTGTTGACCTGGTGGCGCCGTTTGAAGAGGAGATAATACCGGCTTTCGCCAGGATGGATCAGCTGGCGATTCTCTACCAGAAACGACACCTGAATGCCGGGACTGTGATAGCACTCCTTGCAACTCTGGCCGTAGCGACGGTCACTGTTCAGGTGTTATTCCTCCCGGATCACCCGGAGTTGCTCTGGCTGGAGTTCCTCGAGATGGCCGGAATACTGGGGATCGTCTTTGTATCCAGGCGCGGTGAGTGGCACAGGAAGTGGATCGACTACCGGATCATCGCCGAGCAGCTCAGGGCATACCCATTCCTTGCCCTTGCAGGGATGGATCTCTCGGAAGGGGGCGAAACAAACCCCGAGGATTGGACCGGAACGGTAATTACCGGCTTCTGGAAACGCTCCCTCCCTCCGTTGGGGGACATTGGGGTGCGGAAGAGGGCAATCTTTGCTTTTATTATTGCGGAATACCTTGAAGATCAGGTTAAATTTTATCGAAAAGCAACAGTTCGTCACGAAGCCAGGGATAGAATATTTGAGATAGTCGGCATCGGTCTGTTCGTGATCACGATGATCGCCTCTGCTCTTCACGCTCTGGGAATAGGTCATGGCTCTGCACACGATGCGGGCCTCCAGATCCCGGCGCTTCTCACTGTTTTTGCTATCGTGCTTCCTGCGTTCGGGGGCGCCCTGACAACAATACAGGTGCAGAGAGAATTCCATAAGAATGCCCTTCGCTATGATGCAATTGCTCGAAGGCTTACCATGCTGATCAGGCAGATGAAAGCGAGCCGAACTCCGGATACCTCTGGAAATCTCCTGAAAGAAGCATATACGCTCATAACCAGTGAGAACCAGGACTGGCGGATAACGCTGATCGTACGTCAACTCCATCCCGCGTAGGCCGGTGAGCTCCCGTGGTGGGGTCTAATCGGAATACTCGCGGCGATAGAGTTCTTCCACTTTTTAGTGACTCTGGCATCGCAAATCCAGCCCGACAATGTATGAATCGAGCTCTTGAGCGCAGAAATTTGTGATTTAGCTATGTTTTGTGGCTTGCAGAGCGCGTATCATCTTCTGTTATGATTGAAGAGAATATCAGGATTCTGTCGATATACCCGGCAAAGGGTTTGCGGGCGGTTCTGGAAGAAGCCTCTGCCTAATACGTCTCCAGAGAAGTGTTTGGGAGGGGTTATGGCCGCGGTCCCACCTTACTTCAATTTCACCCAATATTTGTTAGGATAGATCGCGACAGTTTCGCCATTGTTCTGGTAATACGGACCCCCTGGGTGCTTTGCCTGCCAATCAAGATTAAGCCAGTATCGTGTTTGTCCGCCCTCGTTTGTGGTTCTGTAGGCAATGCTCTTACATTTGTACCTCTGGCAGATGTAATCTGCAGCGCTTTGAAGGTCACTCTTGCTTGAGGATATATAGACCTCTGCATAGGCATGTCCCGCCCCATCAGTATTTGATGCTATGATTATCCGGGAGGCACCCCCGATTGCCTGGATCGATGATGCTGTGAGGATCGCGAAATCATCACAGTCCCCCTTTAATCCGAGGTTGATAGTCCTGCTTGCGGGGGAGTAGTAGTTAAATCCGTTGGGGTCGTTTACGTAAGTCCATCGTTTATAGATCTTTTCCCACATGTCGCAGATCTGTGCGATATTGTACTTTCCCCCATGGTCTTTATCGATCAAACTCAAGGAGTAATCCCTGGTTGTGGGATTGGTGTAATCCATCGCTTCAGCGACTTTTGATGCCTGAGTCCCCCAGGTTGATGAAACAGGGGTGTGGGTAATCTTCGGGGTGACTGTCCCGGCAGCGACCACTGCCGATGAGGGAACCTTCACCTTAATCTCATCAGTGCTATCGCCATAAATCCCCCATACTTTCCAACATGTAGCAACTAATACGATAATGAACAGGATTGTTTGAATACGGCCCATATAGATTTTCTTTTGTTATATCCGCTTAATAAATTCTTTCTTATTAAAAATAGACTTCGTTATGACATTTTTAAGGCCGTCTATTCGATATGCCGTGTGTATCGAATCTGTGTGAACCGTAAAATGGAACCGGTGAGATGGAACAAAGTGGCAAACAGGAGTGGTTTGGCGAACACGTGGACTTTGGAATATCAAACGCGACCCATGGATCTCTGAAGATCGAGGGATTTCATAACCAATGTCATGCCTGGTCGGTGCTGATCATAGCAGCCGCCTCCATCGCCTCGTTCTCCCCCTGCCCTGTATCTGCCCCTGATCAACTCACTTCTCTCAGATCCCTCCGCACCCGCCGCCGCAGGTACCACTCCGCCACCGTGCCCAACGCATGGTAGACCGGGTTGACCGGCACGTCCACGTAGTAGCGCCTCCCCTTCTCGAACCACCCCTGCTTCTCCCAGTAAGCGTGATCCGCGGGAGCCGACTCGCCCAGCTCGTCGCAGGGCGCCCGCCCGATATGAAACGCCATCACGTCGAAGAGCCCCGGCCTGGCGCGGGTTCCCCTCCGGAGAGGGGCGAGAAAGGCCTTTGCCGCCGCCTGCAGTTTCTCTTCATTCTCCCGCAGCCGGTAGGCGGGGAGCGGGCCCATCTTCGCGTGGGAGACGATCCCTGCCCGGGCAACGACCTCGAAGCCCCAGACGCGGGCCACAGTGTTGAGGTAGTCCAGCACGTCCTTATCCCCCATCACCCCGACGGTCGTGAGGAGGAGCGCCTTCTGCCGGAAGAACCGTGGGCGGTGGAAGATGTAGGAGTGGCGGTCGATGAAGACCTTCATCAGTCCCGAGACCTGGAACCCGTATACCGGGGTGGCGAAGATCACCCCGTCCGCGGCATGCATCTTCTCTTCGAGGAGGGCCGCATCGTCCTTGATGGGGCAGTACTCCTCCCCCCGGTCAAAACAGGTGTAGCACCCGCGGCACTGCTCCAGGCCGACGTCCTTGAGCATGACGTACTCCCAGTCAACCGGTGCGCTCTCCTCGAGGATCTCGCGGATCCGCTCCGCAGCACGGTAGGTGTTTCCCTTCCGGGCGCTGCCCATGATGACCAGGACCTTTATAGGCCGTTCTTCCATGGAAGCGTGAAGGTAACTCTCGTACATAGACTTTCTTCCCCCGTAAAGGGTCAGGGGCTACACTCTTCGGTGGAGCTCCGCAGGATATCTTCCAGGAGGAGGCATAAATAGACCCAAAACCAATGCAGTATTGAGCATCAAAAAAACCTGTTGCTTTTTCACGTATGACAGATCTGAGTATTTTTCTGGAAGAACATCCCTACGTCGATTACTCGTCCCCGATTATCCGGGCAAAGGCTGAGGAGCTGTTCCCGGGAGCCGAGAGCCCTCTTGAAAGGGTGAGAATCGCGTACGAGTTCGTCCGTGACGAAATTCCGCACTGTTTCGATATTGGTTCAGACATCATAACGTCGAGAGCCTCCGACGTACTCGCCGGGGGAACGGGGATCTGCCACGCGAAGGCAAACCTGCTCGCGGCCCTGCTCCGCGGGATCGGGATTCCCGCCGGGTTCTGCTACCAGCACATCACCCTTGCGGACGACGACTCGCTCGGCTACTGCGTCCACTGCTACAACGCGGTCTATCTGGACGACCGCTGGATATTCCTCGATGCACGCGGGAACACGGGCGGCAGGCGTGCACTCTTCTCGCCGGAGAAACCTGTCCTCGCGTATCCCAACCGGAGCGATTACGACGAATACTTCTGGAAAGGGATCTACGCATCGCCGCAGATGGGCGTCATGCGGATGCTCGACGCCGCTACGACACGGCAGGACGTCATTGAGAACCTGCAGGACTATATCGAGGGCGAGCCCGATATCCTCGACTGGTGACGCGAGAGGCGAAGGTGCCGCTGCTCTGCCCTCTGCCTGGGCGGGTTGGGTACAATGGTTAGATCGATGGAAGCGCCCCGCCAAAGAATGCATAATGGGGCAATCCGGTATGCAGGGAGCGGAGCAGGAGGCGGCGGAGCACGGTCGGGCGCCGGAATCTATCATCCTGCGTGTCGCCTTCCGCACCACCGGCGCGTATACCACTCCATCGCCATGCCCAACGTATAGCAAACCGGATTGACCGGCACATCCACGTAGTGACGCCTCCCCTTATCGAGCCCGTCCTGATTCTTCCAGTAGGCGTGGCCCGCGGGGGTCTGTCACCCGGCTTGCTGCAGGGGCCCGGTTAATATGGAACGCTATCACATCAAAGAGCCCGGGTCTCGCATGGGTTCCCATCCGGTGGGCGGCACGGGGTTTCTATCAAATTGCAGAAGGGCGAGGGTTGTAAGAACCATCAAGTTCTCTGTATCCGATCCCTCCATAGTAATTGATCGGCACGACACCGTTCAGGATCGCAGAAACCTCTATATGCTCCTGATTATACACAGGCTCGCCTGGGAATACTTACTTGTTGAAGTCTCCCCGGGAGGTTGTCATGTTCGTCAATATCGTGGAGTTCCCGCCGATCAAGAAGGGAAAAGATGAGGTGTTTAAGGAATGGTTTAAG